>NZ_CP018863.1:1200000-2400000 GCF_002849715.1 Arthrobacter crystallopoietes
CCTCTGCGAGGTACTCGATTGCCAGCCCGGCGACCTGCTGCGCTGGGAGCCCGGGGAATCGCCTAATTAAAGCAAAATAGCTCCGCCCCCGGACTCTCAAACGGGGGCGGAGCAGTCTTGTCCGGCCGCAGCGGCCGGTTGTGTTCGTCAGAGAACGATCTGGCGGTTCACGTCCTTGTACAGCAGGTAGCGGAAGTTGGACGGGCCGCCGGCGTAGCAGGCCTGCGGGCAGAACGCGCGCAGCGACATGTAGTCGCCTTCCTGCACCTCGACCCAGTCCTCGTTCAGCCGGTAGACCGCCTTGCCCTCAAGCACGTACAGGCCGTGCTCCATGACATGCGTTTCGGCGAACGGGATGGAGGCGCCCGGCTCGAACGTGACGATGTTGATGTGCATGTCGTACGCCAGGTCATCGACCGGCAGCATCCGGGTGGTGCGCCACTTGTTGTCCGTGCCCGGCATCGGGTTGGGCTCAAGGTCCTGCTCGTTGCCGAATACCGGCTTCGCGGTGTAGCCCTCGAGGGCTTGGTAGGCCTTGCGGATCCAGTGGAACTTGGCGGCAGCACCGCCGTCGTTCTTCACCTGCCACTGGGAACCGGCCGGCGCGTAGGCAAAGCCGCCGGGGGCCAGGACGCGGTTTTCGCCTTCGATAGTGACGCTGAGTTCGCCGTCGACGACGAAGATGAAGCCCTCGACCGTGCTCTGCGCCTCGGGCTTGGCCGAACCGCCGCCCGGGGCGACCTCCATCAGGTACTGGGCGAAGGTGGTGGCGCCGCCGGCGACCGGGCGGTTGAGGATCCAGACGCGGGTATCCTCCCAGTCGGGCAGCACACTGGTGACGATGTCGCGCATGACGCCGCGCGGGATCACCGTGTAGGCCTCGGTGACGATGGCGCGGTCCGTCAGCAGGTCCGTCTGCGGCGGGTGGCCGGCCGGGTTGGCGAAGTACTGCGTGTTCTGCTTAGTCATGGGTTTCCTCGCTGGTGGAAGCGGATTGGGGATGGGCGATGGCCTCGAGCTGGGCGACGGACACCTCGGCCAGGCGCTCGAACTCGTTGCTTTCGACGGCGCCGCAGACCAGTCCGCGGTGGAGGAAGCGGGCCAGGGCGCGGGCCGTGGCCGGTTCATCCATGATGGCGCTGTCGATGCCGTGGACATAGTTCTTCAGCCGGACCGCGGCAGCCTCGAAGCCGTCGCGGTAGAAGGCGTAGGTGGCCAGGAAGCGGGTGGGCAACTGGGCCGAGTGCAGGTCCCAGCCCTGGTAGATGCCGCGTTCCAGGTGCCGGCGGACCAGGCGTGCGTGCAGCGCCCAGGCCTTGGCCACATTCTCCGCATCGCCGAGCGGCAGGATGTTGGTGGACCCGTCCGAGAGGTGCACGCCGGTGCCGGCCACGGCCACCTGCATGACGGCCTTGGCGTAGTCCGCCGCCGGGTGCTCCATGGACTGGTAGGCGGCCGCAATGCCCAGCGACGCGCTGTAGTCGTAGGTGCCGTAGTGCAGCGAGCTGACCCGGCCGGCGCCGGCGTGGATCAGCTGCGCCACCGGGACCGTGCCGTCCGCGGACAGGATCAGCTGCGGGGTTTCCATCTGCACCTCGAAGCGCAGGCGTCCCGCGGGCAGGTTATGCGCCTGCTCCAGCTGCTCGCAAGCGAAGACCATAGCCTGCACCTGGGCCACCGTGCTGACCTTGGGCAGCGTCAGCACCAGGCCCTGAGGCAGGCCGCGCTCTCCGGACTCCTCCACGAGGGCGCCGATGAACCGGTCCAGCGTGCGCAGGCCACGGGCCCGGGTGGGCTCTTCGAAGCACTTGAACCGGATGCCGATGAACGGCGGAGCGGTGCCGGCGGCGACGGCCTGCGCCACGAGGGCACCGGCCTTCAGCGCGTCGGCGTCCTCTTCCTCGTCCGCGCGGTTGCCGTAGCCGTCTTCGAAGTCCAGCCGCAGGTCCTCGATGGGCTCGCTTTCGAGCTTGCGGCGGACCAGTTCGGCCAGCTGGGCGCTCTCCCCCAGGCCGAGGGAGGTTGCCAGCTGCTCCAGGCCGCCGTGTTCCTTCACCGCGGCCAGCGCGTCCCCGCCCCAGCGTGCGGCCAGGTCCAGGGTGAACGAGTCGGCCGGGACGTAGACCGTGTGCACCGGCTGGCGGCCGCCGCCCTCGCCCGGGTAGGCGGCGGACAGCAGCTTATCGGTGGCCGCCAGGTCCGCGTCGATCCTGGCCGCGACGGCGCCGGAGAGGGCGAGCTTGGCCGCCATCAGGAAACCAGCTCGTAGGCCGGAAGCGTCAGGAACTCCACGAAGTCCCCTTCGCCGATCGTCAGGTCCGCGATCAGCTTGCTGGCCGGCTCGTAGTACTTGGCGAACTTGTCGGCGTCGTTAATTTCACCGCGCAGTTTCTCGGTCTCCTCGGTGAGGATGCGCTCCACCAGCTCCCGCGTGACGGTGTTGCCGGTGTCGGCCAGCGTGACCTTGTTGTGCAGCTGCTGCCAGACCTGGGTGCGGGAAATCTCCGCGGTGGCGGCGTCCTCCATCAGGTTGTGGATGGCGACCGCGCCGTTGCCGGAGATCCACACGGCGGTGTAGGCAACGGCCACGTAGAGGTTCAGGCGCAGGCCGGCCTCGGTGACCTCGCCCTGGGCGGAGGACACGTCCAGCAGCTGGGCCGCGGTGACCTCGACCTCGTCGCGAAGGCGGTCCACCTGGTTGGGCTTCTCGCCCAGCACCGAGTCGAAGATCTCGCGGCAGACCGGGACCAGATCCGGGTGGGCGACCCAGGAACCGTCGAAGCCGTCGTTCGCTTCGCGGGTCTTGTCGGCGCGGACCTTGGCGAAGGCCTGTTCGGTGACTTCGGGTTCCTTGCGGTTCGGGATGACCGCGGCCATGCCGCCCATGGCGAAGGCGCCGCGGCGGTGGCAGGTCTTGACCAGCAGTTCGGTGTAGGCGCGCATGAAGGGGGCCGTCATCGCCACGGAGGCACGGTCCGGCATGACGAAGCTTTCGCCGGCCTCGCGGAAGTACTTGATGATGCTGAACAGGTAGTCCCAGCGGCCGGCGTTCAGGCCGGAGGCGTGCTCGCGCAGTTCGTACAGGATCTCGTCCATCTGGAACGCGGCCGGAATGGTTTCGATCAGCACCGTGGCGCGGACCGAACCCTGCGGCAGGCCCAGCTCGGCCTCGGCGAAGGAGAAGATGTCGTTCCACAGCCGGGCCTCGAGGTAGCTCTCGGTCTTCGGCAGGTAGTAGAAGGGACCGTCACCGCGCTCCAAGAGGTACTGCGCGTTGTGGAAGAAGTGCAGGCCGAAATCCACCAGCGCGCCGACAGCCGGCTGGCCGTCGATCTGGATGTTCTTTTCCGGCAGGTGCCAGCCGCGCGGGCGCATGACCACGGTGGCCAGCGGGGCGTCGGTGCGCAGCCGGTACTCCTTGCCTTCGGGCGAGGTGAACGCGAGCTCACCGCGTGCGGCGGCGGTCAGGTTCGCCAGTGCGTCGATGACGTTGGGCCAGGTGGGCGTGGAAGCATCTTCCAGGTCGGCCAGCCAGACCTTGGCGCCGGAGTTCAGCGCGTTGATGGCCATCTTCGCCGGCGACGCCGGTCCGGTCATTTCCACCCGGCGGTCCTGCAGCTTCTCCGGCGCCGGTGCGACCTTCCAGTCGCCCTCGCGGACATGCTTGGTTTCGGGCAGGAAGTCCAGTCCGCCGGAGGCCGCGGCCTTCTGCCGGTTGGTCACGCGGTCCGCCAGCAGGCCGTCGCGCGTGACGGCGAACTTCTGGTGCAGCTTTTCCACGAACCCCAGGGCTTCGGCCGTCAGGATCCTTTCGGCGCCGGCTACTGGTGCGTTGTTGGTCACGGTGAGAGTCATGATGTTGCCTTCCTTTACTTGGCCGCTGCGGCCGACGCTACAGCTGCGGCGACGTCGGATGCCACGTGGGGGTCGAAAACACTGGGAATGATGAAGCTGGCGTTGAGCTCTTCGCCTGACACACGATCCGCAATGGCGTGGGCCGCGGCGACCAGCATCTCGGGCGTAATGTCCGCGACACCGGCGTCGAGCAGCCCGCGGAAGAAGCCGGGGAAGGCCAGCACGTTGTTGATCTGGTTGGGGAAGTCGCTGCGTCCGGTAGCGACGACGGCGGCGTACTTCGCCGCGATCGCCGGGTCCACCTCGGGATCCGGGTTGGCCATCGCGAAGATGATGGCGTCGTCGGCCATGGTGGCCACCTGCTCCTCGCCCAGCACGTTCGGTCCGCTGACGCCGATGAAGACGTCGGCGCCGGCCACGGCGTCGTGCAAGGTTCCAGTGAAGTTGTCCGGGTTCGTGTTCTCTGCCAGCCAGGTCCGGTGTGCATCGGTGTAGGTCTCGGTGCGGCTGATGGCACCGTTGCGGCCGCAGGCGATGATGTTCAGCGCGCCCTGTGCCTTCAGCAGCTGGATGATCGCGTTGCCCGCGGCACCGACGCCGGCCACCACAATCTTCACGTCCTCGATCTTCTTGTGGACTACCTTCAGCGCGTTCTGCAGCGCGGCCAACGTGACGATCGCGGTACCGTGCTGGTCATCGTGGAAGACCGGAATGTCGAGCTCATCGCGCAGGCGCTGTTCGATCTCGAAGCAGCGCGGAGCTGCAATGTCTTCCAGGTTCACACCGCCGTAGACCGGCGCCAGGGCCTTGACGATCTTGATGATCTCCTCGGTGTCCTGGGTGTCCAGGCAGACCGGCCAGGCGTCGACGTCGGCGAACTGCTTGAACAGGGCGGCCTTGCCTTCCATTACCGGCAGCGCGGCGGCAGGCCCGATGTTGCCCAGCCCCAGTACGGCGGAGCCGTCCGTGACCACGGCGATGGTGTTGCGCTTGACCGTCAGGCGGCGGGCGTCGTCCGGGTTCTCGGCGATGGCCATGCAAACGCGTGCGACGCCGGGGGTGTAGGCGCGGGACAGATCGTCACGGTTGCGCAGGGGAACCTTGGGGACAACCTCCAGCTTGCCGCCGAGGTGCATGAGGAAGGTGCGGTCGCTGACCTTGCGGACCTGCACGCCGTCGAGCTCGTCCAGCGCAGCGCTGACCCGCTCGCCGTGGGCGGCGTCGACGGTGTTGCAGCTGATGTCCACGACCATGCTGTCGTGGTGGCTTTCGGTCACATCAAGTGCCGTGATGGCTGCACCGGCGGCAGCAACAGCGGCTGCGAGCTCGCTGGTAGCGGTGAAGCTTGCAGGGGTTTCCACACGCAGGGTTATCGAGTACCCGGGGCTGGGAGTCGCCATTGATTCTCCTCTGTTTCTGGGGCCGAACCGGCCTAAGTAGTTTCCGTATTATGGATATTATTATCTAAGAAGTGGAAATACAACCACCTCCGCAACATTTTCTTTCGACAGGCGGAAATTAAGCAGCAGTTTGCGGTATGTTTGAGAGAGCAGTTCCACGAAGTGGATATTTTCAAGCAATGTGAGAGTGAGTTCCCATGGCAGAGAAAGCCAGCGGAGGCGTCCAGTCAGTCGAGAGGGCTTTCGAGCTGCTCGAGCTCATTACCAATGCCGGCGGAGAGGTCACCCTGAGTGAGCTGTCGTCGTTCACCTCGCTGCCCCTGCCGACCATTCACCGGCTGCTGCGCACCCTGGTTTCGCTGGGCTACGTCCGGCAGCTCGCCAACCGGCGGTACTCGCTGGGCCCGCGCTTGATCCGCCTGGGCGAAGTGGCCAACAAGCAGCTTGGCTCCCTCGCCCGTCCGCACCTGAAGAAGCTGGTTGAGACGCTGGGCGAATCGGCGAACATGGCGGTACTGGACTCCGAGATGGTGGTCTACATCGCCCAGGTTCCGTCGCCGCACTCCATGCGCATGTTCACCGAAGTCGGCCGCCGCGCCCATACCCACGACACCGGCGTCGGCAAGGCCATTCTCGCCCAGCTGGAAGACGACACCGTCCGCGACATCGTCACGCGTGCCGGCATGCCGACACCCACCGAGATGAGCATCGGCAACATCTCCGACCTCATGCTGGAACTGAAGAACATCCGCGAGCGCGGCTACTCCATCGATGAGCAGGAGCAGGAAATCGGCGTACGCTGCTTCGCGATGGCCGTACCGGATGCTCCGACCCCCATGGCCATCTCCGTTTCGGGACCCGTTTCGCGGGTTGATGATGCCTTTGCCAAGCGGGCGGTGCCGCTCCTGCAGAGTGCCGCGGAGCAGATCTCGGCGCAGCTGAACGCGGCCGCGGCGAGCTAGGTTCCAACGCTTTTTCACATCCCAAAAAAGAAATTCCACAAAAGGTGTGGCCTCAGTCACTGTGAGCTGTTAGAGTTTTTCTTGCCAAAGGCGGGTTCCCATCTACGGGAGCTATCTACCGGGCGCTACTAACCTAAACAGCAATCGTCGAAGCTGAGGTCGCCGCCCGCGCCAGTCTGGTGCCATGCCGTGGCCCGCTTCCCGATCACAGGGAGTCGCCACCATGAATACCACCACCATCTCCACCAGCCAATATCTGGCCAAGGCCGTCGAAATCGCCTCCAACAATGTCCGCAATGCCGGCGGGCCCTTCGGCGCCATCGTGGTTGCCGCGGACGGGCAGATTTTCGAGGGCGTCAACCGCGTCACCGCGAACAACGATCCCACCGCGCACGCCGAAGTCACCGCCATCCGCACCGCCTGCCAGGGCCTGGGCACGTTCGACCTGAGCGGAGCCGTACTCTACTCCAGCTGCGAACCCTGCCCGATGTGCCTGGCCTCCTCGCTCTGGGCACGGATCGACCGCGTGGTCTTTGCCGCGGACCGCCACGATGCCGCCCGCGCGGGGTTTGATGACGCCGTCTTCTACGACTACTTCGACACCCCGGTGGAGCGCCGGCTGATGCCCGTGGTCCGCGAGACCGGCGAACCAGGGGACACAGGGCATCTCGAACCCTTCAATATATGGAACAGCCTGGCGATCCGGATCGATTACTGAGGCGGTGCCGTCATGGCCATAATCCAGCCCAGAACCCGTACCAGCACCGGCACCGGCAATGTCCAGCAGGGCGCTCCCGGCACACTGGGCACTCCCCCGGCCGGCCTGCAACCCCGCGGACTCGTCGACCGCTACTTCCAGATCACCGCGCGCGGCTCCAGCCTGGGGCGCGAATTCCGCGGCGGCCTGGTCACGTTCTTCACGATGGCGTACATCGTCATCCTCAACCCCCTGATCCTCGGCGGCTTCGGCGCCGATTCCGCTCCCGTGGACGTGGCCGGAAACTGGCTGCCGGCCGCGCAGGTCGGCGCCGTCACCGGACTGACCGCCGGCGTGATGACCATCCTCTTCGGCCTGATCGCCAACCTGCCCTTCGGCCTCGCAGCAGGCCTCGGCATCAACTCCTTCCTCGCCGTCGCCGTCATCCAGGACGTCACCTGGCCCGAAGCCATGGGCCTGGTGGTGATCAACGGCGTCCTGATTGTCATCTTCGGCATGACCGGTGCCCGGACCGCGATCTTCCGCGCCATCCCCAAGGATCTGAAGGCCGCCATCACCGTGGGCATCGGCCTGTTCATTACCTTCATCGGCTTTGTGGACTCCGGCTTTGTCCGCGCCACCGAGGGCGGCCCGCCCGTCCAGCTGGGCAACAACGGTTCCATCACCTCGGTGCCCACCCTGGTCTTCGTGGCCGGGCTGCTGATCATCGGCATCCTGGTAGCCCGCAAGGTCCAGGGCGGCATCCTGATCGGCATCGTCGCCACCACGGTCCTGGCCGCGGTCCTCGAAGCCACACTGCAGCTGGGGCCGGCGTCCGACACCAATCCGGGCGGCTGGCATCTGAACACCCCGGTGCTCGCCGGCCAGATCTTCGCGGTCCCGGACCTGACCCTGGTGGGAGAGTTCGACGTCTTCGGCTCCTTCGCCCGGATCGGCGGACTGGCAGCCACCATGCTGGTCTTCACGCTGGTCTTCACCAACTTCTTCGACGCCATGGGCACCATGACGGGCCTGGCCAAGAGTGCCGGGCTGGCGCACAAGGACGGCACCTTCCCGCGGCTGAAGTCGGCGTTCATCGTTGAGGGCATCGGCGCAGTGGCCGGCGGTGCCACCTCCGGCTCCTCCAACACCGTCTACGTCGATTCCGCCGCCGGCATCGGCGAGGGCGCCCGCACCGGGCTGGCCTCGGTGGTCACCGGCGTGCTTTTCCTCGGCGCCATGTTCCTGACGCCGCTCACCAGCGTGGTGCCGATCGAGGTGGCGGCCTCGGCCCTCGTCGTCGTCGGTACGTTGATGAGCGCGCAGATCCGCGAGATCAACTTCAAGAAGTTCTCCGTGGGCATGCCCGCCTTCCTGACCATGATCACCATGCCGCTGACCTACTCGATTGCGAACGGCATCGGCGTGGGCTTCATCGTCTGGGTCCTGGTCAACTCGGCCAGCGGGCGCGCGAAGAAGATCCATCCGCTGATGTGGGTGGTGGCGGCAGGGTTCCTGGTCTACTTCGCCCGCGGCCCGATCAGCACGCTGCTCGGCGGATAACCGCTGCGGCCGGTGCCGGCAGGCTCCGGCACCGGCCGCGGACTGAAAGGACAACACCAATGCTGAATCTTGGTGCGGAGCTCGGCGCCTGGCTGGAGGCAGCCGGGGACAACTACGCCGTGGCCACCGTCATTGCCGCCAGCGGTTCCGTTCCCTGCCCGGTAGGCACCTCCATGCTGGTCTCCGGCAGCGGCAGCGTGCTCGGCTCGCTCTCCGGCGGCTGCGTGGAGGGCGCCGTTGTCGCCGCTGCGCTGGACGCCATCGCGGACCAGCGGCCGCGGACGGAGCATTTTGGCTACAGCCCCGGGGACGCCTTCGCCGTCGGATTGACCTGCGGCGGCGAGCTGGGCATCCACCTCCAGCCCGTAAAAGCGACTACCAACGACGACGGCGGGGCGCGGTTGGGTGCCGCGCTCCCCCGGCTGGCGGCGCTCGGGCCCCAGGAGCCGCTGGCCGTGGTGCGGCGGGTCGATGCCGGCGGCAGCGGCGCGGTGCTCGTGACAGACCCGCAGCAGTTCCTGCCCGGAGACTTTGCGGAGGAGCTGGAGTCCCTGACCGGCTCCGCCGCCGCGGCCCGGTCCGCGGGGGTGCAGCTCGCGGGGCTGCTCCGGCAAGGGGTCAGCGGGCTGCTGCGGCTGTCGCCGTCGGAAGTTGATTGCGGGGACGAACCGCCGGCGCTGCTGGTGGAGACCCGGCTGCCGCCGCCGCGGCTGCTGGTCTTCGGCGCCAACAATTTCAGCGAGGCCCTGCTGCCGGCCGCGAAACTGCTCGGTTACCGGGTGACGCTGTGCGATGCCCGGCCCGCCTTTACCCAGCAGCGGCGGTTCGGGGCAGCAGACGAAGTGGTCTGCGACTGGCCGCACCGGTATCTGGCCGGCGAGGCTGCAGCCGGACGCGTCGATGCCAGGACGGTGGTCTGCGTCCTCACGCACGATCCCAAGTTCGACATCCCGCTGCTGCGCACGGCACTGGAGCTGGACCTGGCCTACCTGGGCGCGATGGGCTCGCAGCGCAGCCATGCCCAGCGGGTGCGGGACCTGCTGGCGGAAGGCGTGTCACCGCAGGCACTGGCCCGGCTGCATTCGCCGATCGGGCTGGACCTGCAGGCCGTCACTCCCGCAGAGGTGGCGGTGTCCATCAACGCCCACATCATCGCCTCGCGCAACCCGGCCGCCACGGGACTCCCGCTGTCCCGGCGCAACGGGCCGATCCACAGCGGCGTGCCCGTTCCCGGCAGCGGCCCCGTCCGCACCGGCGCCTCGCTGGTGCTCAGCGGCAGACCATAACGTTACGTATATATAGGAGTCCCTCCATGGACATGAACACAATCGAGGCCGTGGTTCCCACCACGGATCCCGGCGACTGGCGCGAAGGCGATGCCTGGCTCGCCGGCGGAACCGTGCTGTTTTCCTACGGCAGCTCCACCTTGCGCCGCCTGCTGGACATCGGCTCGGCCGGCTGGGAGCCGATCACCGTCAACGACGACGGCATCGAACTCGCTGCCACCTGCCTCATCGCCACCCTCTACGAACTGCCCGACTCACCGGTCCACGCGGCCGCGATCGGAGCCGATGGCGCCGCCAGGCTGGCGGACAAGTGGCCGGCGCTGGAGCTGGTGCGGCCCTGCTGCGATTCGTTCGTGGCTTCGTTCAAGATCTGGAACATGTCCACCGTGGGCGGCAACATCTGCGCCTCGCTGCCGGCCGGACCGATGACCTCGCTGTGCGCAGGGCTGGACGGAACCGCCACCATCCTCGGCCCGCACGGCACGCACCGCCGGATGCCGGTCGCCGAACTAGTCACGGGCGACGCGGCCAACGCGCTGCTGCCCGGCGAACTGCTGCGCAGCATCTACCTGCCGGCGAGCGCGCTGGCAGCCAGAACCGCCTTCCGCCGGCTCTCGCTGGGCAACCTGGGCCGCTCCGGCGTCCTGCTGATCGGCCGGCTGGACCCCGACGAAACCCTGGTGCTGACCGTCACCGCGTCCACCAAACGGCCGGTCCAGCTGCGCTTCGACGCCGCCAGCCACCCCGATCCGGAGGACCTCGAGGCCGCGCTGGATGCGGCCATCGCCCCGGAGCTTTACCACGACGACATCCATGGCCTGCCGCAATGGCGCCGGGATATGACCTACCGGCTGGCCGGAGAAATCCGCGCCGAACTGCTCATGGGAAGGAGTGCCTGACATGGCAATGGACATCAACGGGGAAACGCACGCCAACAGCCCGCGGCCGGGCCAGTGCCTGCGCACCTTCCTGCGCGAAGAAGGCATGCAGGGGGTGAAAAAGGGGTGCGACGGCGGCGACTGCGGCGCCTGCACCGTGCACGTCGACGGCGTCCCGGTGCACAGCTGCATCTACCCCGCCGTGCGCGCCGAGGGACGCTCGATCACTACCATCGAAGGGCTGCCGGACGTGGCCGGGTCGGACCTGCACCCGATGCAGGAGCAGTTCCTCAAGGCCCAGGGCTTCCAGTGCGGCTTCTGCACCGCCGGCATGATCATGACCGCGGCAACGTTCAGCGACGAACAGAAGCAGAACCTCCCGCGCAACCTGAAGGGCAACCTCTGCCGCTGCACTGGCTACCGCGCCATCGAAGACGCCGTGCTGGGCAACGACGGCGGCGGCTGCTCCCATCCGCCGTCGGCAAGCTGCGCCCTGGACGCCCCTGCGGCTTCCTCTGCTTCCGGCACCGCTTCCCCACCCACCGGCACTTCGGCCACACCTGCACCGGCAGCGGTCGGCGCGGACACCCCCGCCCCGGCAGCTCCCCTCGTTGTCACCGGCACCGCCCGCTACACCCTGGACGTTCCCGCCGAGGAGTTCCCCGGCCTGCTGCACCTGAAGCTGGCCCGTTCGCCGCATGCCCATGCCCGTATCCGGGCGGTCGATACCCGCGCGGCGCTGGCGGTTCCCGGCGTCGTCGCCGTCTTCACCCACGAGGATGCGCCGGCCCAGCTGTTCTCCACGGCGCAGCACGAGCTGTACACGGATGATCCGGACGACAGCCGCGTGCTGGACGACGTCGTTCGCTTTAAGGGGCAGCGGGTGGCCGCCGTCGTGGCCGAAACCGTCGCCGCGGCCGAAGCCGGCGTGCGTGCCCTGGAAGTCGATTACGAGGTGCTGCCGGCGGTCTTCGAGCCGGAGGCCGCAATCGCACCCGGCGCACCGCGCCTGCACGCGGACAAGTCAGCCGATTCCCGGATTGCCGTTCCGGAGCGGAACATCGTCGCCGAGGTGCACACCGAAATCGGCGACGTTGCCGCGGCACTGGACAGCGCCGACGTCGTGCATGAAGAGACGTACGTGACCCAGCGCGTGCAGCATGTGGCGCTGGAGACGCACAGCGCCATCGCCTGGACCGAGGCCGACGGCAGTCTGGCGGTGCGCTCCTCCACCCAGGTCCCGTTCCTGGTCAGGCGCACGCTCGCCCGGATCTTCGCGCTGCCGCAGGATACCGTCCGCGTGGTGGCCGGCCGGGTGGGCGGCGGCTTCGGCGGCAAGCAGGAAGTGCTGACGGAGGACATCGTGGCGCTGGCGGCGCTGAAGCTGGGCCGACCAGTGCAGCTGGAGCTCACCCGGACCGAACAGTTCACGGCGACCACCACGCGGCACCCCTTCACCATCCGGGTCCGGGCCGGTGCCCGCCGGGACGGCACGCTCACCGCGCTGGCGCTGGACGCCACGGTCAACACCGGGGCCTACGGCAACCACGCGCCCGGCGTGATGTTTCACGGCTGCGGGGAGTCGATCGCGGTCTACCGCTGCGCGGCGAAGAAGGTGGACGCCCGCAGCGTCTACACCAACACGCTTCCCTCGGGCGCATTCCGCGGTTACGGGCTGAGCCAGATGATCTTCGCGGTGGAATCCGCGCTGGACGAGCTCGCCGTCCGGCTGGGGATGGATCCGCTGGAGTTCAAGCGGCGGAACATGATCCGCCATGGCGACGACATGCTCTCGCTGCACAGCGAACCGGAAGCGGACGTGCTCTACGGCAGCTACGGTCTGGACCAGTGCGTGGACCTGGTCCGCGGCGCGCTGGACCGAGGCCGCGAGCGCGGCGCCGGCGGCGAAGACCTGGGACCGGAGTGGCTGGTCGGCGAGGGCACCGCGCTGTCGATGATCGACACGGTGCCGCCGCGCGGACACTTCGCGCACAGCATCATCGCGCTGACCGCGGACGGCTACCGGCTGGACGTAGGCACGGCTGAATTCGGCAACGGCACCACCACCGTGCACGCCCAGCTCGCCGCGCAGGCCCTCGGCACCTCCCCCGCTGCGGTGCGGGTGCGCCAGTCGGACACGCTGCTGACCGAGCACGATTCCGGCGCCTTCGGCTCCACCGGCACGGTGGTGGCGGGCAAGGCGACGCTGGCCGCTGCGCAGGACCTCGCCGGGCTGCTGCGTTCCTTCGCTGCCCAGCTGAGCGGGGCCGCGCCCGAAGACTGCGTGCCCGTCGCGGGCGGCATGGACTGCGCGGGGCAGCTGCTGACCTTCGCGCAGCTGGCCGGAGCCGCCGAGGAACGCTCCGTCTCGCTGCAGGCCGAGGGCCGCTGGGGCGGCACCCCGCGGTCCGTCGCGTTCAATGTGCAGGGTTTCCGCGTGGCCGTGAACTCCGCTACCGGCGAGCTCGCCATCCTGCAGAGCGTACAGGCCGCGGACGCCGGCGTCGTCGTCAATCCCCGGCAGTGCCGCGGGCAGATCGAGGGCGGAATCGCGCAGGCGCTCGGGGCCGCCCTCTACGAAGAGGTCCGGATTGACGACGGCGGGGCGGTCACCACCGATATCCTGCGGCAGTACCATATCCCCACCTTCGCGGATGTGCCGCGCAGCGAAGTGTACTTCGCCCGCACGTCCGACGAGCTGGGTCCGCTCGGCGCCAAGTCGATGAGCGAAAGCCCGTTCAACCCGGTAGCGCCGGCCCTGGCCAACGCCGTCCGGGCAGCCACCGGCATCCGCTTCACCTCGCTGCCCTTGGCACGGGACCGGATCTACCTGGCGCTGAAGGACGCCAGCCGTGTGCCCGCCGTCGGCTCGGATCTGCTGCTGGCCCGGTAGGAGGCCCCCTTCGTTCGGCAGGCAGTGACCCTGCTGCCTGCCGAACGGGAGGACATGGGAGCCCCCGGCACTCGTGATTTCGGTTCCGGGCCTCATCGCGCTGAATCACGAGGTTCGCCGGTGGGAAGATGTGCAGGTGCCGGATAACTCCACCTTGCTCAATACCGGGCCAGCGGTCTGGCTGCTGCTGGCTGTCCTTCTGGTCACCGCAGCCACTGTTGGTCGTGCTGTGCTGGGGCTGCCGATCAAACACATTCTGCTCGCGGGAGTCCGTGCGCTGACCCAGCTAGCCGTCGTCGCCGTCCTTATTGCCCAGCTCGGCCGATCCGGCTGGTTAGCGGCGGCTTTCCTGCTGCTGATGCTGGGCGTAGCCTCTTGGACTGCGGCGAAACGGATAGGGAGCGGCCGGTTCTGGATCGCCGCCCTGCCGATCAGTGCCGGCACACTCCCCGTGGCAGGCCTCATGCTGGTGACCGGCGTGCTGCCGCTCGATCCCCTGGCCTTGGCTGCGGTCGTAGGGCAGCTCATCGGTGGATCGATGACCGCGACGAATCTAGCTGGCAGGCGGTTGAAACAGGAGCTTGCGCTTCGTCATGGAGAAGTCGAGGCGGGCATGGCCCTGGGCCTGACCCTGCGTTCGGCAAGATCCCTCGTGGCGCGACCTGTGGCAGCGGAAGCGCTCGTACCGGCGTTGGACCAGACCCGCACGGTAGGCACAGTGACCTTGCCCGGGGCCTTCGTCGGGCTGGTACTCGGCGGTGCGTCGCCTTTGGACGCCGGGCTGGTCCAACTTGTCGTGCTGATTTCCCTGCTGGCCGCGGAAGCTATCGCCATTTCCGTAGCTACGCATCTGGCCGAAGCCGGCCAGCTGGATCGCTAGCGACAGGTCTTCGTCGAATCCGCACGAGCCCACCGGCTGGCAGAGCTTGCCGAGATCTTGCAAGTCAGCCGCTCCGGGCCTAAATGATGGCGCCATGGCTTCCGCTTTGATCGAGGCCAACAGACGGAGCCCGCTCACGGCTCGGGGCCCCTACCGGTTTCGCGGTACGGCCGTCACCAGGCGCGCGAGATCCGTGCCGGGAGCGGTGAGCCGGTCCACGGTATCGAAGACAAACCGCTGCATCGCGGCAGCCGCAGCTGAGGGTTCGACGTCGGTGCGCCGGGCCAAGTTGACGGTTCGGGTCAGTTGGGGGTTTACCAGGCGAGTGCTGTGCAGCCCGGGGCGGTCGATGACCACCATAGCCGGGACGACGGCCACTCCCAGTCCCCGTTCTGCGAATCGGAGCACGGCGTCCATTTCGGCGCCCTCGACGGCGATCGTCGGGGTAAGGCCGCTGGCCGAGAATGCGGCGTCTGTGGCCAGGCGCAGGTCGTAACTGCGGTTGAACGCGACCTGCGGGATATGGGCCAGTTCCGCCAGCGTGATCTCGGTCGGCGTCGAACTTTCGCCACCTTGCTGCCGCGCGTGTCCTGGCAGGGGTGAGCCTGCGGCTGAGATCACCACCAGTTCCTCGGAAAGCAGGGGGATCAGTTCGGTGCCCGGTACGGATGGTTCGGTGCCACGGGTGACCATCAGGGCGAGGTCCAGTGCGTTCTCGTTCAGGGCGTCCACCAGTGAGCGCGAGCCTGCCTCGGTGATGTGCAGGTCCACTCCAGGATGCGCGGCCCGGAAGGCTGCGAGAACGTCGGAGACCAGTGAGACGCAGAGAGTCGGCGGGGCGCCGAGCCGGACATGACCGCGGCGCAGCCCTGCCAGTTCGTCCATCTGCTCGCGAGCGAACCGCGCGTCAGCGAGCATCCGCCGGGCGATGGGCAACAGCACTCCCCCTGCGTCGGTCAGTGTCACCCCCGCCGGTCCACGACGGAAGAGCTTAGTGCCTAGGTCAGCCTCCAGAGCAGCGATTTGCCGGCTCAGGGAGGGTTGGGCGAGGAAGAGCTCCTCGGCAGCCCGGGTGAAGTGGCCCATACGCGCCACGGCCTCGAAGGAAGATAACTGCTCAAGTTTCATTATAGCCTTTGTGCATCACGATGAGTAGAACAATGCATTGGACTCATCATACTCGGCTTCCTAGCATGGTCGATATGATCACACAGCATTCCAGAGAACGACTGATGTCCACCTCCGTCCTCGTCGTCGGTACCGGTGGTGCCGGGCTACGGGCTTCGATCGAACTGGCCCAGCGGGGGGTCCATGTATTGGCGGTGGGCAAGCGGCGCAAGCACGATGCTCACACCACCTTGGCAGCCGGCGGCATCAACGCCGCCCTGGGCACGATGGACCCCGAGGACAGCTGGCAGCAGCACGCCGCCGACACCCTGCGCGAATCCTATTTCTTGGCTGACCCGGCCATCGTCGAGACCGTGGCACGCAACGCCGCCGACGGAATCGGCGATCTGGAGAAATGGGGCATGCCCTTCGCCCGGGAAAAGGACGGGCGCATTTCACAGCGCTTCTTCGGCGCCCATAAGTACCGCCGCACCGCCTACGCCGGCGACTACACCGGTTTGGAAATCCAGCGCACCCTGATGCGCCGCGCGGCCGAACTGGATGTGCAGATCATCGACAGCATCTACATCACCCGCCTCCTGGTGGCCGACGGCACAGTCTTCGGTGCCTATGGATTCGATATTGTTGACGGCACACCCGTGCAGATCCTTGCCGATGCGGTGATTCTGGCAGCCGGCGGGCACACCCGTATCTGGCGCCATACCTCCTCCCGGCGGGACGAGAACACCGGCGACTCCTTCCGCCTGGCCGCTCTGGCCGGTGCCCGGGTCCGGGACGCCGAGCTGGTCCAGTTCCACCCGTCCGGACTGCTGGAACCCGACGACGCCGCCGGCACCCTCGTCTCCGAGGCAGCGCGCGGAGAAGGTGGCATCCTCACCAATGCACTGGGTGAGCGATATATGGAGCGCTACGACCCCGAGCGCATGGAGCTCTCCACCCGTGACCGGGTTGCACTGGCTGGATACACCGAGATCGCCGCGGGCCGGGGAACCGAGAAAGGCGGTGTTTACCTGGACGTCTCCCACCTGCCTCGGGAAGTCATCCTGCAGAAGCTGCCGCGCGTCTACCGCACCCTGATCGACCTGCAAATGCTGGACATCACCACAACGAAGATGGAAATCGCTCCTACCGCCCATTACTCCATGGGCGGAGTATGGGTAGCACCGGAAGACCACAGCACGGGAGTGGACGGGCTGTACGCGATCGGTGAAGCTTCCTCAGGCCTGCACGGCGCCAACCGACTGGGCGGGAACTCACTGATAGAGCTACTCGTCTACGGACGCATCACCGGCGAGCACGCCGCCGAGTACGTCACCTCCCGCACCACTGTCCACCGGGACCCCTCCGCCATCGGACTGGCCCGCACCGAAATGCAGTCACTGCTCAGTGAACGCGGAACCGAGTCAGCCCGGCGGCTGCAGCGCGAAGTGCGCAACCTCATGACCGAGCACGCCGGCGTTGTGCGCACCGAACAGGGCCTGCAGGAAGGCCTGCGCAAGCTGGCCGCCCTCGAAGAGCGCGCCCAACACATCACCGCTCGCCCCGACATCGCCGGGTTCGACGACCTCGCCCACGCCTACGATCTGCTGGGCTCGCTCCTCGCGACCCGCGCAACGCTCGAATGCGCACTGGAGCGCCGTGAGACGCGCGGCTGCCACAACCGCGCAGACTTCCCCCAGCAGGATCCGGCACTGCAAGGCAACTTCGTTTGGTCCCCAGCGGAAGGAGTCAGCTTCGAGGCTCTGGCCCCCGCCCCGGACTCCTTCCGCTCGCTAGCCGAGGTCGACGCGGACGACTCTGTAGCCGGCAAGCTCGTGGAGTAGCGGTACCCGGCCGGTCCCGAAGCTACCATCGGAATAACGAGAATCTGAGGAAGGCTGACGAGTGGCTATCACCAAGAAGACGGTACTGGAGACGAGTCTGGACATGTTCCGTGCGCAGGGGGTGACCACCATCTTCGGCAACCCCGGATCCAACGAGATTCCATTCCTCGCGGGTCTCGATGAGAGCTTCAACTTCATTCTCGGACTGCACGAGCAGGTCGTCGTGGGCATGGCTGAGGGCTACGCCCGCGCCACCGGCAGGCCTGCCCTGGTCAACCTGCATGCCGCCTCCGGGTCTGGCAACGCGATGGGCGCCCTGACCAACGCTCATTACGGCCACATCCCGATGGTCGTCCTCGCCGGACAGCAGGTCCGGCGCACCGTCGGCCAAGAGGCGATGTTGGCCAGTGTGGACGCTTCGGTCCTGCCGACCCCGCTGGTCAAGTACTCGCACGAGCCGCTGGCCGCCGCCGACGTGCCGCGTGCCCTCGCCCAAGCCGTCTTCGAAACCTCTATCCAGCCATGCGGGCCGGTCTACGTCTCCGTCCCGCTCGATGACTGGGCGGAGACCGCCCTCGACGACGATGCCCTGCTCGCCGAGCGCTCGGTGCTCGTCGCCGGCAGCCTCACCGACGGCATGGCGCAGGAGCTCATCGCCACCGTCGACGGCGCCAAGAAGCTGGCGCTCGTTGTGGGCCCCCAAGTGGATGCCGCCGCCGTCGAGGATCACACGGTCTTTGACGCCGTGGTGTCCCTGGCGGAAAAGGCCGATGCGTCCGTGTACGTCGCACCCTCGCCCTCGCGGGGCCCCTTCCCGACCACCCACCCAAACTTCGAAGGTGTCATCGTCCCGGGCATCAAGTCGGTGCGCGATCGCCTCGCCGGGCATGACGTCGTCCTCGTCCTCGGCGCTGCCGTTTTCCGCTACCACCGCTGGGAGCCGAGCAACTACCTAGAAGCGGGTACCCGCGTCGTACAGATCACCCAGGATCCGCGCGAGGCAACCCGCGCACCTTTCGGCAGGTCAGTGATTGCCGATGTGGCGGGCGTCGCGAAGGCCCTCGCCGGGGGCGTGCAGGACCGCGGAAAGCGGCGCGGGGAGCCCGGATCCCGCGAACTGCCCGCGGCAAGGACCTCCCCGGACGGGATGACCGGCACCGAAATCCTCGAGGTGCTCAATACCTACGTGAATCACACGATCGCCTACGTCAACGAAACCACCACCCTGGACCTGGACTACCTCGAGCGCATCGCCATCGACCGGCCGGGCATGTATAACTTCCCGGCCTCGGGCGGTCTGGGATTCGGCCTCCCGGTGGCGGTCGGGATGTCCCTCGGCGACCCGGAGAAAACGATCGTAGCGACCGTGGGCGACGGCTCCGCGAATTACGGCATCACCGCGCTCTACACCGCGGCAAAGCAGAACACGCGGACCGTGTTCGTCATCGTTAACAACTCCAGCTACGGCGCCCTCGCCGGCTTCGCCCAGCGAATGGGCTCACCGGACATACCTGGCCTGGAACTCGGCGGCATCGACTTCGTCTCCATCGCCGAGGGCTACGGCGTACCCGCACAGCGGACGAGCACTCGGGAGGAGTTCGAGGAGGCGTACCAAAAAGCACTGAAGGCCAGCGGCCCGGTCCTCATCGACGCGCAGGTGGTTATGGACTGATCCCTCTTAAGGACTTCGTTCGCCCGCCGCAGCTCTCAGACCCGTCCTTGCCGCCCTGCGAACCGCGCCGGGCGGCCGATGCTCGTACTGGACGAACGTTGCGGATACATGGACGATGGTCGTCGATCCGCGCAGCGGCTTCGCACCGGTCCTTCAAGTACCCCCAGGGCCACATTGAAATGGGCCTTCATTCCGGCTGACCCGCATTCTCGATGATAGCCAACGCTGATAACCGCGCATATGCCATAGTCGTGGTGTCCCAGGTGGATGCCGTTCCGGTCCCGATGATCGGCGCCACGAAAAGGGATCTGTCTTGACATATGACGTGCCAGATTCCTTTCTCCCATTCTCTTTACTGTCTGTGCCTGATGCTTCTCAGCAGCTGATCACCTGCGGGGTGCCCAGGGCCTTGAGGCCGGCGACGCCGAATTCGAGGCCGTAGCCGGACTGCTTGGCGCCGCCGAACGGCACGCGCGGGTCAACGGCGCCGTGCTTGTTGATCCAGACCGTGCCGGCCTCGATCCGCGCGGCGACTTCGCGGGCCTTGGCCGGGTCAGAGGACCAGACCGAGGCGCCGAGGCCGACGTCGAGCCCGTTGGCCATTTCGACAGCCTCGTCAACCGTGTTGTAGCGGATGATCGGCAGCGCCGGGCCGAACTGCTCCTGGGCCACCAGCGGATTGTCGTTGTCGATTTCCGCCACGAGGGTGGTCGGGTAGAAGTAGCCGGGCTGGCCGGACTCAGGGTTGCCGCCGGTCAGCACCTTGGCGCCGCTGTCCTTCGCCTTCTGTACCAGGTCCGCGACAATGTCGAACTGGGCCTTGTTCTGCAGCGGGCCCAGCACATTGTTCTCGTCCAGCCCCACACCCATCGGCATGTTCTGGGCGACCTGTACCAGTTCCTCGCAGACCTGGTCGTAGAGCGAATCGTGGACGTAGAGGCGCTTGAGCGCGGCGCAGGTCTGGCCGGTGTTGATGAACGCGCCCCAGAACAGATCCTGCGCGATGGCCTTCGGATCCGCGTCCTCGAGCACGATGCCCGCGTCATTGCCGCCGAGCTCCAGCGTCAGCCGCTTCACCGTGTCCGCGGAGGAACGAATGATCGCCTTGCCCGTGGCGGTGGAGCCGGTAAACATCACCTTGTCGATCTCCGGGTGGGAGGCCAGCGCCTCGCCGACCTCGCGGCCGCCGGAAACCACGTGCAGCAGATCCGCCGGCAGCGCCTGGTTAATCACCGCGGCCAGCGCCAGCACGCTCAGCGGCGTGTACTCGGACGGCTTCATCACCACCGTGTTGCCCATCCTCAGCGAGGGCGCGAGCTGCCAGACGCTGATCATCATCGGCCAGTTCCACGGGCCGATCGCGCCGACGACGCCGAGCGGACGGTAGTGCACCTCGGCATGGCTTTCGCCGTCGTCCACCACGACCTCGGGCTCCAAGACGAACGACGCCGTGGCGCGCAGCCAGGCGGCGCACGCCCCGACCTCGAAACGCGCATTCGGTCCGTTCAGCGGCTTGCCCTGCTCGCGCGAAAGCAGCTCGGCGAGCGCCTCCGCACTGGCATCGATGGCGTCCGCGGCCTGGTTCAGGTACTCGCTGCGCTTCTCGTGGCCCAGCGCAGCCCACTCTGGCTGCGCTGCGCGTGCGGCTGCAACGGCTGCGTCCAAATCCGCGGCGGTGTGCACGGGTGCGCGGCCGACGGTTCCGCCGGTAGCGGGGTCGAAGATCTTCCGTCCGCCGTCGGCGGGTTGGATGGCGGCGAGCAGGTCAGTGGCGGTGATGAAAGCTGTCGGCACGGTGGTTCGGGTCATGGTGTCTTTCCTTGCGTGGTTACTGGTTTCGGGCCGCGTGCAGGCAGCGGCGGGTTTCAAATAGCTGCTTGTGCCTTGTTTTGCTCGACTTTTGCTGCGACGCTGCGTGCCGTGGTGAGACCGCTCTCGATGGCGCCGTCGATGAAGCCGCCCCATCCGTTGGCATAGTCAGAGCCGGCCAGGAAGACGTTGCCTTCGGGGCGCTGCATTTCCTCGAGGCTTTCGGACAGGTAGCCGGTGTAGTGCATGGGCCAGGTGGATTTTGCGTATTCATCGCCGACCCAGGAGTGGCCGGTAATTTCAAGGACTTCGATGCCGGGTACGAGCTTCTCGAGCACGGCTTGTGTCGCGTCCCTGTCTTCGACGTCGACGGCGTTTCCGTCGGGGCCGAAGGCCACCAAGGTGGTTGTGTCCTCGTCGAAGTACTCCGATTGAACAAAGTTGATCGGCCAGTCCTCCGCGCCGAAGGCCACAAAACGGTCCCACTTGCCCTTGACCTTGATCCACACTTTCGCGCCGAGACCGGCCTGGCCCCGAGAAGCGGCTGCCTGCTTGCCTTCCGAGAGCGCGGGGGAAAACTCGACCGTGCCCAAGGCATTCAGCGGCAACGTCACGATCACTGCCTTCGCGGAATGAGTTGCCCCGTCAGCGGTGGTGACGGTGACGCCGTCGTTGTTTTGCTCGACTCGTCTGACGGCGGTATTGAGGTGCAGGTCCGCGGTGGTGTCGGCGAGGATCGCCTCGGCCAGTGCCACTGTTCCGCCCTGGACCTTGTAGGTGGCGCAGGCTTCGAACATGAGCATCCAGTCGCCGCTGGCGGCCGAGCACCAGCGCAGCGCCTGGGTGAAGGCGGCGTCCTCGATCTTGCCGTTGAAGTTCAGCGACCAGAAGGTGCGCAGGAGTTGGCGGGCTTCCTCATCCAGCTGGAGGGCGTCGATCCGTGCGGCGACACTTTCATGGTCCACGCCCTTGACAGCCGGATTGGTCAGCGGCTGGTACGGCAGCGGGATGAGCTCGCGCGTCTGTTCGAGCAGACGCTTGTTGGGCTCGTCGATGATTTCCAGCACGCGTTCGGCCGGCCCTTCATGCCGCTGTCCGTCCGCCCACCAGTAGGCCTTTTCGAACTCCGGCCCGGCGATAACGCCGATGCCGTAACGGGTCATCTCGGCCCACACATGGGGCTGGACCCAGTGGACCCAGGTGCCGCCGAGCTCAAGGTTGCGGCCCATCCGGTTCTCCACCCAAGTGCGGCCGGCGATCCGGTCGCGGGCTTCGAGGATCCTGACGGTGCGTCCCTGCTGCGTGAGTTCGCGCGCCGCGGTGAGACCGGCGAATCCGGCACCGATGACAATGACGTCGGTGGTAGTGCTCATGATTGTCCTCTTTTCGGTCCGGCTCAGCTGTAGACGAAGAATTCGACGGTAGGCTCGACCACGGTCCAGCGGGTCTTGGCTCCCTTGGAGAAGGAGGCCATGCTGCCGGCCTTCAGATCGAAGGTGTCGCCGTCGAGGACTTCGATGTGGAGGTGGCCGGAGACGATGTAGATGGTCTCGTCCTCTTCGATCGGCAGATCGAACGGTTCCGGGGCATCCGCCGGAGTGACGTGCCAGATGCCGGAGGCGAGGGCCTCGTTGCCGCCGTCGCCATTGCGGCGCAGCCACTGGACCTGGCCAACTTCGAACGGCTCGTACTGGATTTCGGTGTGGTCGGCGTGGAAAACGGGTGCGGTCATGGTTGATCTCCTTGTGGATCTAATGGGTTGGCTAGTTGGTTGGTTCGGGAGTGGATGCGGGATCGGCGGCAGCCGGATACTCGCTTTGCCGCGGTTCGCGCAGCAACGGCAGCTGCTCCTGGCCGCGGCGGCGGATGACGTAGAGGACCAGCGAGAGCAGCAGGATGCCGACGCCGATGGAGAGTTCAAGCGGTCCGCCGTACCCGGTGAGCTCGGAGGACAGCGAACCGACGACAAGGACGACGGCGCCGTAAACCGTCAGCGTGATGGCCAGCGGCATCGCGGTCTTGCCGGCACGGAAGGGGCGTGGCATCTCGGGGTGGTCTTTGCGCAGGATGATGAAGCCGCTCACAGCCAGCAGGATGGCCAGCAGGTAGCCGAGGTTCGCGGCCACGAGGATCGAGATCGGGTTCGAGACGAAGATGATCAGCAGGATGTTCATGACCACGGCGGTCAGGATCGCCCGGGCAGGCACCTGATGCTTGTTGAGCTTCTCGAACTGACGGGGAACCAGCCCGTCCAGTGCCGCGCCATAGAGGGCACGCGAGCCGTCGGCCATGCTTGCATTGACACCCATCAGCAGCGCGCCGATGGAAATGATCAGCATAATGTCGGCGACGGGGCCGGCCGGCAGGACGCTGGCGAAGGCGTTGACGAAGACTCCACCGACGTCGGCCGCCGCGTCTTCACGCGAGACCAGGCCGCCAACACCGAGCGGGACCAGTGCAAACATCGCGAAGGTGTAGGCACCCGATGCGGACAGCGCACGCTTAGCGTCCTTGCGGGACTTGTATTCAGGGGTGAAGGCAGCGCACATTTCGGTGCCGTAGGCGGTCCAGCCCACCAGATACAGCCAGACAATAGCGTCCTGCCAGCCACCCCAGTGGTCGGCGCCTTCGTCGCCGAGGCCCCAGGTGAGGTTTTCGAACTGCCAGTTACCGCTGATGATCGGCGAGACGACGAAGATCAGCAGCGGAATGACCAGCAGTGCACCGAGGAGCTTGTTCACCCATGCCGCGGGCTGCGCACCGAAGAGGTTCGGGACCATGATGGCCAGGATCAGGCCGATTCCCAGCAGCTGGCTCAGCCCGATCTGGGCGATGCCGAGGTCCAGCACCCAGACCTGATCCGGGAACCAGCGCGCCTGGATGATCGCACCGGCGGTGAAACTGACCACGGAAATGACCGCGGACCAGCCGAACCAGTAGCCGAAGGTAGCCAGGGCGCCGGCGGGCGCGAAGCGCTCCTTCCACGCCTCGTGTGCGTAGACGGGAACGCCGCCGGGCTTGTTGGGAAACATGGACGCCATTTCGGCGAAGAGGTTGTTTTGCAGCCAGCCGATTCCGGCTGCCAGTGCCCAAATGAACATGGCGGACAGGGCTCCGATGGCCGCCATCGTCGCCCCAAAGGAGACGAACAAGCCGCCGGAGACGGCCATAGCAAGCGCGAACGCGTCCTGCCAACGGAGGGTTTTATGCAGGGATGACGGTTCAGCGGCAGGAACGGCTGCAGCAGGTGTGGTGTGGTCGGTCATCACGGGACCTTTCGGGGAAATAACGCCGCAAAGCATTCGAAGGAAGAAGGCGTGAGCTAAAGCACGTACTAAGAACTATGCATCTGCTTAGTTCTTTTCGTCAAGACCTGTGGACCTTTAAATTTCCGCCGACGCACAGAAGTGTTTGACGGCGCAATCCCTGCCCGGGACAGGCGCGAGGTTGGATAAACTCGCTTCATGGCCAACGGACGAGCGCACAAATACGGTGATGGGCGGGACGCCTTGCTGGCCGCTGTGGTAGCAGTCGTCGCCGAAAAAGGACTGCGCGGGCTGACATACCGCGCAGTGGCGGACCATGCCGGAGTAAACAACACCCTGATTTCGCACCACTTCGGCTCCCGAAGCGCGCTTCTGGAAGCGGCGATGGAATGGGCGTCAGCCCGCTCCATCCGGCTCAGTGACCTCTCCGCCACAGAAGAAGTAAACGCTGAATTCGCGCAGGCGCTGGTGGAACTCGTGCAGTCGGAGCCTGAACTGCAGCTCTTCCAATACGAGATGATTCTGGAATCCCGCCGCAAACCCGAACTCCGGCCGGCAGCCGTCAAGCTCTATGACAGCTACGTCGAATCGATGCAACAGGCACTCCAGAAGCACGGCTACCAAGACACGGCCCCTCTGGCTCGGGCCATCTTCGCTGCCCTGGACGGACTGGTCCTGCAGCAACTCACCGTGTCGGATCCCGGCACGGTACGTGAAGCAATCGTGCGGATCGGAGCCCTCCTGGAAAAGCAGCCTACTTCGCTGAATCCAGCTGGCTAGGCGCTTGGGTCAGGCCGTCTGGATCTCTTCCGGGCCAGCGACGGTCAGCCAGCGCCCTACCCCCGGGATATTCGTAGAGAACGAGTATTTTTTAAACGTATAAGTCATTTAACCGGTGGCCGTAACTCGGGCTCTTCCGCCGGGATGCCATGATCATCTCGAATTGGAGCAGCTGCAGTTCAGAATCGGTCAGGACAAGATCAGTGAAAGCAACAGCAAACGTTGCATCGAGGCGTCCTGCGAGGCAGCATGAGCGAATTCCAGGGGACGCTCGACCGCCCATTCGATGGCTGGAGCCTCTAGGTGCCAGCGCGGGTTAATACCCACAGTTACCGCCTTCTTTCCCCTCGGGATGCGCTGCAGTATTGAGTGGCCGGAGGCCCGAGAGTAGCGTGGCCCCATCGACAACTCCCATCACCTTAATTTTCGGAGTGACCATGGCACATCTGAGACGTCGGTTCGCTGCCTTTACAGCCGCCCTGGTTATGAGCCTAACCAGCGGCACCGTTGCCAGCCCCGCCTTCGCCCACCCGACCGAGCCCGACAAGACCGCAACTGCCAGGGGATACGGCGGCGCAGTAAGCACCGTAGACCCCGAGGCATCCGCGGCAGCACTTAGAGTCCTTCGCAAGGGCGGCAATGCCGTGGACGCCGCAGTAGCCGCAGCGGCGACCCTCGGCGTGACTGAACCGTACAGCGCAGGGATCGGCGGTGGCGGTTACTTCATGTTCTACGACGCGGAGACCGGTGAGGTCAGCTCAATCGACGGCCGCGAAACCGCACCGGAGGCGATGCCGCACGACGCGTTCATCGACCCGGAGACCGGCGAGCCCTACCCCTTCACGCCTGAGCTCGTCACCAGCGGCGTCTCCGTGGGCGTACCCGGAACGCCGGCGACCTGGGAGCGCGCCCTCGACCGTTGGGGAACGGTGAGCCTCCGCGAAGCGCTCAAGCCAGCCATCAAAGTCGCCAGCCGCGGCTTCGAGGTCGATGAAACATTCCGCCAGCAGACCCTTGACAACAAGATCCGCTTCGAGGCGTTCACCTCGACGACCAGCCTCTTCCTCCCCGACGGCGACGCACCCGCCGTCGGCAGTACCTTCAAGAACCACGACCTGGCCAAAACGTACCGGCTCCTCGCCAAACATGGCACGGATGCCTTTTACGATGGGCCGCTTGCAGAGGAAATTGCGGCCACGGTTCAGGATCCACCGAAGACCGACACCACAAAGCTGCCCGTTCCGGTTGGCCACATGACGACGGCGGACCTGGCCGAATACGAGGCCTTGGACCAGGATCCAGCGCATGTGGAATACCGCGGGCTGGACGTTTACGGCATGGCGCCCTCGAGCAGCGGCGGCACCACCGTCGGCGAAGCGCTGAACATCCTGGACACGGTCAATCTTTCCGAGATGACCGTTCCCGGCGCCCTGCACCACTACCTTGAGGCGAGCGCGCTTGCCTTCGCCGACCGCGGCAAGTACGTCGGCGACCCGGCCTTCGTCGACGTCCCCACCGACGCCCTCACGGACCCTCTGTTCGGCAAGGAACGCGCCTGCCACATCGACCCGCTGCAGGCGGCCGAGAAACCCGTCACGCCCGGGGACGTATCAGAGTACGACGGCGTGTGCCCGGCTGCCGCCGCGGCCCCCGCGGATGAGAAGGACACCGAGAACATCTCGACGACCAACCTGACGGTCGCAGACAGGTGGGGAAACGTTGTCGAGTACACGCTCACGATTGAGCAGACCGGCGGATCCGGCATCGTGGTGCCCGGCCGCGGGTTTCTGCTGAACAACGAACTGACTGACTTCTCCACGGTGTACGACCCAGCGGATCCGAACCGCATCGAACCAGGCAAACGGCCCCGCTCCTCAATGTCGCCGACCATCATCCTCGAGGACGGTGAGCCTTTCCTCGCGCTCGGCTCCCCCGGCGGCTCCACCATCATCACGACAGTCCTGCAGACGATCCTGAACCGCGTGGATCTGGGCATGGACATACCGGAAGCGATCGCGGCGCCGCGGGCATCGCAACGAAACACCGCCAGCGTCACCGCGGAGCCGAAGTTCATCGATGCCTATGAAAGCCAACTGAAACCCTACGGCCATGAGCTGTCGCCAGCCGGGGACTCGTTCACTTCAGCGGCAGAAATAGGCGCGGCGACCGCAATCGAGTTCATGTCCGATGGAAGCATGGTCGCTGCCGCCGAACCCGTTAGGCGCGGGGGCGGCTCTGCCCTGGTACTCAAACCGTCCCGGTAGGCTGCGCCTGACCGTTACTTCTTCCCCAGTTTGAACCAAGGGACAGTGGCTATTGCGGTGGCAAGATCCGGCGCTGATTTGCCCGCTGCACTCCTGTTCGCCAAGGCTACAGAACGAGCGAAAACCGAGTATCGATGAGGATGCCCAACACCACGATCACTGATCGTGATTTCTACCGTTCCAGCAGTCTCATGTTGCCCCTCAAAAGTTGTCACCTGGGCTACTTCCTTGAGACCGCTGGCTTCTTCGAGCTCCGCGATAACAGCCTCTAAATTTTCCATACTGTGTTCCTTTGGCCGGCCGTAGTGGAGGGACTGGGTGCCGTCCGGCTCGTGATGATGGAGATGAACTTTTGGGCGGCCGAGGTCCGAGCGGGTTGTCCGGTCCAGACCATCGTGAAAGGCCGGTGGAGCTGTATGCCCTCGATTTCGACTTCGATCAGGGCGCCACTATCGAGATGGGGTCGGACTAAGGAGCGGCTCACGACGGCGGGAGCAATCCCGCTTGCCACGGCACCGGCGATCGCGCCAGTTCCTGTCATGATGGCGGCCGGGGACGCCAAGCCATCATCGACTTCAGCGGCCTGCAGTGCCAGTTCGAGAGTGCAGCGACCGGAGCCCTTGTCGTCACAGATCAAAGGCGTCCGGGCCAGTTCTGCTGGTGAGATGAGTCGACCCTGTCCAGCCCATGGGTGGTTCGGGGAGACCACGACGGCGAGGGGATCGTTCCGGATCCGTTGAGAGGCGAGGTCAGGTGGCACCTCGGGAGTTTCGATAAATCCCAGAGTCGCCACGTGTCCACGTACTCGCTTGATGACATCTGCGCTGCTGCCGGAAATGAGCCGAACTGTGGGAGCATCCGGAGCCTGTCTGAGTGCATCCATCCACCCGGGCAGCAGTTGCTCTGAAATTGACTGGCTGGCGGCCACGCAAATATCGGCTTTGCTACGGAGCGTCCGCACCGACGATGCAAAGATGTCAGCGGCCTCCAGAAGGGGCTTGGCCCACTCGATCACGAGCTTACCGTCGTCCGTCAGCTCTGAACCGTTGCGCGAACGATGCACAAGTGCACGCCCAAGCCGGCGTTCTGCAAGCTGGATGCGTGCCGAGACCGCTTGCTGGGTAACCCCGGCATTTTCTGCTGAGCGGCGAAGGCTTCCCGTCCGATTGATATTCTCCAAGAGCCTCAAGGTTTCTAGGTCAAGTTCCATCGTCGCCTTCCCTCCATGTGGCCACCGTACCAAGCCCTTACAAGCCTGCCTTGTCACCTGGTAACCAGAACTTCGTAGCCGTTTCGCATACATAACGGAAGCATTGCCGCTATGAGTGGCGAAGCTACCGCGAATCCCGGTGAAGCGGACGATGTGACGGGTCAGCTTGGTAAAAGGGCACCCAGACAACGGGCGCTGATCGCCGGGGTCCAGGTAATGGCCCTAGCTGTATGGTTCTCGGCTTCGGCGGTGGTTCCCTCACTCCAGCTCGAGTGGCAGATCAGCGCTGCAGCCGCAGTATGGGTAACTGCGTCGACTCAAGTGGGCTTTGTGCTGGGTGCAACCGCTTCTGCACTGACCAATCTAGCCGACCGACTGCGTCCAGACTGGTTGCTCGCATGGTCAGCTTGTGGTGCCGCCTCCGCCACAGTTGCCTTTGCACTATGGGCCGAGGGACTTGTCATCGCGGTCCTCTTACGGTTTGCCACCGGGGTTTTTCTGGCAGGGGTGTACCCGGTAGGGATGAAGCTAATGGCGTCCTGGTCAACTCCGGCTCAACGAGGGCGGGCCTTCGGGCTGTTGATCGGCGCACTCACGCTGGGATCTACGTTGCCGCACTTGATCGGCGCTTTTGAACTTTCCTGGAAGGCAGTCCTGCTCGTAGCTGCTGGTGTAACCATGGCCGGAGGAATACTGTGCGCAGCGGCTGTTCGCCCTGGACCTCTGTTTGAAAGCCGTTCAGTGAGCCTCGATCCCGGGTTTGTGCGGCGAATGCTTCGCAATCGTGCCCAACGGCTGGTCAACATCAGTTATTACGGGCACATGTGGGAACTCTACGCCCTTTGGACGTGGCTGCCTTCTTTCATGCTGGCCTCGCAGGATCAGACTTCCCACTCGGGTTGGTCGATTAGTGCCATCGTGTTTTTCTGCATCGGCGTCGCCGGTGTAATCGGCTGCGTGATTGGAGGTTGGGCCGCTGACCGCCACGGTCGCGCCGTGACTGCGGGGCTTTCTCTTGCGATCAGTGGTGGTTGTTGCCTCCTCTCTGCAGCCTTCTTTGATACCTCTTGGCCGGTGCTGATCGCCTTCAGTTCCCTTTGGGGTGCTGCGGTGATCGCAGACTCCGGAGTGTTCTCCACGCTCTTGAGCGAAGCGACCGAACCAGAGCATGTCGGTACTGCCCTGACCATACAGACTGCCCTCGGATTTCTCGTCACGATCGCTTCCATCCAGATCGTTCCGATCACCGCCGTGTTCGTGGGGTGGCAGTACGCATTCCTTATCCTCTTCATTGGTCCTCTGGCTGGTGTTGCTGCGCTGTATCGATTCCGACTCCTGGATATCAAGTCGCGTCCCCGCCCCAAAGTTGGGGACAATCACGCGCGCCTAGCGGAGTAATTCATGCTCGTCACCGCGATCATCACCGTCGTCTCCAAGAAAGTGGCGCCTGGAGCACAGGGGTTTCTCCAAATCCCCAGCAAAGAATCGACAATTCAGCGTGATGCTCCACTGCAGGAACGTCACGGAAAACCCCAGCTGATAGCATGAGAAGCATGTCTACGATCCCGCTTCCACCCGCGCCCGGAGCCGAGCAGCATACGAGTCTCGCCCTGGCTAACAGCACCGTCACGCTTCCTGGCGGTCACGCGGTGGATGAATTAGACAGCCCGGAGAACGCCACCCGATGGCTCATCAGCCACCAGCTCGTTCCCGACGAGACGGCTCTGCTGGCGTACTGCCAGAACCAGCTCGCAACCTTGCGGGGCAGTTTGCGTGCAATCTTCGCAGCCCAAGCAGACAGCAGAGAACCTGAACTGAGTGCCCTTGAGGGGGTCAATCAAGCCCTCACGAAGGTGCCGAGCGCGCCGCTGCTGCGGTATGACCCGCAGGAGGGATTGCACCGCGCTCCACAGCACCCGGTGACGCAACTCGTCGAACACGCGATGGCCCAAATCGCAGAGGACGCCGCCTCATTGCTGACTGGAGATCAAGCCGGACTGATCGCCCGCTGCGAAGCAACGCCCTGCAACCGGTTCATATTGCGCACCCACGCGCGCCGCTACTGGTGCTCCACACGATGTGGTGATCGCGTGCGAGCAGCCCGCGCCTATGCCCGAAAACAGGGCAGCGTGCACGCCGGCTGATCATGAGCCCTCCCCTGCCCGACCGCCACGGCGTGGGATGACCTGTGCATGAAGATCATCCTCTCGAAGCATCATCCTCCAGACGGCCTTCACTAGGCTCGTATTGGTCCTAGGCACCCGTCACGGGCCGATGCCCCAGAGACACCGCTTCACGGTCCACACCATGAGAGGAATCATCCATGATCGACGCCCTGCAGGACTTCACCGCCTCGCTTCCCACTGTGCTGCAGTGGGTGGGCGTGATACTCGCAGCCGCGATTCCGTTCATCGAGTCCTACTTCGGGTCCGTCATCGGCGTGCTCGCAGGCATCAACCCGGCGGTCGCGATCGCAGCCGCCATCGTCGGCAACGTGATCTCCATGCTGCTCTTCGTGCTCAGCGCCCATAGGGTGCGTTCGAAGGTAGTCAGCGGCAAGGCACCCAAGGAACCCTCTCCCCGCCAGCAGAAGCTGCGCGCTCAATTCGACAAGTACGGCGTAGCAGGCGTCAGCCTGCTGGGCCAGACCATTCTGCCAAGCCAGATCACCTCGGCCGCGATGGTCTCGTTCGGAGCGTCGAAGAACGCCGTTATTTTGTGGCAGATCGTCTCGATCATCCTGTGGGGCGTCGCCTTCGGAATCCTCGCCAGCTTCGGCGTCTCGCTTATCGGCTAAACGACGACGGTGATCCAATCGCCGTCGATCGCCGCAGCAAATCGGGGCAGCGGCGCGGGGGCCGGCCCACCCGTAACTGCGCCATCCGTCAGCGCGAAGGTCGAGTTGTGGCATGGACAAGCGATCTCGCTTTCCGTCGCCGCCACCTTGCAGCCCTGATGGGTGCATTCGGCACTGTAGGCGAGGACCGTTTCCTCATTGGGGCGGTGGATCAGGATCGGTTTTCCTTCAACCTCCATGTTGGCGGAGCCGCCGACCGGAACCTCGCTGAGCTTGCCCGCCCGAACCGGCGTTCCCTCGGCGCCGACGGCCGCCGGTTCGCCGCTCGTATCTCCGACTAGGTTCTGGAAGGGCGAGCAGCCGGCAAGGACGCCAGCCGTTCCTGCGGCGGCACTTACGGTCAGGAGCGAACGGCGTGAAGGGACGCGGGGAGATTCCATAAGTGCCATTCTTGCCGTAAAAACTTGGAAATTTCCAGCGGTGCGCACGGACGAGCCATCGTTTGAGCCAATTTTTGTCTGCTCCCAAGGTTCCGGCGCCGCAGCGCCGATCGCCCACGGCTGGATTATTCCTGTGTTGGTTCAGGGCCGGCTGTGACTATGATCCGAAGAACCAGCCATTCCGGAAAAGGGAGTAACACATGCAACTCGGCGCCTTCTCGATCAGCCTGGCCGTCAAGGACATCGAGGCTTCTGCAGCGTTCTACGAGAAGCTCGGGTTCCACAAACACGGAGGCGATCTCACGCACAACTGGCTGATTCTGAAGAATGGTGAGGCCGTCGTCGGGCTCTTCCAAGGGATGTTTGAGCAGAATGCGCTGACGTTCAACCCCGGCTGGAATCAGGACGCGCAGGAGCTCGACGCCTACACCGACGTGCGCGAGCTTCAGCGTCAGCTGAAAGCCCAGGGCACACATTTCGTTGCGGAGGCAGACGAGGAGACGACCGGTCCGGCGAGCTTCATAGTGCTGGACCCGGATGGCAACCCGATTATCGTGGACCAGCACGTCTGACACCGCGGAGTTGCTCAGCCGGCGACCAGCTCCCGGGCTGCTTTGGAGTGGTCGGTGATCAGTTCCTGAAGATCCAGCCCCTCGATCTGCCCGTCCACCACGCGCCACTGGCCGCCGACCATGACGCGGTCGGCTCGGTCCGCGCCGCACAGCAGCAGCGCGGAGAGCGGGTCGTGGCTGCCCGAAAAGCGCAGTTCGTCCAGCTTGAAGAACGCCAGATCGGCCTGTTTTCCGACGGCGATCTCACCGATATCGGAACGCCCCAGTGCACGGGCGGACCCTCTGGTGGCCCAGCCGAGGGCGCGCTCGGGCCTCGCGAGCTCGGCGCCATAGCGGAGCCGCTGCAGATACAGCGCCTGCTTGGCCTCGAGAATCATGTTGGAGCCGTCGTTCGACGCCGAGCCGTCCACGCCCAGCCCCACGTTGACGCCGGCGTCCTCCAGTTCAATGGCACGGCAGATGCCCGAGGCCAGCCGCATGTTGGAGCTGGGGCAATGCGCTACGCCGACCCCGGCGGCCCCAAGCTGCGTGACCTCGGCGTCGCTGAAGTGGATGCCATGGCCCAGCCAGGTGCGCGGTGCCAGCCAGTCCACGCTTTCGAGATAGTCGAGTGGCCGCAGGCCGAACCGTTCGAGGCAGAAGTCCTCTTCGTCGATGGTTTCCGCCAGATGCGTGTGCAGCCGTACGTCATGCTGCACGGCGAGGGCAGCGCTGTCCTTCATGATCTCCGGAGTGACGGAGAACGGTGAACAAGGGGCCAGCGCGATCTGGATCTGCGCGCCGGGCCCGCGTTCGTGGTAGCGCCCGATCAGCCGTTCGCTGTCGGCGAGGATCACCTCGGGCGCCTGGACCGTGCGCTGCGGCGGCAGGCCGCCGTCGTCCTCCCCGAGCGTCATGGAACCGCGGGTGAGCATGGCGCGCATCCCCAGCTCGCGCACCACCTGCACCTGGACGTCGATGGAGTCCTCCATGCCGGCGGGAAAGAGGTAGTGGTGGTCCGCCGCCGTGGTGCAGCCGGAGAGCAGCAGTTCGGCCAGCGCCGCCTTGGTGGCGAGCTCCAGGTAGCGGGGAGTCAGGCGCGCCCAGACCGGATACAGGTTGATCAGCCACGGGAACAGCGGCACGTTGACCACCGGCGCCCAGGCCCGGGTGAGCGTTTGGTAGAAGTGGTGGTGCGTGTTGACTAGGCCCGGCAGCACCACGTGATCGCTGGCGTCAAACACGGTTGTCCATGGTTCGCGCGGCGTCTGGCCGGCCGCCACGAGTTCGACGATTTCGCCGCCTTCGACCACCAAACCGCCCGCGGCGTCGTCGTTGTTGGCGGTGAAAATGGCCAGCGGGTTCGTCACCCAGGTACGTGCAGTCATGATGCTCCTTGTCAGGTACAGGTCTTGGCGCCGAGCGTTGGCAAACAACGACGGCGATGCCGCCAGCTCAGTGTTGTCCTGTCTGCTGATCCAGGAGATCGCTTGGGGCCGGCCCCGGTCCGCGGGATGCGGAGCGGGACCGGCCCAAGGCACGTTTTCTAGTGTTCCTTGCCGGCTGTGTGCACACCGGTGGAGGCGCCGTCAGACTCTCCGGTGTCCTTAGGGTCCTCGTCGGCCTCGCCGTCGCAGATCCTGCGGATGTCCTCGGGGCAGTTGATCTCGCCCTTATCCAGCTTTTCCTTGACGATCTGGTACTGCTGGGCGGTGACCACCGGGATCTCGGTGCCGTCCGCGGCCATCAGTTTGCCGCCCTGGTAGTAGTCGCCGTCCTGCAGCGCCTGCAGCTCGTCCTCGCGGACCATGCGCGGCGGGCTGGCCACCAGCGAGGACTGCTGGTCGGAGTTTCCGGCCTTCAGGTGGTTGAAGAGCAGGTTCAGCAGCACGGCCATGATGGCGGCGGAGCTGATGCCGGAGTGGAAGATGATGCCGAACCAGGTGGGGAACTCATCGTAGAAGGTCGGGGACACCACGGGGATCATGCCGAAGGCCAGCGACACGGCCACGATGATCATGTTCATGTTGTCTTTGTAATCGACCTTGGACAGCGTGCGGATGCCGCTGGCGGCCACCGTGCCGAAGAGGACGATGCCTGCACCGCCGAGGACGGGCGTCGGCACGGCTGCGACAACGCGACCGAGGATCGGCAGCAGCCCCAGGACCAGCATGATCACGCCACCTGCGGTCACTACGAAGCGGCTCTTGACGCCGGTGATGGCCACCAGCCCGACGTTCTGGGCGAAAGCAGTCTGCGTGAAGGAGTTGAACACCGGTGCCAGTGCGCTGGAGAGCATGTCCGCCCGCAGTCCGTCCGCGATGCGCCGCGAGTTGACCTTGGTCTTGGCGATTTCGCCGACCGCCAGGATATCCGCCGTCGTTTCCGTCATGGTGACGAGGATGACGATGGTCATCGAGATGATGGCGGCGAGGTCGAACACCGGCCAGCCGAAGGCGAAGGGCTGCGGGAAGGCGAAGATGGCGCCGCTGCCCACGTTGGAGAAGTCGGCGATGCCCAGGAGTGCCGCGACTACCGTGCCGGCGACAATGGCCAGCAGGATGGACAGGCGGGAGATGGCGGCGTTGCCGAGCTTGCTCAGCAGCAGCACCGCGGCAAGCGTGCCGGCAGCGAGCGCGATGTTGGCCAGGCTGCCGTAGTCGTCCGCCTTGGAGTTGCCGCCCATGGCCCAGTTGGCCGCAACCGGCATAAGGGTGAGACCGATGGTGGTGATGATGACGCCGGTGACTACCGGCGGGAAGAACTTGATGACCTTGGCGAAGAACGGGGCGATGGCCAGACCGATCACGGACGCCACCAGCACGGAGCCGAACACCATCTCGATGCCACCGCCGCCGCTCAGAATTGCCGTCATGGTGGCAACGCCGGCGAAGGAAACACCTTGTACCAGCGGCAGTTGCGATCCGAAGAACTTGACGCCGTAGCTCTGCAGGATGGTTGCCGCACCGCCAACGAAGAGGCAGGAGGCAATGAGCAGGGCGATTTCGTCCTGGCTCATGCCAGCCGCTGTGCCCACGATGAGGGGTACCGCGATGATGCCGCCGTACATGGTCAAAACGTGCTGGAGACCGTAGGCAAAGGACTTGCCGATTGGCAGCCTTTCGTCCTCGGGCCGCTGTCCGGTTATAGTCTTACGTGTAGTTTTTGCTGCATTCACAGCTGACCTCCTTGTCGGCTGCAGAGGCCGGGACGCGCGCGTGCGTCCCGGCCTCTGGCATGTGGACTAGCAGAATCCGGGGATATTTGCCCAGACTTCATGCGTGGCGGGGGAACCCTCACGCTGGATGGTGGCTTCGATCAATCCGTACGGCCGGTCCGCGGCGAAGAACACTTCGTTGGGGTTGTCCTGGCCGAACGGGCTCAGGTCCACCAGGAAGTGGTGCTTGTTCGGCAGCGACATCTTGATCTCGTCGATTTCCGGGTGCGCCTCAAGGACAAGGCGGCCCATTTCGTACATGCTCTGCTGCAGTGCCAGGGAGTGCGTCTCCGCAAATCCCTTGAGCAGCAGTGCACGGACGCTGGCGTAGACGGCGTCGAAATCGACGTCGAGGGTGTTGTAGCGCCAGCGCGCGGTCACATCGGTGGCGAGGATCCGGTCATTGGTTTCCTGCAGCGTGGTGTACTGATCCCTCGGGAAACCGTGGAATTCCGAACCGGTGGACTTCAGGACAGTGAGGTCCTCGATGCCTGCCACGATGGTCTTCTTGTTGCCGGAAATCTCGAGCACCGCGGTGCGGACTTCGCTCTTGTTCCGGGAGAAGGCGTGGTCGTGGTCGTTGATGCGGTCCCAGAAGTACTGCTCCGCCGACCAGCGTCCGCCGGTGACCCAGTCGAAGCTCTCCGTGAAATGGTTGCCAAGACGGAGCAGGAACTCCTCCGTGGTGGCAACGCCATCGCGGGCGAGGGCGTACACGGTGTTCTTCTGGGTATCGGTGGCGACCACGTGGGCGTTGTCGCCGGCGGTGTGTGCCGCTTCGAAGTCGCCGCGCAGCTGCGAGGTGACGTTGAGGTCCTGGATCTGGTGGCGGTCGGTGTCCCGGGTGATTTTGACCAGTCGGACTTCGGCCTTGCCGTACTGGTTCTGGCCCAGGACGATGCGGGTGCCGGTGGCGGATTCCACGGTGGCGGTCATGATTAGCTCCCTCGGTATGTTGAGTATGCAAACGGGCTGATGAGAAGTGGTACGTGGTAGTGCTCTGCTGTGTCCTTCACTTCGAAGGTCAGCTCCACGAACGGGAAGAAGGTTTCCGTACCCTTCTGCCCAAAGTAGGGGCCGGTTTCAAACGTGATCCGGTAGATCCCTGCTTCGATCGCCTCGGGGCCAAGATTCTTGATACGACCGTCGTTGTCCGTATGCTCCGTGGCGATTTCTTGCCAGCCGGTTGCCGTTTTGGCTTCCAGTGTGGCCTTGACACCGGAGGCAGGCCTCCCGGTCCCGGTGTCGAGAATGTGGGTGGTGACATGGCTGACGCTCATGCTTCGATGACTCCTTCAAGTCGGAGGATGGCGATTTCGCGCAACTGGCCGGCGACGACGGCGATTTCCTCGTCGGGCGAATTGCGCAGCCGCTTTTCCAGCTGGCTCAGAATTTCCTCTGCGCTGCGGCCGGCGGCACGGATCAGAAAGACCCTGTCGAACTTCTTTTCGTACGCCTGGTTGCCTGAGCGGAGCTTGTCCTGGACTTCGGCGGACTGTGCGACGCCGGATTGTTCCTTGCGGGACATATCCGCCTCGGTGCTGCTGCCGGCGGCCTTTTCTCCGATGCGCGGATGGTGCGCCAGGGCGCCGTCGATCTCTTCTTCCGTCCAGGGCTGGGCCGCCTGCTCGGCGAACGACAGAAGCTCTTCGCGGCTGCTGAAAGGACGGGCATGGATTATCTCGGTGGCCCAGCGCGTTATGTCGACGCAGGGGCGCAGCACGTCGAGGGCTGCGCTATCCGAGGCAGAATTAAAAGAGGCGAGATTCATTGCGGGTGTCAGCTTTCTAGAGATCTAATCCACCTCAGACGCTGAACACCCTTGACCATCGATAGAAATCGACTTGATTCGATGTTTCTGTATGGTGGAATCTTTATTTCATAAATAGTGTAAGCGGTGTCACAGGGTACGTGTCAAGGGTACCGGAAATTTATTTTTGCCGGCTACCGCCGCCGGACAGAGGATCCTGGGGGCCAACCGTCGACCGATACGGCGGCGGCCCCAACGGAACAGGGAGCTGGCCACCCTTTCCCGCCCGGGCAAGATTTACGACGGCGACGCGCAATCCGACATCGCAGTCCGGTCGGATTTGCTTCTGAAGCCGTAGCGAAAACCGTTGACCATAGGATTCCGACCGCCGATCTGGCATCCTTGTCAGAACCAGGAACGGCCGGACCGACCCCGAAGCCTTCCTGCACGGTGGCAACACTTGCGGGCACCAAAGCGCCCGCCCGAAGATTCCTGCCCCAAACTTCTGTGCTCAACCTCTTGACCACCCCTCTGGCTCCGCCTAGCATTTTCATATAGCAATATTATTTTTCCGCTATTCGGAATAGACGCTAGGAAAGCTAAGGAATTGGAGAACCAGCATGAATACACCCAGCCCCGAAACCAAGACCGGACAGTCAGCCACAGCCCATATCTACGACGCCGGCGGCTCAGACCCGGATTTCTACATTCCGCCGACGCGCGTTCGTCACGGACAGGGCGGCCTGCTCAACACGCTGCGGAGCCTGCCGAGCCGGCTGGCTCGGGCCACGCGCGGCTAGCAACGCCTACGGCAAAGGCTCGCGGAGCCAAAAGAGTGAGGGCGGATCCTACGGGATCCGCCCTCACTCTTTTAACCGCCGTCTACGGGCTTAGGCGTCGCCTCCGGCACTGCCCGAGGTTCCCGCGTTGACATCGTCCAGCCGGTACCGGCGGAAGGCTTCGGCCGGGGCCTCGGCGGGCACCTTGCCCTGCGCAGCGAGCAGCTGCAGGGCGCGGACCACCACGGAGTGGGCGTCGATGCTGAAGAAACGGCGTGCCGCGGCCCGCGTGTCCGAGAACCCGAAGCCGTCGGCGCCAAGGGTGGCGAACTCGTTCGGCACGTACTGGCGGATCTGGTCGGGCACCTGAGACATGTAGTCGGAGACCGCAACGACCGGCCCTTCGGCGCCTTCGAGCTGTTGCGCGACAAACGGCTTTCGCGCTTCGGAGCCGGGGTTCAGGAACGTCTCCCGTTCCGCAGCCAGGCCATCGCGGCGCAGTTCGTTCCAGCTGGTCACGGACCAAACATCGGCGCTGACGCCCCAGTCCTCAGCCAGGATGGTCTGTGCCTCCAGGGCCCACGGAACCGCGACGCCGGACGCCAGCAGCTGGGTCTTCGGCCCCTGCGCTTCCGCGGCCTTCAGCTTGTAGATACCGCCGAGGACGCCATCGATGTCCAGGCCTTCCGGCTCGGCCGGCTGGACGATCGGCTCGTTGTACACGGTGAGGTAGTACATGACGTTCGGATCCGGGTGGTTGCCGCCGTACATGCGCTCCAGCCCGGCCCTCATGATGTGGCCGATCTCGTAGCCGAAGGCCGGATCATAGGTAACGACGGCGGGATTGGTTGCCGCGAGCACCGGTGAATGGCCGTCGGCGTGCTGCAGCCCCTCCCCCGTCAGCGTGGTCCGGCCGGCCGTGGCGCCGATGATGAAGCCGCGGGTCATCTGGTCGGCGGCGGCCCAGAAGGAATCGCCTGTGCGCTGGAAACCGAACATCGAGTAGAACACGTAGATCGGTACCAGTGGTTCGCCGTGCGTGGCATAGGCGGTGCCGGCGGCGGTGAAGGCCGCGACCGCGCCGGCCTCGTTGATGCCCGGGTGGATCAGTTGCCCGGCCGGGGACTCCTTGTAGGCCAGGACAAGATCGCGGTCCACGGAGAGGTAGTTCTGGCCGCCGGGGTTGTAGATCTTCGCCGTCGGGAAGAACGCGTCCATACCGAAGGTACGCGACTCGTCCGGGACCACCGGAACCACGCGGTTGCCGAACTCCTTGTCCCGCATCAGGTCCTTCAGCAACCTCACGAACGCCATGGTGGTGGCTGCTTGCTGCTTGCCGGATCCGCGCCTGGCGACCTCGTACGCCTTCGCCTCCGGGAGTTTGATCTCCGCGTGCTTGCTGCGGCGCTCCGGCACGGAACCGCCCAGGGCCGCACGCCGGTCCATCAGGTACTGGATCTCCGGTGCGTCCGCGCCCGGGTGATAGTACGGCGGACGGTACGGATCGGCCTCGAGCTGCTCGTCGCTGATCGGAATCCGCAGGTAGTCGCGGAAGTCCTTCAGGTCCTGCAGGGTCAGCTTTTTCATCTGGTGGGTCGCATTGCGGCCCTCGAAGTGCGGGCCGAGCCCGTAGCCCTTGACCGTCTTGACCAGGACCACCGTGGGCTTGCCCTTGAACTCGGTGGCAGCCTTATAGGCCGCGTAGACCTTGTGGTAATCGTGGCCGCCGCGCTTGAGGTTCCAGATTTCGGCATCGCTCAGGTCCGCGACCATGGCCTTGGTCTGCGGGGTCTTGCCGAAGAACTGGTCGCGGACGAAGCCGCCCGATTCCGCCTTGTAGGTCTGGTAGTCGCCGTCGGGGGTTTCGTTCATGATGTCCACGAGCGCGCCGTCGGTGTCCTTGGCCAGCAGGTCATCCCATTCGCGGCCCCAGACCACCTTGACCACGTTCCAGCCGGCACCGCGGAAGAACGCCTCAAGTTCCTGCATGATCTTGCCGTTGCCGCGCACCGGCCCGTCCAGGCGCTGCAGGTTGCAGTTGACGACAAACGTGAGGTTGTCCAGCTTTTCGTTGGCGGCGAGCTGCAGCAGTCCGCGGCTTTCCGGCTCGTCCATTTCGCCGTCGCCAAGGAAGGCCCAGACGTGCTGGTCAGAGGTGTCCTTGATGCCGCGGTTGTGCAGGTAGCGGTTGGACTGCGCCTGGTAGATGGCGTTCATGGGGCCGATGCCCATGGACACGGTGGGGAATTCCCAGAAGTGGGGCATCAGCCGCGGGTGCGGATACGAGGAGAGCGCGTGGCCTTCCCGCGACTTCTCCTGCCGGAAACCGTCCAGATCCTCCTCGGTGAGCCGGCCTTCCATGAAGGCGCGTGCATACATGCCGGGCGAGGCATGCCCTTGGAAGAAGACCTGGTCGCCGCCGCAGGGGTGGTCCTTGCCGCGGAAGAAGTGGTTGAAGCCAACCTCGTAGAGGGTGGCCGCTCCGGCGTAGGTGGAGATATGCCCGCCGACGCCTATTTCGGGACGCTGTGCCCGGTGGACCATGACGGCGGCATTCCAGCGCATCCAGGCGCGGTACTTGCGCTCGATCTCCTCGTTGCCCGGGTAGTGCGGCTCCTGGTCTGCGGGGATGGTGTTGACGTAGTCCGTGGTGGTCACCATGGGCACGCCGACACTCTGGGCACCGGCCCGCTGCAGGAGCGAGCGCATGATGAACTGGGCGCGCTCGGTGCCCTGGGTGCTGATCAGCTGGTCCAGCGATTCGGACCACTCCGCGGTCTCTTCCGGATCGCGGTCCGGGAACTGGTCGGCGAGCGCGCTCAGGATAGCCGGCGTCTCATCAATAACAGTCATGTGCTACCTCTCCATTGAGGACAGAGTTCTCCTGCCGTCTCAGCTTAATTTCCACAAGACGGAATGTTTATTCCGTTATGTAAGATACAGTGAACGATGTTGGTGCGTTCCCTGTCAACGTTATGACGAACACGTCCTGTAAGGAGAGCAGATGACATCCCATGCTTCGGCACCACAGGCGGGTACCGCCGTCGTTACCGGCGCCGGATCCGGTATTGGCCGCGCGGTGGCGCGGCAGCTGCTCGCGGCCGGCTTTTCCGTTGCATTGGCCGGCCGGCGCCCGGAACTGCTCGCGGAGACCGCCGAGGATAATCCTGCGGCGCTGGTGGTTCCGACCGACATCACAGATCCGGAAGCCGTCGAAAGCCTCTTCGCCAGCGTCCGCGAGCGTTGGGGACGCCTAGACCTGCTCTTCAACAACGCCGGCACCTTCGGCCCGGCGGCCGGCATCGACGAGATCAGCCTGGCGGAGTGGAATGACACGGTGGCGGTGAACCTCACCGGTGCCATGCTGTGCGCCGCAGCGGCGTTCCGGCAGATGAAGGCCCAGCAGCCGCAAGGTGGCCGGATCATCAACAATGGCTCCATTTCTGCGCACACGCCGCGGCCGCGCTCGGTGGCGTACGCGGCGACCAAGCACGCCCTGACCGGACTCACGAAGTCAATCGAACTCGATGGCAGGCCGTACGGCATCAGCTGCGGCCAGATCGATATAGGCAACACCTCGACCGGCCTCCTGCACGGGGCCGGCATCAGCGACGGGGCATTGCAGCCGGACGGGAGCAGGCGCGTCGAGCCGACATTCGACGTAGAAGAAGCCGCCCGGGCTGTGGTCCTCATGGCCACGCTGCCGGCCCAGGCGAACATCAACCAGCTCACCATTACCGCTTCCGGCATGCCGTACATCGGCCGGGGCTAAGGAGACATTATGAGACAGGCAAAGATTATTGCCACGTTCGGCCCTTCCGTCGCCACCTACGAAAGTACGGTGTCGCTCCTCAGGGCGGGAGTCGACGTCGCACGTTTGAACATGAGCCACGGCGAACATGCGGTGCACGAGGAAATATACAACAACATCCGCAAGGCCGCGTCCGAGCTGGACCAGCCGATCGCCATCTTCGCCGATTTGCAGGGGCCGAAGATCCGGCTGGGCAGGTTTGCGGACGGGCCGCACGAACTGCGCGTCGGGGACACGTTCACCATCACCACCGAGGACGTGGCCGGCACCGCTGAGCTCTGCTCGACGACGCACAAGGGCCTGCCGCAGGACGTCAATGCGGGCGATACGCTGCTGATCGACGACGGGAAGGTTGCCCTGCGCGCCGTCGCGGTGGATGACACCCGCGTGGTCACGGAGGTCACCGTGCCCGGCGCCGTCTCCAACAACAAGGGCATCAACCTCCCGGGGGTCGCGGTCAACGTCCCGGCCCTGAGCGACAAGGATGAGGCCGATCTGCGCTGGGCGCTACGGACCGGCGTCGACATGGTTGCCCTTTCCTTTGTGCGCAACGCCGCCGACATCCGGCGCGTACACGAGATCATGGCCGAAGAGGGACGCCGCACCCCCGTCATCGCGAAGATCGAGAAGCCGCAGGCCGTCGCGGCGCTGGCCGAGATCGTCGCCGCCTTCGATGCGATCATGGTGGCCCGCGGGGACCTGGGCGTGGAGCTGCCGCTGGAAGACGTGCCCGTGGTGCAGAAGAACGCCATCGAGCTGGCGCGGCGTTCGGCAAAGCCGGTGATTGTGGCGACGCAGGTGCTGGAATCCATGATCGAGAATCCCAGGCCTACGCGTGCCGAGGCGTCGGACTGCGCGAATGCCGTGCTCGACGGCGCGGATGCGGTCATGCTCTCCGGCGAAACCAGCGTGGGAAAGTATCCGGTGGAGACCGTGCAGACCATGGCGCGCATCATCGAGTCCACCGAGCAGCACGGGCTGGAGCGCGTTCCGCCGCTGGGCAGCAAACCGAAAACCCGCGGCGGTGCCATCACGCGGGCCGCCGTGGAGATCGCGGACCAGCTCGATGCCAGGTGCATCTGCGTTTTCACGCAGTCCGGTGATTCGGCCCGCCGACTCTCCCGGCTCCGTCCGAACAAGCCCCTGTTTGCCTTCACCCCGGTGCAGTCGACCCTGAACGTAATGGCCCTGATGTGGGGCATCCAGCCGCGGCTGGTCGACTTCGCCGAGCACACCGACCACATGACGGCGCAGGTGGACCGGGTGCTCTACGAGCAGAACCTGGCCGACATCGACGACCTGATGGTCATCGCCGCCGGCTCGCCTCCGGGCCAGGCCGGGTCCACCAACTCCCTGCGCGTCCACCGGGTGGGCGACATTGCCGACGCCGGAGAACAGCTGGACGCGCGGCAGCAGGCGTAGGCGCGTCAGCCCTTGCTGGTGGATTTGGCGACGGCCGCCAGCCCCAGCAGCCCGCAGACCAGCCAGATGGCTGCCGCGGGCCCCAGCGGGGCGGCGACGAGGCCGCCGGCCAGCGGGATGACTACCTGGCCGATACGGTTGCCGAGCAGCCTGATGGCCAGGGCCGCGCCGCGAGACTGCGGGGAAACGGCCTGCGTAATCAGGCTCATGGTCAGCGGCTGGCCCAGGCCCAGCAGGAAGCCGCCGACAAACAGGGCGATTCCCGCTACCCAAAGTGCATCGAGGAAGAACGGCGCGACGGCGATGGCCGCACCGGAGCCGAGCAGGCTGGCGATCAGCAGCTGGTAGCGGGTCCATTTCTGGATGAGCTGGGCCAGGATGACGCGGGAAATGATGGAGGCGCCGGCGCGCACGGCCAGCAGGATGCCCACCCAGACCGGGGCCACGCCGTGTTCCTCCGCCACCAGCGGCAGGAAGGCCACCAGTATGTCGATGGCGGAGAGCAGGGCCAGCGAAGCGGCCATGTTCCAGGCGACGCCGGGGGTGCGCAGGATCGTCAGGGCGCCTTCCCTCGGGAGTGTCTTCGCCCCCGGCTGCTGTCCCGCCCGGCCGCCGGTGCGTGATTTCACCAGCATGGCCGGGGCGGCTGCCAGCGCGATGCCGGCGGCCAGCAGCAGGGCGGTGTTCACCGAGGCCATCCGGGCATCGCCGGTACTTTCCAGCCCGCTGCCCAACAGCAGGCCCGCCAGCAGCGGCCCGATCAACTGGCCCAGGGAAAAGGCCGCGGTGAACCAGCCGAACCCGCTGTCCAGCTGGCTCAGCGGGGCATATCGCGCAATGGCGGATTGGCCGGCGATGGTGAAGACCAGATGGCCCATGCCCAGCAGCGCGCTGGCCACGCCGATCCAGAGGAAGTCTCCGGCTGCTGCCAGCAGCAGCGCCGCCACTGAAAGCAGGACGGCCCCGAGCACCACCATGCCGCGCAGCGACTGCACCCGGTCGCTCACCCGGCCGAGCCAGAGCGCGGCGACCACGGGCAGGATGGCGTAAACGGCGGTGACCACACCGATCACGGCGGCATCGCCGCCGAGCGCCAGCAGTTTGTAGGAGATCACCGGCCGGGCCAGGTTCAGCGCCGTCTGCGTCAGCACGGCCGCGCCGATCAGGACCCATAACCACAGCCGCGAGCTGTGCTGTTCTGCTGCTGGTTCGCTCATTTCTCCTGGTTCCCTCGAGTGCCCGCCCCTATTCTGCCCTGCCGTGCAACCGTTCACCGCAAAAGCATTGCGGCGTTACGCCCGCGGTGGTCGAATAGTGTGCATGGCTACCGCCGGAACAACAATTCTCGCGATCGGTACGAAAAAAGGCCTGTGGCTGGCAACCAGCACAGACCGGGTCAACTGGTCGCTGTCCGAACCGCACTTTTTGATGAATGAGATCCCGAGCATCGGGATCGACCAGCGTGACGGCCGCACCCGGCTGCTCGTCGGTGCCCGCTCCGAGCACTGGGGACCCACGGTCTTCCACTCGGACGATCTGGGCGGCACCTGGACCGAGCCCGAAAACGGTGCCATCCGCTTCGCCGAAGAGGACGGTGCCGCGCTGGAGCGGATCTGGCAGCTTTATCCGGACGCCGAGGACCGCCCCGGCGTCGTCTGGGCCGGCTGCGAACCCATCTCGGTTTGGAAATCCACCGACGGCGGCGAGCACTTCGAGCTCAACCGCAGCCTCTGGGCGCATCCGGACAAAGACCAGTGGGGCGCCGGCTACGGCGGGGCCGCCGCGCACTCCGTCTTGCCCAGCCCCGCGGATGAAAACACAGTCCATGTCGCTATGAGCACCGGCGGCGTGTACCGGACTACGGACGGCGGGACCAGCTGGACCGCGCGCAACCACGGCATCAGCGCCTACTTCATGCCGGATCCCAATCCCGAAGTCGGCCAGTGTGTGCACAAAATCGCACGGGATCCCGAGGTACCCACCACGCTGTTCGCGCAGAACCACCATGGCGTCTACCGCTCGGATGACAACGCGGACACCTGGGTGTCCATCGCGGACGGCCTGCCCACGGACTTCGGTTTCGCCATGCTCACACACCCGCGGAAGTCCGGCACCGCCTGGGTCATCCCGATCAAGGCCGACGGCGAACGCATTCCGCCGGACGGCCAGCTCGCCGTCCACCGGACCAGCGACGGCGGCAACTCCTGGACACGCCTGCATACCGGTTTGCCGGACAACGAGTTCAACGTTGTGCTGCGCGATGCGGCCGCCGTGGACGGTTCGGATCCGGCCGGCGTCTACTTCGGTACCCGCGGCGGCTCCGTCTACGCAAGCGCCGATGAGGGCGAGGTCTTCGTCGAAGTGGCCTCGCACCTGCCGGACGTACTCTGCGTCCGCGCCGCCACAATCAACGACGGCGGCCGGTAGCCGATGGAGGAGACCACCCTGGCGGTCACCGTCGTCGTCCCCAGTCTCCTGGCCAAGGTGACCGGTGACCAGCGCGAACTGCGCGTGCCGGTGGAAGACGGGGCAACCGTGGCCCAGGTGCTGGACCGGCTCGCCGCGGAATATCCGGTGTTCGACCGGCGGGTGCGCAACGAACTGGGCGCCGTCCGCCGGTATGTAAACCTGTATGTGGACGGGGAAGACATCCGCGGGCTGGACGGCCCCGCCACCCGCATCGGGCCCGGGCAGGAGCTGCTGATCATCCAGTCCGTCGCCGGCGGGTAGAAGGAGCACAACGGGTCCCGGCCACCGGCGACCAAGCCGAACGCAACTCAACCAGGAGGTTCAAGATGACTACCGACAACGGCGGTTTGCACGACCCGAAGGAAGCGGACGCCGCCGACGTGCAGTGGCAGAACGAGCCCCTGCAGGATGACTCGGATACCGACGCCACTCCCGTGGAACGCCCCGCATCCTGGGAAGCCAATGATGCCGACGTGCAGGAGCAGGCCCTGTCCATCAACCCGGACGAAGACGACGACTACCCCCACGGCGAGGTGCCCTAACGACAATAGAATTCCGGTATGCAGAACTCGAAGGCGCAGCGGAAGAAGCCGACCTACTCCATCGACGCCGTCGACAACGCCCTCCAGCTCCTGCAACTGCTGCGCGATCTCGGCAGCGTGCGGCTCAAGGACGCCGCTGCCGAGCTCAAGGTCGCACCGTCCACCGCACACCGGCTGCTGGCCATGCTGGTTTACCGCGGTTTTGCCACCCAGGACGAGTCGAAGCGGTACTTGCCCGGGCCCTCGCTGGGGGTCGGACCCGCCGGCATCGGCGGGACTACGCAGCTGCGCAGGATCGCCCAGCCTCATCTGGAGCTGCTGGCAGCCCGACTGAACGAGACGGTCAACCTGATGATCCGCGTCGGCACGCAGGTACGTTTCCTCAGCACCGTTGAGGGCTCGAACATCCTGCGCATCGGCGACCGGCAGGGAACGGTGCTGCCCGCGAATTCAGCCTCGGGAGGCAAGGCCATCCTGGCGGAACTGGACCGGGAAGTGCTGGAGCAGTTGTTCCGGACCAACAATGCGGACATCAGCGGCGCCGCCATCCCCGCCGCCGACTACCCCGCTTTCCTGCAGGAACTCGACGCCATCCGCGCCAATGGCTTCGCCGCCAACTTCGAAGGAACCGAGGAAGGCGTCAGTGCCCTCGGAGCAGCGATCCATGACGCCGCCGGAGTAGTGGTCGGCGCAATAAGCGTGGCCATTCCGACAACCCGCTTCCGCAAACAGTTCGACGCCGGTCTCGTCCAGGAAGTCTTCAAGACGCGCCAGGCGCTCGAAGCCGACCTGGGATCGGCGTTCGCCGGCTAGCGGGCATGTCCGTAAACATTTCTGCGCGCAGGAATTTGCGGTCGATAAACGGATGCAGCTCGGGGTCGAGGGTACCGTGGGATCTAAACGTCTCGGCAAGGAGCACCAATGGCAGCGAGTCACGACCTCACCACCGACCCCGCCTTGCAGGAAGCACTGCTGACAGTGCGCCGCGGGACCGAGTTCTTCGGCCGCAAGCTCGACGAACTGCCCGACGACGCACTCCAGGCGCCCTCGCTGCTGCCGGACTGGACGCGGGCCCACGTCATCGCACACGTTAGCTACAACGCCCGCGCTATCGCCCGTCTGATGAAATGGGCGAACAGCGGCATCGAAACTCCCATGTATTCCTCCTGGGAAGCGCGCAACGCGGAAATCGAGCACGGCGCCGCCATAGCTCCCAAAGAACTGCGGGACCTCTGCCAGGACTCCGCCGCGCAGCTCGACGCCGCCTGGCGCGACACTCCGTCGGACGCTTGGAAACACCAGGTCAAAACCGCCCAGGGCCGGACCGTCCCCGCCTCGGAAACCGTGTGGATGCGCACCCGCGAAACCTGGATCCACACCGTCGACCTGGGCAACGGCGCAACCTTCGACCAGCTCCCCGCCAACGTCCTTAAACGCTTGCTGCAAGAGATCACCGGAGCCTGGCAAAGCCGCGGCGACGGCAAGGACCTGCTCCTCAAAGCCTCCGATGCCTCAAGAGTGCTTGAATTCGGCGACCGCGACTCCGACAATCCCGAAATCATCAGCGGCACCCTTGCCGACGTCACCGCCTTCGCCACCGGCCGCTCCACCAACGGCATCACCTCCAGCAAACAACAAAGCCCGACCGCGCCCCGCTGGCTCTAGCATCTCGCAGGATCAGGCGTTGGCGCGCAGCGCGTGCTTCTGGATCTTGCCGGTAGCGTTGCGCGGCAGCTCGTCGACGAGCACGATGTCGCGGGGCACCTTGTAGGTGGCCAGGCGCTGCTTGAGCTCTTCACGCATCGCTTCGCTGGTCACGTGGGTATCGGGCGCGAGGACAACAAAAGCACGTCCGGTCTCGCCCCACTTATCGTCCGGCACGCCGATCACGGCCGCCTCCTGCACGCCGGGCACGCTGAGCAGGGTATTCTCCACCTCGGCGGGGTAGACGTTCTCGCCCCCTGAGATGTACATGTCCTTGATCCGGTCCTTGATGTACATGTAGCCGTCCTCGTCCACCACCGCGATGTCGCCGGAATGGTACCAGGCGCCGTCGAGCGCCTTGGCGGTCTCCTCGGGCTTGTTCCAATAGCCGGCCATGACGTTGGGACCCTGGACGATGACCTCCCCGGGAACCCCGGGCGGGACCGGCTTGCCGTCGAGGTCCACAACCTGGTTTTCAGTAAAGAAGTGGGCACGGCCCGCAGAGCCGGCCTTGGCCAAGCCGTCGCGCGGTTCGAGCATGCAGACTCCGGGGCCGGTTTCGGTCATGCCGAAGCCCTGCATGATGGCGACCTTCTTGTCCTGCCAGGTCCGGATGGTCCGCTCCGGCAGCGGCGAACCGCCCACCATGAACCCGCGCACAGTGGAGAGGTCCGCCGCTGGAAAGGCAGGATCGCTACTCAGGGCGTCCAGCATGGCCGGCACCAGGAACGATGAGGTTACCCGGGACTGCTCCATCTCGGCCAGCACCGCCGCGGCTTTGAAAGTCCGGTGGATGATGATGCGCCCGCCCAGTGTGAACGTGGGCAGGGTCATCATGTTCAGCCCGGCGATGTGAAACAGCGGGGCGGCGGCAAGGTGGATCTCGTCCTGCCGGAGGTCCTGACCGATCAGCGCATTGACGTACTGGTAGAACAGATTGTTGTGGGTCAGCATGGCCCCCTTGGGGCGGCCGGTGGTCCCGGAGGTGTACATAATCAGGGCGAGGGCCTCAAGATCGACGTCGATCTGGACGGGTTCTCCGCTGCCGCCGGTAAGGAAGTCCTCGAACAAGGCTCCCGGGCCACCGCCGTCGACGCTGAGCCACTGCCGGATCTCGAGCTCTGCGGCGAGTTCCTCGGCATTGCCCCGCTGGTCCTCACCGAAGACCACAACGGTGGCGCCGCAGTCACGCAGGATGTAGTCAATCTCGGGCTTCCGGAGCCGGGGGTTTATCAGTACGCAGACGGCGCCGATGAGGCCGGCGGCGAAGAACGTTTCCAGCAAGGCAGGGTGGTTAAAACCTGCGTAGGCCACCCGGTCGCCCTTGGACACTCCGGCACCGGCGAAGGCATTGGCCAACCGTGTGACGCGCTGATCAAACTCTCGATAAGTCCGCTCCCGGCCTTCGAAGACGATGCAGACATCGTCCGGGCGGACCTTGGCGCGGCGGGCGGGCCATGAACCAATGCCGAGATTCACTGCAACTCCTTTGTAGCGGGATCACGTTCAAACCATTGGAACAGCCTTTTATTGATATTGTCAACGATTTAACCGGAAAGCTACGCAGCGCTCGGCGGCTTCCCCTAACCTTCCACTCGGATGCCGAGCTGTTCGGCAAGGATCGGCGCCAGCAGGTTCAGCTGGTAGTCATCCACTGTTGCGCCCTTAAGACCGCCGACGCCGCGGATCATGCTGAATTCGCTGCTGCGCAGGTCGAAGTCTTTCAGGACCGCATCCGTCACATCGAGCGTTCCGATGCGGCAGTTCTGCAACGCCACGCGCAGACCCCGGGCGCCGGCGAGATCCAGCTCGTCGATGATGCAGTCGGAGATCAGCACGTCCGTGAGCTTGGAGCTGCGCAGATTCACGTAGCCCAGTTTGCCGCCGTCGAAATTGACGGACTGCAGCGCCGAATCGAAAACTTCAGCGGAGCCGAGTCTGGTCCGGGTCAGTTCAACATCCCGCCAACTTGAGCGGGCAGCGCTGAAGACCGGCGCATACAGCTCCTCGAACCGGCAGTCGGTAAACCGGGCGCCGCGCAGCTGGGTTCCGTTCAGGGCGACCGACAGCAGCTCGCACTCCAGGAACGTGATGCCGGTCAGATCCAGCCCGTCCAGCTGCACGTTGGCATAGCGACGCCCCTCGCAATGGTCCCCGCTAAGAAGGTCCGCATTATCAACGTGTTCGAGGTTAGCCAGCCGGACCGGATCCAGTCTGGGGGCCGCCGTCGTACTTTTCGCCATGCTGCCATCCCATCACACCCGGGAAGGAAGCTCGGCGCACCCTCACAACCGGCTCGGCTACGCCTGCGCGCCCGCGGCCAGCGCGGCAAGTTCTCCGGCCTTGAGCGCCCCGAACGCGAACGCCAGAAGCGCAGGCGCCAGCAGCGACGAGAGGCGGAACGCGTGCCCCTTCTTCCAGCGCCACAGCGCCAGCACTCCCACCGCCAGGCCGTAAGCCAGCGCGATCAGCGCCGCTACGGAACTCCCCTCGCCCCAGAAATAAGGAAGGCAGACGACGGCGGCAAGCAGCAGTTCGGCGATGCCCACTCCACGCTGGACGGCTGGACGGGGCTCGTCGGCGTACATAAACCAGGGGAAACGGAAGATGTTGGTCAAGGCGCTGCCCAGCAAGAGTGAGACAAACGCTATATGGGCAAACGCCACCATGATTTCGTAGACGCCGTACCCGTCATTGGCCACCATTATGTCCCGCACACTTTCGTCCGATTGATCGTTCTTCTAGGTCGAACCGGCGGACGGGCGGGCCTGTTCCAAAACGGCCGCCAGTGAGACCGATGTCACTTCGGCCCCAGGGCAGCAGAAAGCCCCGCGCAGTTGGGGGGAAACGCGGGGCTTTCTTGGGTAACTGCGCGGCAAAACGCAGTTGGTATTAGGTCAGCTAGGCCTTAGTTGGCCGGCAGCTGCAGAACCTGGTCAACGAAGATCAGGTTCGGGTTGCCGACGGTGTCGGCGTTGGCTGCGTGCAGTGCCTGCCAGCCACCCTCGATGCCAAGCTCGGTGGCAATGGTGTTGAGGGTATCGCCAGCCTGGACGGAGTAGGTCTCGCCGCTGACTGCAACCTGGGCCTGGGCCGGAGCCTGCGCGGCCGGCGCCTGGGCAACCGGGGCCTGCTGGACAGGCGCCTGCTCGACGGGGGCTTCCTGTACCGGAGCCTCAACGGGGGCCTGCGCCACGTTGTATTCGGCAGGCGCTTCCTGAACCGGCGCCTCGGCAGGCGCCGGAGCCGGTGCTCCGCCGCCGCCACTCAGGCCCAGCTTGGCCGAGCATGCGGGCCAGGCGCCCCAGCCCTGGGTGGCCTGGACCTTCTCGGCTACGGCAATCTGCTCAGCCTTGCTGGCGTTCTGGGGGCTACCGCTGCCACCGAATGCTGCCCAAGTGCTGGGGGTGAACTGCAGTCCGCCCGAGAAACCGTTGCCGGTGTTGATGCTCCAGTCGCCGCCGCTTTCGCATTCGGCCAGGGCGTCCCAGGTGGCGGTGTCGGCAGCGTTGGCCGGGGTTCCGACCATGGCTACACCGGCACCGGTGAGGGCTACTGCCGCAAGGCCTCCGCGCAGGGCACGGCTGAAGTTCTTGTTCTTATTTGAGTTCACGATGCTCCGCAGGGCCACCTTCGCTCCATCCGTCCCCGGACTTCATCACGCCGCCGTCAACCACTCGTAGTATCGAGGTCATTTCCGACGTCTGCCATGTTGACGGCATTTGGTGTTGGGCAGCGCCGAGCATATTCGATTTTCAGTAAGTCTGCCGGTTAGGATCCGGCTCCCCTGAGCGGGTGTTATCCCCGCACAAGCCGCCACGTTACCGGACCGTTATCAACGATGCAAAATCGTGATGAATCGTTCCGCGTGTCGCGCCGCGTGTCGTGTGCGTGCCACTCGCTGTTTTGCTCGCCGCGCCGGAGGCAACAGGAGGACTGCTCCGACCGGGTTACAGCGAGGATGTTTTCGACTGGTTTCCAAGGTTGCTGAAAACGCTTGATGTACCGTCTCACCTGCAAAAATACCCAGAGCATACGACGCCGGCGCGCCCCGAAATTTTCGACGTCGGCAGTGCGCGCGAGGGCTACAAAACACATACGGATTCTGCTCACCGAGGGCGCCCGGGAACTCCTCTGAAAAAATTCTTGGGCCAGGGTGCAGTAAGCACGAGAAATACCCCGCAGCGCTTGCTGCGGAGAACCCGGAGGATGCCGCGGGAATACACTGACTCGGGCCCGGGTTGCCGCGAAGGGAACCATAACCGCTACAAGGAGTTGATTGACCGTGGCCAGGAACAGCCTGCCGGCACTGCTGCGCGAGGACCTCAAGGCCGCGCGTGCCCAGGATCCGGCCGCAAACTCGGACCTGGAAGTCGGCTTCGCCTACTCCGGCGTGCATGCCGTCTGGGCGCACCGCATTGCCCACGCCATGTGGAACCGGCCGCAGCTGCGCACCGCTGCACGGCTGCTCTCTCAGTTCGCCCGGTTCCTCACCGGGATCGAAATCCATCCCGCCGCCACCTTGGGCCGCCGCGTGTTCATCGACCACGGCACCAAGATTGTCATCGGCGAAACCGCGGTCATCGGCGACGACGTGATGATGTACCAGGGCGTCACGTTGGGCGGCCGGGCGTTGGATAAGACCAAGCGGCATCCGACCATCGGCAATCGCGTGATGCTGGGCTCCGGTTGCCGCATCCTGGGCCCCGTGACTATTGGCGACGATTCGGCGATCGGCGCCAACGCCGTCGTCGTTACGGATATCCCCGCCAACTCCGTAGCCATCGGGGTGCCTGCGCAGTGGCGGCATAAGGACGGCAATTATCCGCTGGATCCGCGGCTGGACCTGATCGACCCCGCGTTCCTGCTCTGATAAGAGACCGGCAGCCGGGCAGCGGCGCCACTAGGACGCTGCCACCCGGCTGCCGTGAGGCCTTCGCTGCTAGCTCTGGCGGCGCTTGACCATGAAGGCGCCTGCTGCGCCCGCCGTGACCAGCAGGCCAAGTCCTGCTGCGCCCCATGCTGCGGGGGATACCGACGTGGTGGCCGCGGAACGATCTGCCTTCAGTTCCTTGGGCTCCTTGTCCTCCTTTGGCCCGGTGTGCGCCTCGGTCGGCGGTCCGGTGACGACAACGGAAGCCGTGCCCATTTCGCCGCTTTGATCGCCCTTCACAGAGATCCAGTGGCGGCCCGGCTTGTCGATCGAAATCTCCTCAGAGAACTCGCCCGCGGCATTGGCCGTGGTGGTCTGCGTGAAGCCGCGGAAGTTCCTGGTGGACTGGTTCTGGGCCACGGTGATGGTGGCCGTTTCCTCGGCCTCAAGACCTGCGCCGGAAACGGTGAATTCCTCGCCGGCCTGGACGCTGCCGGCGGAGACGACAATGGGAAGCTCCGGGGCGGGGTACTGGGCGTCTGCGGCGTAGGCCGCGGTGCCTGCTGACAGGGTGAGTGCAGCGGACAGGGCCACTGCTGAGACAATCTTCTTCATATTTGATGCTCGATTCGTGATGGGGAGAGTGCGAATCACTGACAAGGCCTGCGGACAGGCCAAAGGGCGCTGCTAACTGCGGCGCCCCCCGGAAGCGACTTTATCGTTTCACCGAATGAAAGCAACCCTGTGCTACCTCGAAAGAGGACATATCATCCAAAGTTAACCTCGGCTTGCTGCCCCGAAAGAAGCCCGCCAGTGTAGGGCTTCGGACCCTTGCCCGGCTACGCTAGGGCGGAGATCCTCTGATGGTCCGCAGCGGAAAGGGCGGTGGGCAAGCAGATGCTGCTGAAAGCTGCCACTCCAGAAGATCTGGGTGCCTACCTGCACGGTGGCGCTGAATCCTTGGCTGCTGTGTTGGGAGTGAGCATTCCTGCCGGCTGGCCGGAATACCCCTGGCTCATTGATTTCACGCTCAAAGCACTCCTAAAGCAGCCCGGCCAGGCGGAGTGGCGGATGTACTACTTTCTGGATCCCGAGTTGGGCGTCTTGCTTGGATCCGGCGGCTACAAGGGCCCGCCCAAGAACGGGACAGTCGAGATTGGCTACGAGATCGCGCCCGGCTTCCGCGGGCAGGGATATGCCACCGCTGCTGTCCGTCAGCTCGTTGACCGCGCCTTTAACACGGTGGAAGTGGCGGCAGTCGAAGCCCGCACACTTCCGCACACCAACGCTTCCGGTGCTGTCCTCACGAAAGCCGGCTTCGCATGCCAAGGCATTGTTCCGGACGAGCAGACAGGGCAGGCGTGGCTCTGGCGGAAAACCCGCCCGGAGCATGATCCCTAGCCGCTGCCGCCGTCGTTGTTTTCCTGCGGCACTTCGGTCACCCGGACGCGCCCGATCCGCAGCCCCTGCATGGACAGCACGCTCAGCAGATGCCCGGCCACCTCGACCTGATCGCCGGTGCGAGGCATGCGGCCCAGCCGGTCAATGATGAAGCCGGCCACCGTTTCATAGCGCCCCTCCGGGAGTTCGATGCCGGCCAGGGACTTGAACTCCTGCAGGATCAGGCCGCCGTCCACATCAATGGCCCCGCCGGCCTGCTGCACGCGGTCCTCCGGGTCCACCCCGGCGTCGTACTCGTCGTAGATCTCGCCGACCAGTTCCTCCACCAGGTCCTCAAGCGTCACAATCCCGTCCGTACCGCCGTACTCGTCCACCACGAGGGCAATGTGATGGCCCTCCTTGCGCATCCGGGAGAGCGTGGGCAGCACCCGGTTGGTGCCGGGCAGCGGCAGGATTTCGCGCACAATCTCGCCCACCGTAGTGCCGGCCGTTTCGCCGGGTTCCGGGATGAGGTCGCGGATGTGGATGAATCCGAGCACCTCGTCGGGCGTTTTGCCGATCACCGGATAGCGCGAGTGCGGCAGGTTGCGGGTGTAGCGGCGCGCCTCGTCCAAGGTCAGCCGGCCCTCGATGAAGCGGACCTCCGGACGCGGGCGCATCACCTCCTGCAGCAGCCTCTCCCCCGCACCGAAAACGTCGTTCAGGATGCTGCGGCTGTCCTCGCCCAGCGCCTCGTTCTGCGCCACCATGTCCCAGAGCTCCTCGGTGGTAATGGTGTCCGACTTCGCGGACGGATTCCCGCCCAGCAGCCGCACCAGGGCGTTGGTGGACACGGACAGCAACCAGATGACCGGGCGCATGATCTTGCTGAACAGGTTCAGCGGCGGGGCCAGGATCTTGGTGAAGCCCACCGAGCGCTGCATCGCGAGGCGTTTGGGCACCAGCTCGCCGAGCACCAGGGACAGGTACGCCACCACCAGGGTCATGCCGATGAACGCCACGGACTGGGCAGGGCCGGCCGCCAGCCCCAGTCCTTCGAGCAGCGGCGCGATATCGGGTGCGATGGTGGACGCACCGTAGGCCGCCGAGAAGAAGCCCGAAAGCGTCACGCCGATCTGCACGGCGGAGAGGAACCGGTTGGGGTTGCGGGCGAGCTCGGCCGTCTTGGCGCCGGACTTGCCGGAGCGCTCGATCTGCCGCACCTGGCTCTCCCGGAGCGACACGAGCGCCATTTCGGTGCCGGCGAACACCCCTCCGAGCAGCACAAAGAAGAGGACCAACGCGAAATTCAATAAGGTGCCGCCATCCATAAGCCGACACTATCGGAAGGGCAGCGGGGAGTCCGTGGCCCCGGACCGGCGGCGGCCGGCGATAACAGATACCGACAGCCCTTGTGCCCGAGGCAGTACGGGGCCACACTGCTCGCAAAGAGTTTTCCGAACGGGGCAACGGAAACGACGCATCGGCCACGGAATTTAGAAGGGGGTGGCCGCTATGAAGCCCGGTCACGTGGTGTTGCTGGTCCTCGGGATCCTGCTGTCCCTGGCCGGCCTGGCGCTGGTCGCTACGGCGGCTTTCACGGGCCTGGTCCAGGCAGCGCAGGACGACGACGGCTACCTCACCTCCCAGCCGGTCCGTCTGGACACTGACTCCTACGCCCTGACCAGTCAGCCGCTGGATGTGGTCATCGACGAAGAGCTGCCGCCCGGTGTGCAGCTGGGCGACGCGTTCGGCTTCCGGCTTGAGGCGCGGGCCGCCCAACCCGGACAGGACATTTTCATCGGGATCGCCTCGGTGGACGCCGTCGATAATTATCTGGCTGGCGTTCCCCACTCCCAGCTCGCGGACGTCGAGTTCCGCCCCTTCGACGCCGACTACCGGGAGCTGCCGGGGACCTCCGCGCCGCAGCCTCCCGCCGAGCAGGACTTCTGGGCGGTCTCGGCATCCGGCCCGGGCGAGCAGCGGATCAGCTGGGACCTGCAGTCCGGCAGCTGGAGCGTGGTGGTCATGAACGCGGATGCCAGCCAGCCGGTCTCGGTGGACGCGCAGGCCGGCGTCAGGCCGGGCTTCCTGGGCCCGCTCACCATGGGCCTGCTCATCACCGGACTGGTGCTGCTGATCATCGGCCTGCCCCTGTTGATCCTCGGCGCGGCGGGAATCGGGCGGGCCTTGGCCTCGCGACCCTCCGCATTGTCCGGCGACAACCCGGCGGACCGGCGCGCCGCAGGTGACCACACGCCGTCGTACTCAGGTTCTCCGGCGGCTGGACGGCCGGTTTATCCCGCCGCGCTGTACGGCGCGCTGGATCCGGGGCTCTCGCGCTGGCTGTGGCTGGTGAAGTGGCTGCTGGCCATTCCGCACTATGTCCTGCTCTTTTTCCTGTGGTTCGCGTTTGTCGTCACCACCATCGCCGCCGGTTTCGCCATCCTCTTCACGGGCCGCTATCCGCGGTCCCTGTTCCACTTCAATGTGGGCGTGGCGCGTTGGAACTGGCGCGTGGCCTTCTACGCATACTCCGCGCTGGGCACCGACCGCTACCCTCCGTTTACCCTGGCTCCGGCCAGCTACCCGGCGGATTTCGACGTCGCCTATCCCGAACACCTGACCAACGGCCTCGTGCTGGTCAAGTGGTGGCTGCTGGCCATTCCGCACCTGCTGATCGTGTCCGCGTTTTCGAATGCGGCGATCTGGTGGGGTGCGGGCGGGGACTGGGACGGCAATTACGCCGGCGCGGCAGGCCCCTCCCTGCTGGGCCTGCTGGTCCTGATCGCCGCCGTGATCCTGCTCTTCACCGGCAGGTACCGCCGCACGCTGTTTGACCTGATCATGGGGATCAACCGGTGGATTTACCGCGTCCTCGCCTACACGGCGCTGATGCGCGACGAGTATCCGCCGTTCCGGCTTGACCAGGGCCCGGCCGAGCCGCCGCCGGAGGCTGGTGGCGCCGCCCCGGCGACAGGTCCCGACCAGCGCCAGCCTCTTGGCTGAGGGTGAAATCCTTCATTTGCGCCGTTCCGCCGTGATGCTGTGGGTACTATTAGGGCAGCTTTCCTCGAACGGCCTATGGAAGGGGTGCTCCCGTGCTCAGAGTCATCAGCTACAACCTCCGAAAGCACCGTGCCAGCCGTGAACTGCTGAAACTGACCCAGGATTTCGACGTCAATGTCCTCTGCCTGCAGGAGTGCGACACCACCGATCTGCCGCCCACGCTGGGGCCGCTGCACCTGGCCGACTCCACCAAGGGCAACCGGCTGGGCCTGGCGATGTACTACCACAAAGACCGCTTCACGGCCCTGGACACGAATACCTTCGCACTGAAGAAGTCCCTGCATGACTACGTCCTCTCCCCCGCCCACGAGCGGCTGCTCGGCGTGAAGCTTGTCGACAACGAGACGCAGCATGAACTGGTGGTCGGCTCCTTCCATGCCGCGCCGCTGACCGCGACAAATTCGCTCCGGCGCCACCAGATCAAGGCCGGCCATGCGGAACTGCTCACTATGGGCGGCGAAGGCATGACGCTGATGGTGGGCGACTTCAACTACCCCTTCTTCACGAAAAACCTCATCTCCCACCTGAAGGAAACCGGCTACGAGCTCACGCTGAGCAACCGCCGGACCTACACGCGCTACAAGGTCTTCCAAGGCCACTTCGATTTCGCCACGTCGCTCGGCCTGAATATCGAGAGCGTGGAAACGCTCCCCCGGGGCGAATCGGACCACCTGCCCATCCTCGTCTCGGCCGAATACCTGAATTAGCCGAGCCCTGCCCGCATTCCGCGGCGGACAGCAGAAACACCAATAACGACGACGGCGGGGCCGGCTAGTCGCTCAAGGCGTAGGGCGGAACGTGGCGGGCGTTGTTGAACGGCTCGAACCAGTTCTCGAACTTCATCGAGGCCACACCGGTGCCGATGCTGTCGAGATAGTCGTCGAAACCATCCAGCGCCTCGTTGTAGAGCAGTTCCGCATCCGTGTCCTCGAGCAGGAAATCCTCCACGGTTGCCCGCCAGTCTTCGTCCAGCTCCAGGCCGGCTTCCTCGGCCAGCACCTGAGCCTCGTTCAGCAGGCAGCGCAGCGCAAGCTCCTGGGCAACACACGACGGCGGCTGCCAGCGGCCGGCGATCCTGGTAGTCAGGTCGACGGCGACCGTGAGGAACCGCTGGGCGAACAGGGCCGTGTAGCGGTGCGCGAAGCGCGGCGGCAGGCCCGAAATGACGAACGTTTCGTCCACGTCCGCCGCAGTCGGCGTTCCCCGGCTGCGCAGCAACTCGATGTCCGAGAACAGCTCGTCCATCATGACCACGGAAGCGTGCCATAGCAGTCCGGCCACCAGTTTCGCCTGCCGGAGCGAACGACGGCGCTCCCCCTGGCCCTCAAGTTCGTCGTTATAGCCGAGCATGTCGGGGCTCAGCCCCTCCACCTGGGCCGAGAGGTCGATGAAGTCCTGTTCGGTGACCGGAGCGTCGGGAACGTCGGCAGGCCGGCGGTCGGCAAACTCGCCGTCGATCACGATCGCGGTGTCGGCAGCATGGATGTCGTCATCGTCGGCGGGATTGCCGGTTTCCGCGGAGACCCGGAAGGCGCGCGGCTCCACGCCCTCCACCCCGGCGAGGACGTCCGCCGCCTGGATCGGATCCGAGGCGATGATGAGCGCGTTCATCGGGTCGCTGATCGCATACTCGACTTCCTGGGTGTCGGAGGCACGCGAGATCGCGCTGTCCCGGAGGGCGTCGGCGTCGATAATGTTCACCTCGATCGTCACCCGCAGGGATACCGCTTGGCCCTGCCCGCTCTCCTCGTTCATGGAGAAAGCATATAACTGCCGTCCGGCTGGGCTAAGCCACGCCACAGCCGGGCCGGGACCCTAGCCAAACAGCAAGGAGCCGCCCGCTGCATCGGGGCACGCATGCAGCGGGCGGCTCTCGTTTTGGTATCAGCCACCGGCATCGCCGGGTACCGGATCCTCCGTCGGGTCGAAAAGCTCGGCGGCTTAGCCGACGGTCTCCGCAACCGGGATTTCGTCCTCCGGCTGGATGTCCCGCACTCCATGCAGCCCGATCAGGCTCAGCAGGGCAGCCGAGAACGCCGCGATGGCGCAGACCAGGAATGCCATGGTGAAGCCGCTGCCCAGGGCCTGCAGGGCGAACTCGTGGGCCGCGCCGCCGGGTGCACCTTCGGGAATGCTGTTCAGCGCGATCGGTCCGCCCGCTTCGGCAATTCCCAAGGCGGGGCCGAGCTGATCCGGCGTCAGGTTGGAAGCCTGGAGGGCAGGAATGAGCTGGTTGCCTGCGGTGCTCAGGGCGATCGCTCCCACCAGCACCGGGCCCAGGGCGAAGCCGAGGTCGCGCAGCAGGTTGGTCGTGGCGCTGGCCATGCCGGTCAGGTGGCGGGGTACGCAGTTCACCGCGATCGCCGTCATCGGGCTCAGGGTGAAAGCGAAGCCGATGCCGATCAGCAGCGTCGGCAGGATGAACAGCGTTACATCGCGGTTTCCGACGTCGAAGGTCGAGGCGATCAGCGCGCCGACGCCCATGACCAGGAAGCCGCCGGTCATCAGCCAGCGCGCGGACACACGGGCCTGCACACGGGACAGGACCGGGATGAGCACGAACGCCGGACCCTGCAGCAGCAGGAACAGCAGCCCCAGGAACAGAGCGTTCTGGTGCTGCACCGGACCCAGCCACATGCTGGTCGAGAAGCAGGCGCCCAGGAACGCGAACATGCCAACGACGGCGACGATCGACGAGACGGTGAACTGACGGTTGCGGAAGAGACGCAGTTCCAGCAGCGGATGCTCCACGCGCAGTTCGATGGCTACGAAGATGGCCAGCAGAACCGCGCCGGCGACGAGGGCGGAGATCACGTGGGTGGAAGTCCAGCCGTCCTCCGGACCCTGGACCAGGCCGAAGAGGACCAGGATCAGGCCCAGGGCAAAGGTGATCTGTCCCCACAGATCCAGCCGGCGGCCTTCGGGTGCCGAAGCTTCCTGCGCCCTGGTGAGGGTCAGAACGATGGCAACCAGGGAAACGACGGCGACAATCGCGTACGCACCCCGCCACCAGCCCATGCCGGCGAACACGCCGCCGAGCAGCGGAGACACGGCGGAACCGGCCGACAGGAAGCCTGCCCAGATGGCGATGCCGCGCACGCGCTCCTGTATGTTCCGCGCCACCGAGGCGACCAGCGCCAGCGAAGCCGGGAAGATGGCACCGGCACCGAGGCCGTTGAGAGCCGACCCGACCCACATCGCCTGCACGCTCGGAGAGAAGGTGCAGACGAGGGAGCCGAGCACCACCAGGGCGGAGCCGCCCATGACCAGCTTCTTGTGCCCGTATTTGTCGCCGAGGACCCCGAAGGTGAGCTCGAAGACGACCACGGGAATCATGAAGGCGGCCGTGATCCACGTCAGCTGCGAGCCGACGGTGTTAAAGGTCTGCTGGAAAACGCCGTTGAGCGCGCCGGGCAGCGCGTTGGCGATCTGGGCCACCATGACCGCCAGCGAAGCCGCTGCCAACGTGCCCGCGACGCGGCGCGGTGCCTGGATTGCCGCGGACGACGGCGGTAGGTGGGACGTCTGTGTCTCGAAATCCTGACTCATTGAGTAGTCCTTGAGTTAACTAAAGCAATCGAATGGAACGGAAGGAACCGATACCGCATCACGCGCCGACGGGCGCCGGCACGCTGAGCAGAAGTCCGGGAATCCCGTTTCGCGTAGCCGCGATCACATACTGCTGTGATCTAAGCGACAACAATGGCATTCACGCAACAGACTGTCAAGTGAAACTTCATGTCGTATTTTGAGCTGTCTCCTGAGCCAAAACGGCTATCCTGTGAAACATGGCTATGCTCCGCGAACTCCAGAAGCAACAGACCCGGCAGCTCTTGTTGGAGAAGGGTCTGGAAGTGATCGAGACGAAGGGTTATGTCGCCACGACCATCGATGACATCGCCGCGGCGGCAGGAACCACTCGGACGACCTTCTACCTGCACTTCCCGTCGAAGGCGGAACTGATGTCGGAACTGCTGCGGAAGGTCGACGAGATCCTCACCCAAGAGGACGACCCGCAGCTCTCTACGGTCGTGGAGCGCGGCGAGCGGCAGCTTGTGCGGGCCTGGCTTGACCGCAAGTTCGACCAGTGGGCCATCATCCGCCCCTACATCATGGCTGCACACGACGCCGCGCCGAGCGAACCCGTGATCTCCGAGAGCATCGAGAAGTGGTACGAAGACACAACGGCCTGGATGCAGCAAGGCCTGGACCGGGCAGGCCGCTTCGACCCGGACACCCGGCGCATCCGCTGCACCCTGGCATTCGGCCAGTTCGAGTTCCTGTCCCGGCGCTGGTTCCGCCTCGGCTGGGTCACCGACCGCGGGATCTGCCTCGAGACACTTACGGACTCCTGGTGCCAGTTGCTAACCGAGGAAAGTTCCTCCCGCTAGGAGCAAGCCACCCGCAACCAACAATCTGAAGGGCCGAAGATTCATGGCTTCTGGCGAACTCGACCCCTCGTCCGGGGTGCCCCTGTACCGGCAGATCAAGGACATTCTGCGCAAGGAGATCGCCGGAGGAATCGCTGATCCCCAGAAGCCGATGACCGAGGAGCAGTTGCTCAGCCGCTTCGAAGTGAGCCGTGCACCGATCCGCCAGGCGCTCAAGGAGCTGACCGACGAAGGATACGTCTATCGAAAGCAAGGCAAAGGGACATTCCCTGTCACCGGCGCCCGGGTACACCGGCCGGCCGATATAAGGCCAGGCGCCCTGCATCAATACCTTACCGAAAGCGGGCTGCATCCGGGCTCCAAGGTCTCCGGCATTGAACGGATAGAGCCCCCCGTCCGCATCCGTCACCGCCTGGGGCTCGACCCCCACGAACGGCTCTTGCATTTCACCCGCTTGATCTCAGTCGAGAACGAGCCCCTTGTCGAGGCCAACGTCTATATCCGGGCACCCGAAGACTTCAGGCCCACGGTGGCGGAGCTCGAAGACAAGGGCTCCGCCTTTGAGCTGCTGGAGCGGGACTACGGGATCACGCTCGACCGGGCGGAGCACGAAGCCTGGGCGACGGCGGCAGATACCGATCAGGCCGCCACCTTCGGCGTGCGCGCGGGCAGCCCCCTGCTCGTCATCGAGACGATCTTCTTCACCACCGGCGGCCTTCCTGCAGGCTGGCGTTCCGCGGTGCACCAGGCCGAAGATTTCAAGTACCGGTTCGTCACCAGCCGGTAATTCCCTCACGATCAGCGGGGCCACGGGGCCACGGGGCCTCCGCCGTCGTCGTTCCCTCCCAAATATCCTTTTGCTTGACTTTCGCATGACACCGTGTAAACCTAGTTGACGGGTAATCAGGGTCACATGCATGAGAGGCGGACCGCCAGCGAAAGCCGGACGTCAGCTCCATGGATGCCTCTTCGGTTACTACCGCCTGCACCGAGTTCGGCGAGGAATCAATCCAGAGGTCGCGGTGCATGATCCTTCCCAGTGCGTGACGCCAACACCGGCGCCACGCTAACGAAAGGTTGTGCCAAATGACGGATACAACAACTCCCACTAATACAACCGTCAACACGGTCCTTGGCCCCGTTCCCGCCGATGAGCTGGGCGTGGTTTCGGTTCATGAGGCGCTGCTCTCGGTGGTTCCCGGCGCCGAGCATGCGTATGACATCTCCATGGACCGGGCGGAGATCTTCGAGATCCTTGCCGCGAAGCTGACGGACTTCCGCGAGAACGGCGGCAAGACCATTGTGGACAGCACGGGTATGTTCCATGGCCGCGATGTGCGCCTGTACGAGGCGCTCTCGCGCTCGACCGGTGTGCACATCGTTGCGTCCACGGGCATGGGTCCCGAGGAAATGCTGGGCGGGTACTTCCTGACCCCGCAGACCAACCCCCCGACGCCGTGGCCCGCGGAGAAGTTCGCGGACCTCTTCACCAAGGAGGTCACCGAGGGCATGGTGGTTCCCCGCGTGGAGCGCCGCGGCGCCGCCGGAATCGTGACCACCACGGCCACCCGCGAGGGCATGACGCCCACCGACGAGAGTCTCTTCCGCGGCGCGGCCCGGACCGCCCTGAACACCGGCGTTCCAGTCTCCATCCGCTTTGGCAAGGACGCGCTGGGAGACCTTGGCGTCGTGCTGGAAGAGCAGCTCCCGGCGGACCGCGTGGTTGTCGGTGGGCTGGACCGCAAGGATGCGGCAGCCGCGGGTGTGCCGTTTGAAGTCGCCGAAGGGGGTGCCTTCGTCGCCCTCGACCATGTGGGTTTGAACGACGACGACGCCTACCTCACCGACCGCGAACGGGCTTCCCTGGTGCTGGAACTGGTCAAAGCCGGCCACGGAGACCGCATCCTGCTCTCCAGCAGCGCTGTCGGCGTGGCCAAGGGCCACGCGGATTACGACCTGCCGTTCAGCTACGTGATCTCGACGTTCATGCCCTTCGTGAAGTCGCTGGGACTCGCCGACGATGATGCCCGGCGCATCCTCGTGGACAACCCGCGGGACCTGCTGACCCTGCGCTAAGCACGCGCGTCCCTTTCATTCTTTTCAAACTTAAGGTGAATCTCATGTCGAGAATCAACACGGTGCTGGGACCGATCTCAGCTGAAGAACTCGGATACGTGGCCATCCACGAGCACATTGGCTACGGCATGCCGGGCTCGGAACTGGACACCAAATGGTGGAAAGCACCCGAGGAACGGTACGAGGAGACGGTGCCGAAGCTGCGGAAGTTCCACGAATACGGCGGCGGGACCTTTGTCGATGCCACCGGTATCTGCAATGGCCGCGACATCGACTACTACAAGTCCCTGTCCGCAAAGACCGGTGTCCACATCGTGGCCTGCACCGGCTTTGTCGGCGGTGACACCGCCCTGCCGTTCTTCGCCCAGGCGTCCGTCGACTACCTGGTCCGCCACTTCATCCACGAAATCACCGTGGGCATCGGCGACACCGGCAGCCGTGCCGGCGTCATCAAGGTTGGCGTGAGCCGCGGCGGACGCATGACGGATCTGGACAAGCGCATTTACCGCGCTGCGGCTCGTGCCGCCCTGATCACTGGCGTGCCGATCCTGACACACCTGGCCATTGATGCGGAAAACGCGATTGCGATCTTCGAGGAGGAAGGACTTCCCCTCAACCGCATACTTTTCGGCCACGTGGACGACGGCGTGAACGCCGATAAGACCCGCGACACCTGGATCGCCGAGCAGGGCGGCCGGGTCGGCTTCGACACCTTCGGCTACGAGACCGAGCTCGAGGACCCGCCCTTCTGGGCCCGCCCCCGCCAGGAACGCCTGGATCACTTCCTCCGCTTCCTCGGTGCAGGGCACCTGGACTTGGCGCTGGCCGGAGCGGATGCCAACTGCAGCCCGCTGGGCTGGCCCGGTGTAAAGGGCCACACCGTGAACTACATCTTCGAGGACCTGATCCCCGACCTGCGCAAGGCCGGTCTCGACGACGCGGCGATCCGGAAGATCTTCGTCGAGAACCCCGCAAACTTCCTGTCGATCAGCAACTGATCGACCGACAAACCTCCACGCCCGTTCCCCCAGGTAGTCCTGGGTCAAGAAAGAGAAGAAACAATGCAAGTTTCACAAATCCAGAACCTCAAGGTCGCCGTCGTCGGCGGCGGTTATGCCGGCGCCTCTGCCGCACTCGCCCTGCTCCAGCTCGGCGCCGATGTCCACGTCTACGAGCAGGCTCCTGAGCTCGGCGAGGTCGGCGCCGGCATCGGCCTGCGCCCGCCCACAGTCGAGGTGCTGCGCAAGTGGGGCGTGTTCGAGGAGTTCGAAAAAGTCTCCGCTCCCTCCGAGGCCATCGAGGTCTACCAGGCCAACGGCGAACTCATTGCCCGCGACCCGTGGCCGGGCATCAATGAATACGCCCAGGTCAACCACTGCCGCATGGTCCACCGCGGGGATGTCATCGAGACCCTCCTGCGCCTCCTGCCAGCCGAACGCGTACACATCGGCCACAAGATGGTGGCCGTTACCGACAACGGTGACTCCGCTACCGTGAAGTTCGAGAACGGCGTCGAGGTCGCCGCCGATCTGGTCCTGGGGGCGGACGGCATCCGGTCCAGCGTCCGTAACCAGATCTTTGGCGAGGTTCAGCCCGTCTTCTCCCACACCATCGCCATGCGCGCCGTCATCTCCGCCGACGATGCCTACGGCCTGGTCGAGAACGACAACTTCCGCGTATACGTGGGCCAGAACGGCACCACCGTCTACTTCCTGCCGCTGCGCCACCGCAACCAGGTGTCCTTCGACATCACCGCCCCGAGCGACGACACCGCCTGGGCGCCGGAAGTCACGCACGAATACATTGCCGACCTGCTCGAGGGCTTCGACGAGCGCCTGCAGAAGATCGGCCAGGAGCTGGACATCGCCAAAATGACCAACCGCGGCGTCTTCGACATCGACAAGCAGCCGAACTGGCACACTGACAGCGTGGCCCTCGTGGGGGATGCCGCCCACGCGATGCTCCACCACCAGGGTCAGGGCGCAAACTCCGCCATGCAGGACGCCGCCTGGCTGGCCGAGGCCATTCAGGAGGGCTCCGACTTGAAGGACGCTCTGCGTATTTATCAGGAGAAGCGCAAACCGATCACCGACGTGCTGCAGGACATTTCCCGCAAGCCATTCGACATCGGTGATTCCTTCCCGGAAACCACCTCCTTTGCGAAGGGAGCTGGCGTCGAATGAGCATCCACCCCGAGATCGCCAAGATCCTGGCTACGCTGCCCGCCCCGGACGGCTCCCCGTTGCACCCGGAAGCCATGCGCGCCGGCGAGGAATCGATGGTTCCCCCGCTGGCGGAGCGCCTGCCGCTCCACGCCGTTGAAGACGCAACCGCGCAGACGCCCTCGGGCGACGTGCCCGTGCGGATCTACACTCCGATCGAGTCCGACGCCTACGGCCTGCTCGTGTACTTCCACGGCGGCGCTTTCTTCCTGGGCAGCTTGGACACCCACGACCACGTCGCACGGTCCCTGGCCAAGGAGACCGGCCACAAGGTCATCTCCGTCGGCTACCGCCGGGCGCCCGAGGCCGCCTTCCCGGCCGGTCTCGACGACTGCTACGCCGTGGTCCGTTGGGCCGCCGAGCAGGGCCGGAGCCTGGGCTGGGACGGGAAAAACCTCGCCATTGCGGGCGACAGCTCCGGCGGCACCTTCGTGGCAGCCGTCGCCGCCAAGGCCCACGACGACGGGTTCGAGGCCATCACCCACCAGGTTCTGTTCTACCCGTCCCTGGACCTGGATTTCGACGTCGACCGCTACGCCTCGCTGCGGGAGAACGCCGAAGGATACGGACTGGAGACTGCGGGCCTGAAGCCTTTCAACTCCTTCTACCTCGACAGCGGCGCGAACCCCGCTGATCCCCTTGTCTCCCCGATCAAGCGCGAAGACCTCGCCGGCCTGCCGCCGGCGCTGGTCATCACGGCCGAGCACGACCCGCTGCGCGACGAAGGCGAGCTCTACGGCAAACGCCTGCAGGACGCCGGCGTCAAGGCGACGGTCAGCCGCTACGAAGGGGCCAACCACGGCTTCGTCCAGAACTTCTCCTGGATCCCCGAGTACTACCGGGCCTTCCTGGAAACGGGTGACTTCCTGAACAAGGGCTGAGCCCACCCGCGGGCCTGAGCCCCATCCGCTGTGCATCTCGGCGGCATGAGTCTTCCGACTCGTGCCGCCGACGTGTACCCGGAGCAACCTCATCGCTATCCACCAGGAACAAAAGACATGAAAACAATCAACATCAGGGACTTCATCGCTGAGGCGCGCTTCGGCCGCTTCCACGGCGGAATGCTGTTCTGGGCCTGCTTCATCATCACCTTCGACATGTACGACCTTGTTGTCTACGGATCCGTTCTACCTGTCCTGATGAAGGAATGGTCCCTGGGCCCTGTCGAGGCAGGGGCCATCGGCAGCTACGGAATCTTCGGGATGATGATCGGCGCGATCCTCTTCGGAGTCCTAGCCGACAAGATCGGCCGGAGAAAGGTGCTCACTGCCAGTATCATCCTCTTTTCCGCCGCCACGGCCTTGTGCGCATTTGCTCCGGGGCCCGTCACCTTCTCCATCCTGCGCGGGCTGGGCGGCCTCGGGATCGGCGGCATCCTGCCCTGCCTCATCGCCATGCTGACCGACTACGCACCGAAGAACCGCGCCAATTCCCTGGTAGCGATCGTGATGTGTTTCTTCTCCGTGGGCGGCATCCTGGCAGCCTTCGTCGCCATGCTACTGCTCCCGGCATTCGGTTGGCACAGCGTGTACCTGGTTGCGGCGTTGCCCCTGGTGTTCCTGCCGTTCATGATGAAGTACTTCCTCGACTCCCCTGCGAGCCTGCTGGAGAAGGGGAAGACCGACGAGCTGCGTGACGCCCTGTCGAAGGTCAACGGCCAGGTAGCGATCGGTACAAATACGGCATTCACAGGTCTGACGCAGAAGGAGGCCGGCAGCCCCGTCGGTGCGCTGTTCACAAACCGTCGCGCCCTCGGCACAATCATGATCTGGATCGCCTTCTTTATGTGCCTGCTGATGATCAACGGCCTGACCACATGGCTTCCCAAGCTGATGGTGGAGGCAGGCTACGCCCTGAGCTCGGGCCTGACCTTCATGATCGTGCTGAACTTGGGCGCCATCGTCGGCACCCTGGTGTTGGGCAAACTTGCCGACAAGTGGGGCGTGAAGCGGGTGCTCGTCCCGATGTTCGTGGTCTCCGCGCTGTCGCTGACCCTGCTGGGCTTCGGAAACAACATGGCAGTCCTCCTGCTGCTCGTGGCCATCACCGGAGCCTGCACGATGGGAGCTCAGAACATTTCCTACGCCTTCGTGGCGCAGTATTACCCATCCTTCATGCGTTCGACGGCGATCGGGCTGGCCTCGGGCGTCGGACGCATGGGCGCCGTCGTCGGCCCGATGTTCGGCGGCGTCCTGCTGACGCTTAGCCTTCCGGTAGAGCTGAACTTCCTCTTCTTCGCCATCCCGGGGGTCTTCGCCGCCCTGGCCTTCCTGTTTGTTCCGCTAGCGGCAAAGTCGGCGGGGCGGAAGCGCAAGGATCAAGATACCGAGGCAGCGGCCGAGGACAGTATGGCCCCCGCGCCGTGAGAATAAAGCCTGTTGCCGGCGGAGTGGTTCCGGCGGTAGGGCGCGGGCAGTGAGCCATCAACGGCGGCACGCATCCTTCGATGCGTGCCGCCGTTTGTGCTGCCTGCGATAATCCGGACGACGGCGAGCGCCGGGTCCGAATCCGAATCCGAATCCGTTCAGCGTGCCGTCTCGACCTGCCGACGGTAGCCATCAAGCGTGGTGAAGAACGGGGAGGGCTCCAGTGTGGGATCGCCCGTGTAGCCGAGCTCCTCGGCCACCTTCGCGAACGGGGAGTACACCGAATCCGTCTCCTGCAAGCCGTCGCGCAGGTACCGTTTCGCGGCGTCGTCGATCCTGGCCTCGAGGTCCAAGCTCCCCTGCAAGGCGGTCCGTGCCGCCTCGCGGTCGAGCTCCACACCGTAGGGCACGCCATCGGCGCCTCGGTAGGGGTGGCCCAGGTACAGGTGCTCCGGACGCACTTCATCGCGCAGGTACTGCAGGCTCGAACGGTAAGCGGTCGGATCCTCGTAGCCGGGGAAGCCGTTGGCTGCGCCATGGATCTGTACGGCGTCGCCGACGAAGACCGACTGCTGCCCGTCCACCACGTAGGCTACGGATCCGGCCGTGTGGCCCGGGATGTGGTGCACGGAGACGGAGACGCCTCCGCCCAGGGAGAGGGCCTCCCCTCCCTTCACCAGCATGGTCGGCTCCATCTCGCCCGAGATGACGTGGTTCGCCACCTTCATCTGTTCCTCCACACCATTCGGGTCGTTCAGGTACTGCTGCCGCACGTCCACGTACTGGTCAACATGCGCGCGCCGGGAGCGCAGCAGGGGCGCGTCGGCCTCGTGGATCACCACCTGGGCCCGCCGGCCGGTGAGCTCCCACAGAGCATGGGCGCCGCCGAGATGGTCGATGTGGCCGTGGGTCAGCAGGATCCAGCGCACCTCCTCGATGCTGTGGCCGAGCTTCTCGAGCGCAGGAACCATGCCCTCGACGGGCGACGAGGCGATGCCGGTGTCAACGATGGCAGGTTCTGGAGCGTCAATGAAAAAGCTGTAGAGGCCAAAGCGGCCCCAGGGCGACACCAGCGGATGGACCTTCACTTCTTGCGTCATCGTTTCTCCTCAGCTCTGGAAGTAAATTGCGACCATTCCAGCGCCGCGGATGAATGGCAACGCCAGTGATGTCTTGCAGGACCAACTTTATTATAATAATATACTGAATGTCACGCTCCGGAAACTGCTTCCCGGCGGGACGCACTTGAACGCTGACAAGGAGTTGCCCTCATGACTGATTTCACGACGTGGAACGCCGGTGGAGAGAAGATTGCCATCCGCAAGGACCTGAGGGTTCCGATGCGGGACGGCGTCGAGCTCGCCGCGGACGCCTATCAGGGCGTCGACGAGAAGCCGCGCCCGGCACTGGTCGCGCTGAGCCCGTACGGCAAGGAACTGCAGGCACTGGCCCTGACCACCCCGCCGCAGCGGCGCCCCAGCCCGATGTGGGACGGCTGCATCGAGGCCGGCGACATCGCCCGGATCGTCAAGGAAGACTACGTCCACGTCATTGGCGACCTGCGCGGCTCCGGCCACTCCGGCGGCGAGCACATCGGCAACTACAACGCCGGCGGCGTCTCGCTGGGCCAGGATGCGTACGACTTCATCGAATGGGTCGCCGCACAGCCCTGGTGCGACGGCAACGTCGGCATGGTCGGCATCTCCTACTTCGGCTCCATGCAGGTCCTGGCCGCCGCCGAGCGCCCGCCGAGCCTGAAGGCGATCTTTGTTTCCGGCGGCCACTACGACTTCTACGAGACCACCTACCACGGCGGCGTCATGTGGTTCATGCCGCGGGCCGCACGCGAAGGCCGGGGCGGCGACTCCGGCTGGGCGTTTACCGACGGCGTCAAGTCCCGCATGATCGAAAAGTACTCCCCCGAGGACCTGAAGGAACTGGTCGCCAAGCGCCTGCAGGATCCGGACGTCGCCGCCTGGCCGAACCTGGTGCACGTGCTGAACTACCCGAAGAACCACGAAGCCTGGTTCGACATCGTGATGACCGAGCTGGACGGGGAGTGGTACGAGGAGCGCAACCCGATCACGCTGGCCCCGAACATCGACATCCCGGTCTGGCTGCAGCTGGACCAGGGCCGCGGCTGGACGCTGGACGGCACGATCGAGCTCTTCGACGCGCTCAAGGGGCCCAAAAAGCTGGATATCGGGCCCTACCCGCCGATGCAGTCACGCCCCTTCATCGAGGAACACGACAAGATGTTCCGCTGGTACGACTACTGGATCAAGGGCATCGACAACGGCGTCATGGACGAGCCGGCCGTGAACGTCTTCGTCGAAGGTTCGCGCGAGAACGTCACCGCCGATACATGGCCGCCGAAGGAGATCGAGTACAAGAATCTGTACCTGCGCCCGCGCCACAAGCTCTCGACCGACCCGGAAACTATGGGTGTCGAATACGCGGCCCCGGACGGCTTCTACCAGGCCCCGCTCACGGTGACCGACAAGGTCGAGATCATCAAGTGGGAAACCCCGGTCTTCGAGGAAGCCTGCGAGATGATCGGCACCGGAGCCGCACACATCTTCGCCGAAATCGACCAGCCGGACACCAACTTCGTCCTGCGTCTCTGGGACTACGCACCGAACGGCAAGCGCCAGCTGATCACCACGGGCTATCTCAAGGCCTCGCACCGCGAGCTGGATGTAGAGCGCACCACCGAGGGCAACCCGTACCATCCGCACACCCGCGCCGTGCCGGTGGAGCCTGGGCAGATCGAGGAGTACGTGCTGCGCCTCTACCCGTTCGCGAACACGTTCATGCCCGGCCACAAGCTGGTCACGGAGCTCTCCAACGCCGAGCCGCTGGCCGACGAGCACAACGCGCTGCTCCCGCCGGATGCCTTCCACCTGCCGGTAGGCCGACCCGTCACGCACAAGATCTACCGTGACGCCGTCCACCAGTCCCGGCTCGTCCTCCCGTTCACCACACCCAAGGCCGTCCAGCAGTAGCCGCAACACTGTTTAACAACCAGTGACGACGGCGGTGCGCACCTGCGTGCACCGCCGTCGTTTGCGTCGTCTCACCTGCATCTCACCGTGCCGGAGCCGGGCTGTGCGGCGGTAAGGACAGCAACAAAACAGCGGCGCCTGCCGAGACGGAATCTTCCGTCTCGGCAGGCGCCGCTGGGTCCAGCTTGCGTTTAGGCAGACTCAACCTCAAGGACCGGCAGCTTGTTGAGGCTGTGGGTCATGTTGCTGATCTGGCGCTCCGGCTTACCCACGGTCAGGCGGCGGACGCGGCGTGCCAGTGCGTCCATCACGGCGTAGGCCTCAAGGCGGGCCAGGCCTTGCCCGGCGCAGCTGTGGACGCCGTAGCCAAAGGACAAGTGGTCCACCGGATTCCGCTTGACCTGGAAGGCATCCGGGTTCTCATAGTGCCTTGGGTCGCGGTTGCCCGCTCCGAACAGGATGGCAACCTGGGAACCGGCGGGGATCAGCGTCCCGTCGATCTCGATGTCCTGCTTGACCAGCCGCCCGAAGGCGTGGACCGGGGCTTCAAAGCGGAGGACCTCATTGAACGCGGACGGGATGATCGAGCGGTCTTCGCGGACCAGGTCGAACTGGTCCGGATTCGCCGCGAACTGCGCGATCGCATTGCCGATCGAAGCGATGGTCGTATCCATGCCGGCTCCGAGGTACTGGTGGATGATGTGTCCGCAGCTCTCCATCGGGATCTCGCCGCGCTCGGCCGCGTCGAAGATGGCCCGCCCCATGCTGCCTTCGGTCAGATCCGTGGCTTGGACCCCGGCGCACCACTGGAACAGCTCACCGGCTACCGGAAAGTTCTGCGCGGTCCGCTCGTTCATCGGTCCCAGGACATTGAAGGCCGCATCGCCCCAGCGGAGGATGTTCTCGCGGGCCTCGCCCTGGACACCAATGAGGTCGGCCACCACCTGGAGCGGCAGCGCCCGGGCAAGGGCGTCGATGGCGTCGAACGAACCACGCTCCACCAACTCCGCAACCATCTTGTCCGCCTTTTCATCGATGCCGCCCTTGAGCTTGCGGAGCGCACGTGGCGTGAGGTTCTCGGTTAGCGCGGCGCGGAGCCGCGTATGCTCCGGCGGGTCCGTCGCCAGGCTCGTTCCGACAAGTGCCCCATTCATCTCATCATTGAAGGCGACGGCGTTCGACGAGAAAACCTCCCAGTTTGCCAGCGCTTCACGGATCGTCTCGTAGCGGGTCAGCGCCCAGACGCCGTTCTTCTCAAGGTGAACCACGGGAGCCTGTTCGCGCAGTTCGGTGAAGAAGGGATACGGGTCCAGCAGGACCTCGTCGGCAAACAAGTCAATCTTGGATGAAACTGAAGTCGTCTCAACGGTCATCATGCACCTCTCATGGTTGCTAGGAACTCGTCTGGAAGCCGCGCTCCCGGCGAATCCTGGTCGTCTAGGTGCTGTAATCCAGCTCACAGCACCGCTGCTCCCATTCAACTGCCACAACCCGACATGGGGGAAGTGAATAATCGGCATGGATTCCATGCAGTGCGTGAATGTCTACCCGGAACTGACGTAGCGCGCCCTCAGCGGCTCTGCGGCCTCGATCAGGATTTCGCGCAACCAGGACTTGAATGCGCCCTCAGCAAGCCAGGGATTCCAGATCATATCGATGCCCAAGGGATCAATGGGGAACGGAAATTCCTCCACGCGCAGGTCGAAACGGCCCTCGAATTCCAGCCCCACCTGGTACCGGTGGACAGCAACACCACCGCCAGACTGGGCAATCAGGTGGGGAACGAACAAGTGGTCTGACACGCGCTGGCGCACCCGGTACGGAATCTTCTTCTCGTCCAGGATCTCGTAGGGGCGCAGGCGCTCCGATGGCTCGTCCGGAAACACATGGGACACGGTCTTCAGCAGCTGCAGCGCATCGGCCTCCCTGGGCTCGTTCCACGATGCGATCACCATCCACCTATCGTCGTACAGTCGCTCACGTGGGTGGGGCATGGGAAACGCCTCGGGCAGCAAAACGACGTCGGCTGCTTCTTCCGCGAACGCCGTGCTGGTCGCGGAGCTCGTGGTCCGCAGCCGCAGCACGGCATTCGGAGCGCGCTCCGCCAACAACCGGCTAAGCTCGCTGCCGATCACAAACGCGGTGCTGTTGGTCATCGCCACGGTGATCAGCCGGGTATCGACGGCCGGGTCGAATGATGACGCGCTGACAATCCGCGCCGCCTGGTCCAGCACCTGCCGCAGCGGTGCAATGAGTTCGGCGGCCCGCGGTGTCAGCACCATCGAGCGGCCCTGGCGAACAAGGAGGTCGTCATTGAGCAGGCGCCGGGTTCGGCTCAATCCATGGCTCATCGCCGGTTGGGACAGCCCCACCTTGCCGGCGGCCTTGGTCACCGAGCGCTCTTCAAGCAGCGCCAAAAGCGGCACCAAAAGGTTGAGGTCGATCGAGGCCAGCCTCGCCAAATCAGCGTCCATGGCAGAATCCGCGTGCGCCTCAGTCATGGCGCTTCCCGAAGACAACCTGGGCCGGACTCAGGAGCTGGCCGACCGCGTACTGCCCGCCGAGCAGCAAGCGCCCATGCCCGGTCAGCATTGCAGCGAGGTCAAGGCGCACGGAACCGTCCGCCTCATCCCGGCCGGCCAATTCCAGCCGTGCAAACGGCAGCATCCTCTCCGGATCCTGCGCCCCACGCTCCCGGACCAGCAGCACGCCCCGCTGCCCGTCCAGCTCGATCCGCGGATCCCGCAATTCGACATCGAGAGCGCCCCAATGCCCCGAGAAGCGAACCGCTCCCCGGAATTGCAGCACGTCCGTCCCCTCATCGCCGGCACACCGGGCTGACCCGACGCCATCCCATGGAAACAGGTAGCCCGCCGCGAAGTGCGACGCGGGTTCAACCGCCCCCACAACGCCATCCTCCAGAGCCTCCACGTAGGACACCAAACTGTCTTTCACATTCCACATCAGTCCCGGCTTCATGGCCGCTGCCACCTCATTCTTTCGCCCTCCGCCTCTTGGCCGCCACACATCACGCCGCGCCTCAACTATTCATACGGTGCACATACCGAATGAAAACTATTCATTTGCCGAACTCTACCGTGCCTGAAAAGCTTGATCCTATCGAGCTTGTGAGACAAGCCACACCAAAATCCAGTGGAGGAAGAGAATGAACATCATCCTGGATAGGCCGCGCTGCGAAGGGCACGGCCTCTGTGAAGAAGTCGCCCCGCACCTGATGCACTTGGACGATGAAGGAGAGCTCGTCCTGGATGTCGAGCAGGTTGACGGCGATCAGCTTGAGGCGGCAAAAGCTGCCGCACGTGTTTGCCCTGTCGCCGCGCTTCGGCTGGCGTGACCATGCGGCCGGAACGCATCGTCGTCGTTGGAAACGGGATCGCCGGCCTCACCGCCGCCGACTCCCTGCGGGCTGCGGGTTTCGACGGCGATCTGACCATTGTCGGCGATGAGCAACATTCGCCCTACAGCCGTCCCGCACTGTCCAAGGCCGCGCTTCTGGACGCCGAGGATATGACCTCGCACCGGCTGCCGTCCGCTTCGCATGAGGCCCGCGAGCTGCTGGGCGCCAAGGCCATCCGGCTGAACGTGGACAGCAAGACAGTGATGCTCGACGACGGCAGCAGCCTCCCCTACGACGGAGTGGTCATTGCCAGCGGCTCACGGGCACGCCGTCTCGGGAACGGCGATGCGATTGCCGATGAAAATCAGTTGACCCTGCGCAGCATTGAGGACGCATTGGAGCTGCGACGCCGGCTTGCCGACCGGCCCGCGGTAGTGGTTGTCGGCGGGGGCGCACTCGGCATGGAAATCGCCTTCGGCTGTCTCTCCACTGGTTGCGAAGTAACACTCGTTTCCAACCACCGGCCGATGGTCCAGCAGCTGGGACCCTATCTTTCGGGGGTTTTCCTTGCCGCAGCGCGCAGTCACGGACTCAAGCTCGCCCCGTCCCAGGCAGTCTGCCTGCGAAATATGGACGGTCACTCCCTTGTGGAGCTGGCCGACGGCTCAACCCTTGCCGCCGAACTGCTGGTCAGCGCCGTGGGCGATATCCCGAACACCGAGTGGCTCTCGGACAGCGGCCTCCTCACCGGCAACAGGCTGGAAGTCGACAGCCGTGGCCGCCTGCGTCCGGAGATCGTCGCCGCCGGTGACGTGGCCGCCTTCCCCACCGCACGTGGCATCAGGCGGATCCCCCTCTGGACCAGTGCCATCGAACAGAGCAAAGCTGCCGCACTCGCCCTGCTGAGGGGCGACGAGGCCCCGGAACTGGACTTCCGACCGTACTTCTGGACGGAGCAGTTCGGCCTCAGCCTCAAGGCCAGCGGCTTCCTCCCCCTGGCGGGCGATCCGGAGTTCCTCGAAGGCGGTCCGGGCAGCGGGCCGGCACTCATGCGCTGGACACACGACGACGCTTCCGGCACCGCCGTGGCGCTCAACTACCGCATCCCGGTTCCCAAATTGCGCAGGCTGGGCAATCCGTCTCCCGCCCTGTTGATGTGACAACCACAGGGTCACGGCGGACATTGACTAAGCGTCGCGCACGGCTTTCGCCCGTGCTCTGTCCGTCCAGGACGGCAGGCTGCCGGCGCCATATAGTGAATAAGGTGAGTTCAGAAGCTTTGTCCCGCCCCGCCGTCGTACGCCGCCCTAATCCTTTCCAGGCCTTGGTGGCGGTGATCTGCATCCCCATGGCCATCCTGGTTCCCGTGTGGGTGGTTGCCGGGCGCGTGCTGTTCGGGATCTCCGGGCCGATGGTGTCGATCCTGGCGTTCACGCTCGGGCCAGTGCTGCTGCTCCTGCTGCTGTTCGCGGGGGTCAAGACTGTGGCGAACGCCGTCCGGGTGCGTCCTTTCGGCGCGCCGCTGAAGACATCAGCGCTGCTGGTGACCACGTATCTGGTGGCCTTCGGGTTCGGCTTCACCGTGCCCGACTTCGGCGAGAACGGCGGCTCGATCTTGACCGCCCTGGCCGGCGAATCCGCGTTGGGCATGTCGATCGCGCTGTGCAATCCGCTGGGCATCATCTCCATTGCCCTGTCCATCACCGTGACCGTGGTCTGCTACCGGGACGCCAAATACGCACGGCATTAGCTGGTCGGCTCCCTGCGCGGGCTTTGGCTTGCTAGAGTCCGAAGCAGGAGCAGAACGCCACGAGCCTGGAGGTGATTGCCTTGCCGACGCCAAGGATCCGATGGGCGGTGATGCTCTCCGCCGCTCCCCTGCTGGCCGGCTGCGGTGTGTCCATGCCGGCCGATCCAAACGGGACGCTGCAGGAAATTACCGGCGGGACCCTCCAGGTAGGAGTCACCGCCACTGCGGGAGATGAAGGCGACTGGGTTCGACTGCAGCCGGGCGCGGAGCCGGCCGGGATCGAGCCGGATCTGGTGCGGGGTTTTGCCGCCAGCCGTGAGGCCACCGTTGAATGGACCGGGGGCACCGAGCACGAGCTCGTGGACGACCTGGAACACGGCGACCTGGACCTGGTGATCGGTGGATTCGGCGCGGACACGCCCTGGACCAAGCACGCGGGCATGACCCGGCCATACATGAAAACCAAAGACAAACGCGGCAAAACGGTCAAGCACGTCATGCTGACACCGCTTGGCGAGAATGCTTTCCTGCTCGCGCTGGATAAGTTCCTGCTGGCCCAGGAGCTGCAGCCATGAGCGCCGGGAAAAGCACGCAGGCCGTACACTTCGGCAACACGCGGCTGCCCCAGGAGCAGCGCGAGACCCTGCGCAAGGCCAAGAAACTCGAGTGGATCACCATCGCGTTCCTGGCTGTCACGGTGGCGCTGGTGTACCTGGTGCTCGGCAACTCGCAGGCCATGAAGGCGGCCTGGATCGAGGACATGCTCTCCTTCCTGCCGCCCATCGCGTTCCTCGTGGCGGCCCGCGTCATCCGCAAGCCGCCCACGGAGCAGCATCCTTACGGTTACCACCGCGCCATTGGGATAGCCCACTTGGTGGCCGCCGTCGCGCTGCTGGTCATGGGCACCTATCTGCTGGTGGACTCGGCGCTGGGACTGATCACCGCGGAGCACCCGACGATCGGCGGGGTGGAGCTGTTCGGCCGGACCATCTGGCTGGGCTGGCTCATGATCGGCGTCATGCTCCTGATCGCGGCGCCGCCGGTCTTTATCGGCCGCGCCAAGATGAAGCTGGCCGAGAAGCTGCATGACAAGGTGCTCTATGCGGACGCCGACATGAACAAGGCGGACTGGATGACCGCCGTCGCCGCCGCCGTAGGTGTGGCGGGGATCGGCATCGGCTGGTGGTGGGCCGACTCCGTGGCCGCGCTGATCATTTCGGCCAGCATTGCTAACGACGGCGTCAAGAACCTGCGCGGTGCGGTCAGTGACCTCATGGACGCCCGGGCCCGGACTTACGACAACGCCGGCCCGCACCCGCTGCTCGGCCGGATCGACGACTTCCTGGACAACACCGGGTGGGTGGGCAAGGCCAAAAGCCGCATCCGCGACGAAGGCCATGTATTCCATGTGGAGTCCTTTGTTGTCCCCCGCGAAGGCAGCACGCCGACGGCGGAAGACCTGGAGCAGCTGCGCGAGGACTGTGTGGATCTGGACTGGAAGGTCCAGGACCTGGTGATCGTCCTGGTGCCGGAGCTGCCCGAAGAGTTCCTGCCGGGCGTCGAAACCGGCGGCGAGGACTAGCTTCCGGTCAGGACTTTGCGCACCAGCGCACGCCGCTTGCCGCGCCGCTCCACCAGCTCGAACCCCGCGCCCAGAAAAACCTCCAGGGTGCCGTAGTACAGGTCCTGCGACGGGATCTTGCCGCCGGCGGTGTCCACCGGGTAACCCTCGACTGCTCTGGCTCCGTGGCTTGCCGCGTGCTCGACGGCGGCGTCCAGCAGCCGGTGGGACAGGCCGATTCCACGCGCATCTTGTTTGATGTAGAAGCAGGCCACCGTCCACAAGCTTGCCGGGTCCTCGTCCTCCGCCAACCGGGCGACAACGGAACGCTCCAGCCTGGTGTGGCACTCCCGCGGTGCCACGGACACCCAGCCCAGCGGTTCGCCATCGAGCCTTGCCACCAGGCCGAACGGCTCGCCTTCCTCCACTCTCGAGTGCACAAAGTCCCGCCGTTCCGCACTGCTGGAGGATGAATAGTCGCGCGAGGACAGCCGGAACCAGGAACACCAGCACCCGCCCTGCACGCCGCCGGGGCCGAAGAGTTCCTCGAAAACGGGCCAGGTCGCCGTCGTTATTTCCACCAGTTCGAGCCCGGAAAGGTCCCTCCGTGCCGTGCCGTGCTGCGTGCCGTCCAGCTGCGCCATGCTTCCAGCTTGCCAGCGCCGCGGCAGCTTGCGAAGACCTGCCGTCGGTTTTCTAGGCGCCGATAGCCATCCGGATGCCGAGCGCGAACATGACCACGGCGATCGCTCCGTCCAGGATCCGCCAGGAGGTCGGCTTGGCGAAGAACGGCCGCAGCAGCCGGGCGCCGAAACCGAGCGCGCTGAACCAGAGGATACTGCCCAGCATGGCCCCGCCGCCGAACCACCAGCGCGCATCCGGCGCCTGGCTGTTGGCCACCGAGCCTAGCAGCAGCACGGTGTCCAGATAGACGTGCGGGTTCAGCCAGGTGAGCGCCAGCACCGTGGCCACGGCGGCCTTGGTGCTGAGCGGGCCCTGCTGCTCGTTCGCGGTGAGGGAGCCGGGACGGATGGCGCGCTTCGCCGCGATCAGGCCGTAGCCGATCAGGAACGCGGCACCGGCATAGCGGATGACGTCCACCACCACCGGCGCGGCCTCGATAAGCGCGCCGATGCCCAGGATGCCGGCCGCGATGAGCAAAGCGTCGGACAGGGCACAGATGACAACGACGACGGCGACATGCTCGCCGCGGATGCCCTGCCGCAGCACAAACGCGTTCTGCGCCCCGATGGCGATAATCAGCGCTAGCCCGGTCCCCAACCCGAGGACCGCCGTCTGGACCAAATCAAGTGCACTCACAAGATTCGAAGGTACTACGACCGGGCCTGTTCTTGCGGTTGGATGTCCGCCGGGCTATTCCCCTGCCCCGACGGTGAACGTACGTTGGATGGGTAACCCGTCCATATTCCCCTTCAGGAGGAAACCACATGGCAGACAATCCCAGCCCCATCGACATCCAGAAGGCCCTTGGCGGCGTCGACTATCCCGCCTCGGCCGCCGATCTGGTCAAGCACGCGGAGAACTCCGGCGCCGACAACAACGTCCTCGAGGCACTGCGCGGCCTCCCGGAGAAGGACTACGAGACTCCCGCCGAAGTCAACAAGGCCATCTCCAACAGCTGACAACAATTAACGACGCCGGGCGCCCGCCCGGGTGCCCGGGTTCCCGCCTAACAGCGGCCCGAATGCCTCGACGATGGTCGGCTATCATGCTTCCGTGACTATCACCCAGGCCCTGCTGTCCTTCGCCGCCGTCGCTGCCTTGCTGACGATCATCCCCGGCATGGACACAGCTATGGTCCTGCGCTCCGCGATCAGCCAGAACCGCCGGCATGCCTATGCCACGGCACTGGGCATCAACTCCGGCGCCATGGTCTGGGGAATCGCCGCGGCGGTCGGCGCCTCCGCTCTGCTGGCCGCCTCAGAGACAGCATTCACTGTCCTCAAGCTGGTCGGCGCCGCGTACATGGTCTGGCTCGGCGCCTCCCTGCTGTGGAAGTCCTTTCGGACGCCAGCTGTTCCGGCTCCGGATACCGGCGCCTTCCCCGTGCCCCGGGGCGGTTCCCTGCTGGCATCCTGGGCAAAGGGCACCGGTACGAATCTGCTCAACCCCAAGGTCGGGGTTTTCTACATCGCGATGATCCCGCAGTTCATTCCGGACGAGGCCGCTCCGCTCCTGATGGGCATAGCCTTGGCCGCGGTTCACAACCTGCTGGGCCTGCTTTGGTTCACCGGCATTATTTTCGGTACGCATGTTGCCCGGAAATGGCTGCGGACACCGAAGGTAGCGAAGACAATGGACCGCATCACGGGGACGGTCATGATCGGATTCGGCACCGCCCTGGCCTTGGAAACCCGGTAGGCCTACGCGGCTCGTTCCCCTGGCGGACGTGCTTCCGTCCTGGGCGAAGGTGCGCCGATACGCGTCCGCCCGGTATTTTGGAAGGGATCCATTTCCCCCAGTAGAGGACCCTTATGTCTCCGCGCGCCCTGTTCCGCTCTGTCGCCTTCGCCGAGGCGGTGACGTGGACGCTGCTGCTGATCGGCCTGTTCCTCAAGTACGTCACCGAAACCACCGAGGTGGGCGTCCGCATCGGCGGCGGCATCCACGGGTTCGTGTTCCTCTGCTACGCGGCGGTCACGTGCTTCATGTGGGTCAACCAGAAGTGGCCGGCCAAGACCGGCCTCCTCGCGCTGGTTTCCGCCGTCATCCCGTATGCCACCATCCCGGTGGAAAAGTCGCTGGACAAGAGGGGCATGCTCAACGGTGGCTGGCGTCTGGCCGCCGGCGGCGAGGAACCGCACGGCTTGCTGGAAAAGCTCCAGGCATGGGTGCTGCGCAAGCCGATCACGGCCATCGTCGTCGCACTCATTGCTGTGGCCGCCGTCTTCAGTTTCCTGCTGTTCCTCGGCCCGCCCGACACCTGGTTTGCGTAAGGTCCGTCCCGCCGCCTGAGCTCGGCCCTGACGGCGGTCGCCCTTTCCGCGGCTACCGGCCGGAGAGTTCTTCGACCAGCTTCAGCAGCGCGGTGTTATCCAGTTTCCCGTCGCCCTGCGCCACCAGCGCCGCCATGAGCTGAGCCGCCGCGGTGCCCAGAGGAATAGTGACTCCCGCGTCCCGTGCAGCTGCGGTGAGAATGCGCAGGTCCTTATCGTGCAGCTCGGCGCGGAAGCCGGGCTGGAAATTCCGTTCCACCATGCTGGGCGCGCGCCGCTCCAGTACTGCGCTGCCGGCGAGACCGCCGGAGAGGGCGTTGATGGCGGTTGTCGGATCCACCGAGTTTGCCTCAAGGAAGACGATGGCCTCGGCCACGGCCTGGATGTTGACCGCACAGATCAGCTGGTTCGCGGCCTTGACCGTCTGCCCTGCCCCGGCGGGGCCAACATGGACGATGGTCTTGCCCATGGCCTCGAAGACGGGCCGGGCGGTTTCCACCTCGACTCCTTCCCCGCCCACCATGATGGAAAGGGTGGCCTCGATGGCGCCGCGTTCGCCGCCGCTGATCGGCGCGTCCAGCACGCCAAAGCCCCGGGCCCGTCCTGCCTCGGCGATCTTGCGTGCTGTGGCCGGCTGGATGGTGCTCATGTCGATGAAAAGGGCACCCTCGCGGGCATGGGCAAAAACGCCGTCGTCGCCGAGGGCCATCTCCTCGACGTCTGGCGAATCCGGTAGGCAGGTAATGATGACATCGCGGTCCCGGACGGCTTCAGCCACGGTGGCGGCACCCGTCCCGCCGGCTTCGACGAAGCGCTCCACCTTGGCCTGCGAGCGGTTGTACCCCGCCACATCGAACCCGGCCTTGACCAAGTTCGCCGCCATCGGGCCGCCCATAATGCCCAGACCGATGAAACCTATCTTCGTCATGAAAACCTGCCTTCGTCGTTGAAATCGGAAGTGTCGCACCTGCCGGCCACTGTAGTGGCCATTACCCGGGTCCCCGTAATCGATTGCGGACGGTGACCAGTTCGACGTCGAGCACTTGGCCGGCGTCCACCAGGACTGTCATGTAGGTGCAGACCGGCTGGCGACGCCGGTCTGTGGGCGAGCCTGGATTGAGCAGCCGCAGGCCGCCGGGCGAGGTTGTGTCCCACGGGATGTGGCTGTGTCCGAAGACCAGCACGTCCGTCTCGGGGAAGTTGGCATCGGCGCGCTTTTCGCGTCCGGTGGCGGCTCCGGTCTCGTGGATCATGGCGAAGCGGACGCCCTCGATGGTCACTCTGGCGACTTCCGGCAGCCGCGACCGCAGCACTTCGCCGTCGTTGTTTCCATAGACTGCCACCAGCTGCTTGCTCCGCTGTTCGAACTCGTCCAGCAGCTCCGGGACGACCCAATCGCCGGCGTGGAAGACCACGTCGGCCTGCTCGACGGCGTCCCAGACCTGGGCGGGCAGCTGCCGCGCGCGCTTGGGGACATGGGTGTCCGCGACGAGCAGCAGCCGGCTGGCCACTAGGCGCCCTGCGCCTTCCGCTCCGGTGCCGTTTCGGCAAGAAGGGTTTCCAGCCGGTTGTCCGTCAGGTAGGTCATGCCTTCCAGGATGCCCGTCAGCTTGCGGCGCTCCGCGGCGGTGAAGCGGGTTTCATCCAGGATGTCGCTGACCCACAGCCCGTCCATGGCGAGGCGGACGATGATGCCGATGATGCCCGCGGGGTCCCGCGGGTCGAGATCGCGGCTGTCCAGCCTGCGGTTCAGGTAGATCAGCGCCTCGGCGAGATTCGGCCTGGCTACGGCGGTAGCGAGCAATGCCGCCTGGTTCCGGTCGGCGTTCGACCGGGCATCGGCGAAAGCCCGGATGTAGGCCCGTTCTTCTGCACCTGCCGGGACAGGGTCCCGTTCGGCCAGCCTGCCCAGCTGGTGGACCAGCTCGGTAATAATCTCTTCGACGTCCTGTTCGATTTCCTCGATGGGCGCCCCGGGCCTGAACATATCTCCTCCAGCTACTTGTCTGCGGGTTCTCCGCTTGCCTTCAAGTCTAGCCACGACCTGCGGCAACCCACCCATGAGTGCGTGCCGGGCTGCGCAGAGATTTCGACAATCCCTCTGGAGTGCCCTCGCTTTAGCCGCCAACGGCACAAGACGTTCAAAGTCATTCGTTGATTTTTGGTTAAGAACCTAACAAATCTATAAACTTACGGAATGTTCAAGTGCGGATCAGTCCTAAACTGGTTGGATCAATTTCCGGAAGCAGATCGCGAATTGGCCGCACTAACCCTAAAAAGCCTCAGGTTCGTCAGTACAGATCAGGTGAAGATCGACTTGGCAACAGCTGTCACGGAATTGGTAGACCAAATTTCCTGCGACCAAGCAAAGGTAATTATCGAGTCCGTCCTTTCGAAGGAGGACATAGAGCGGTTCTTAGCGCGCAAACGTAGCCATATCGAAGCAAAACACACTGCCGTTCCGACCATGCTGACTTTACCCAGCATGGGCAAGAAGATATCTTCGTCCAAAGGTTCGCAGGAAAAACTTAAACAGCTAGTCGGAGATATAAAATCGCGTAAGATGTGGCCGACTCGCTGCATGTACATGGACTACTATCCATCTGAAGTTAGGGACGAAGATTCCGGTTCTGAAAAATATCTTGACCTTATCGTCCGAGAGCAATACCGCAGCAATAAATTCGCCAAGGCGAGCCGAAAAGTTACGCTTCTTCAAGGACGAGACGTCACTGACTCTGTCGCTGGGCCGCATGAGTCAATTCACATAATACTAATCACTGACAATATTGGGTCCGGAACCCAGGTCGTCGACTTCCTCAGCGAAATACTGCTTTCCCGGATTGTTGGCCCCCTCCGGGGACGCCAAGTACAAATCAGCCTTATTGCATGGACTGTGACAACCCACGGCATCGAACACATTCGGAAATGGATCGAAGAAGAAACGCCGATTTCGCTTGAGGGGAGGGAGGGGTTTTCGGGGTCGCCTTCGATTGAGTTTGACCTTAGATACTTAAACATAACCGAGACCTTTTATGAGATCGAGGACTCCAATATAAGCGTTAGACTGTTTGACCTATTCCAAAAGTATGGTGATCCGCAACAAAAGAAATCAACTCAAGGACTTGGGTTCGGCCGTACAGCGTCTAGGACAGTAATGCTTGGTTCGTCCTGTCCGAATAATGTTCCAGACTTCTTGTACTCTCCCGCGCGCCCGCTGCGATATAAGCCACTTTTCGAGAATAAGCAGGTGCCTGGCGATCTAGGCGACTATATCCTCAACAACAGAACTGCTGCGAATGGACTGAACGGCATGAATCGGACATTCATGCTAGAGATGAGGAGGCAACGACTCATCCAAGCCGCAAACCGTCCCGATCCGACCGGTGACCCGACGTGGAGAATTTTGCTACTCGCCGTGGCTGGCTACACGAAGTGGGATGCCGTCAGTTCCGTCGGTGTTCCCTATCACAGATTTTGCAAGGCAGAATCATCGTTGGTGCACATGAGGTGGATTACTTCAGATTTTCTGCCGACTGAAGCAGGAGTAAACATCGTCCGAGCCTTCGGCACGAAGAAAAACTACGCAGACTACGCTGCCGCCAGGAAATACATGAAGCGCTCTGTTGACGCAGGACAGACTATCTACTACCCTCGATCGTTGCGTGGGGTGCGGTAATGCCTAGTACAGTCATCCAATCTGGATGACACGGTCTGGGGATAGGGTGCGAAAAACGGCCCTGTCTTTGGCGGTTCGCAACGGATGAATCATCAAAAGCACATTGTCAATTTGACGTGTGTTCGTGAATAGGTGGTTCATGCCGGCGTCCAATATATTACACATTTTAATATCAACCACAGATCGAGCCAGACGAAATTCAATAGAATTTCGCCGGCATGAGGGAAATCAATGGTAGGAAGTATCCCACCCCACGCTTACACGAAAGAGCTTCTCAGTAGAGGTGGAACGGCATCCCTTCTGCACGAAGTCAAAAAAATTGATCGTGCATGCTTAAAATCTGGAGTAGTTCCGCTATACACGTTGACTCATCTATGTGTAATCGCCCGAGTCTCTCACGAGGTGGCACGTGACGTTATTTTTAACCACCGGGTTCACTACAAATCCAGAAGATTAGCTAAGAGACCAGGGCATGGATACAGGACGATTTATGAGCCCTCGGCTCCACTAAAGTCCCTCCAGCGCGCAATACTGCAAAACTGCTTGCCGAAGGCCTCTCTCACAGACCTATCGTTTGCCTTCGAGACCGGGCGGTCCACGTCAGGGGCTGCCCGTCGTCATATCGGCGCCAGGTCCATGATCCATGTTGATATTCAAGATTTTTTCGACTCCATACGCTCGCGGCGCGTTTACTCAGTTTTTGCACAGCTCGGCTACCCAGAGTTACTTGCCCTCGAGATGGCGGTCATCGCGTCTGTTGGGCATGAGGTTGCTCTAAGGGGCGAGAATGACAAGGGATTCACATATGAATTCCTCGAGGAGGGTCGCCTGCCTCAAGGCGCATCCACAAGCGGTAAGCTTTCCAACCTTGTTTGCCTTCGTTTGGATGACCTACTACTGCAGATCAGTGACAGGTGGGGAGGGGTAGTGACCCGGTATGCGGATGACATCAGCTTTTCGACGCCGCGTCCACTATCTCGGAAGGAATGCGCGTCAATTTACTTCGAGATCCAAGACGCTGTGCATCGTTCCGGATTCCAGTTGAATCCACGTAAGACCCGCATCCTGCCCAGAGGCAATGAATTTCGAATGCTAGGCCTGTGCGTTGGACAGAAACATGTTTGGCTTAACAAGAATTATAAGAGCGCTATTCGCGCACACCTTTACGGGGTAGAGGAATTCGGCATTTCGGCACACGCGATATCGCGTGGATTTGATTCAGACTATGAGTTTATGAACTTCATATGGGGCCATTACGCCTATTGTGTTGACGTAGACGTAACTTTCGCAAGGGAGCTACGTTCACGATTAGAGATAGCAGGCGTTTCCCGTATCTGAGGTTAACCGTGCTCGACGGCCATGTTCGAGAAGCGTGAATAGTGGCCTTGGAAGCCGACCACGATGGTCTTCGTCGGGCCGTTACGGTGCTTGGCTACAATCACGTCTGCTTCACCCGCACGAGGTGACTCTTTGTCATAGATATCCTCGCGGTGCAGGAGGATGACCATATCCGCATCCTGCTCGATCGAGTTATGGACAGCGATGCCGTTCGCCACGAAGTTATGGTTGCCCAGGACCGTAGCGTCAAAGACTTCTTCTTCGCCGTCGGGAATGATGCTCACGATCGAGTCCCAGAACAGATCGTTGACGGCTTCAACATCCAGATCAGCCTTTTCAAGGACCGCTGTCATCCGGCCGAGAGCCGGTTCCGAAGGGTCCTCCATAATGTTCCGAACCTCTGACCAAACTGTGTCAGGCACGGGTTTCGGCGCGGGCATGGCAGAGGCATCCCTCACCAGTTCAAGGAGGCGCTCGGCTGCCGGAGTCACATCGCCGTATACGTTGATTTCCTGCAGGAATCTGCGCTGGTCATCCGTACCTGAGATCGCCAACCGGAAGCCCTCGGACACCATAGCGATTTCGGCGCTGATGCCAAACCGCAAGAGCAGCGTGGCGAGGCCGTCCAGAACCGCGCGGGATCCAGAGGCAAAACTGATGTCCCCGCGAGTACCTGACATCGTTACGCCGACCGTGCCGCCGGCAGTCCAGAGCTGGCCAAAGAACAAAGCGATCTGCTTCTTCGGCAGGGCAAACACTGCACTGGGGACAAAGGCCATCGCGTCGCTAACGTGACCGTCTTCGACGTCGTAAATCTCAGGGGAAGTACGCGTCGCGTTGGCTCCCAGCACCTTGGCGGCCGCCACTACTTGCTCATCGCTCCAGACAACGCGCTCGGATGGGCCGTTTACGTGTCGCGGAACTCCAAGCCGGTCCCCGACTGTCAGCTCCCCAAGTGGTTTCCAGCCCTCATAAGTGAAGAAGGGATGGTTTTCCGTGGCCCGGACAGTCTTTCCTGAAGAGAGAGTCAGCCGGTAGACCGGTTTCACTCCGGTGGAGAAAACATGCGTCAGGTGGCGCTCGACATAGCGGAGGCTTTCGTCGAGCGACCAAACGGGCACATCCTTGGCACCGGAAGCGAACAATTCGCCCATGGTTGTCTCAGCACCGGTATCCGAACGCAACACGCGGGTATCGGCGGTCAGGCAACCCGATTCACGAAGGTCGGAAACCATCGGCTTCTTATCCGTACGCTGCTCGGAACCACGGTTCAGCTGCGACAGCGCAATCACGGGAACCTCGAGCTCCTTAGCCAGCAGTTTGAGCGCACGGGAGAACTCGGAAACTTCCTGCTGACGCGATTCCACGCGCTTACCGGACGACATCAGCTGGAGGTAGTCCAGGACCACCAGCTTGAGATCATGGCGCTGCTTCAGACGGCGGCACTTGGCGCGGATTTCCATCAGCGACATGTTGGGGCTGTCGTCAATGAAGAGCGGAGCATCATTCATCCGGCCCATGGTGGTGGCGATCTTGCCCCACTGCTCGTCCTTGATGGTTCCCTTGCGCAGGTCCTGCAGCCCGATGGTTGCTTCTGCCGAGAGCAAGCGCATGGCGATCTCGTTCCGGCCCATTTCCAGGGAGAAGAAGACCGTCGTCATGTTGTTCTTAATCGCTGCAGACCGGGCAAAATCCAAAGCGAACGTCGATTTACCCACAGCCGGCCTTGCCGCAATAACGATCATCTGTCCGCCGTGCAGGCCCTGGGTCAGTTCGTCGAGTTCGTAGAAGCCGGTGGGAACACCCGTCATGCCTTCGCCGCGGTGGCCGGCAGATTCGATCTCGTCGACCGTACCTTCAATAATGTCCTTCAGGGCGACATAGTCTTCGGCGGTCCGGCGCTCGGCCACGGTGTAAATCTCCGCCTGCGCCTGGTTAACGATGTCGTCGACTTCGCCGTCCTGCGAGTATCCGAGCTGGACGATCTTGGTTCCGGCATCCACCAGCCGGCGGAGCACAGCGCGTTCACGCACGATCTCCGCGTAGAAGCCGGCGTTGGCAGCCGTGGGGACGGACTGGATGAGGGTGTGCAGGTATGCGGGTCCGCCGATGCGCGAGATTTCGCCGCGCTTGGTCAGCAGGTCGGAGACGGTGACGGCGTCGGCAGGTTCGCCGCGGCCGTAGAGGTCGATGATGGCCTCATAGATCGCTTCATGCGATGGACGGTAGAAGTCGACGCCGCGCAGCACCTCGACGCAGTCTGCGATGGCGTCCTTGGACAGCATCATGCCGCCGAGTACCGACTGTTCGGCTACGAGATCCTGAGGCGGGGTACGTGCGAAGTCCGGTTCCCGGCCAGCCTGGGCGGAGTCGGCATGTACTAAAGTCACCGCTGCCTGCTTTCTCTACTAAAACGACAAACCGGGCAATCGCATCCCGCCTCGCCCGTTGAAACGGGTATATCAGCCGCCTCCGACGCTTTCCGCTGCTCCCGGTTGAGGGCACGAAAAACTAGAGACCGGATCGCGGTCTGTTGAGGGATACTCCGCAACGTTAGCCCTCTATCCACACAGAACCAAGCGAGTTATCCACCGGTCCTGTGGATTAATTGTGGATTAGGCGGCGTGTCTTGTGCACAGCCTGTGTGCACAACTGTGGATAACAAAGTTAACTCAGCAGTAACAAGGCTCTGACCTGCGGAAACTTTTATTCATGACTGTGGATTAAAGAATTTTCTGTGGAACACTCATCCACATCCCTCGTGTTGACAGATGCCTCACATAGCCCTACACGCTACTTATCCACGCCGTTATCCACAGCCTTTTCCACCCGCGCGCCCCAACGCTAGGCCTATCCTGTGCCACTGACGTGCGTCGTTACCCGTTCGGCTCGAAAACAAAGAATCTCGCCCTTCAGGTACCACTTTTAGTTCGGCGCAGTCTCGGGCGGAGGGCTGCTGCCCATCTGGTTGTGCCCGTAGGATTGATCACATGGAGCTTTTCCTGATCCCCTTGCTAATTCTGGTTGTCGTCGTTGCGCTCGGCCTGCTCCTGTTGAAAACGGCCAAACGCAGATCCACACCCACCGACGACGGCGGCGGAACCGGCCGCCGGCAGGGGCTGACTGCGGCGCCTGCTACCTCCAAGGAGCATTCCGAGCTGGCCAGCAGCCGGCTGAACCAGCAGCAGCACACGGCCGTCTACTCCGCTATCGCGAGGGGCGATGCGCTGCGGGCGATCAAGGATTACCGGGCTGCGACCGGAGCCGGCCTGCGCGAAGCTGCTTCCGCCGTCGCAAATATGTCCGCTCACCCCCAGCCGTACACTCCCCCGCAGGCGCCCCAGCCGGAGGATGGCCCCGGGACCGCGCGGCCGGACTCCGACGGCACCACGGAGAGGAGCGCCGCTTTGAAGCCCGATTCCACTCCTGAGCCGCTCGCCACTCCGGAATCAAGCACCACTGCCGATGCCTCGGCCGCCCGCGCAAGCGTCACTCCGGCCACGGGCTACCGTTACCGGGCGATCGTCTCCAAAGGCGATGAGATCAGGGAGATCGCGAGTACCCGGCTCAATGACGAGGTCTTTGCCAGGATCAGGGCGGCGGCGCTCGACGGCGACAAGGAAGCCGCGGTGCAGTTGCTGATGGAACACTCGGACGCGTCCCAGCAGGAAGCAGCCGGCTTTGTGGAGCTCATCCACGACGAACCACCGGCGGGCGCCCCGGAAGGCCCCTGAACCTTCCCGCGGCAGCCATCCATCTGCCAGACTGCCTCCATGACTGAAAACAAGACTGCACCCACCGCTGAGTCCGCCCAGGCCTTTGTGGACGCTGTGGAGCATCCCGTCCGGCGCGCGGACGGACAGGTGCTGCTGGACCTCTTCGAGCAACTGACGGGCCAGCCGCCGGTCATGTGGGGGCCGTCCATCATCGGCTTCGGCAGTTACCACTACAAATACGCCAGCGGGCGCGAAGGCGATGCTGCCGCCGTCGGTTTCTCGCCGCGCAAGGGCAACCTCGCGCTCTACGGCCTGACCTACGCGCCCGGGTCAGCGCCGCTGCTGGAGAGGCTGGGCAAGCACAAGACGGGGGCGGCCTGCCTCTATATCAACAAGCTGGCGGACGTGGATGTCGCTGTCCTCAGGGAGCTCATCGCCCTCGGCTACAAACACATGACGACGGCGGTCCACGAGTCGCTGCAGAGCCAGTCCTAGCCGGATTGCAGGCCGCAGCCAGAGGCTAATGGGCGGTGCCAGGGCTAGCGGCGGCGCGGAGGGCTTGGCGACGGCGCAGGGCTAACCGGCGAGCAGCCAGATCCACAGCCACACCGGCGGCACTGCGCAGATAATCCCAAGGATCAGGCCGATCGTGGCCAGCCGGCGGGCATGGGTACGCCGGGCGAGTGCGGAAACCGCCAGGGCCACGGCGCCCAGCGCGAACATGAGCACGGGCAATGCCACGAGCGGAGCCAGGATCAGCCCGGCACCGCCGGTCGCCGCGGCGTAGATCAGGACCAAGACGAGCAGGAGCGCGGCGAGCCCCGACGAGACGAGCGCCCAGAGCGCGGTGCGGGAACGGTTCCGGGAAGTTTGCGCAGTAGCCACCCGTCTATTGTCCGGTGCCGGACCGCGGCAGGGCCAATCCGGCCCGGCGCCGCCAGTCTTGCCCTACAGCTCCACCGTGCCGCGGATGACGATCTGCACGTCGCCACCGACCCACACGTCGCCGTCTTCGGCCCGGACGTACAGCCGCGCATCCCGGCCCAGTCTGGATCCCTGGCGGACGGTATAGCTCGCCGGGGCGGCGCCCTCGCCGATCAGCCACTGCCCCAAGGCGGCATTCAGGCTCCCTGTCGCCGGGTCTTCGGCAGGAACCGCCTCGAAGCCCATCAGCCCGCGGACCTCGAAACCGAGCTCGCTGCCTTCCGGATAGGCCCCAATAAGTCCGACGCCGAAGGGCGAGAGGGCGGCGTAGTCCGGTTCCACCTCGAGTACTGTCCGGGCATCGGTGAGCTGGAGTGCCTGCCAGCGGGGGCCGTTGTCCGCCCACTGGTGGCGGACGACGGCGGAGCGCTCCAGCCCCAGCGCGGCACAGATCCGCTCAACATTTTCCTCCGGCAGTTCACCCGTACGTACCCGTGGCGGGGCGGCGAAGGCCAGCCGGCCGCCGTCGTTCTTCAGGTTGACCAGCCCGGCTTCGCATTCCTGCACCAGGCCAGTGTCGCTCTGCGGACTGCCGCCGTCCTGCAGCCAGACGGCGGCGCTGCCCAGGGTCGGATGCCCGGCGAAGGGCAGCTCTTCGCTCGGCGTGAAGATCCGGACCCGGTAGTCGGCCCCGGGCTGCGTCGGCGGCAGTAGGAAGGTGGTCTCGGAGAGGTTGGTCCAGTTGGCGAAGCGCTGCATTTGCTCCGTGGAGAGGTCCTCCGCGCCGCCGACCACCGCCAGCGGATTGCCGGTTCCGGGACCGGTGGTGAAGACATCAACCTGGGAAAACGCGTGGGTACTCACGTCGGTAGCCTACTCGGTACGGCGTCCGGCAGCTCAGCGTTCCGGGTGGAGGGTCTTGCTCCACAGGACGGCGCCGCGGGCGTTGCGCAGGCTCACCGTGAAGACGTCGTCGCCGTCGAGCTCCACGTGGCCGAAGAACTGGGCCTCTCCGGTGCGCGGTGACTGGTTGGTGTAGCCGGCCTGCGAAAACACGACCTCGGGGCCGAAGGTCAGGTCCATCTCGTTGGGCCCGAAGCCGCCGGCGTTGATGGGTCCCGCGACGAACTCCCAGAACGGGTCGAAGTCCTTGAACGCGGCCCGTTCCGGCGCGTAGTGGTGAGCCGCGCAGTAGTGCACATCCGCGGTCACCCAGACGACGTTCTTGATGCGGTTGTCCTTGAAGGCCTTGAGCAGCCTGGCCAGTTCCAGTTCGCGGCCCAGCGGGGCGCCGTCGTTGTTGTTGGCAATGCTCTCCTGTGCCTTGCCGTCCGGAACGATGATGCCCAGCGGCAGGTCGGCAGAGATGACTTTCCACGTGGCCTTGGACTTTTTCACTTCGTGGATCAGCCACTGCAGCTGCTCTTCGCCGAGGATGCTGGTGGCCTTTTGCTCCAGTCCCGCCGTGTTTTCGCCCTTGTAGGTGCGCATGTCCAGCGCGAAAATGTCCAGCTGCGGCCCGCGCTCGATCTTCCGGTAGATCCGGGCCGGCTCGAAGCCCGTAGTGCCCTTGCGCGTGGCGCGGCTGTCGGTGATCGGCATGTACTCCTGCCAGGCCTGGCGGCCGCGGGCGGCCAGCGTATCGATGTCGCGGACGGTGTAGCGCGGGTCGTCGATGACCTCGCCGTGCCACCAGTTGTTGTGCGTCTCGTGGTCATCCCACTGCGCGATCACCGGCACCTCCGCGTACATGGCTCGCAGGTTCGCGTCCATCATGTTGTAGCGGTGGCGCCCGCGGTATTCGTTCAGGGTTTCGGCGACCTTGGAGACCTCTTCGGTCACCAGGTTCTTCCAGATCCGGCCGTCCGGCTCCCTGACTTCCGCCGAGATGGGTCCGTCGGCATAAATGGTATCGCCGCAGTGGATAAAGAAGTCGGGGCGGGTCTCGTGCATGGCCCGGTAGCCGAGCATGCCGCCGATCTCTTCGTTGATGCCCCAGCCCTGGCCGGCCGTGTCACCCGTCCAGACGAAGCTTTGGCCACGCTGGTGGCGGGGGCCCCAGCCCTGCCCGCGGCCGGACGCACCCGGGGCGTCCGGCGTCGCAAAGGAACCGCGGACAACCTCACCGGGCACACCGCGTTCATCCTCGAACCGCAGCGACAATTGAAACCGGCTGCCGGAAGGCAGGTTGCGCGCGTCGAACTTCGCCGTGAAGTCCGATGCCTCGGTGGCCCAGCCGCTGCGCACCACGCGCTCGAAGGCACCCTTGCCGCGCAGAACACGGCCGTCGTCGTCGGTTGTCCGCAGGGTGGCGATCAGGCGGCCGGGGCCGGAGGCGCGGGACCAGAGAACGGCGGACCTGCTGGTGACATCGCCGGTGGCGATGCCGCTGGGCAGCGTCAGACGCTTGCGGACCAGCGGAGCGCCGCCGGCCGAAGGACGGGAAACGGCCGACGCCGGCGCGGCCCCTGCGGCGGCGACGGTTCCGGCTGCGGCGAAGGCACCAAGGACAAGGGAACGGCGGGAAATTTCGGGCATGGCCCCACTGTTGCCGAACGGCCTGACGCGCTGGTGGCCTGGGTGTGAACGTCCGGTAAGCGTCCGGCGACGGGAGCATGAGCCGGTGCGCCCCGACATGGCAAAGGACCCCCACCCGTGAGGGCAGAGGTCCTTTGCGCAAAATGTCGGTATCACCGCAAGCGGATCAACCAAGCATCGGGCTATTAGCCTGCAACGACCTGGAGGTCGATGACAGCGGCTACGTCCTCGTGCAGACGAACGTTGGCCTGGTACTTGCCAACCGACTTGATGTGCTCAGGCAGTTCAACCTTGCGCTTGTCGATGGCGCCCAGACCTGCAGCTTCAACGGCTGCTGCAACGTCGGCGGGCTTGACGGTACCGAACAGGCGTCCGGACTCGCCGGCCTTGACGGTCAGCTTGACCGGCTTGGCGGACAGGGACTGGGCCTGAGCCTGAGCATCTTCCAGGGAAGCGTGCTCGCGGGCTGCACGGGCAGCCTTGATGGACTCAACCTGCTTCTCGCCGCCCTTGGACCAGGCCAGAGCGAAGCCGCGGGGCAGAAGGTAGTTACGGGCGTAACCGTTCTTTACCTCGACGACGTCACCTGCGGTACCGAGACCGGTTACTTCGTGGGTCAAAATGAGCTTTGCCATGTTTGTACTCTCCTCTTCGCTTCGCTTAGCCGCGGCCAGCGCCGGAGTAAGGCAGCAGAGCAACTTCGCGGGCGTTCTTGATTGCCAGTGCGATCTTGCGCTGCTCCTGCACGGTTACACCAGTAACGCGGCGGGCGCGGATCTTTCCGCGGTCGGAGATGAACTTGCGCAGCAATGCTACGTCCTTGTAGTCGATGACGGTGACGTCAGCGGCCTTCAAGGGGTTGGACTTTGGTTTGGGCTTACGGAGTTCAGCCTTAGCCATCGTGGAGCTCCTTTATCTAGTGGAGCCCGCAGAACGTTTCTGCGGGATGGGGTGTTTTGTTTAGAAGGGCGGTTCGTTGGAGTCAGGACCATTGCCCCAGCCGCCGGCGTTGCCGCCGCCTGCCGGTGCGCCCCAGGGGTCATCCTGAGGTGCGGACTGCGGAGCGGATTGCGGTGCTCCCCAGCCCTGGTTCTGGTTTCCGCCGAAGCCACCGCTGTTGCCGCCGCCGAAGCCGCCCTGGCCACCGCCGGAGCGCTGGGTACGGGTAACCTTTGCGGATGCATAACGCAGCGAGGGGCCGATTTCGTCGACCTCAAGCTCCATCACGGTGCGCTTTTCGCCTTCTTTGGTCTCATAGGAACGCGACTTCAGTCGCCCCTGAACGAGCACACGGGTGCCCTTGGTCAGGGTCTCGGCGACGTTCTCTGCAGCCTCACGCCATACCGACGCGCGGAGGAACAGGGTTTCCCCGTCCTTCCATTCGTTGGACTGGCGGTCAAAGGTCCGCGGCGTGGAAGCAACGGTGAAGTTTGCTACTGCCGAGCCTGACGGAGTGAACCGGAGTTCCGGATCGTTGGTGAGGTTACCAACGACGGTGATTACGGTTTCGCCTGCCATACTGCCTCCTGATGTCCTGATCCGCGGACTATTAATGTCCGCGGTTCTGCGTTCTGAAGAGTGGAGCCGGTGGGGCTCCGAAGATCAAAGCTGAAATTACTCAGCGGAGATCTTCTGCTCCTCCGGGCGGATGATCTTGGTGCGCAGGATGGTCTCGTTCAGACCAAGCTGACGGTCAAGCTCAGCTGCGGTTGCGGGGGTAGCGGTGAAGTTAACCACTGCGTAGATGCCTTCGGACTTCTTCTTGATGTCGTAGGCAAGACGGCGGCGTCCCCAGATGTCGACCTTGTCGACGGTGCCACCGTCGGTGCGGATGACGTTGAGGAACTTGTCGAGCTGAGGCTCTACGGTACGCTCTTCGACCTCGGGGTCGATGATTACCATCAGTTCATAAGCACGCATTGTGAACCCACCTCCTTTGGGCTAGACGGTCACGGTATTTCCGTAACAGGAGGTTCTATTGCGTTGTCCGGCCGCAGAACCACCGCAGACTCTTTCGGGTGTTTTGGTTATTCTCACAGAAAAAAGACGGCGGCAATGCCAGCACAGACTCATCAAGCTTACCGGACAGGTGGGCCGGGGAGTTAATCCGCGGATTGACGCGGTTCCAGGGCCGGCGCACGCGCGCGCGACTTGTCCTCCACAGCCGGGCTGTCAGCGGCCGGGCAGGCCGGAAACGTCGACCACTTCGCAGCGCTGGACCCACCACTTCTCGCAGCCGACCGTGACAACGGCGGTGCCCGCGTCGCCATAACCGGTGTCGAAGTCCGTGGTGACCTCCACGACGGAGAGCTGGTCCAGCTTCTCGACGCGGGCGGCCTGCTTGATCTCGTAACTGCTCAGCAGCTGGCTGTCCAGATAGGCGGTGGCGCTGATCTTGGACTGTTCGGTGGCGGAGTTCAGGTAGGCCAGGTGGTTCATTACCACCACGGCGAGCACCGCGACGACGGCGAGGGCCACGAACGTGAAACCCAGGGCGGCCGCAAGGTTGCGTCCCACCGAGCGGGTCTTGCCCGCGGCGGATTCACCGTCTTCCTCGTGGACCCGCTCATCCAGCTCTTCCAGATTCATGTCCCCCAACACCTTCCGTAGAAGGCCACCTTATCCCGGGACCGGCGGTATGTGGATGGGAAAAGGTTAGGGAACCTCCGGCGCCGGGCCGCGCAGGGTCAGTAATCCAGCCCCTGGCTCGGGACCACCAGGCCTGTCTCGTACGCATAGACCACGGCCTGCACCCGGTCACGCAGGTGCAGCTTACTCAGGATCCGGCGGACATGCGTCTTCACCGTGGCCTCGGAGAGGAAGAACTTGTGCGCGATCTCGGCGTTGGACAGCCCCTCGGCGATGGCGGAGAGTACTTCGAGCTCCCGCGGCGTGAGGTCATCGAGCAGCGGGTCGCGCTGCGGCGCCACGGCGGGGCTGGCATCGGCAGGCAGGGCCCGGACGTAGGTTTCCAGCAGCCGCTGCGTTACCCGCGGTGCCACCACGGCGTCCCCGCTGGCCACCAGCCGCACGGCGTGGACCAGTTCGTCCGGTGCCACGTCCTTGAGCAGGAAGGCACTCGCCCCGGCCTGCAGCCCGGCAAAGGCATATTCGTCCAGGTCGAACGTGGTCAGGATGATGATCCGCGCACACAGTCCGGCCGCGGTGATCTGCCGGGTGGCTTCGATTCCGTCCAGCACGGGCATGCGCACATCCATCAGCACCACGTCCGGCTCGAGCTTCCGGACTAGCTCCAGCGCTTCGGCACCGTTGGACGCCTCGCCCGCGATCTCGACGTCGTCCTCGCCCTCGAGGATCAGGCGGAATCCCATGCGCAGCAGCGGCTGGTCATCGACCAGCAGCACCCGGATGGGGCCGGACGGTACCGGCGCCGTTGCTTCAGTTGGTGCAGTTGATTCAGTGCTTTCCTCAGCCATGTGCAGGCTCCTCCCCCGGCCAGTACAACGTTGCTTCAACCATCCAACCACCATTGGGACGCGGACCGCAGTCCACCGTGCCGTGGTAAATCGCCGCGCGTTCGCGCATGCCGGTAATGCCCTGCCCGGCACCCAGGGACTTCACCGACGCCGGGGCATGCCCGTCGTCGGTGACGCGGATATTCACCACCGAGCCGGCCCGGGTGATGTCCACCTTGACCTCGCTCAGGCCGCGGGCATAGCGCAGCACGTTGGTCAGCGACTCCTGCACAATCCGGAACACGGTCAGCTTGAAATTCCGGTCTTCGGGCAGCACCGGACCGCTGGTGACCACGCGCAGCGGCAGCCCGGCGGCGCGGAAGCCTTCGATCAGCTCCATCAGCTCGCTCCCGGCCGGCTCCAGCGGTGCGGCCGGCTGGGCGTCGTCGCGCAGCACGCCCAGCACCCGGCGCATATCGGCGAGCGCGGTGCGGCCGGTGACGGAGAGCTGGTCGAGCACGTCCGCGGCCCGCCCCGGATCCTTCTTAACAACGACGGCGGCGCCGTCCGAGAGCGCGATCATCACCGACAACGAGTGGGCCACGACGTCGTGCATTTCGCGGGCAATCCTGGTTCGTTCGTTGGCCGAGGCGAGCAGGGCATTGTCGGCGGCCCAGCGGCGCAGCTCCTCTTCGTGCTGCCGGTCGCGCCGGACGGTGATCCCGATGCCGGCGGCAATGACGTTGAACAACAGAATGACGACGCCGGAGATCAGCCCGATGTAGGGCGGCAGCTCGCCGGAGGCGATGCTTTCGGCGATTTCGGCCGGCATTTTGAAGGCCATGGCGACCAGCAGCGGGGCCCCGGCGAGGACGGCCGCCACCAGCGCGTGCAGTGCCCGGACCGTAGTGGCTACGGTGTAGATGGCAAGCCACATGCCGATGGAGCTGCTGCCGGTACTGGTGAACAGGACGGTGAGCACGTCCCCGACGACAATCGCCGCCAGCACCAGCCAGGGAAAATGCCGGCGGAACACCAGCGCCGTGCAGGCGCCCAGCAGCAGGATCAGCGGCAGCCATTCGCCAATGCCGATGCTGTAGATCGCATTGCCCAGGCCGAACAGGAAGTTGGCCACCACCAGCAGCCAGTCCATAGCCACCGGGTGGGCATGGAAATAGCGGCGGAAAGGTCCCCGCCGCTTGGAAGATATCTCAGCGAAGGAGACGGCGGCCGTTCGCTCCGCCGCCTCCCTCGCTGAAGTCTGTGTGCTCATGCTGGTGAGCTTATCCCCGGCCTAGACGTCCCGGGACTTGGTGGTCACCGCGGCAGCGGCGAGCAGCACCGCGGTCCAGGCTGCCATGACAAGACCGCCCTGCAGCTGGGTCAGGTCGCCGTCGGCAATTTCCAGCGCCAGCAGCTGGCGGCCGGCGTTGGAGGGCAGGTAGGGCACCACGCCGTCCTGGATCCAGTCGAACTGGAGGATGCTCGCCACGATCGGCAGCACCAGCAGCAGGGCCACCAGCGTGACGATCCCGCCGGCGCTGTTGCGCAGCAGCGACCCCAGGGCCAGGCCCATCAGGGCCACCAGCGCCAGGTAGACACCGGAGAGCAGCAGCGACTGCACGAAGTTCTCCACGTCCAGCCCGTAGTCCAGTCCGTAGCCGGCCAGGATGGGCTGGCTGAGGAAATACGTGGCGAAGCTGGAGACAATACCGACGACGGCGGCTACCGCAGCAACGACGACGGCCTTGGCCGCCAGCGGGGACAGGCGGCCCGGTACGGCGGTCATGGTGGAGCGGATCATGCCGGTGGAGTATTCGGAAGCGATCAGCAGCACGCCCAGGGCGCCGATGATCAACTGGCCGAAGTCGATGCCGCCGGTGGCCATCATGTACAGCATGGACTCGTCCATGCCCATGGCTGCCGGGTCCTGCCCGCTTTCGCGGATGGACTCCATGCCGGAGCCCATGCCCCAGGCGCCGAGCATGCCGATGCCGATCATGACGACGATCGTGGTGGCCAGCAGGATCCAGGTGGAGCGCAGGGTGGTGAACTTGATCCACTCCGAGTGCAGGGACCGGACGAAATTCACGCCGCTGCCGGTGGCGTGGGCCGGCTTGTTCATGGTTGCAGTGCTCATGGCCTTACTTTCCTTCCCGGCTGGTGCCCGCGGGGGCCAGTTCGGCCGGCGGTGCAGGCTGTCCCGGCAGTGCTTGCAGCGGCGTCTGGGTGTCGATGTTCTGCGAGTGGTATTCCACTTCGTCCTTGGTCAGGTCCATGTAGACCTCTTCCAGCGAAGCCTGCAGCGGGGTGAGTTCGTAGACCAGCACCTGCTGTTCCAACGCAGCCCGGGCGATGTCGCGGGGGTCGACGCCGGTGATCTCCAGCAGCGCCGTATCGCGGGTATCCACACTGACGCCGGGAGCGGCGAGCGCGCGGATCAGCGCCTCCGGGTTGTCTGTCCGGACGCGCGAACGCACCTGGTTCTGGCTGTTCAGGAAGTCCTGCATGCTGGCATCGGCAATGATCTTGCCGCGGCCGATCACCAGCAGGTGGTCCGCGGTCTGCGCCATTTCGCTCATCAGGTGCGAGGAGAGGAACACGGTGCGGCCTTCGGCGGCGAGCGAACGGACCAGGTTGCGGACCCAAAGCACGCCTTCGGGATCGAGCCCGTTGACGGGCTCGTCCAGGATGATGGTCTGTGGATCGCCCAGCAGCGCGGCGGCGATCCCCAGCCGCTGGCCCATGCCGAGCGAGAAGCCGCCTACCCGCTTCTTGGCGACGGCGCCGAGGCCGGTCAGGTCGATGACCTCCTGCACCCGCTTCGCCGGGATGCCGTGCGTGGCCGCCATGGCGCGCAGATGGTTGTAGGCACTGCGGGAGCTATGGACCGCCTTGGCGTCCAGCAGCGCGCCGACTTCGCGCAGCGGAGCCTTGTGCGCGGCATAGTGCCTGCCGTTCACTTTGACGTCGCCGCTGGTGGGCCGGTCCAGCCCCATGATCATGCGCATGGTGGTGGACTTGCCCGCGCCGTTCGGGCCGAGGAAGCCGGTGACTTTGCCCGGCTGCACGGTAAAGGAGATGCCCTGCACGGCGGGTTTCTTGCCGTACACCTTGACCAGGCCGTGTGCCTCGATCATGTCTGCCGTCCTTAAAGTTCGGGGTTGCGGGCGGAGAAGATTCCCGCACCAACCACGCTACGGGCCGGCGGCCTCGGCGTAACCGCACTGCAGGATGATCTTGCCGCGGCCCGCGTAGTCCTTGAGGACTACAGGGTCGTCCGCGGGAGGCCTGCCAACGGGTAGGACAGTACCTTGCCTTACCGCCGGACGGGCTCCTGTTCGCGGGCGGCGGGGGCGGTCAGCAGCGAGGCGACCATGAGCACGGCCACCGCGAGCAGGGCGTTGCGGATGCCCACATGTTCGCCGAGGAAGCCGAGGAACGGCGGTCCGGCCAGGAACGCCACATAGCCCAGGGTGGAGACCACCGAAACGCGTTCGGCGGCGAAGGCCCGGTCATCGGCCGCCGCGGACATACCCATCGGGAAGCCGAGCGCGGCGCCCGCGCCCCAGAGGACCGCGCCGAAGACGGCCAGCGGCACGTCGGGGGCGAGGACGAACACCAGCAGGCCCACCAGCGCCGTGCTCATGCTCACCCGCAGCACCAGGACCCGGCCCCAGCGGTCGATGAACCGTCCGCCGACCAGCCGCAGCAGCGTCATCGAGGCCACGAAGATGCCGAACAGCACGGCCCCGATGGCCTCCGATGCGCCGAGCCCCACCACCGTGGCCTGGGCGATCCAGTCATTGGCCGCGCCCTCGGTCAGTGCCGCGCCGAGGACCAGCACGCCGATCAGCACGGTGCGCGGTTCGCGCCAGGCGGCGAATTTGCCGCGGCGGGGAGCGCCGTCGTCGTCGTTAGGTTGTTCCGGCGCATGCGGCAGAAAGTACTTGGGCACGGTGAGGACGGCGACGGCCACCAGCACGGCCATGAACAGCAGATGCACGGCGAGCTGGACCTGGAGGACTGAGAGCGCCGCGCCGATCATCGCGCCGACGAAGGCGCCCAGGCTGAAGGCGGCATGGAACTGCGGCATGATGGTGCGCAGCAGGCGGCGCTCGACGTCGGCGCCCTCGATGTTCTGGGCCACATCCCACCAGGCGACGCCGATCCCGTAGACGAACAACGCCGCCGCGGCTCCGGGAACGGAGCCCGCGAAGAGCGCCATCGCCAGCCCGACGGCGGCGAGTGCCGCCACGGTGCCGCCCGCGCGCACGGTGTTGGCCGTGCCGATGCGCGCCGAAATCGGGCCAGCCAGCGGCAGCGAGACCACCGAGCCGAGCCCGAGTGCCAGCAGCAGGGCGCCGATCTGCCCGGCGGAAATCTGCAGCGCGGAGGCCGCCGCGGGGATGCGGGCCGCCCAGCTGGCGAAGACCAGTCCGTTCAGCCCAAAGATGATGAAGGTGGCGTACTTGGCGCCGGCAACGGAACCGGGCGGCGTCATCGCTGGCGGACCACGCGCTCTTCGTCCCAGACCGGCGCGTCGCTCTCGTAGACCCTGCCGTCGGAGCCGAAGACTAAAAAGCGGTCGAAGCTGCGGGCGAACCAGCGGTCGTGGGTGACCGCGAGGACCGTGCCCTCGAACGCATCGATGGCGCGCTCCAGTGCCTCGGCCGAGTGCAGGTCCAGGTTGTCGGTGGGCTCGTCGAGCAGCAGCAAGGTGGCGCCGGAGAGTTCCAGCAGCAGGATCTGCAGCCGGGCCTGCTGGCCGCCGGAGAGCGAGTCATATTTTTGCTCCGCCTGCTGCGCCAGTCCGTAGCGGTCCAGCACTGCGGCCGCGGCTTCCCGGCCCAGGCCGGAGCGGTGTTCGTCGCCGCGGTGCAGGATGTCCACCAGGGTGCGGCCGAGCAGATCGGGGCGGACGTGGGTCTGCGCGAAGAAACCCGGGCGGATGCGTGCGCCGAGCTTGACCGTCCCGGTGTGCGGAACCTCGGCAATCTCGACCTCGGAGACCGGCAGGTGCTCCTTCTCCGGATCCGTGCCGCCGCTGGCCAGCAGCCGCAGGAAGTGCGACTTGCCCGAGCCGTTGGAGCCCAGCACGCCCACGCGGTCGCCGAACCAGATCTCGGTGCTGAACGGCTTCATCAGGCCGGTCAGCTCCAGCTTGCTGGCGACGATGGCACGCTTGGCGGTGCGGCCGCCCTTGAGCCGCATGTGCACGTTCTGCTCGATCGGCACGGCCTCTGGGGGCCCGGCCTCGAGGAACTTCGCCAGCCGGGTCTGCGCCGCGTGGTAGCGGTTGGCCATGTCGGAGCGGAAGGCCGCCTTGTTCTTGTACATGTTGACGAGTTCCTTGAGCTTCACGTGCTCCTCGTCCCAGCGCTTGCGCAGCTCCTCGAAGCGGGCGTTGCGGTCCGCGCGTGCCTGCAGGTAGCTTTCGAAACCGCCGCCGTGCACCCAGGCTGTGGCGCCGAGGGCACCCGGTTCCAGCGTGACGATCCGGTTGGCGGCGTTGGCCAGCAGCTCCCGGTCGTGGCTGACGAAAAGCACGGACTTTTTGGAGTCGTTCAGCTTCCCTTCCAGCCAGCGTTTGCCGGGCACGTCCAGGTAGTTGTCCGGCTCGTCGAGCAGCAGCAGCTCGTCCGGGCCGGAGAACAGTGCCTCGAGGACCAGGCGCTTCTGCTCGCCGCCGGAGAGGGTCGACGCCGCACGGTGCTGGGCGCGGTCGAAGGGGATGCCGAGCGCGGCCATGGTGACTTCGTCCCAGACGGTTTCCAGCTCGTAGCCGCCGGCGTCGCCCCAGTCCGCGATCGCTTGGGCGTAGCGCATCTGGGTGGGCTCGTCGTCGTGCTCCATCATGGCCAGTTCGGCCGCATCCACCGCCTTGGCGGCGGCTGCGAGGGCAGGCGGCGCGGCGCTCACCAGCAGGTCCCGCACCGTGGTGTCGTCCCGGACCTGGCCGACGAACTGGCGCATGATGCCCATGTTGCCGGAGCGGCTGACCGCGCCCTCGTCCGGGGTCAGGCCACCGGCGATGATGCGCAGCAGCGTGGTCTTGCCGGTGCCGTTCGGTCCGATCAGAGCGGTTTTGGCGCCGTCGCCGACCTTGAAGCCGACGCCGTTGAGCAGCTGGCGTCCGTCGGAGAGGAAGAAATCAATATTGGTCACGTCAAGATGGGCCACCGTTATAGTGTGTCACTTCCGGCGGTCGAGGCAGACATTGCCCGGGTTCGGCCGAGGTGACCCGCGGCGCGCGGCTGAAACGGCCCCGGACAGACGAAATGGCTCAAAGTCAGGCCTCCCCAAGAGCCAACTCACTTCGAGCCATTTCGTATCTGCAGCCGCGAATATCCGGTGCTAATGCACCACAGCCGGGTCTCCCCAGCCGCCCCCAACGGACTAAGCTGCTGCCGGATCCGGGCCGGTTTCCCGTTCCGCTTCCAACACAATCAATTCTGCTCGGCCATGGAGCGTTTGACCAGCGTTAACCACCCCAGTTAGGAAAAGCTAGGGTGGCTGTGGTTCGGCCCGATACTGCAGTCTGCCGGAAGCGCCGAGGCTTGAAGCGCCACGGCTGCCGACGGCAGGGGCGTGCACGTACACCGCGCGGCAGTTTATCGTTACATATAAGACAGCCGCTTCGCTCCAGCCCAGCGAGCGCCACCCAGTCCAGGAGGAGCCATGGAACCGATCGCCATCGAAGGAGACAAAGCCACCCTGGAGCTCACCGGGGATGGAATCCTGAACCTGCGGTGGACGGAAGGGGTGCGGATCGAAGCCGAGGACGCCCGCGCCGCGATGCGGGAGGTCAACAACCTCTCCGGCACCGATGAGCATCCGATGCTGGTTGACATGGCGACCACGCAGTCCGTGAGCCGGGGTGCCCGCGCGGTCTTCTCGATTCCCTGCGCCGCGAACCGGATAGCGCTGCTGGGCAAATCCGCCGTGGACCGGGTCATCGCCAACTTTTTCCTCGGCGTGCACACCCCGCCGTGCCCCACGCGGTTCTTCAACTCGCGGTCCGAAGCCATGGCGTGGCTGGTGCAGGAGCAGGACGCGAACCACGACGACGGCGGGGCCGGCTGAATCCGCTGCTCCACCGGCTGAACGCGTGCCCCCGTCAGCGCTTAATCGCGGGCGTCGACGAGGCCGGCGAGCGCCTTGCGCGAGGAGATGCCCAGCTTGGAGAAGGACCGGGACAGATGCCACTCCACGGCCTTGATGGTGATGAACAGTTCCGCGGCGATCTGCCGGTTGGTCATGCCCTTGGCCGCCAGCGAGCAGACACGGCTCTCCGCGGCCGTCAACCGGTCCGCCTTGTTCTCCGCGATCAGCGGCAGCCGCGCATCATGGGCGGCCAGCAGCTCGGTCATCCGCCGCGCCACGGAGGCCGCGCCGATGCGATTGCCCAGCACCAAGGCCTTGCGGCCCGCCGCCAAGGCCTCCTGCCGGTGCGCTGACAGCGTGTCCGCGTCCTCCCCCGCGAGGCAGATCTCGGCCAGATCCGCCAAGGCGAGGGCCTGGTCGTAGCGCCCCTCGTTCGCTTCCAGCAGGCCGATGGCCTCGCGCAGCATCAGCACGGCGGTTTCCGGTGGCTGCGCGAGCGCCGCTACCCGCAGCGTCATGCCGGTCAGCCGGGGCGCACCGAAGGCACGGACCTTGTCCAACGCCTCTTCGGCTACCGCCGCTGCGTACTCCTTCTGGCCCAGGCGCACCGCGCTTTCCACCGCGCTCCTGGTCCAGGCGCTCAAGGTCGGCCCGAGCCCCACGGCCAGATCCATCGCGGCCGTGAAGTGTTCCAATGCGGACTTGTGGTCGCCGTGCGCGGCCAGCACGGTCCCGTGCAGCTGCAGCGCCATCGCCTGGACCAGCGGAACCCGTTTTTCCTCCAGCGGGACCTTGGCCAGCAGGGCATCCGCCGCCTCCAGGTCGTCCCGCGCGACGTAAACACTGGCGAGCACAAACGCGGCCACTTCAATGTAGGTGCGCCAGCCCGCATCCGCCGCGCGCATGCTGGCCTCCAGGTCCACCTGTGCCAGCCGCAGCCGGCCCCGGTTCAGGTGGATGGCCCCGCGGCAGTAGGCCAGGGTGGCGTGCGCCATCAGTGACGATTTGGCTCGCGCTTCGGCAATGGCCGCGTCCAGCAGCGCGAGTGCTTCCGCGTCCCGCTCTGCACCGTTGAGGGCGCCGGTCAAGAAGTTGATGATGCTGGACTCGGCCCCGTTTTCAGCCAGGATGAGGCCGCCGGCGTAGCTCCGGACCGCCAGTTTCCCGCTGAGCGCGGCGTCCGCGCCGCTGATGGTCAGTCGCAGCGCCTCCTGCGCCAGCAGCAACCGGTCCCCCGGCCCGTCCTCAGACGGATCCCGGCTCAGGATCCCGGCGAGCTCTGTCGAATACTGCGCGGCGATCTGCAGTTGCTGGAAGCCAGCACCCGATGCCAGCGCAATCACCCGCCGTCGTAAATCGACATGGTCACCCGGGTCGTTTTCCAGCTCCTTCAGCGCCTTGCCGAAGCAGTCCGCGGCTCGTTCCACCTCGTTCATGTCGTAGAGCACTTCCGCGTGGCCGACCAGCAACTCCACCCGGCGGACCGTTCCTTCGGTCAGTTCCAACGCGTCCTCGGCGAGCCGCACTGCGGTTTGCGAATCGCCTGCGCCCTGATGCGCGTAGGTGGCCTCGATCAGGAGCTCCTGCCGCAGGCGGTCCGGGAGGGTGGACTCCTGCAGGGCCCGGTCGGCCAGCTGGGCGGCGAGAGCGTAGGCGCCCTGGCGTCTTGCCTGCGCCGCAGCGGCCAGCAGAATCCGGGCGCCGTCCTCGTCACCGTCCGGCAACGTCTCCAGCAGGTAGTTGGCGATCAGGGCCGGCTGTGCACTTTCGGCCATCAGGACGCCGGCCGCATTCCGGTGCAGGGCCGAAACCTCTTCAACGCCCAGGTCAGCCAGCAACGCCTCCGCCACGAGCGCATGCTGGATGGCCGGCCGCGGCTTCACCGAGGCCAGGAACCGTTCTTCCTCCAGCCTGGCCAGCGACTCGTTCAGTTCCGCGGTACGCAGCTCCAGCATCGCCTTCAGCCGTGCCGCGCTTGCGTCTTCGCCGAGAACGACGACGGCGCCGAGCACGTTTCGGTCCAGCGCGTCCAGCCGGTGCAGCCGGCCGCGCAGCACGGCCGCCTCATTGGGCGAGGCTTCGGCGGGCCGCGCCAGTGGCTGGTCCCGTTCGAGCAATTCGTGGATGAAGAACGGCACTCCGCCGCTGGCGGCCTGGACGCGGGCCGCGTTGACCTGGACGTTGCTTTCCTGCCGCTCCAGAATCCAGTTCTCGATGGCCTTCTGGCTCAGCGGCTCCAGCTGCCAGTGCAAGGGGACACTGGAGGGAACATGAGGCTCGCGGTCCGAAGTCCTGTCCCCCTCCAGCAACGCGCTTGTGTCGATGCCTTCGGGGTGTTCGGCGCCGGGACCGGTCCGAACGCCTCGCAGCAGGAGTACGGGGACGTCGATCAGCAGGCTGCCGATATCCAGAAGCGCGCCCAGGGAAAGTTCGTCGAGCCACTGGGCATCATCGACCACGGCGATCACGGGCCGGTCCTGGCTTCGCGAGCGCAGCACCCACGAGGCCGAATAGCTCAGGGCGTCGCTCTGGGCCGGACCGCCGGTGGTGGTCAGGAACTTGTGCAGCAGCGCGCCCTGGCCGTCAAAGGGCGGCGCATCCGCGGGCAGCCGCTGAGCCAGCGGGGCGAACCACTGCCACAGCATGGCACCGGGCAACTGCCGCCGGGCGTCCCCGCGGGCGCGCAGGACCTTCCAGTCACGGGCCTGGGCATCGCGGCAGATTTCGTCCAGCAGCGAGGTCTTGCCGATGCCCGCCGGGCCGCTGACCGTCAGCTCTGTATTGCGGCCGGACGCGACGGTGTCCGCGAGCGTCTGCCACTGAGCAAGTTCGCGGTCCCGACCGAATAACCGTGTCTGCCCCATCATTCGATCCTACGGCGGCGCTAGGACATTTACGACGGGGCGGCCGAAAGTGACATTCCGGGGTCCGTATTAACCTGCCGCCGGCTCCGCGACGCACTTGTTGCGTAGCTCGCCGATTCCCTCGATCCGGGTGACGAGTTCCGCGCCTACCGGTATCCACTCACGGGGCTTGCGGGCCAGGCCGACGCCCGCCGGAGTGCCGGTGGCGATGATGTCGCCCGGTTCCAAGGTCATGAACTCGCTGATGTAGGAGACCAGCTTGGCGCAGGAGAAGATCAGATCCGACGTCGTGCCGGACTGCTTGACGACGCCGTCCAGCTCGCACTCCACGGCCAGGCCGTCCTCCGGGTCGATTTCGTCAGCCGTCACGACGACGGGGCCCACCGGCGTCATCCGGTCCCAGTTCTTGCCCTGGAACCACTCGGACGTCCGGCCCTGCCAGTCGCGCACGGAGACATCGTTCATCACCGTGTAGCCCAGGATGGCGTCCTTGGCTGCGGCCTCGTCCACTTTGCGGATGGTCTTGCCGATCACGATGGTCAGCTCGGCCTCCCAGTCGATCTTGCGGCTGGCTTCGGGCATCTGCACGTCGTCGCTGGGACCGACCAGCGCGTTGTGCATCTTGGTGAAGATCGTGGGGTGCTTCGGCACGTCCTGGCCGACTTCTTCGGCGTGGGCGTAGTAGTTCAGTCCGGCGCAGAGGATCTTGCCGGGACGCAGGATGGGAGTGTCCAGGTCTGCGGCAGCCGGTTCCTGCCCTGCTTCGCCGGCAAGCGTGCGCCAGTCCTCGCGCAGCAGGAGCTCGCCGACATCCTTGGCCGGCAGGAAGGTGGTTGCACCGTTCTCCTGCCGAAACGCCTGCGTTGTCCCGTTGCGCCGTACCGTGCCGAGTCGCATCCAAACCTCCTGCGGGCAGCTGCACACCGCCGTCGTCCGTTGTTTTCTGCGGTGATGCCCGCTCCTCCGCACAATATATCGCTTTCGCGGGGAGGCCCTGCCGCGAACTGGCCGCGGCCGAACGATAACGGGTCGACACAATTTTGCGCCGGGCGGGTCCAAACCGGGCCGGGAGGGTTCATAATGGTCCAACTCGGTGACAGGAGGGCCGTTATGTTATTCCTTTCGACCTCAGAAGCCCTGCTCTGGCCGCAGCTGAGGAAACTGGAACCGGGACAGCGCATGCGTCTTCGCCGTGGCGTCGTGATCGGGCGGACGAAGGATGGCAGGGCCTACCTCGACGGCGCCTTCCGGATGCTCGTCACCGGCCCGTCCGCCGAGCCCTGCGGTCCCTGGTGCCGGCTCGGCTCGGTGGCCGAAGCCGGCATTCAGGAAGATGATGCGCAGGACGCGAGGGCGTCCTAGGTCGTGGCTCTGAAGCGGCTGATGGTGGTTCATAAATGCGAAATCTAGTCGAGGGAAGATGATCGTTCCGGCTAGAGTTGTTGCCGCTGCCTCAGCGACGAGGCGGGAAGTCAATCAAGGAAAGCAACGACGCATGAACTTTGAATCGCACTCCGTGACGCTTAAGCTCTGGGACCGCTCGACCACGAACGAATCGCTGGATGCCGCAGTCGCCGACGTTGCCCTGAGGGCAAACGTCTCGAAGGATCAGGTCAGAGTCACACGGAGCGGACCCAAAGTCTTTACGATCGGTGTCGCCAGCGACCTGTCGTAGGACGCCTTAACCGGCTGACCCTGTGAGAATCAGGCCGGGCGGATGATGCGGCGCTTGGTGGCTTCGGCGATGGCAGCCGTGCGGTTGTCAACGCCGAGCTTGGCGTAAATGTGCACCAGGTGGGTCTTGACCGTGGCCTCGGAGATGAAGAGCTTGCGGGCGATCTCCTTGTTCGGCATGCCGGTAGCCAGCAGTTCCACCAGCTGGACTTCGCGGGCGCTGAGCGCGGGTTCGGGGTTGCGGATCCGGCCCATCAGGCGAGCCGCGACTTCCGGGGCCAGCGCGGTGCGGCCGGCTGCGGCGGCCAGGACGGCCTCGCGGATCTGCTCCGGCGGGGCGTCCTTGAGCATGTAGCCGGCGGCTCCGGCCTCCACAGCGGCGAGGATGTCCGCATCCGTGTCGTACGTGGTCAGGATGAGCACAGGCGGGGCTGCTTTGCCGGCGTCACTGTTGGCCTTGATCCGCGCCGTCGCGGTCACCCCGTCCATCCCGGCGCCCATCTGCAGGTCCATCAGCACCACATCCGCGGGCTCGCCGAGGGCAGCCAGACGGTCAAGTTCCCTCAACGCGGCAGCCCCGTCCGCGGCTTCGGCTGCCACCGTCATGCCTTCGAAGTCGGAGAGCATGGCGCGAAGCCCGGCGCGCACCACGGGATGGTCGTCGACCAGCAGAATCCTGATCCCGCTCACTCCTGCTCCTCCCCCACACCGGTGCGCAACGGCAGCCGGATGGCCACCACGGTCCCCTCACCTGGCGCGGATTCCAGGTCCAGCCGGCCGTTCAGCGCGGCAACCCGTTCCCGCAGCGACAGCAGGCCGAAGCCACCGCCGTCGTCGTCACGGTCCCTCTCCCCGCGCGTAGCCGCCGCCGGGAGACCAAAGTCCGTGCCGCCGTCGTACTTTGAAGGATCAAACCCTACGCCGTCGTCGTAAATATCCAGTGTCACGTCCTCGTCAAGAAACCCCAGACTAACGACGGCGGTGCGCGCCTTCGCGTGCGCCAGGACGTTCGCGAGGCTCGCCTGCGCCGCGCGGAGCAGCGTGACCTCGTACGGTGCGGGCAGCCGCACGGTGTCGCCGTCGAGGTTGAAACGGCAGCGCAGCTGGTCCCCGCGCGCCGCGGCCTGCCGTTCGGTGGCCGCACACAGCCGGGCCAGACTGTCGGCCAGGGCGCTGGCGCCGTCCTCGCGCGGTTCCAGTTGCGGGGAGGACAAGCCGCGGATGAAGCTGCGCGCCTCGGCCAGGTTCTCCGAGGCCGTGGACTGGGCCAGGCGGATACGCTCGGCCGCCGTCGCGGTGTCGCCGGCGTCCAGTGCTGTGGCGGCACCGCGCGCGACCAACACGATGCTGGACAGGCCCTGGGCGAGGGTGTCGTGGATTTCGCGGGCGAGCCGCCCGCGTTCGGCGAGCACTCCGGCGTCGTGCTGGGATTGGGCCAGTTCGGCGCGGGTGCGGCGCAGTTCGGCGAGCGCGCGGCGCTGGTTTTCGCCGTCGAGATACAGCGCGCGGTACGCCATGGCCATGAACACGGCGAACACCGCCCCCACCATCGGCCCGATCAGCATCGCCGGCTCCAGTCGGCCGTTGTGCCACCACTGCGACAGAATCACGACGCCGGTGAGCATGGCGACGGCGAACACGGCATGGGCGGTTTTGAGCACATGCAGGTGGAGGAAGAACAGCGGGAAGGCCAGCCAGACGAAGTTGCCGCTGACCGCCGCGAGCGCCACCCAGATCACGGTCACCAGCGCCAGCCAGGCTGCTCCGTAGCGGCGCGGATCCGGGCCGGTGCCGGTGGTGCTGTGCCGTTTCTCGACGATCGTGCCGGCGAGGTAGACGCCAGCCAGCAGGATCCCGAGCAGCAGGGCGAGCCAGCTCAGCGGAGCGTGCGGGGCGTTGATCAGCGTCAGAACGACGGCGAAGGCGAGCAGGCCCGCGAAGCCCGTGTGCAGCCCGATGCGCAGCACGCGCAGCACCAATGCACCTGCCGACGGCTGGACGGGCCCGGATGCTGCAGGCTTACGGCCGGGCTGTCCCGCTTCGGCGAGGCCAGGCCCGGACTCGGGCTCAAACCAGGCCCCGGTCTCGGCGGGCTCGGTCGGGACAGACATGCTCCCAGCGTAGCCACCGCCGGAGCAGCGGGCATCAACCATTCGGTTGACTGTGGAATCAACGGTCTGTCCGCTGCGGATCAACCGTTTCCGCGATGTGCCCGCGCGGCTTCCGCGAAAGGCTGGATACAGCGGCCGAACGCGGCCCAGTACTCCACGGAAAGAAGGAAACATCGTGTTTTTGGCACTGCGGGATATCCGGTTCGCGAAGGGCCGTTTCGCCCTGATGGGAACGGTGGTGGCCCTGATTACACTGCTGCTGGTCATGCTTTCCGGCCTCACGGCAGGCCTGGGCAACCAGTCCATTTCCGCCGTTGCCGGGCTGGCGCCGGCGGTCAACACCGTGGCGTTCGGCGCGCCGGCAGGAAACGAGGCGAAGGCTTCCTACACAGAGTCGCAGATCTCGCGCGACCAGCTGGACGCGTGGCAGCAGGCGGACGGGGTGGTGCATGCCGAGGCGTTCGGCATCGCGCAGACCCGTTTCTCCGCCGGCGGCACTACCAACGTGGCGGTCTTCGGCGTCGAGCCCGGCGGCCGGCTGGCCCCCGCTCCCGTCGCGGACGGCACGGTGGTCCTCAGCCAGACCATTGCGGACGACTTGAGCGTGGCAGCCGGTGATCCGGCGGAAGTGGGCGGCCGGCAACTGCTGGTCTCCGCCGTCGTCGATGACCAGTGGTACTCCCACACGCCGGTGGTCTGGACCTCGCTGGCGCAGTGGCAGAAGGTAGCCCATATTAACGACGGCGGGGCCGCCGACGGCCCGATCGCCACCTCCGTTGCGGTGCAACTGGCGGACGGGGATCCTGCCGGAGCGGCCGCCACGGCAGCAAATGCAGCCGCGGAAACGGTGACCACTTCCGTCACCGGTTCCTTCCAGGCACTGGGGTCCTACAAGAGCGAGAACGGCTCGCTGCTGATGATGCAGGGCTTCCTCTACGGGATCTCGGCGCTGGTGATAGTCGCCTTCCTGACCGTCTGGACCATCCAGCGGACGCGGGACATCGCGGTGCTCAAGGCGATGGGCAGCTCGGACGGCTATCTGCTGCGCGACGCGCTGACCCAGGCCGCGATCGTCCTGGTCGCCGGGGCCGCCGTCGGTGGTGGTGTGGGCGTTGTGGGCGGCTACTTCGCCGCCCAGGCCGCACCGTTCCTGCTCACCGCGGCCAGCACTCTGCTGCCGATCGCGGGCATCGTGCTCCTGGGCATGGCCGGCGCCGTCGTCGCGGTCCGCCGCGTGACCAAGGTGGATCCGCTGACCGCCCTCGGCGGCAACTGAGCATCCGCGCCAGCTGAACCCCGCGATCTCCCGACATCTCCACCCTCCAACCAAGGACAACACCGATGACTGCAGTACTGAACCTCGTCAACACCACCCTCGAGTACCCTGACGGCGACGCCACGGTCACCGCCCTGGACAGCGTCAACCTGTCCGCGCGGCCCGGCACCATCACCTCGCTGGCCGGTCCGTCCGGTTCCGGCAAGTCCTCCTTGCTCGCCGTCGCCGCCACCCTGATCCGGCCGACGTCGGGAATCGTCCTCCTCGACGGAATGGATGCGACGGCCCTCTCCGCGCGGGAAACGGCAGTCCTGAGGCGTGAAACCATCGGCATCATCTTCCAACAGCCCAACCTGCTCGCCTCGCTGACCGCCGTCGAGCAGCTGCAGATCGCGGAGCACCTGCGCGGCGGATCGCCGAAGAAGTCGAAGGCCCGGGCCCTCGAACTGCTGGACGTCGTGGGCCTCGCCGGCTCCGCAGGACGGCGGCCGCATCAGCTCTCCGGCGGGCAGCGCCAGCGGGTCAACATTGCCCGCGCGCTGATGGGCGAGCCGAAGCTGCTGCTGGTGGACGAGCCGACGGCGGCGCTGGACCACGAACGCTCCGAGGCGATTGTCCGGCTGCTGGTCCGCGTAACCCGGGAGTTCAAGGTAGCCACGGTGATGGTCACCCACGACACGGAGTACATCCCGCTGACCGACGCCGTCGCCACCATGCGCGACGGCAGGCTGACGGCGCTGGAACAAGTCGCCGTTTAGCATCTGACGCTCTACTGTCGAGGTGAGTCGGTCCTTTCCGATGTGCCGATCCGAAGAACAGTGAGGCCCATGCGCACCGTCATCCATTCCGCCCGCCGCATCTCCGGCGGCGAGATCGTCGCCGACGCCTGGATGCTCCTAGAGAGCGGTCGGATTACCGACGCCGGCACCGGCAGCTGGTCCGGAACCGTTACCGGCCAAGAGATTGCAGACGTTCGGGAGGTCGACGCCGCCGGCGCCTACCTGGTGCCAGGGTTCGTGGACATGCACTGCCATGGCGGCGGCGGCGCTTCGATTGACGACGGCGACACGTCCCTCGGCCCGCTCACTCACCTAGCGCACGGAACTACCAGTCTCCTCGGCTCGCTGGTCACCAATCCGCTCGGAGTCCTGGAGGCCACACTCCGCAGGCTGGCGGCGGAAGCTCCAGCCCACGGGACGGTGAAGGGCTTCCACCTCGAGGGGCCCTTCCTCGCGGCCAGCCACTGCGGTGCCCACAATCCTGGCTTTCTCGTGCCGCCCAAGGTTGAAGCCGTGGACCGGCTCGTCGAAGCCGGCGGCGGCCTTTTGCGCCAGGTAACCATCGCCCCGGAACTGGACCCCGGTTTTGCCGCCGTCCGCAGGCTGGTCGACCACAAGGTGGCGGTCGCCGTCGGACATACGGACGCGGACTATGACACTGCCCGCGCTGCATTCGACGCCGGCGCCAGCATCCTCACCCATGCCTTCAACGCCATGAACGGGCTGCACCACCGCGCGCCCGGACCCATCGCCGCGGCATTCGACTCACCCCACGTCACGCTGGAAGTGATCGCCGATGGGCACCACGTCCATGACTCGATGCTGCGGCTGGCGTTTCAAGCCGCTCCGGGCCGGGTTGCCCTGATCACCGACGCCATGGCGGCGGCAGGCTGCGGGGACGGCACCTACCACCTTGGTTCGCTCCCGGTCGAAGTGCACGACGGCGTTGCCCGGTTGCCCCACGGCGGTCCCATCGCCGGCAGCATGCTCACCATGGACGCAGCGCTGCGGCGTGCCGTTGCGGTCGGCATCCCGTTGCCGGAGGCCGTGGCCGCAGCCACCTCGGTGCCCGCCCGAGCCGCCGGTCTGGACGGCGACGGTGCAGGAAGCCTTGCCGTCGGTTCGCCGGCGGACCTCATCCTGCTGGACCAAGACCTTAGGCCGCACCGGATCTGGCGGGCCGGAGAAGAGCTGCCAGCAGCGCAACGTATGGGCCAGCCGGACTAACCGTTCCGGCCCTGCTGCATTCCGCCGGACAGCTCGGCGCCCGACCTACGCAGTCGCAGCTACGGCCCCAGCGCGGGCATCGGCAGCCCGAAGTCCTCCTTCAACGCCAGGCGGGCGGCGTGGTAACCGGCCATGCCATGCACGCCGGGACCAGGCGGCGTTGCCGCCGAGCACAGGTACACCCCGTCCAGCGGCGTCTTCCACGGCTTGGTGCCGAGCACGGGCCGGGCCAGCAACTGCGCGACGTCCACCGCGCCGGTGCCGAAGTCCCCGCCGACGTAGTTCGGGTTGTACTGCTCATATTCCGCGGCGGACATACTCTTTGAGGCAACAACGACGTCGGAAAACCCGGGCGCGGCCGCCTCCAGCTGCGCGGTGATCACGTCCGTCATGTCGCGGGTGGAGCCCTGCGGCACGTGGCAGTAGGTCCACAGAATATGCCGTCCGGCGGGGGCCCGCGTGGCATCGAAGACGCTCGGCTGGGAGACCAGGACAAAGGGCTTTTCGGAGTGGCGCCCGCGGGCAATGTCCTTCTCCGATGCCGCAACCTGCTCGCGGGTTCCGCCCAGATGGACAGTCCCGGCCCGGGCCAGTTCGGCGTTGGCCCATGGGACGGGTTCGGACAGAATAAAGTCCACCTTGCCGGCGCCGGGGCCGTACCGGTAGGAGATCAATGACTTGGCGTAGCCGCGCGGCAGGCGTCCGCCGGCCAGCCGGACCAGTTCCTGCGGCGAGGTGTCCAGCAGCACGGTGCGGGCGTCGGTCAGTTCAGCCAGCGAGTTCACCTTGTGCCCGGTGACCAGCTTGCCGCCGTGGTTCTTCAGGTCGCGGACCAGCTCGTCGATGATGGCCTGCGAACCGCCCACGGGCAGCGGGTACCCCACGGCGTGCGCCAGCGAGCCGAGCATCAGCCCCGCTCCGGCAGCCACCGGCCGCTGCAGGCCGCCGGGTGTATGGGCCATCACCCCCGAAAGCAGCGCCGGAGCGAGGTATTCCTTGAAGCGCATATTCCAGGCGGCGCTCCCCTGCTCCAGCGAACGCAGTCCGTACCGCAGCGCCGAAACCGGATGGCGGGGTAGCCGCAGCAGCTGGTTCATGGTCAGGTCCAGCACGTCGCGCGAATGCGTAACCAGTGGTTTCATCAGCGACCGGAAAGCCGCCCCGTCGGCACCCAGAGAAGCAGCGGTGCGGTCCAGGTCCCGGTAGGCAAAGGCGGCCTTCGCACCGTCGATAACGTGCGAATAGGAGATGTCCGGCGTGATGAGTTCGATCCGCTCGGCCAGCCCGAAGTCCCGGAAGAACGGGGCCGCCACTGCCATGGGATGGACCGCGGAGCAAACGTCATGCCAGTGCCCCGGTTCCATCAACTCCGACGTGCGGGCTCCGCCGCCCGGCGTGGCACCGATCTCGAACACGGTGACCTTCAGTCCGGCCCGCGCCAGGATGACCGCCGCCGCCAGGCCGTTCGGTCCGGCTCCCACCACGGCCGCATCGGGAAGTGACATGTACGCTCCGCCTTCCTGCCGGACTACCGGCTGCCGATCCGTGAACGCCATCTGTGAACAGCGTAGCTGTCCAGCACCAGCACGTCGTCGGAACGGTCGAAGGGACCGCCCTGCGGATCGTCGGTCTCCAGCCGGCGTACCGGATCGTGCTCGGGGTGCAGGATGGAGCGGACAACCTTGTAGGCGATGTATGCCGTCGCTGCTATATGCGCGAGTACGGCCAGCACGTAGTAGGCGCCGTCGATATTATGCTCCGGCGCGCCGCCGCTGGTGAATTGGCCCAGATACATCCAGACGGCCCACCAGTGCAGCAGTTCGACGAACTGCCAGATGAGGAAGTCCCGCCAGCGCGGGTAGGCGAGCGCCGCCAGCGGAACCAGCCACACCACGAACTGGGGCGAGTACACCTTGTTTGTCAGCACCAGGGCCGCCACGATCAGGAACACGATGGACGCCAGCCGCGGCCGCCGCGGCGCGGACAGCACCAGCAGCGCGATCGCGATACAGGCCAGCAGGAACAACACCAGCGACGCCCGGTTGATGAACTCCGGGCCCAGCTGCGGCAGCCCTTGCCCCTGCACCGTGGTGTTGTAGGCGTACCAGATAGAGGAGTACCCGGCCTCCCGGTCGCGGCTGAACCCCAGGAAATAGGCCCAGCCGGCAAAGTCCGCCAGCATGAAGGGCAGGTTGACGGCCAGCCAGGTTCCTCCCGCGGCGGCAGCAGTGACCGCCAGCGGGCGGTACTTCCCGGCCCGGATGGCCAGCAGTAGCACGGCGCCCAGGATCAACAGCGGATAGATCTTCATGGCGGTGCCCAGCCCGATGAAAACCCCGGCCAGCACCAGCCGCCCGCGCGCGAAGGACAGCATGGCCAGCGCCGCCAGCATGGCCGCCCAGAGATCCCAGTTAATGCTCCCGGCCACCACGATCCCCGGGGCCAGCGCCACCATCGCGGCATCCCAGGGCCTGCGGTGGCTCATCCTCGCCGTCGTAATCACCGTGATGATCCAGACCACGGCGACCAGCGTCGCATTCACATCGAAGTAGGCCAGCGAGCGTTCCGCCGACACTCCGGAACCGGGAACCAGCAGCGCCGTGAATCCGGCCAGCAATCCCATCAGCACGGGGTACTCGAAGACACCGCCCGGGGTCAGGAACGGAAACATGCCCTCCGCCAGTCCGCGGGTTTCGAACAGGACGGGCCAGTCCGAGTAGCAGCCCATGTAGAAGTAGTCCGGCAGCACCCAGCCGGCAACCCGGCACGGCGTCTTGACCAGCACGGAGAGCAGCGCGGCCAGCGTGGTCAGCACAATCAGCACGCGTTCCACCGTGAAGAAGCCCGGCTCCACAATCCCGGGGGCGGTCCGGTGTCCCAGGGGCCCGCCGATCAGCTCGGTGAACCGGCGCAGCAGCGGATCGTTGCGGCTGGGCACCACGATGCGCAGCGGCAATCTGCGGCGCGATGGGCGGAACCGGGGCATGGCACAACAGTACTGGTCGGCCTTGGTTAACAAAACGTTGGCTATCGATAACCTCCGCTTAACCTTAGGCACCCCGTCCGGCCACCCGGGCTCCCTACGGTGGCTTCAATGAGCACCACCGATCCCCAAGAAGTTCTGGTTGTGATCCCTGCCCGCGGCGGTTCAAAAGGGATTCCGTTCAAGAACCTGAAGCCAGTTTCCGGCCGTTCCCTCGTGACCCGCGCCGTGGAAGCCGCCCGCAACACACCCCTGGTCACCGACGTCGTCGTCAGCACGGACTCGGCCGACATCCGGTTCGAGGCCGAGCGGTTCGGCGCCCGCGTTGTTGAACGCCCCGCCGAACTCTCCGGCGACACCGCCACCAGCGAATCCGCCGTCCTGCACGCCCTGGACGCCCTCGATCAGGAGTTCGGCACCCGGCCGGTCGTCACCGTGCTGCTGCAGTGCACCTCCCCCTTCATCGATCCCGCGGACCTCAACGAAGCGGTCCGCAAGGTTCTCGACGGCGAGGCGGACGTGGCGTTTTCGGTCGCCGAGAACCACAACTTCCTCTGGACCAAGAACGACGACGGCGCCGTCACCGCCGTGGGCCACAGCGCGGACTTCCGTCCCCGCCGGCAGGACCGCGAACCGCAGTACCGCGAGACCGGCGCGTTCTACGCCATGCTCACCGGAGGCTTCACCGAGCGCAAACACCGCTTCTTCGGCCGGCTGGACCTGCAGGTAGTGCCCGAAGAGCACGCCATCGAGATCGACTCGCTCGAAGACCTGGCGCTCGTCCAGGCGATGGCCGCCCCCGCCGAAACCACCGCCGTCGACGTCGACGCTTTGGTGATGGATTTCGACGGCGTCCACACCGACGACCACGCCTTCGTCAACTCCGAAGGCGAAGAGTTCGTCCGCGTCAGCCGCGGCGACGGCATGGGCATTGCCCGCCTGCGCAGGGCCGGAGTGCCCCAACTGATCCTCTCCACCGAGACAAACCAGGTGGTGACCGCCCGGGCCAACAAGCTCGGCGTCGACGTCGTCCAGGACGTCAAAGACAAGGCCGAAGCAGTCTCCGAATGGATGGCTGTGCGCGGACTTGATCCGGAACGCGTTGCCTTTGTCGGCAACGACGTCAACGACCTGCCCGCCATGGGCAGGGTCGGTTGGCCCGTGGCCGTGGCGGATGCCCGGTCAGAGGTCAAGGCGGCAGCGCGCATCGTGCTGTCGCACAACGGGGGTGAAGGGGCGGTCCGCGAAATCTGCGAACTCGTCCTCGCCGCCCACACGGCCGCCGCCACCGGTAGCCGGAACGCAATTGCAGAAATGACAGAAAGAGCCTCCTGATGACTACCGAAACAACTCTCCCCACCGGCGCTCCGGCACCCGTCGCTATCGGTGACGTTCAGGTCGGCGCAGGCCAGCCCGTCTACGTGATCGGCGAAATCGGCATCAACCACAACGGCGACATCGAGATCGCCAAGCAGCTGATCGACGTCGCTGCCGCCGCCGGTGCCAACGCCGTGAAGTTCCAGAAGCGCACCCCGGAAATCTCCACCCCGGCCGATATGCGCGACAAGATGCGTTCCACCCCGTGGGGCGAAATGACCTACCTGGACTACCGCTACCGCGTCGAGTTCGACATGCCCATCTACCAGAAGCTGATCCAGCACGCCGCCGACAAGGGCCTGCACTGCTTCGCTTCGCCGTGGGATGTTCCCTCCGTGGCCTTCATGGAAGAGGCCGGCGCGCTGACCCACAAGGTTGCCTCCGCTTCGGTCACCGACCTCGAGCTGCTCACCGCCCTGCGCGAAACCGGCAAGCCGATCATCCTCTCCACCGGCATGTCCACCATCGAGCAGATCGACAAGGCCGTGGAAACCCTCGGGACCGATAACCTGATCCTGATGCACGCCACCTCCACCTACCCGCTGCCGCCCGAAGAGGCCAACCTGCGCATGATCACCACGCTGCAGGAGCGCTACCAGGTGCCGGTGGGCTACTCGGGCCACGAGCGCGGCCTGCAGATCTCCCTGGCCGCCGTCGCCCTCGGCGCGGTCACCGTGGAACGCCACATCACCCTGGACCGCACCATGTGGGGCTCGGATCAGGCATCCTCGCTGGAGCCGAAGGGCCTCGAAGCGCTGGTCCGCGACATCCGCATCCTCGAAGATGCCATGGGCGACGGCGTCAAGAAGGTCTTCCCGGGCGAGCTGGCCCCTCTGTCCCGCCTGCGCCGAGTGGATGCATAAGTACCTATGAACAAGCCATTACTGAGTGTCATCGTTCCTGCGAAAGATCAGGCCCCTTTCATCCGCGATTCGATGACCAGCCTGATGCGCCAGTTCGATGACCCCTCGGTAATGGAGATCATCGTCATCGACGATGGTTCCACCGACGGGACCGGGGAGCTGGCAGCAGCCTTCACCAGCCAGCTCCCCGGCCTGAAGATCCTCCGGAACGAGACCGCCCACGGGGTGGCCACCGCCCGGAACCATGGCCTGGACGAGGCCACCGGCCGCTACATCACCTTCCTGGATCCGGATGACTGGTACGCCCCCGGCCACCTGGCCAAGATCACCGCGGAGATCGAGCAGCTCGGCGTGGACTTCCTCCGCGTGGACCACATCCGCCACACCAACGGGATCCGCACTATCCACAAGGCCCCGCAGGCCCGCCGCGGCGTCCGGCTGAACCCCCGCGACGATATTGCCCCGTACAACCTCTCCACGATGGTCGACTACTGCTTCCCGCCGTTCGGGATTTTCGACGGCGGACTCAAGGACGCGGGCATGCTCCACTTCCTCGACGGCCGGCACACCGCCGAAGACCGCCCCTGGGTCTGGCGGCTGCACCTGAAGGCTCAGTCCTATGCAATAAGCACCCAGCTGGGCGCCTTCTACCGCCGCGGCGTGTCCAGTTCGTTGACCCAGGTCTTCGACCGCCGGCAGCTGGACTTCATTCCGTGCTTCCAGGAGGTCTTCCGCCTGGTCGCCGAAGACCAGGAGCCGGAGCGCTTCTGGCCCAAGGCTGCCCGCCAGTTCCTGGCCATCGCCTGCCACCAGCTCAAACGCGCCGAACAGATGGACAAGCACTATCTGGGCGAGCTGCACGCCGGCATCCGGGCTACGCTGGACACCTTGCCGGAACATGTGTCCGAGGAGAGCTTGGCGCTGCTCGACCACAAGCGCCGCCAGCTGATCAAACCTGCACTTCGGAGCGCCGCATGAAAGAGCTTTTTGTCGTCTCAACGCTGTACCAGTGCATCTCGCTGGCAGCGGCCATCGATAGCGGCCGCATCCCGGAGCGCGGCGCCGAACGTATCCTCGTCCTGACCAACAGCGCCCTGATACCGGAAGCTTCCGTGCCGTTCCACGAGTCCGCCGGTTTTGCCGAAGCGGCCTCCCGCTTCGACCGGACCGTGGATCTGAGCGAGCTGCTCTGGCCCCGCCGGCCCGGCCAGTTCAACCCCCGCGGCGAGGAACTCGATATCTGGGAGCGCCTGCTGCGCGGGAAATGGGAGCTCGACGACGGCCCGCTGCACCTTTATGTCGAGTCCATCCAGGTCAATCCCGCCGTCGCGCTGTGCCGTGTTTTTGCCAGCGCCACGATTTCCGTCCACTCCGACGGCCTGATGAGCTACGGCCCCACCCGGAACCGGCTGCCGCGGGACCTGGCCCAGCGCCTGGACTCGCTGCTGTACGTCGATCTGGTGCCCGGCCTGGTCCCCCAGCTGCTGCGCGAGCACAACCCGCAGCTGGTTCCGATCGACGCCGCCGCCCTGCGCCGCGGGATGGAAGAACTCGCCGCCGCCCTGCCCGAGGAAACCGAGGGGCCGGCCGCACTGGCAGGAACCCCGGAAGCCGGCACGCACGACGGCGAACCAGCCGCTGGCGGCACGGCGCTGATCCTGGGCCAGTACCTCTCCGAGCTCGGCATCCTCTCCACCGAGGAGGAAATCGAGCTGCACCGGGACATGCTGCAGAAGGCAACGGACAGGGGCATCCGGCACTGCATTTTCAAACCCCACCCGAGCGCAGGCCCCGGCGCGGTGACCTCGATCCAAGCCGCCGCCGTCGAACTTGGCCTGGACCTGAAAGTCATGACCTCCACCAGCCCGGCCGAAGTGGTCATGCAACGGCTGCGGCCCGAGCTCGTGGTCAGCTGCTTCTCCACCGCCTTGATGACGGCCAAGTACCTGTTCAAGATCGACGCCGCAGCCGTGGGCACCGAGATCCTGCTGGAGCGGCTCACCCCGTACCAGAACAGCAACCGCATCCCCGTGACGATCATCGACGCGCTCCTCGAGCAGGGCTACACGGCGCCGGCCGAGGAGGCCCCGGGCGAGAGTGCTGCGCCGCTGCAGCAGCTGGTGGAAGCCGTGTCCTACTGCATGCAGGCCGAGACCCTGGAAGTCGCCCGTGACAGCGCCGTTGCCTTCCTGCACCAGGCCCAGCACACGTCCGACATGCGCTACTTCAAGCGTCGCCGATTGACCAAGCTGGACCTGCCCGGCGCCCTGCCCGGACGCCAAGTCCTGCTGCCGCTGGGCCGGGTCCGCCGCGTGGGACGGCGGGCCGCCAAGCGCGTCCTGACCGTACTGGGCAAATGACGCAGGCCATGCTTCCCTCGCAGCAAGTGGCCCGGCCGCGCTTTGGCCGGGCTGCGGTCTGGGCAGAGTCCCCGCTACAGCTGCTCAGTGCAGTCGAAGCCCACGGCGCCGGGCTGCTGGGCCGCGAAACGACCATCCATCCCCGCGGGGACGCTATCGGCATGAACGCCACCCTGTCCTCCCTGATGGAACAGGTTCCGGCCGGCGTGCATTTCGCCGCGCCGACCTCCACCATCCCGCCGCTGCGGGAGCCGGGCCTGGACCGCTGGGTGATCGGCGACGCCTACTCGGGCAAAGTGCAGACCGAACTGCTGCGCGGCGCCGGCGGCAAGGAGGTTGTCATTCTCGACGACGGCCTCGCCACCCTGAAGCTGCTGGCGACGTTGGTGCGGGACCGGCCGACTCCGTTGATCCGGCCGCGTGCCGCAGCCCGGGCCTCGCGGAAGGCCCTGGGCCTGGCAAGCTGGTGGGCACTCCGCCGGCTAGTCGGCCAGGGCAGGCTGCTCGTCTTCACCGCGTTGCCCGTCCCCGCGGCGCTGGACACAAAGTTCCGGGCTCTGGGCGGACACCTGGAGCGGCACAAGTTTGAGTGGCTCGGCACCCAGCCTGTCATCGAGACGATCTACGAACCCACGGTAGTGGTCGGCTCCGCGATGCCGGCGGACGGACTGATCCGGGCCGAGCCCTACATGGACTGGGTCCGGTCCCTGACCGAAGACGGCCCCGTGGGCTACTTCCCGCATCGCCGGGAAACTCCCGAGGTGCTGGACGCCCTCGCCGAACACCCGCTGATAACGGTGAACGAGCACACCATCCCGGTGGAAATGCGCCTGCGCGGACTGCGCTCCAACCAGACCGTGCGCGCCCTGCCATCCACGGTGCTCGCATCGCTGCGGCTCATCCTGGCTCCCAACTCGGTCCCGCTCAAGGGCCAGCCGGTGCCGGCCGACTGGTGGATGCCGGGCACCACGCAGGAACTGCGCCGACACCTGAGCAGCTCCCTCGATGACGGTTTGGGTGCGGCATGAGCGGCATCCAGCGCGGTGCCAAGAGCAGCAACCTGCCCGACGGCATGGCCTACACCGCACCCGGCGCCGTACCCGGGCAGCTACGCGGGGCCCGGCACAAGATCGTGGCCGTGGCGGACAGCGATTCCTACCTGAAATTTGCCTGCGCCACGCTCGATGCCCTCGGCCCGGAATGGGACCGCGAGGTCCTGCTGGTCCGCTCGCCCATCGCCCCGACACGGGAGCAAACCACCGCGGCGGTGGCCGGCACCTTCTGCGCCGGAATGACGACGCCGGTGATTCCCGCCTCAGGCTTGCGCACCGCCTTGGCAGGTGCCGACGTCGTACTTGCTGCTGCCACCGGCCCCGTGGCCGAAGAGGTCTACCTGCACGCCAGCCGGCTCACGCCCCGGCCGGCTCTGGTGTCCGGCCTGCCCGGCGTGGCCTTCCCCGCCACCGAGAAGGCGCTGCAGTTCCGCTCGCTGGGCGATGCGTTCATCACGCACAGCCATGCCGAATGCCGCGCCTTCAGCGACCTGGTTGATCATCTGGGCCTCGAACAGCGCGTCCTCGTGTCCCGGCTCCCCTTCCTGAAATCGCCCGCGCGGCCGGAGCCGGTGGACGCACCGCTGACCCAGGTGGTCTTCGCCCCGCAGGCAAAAGTCCCTGTTCTAAAGGACGAGCGCATCGCCATCCTGCAGTCGCTGGCGGCCTTGTCGCGCCGCAGCGGCTACCGCGTGCGGGTGAAACTGCGCGCCTGGGCCGGCGAACCACAGACGCATCTCGAGCAGTACCCGTTCGATACGTTGTGGGGCGAACTGGTCGCCTCCCGCGCTGTCGCCGGCCACGAACTGGAATTCTGCACCGGCTCCATGGCCGAGCAGCTGGTGCCCGGCACCGCCATGGTCACAGTCAGCTCCACGGCCGCCCTGGAAGCGATCGACGCCGGCCTGCCGGTGCTGATCCTGTCCGATTTCGGCGTCAACGAAGACATGCTGAACCGGGTGTTCGTCGGCTCCGGGCTGCTGGGCACGCTGTCCGATCTGAAGGCCGGACACTTCTTCCACCCGGAGGCCACCTGGCTGCGGGACAACTACTTCCACTCCCAGACCGTTCCGCTGGCGGATCTGCTGGCAACCTACGCCGGGCGGGCCCGCACGGGGAAACTGACCGTGGACGCGGGCCGGCTCGCAGCCGCCAAAAAACGTCGCTGGCGGCTGCGGATCCGCACCGCTCTGCCCATGCCGGCGCTCAAGCTGATCCGCAAACTGCGCAATGTCCAGTCGGAACAGGCTGTGGGAAACTCGGCCCACGCTTCCGGCCAGCAGCCCGCCTGAGACCGGCAAACTCCCGCCGGTGCAGCCGAAGCCGCCCCGGCGGGAGTTCCTCCGAAATTAAGCAGAGACCGGGAAGCGCTCCCAGACCCGGTGCTTCGCGAGCAGTTCGGCAATGCCTTCCAGCACCGCCGGACCATCCCCAATAACGACGCCGGGTGCTTCCTCGGGGATGCCGGCTGCGGCAAGGGCGTGGGCAACGTGGTTCCAGCCGCCGATCACCTTGGCATGGCGGTACGCCTCGGCCAGCATCATGCTGACCCGCGGATCCACTGCCGAATGGCCGGTCGGGTCGCCCGCCTTCGCATCCCGTCCGGCGGCTGCATCCGCACCGGGCGCCGCCGAGCCGGCCACGAGAATAGCGTCGAACTCCACCGAGCGTGCCGTCAGGTAGGTCCGCTGCACGGTCAGTCCACCGGACAGCTTGCCGCCCTTGGGTGCAATGATCAGCGGAACCATGCCGCTGGCGTGGATGGCTTCCCGCGCAGTCGCCACGGCGTCCTGGTCGCTGTTGTCGTCGGCGATGATGCCCACCACCCTGCCGGCAAGCGGCCAGGACTTGCCCAGCTGGGACAGCGCGGGGCTCGGCTGCACGTCGTCTTCCCGCGTGCTGGTAGGCGCGGGCGCCGGCAGTCCCAGGCCCTCGGCCACCTTGGCGCAGAGTTCGCCGTCGATATTTGCCAGTGCCTGCAACTGCCGGATCCGGACGTTCTCCTCGTAGCACTTGCCGAGCTCAAAGGTGTACGCCTGGGCCACGTGCTCCTGCTCCACCGGCGTCAGGGACCTGAAGAACAGCCGCGCCTGGCTGAAGTGGTCATCGAAGGACGCCGGGGATTCACGCAGTTTCATCGACGCCGGGAGTTCCTGCGGCACCTCGATGTAGGCGCTCATGTCCTCGCCGGCCAGGAAGGGACAGCCGCCGTCGAGCGAATTCGGCCGGTAGGGGGCCACTCCCCCGTGCACCGCGCTCTGGTGCATGCCGTCGCGGAACATGTCATTCACCGGAGCATGCGGGCGGTTGATCGGGATCTGCGCGAAGTTCGGCCCGCCAAGCCGGCTGAGCTGCGTGTCCAGGTAGGAGAACAGCCTCGCCTGCAGCAACGGGTCATTGGTGACGTCGATGCCGGGCACCAGGTGGCCCGGGTGGAAGGCGACCTGCTCGGTTTCGGCGAAGAAGTTGGTGGGATTGGCGTTCAGGGTCAGTGTGCCGATGGTCTGCACCGGGGCCAGCTCCTCGGGCACAATCTTGGTCGGATCCAGCAGATCGATGCCCTCGAACATCTCGTCCGGGGTGTCCGGGAAGGTCTGGATGCCCAGCTCCCACTCCGGGAAGGCGCCCGCCTCGATGGCATCGGCCAGGTCGCGCCGGTGGAAGTCCGGGTCCGCACCATTGATCAGCTGCGCTTCTTCCCACACCAGCGAGTGGATGCCCTGCTTCGGCTTCCAGTGGAACTTCACCAGAGTGGTCTCGCCGGCCGCGTTCTGCAGCCGGAAGGTGTGGATGCCGAAGCCTTCCATGGTCCGGAAGGAACGCGGGATGCCCCGGTCCGACATTTGCCACATCACGTGCGCCTGCGCCTCGGTGTGCAGCGAGACGAAGTCCCAGAACGTGTCGTGCGCGCTTTGGGCCTGCGGGATTTCGCGATCCGGATGCGGCTTTGCGGCGTGGACGATGTCCGGGAATTTGATACCGTCCTGGATGAAGAAGACCGGGATGTTGTTGCCCACCAGATCGAAGGTGCCCTCGTCCGTGTAGAACTTGGTGGCGAACCCGCGGGTATCCCGCACTGCGTCGGCGGAACCACGGGAACCGACAACGGTGGAGAAGCGGGTGAAGACCGGGGTTTCGACGCCGGCGGCCAGGAAGCCTGCCTTGGTCACGCCGGCGGCCGCGCCGTTGGCCACGAAGACGCCATGCGCCCCGGCACCTCGGGCGTGGACCACCCGCTCCGGAATCCGCTCGTGGTCGAAGTGCATGATCTTCTCGCGCAGGTGGTGGTCCTGCAGCAGGCTGGGACCCCGCGGTCCGGCCTTCAGCGAATGGTCCGTCTCGTACAGCCGGACACCTTGGGCCGTGGTCAGATAGGCGCCGCTCTGGCTGTTGGCACTCTTCTGCGCCCCCGTGGGCGTTCCCGTCGGCGACACCGTTTCCGGCGCATCCTGGTCCGGCTTCGGCGGCAACGGGCTCTGCGGTTCGGTCCGCTCTTCCACTGCCGGGGGCTCCACCGCGGGGGCTCCGGGAATGGGCACATCGTTGGCGCCCGTAGTGGTTTCGGGGGTGCTCTTCTCAGCCATGCTGGTACTCCAATTCGTTGAAGTTGCAGCCCTGCCGATCCAGGGCTCTTTGGCCCACCCTACTAAAAATAGTAAGCAAGCTGAATAATATGGTGGAGAAGCGGTTTTAGCCCGCACATAGTGCCGACCGGAAAGGAGCCGCAGTGACGCTTCAGCTGGAGAAACCTGCCCGCAAGCCCCGGCTGCGGCGCATCAACTGCAACGGTCCGGGGATCAGCCGCCGCCGTTACGGCAAGGGGTACAGCTACCGGGCAGCGGACGGCAGCAAGATCAAGGATCCGGAAACAGTGGAGCGGATCAACCAGCTGGCCATCCCGCCCGCCTGGCGCGACGTCTGGATCAGCCCGGTCCCCAACGGGCACATCCAGGCAACAGGGATTGACGACGCCGGCCGGCGGCAATACATCTACCATCCCCGCTGGCGGGAGCTGAAGGACCGCGAGAAGTTCGACCGCGCACTGGACTTCGGCGACGCCCTTCCCAAGGCGCGCCCCGGCATCACCCGCATCCTGCGCTCGGAAGGTCCCTCGGAGCAGCGTGCCTACGCCGCGGCCTTCCGCCTGATCGAGGATGCGGGACTGCGTATCGGCAACGAGGAGTATGCGCAGACCAACGGCTCCTTCGGCGTGACCACCATCCAGATCCGGCACTTGCGGGTCCGCGGCTCCGTTATCGAACTGGACTTTCCTGCCAAGAGCGGCCAGCAGTGGACGGGCCACATCGAGGATGCGGACCTCGCGGAGGCCCTGAAGCCCCTGCTCAAAAACCGCGGACCGGACGAGCAGGTCCTGGGGTACTTCAACGACGACGGCGAATTCACGCCCATCAGCAGCGCAGGCCTGAACGACTTCATCCGCGAACAATGCGGCGAGGACTTCACGGCCAAGGACTTCCGCACCTGGCAGGGCACCGTGGCCGCCGCCATCGCGCTGGCCGCCCACCCGCCGGAGCGCAGCAGCCCCACCGCCCGGAAGAAAGCCGTAGCCGCCGCCATGCGCGAGGTCGCCGAGCACCTGGGCAACACCGCCACGATCGCCCGCAAGTCCTACGTGGACCCGCGCGTCATCGACCGGTTCATGAACGGCGAAACGATCGACGCCAACACTTACCGCGCCGCCGAGCGCTCCCTGCGCGACCTGGTGACCTGACGAAGGAGCGAGGATGGAATTCCAGCAGATTATGGAGACCGCAGGCAAGGCGGTGGATGCCGCGGGTGTGGTGGCTATCGTGCTGGGCGCCGCGGTTTCTACGGGCCTGGCGGCGGCCGACTGGCTCCGCGGCCAGCGGCACACGGTCTATGAAACCTACCGGCGCCGGCTCGGACGCTCTATTCTGCTGGGCCTCGAACTGCTGGTGGCCGCGGACATCATCCGCACCGTAGCCGTCACCCCGACATTCCAGTCCGTCGGCGTGCTCGCCATCATCGTCCTGATCCGGACGTTCCTCAGTTTCTCCCTCGAGCTGGAGATCACGGGCCGCTGGCCATGGCAGAAACAGCCCTCCGAAGACATCGACGCCCCGGCGCAGCGGGGGGCTGACCCCCGCAAGCCCTAAGTGTTGGTACGGTGAGCACGGAAACCATAAGGAGGCTTAGGAGATGGTCCCACGCAGATCCTGCACCCGCGCACCCATGGTGGGTGCCGCCGTCGTTCTTGGAGTTTTGGCCCTGACCGGTTGCACGAGCCTGAACCCGGGCACTGAAGAGGCAACGACGACGGCGCAGGAGTTCCATTCGGCCCTTGCCGCCGGTGATGGCACAACGGCCTGCAACCTGCTGGCCCCGTCGGCCGTGGAGGAACTCGAAGACGGCGCGCCGGGCGCCTGCGCGGATGAACTGCTGCAGCTGGTCATTCCCGACGCGTCCGAGGTGACCGAGAGCAAGGCCTACGGCACGAATGCCCAGGTGCTGATGGGCCAGGACACGGTGTTCCTGACCCGCTCCGGCGACACCTGGAAAGTCACCGCGGCCGGCTGCACGCGGCAAGGCGAACGGCCGTACGACTGCGAAGTGGAGGGGAACTGACATGCGTTGGGCATTCTGGCTCTGCCTGGGCGTCATCGCCGCGGGCCTGCTGTACATGTTCGTGATCGGTGTGTTGGCCCGATGAAACACAACCCCTTCATCACCAACGGGCTGAGCATTGGCTTCGGCCTGCTCTTCCTGTTTTCGCTGGTCGGACAGGCGTTCTCAGGGCTGGCCTACTACAACGAGCAGCAAGTGTCCTCCAATCTGGACGAGATCGGGCTCCTGCAGTACGTCACGTCCTCCAGCTTTGTGGCTGATGTGGCGGAGAACTGGCAGTCGGAGTACCTGCAGTTCACGCTGCTCATTGTGCTGGCGGTCTGGCTGGTGCAGAAGGGCTCGCCGGAATCCAAGGAGATTGAAAAGCGCGGGCAGCAGTCGGACAAAGAGCAACTGGTGGGCCAGTTCGCCAAGCCCGACTCGCCCAAATGGGCCAAGGCCGGCGGCTGGCGCACGGCGGTATTCTCCAATTCACTGGGGCTGGTCATGGGTGCAATTTTCGTGGCCTCCTGGCTGGTCCAGTCGGTGGCCGGCTTCAGCGCCTACGCGGAGAACCAGCTGGCCAACCTCCAGGATCCGGGCACCTGGACGGAATATTTGGGCTCGCCAGAATTCTGGAACCGCACTCTGCAGAACTGGCAGTCCGAGTTCCTGGCGGTGTGGTCCATGGTGATCCTCTCGGTCTACCTGCGCCAGCGCGCCTCGCCGGAGTCCAAGGCCGTGGGCATGCCGCATGATAAAACCGGAGCGAGCAACTGACCCCGCGCGGCTGATCCGCCCCGCGCTGAACCCGCGCCAGCCGGGTCCGAACCGAGCCGGTCATCCACCGGCCTAAAACTCGCTGCCCGTCACAGGAATGTTACGTCGCGGCCGATGGTTGAGTAACAAAGTAGAATAGGCAAGTTGCCCGCCCTCGGCGTGGCGGCTAACAGATTTGTATTTTTTGAAGGAGAACCGTGGCAGAGAACCCCATCAGGGTCGCGATCGTTGGCGTTGGTAACTGTGCGGCCTCGCTGGTGCAGGGCGTCCAGTACTACCGGGACGCGGATCCGGATTCGACCATTCCCGGCCTGATGCATGTGCAGTTCGGCAAGTACCACGTGAACGACGTCGAGTTCGTTGCCGCGTTTGATGTGGACAGCAAGAAGGTCGGGCTGGACCTCGCGGACGCCATCGGTGCCAGCGAGAACAACACGATCAAGATCGCCGATGTCCCGGCCACGGGCGTGACGGTCCAGCGCGGCCACACCCTGGACGGCCTGGGCAAGTACTACCGCGAAACCATCGTCGAGGCCCCGGACGAGCCCGTCGACATCGTGGCGGAGCTGCGCGCGGCGAAGGTCGACGTGATGGTCTGCTACCTGCCGGTCGGTTCCGAGGCCGCGGCGAAGTTCTACGCGCAGTGCGCGATCGACGCCGGCGTGGGCTTCGTCAACGCCCTCCCCGTCTTCATCGCGGGCACCAAGGAGTGGGCGGATAAGTTCACCGAAGCCGGTGTCCCGATTGTCGGCGATGACATCAAGAGCCAGATCGGCGCGACCATCACACACCGGGTGATGGCGAAGCTGTTCGAAGACCGCGGCGTGACCCTGGATAGGACGTACCAGCTGAACGTCGGCGGCAACATGGACTTCAAGAACATGCTCGAGCGGGACCGGCTGGAGTCGAAGAAGATCTCCAAGACCCAGGCCGTGACCTCCAACGTCGAGGCCGAGCTGCACGCCGACGACGTGCACATCGGCCCGTCCGACTACGTGGCCTGGCTCGATGACCGCAAGTGGGCGTTCGTCCGCTTGGAGGGCCGCAACTTCGGCGACGCCCCGGTGTCCTTGGAGTACAAGCTGGAGGTCTGGGACTCCCCGAACTCCGCCGGCGTGATCATCGACGCCGTGCGCGCGGCGAAGATCGCCCTGGACCGTGGCGTGGGCGGCCCGATCCTCTCGGCGTCGAGCTACTTCATGAAGTCCCCGCCCGAGCAGTACAACGACGACATCGCCCGCGACAAGGTCGAAGCCTTCATCCGCGGCGACGTCGAACGTTAAGCCCCTGGTATCGGAGGGCACTTCCAGTCCCTCGCTGCCAGCTCTTAGCCATTTCGAAGGTCCGGACCCGCTACGGCGGTCCGGACCTTCGCGTTCTAAGATTTAGCACCCAGGTCAGGAAAATGGCGTTATGGGCCGCTCGAGCCGTTCGCCGTCGACCACCAGATCCACGCGCTCGTTGTAGAAACTGAGCAGCCCGCAGATCTTCGGATTCTCGCGGATCGGTTCGGCGTAGCTCCACACAATGTCCGGCTCCAGCTGGCCGCCCGCACGGACCGACCAGTAACGGGCGCGGCCCTTATACGGGCACGTGGTGGTCTTGGTGCTCGGCTCCAGCAGTTCGGTGCGCACATCCTCAAACGGCAGGTAATACCGCGTGGGCAGATGCGTCTCGAAGAGCAGAAGCGGCCGAACGCTGTTCGCGATCTCTTCGCCGCCGATGAATACCTGCACGCGCCGCGAACTGTGCAAGGTGTCCACCCGCTTGTACGGATCGCGGGCGTGGACGAATACCTGTTCGTCCTCCTCGTACCAGTCCAGCTGGCGCCAGGAAAAAGTAATGTGTCCTGCGAGCGCGGCGAAGTCCCCCATCGGTTCATCGTAGGACCAGGCGGCTCCCTCAGCCCGCTTCCGCCCGGCCCGAACGGTCCAACGGCTTCCGGCGCCGGCGCCCGGCACTTCATCGGTGAGCACACCGGAAACAACGTCTTCACGGGGCAAGTAGTAAGTAGGCAGGCTGCCTGGACTGTACTGCACCAGCAGCTGCGCGCGGGTGCTCTCGGCCACCAGTTCGTTGCCCAGGCGGACTCGGATGCGGCGCCGCGTCGGTTCTACAAACGGCTCTGGAATCTCCATGCTGCATCTTACTGCGAACGTACCCTGTACCGTCGTGCTTGTGTTGTCGTCCGTTTTGGCCCGGACAGCAATCGGCTCAGCAACGAGAGGAATGCGAATGAGATACGTGGAGTACAAGCCGGAACAGCTCCAGTATCGGCGAGATAAAACCCTAATCAGAAGGGGTTATTGAAGGGGCACCTGGATCGGCCTTGAGCTCAGTTCGTCTCCTGACCGGCCGGAGCAGGACCGCGATCAGCGGCGTCCTCACAGAGTTCGAATGCGATACGAGCCGACTTTGAAATAGCTCCCTCGGGCGCCGCCTTGACACCTGTGCTTGCCGCGGCGGCCTCGTACCCAGCCGCGTAGCCCACCAGGAATGTGGTGACAGGTGCGGTCGCATGAATCACTGATTCCGCAGACTTTCTTGCTAGGTCAAGGAGCACTTGCAGGTCCACATTCAGATTCCCAATCTTCAGTTCCTGCGTCAGCCGCTCACTCCATTCGGCTACGATCCGCATCTCTTCATCTTCCACGGCCATGGTTGCTCTCCTCCGTACGTCGCCCGAAGTGGGACGAACTGATTTGCTTAGACAATACAATTCTCTGTCCTTGAATGAGCGTTATAGCCGTTTCTTGTGCTGCGGATCCGGCTCCGACCACGAAGAGGTGCTCCCACCTGTGCCTAGGGCTAAGGAGGGGCCAGTTTTCGAACTCAGTTCCTTGACAGGCGTCACACTATCGGTCAGGCTGTTGCAGTAGACGAAGCCTGTTGTGCAATAAGCATCGAGACCGACTGCCCGATCGCTCATCGGATCCGTCGAGAGGTATCTTTCAGGGTTCTAACATGCGTCTCGGGGCAGCTGTTGATCGCCTTGCAGTCGTCCTCCAGAGTTGACTTCGCGAGAGGCATGGACGCGGCGCCAGGAACTGTTCGATAAGGAAGGACTGTGTTTGTGGTTCACAAGGTCAAGACCGTTGAAATCAGCACGTCCCGCTCTCCATCAAAGCCATTCTGTCGGAACCGGCGGATTGATCCTCCTCGACCGTGTAGCCCGCCGGAGTGCGCCTAGGTACAGCGGCAGCGGCGCGGCCTCGCGGAAAACGTTCAGTACATTCAGATGAAATCCAGGGCAAGCAGGAGAACATGATCAATCCCATCAAGCGGAAAGCCCCCGTCAAGGATATCGACGAGAACGAGCTTGAAGTCCATGATCCAAAAACTGCAGCGGCAGGGGTCAAGGCTGTCATGGTGTCGATGGATCGCGGCATTTCGCAGGCCGGTCTCACGCGAACTGCCCGTTCTATGTTGCGAGTCAACCAACGGGGCGGTTTCGACTGTCCCGGCTGTGCTTGGCCCGAGTCCATATCGGGGGCGCGGAAGCCGGCCGAATTCTGTGAGAATGGCGCGAAAGCCATTGCAGAAGAAAACACGCTCCGGACCGTTACTCCAGAGTTCTGGGCAACGCATTCTGTTGAAGAATTAGCAGGTAAGACCGAATATTGGCTGGGCAACCAGGGCAGGATTACGGAGCCGGTCATCATCCGCGAGGGTGAGACGCACTACTCACCCATCTCCTGGACGGATGCGTTTAACCTCGTTGGTGAACACATTCGTGCAACGACTCCAGACCGTTGCGTCTTCTATACGTCCGGGCGCACAGCAAACGAGACTGCGTTCATGTACCAACTGTTCGCGCGCTCCATTGGGACCAACAACCTGCCGGACTGCTCGAACATGTGCCACGAATCTTCCGGATCCGCGCTCAACCCCACCATTGGCATTGGCAAGGGCACCGTGTCGCTGGATGACATGCACAACGCCGAGCTGATCATGGTCGTCGGCCAGAATCCCGGCACCAACCACCCGCGGATGCTCTCCGCCCTGACCGAATGCCGCCAGAACGGCGGCAAGGTTGTTGCCGTGAACCCATTGCCCGAGGCTGGCCTCCTGAAATTCAAGGACCCACAGAGTCCCGGCAACCTGGTGCGCGGCGGGGACCAGGTCGCTGACGAGTTCCTGCAGATCAAAGTAGGCGGCGACCTAGCCCTGTTCCAAGCCTTGGGCCATCTGCTGCTGGAAGAAGAAAAACGGGCACCCGGAACGATAGTCGACCACGACTTCATCGATGCACAAACGGATGGTTTCCAAGAATACTGCGAAGCTCGGAGCCAGCTCGACTGGATCGAGACCGAAAGAGCCACTGGGCTCTCAAGAATGGAAATAACCGGAATTGCCGACATGCTCGCCAAGTCGAAGGCAACCATCATTTGTTGGGCACTCGGCGTGACCCAGCAGCCGCATTCGGTGAATACACTGCGCGAAATCATCAATATCCTTCTCCTGCAGGGGAACTTCGGAAAACCCGGAGCCGGGGCCTGCCCGGTCCGCGGCCACTCCAATGTGCAGGGCGACCGCACCATGGGCATTTGGGAAAAGCCCAAGGAATGGCTGTTGGCGGCCCTGGACGAAGAGTTCGGCATCGCTTCCCCTCGTGAGCACGGCGTCGATGCGACGGAAACCCTCGAGGCCTTCATGGACGACAAGGTGGATGTCTTTGTGTCCATGGGCGGCAATTTCGCTCTCGCCTGTTCAGATACCGAGGCATTGGAAGCAGGCATGAAGCGGGCGGGTTTAACCGTGCACGTCTCGACCAAACCAAACCGCTCCCACATTGTCCATGGGCGAACGTCGCTGATTCTTCCGACTCTGGGCCGCACAGACAAGGACGATAAGCATCCGAAGGGTGCCCAGTTCCTATCCGTCGAGGATTCGATGTCAGTAGTCCATTCGACACAGGGCCGACTGGCGCCGGTCAGCGAGCATCTGCTGGCCGAGCCTGTCATTATTGCGCGCATGGCTCAAGCCACCCTCGGCGAAGATCACATCGTGGATTGGCGGGCCATGGCCGAGGATTACGATGTGATCCGGGACCACATATCCCGCGTGCTTCCGGGTTTTGAAAACTTCAACCAGCGAATCCGGACCAAAAACGGGTTTGTGCTGCCGAACCCGCCGCGCGACACACGCTCCTTTGCCACCGACATCGGGAAGGCCAGATTCAGCGTTAGCCCGCTGGAGTATCTAGAGGCCCCTGACGGCCACCTGATCCTACAAACCATGCGAAGTCACGACCAATACAACACAACATTCTATGGACTCGATGACAGGTACCGCGGAATCTCCAACGGCCGTCGGGTTATCCTGGTCCATCCCGAAGACCTGAATGAACTCGGCTTCTCCGACCGGGACCTTGTAGATGTGGTCAGCACGTTCAAGGGGACGGAACGCAGGGCGGACAAATTCCGCTTGGTCTCTTATCCGACCGCTCGAGGTTGTGCCGCAGCGTACTTCCCGGAAGCAAACGTTCTCGTGCATCGTGAACTCGTCGCCCGCGAATCCAATACCCCTGGATACAAAGCGATGACGGTGCGCTTCATACCCCACGAGGAACCGCAGCTTAGCTAATTCCAAATGGACGAGTTAGTTAACCGAGTCAGGACGACCACGCCGACATAAATTCGCGGTGCGGGTCTAAGTCGTCGCTACCTGAAACCGAACTGGCTCTGCCCGCGCCGGCGGGAAGTACCGGCAAGCGCACGCTGCTGACGTGGAAACGGCGGGGGAGCGACATCCCGCTCCCCCGCCTGTGACCCGCATTACCTGAAAAGCGGCAGACTGCGCCCCCTTTGACATGTCTCTGCCCGTTACATTCCGCCACCGCCGCCTGTTCACAACCCAGAATTGATAATTGGCTGAAGTAAGCACCACGCCGGCAGCTTTTTTGATCCCTTAGGCATTAGAAATGCCCGGCATGCCCGCTGCCCAAATCCCTGTCCCAGACAGTCCTAATACTGTCGGCCAGCGCTCAAGTTTCGGATCAAAGGGTTGACATCAGGTGTGAGGTGCGACACCCTGAATGTGTTGCACAAGACGAAGCATGTTGCGTACTAAGCACAGAACCGGCTGGCGATTTGGAGTTGGCAATGCATACATTAGCGATCGTGGGCGCGTCCTTGGCAGGTCTTTCGGCTGCCCGGGGCGCCCGTGCACTAGGTTTCGACGGAAGGCTTGTCATTATTGGCGAGGAAGCGGAGCGGCCTTATGATCGCCCTCCTCTGTCCAAGGACTTCCTGCTCGGCCGGATCACAACCGATGACTTGGCGTTGGAAGCCTCCGATGAGGACCTGCAGGCTGAGTGGTTGCTGGGTAGCCGGGCAGTCAAGCTGGACAGCGCCACCAAGACCATTACCCTCGCAAACGGTCACTCGGTGAAAGCTGACGGCATCGTACTTGCCACCGGTGCTTCCGCCCGAAATCTCCCCCAGCTTGCCGGTCTGTCGAACGTTTTTACCCTGCGCACCCTTGCTGACAGCCAGGCACTGGCAGCCGAATTACGGCCGGGCCGCAGGTTGGTCGTTATTGGTGCCGGTTTCATTGGGGCAGAGGTAGCCTCGACGGCCAGCGACCTGGGCCTGGATGTCACAATTATCGAGGCCCAGCCAATTCCGTTGAGCGGACCGCTGGGACCAGAAATGGGTGCCATTGTTTCGCGGCTGCATGAGCAGAACGGCGTCGAGTTGGTCTGCGGTACCGGCGTGGAGTCCTTTTGCGCAGACGCAGGAATCGTCACCGGTGTGAAACTTAACGATGGCCGCGTCGTCCCTGCAGATGTCCTGCTCGTCGGGATCGGCGCGTCTCCGAACGTAGCATGGCTCGAAGGTTCGGGCCTCGAGATCGCCGAGTCGGCCCCAGGTGGCGTTCTGTGTGATGCTCGCGGCCAGACTAATGCGCCGGGTATCGCAGCCGTCGGAGATTGTGCCGCCTGGTTGGATGAGCGTTCCGGCCATCATCATCGTGTAGAGCACTGGACCGGGGCACAGGAACGTCCGGCACTAGCCGTCGCCGGGCTCCTGGATTCAAGCGCTCCCAAGCAGGCGGTAAATCTCCCCTATTTCTGGTCGGACCAGTACGGCGTGAAAATCCAATTTGCTGGCAACGCCCGCGACGCCGACAGAGTCCAATTTGAGGCAGGTACCGCCGAGGAGCACAGTTTCCTGGCCGTATATTACCGAGGAGAGGACCCGGTCGCGGTTCTCGGCACCAACCAGCCCCGACTTTTTACCAGATGGAGGCGCCAGCTGAACGCCGCCAGCGCCGCGCAGGTAAGCGTGCTGACCCCCGCATCGTCCTGAAGCCTTCTCTTTTTCATGGGATACGTGCGCTGATCCCGCGGTCTTCCGTGGCGAGCAGGAGGGAATTGACGAAGCACTTCTGGGGAAGCATCCCGGACACGCATCACTGGAGCAACACGCTCAGCTCTGCCGATAGCCTCCGGCCTCCCCATTTCCGGGCCAGCATGCTTGAAGCTCGCGCAAGCCTACCGGCGCCTGCTCAAGAACTTATATAACCAAAACTTTGCCTTCCCAATGAGGGTGGAAGTTCCGTTCCTCGTCAACACATAGAAAGAGAGGAAGACTGCTTATGTCAGGAAACAGAGCCGTTGCCTATAAAGGACCAGGGAAAGTCGAGGTCATCGACACCGACTACCCCACCTTTGAACTCAGAGACGCCCCGGGGATCAACCCGGCCAACATCGGCCGCAAGGTCCCCCACGGCGTCATCCTGCGAACAGTCACCACCAACATCTGCGGCTCGGACCAGCACATGGTCCGCGGCCGCACCACCGCCCCGACCGACCTGGTCCTCGGACACGAAATCACCGGCGAAGTCATCGAATGCGGACCCGACGTCGAATTCATCAAGACCGGCGACATCGTCTCGGTCCCCTTCAACATTTCCTGCGGCCGCTGCCGCAACTGCAAGGAACGCAAAACCGGCATCTGCCTCAACGTAAACCCCGACCGCCCCGGCAGCGCTTACGGGTACGTGGACATGGGCGGCTGGGTCGGCGGCCAGGCCGAATACGTCATGGTGCCCTACGCGGACTGGAACCTGCTGAAGTTCCCGGACCGCGACCAGGCCCTGGAGAAAATCATGGACCTGACCATGCTCTCGGACATCCTGCCCACCGGCTTCCACGGCGCCGTCACCGCCGGCGTCGGGGTCGGCTCCACCGTGTACGTGGCCGGTGCCGGCCCTGTTGGCCTGGCTGCCGCAGCCGGCGCGCAGTTGCTGGGCGCCGCCGTCGTTATTGTGGGTGACCTCAACGACCAACGGCTCGCGCAGGCGCGCAGCTTCGGCTGCGAAACCGTGGATGTTTCGAAGGGCGATCCGAAGGACCAGATCGAACAGCTCCTGGGCGTGCCCGAAGTGGACTGCGGCATCGACGCCGTGGGTTTCGAAGCGCGCGGCCACGGCAAGGACGCCTCGCACGAGGCGCCGGCCACCGTGCTGAACTCGCTGATGGACATCACCGCCGCCGGCGGCGCGCTGGGCATCCCCGGACTCTACGTCACCGGCGACCCCGGAGCCGCGGACGAAGCCGCGCAGCACGGCTCGCTCTCCATCAGCCTCGGCACCGGCTGGGCCAAATCGCTGTCCTTCACCACCGGCCAATGCCCGGTCATGAAATACAACCGCCAGCTGATGATGGCGATCCTGCACGACAAGGTCCAGATCGCCAAGGCCGTCAACGCCAAGGCCATCCCGCTCGAAGACGCGCCCAAGGGCTACGCCGAGTTCGACGCCGGCGCCGCCACCAAGTACGTCCTGAACCCGAACGGCTACATCAAAAACTAGGAAGGACCGATTTAGGAGTTGCGCTGACGCTGGGGGAACGAACGAGGTACCTCAAGCCCCGGTGGGTACTCAAGTCAGCTCATAAGAGCCTCCTATTCCGTCAACAAACCTCTCGAAAAGGAGGATTAACATGACCTCTGTAACTCTTACGGAAGCCCGTGCAATAATCGACGCCGCCGAAAAACGCGCTGGCGAAATTGGGCAGCCAATGAATATCGCAGTAGTCGACAGTGGCGGCAATCTTGTCTCCCATGCACGCATGGACGGTGCTTGGATCGGCAGCATCGACATCTCCATCAACAAGGCGTTCACCGCTCGTGCATTCGATATCCAAACCAAGGATTTGGGGGACAACTCCCAGCCGAATCAGCAGTTCTACGGCATCCACGCAAGCAACGGGGGGCCGGATCATGATCTTCGCCGGAGGTCTGCCGCTGAGCAAGGGCGGTCAGGTCGTGGGTGCGGTCGGGGTTAGCGGAGGCTCGGGCGAGGAGGATCAGACTGTAGCGGAAGCAGCTGCGGCAGCTCTGTAGATGGGCGCCTAGCCCACGCGTTCAGGTGGCCTGTACATGAATCATAGGTCACGTAGCCCGGGATTGCGGACGAGGGTGGGACTGGTCAACAGTCCCACCCTTTCAGTTGTGATGGCGCATTAGAGCTGCCGGTGCCCGCTTAGGCGGCTCCACAGCGTTCGGATCGCGCCAAGAGCAGCTGTCACGTGGTCAAACGCCCTTTGCCCGGCGATATACACACGCCGTACGAGCCGGTTACAGGTACCGTCGCTACCAAGCGCGTCCGACCGAGCTCGATCAGTCGCGCGAGTAACCCCTTATGGGGTTCGCACTAATTTCCTTCCACGGCACCGTCCGCTTCGGAGAGTGAAAGCTGAAGGGCCGGCAGCTGCCGGTCAAATCGTCCTGCCCATGACGCCGCTTACGACAGCGGCACCGAGAAAGAGAAGAATAGGAATCGTAGGTCCGATAAGAAGATAACGACGGCACTGGTTGCACAAATCATCCGTGGCGGGAAGACGCTCTCACCCGATGGATGCTGAACCGGACAGCATGGGACCGGTGCCGGAAGGATCATCCGTTAGATTACTTGAACCTCGTACACACGGGCGGGCAGTTTAGCCGGCGGTGCATCTACCTGCCCGGTTCGAAGACTGAACTTCGATGCGTACAGGGGGCATTCGACTTCCTCGCCTTCCACCCAGCCATCTGCCAACGAGGCATCCTTTTGCTGGTGACGTCTGATATATCTTGTGTCGGGCCGTATAGCCCCGATAAACCAACGGAGAGGCCTGGAGCTGTGGAGGGAACGATTTCTATCGGTCGGACCCGGGCGGAGCATGCCTATCTGGAGCTCCGCCAGCGCATCATTGACATGCGGTTGCCGCCGGGGGCAGCTCTGGATGAAGAAGCGCTGATGACCGAGCTTGGGGTTGGGCGGACACCCATGCGTGAGGCGGTCAAGCGGCTGGAATCGGATCGGATGCTTACCGTCTATCCGCGTCGAGGCACCATCATCGCCGATGTGAGCATCCGGGATCTGAAGGAGATCTCCGATGCCCGCCGCGTGCTGGAAGCATTCGCGGCGCGCCGGGCTGCGGAGCTAGCCACCGACGAAGATCGGCAGAGGCTGCAGGTGTGTCTGGACTTTCTGGCTGACGCCCCGTCGGAATCCAACAAGGCCTCAATTGGTTTGGACGAGCAGATCCACCGGGCTGTGTACACGACGATGCGCAACAGCTACGTTGAGGCGACGTTGATCCAGTACTTCAGTCTCTCCCAGCGGATGTGGAACTTCGTGCTGTCGGGGATGGCGCCGATTACCCGCAACGTTCAGGAGCACGTTGCTCTGCTGCACGCTGTCATCGATGGGGATGCGGACAAGGCGGCGGCGCTGGCGGAAGAGCATGTGACTCACTTCGAAGAGCTTGTTCGCAGCACCCTGTAGTAAGTCAGGGCGCATTTAGTCATGCGGTCATGAGCCGGTGCCCGGAACCGGCTCAGGTTCCGGGCACCGGCTGCAGATCAGGCGCGGATTTTCTTCATTTCAGGATCAACCAGCGGTTCGGAGGCCACTGTTGCGCTGATCCGTTGACCGAAGTATTCAATCTCCACTTGGTCCCCTTCATCCATGGTCCCGGGTAGCCAGGCGTAGGCGACGGGTTTGTGGACGGTGTGGCCGTAGGCGGCGCTGGTGACATAGCCGGCGCGTTTCCCGTTGGCGAAGACTGGTTCCTTGCCCAGGACCATGGATGTTCCGTCGTCGATTGTCAGGCAGCGCAGCCGGGTGGCCGGAGGCTGGGCGGTGCGCTGCTCCAGGGCGGCTTTGCCGACGTAGCCGTCCTTGTTGCCGCGGACCGCGAAAGCGAGTCCGGCCTGGACCGGGTCGTGTTCGGTGTCCATGTCGGTTCCCCAGGAGCGGTAGCCCTTTTCCAGCCGCAGGCTGTTGAACGCGCTGCGCCCGGCGGCGACAACGTTGAGGGGTTCGCCCGCTGCCCACAATGCGTCCCACAGCCGCAGACCGTATTCGGCGCTGGTGTAGATTTCCCAGCCCAGCTCGCCCACGTAGGACAGGCGCATCAGCCGTACCGGGATGCCGGCGATGGTGGTGCTGGCCGCCCGGAAGTACTTCAGCCCGTCGTTGGACAGATCCTGCGGTGTCAGCGGCTGGACCAGGTCGCGGGCGCGGGGCCCCCAGACGCCGATGCAGCAGGTGCCGCCGGTGGTGTCCTGGACGTGGACCCACCGGTGCGGGTCGGTTTCGGTTTGCGCCGCTGCCTGGCGGGAGATGTAGTCCAGGTCCAGTCCGCCGTTCGCGCCGATCTGGAACAGCGTCTCCTCGATCCGGGCCACGGTCAGGTCGCTCTTGATGCCGCCGGCATCATCGAGCATCAGGGTGTAGGTGACAGAACCGATGCTCTTGTCCAGCTGGCCGGTGGTCAGGCGCTGCAGCAGTGGCAGCGCACCGGGGCCGGAGACTTCCAGCCGTTTGAGCGCGGTCATGTCGTACATGGCAACGTTGGTGCGGGTGGCATGAGCTTCGGCCGCGGCGATCGGGGAATCGAACTTCGCCGACCAGGCGTCCCGAGCAGGAGGCTGCCAGTCCTGCGGCAGAGTGTCCAGCAGGCTGGCGTTCGCTTCGTACCAGTGCGGGCGTTCCCAGCCGCCGGTCTCGAGGAAGAAGGCCCCGAGCTCGGTCTGGCGCTGGTGGAACGGGGAGAGGCGCAGGTCCCGGGGCGACAGGCGGGGCTCGAGCGGGTGGCGGATGTCGTAGATTTCGACGAAGTTCTGCTTCGAGGTCTCCAGCACGTATTCGGGCTGCAGCTGGATTTCCTCGAAGCGGGCCACGTCGAGCTCGCGCAGGTCGGTTTCAGACCGGCCGGTGACCAGCAGCTCGGCCACCGCTTTGGCGATGCCGGCCGAGTGCGTGACCCAGACGGCTTCGGCGATGAAGACACCTTTCAGGTCCCGGGATTCGCCTACCAGCGACCCGCCGTCGGGGGTAAAGGAGAAAATGCCATTGAAAGCGTCCTCGATTCCGGTCTCCTGCAGGCCCGGCAGCAGCTGCCGGCAGGCCTTCCACGGCTGCTCGAAGTCTTCGGCGGTGAACGCCAGCCGGGACGGCATGGCATGCTCGCTGATCGGCCCGCCGGGCAGTTCGTTATAGCCGACCGCGATGGGCCGGTGGGCGTAGGAGCCGATGCCCAGCCGGGCACCCTGCTGGCGGAAATAAAGATCCTCATCCTGGTGGCGTAGCAGCGGCAGCACGGCGTTGTTGCCGCTGCCGATGACCTTGTCCGCTGCCGCGGGCAGCTCGGCCAGCGGGGTCGTCGTCACGTACTGGTGGGCCAGCGGCACCAACGGCACAGGCATGCCGATCAGGTCCCCGACAGCCGGGCCCCAGAACCCTGCGGCGGAGACCACGATGTCTGCCGGGAACACGGTATCGTGGCTGCGCACCCCGGTGACCCGCCCCGCGGCGCGCTCAATACCGGTGACGGGGGTCCCGCCGATGAACCGGGCGCCGCGGGATTCTGCGCGTTCGCGCAGCAGTTCCACGGCCAGCACGGACGAGGCCAGGCCGTCGCCGGGCAGGTAGAGCCCGCCCAGGACGAGGTCTTCGTCGATGAGTGGGTGCAGCGCCTTGGCTTCGGCGGCGTCGACTACCCTGGCTTCCAGTCCCCACGCGGTGGCGAAACCGCAGCGGCGCTTGATCTCCGCGAGACGTTCGGGTGTGGTGGCCACTTCCAGACCGCCGACGCGGTTGAACGCCCGGGCGCCGCCGCGGGCCAGGGACGCAAGTTTCTGCCCGGTGTAGGCGGCGAACTCTGTCATGGCCTTGGACGGGTTGGTCTGAAACACCAGTCCCGGGGCGTGCGAGGTTGAACCGCCGGTGAGCGGGATCGGGCCCTGGTCCAGGACGGTAATGTCGCCCCAGCCGCGTTCGGTCAGTTCGTCGGCCAGGTTGGCGCCGACGATGCCGGCTCCGATGATAACGACGCGAGGTGATGGCATGGTGCGGGCCTTTCATTCGTGGGTAGCTGCCGGCAGGTCTTGGGTAGGCCAGGTAGCCGTTTGTGGGTCAGGTGAAGATGATGGTGCGGTGGCCGTTGAGCAGCACGCGCTTTTCGGCGTGCCAGCGCACGGCCCGGGCCAGTGCCTGGGCTTCGGCGTCCCGGCCGATGGTGGTTAGTCGGTCCGGGCTGAGCCGGTGATCAACGCGGAGGACTTCCTGCTCGATGATCGGGCCCTCGTCGAGATCCGCCGTGACGTAGTGTGCGGTGGCTCCGATCTGCTTCACGCCGCGGGCATAGGCCTGATGGTAGGGCCGTGCCCCTTTGAATCCCGGCAGGAAGGAATGGTGGATATTGATCGCCCGGCCGGCCAACTCGCGGCATAATCCGTCGGAGAGTACCTGCATGTAGCGGGCAAGGACGACCAGATCCACCTGATGCTCGTGGACGAGTTCGAGCAGCCGCGCCTCAGCTGCGGGTTTCGTCTGAGGCGTGACCGGGAGGTGGATGAAGGGCAGTCCTGCAGCGGCGGCCATAGGGGCCAGGTCCTGGTGGTTCGAGACCACCGCGACCAGATCCACGGGCAGACTCCCGGTTTGCCAGCGGAAGATCAGGTCGTGGAGGCAGTGCCCGAATTTCGAGACCATGACCAGGACCTTCGGGCGGGTGTTGTTGTGGAACGTATAGTCCATGGAGAATTCGGTTCCCACGGGGGCGAACTCAGCCGCGAGCGTCTGCGCGTCCAGGCCCTCTCCCCCCGCAGTGAAGGCGGTGCGCAGGAACAGCCGGCCATCCACGGTGTCGTCGAACTGCTGGTGTTCGGTGATGTCGAAGTCCCTGTCAACCAGGAACCGGGAGACAGCATGGACGATGCCGGGACGTTGCGGGCAGGAAAGCGTCAGCACGGCTGGGGTCCGGCCGGCCGATTGCCCAGACCCCAGGGCAGCTGCCTGCGCTTCGCGGGGTAGGTCGAGGAAAGTACTCACGGTGTCTCGTTTCTTATTCCAGGGCCGGAACCGGGGCGTCGGCCAAGGTCTCGGGTCTCAAAGAACCGCGCCCGCGGCTGCGGGCAGCGACGGGGAGCCGGACGGATCCGGCAGACCGTACACGGTGTTGCGGAAAAGCAGGGCGGTGGTGACGGCACCGACGCCGCCCGGTACAGGACTCAGGGCAGCCGCCACCGCACCGACAGAACCGGCCTCGACATCGCCGACGAGAGCGCCGGCGTCGTCGAAGTTTGTGCCGACGTCGATGACCACACTCCCCTGGGCCACATGGGCGGCCCTGATGAGCCCCGCCCTGCCGGCGGCGGCTACAACAACCGCAGCGGTGCCGGTGGCAGCGGCAAGGTCAGCGGTGCGTGAATGGGCCACGGTGACCGTCGCGTCTCGATTAAGCAGCAGGTGCAGCAGCGGCTTGCCGACCACGAGCGACCGGCCGACGACAGAAATGGGCCGACCCGCAAGCCCGACCTCGTAGTGGTCAAGCAGCTCGACCACCGCGGCAGCTGTGGCCGGGGCAAAGCAGGCTTCTCCGGCCAGCAGCCGGGTCAGCGAGGCAGGGTTGGCGCCGTCAACGTCCTTTTCCACGGCAATGGCACTGCCGAGGCCGGAGATGCTGGCGCCGTCCGGGAGCGGGGTCTGCAGGATGATGCCGTGAACGTTTTCGTCTGCGCTGGCCGTTTCCAGGACCGTCCGGATGTCGATTTCGGATGCGTCCGGTCCCAGATCGGCTACGGTGACCGTGACACCTGTCTGCCCGCCGAACCGCTGCAGCGTGCGGACATATGAGGCGCTGGACGGATCATCGGTCGCGGCGACAATCAGCAGCTGCCGCTTCTTGCCCTGGCGCAATAACTCGTCGATATCCGCGGAGAGCTGTGACTGAATGGCCGCGGCCACCGGCCGGCCCGAAAGCACGCGGGCGTTCATGCCGGCACCGGGTTCCGGGCTGCCTCGGTCACCGCATCCAGCCGCTCGAGCAACCGGTCGACGCCATCGACTATTGCCTGCAGGCTCTCGCGTTCGTTCCCGGTGGCCGCCGACGCCAGGTTCGATTCCAGATTCACCCGGGCGATGGAAGCAGCGGCACGGGCCGAGGCGGCGGCAGCCGCTACATCGGCGATGACGCTGCGGTTGCCGACCGGCAGCAGCTCTTCGGCAGCGGCAGCCAGGTCCGCGCAAATGTCGATGACGGCGCGTGGAGCAGTTGTCGCCCCGGCCAGCGCGGAATTGATGGCGGCCTTGCGCTCCGCCTTTGCAACCTCCCCGTCCGACGGCAAGGCGTAGGCCGCGCCTACCGCGGCGAAGGTGCGCGCGTCGTCTTCTGCCGCTGCAAGGGCGCGGTCCGTCAACTCCGAGGCCTGTTCGGCCAGCCTTGTGATAACCGGTTCGACGCCGGCGTACTTTGCGCCGTCGGAGTACCCGGCCACCATCGACAGCAGGCTGCCGGCAAAAGCAGCCTGCAGGCCGGCTACCGTCCCACCGCCCGGCGCTGGTGTGCGGGCCGCGAGCTGCTCGAGCAGGCTACTGACTCTTTCATTTCCCAGATGCTGCAAATCGAGTCCCCTTAGGAGCGGAGTCCACGCACGTGGACATACAACTGATATATGAGAGATCACGTTAGTGTTCGTCGTCACATCTGTCAACGACTGTTTGCAGCGGCCGGACCGCCTTGCCGGCACATTTCTGCAGGTGACTTCCCACTCCTATGGCACCTTTGGGAAGTTGCGAACCATTCATTTGCCACACGGTCCTCATTCGCGGCCGGAACTAATGCGATTCGTTCATGCTTTTTTGAGCCCTACTAGACAGGTGTAGTTAGGTTAGCCTAAACTCTCCCGTGGCCAACTCGGCTATTCGCTTGTCGTCTCCGGACCTTCCTCCGTGGGCGTTGAACTTAGGTGGTTTTATGCGCGCTCTGCTCCCGCTTTCGGCATCCATGGGCTTCGTGGCCCTTCTCACGCTGTCTGGTTGCGGATTCAGTGGCGGAGCAGCGGAAGCAGACCCTTCAGCCAGCCGTGACCAGAAGATGGTCGTGGACAATTTCCGCGCTCCGGTGGCTGGTTGGGCTTTGGAGAGCGATTCCGCCTACATTCTGTCCCTATCCGGATGCCTCGAGACGCTGACTAGGTACGACGAGAAACAGGGGAAGGTTGTGCCCTCGCTAGCCACCGAATGGAAGCAAATTGCTCCTACCGAGTGGGACTTCACGATCCGTGAAGGGGTACAGTTCCAGGACGGGTCCAAGCTGACTGCAGAAACCGTGGTGACATCGCTGAATCATGTCCTTGAAGCGGAAGTTCCGGCTCGAGCCTTTAGCCCGACAGTAGTAAGCGGCGTTAAGGCCATCGACGATCGTACGGTCAGGGTTACCACTCCGAGCGAGAGTCCGCTAGTCCCGTACCGTCTAGCCAGTGTCAACACGGGTATCCTCTCGCCGGCCGCATTCGAAGATGATGCTGTCGATCCCTTCGGTCACTGCACTGGGCCGTTCACTCCCGTCTCTGAAAAACCGAAGCAGTCCCTGACGTTGGAGCGGAATGAGAACTACTGGGGCGGGCAGGTTCAGCTTGCCGGCGCCGAGGTTCGGTTCATCACGGATGGGGCGACCCGTGCGGCTCAGGTTCAGACCGGTGAAGCCGACGTTTCCCTCTCCGTCCCGGTTTCAAGTCTGTCCACGCTGGAGGCAGATTCCGGTGTGAAGATCCTCAAGGCGGATTCGCCGCGGACGGCAACGCTGTACATGAACAACGGCAGGGCCCCGTTCGACGACGTCGACTTCCGCAAGGCCATCCGCTCGGCGCTTGATCTGGATGCCCTCGCCGGCAGCGTGTACGAAGGGGCCGCTATTGCCTCCAGCGGGCCGTTTGCCCCGTCGGAGCCTTGGGCGGTAGAAGATATGAAGCCACATCGGCAGGATCTGGAGGCGGCCAAGGAACTGCTCACTGCCGCCGGATACACCGCAGAGCGGCCGCTGGAAATCATCGCTATCGTGGAACGTGCGGAGTTCGCGGATGTCGCGACGGTAATCCAGGCGAATCTGAAGAGTGTCGGCGTCCCGGTTACCATCCAGACCAAGGAATACGCCGCGGTGGAACCGGATCTGCTGGCGGGTAACTACGACATGGTGCTGAGCCAGCGTAACCGCCTGATCGACATCGCCGACCCGATCGGCTTCCTCACGGCTGACTACACCTGCGAAGGTAGTTACAACCTGAGCCATTTCTGTGACCAGGATTACGACAAGCTCATCGCGCAGGCGGCCGAGACCGCTGACACCGAGGACCGCTACCGGCTGTACTCCGAAGCAGGGCAGATCCTTCAGGAGCAGGCCGTCAACGTCTGGCTCGTGAACGAACAGGCCGTTGACGCAGTCCGTGCCGATCTACAGTCCTACATCCAGGACCCGCTTTCACGCTACGTGCTCCGGGCGGAAACGACGAAGCCCACATCATGAGGATGAGCGGCACATCGGGGATTCAGCGGGAACAAGGTCCCGAATGATGATGTTCCTCGCCCGGAGAACAGCAACCTTAGGCATCACGGTTCTTCTGGCGTCCTTCGTGGTCTTCCTTATTCCCTATGTGACGCCCGGGGATCCGGTACGGAAGATCATCCGCTCCCGTGTGGCCGGAGACGTGATCGATGAATCCGCAGTACAGGCACTGACGGTCGAGCTGGGTCTTCAGGATCCCCTATGGGTGCAGTATCTGCGGTGGCTGGGCCGGCTGGGCAGCGGAGACATGGGCCTGTCCTACACCAGCCGTACCCCTGTGATCGACCAGGTCCTGCCGGCCTTCTGGATCACGCTGAGCCTGGTCGTCGTAACCCTGGGCGCGGCTGGCGCAATCGCTGTCGTGCTAGGAATCGCCGCTGCCTTGCAGGAGGGCCGCCCGGCCGACAGGCTCATCACCACTGTCACCCAGGCCTTCATCGCGCTGCCGGAATACTGGCTGGCGCCGATGCTCGTGCTCGTCTTCGCGCTGAAACTTTCGTTGCTGCCCTCCGCCGGGTGGGAGGGCCCTGCCTCCGTGGTTCTGCCCGTTGCCGTGCTAGCGCTGCGTCCTACCAGCTATTTCACGTCGGCAGTGCGCGAGGGGATGCTGGATGCGCTGGGCGCGGAGCACGTCACCGCTGCCCGAAGCCGCGGACTCAGCTACTCCCAGACAGTGTGGAAGCATGTGATACCCAACAGCTTGCTGCCCCTGACCACCATGGTGGCCGTGTGGTTCGCCGGCCTGCTGGGAGGATCGGTCATCGTGGAGGTCATCTTTGCCATCCCGGGAATGGGACGGCTGTTATACGACGCGGTACTCAACAGCGACATTCCCTTGGCGCAGGGCGGCGTAGTCATCGTCGTCGGACTCGCCGTCGTACTCACCACAACAGCCGACCTGATCCACCGACTCCTCAATCCCCGCCTCAGGATGCATCATGCATAAACGGGCGGCACTCCTACCTGCAGTGGTAATACTTCTGGCCATCGTCGTACTGTCAGTGGCGCTGTCCCCGTGGATTAGCCCCTATCCGCCCGCGGAACAGGACCTGTCCGCCAGGCTGGCCCCGCCCAGTACGGCCCACTGGTTGGGCACCGACCACCTCGGCCGGGACACCTTAAGCCGGCTGCTCGACGGCGGACAGTTCTCGCTGACCATCGCAGCCCTGGCCACAATACTGACCGGAGTTGTCGGCACCGCAATCGGCGTCATCAGTGCGCGCCGCCGGGGCTGGCTCGATGAGTTCTTTACCCGTACCAACGACGTCCTTCTGGCGCTGCCGGAAATGGTGATCGCTTTGTTTCTGGTCGCCGCGCTGGGGACAGGTTATCCCTCCCTACTGCTGGCGCTGACCGTGACCGGCTGGACACCTTTCGCCCGGCTGGCCCGAACGCTTGCCTACGATGTCTCCGCACGCGGATTCACTGAGGCTGCCCGCGTGCTCGGATGCACCCCCTCATTCATCGTCCTTCGCCACATCCTGCCCCACCTCGCAGCTCCCATGTTGGGGCAGGCAACCCTCCGGTTCGGACAGCTGCTGATCAACGTCGGCGCTCTTTCCTACCTCGGTCTGGGGGTGCAGCCGCCGCAGTCGGACTGGGGGTCCATGCTGGCCGCTGCTCAGCCGTACGCGCTCAGGTCGCCGATGACGATCCTCGCCCCCGGGCTGCTGATCTTCATCGTCGCGCTCTGCGTTACCCTCATCGGCCAGCGGCTGTCCCACATGACCAGCAGCCGCCTCTTGTTGGCCACAACCACTTCAAAGGCGGCACCGAATGCCTGAAGGCCTGATCATCGAACAGCTGCACCTCAGCCATCAGGCGCCTCTGGCTGATCGGAATGCCGCGGGCAGACATCCGGACGGCACTGCGTCCCGGCCGATCCTTTCCGGCATCGACCTCTCCGTAGCCCCAGGTGAATTCGTGGCCCTGGTCGGCACTTCGGGCAGCGGCAAGACGATGACCGCAATGTCCGTCCTGAGACTGCTGCCCCCGCAGGTGCGCATCGCCTCAGGCGCAATCCGGTTGAACGGACTGGACCTGACACAATCCCGCGAAGCAGACCTGAACCGCATTCGCGGCGGCAGGATCGGCATGCTCTACCAGCAGCCCAAACGGATGTTGAATCCGCGACGGACCATCGGCAGCCACCTGACGGAACCGCTGAAGCTTCATGAAGGGCTCCGGGGACGGAACGCCAAGGCACGGGCGAAGGACCTGCTGGCAGAAGCTGGCTTCGAAGATCCTGCCTCTTGCTTGTCGGCATATCCGCACCAGCTCTCCGGAGGCATGGCCCAAAGAGCCATGATGGCCATCGCCCTGGCCGGCCGGCCGGAGCTGTTGTTGGCAGACGAGCCGACGTCTGCCCTGGACAAAGTCCTCGAACGGCAAATCCTGCAACTAATTGATCGAGAGCGGCGTGAACGCGGCCTGGGCGTTCTCTACATCACCCACAATCTCGCCACCGTCGCCGCATTAGCCGATCGGGTGGTAGTCATGGAAGGCGGACGGATCCGAGAGTCGGGACGGGCGAGAGCTGTCCTCAGGGATCCTCAGTCCGCCTGCACCAAAAACCTCCTTGAGGCGGCAACCCTCACGCCCCCTCCCGCATCCGTGCCGACGACCCCTAGCCGTACCCTGCTGGCGCTGGACGGTGTCAGCAAACGATTCCCCTCAACCAGGAGCGGCGGCCGGCCCGCCCTCGATGGCGTCTCCATCGACCTTCGGGAAGGCGAGATCCTCGGTGTACTGGGCCAGTCCGGCTCCGGGAAGAGCACCCTGGCCCGGCTGATCGTCGGGCTCGAGACCCCCACCGGCGGAAGCCTCACCCCCACAGCGTCCACAACGAAGGCTGGAAACGGTGCGGCGAAAACAACTGTACAACTAGTCTTCCAAGAGCCGTACGACTCCTTCGACCCCAGAATGAAGCTGCGCACCAGCCTCGAAGCTCCCCTGCTGCGGCACCGCCACATCACAGCCGCGGAACGCAGCGATCGTATCCGCGAGATCGTGCAGGAAGTAGAACTGGATCCCGCGCTGCTCGACAGATACCCCGGCCAATGCTCGGGAGGCCAACTCCAGAGGCTCACCATCGCCAGGGCACTCCTGCTGGAACCAGCAGTACTCATCTGTGACGAAGCGACATCGGCACTGGACGCGGTGACACAACGCGTGATCCTGGACCTGCTGTTGCGCCTGCACCGGGACCAGGCCTTGAGCCTGGTCATGATCTCCCACGATTTGAACGTCGTCCGATACATGAGCCATCGGATCGCAGTGTTTTATCAAGGCGCCCTTGTGGAACTGGCGCCTGCCGATGAGTTCTTCGCTTGTCCACGGCACGAGCACAGCAAACAACTCGTGGCAGCGGCCCTCCCGCTCGATCACGACACAACCTTGGATCACGACCGCAAGACCACCTACCCGCGGCCATCGGCCACGCTGAACCGTGCCGATACTCTGGCTACGACCTGAGTACCCTTCCATCAAGCGCCGCAGGAGGCCTTCGTTTGACGTTCCGCAGCTATCGGGCTGAAACGCGCACCCTGTTAGGTGCCCAACTGGTGTTCAACCTCGGGTTCTACGCCGTTGTGCCCTTCCTCGCCGGCGCCATGAGAACCGAATACGGGCTTGGTGTCACTGCGATCGGACTCGTACTGGGTGCCCGCACCTTCAGCCAGCAAGGAATGTTCCTGATCGGCGGCGTTCTAGCCGATCGGTGGGGCGCACGCAGGGCTATTCTCATCGGATGCCTGGTCCGTATCCTTGGATATGCAACGCTGGCAGCAGCCTCCGACTTCGCCTTATTCCTCCTCGGCGCCGTGCTAACCGGTGCCGGCGGTGCCCTGTTCTCTCCGGCTCTGGAATCCCGGCTGTCCCATGCCGACCAGCCAGTCGAGACCGAAGCGTTGGTTGGAGGGCGGAAGTCCCACCGATCCGTGTTCGTCTGGCTGGCGGTCATCGGGGAGATCGGCGCAGTCATGGGCCCTGTGCTGGGCTCGGTCCTGCTGAATTGGAGTTTCGACGCCGCACTGGCCGCGGGAATCGGGATCTTCTCGGCCATAACGATTCTGCTCTGGTACCGCTTGCCCGCCGAGCCTGCCCGCGAGACGGATATCTCGGAGGCTGACCAAGCGGGCTCGGCCGCAGGGCCACATTTTGCTCTCCGATGTCTGAGTGACAGACGGTTCGTGCTGTTCTGCCTTCTGGCCAGCACCAACATGCTCGCCTACAACCAACTCTACTTCGCGATTCCCATCGAACTGAGCCGACGCGGCCTCGATGGCGCTTGGCTGGGCGCGCTGTTCCTGCTGGCCTCTGCCCTGACTTTGCTCCTGCAGTTGCCGGTTTCCGCGGTCGGTCGACGCTTGGGGTCGGGCCCCGCCCTATCGATTGGTTTCGTGCTGCTATCAGTTGCCTTCACAGTGGCCGCCATAACTTCCATGCACCCAGGTTCTTCCGACGCTTCGCTGGCGCCGGTGGTAGTCACCGTCGCGGTCTTGATCCTGGGCCATATGCTCCTGACACCCACAATCCTGTCCCTGATCCCCACCTTCGCCACGGCTAGTGGACCAGCCGCAGGGAGGGGTGCATACTACGGACTCGCCGCCACCTGCGGCGGAATCTCTGTACTGGCCGGCAACTCTGCGCTAGGACTCCTGCTCGATCTGACCGAACGGCAAACTTGGTGGCCAGGCACACCATGGATCCCGCTGATCTTGCTTCCATTCTTGGCAGCGTGGGCGCTCCCCCGCGTGCTGACCAGTCATCGAGCAAATAGGCTGTCGCCCTCGTCAACCAAAACCGATCTGTCCGGAAAGGCCGGCTGACGAGCTGCTTAGCTTCCGGCTCCACACAAACGCCGATAACAATCGGCGAGGATCCCGTTTATGAACCATCACTGTGGTTTCAAGAGGACTCTCCGTTGGAGTCCCCGCGTGCATCCCACTGCCCAGCGGACCAATCGGCCTTGGTAGATTGGGGTCCATGGCCGAACCTGTCCAACCTGTCGGCCAGCCGGAATTCACCGAACCGGCCCCGGCAGCGCCGCGTATCCGCGCGCGCAACTATGCCCTGGATCTGCTGCGGATCGTCAGCATCGTCGGCGTCGTTGCCATCCACTCCTTCGGTGAGCTGGCCGGCGACGACAGCGCCCGCAACCAGCGCGACTGGATCCCGGCGGCCGTCATCGACATCGCGTTCATCTGGGTGGTCCCGGTCTTCGTGATCATCTCCGGCACACTCACCCTGGCGCCGCGTGCCCACACCACCGGCGCCGGCGATTTCTACCGCAAACGCGCGCTCCGGCTCGTGCCCGCACTGATCTTCTGGCACCTGATCTACATCTTCGTGGGCAACTGGCTGATCCTCGGACGGGAACTGAATCCGGCCGAAACCGTCGCCGACATCTTCAACACCTCGGTCTACCCGCACCTGTATTTCCTCTGGCTCATCCTCGGCCTCTACCTCGCGGCCCCTCCCCTGGCCCGCTACCTCCACAGCATCAGCCTACGGACTGCCGGAATAACGACGGCAGTTGTGCTGGCTTTAATTCTGCTCCTCTTCATTGCCCAGGCCGCCAGCATCGAAGCAGAACTCGGGTGGCAGTACCCCTGGAACATGCTGACCCAGTGGTTCCCCTACCTGGGCTACTTCATGGCCGGCTGGGTCCTCGCCCAGGTGAGCATCAGCAAACGCACCGCGGCGATGCTAGGAGGCGCCGCCGTCGTACTCTCGATCTTCAACATCTGGCACTGGATCAACCAGGACTCGACGCCGGTGCTGAACATCACCACGCCGTCCAGCTATATCGGGCTCGGCGTGACACTGGCGGCGCTGTGCATCTTCACGTCCGTGTTCCATCTGCTCAAGGACTGGCGGCCTGCGCCGCGGCTGGCGCGGTTCATCCTGGCGCTGTCGAATGCGGCGTTCGGCGTCTTCCTGAGCCACTACCTGATCCTGACCTGGCTGACCTTCAAGGTCCTCGGCGAAGACGTCCAGCCGACGCTGGCCACCATGACCTTCAAGTTCACGGTGGCCAGCGTCGGCGCCTTCATCCTCTCCTACACAGCCCTGAGAATCCCCTGGCTGCGCAGGGTGTTCTAAATGGGTGCCTATTTCATCCCGGCCAAGTCCTGGGTGCGGCCTTCCTTGGTCAGCAGGATAGCTACGGCTGCCGCAATGAAGGCGACGATCCACACGGAACCCAGCAACGTGAGACTGCCGCCTCCGAGCACCAGCAGGCCAGCGGCGATTGCGGGTGTGAATCCGGCGCCGAAGGTAGAGGCGCTCTGGTAGGACAGGGAGGCTCCGGTGTAACGGACGCGGGTCGGGAACAGTTCGGCGGTGAAGGCACCAAAGGGTCCGAAGATCAGGCCCTGCAGGGCTTGGCCCAGTACCACTGCGACGGTGAAGCCCACTACTGTACCGCTGTCCACCAGCCAAAGGATCGGGAAGGCACAGACGGCTGCGGCGATAACACCGGTGAGCATGACCGGCTTGCGGCCGAACCGATCGCTGAGGCGGGCGCCGATCATGGTGGTGATGACCATGCCGAAGGCAGCCAAAGCCTTGGCGTTGAGGACACCGGTTTTGTCCGCGCCCGCATCGACGGCGTAGGAGACCGCCCAGACGGTGACCATGCCCGCGATTGTGTAGACGCTGGTTCCCGCAATGATGCCCAAGACCAGGTTTTTCGGGTGCTTGGTCAGGACCTCAGTCAGCGGAATTTTCTTTGAATCCGCTTTGGCCTCCAACTGCTGGAACAGCGGAGTCTCGCTGACCTTCAGCCTGATGACCAGGCCGACTGTTACCAGCACGATGCTGATTAGGAACGGAACGCGCCAGCCCCAGGCCAGGAACTGGCCATCCGGCAGCAGCGTGAAGAGACTGACAGCCAAAGTTGCCAGCAGGGCACCCGCCGGCGCACCCATATTGGCGAAACTCGCTGCGAAGCCGCGCTTCTTGTCAGGCGAGTGCTCCAGTGCCATGAGCATGGCACCGCCCCATTCGCCGCCGACCGCCAGCCCCTGGACCACGCGCAACGTGATGAGCAGGATGGGTGCAATGACGCCGATCTGCTCGGTGGTCGGCAGGAGTCCAATCAACGTCGTTGCCACGCCCATAGTCATCATGGAGACGATCAGCACGGTTTTGCGGCCTACGCGGTCGCCGAAATGGCCGAAGATCGCGCCGCCCAACGGGCGGGCTACGTAGCCGGCGGCCAGCGTTCCGAAGGAGGCAAAGGCTGCCATGCCCGGGCCGAGATCGGTGAAGAAGACCTGTCCGAACACGATGGCTGCGGCAGTGGCGTAGAGCAGGAAGTCATAGTATTCGATGGCGCTGCCGATGAAGCTGGAGGCAAGAATCCTCCGCATGTGCTTCGTATTCAGGCTCTCATTGGCTGGAGCCTGCTCGCGGGTGTCAATACTGGATGTCGTCGTCATCGTCACACCTTTTCTGCAGTAGCAAGGGAAGGAACGGAGTCCCGGGCAAAGGAGATGATCTCCAGATCGTCCGGAACGTAAACCGGGCCGGCAAAGGTTTCTTCGGCCCTGCGCCAGACCGCTGGATCAGCGGTTCCCGGTACAAGATGGTGAAGGGCGAGTGCACGGGCTCCGGCACGGGTGGCTATTTCGCCAGCCTGCCGGGGGCTCGTGTGCGACTTATGGTGATGGTCCACCGAGGCTTGCGCAGTCGTCGGCTCTTCGTGGGCGTACGCTTTCTCGACCCAGCCGAAGTCGATGGCCTCGTGCATCAGGAGGTCCGTGTCCTCCGCCAAACGGACCAGGTTGTTGCACGGTGCGGTATCCCCGGAAATGGTTACTGAGCCGCCGGCAGTGTCGAAGCGGAAGGCATAGGCAGGAGCGATCGGTGGATGCCGGACCAAAGTTGCCGTCACGGTCACGAGATCATCGCGGTAAACTTCGAAGGGTTCCATGTCTGGAGTCGGGTTGGCGTTCGGATGGAAGCCTGAGGACCCCGGCACCACGATGTCTTCCGCCTGAAAATACTTCAGCGGTGAGGGTCGTAGAGAATCGATGACCCGGTCGTTGACATCCGTGGAGTAAGCGCGAAGCAACGTCTCCACCATCTCGCGCGTGCCCAAGGTCGGATTTTCCGAAAACAGCGGCTCGGGCGCGGTGGTGGCACGGGGTGAGGGAAGGGGCAGCATGCCCCGGTTACCCGGTCCTAGAATCCTGATGGGCCGTTGGGCCGGGTTCACAATGTGCAGGAACCCGAAGACGGTCATGCTGGCCAGATCGATGGTGTGGTCCGAATGCAGATGGGTCAGAAACATCCCGCGGATCTGTGGGATCTCGATACCGGCCATCATCAACTGCCGCCCCACGCCATGGCCCATGTCCACCAAGTACGCCGCATCGCCAACCATTACCGCCGTTGCAATACCGGCACGTTCGCCCTGCCCTGCACCCTTCCACCAGCGGGGGCCACCAGCAGTGCCTAAAGCAACCACATGGGGCTTCAACTCAGGTGTCGGCACAGTCTCAGTAGTCATGGGTCCTCCAGCAGGTAGGCAACGTACGTCGCAGGTTCTGGACATTAACTATGGAAAGGATCACAATTTTTGTAAATCACAAATAAATCAAAATTAATTTAAGGAGAGCTAACAATGCAGATAACCCTCCGTCAGCTGGAGTATTTTCTAGCCGTGGCGGAGTTGGGCTCCGTCAGCGCTGCGGCCAGGCGTTGCCACGTCTCTCCGGGAGGTCTGTCCCTGGCTCTGAATGACCTTGAGGCCGGCCTCGGCGTGCAGCTGATGCTGCGGCGAAAGGCCAAAGGTGCAACGCTTACGTCCGCCGGGCGTTGGGTGGCGGAGCGGGCGCGTTCCATCGTGACGGACGCCGGAGAGCTGCAGTTCGTAGCCCAGCGGCTCCAGGGAGAGCTTGTCGGGCCCCTGAAGATCGGCTGTTTCGGAACGCTCTCGCCCTGGCTGCTGCCCCGGATCATCGAATTTTTCGCGACAAACCACCCAGCCGTAGACATTGAACTAATGGAGGGATCCTCGGACCTGCTGCAGCAACTGCTGCTCGACGGCGAGCTGGACGTTGGACTCATGTACTCCCTACACGTCAATACAGAGCTCGAACTGACAACAGTGGCGCCTGTCCGACTGCAGCTGCTGCTCAGTCCCGACCACCCGCTGGCCGGCCAGGACGAAATAGCCCTACGCGATCTCGGAGACTCGCCGGCAGCGCTGCTGGGGCTCCAGCCGGCACGTGATCTGGCTGAAACTCAGTTGCGCAATGCCGGCTTCGAACCGCAGATTAAATGGCGCAGTACCAACGTCGAAACGATCCGCTCCCTCGTTGCCCGCGGACTGGCCTACTCCGTCCTCATGGGTCGCCCCCTCGGAGACCAAACCTACGAAGGGCTGCCCTTGGCATACCGGCGCATCAAAGATGACTTGCCGGACAACGCGGTAGTTGCGGCGTATCCGCGAGGCACTGACCCGTCCGAGAAGGTCCGAGCCTTACTCAGCTACTGTCAGGAAGAATTTTCTCCCGACAAGTCGCCGGTGCAGTAGGAGCAGGACGGTCCGGCCGTCGTCGTACTCTCCTTTGCCTTGTCAGGCTTCGAGGTGCTCCAGGAGTTCTGCCTCCGCCTGATCGAGGTAGCCGCGCAGCGCCTCGGCGGCTTCTTCGCGGCGCCCTTCGGCCAGCAGGTCCACCAGTCCGGTATTAAGTTCCACGTAATGACTGTGGAAGTCGGGCGCATGGCGCATCGAGTGGAAGACCAGGCGCATCCGGGCCAGCACCCGGGTCATCAACTCCTGCAGGTCCGTACTGCCGGTTCCGCGGACCAGTTCCGCATGGAAGCGCTGGTTGGCGTCGGCCATCTCGGGTACCGATCCCCGGGCCAGCGCTGCCCGGGCATCGGCAACGATCGCCTTCAGCGCAGCGACGTCGAGTTCAGGCCCCCAGAGCACGGCGGCAGGCTCCACCATCCGGCGCACGCGATAGATCTCCCGGACGCCCTCAGGTCCCGGGGAGGCAACCAAGACGCCGCGGTTGGGGATGCGGGTGACGACCTGTTCGCCGGCCAGTACGGTGAAGGCTTCGCGCAGCGTGTTCCGGGAGACCCCGAATGCGTCTGCCAGGGCCTGTTCGGACAGCTTGGAGCCGGGCAACAGATGCCCCTCGGCGATCCTTTCGCGCAGCAGCCCGGCCAGCCATGCCCCGGTATGCGCGTGGGCGGCCCGGTCTCGTGCGGACTCTTCCGCCAGCGATGCATTCAACGACATGCCACCAATCTACCGACCGATCTGCGAGCGCATGAACCGGGTCCGGCATTGCGGGACCTAGCCAATGCGGGCCAGCTCCTCGCCTTGCGCGATGGGAGTGCCCGGCTGCGGGGCGCCCCGCGTCAGGGTTCCGTCCCGGTGGGCGAAGATCGTGGTTTCCATTTTCATGGCCTCGACCACGGCGACCGGATCACCGGCGGCCAGTTCGGCGCCGTCGTCGGCCAACCACTTGACCAGGTTGCCGGCCATCGGGGCGACGAGCACCTCGGCGCCCACGGCGTCGTCGTTGTCCTGTTGCACTTGAGCGGCGGAGCCTCCGCCATGCAGCAGCGAGTGCAGCAGTGGCGCGGGCAGGCCGATGCGCATGGCCTTGCCGTCGACGTCGATGGTCAGCTCTTCACGCTCGCCACCCTGCTCCGCCGCCGCGATTTCGGGTGAGGCCGCCAGCGCGGCCGCGAACTCGGTTTCGATCCAGGTGGTGTAGACGCCGAACTTCTCATTGTTGGTGAAGTCGCCGTCGCGGACCACCGCGCGGTGGAAGGGCAGGACCGTGGTCACGCCGGAAATCACCATCTCGTCCAGCGCCACCTTGGCCCGCCGGAGGGCCTGGGCACGGTCCGCGCCGCGCACGATCAGCTTGGCCATCAGCGAGTCGTAGTCGCCTGGAACGGTGGAGCCGGACCGCACTCCCGAGTCCACCCGCACGCCGGATCCCGTGGGCGGCTCGAACGCGGTGATGGTGCCGGGCCCGGGCAGGAAGCCGCGCGCGGGATCCTCGGCGTTGAGGCGGAATTCGAAGGCGTGGCCGGTGGGCTGCGGGTCCTCGGTGAGGCTCAGCGGCTCCCCCGCGGCGATGCGGAACTGCTCGCGCACCAGGTCGACGCCGGTGGTCTCCTCGGTGACCGGGTGCTCCACCTGCAGGCGGGTGTTGACCTCTAGGAAGGACACGATGCCGTCCTGCCCAACCAGGTATTCAACCGTGCCGGCGCCGTGGTAGCCGGCCTCGCGGCAGATCGCCTTGGCCGACTCGTGGATCTGCCGGCGCTGTTCATCGGTCAGGAACGGGGCGGGGGCTTCCTCCACCAGTTTCTGGTTGCGGCGCTGCAGCGAGCAGTCGCGCGTGCCCACGACGACGACGTTGCCGTGCGTGTCGGCGAGCACCTGCGCTTCGACGTGGCGAGGCCGGTCCAGGAACCGTTCGACGAAGCATTCTCCGCGCCCGAAGGCGACGGTGGCCTCGCGGACAGCGGACTCGAAAGCGTCCTCGATGTCCTCCATCCGGCGGGCGATCTTCAGCCCCCGCCCGCCGCCGCCGAAGGCAGCCTTGATGGCTACCGGCAGGCCGTATTGCTCCGCGAAGTCCAGCACCTCCGCCGCGCTGGCCACAGGCCCGTCGCTGCCGGGCACCAGTGGGGCGCCGGCACGCACGGCAATCTCGCGTGCCGTGACCTTGTTTCCCAGCACGCGGATGGACTCCGGTGTCGGGCCGATCCAGGCCAACCCCGCATCCCCGACAGCCTGCGCGAACTCGGCGTTTTCGGAGAGGAAGCCGTAGCCGGGGTGCACCGCGTCGGCACCGGAGCGGCGGGCCACGCCGATGAGCTTCGGGATGTTCAGGTAGGTCTCTGCCCCAGTACGGCCGCCGAGCGAGTACGCCTCGCCGGCCCGGCGCACATGCAGTGCGTCCGCATCCGGGTCCGAATACACCGCCACCGACTCCAGCCCGGCATCGGTGCAGGCGCGGGCAACCCGCACCGCGATCTCGCTGCGGTTGGCAATCAGAACCTTTTTCATGGACGGGGTCCTTCCAGGGAAGTCGTGGCGCCGGCGGTGCCGGTCGCCTGCAGGGTGTCCGGGTCGACCAGGACAAAGCGGATGGTGGTTCCGGGCGGCAGCTGCGCCGCCACTGGCAGGTCCTCAGGTACGACGGCGGCAATCACCGGATACCCGCCCGTCACCGGATGATCGGCGAGAAAGAGAACCGGCAACCCCGAAGGCGGGACCTGCAAGGAGCCGGCGACGACGCCTTCGCTCTTGAGCTCGCCCTCGCGGATGCGTGCCAGGGATGCGGGTGCTGCGGAGCCTTTCGCGCCGTCGGGTAGTTCCAGGCGGAGGCCGATCCGGTCCGAGGCGGAACTGGCCAGCCACTTCTGGCCCGTAAGCCGCTCGAGCCCGGCCGCACCGAACCAGTCATCGCGGGGCCCAGCCGTGATGCGCAGCGTGGCTGCTTCGCCGGGGGCGACGCGGAGCGCGGAGGGCTCCGGGGTACCAACCACATGCCGGTTGGTGGTTTGGCCGATCGGCAGTACTGAACCGGCAGCCAGCGGCGCGGGCCCGAGGCCGGACATCGTGTCCGTGGAGCGGCTGCCGAGCACGGGCTCCACCTCGATCCCGCCGCGCACGGCGACGTACGCCTGCAGGCCGGTGGTGGCGGGGCCGAGCGCCAGGGTTTCGCCGTCGAGCAGCGCGAAGGGTGCGTCCTGGGCAGGCCGGCGGCCGGAGGGGTTGATGGTCAGTTCCACGCGGGCGCCGGTGACGGCCAGTACCTGGTCGCCGCGGGCGCGCAGCACCAGCGAGCCGAACAGGTTCTCGATCACTGCATCCCCGCTGCCATTACCCGCCAGCCGGTTTGCCTGGCGCGCGGCCGATGGGTCCACCGCGCCTGATGCGCTCACACCAAGGTCACCGAGGCCGGGCCGGCCGAGGTCCTGCAACAGCGATCGCAGGCCCGGGGAAACTACTTCGAGGGATGAACCGGCGGTGCCGGATTGCTTGGCGGCTTGAGGCTCGGCTGCTGTCTGGGCGGCTGATTGTGACACGGGCTGTTGCTGCGTAATGCCATGCTCTTGCTGTATGTCCTCGGTGTGGGGCGGTGCGTTCAGCGCTGCGGTTTCGGAGCGCGCGGCAATGGATTCGCGAGCAGGCACAAACCGGACGCGGTCCTGCGGGCGGATCAGTGCGGGATTGGCCCGCTCAAGATCCCACATCACGGTGCTGGTATGCCCGATCAGCTGCCAGCCGCCGGGAGACTTGCGCGGATACACGGCCGAATAGCCGCCGGCGAGCGCCACGGCCCCGGCGGGTACGGCGGTGCGCGGAGTGTCACGGCGCGGTACGTCGAGCACGTGGTCTTCACCCACGAGGTAAGCGAAGCCCGGGGCGAAGCCGCCAAAGGCCGCGGTCCAGAGCTGCCCGATGTGCGCATTGACCACGCCCTCAGGGCTGAGACCGGCGAGCCGCGCGACCTCGGCGAGGTCCTCGCCGTCGTAATTAACCGGGATTTCCACAATCTCCCCCGATGCTGCGGGGGCGGCACCGAGTTCCAGGCGCTCGACGGCGGCGCGCGCCTTGAGCGCGTGGGCCCGGGTGTCGCATTTGATCAGTACGGTGCTCGCCGCGGCAAGCACATCGATCTGGCCGGGCAACGGCGAGCCGAGCAGGTGCGCGTGCAGGGCCAGCACGGAGTCGAGACTCGAGAGCTCCACGAGCAAGGCACGCGTGCCGGCGAAACGGAGCCCGGTGACGCTCACGCGAAGCTCCGGACGCCGACGCCCGCAGCTTCCAGGCCGGTGCGCACGGCTGCTGCCATGGCCACGGAGCCGGGGGTGTCCCCGTGCACGCAAATGCTCTCGGCCTGCACCTTAACAACGGAACCGTCGACGGCGACGATCTCGCCGTCCTGCGCCAGCCGGACCATGTTCGCGACGACGACCTCCGGATCGTGCAGCACGGCGCCGGCTTCGCGGCGGGAAACCAGTGTGCCATCAGGGTTGTACGCGCGGTCCGCGAAGGCCTCCGCGACACCGCGAAGCCCCGCGGCCTCGGCCTTGGCCAGCGCCAGCGAGCCCGGCAACAGCAGCAACGGCAGGTCGGTCCCGAAGGCCCGGACGGCGTCGACCACGGCCTGGGCGTGCCCCTCGTGGTGGACGATCGTGTTGTACAGCGCGCCGTGCGGCTTCATGTAGCGGATTTCCGCGCCGGCCGCGCGCGCCAGTGCCTGCAGAGCGCCCAGCTGGTAGAGCACATCGTCCGCCAGTTCCGCCGGGGTGCAGTCCAGGAACCGGCGGCCGAAACCGGCCAGATCCCGGTAGCCGACGTGGGCGCCGATGGTCACTCCGGCGGCCACCGCATCACGGCAGGTCTGGGCGATGGTGCTCGGATCACCGGCGTGGAAGCCGCAGGCGACATTTGCGCTCGATACGGAACGGAAGATGGCGGCGTCGTCGCCCATCTGCCAGTTGCCGAAGGATTCTCCGACGTCGCTGTTCAAGTCAATAAAAGCCATGATGTGACACCCGTCTCGTTGGTTCTTCCATCAAGAATGCCTCACAAATCAAGATTGTTCAACAATTCTCCGAAAGTTTGTTGAACAATCTCTTGCGTGGATTGTTGAACAACCTGTAGTGTCTTTCCCATCGTTCTGTGACAGCGGTCACCAATCCAGATGGGAATGACAATGGAAAAAACGAAACCGGTCAAGGTGCGGCCGAATCTCCAGCGCACCGCGCTGCTGGGGGCCATGTTCCTGATGGCCACCAGCGCCATCGGCCCGGGCTTCATTACCCAGACCACTGTCTTCACGGTGCAGCTGGGTGCGGCGTTTGCGTTCGCCATCCTGCTCTCGATCCTCGTGGACATCGCCGTCCAGCTGAACGTGTGGCGCGTGGTCGGCATTTCCGGCATGCGCGCGCAGGAACTCGGCAACAAGGTACTGCCCGGGGTCGGCTGGTTCCTCGCCGGACTGGTGTTCCTTGGCGGCCTGGTCTTCAACATCGGCAACATCGCCGGTACCGGCCTGGGGGTGAACGCGATGATGGGCCTGGATCCCAAGATCGGCGGCGCAATCTCCGCTGGTATCGCGATCCTGATCTTCCTCTCCAAATGGGCGGGCTACGCTCTGGACCGGATTGTGGTGCTGCTCGGCGCAGTGATGATCCTGCTGATGCTCTACGTGGCCATCGTCGCGGCGCCTCCGCTGGGCGAGGCGCTGAAGAATACGTTTCTGCCGGAAAAGGTCGACTTCCTGATCATCACCACGCTCATCGGCGGCACGGTGGGCGGCTACATCACGTATGCCGGTGCCCACCGCATGCTGGACTCGGGCGCCACCGGCGTCGAGCACGTCAAGGAAATTACGCGCAGCTCGGTCTTGGGGATCCTGGTCACCGGCGTCATGCGCGTGCTGCTCTTCCTGGCGATCCTCGGCGTGGTCGCCGGCGGCGTAACCCTGACCAGCAACAACATGGCCGCCGAAGCCTTCGGCGCGGCCGCCGGTGAAATCGGCATGCGAATGTTCGGCATCGTGCTGTGGGCTGCCGCCCTGACGTCCGTCATCGGCGCCGCCTACACCTCGGTTTCCTTCGTGACGCACACGGGAACGTCGGACCGCAAGCGCAATCTCATCACCGTCGCCTTTATCGCGTTCTGCGCCGTGGTCTACATGTTCCTGGGCCAGGCACCGCAGCAGCTGCTCATCTTTGCCGGAGCGTTCAACGGCCTGATTCTGCCGGTTGGCTTCGGGGTGCTGCTCTGGGTGGCCTGGCGGCGGCGCGACCTGCTGCACGGCTATTCGTACCCGAAGTGGCTGCTGGCTGTGGGGATCGCGGCCTGGCTGCTGACACTGTTCCTGGGCTGGAATTCCCTGGCCGGCCTCGTGGAAATCATGAGCTAGAGGAAGATGGAGAACATGCAGAACGTAGAGACCTCGCAAACAGTCAATCCGTTCGCGCTGCCCGCGGACCGGGGCGCCCTCACCCCGGCGGAGGCCCGCGCAATGTTCCGTTCGGGCCTGGCCGTTCCAACGGCCGGCTGGTCACGCGGATACGCCCAGGCGAACCTGATGATCGTGCCGCGCGAGCTTGCCTTCGACGTGCTGCTCTTCGCGCAGCGGAACCCCAAGCCGTGTCCGATCCTGGGAGTGCTCGACGCCGGCGAAGTCACCGGGCCGCTGCTGGCGGGCGGAGACATCCGCACCGACGTGCCGCGCTACACCGTCTACCTCGACGGACAGAAGGTGGCCGAACCGACCTACATCAGCGAGTACTGGCGCGATGACCTTGTCACCTTTATCGTGGGCTGCTCGTTCACCTTCGAATCGGCGCTGCGCGAAGGCGGGATCTCGGTGGCGCACATCGACCAGAACGTAAACGTGCCGATGTACAAGACCAACGTGCGCTGCGAACCCGCCGGATCCATCTCGGGCCCGCTGGTGGTTTCGATGCGGCCCATCCCCGCTTCCAGGGTGGCCGATGCCGTACGCATCACGTCCCGCTACCCGGCCGTCCACGGCGCACCCGTCCACGTGGGCAATCCCGCCGAGCTGGGCATCGGCGACCTGGGCAGGCCCGACTTCGGCGATCCGGTGCAGATTCCGGAGGGCCACATTCCGGTGTTTTGGGCCTGCGGTGTCACTCCCCAGGCTGCGGTGATGGAGTCACGGCCTGCCCTTGCGATCGGCCACGCGCCCGGGCACATGCTCATCACCGACGCGCGCGACAGCGACTATCTGGTTCCCTAGGCCCCGGAACGGCCGGTGACCCCGCCGTCGCGTTAGTTGTTCGATCGCCGCCATCCGCCGCGGCGGACCCCGCAGGTCCCCCTTCGGGGAACCGCTGCATCGCCCGCGAGGTCTGGGCCAGGGCGAGCATCCGCAGCAGCAGCTTGCTGTAGAGAAAGGTCCCCACCGCCACCGTCCGGACCATCTGGTCCCGCGTGGACTGTTCCTCCACATGGCCGATATCCAGGGCCGCCACCTGATCCACCGCGGCAGCGTAGGCGGACAGCACCGTGGCGTCCGGGGCCATGCCGAACTCCTCCATCTGGCCGAACAGCTCATTCAGCGAGTTCCGCGCGGGAGAGGGCGCATCCAGCCAGCCTCCCCCGGACATCAGTTCCATAGTCCACCGGTGGTCCGGAACGGCCTCGGCCGGCAGACCCAGCACCGTCGCCTGCGTCAGGCCGAGCAGGTTGAGCATGTCAACCTCGGGATTATCGACGGCGGCGGCCAGGGTTTTGATCTTGTCCAGCCCCAGCCCCACCACCTGCCGGAGCAGCCGGATCAGTTCCAGCCGGTCGAGGTGCTCCTGGGTGTACTCGGCGCGGTTGGCAGTGCCGGGACTCCCCGGCTTGAGCAGGTCTTCACGCAGGTAGAACTTGATGCTGGCCGCCGACACCCCGCTGGCCTGGCTCAACTCTTTCAGCTGCACGAGGGGCTCCCTCCGGATAGCGAATCGGCCGATAACTATCCTGTATACACCATGGGATAGTAGGACTATCTTATAACCATGGAAACCTGGAACTGGCTCATCGCCACCCACGCCATCGCGGCCGGCTATGTTCTGGCGCTCGGCCCGATGAACATCTTCCGCCGCGCCAAGGACAGGGTGCACAAAGCCATCGGATTCACCTGGATCGGCGCCATGTACTACCTGTGCATCAGCAGCTTCTGGATCCAGAGCGACGGCGGCTTCACCTGGCTGCACGGCCTCTCCGCCTTTACCCTTCTGACCGTTACTCTCGGCCTGGTCAGCGCGACCCGTGGGAAGATCCAAACGCACCGGGGCAACATGATCGGCAGCTACCTCGGCACGGTGATCGCCTTCGTGTTCGCCATCTTGGCGCCGGGGCGGCGGATTCCGCTGCTGTTCTCCGAGCAACCGGCCACCCTGGCCTTCGCCTGCCTGCTGGTCCTGGCGACTTCGGCAGCACTGTTCTTGACGTTCAGGAGCCTGTTCCGGAAGGCGCCGGTGGAGGCAGCGGCGGTCGCTTAAGGGCCTGAAGCGGGACGCCAAAACCCGGAAAGAACACCAAAACAGCGACGTCGGCACCCGCCCAGGTGCCGACGTCGCTGTTGTGTTTAAGGTGTTTCAGCCCTGCACGTGGGCGTCCGCGAGGTCGAACACCTCGTCGAGGATGGCCAGGCCTGCCTGGAGGTCCTCGGCGTTGATGTTCAGCGGAGGGACCACGTGGATCCGGTTGAAGTTGGCGAACGGCAGCAGCCCGCGGGACTTGCACGCGCCGATCAGCTCGTTCATCTCCGGGCTGGACGCACCGTACGGCGCCAGCGGTTCGCGGGTGGCGCGGTTCTTGACCAGTTCGATCGCCCAGAACATTCCGGTGCCGCGGACCTCGCCGATGCTGGGATGCCGCTCCGCCATGCGGGCCAGTGCCGGCGCCACCACGCTCTCGCCGAGCGAGGCCGCGTTCTCCACCATCGACTCGTCGCGCATGGCGTTGATCGTGGCGACGGCCGCAGCCGAAGCCAGCGGGTGGCCGGAGTAGGTCAGCCCGCCCGGGTAGGGCCGCTGCGCAAACGTGGAGTAGATCTCCTCGGAGATGGCCACGCCGCCCAGCGGAACGTATCCGGAGGTCACACCCTTGGCGAAGGTGAGCAGGTCCGGCGCCACGTCGAAGTGGTCGATGGCGAACCACTTTCCGGCGCGGCCGAAGCCGGACATGACCTCGTCCGCGATGTAGATGATCCCGTACTTGGTGGCCAGCTCGCGCACGCCCTGCAGGTAGCCCGGCGGCGGCACCATGATGCCGGCGGTGCCCGGGATGGACTCCAGGATGATCGCGGCGATGTTCGACGCGCCCTCCAGCTGGATGGCTGTCTCCAGGTGCTCCAGCGCGCGCTGGGATTCCTCCGCTTCGGTGGCCGCGTGGAACTGGCTGCGGTAGAGGAACGGCGCGTGGAAATGCACCGCGCCCGCGTTGCCGTAGTCATTGGGAATCCGCCGCGGGTCACCGGTGACGTTCACCGCCAGCGCCGTGCCGCCATGGTAGGAGCGGTACGCCGAGAGCACCTTGTACTTGCCGGTATGCAGCCGCGCCATCCGGATGGCGTGTTCCACCGCGTCGGCCCCGCCGTTGGTGAAGAAGATCCGGTTCAGGTCCCCCGGCGTGAGCTCGGCAATCAGTCGGGCGGCCTCCGAGCGCGCGTCGTTGGCGTGCTGCGGCGCAACCGTGCACAGCTTCCCGGCCTGCTCCTGGATCGCCGCCACCACCTTGGGGTGCTGGTGGCCGATGTTGGTGTTGACCAGCTGCGAGGAAAAGTCCAGCAGCTTGTTGCCCTCGCCGTCCCACACGTAACTGCCGTCCGCCCGCGTGATGACCATGGGCTTGAGCTGCTCCTGCGCGGACCAGGAATGGAACACGTGCTTGCGGTCCAGCTCATACGCCCGCTTGGCCGAGGCCAGCTCCGCCTCGGTGAGCGGGGAATCGGTGGTGATGCTCATGCTGCGCTCCTTAACAACGACGCCGGGTCAAGAGTTCTGCGGGAAGCCAAGGTTGATACCGCCGTGGCTGGGATCCAGCCAGCGGGAGGTGACCACCTTGCCGCGGGTGAAGAAGTGCACGCCTTCGGCTCCGTGGGCGTGGCTGTCGCCGAAGAGCGAGTTCTTCCAGCCGCCGAAGGAGTAGTACGCCATGGGCACCGGGATGGGCACGTTGATGCCGACCATGCCGACCTCGATCTCGTTCTCGAAGCGGCGGGCGGCCCCGCCGTCGTTCGTGAAAATCGCGGTGCCGTTGCCGTACGGGTTGGCGTTGATCAGCTGCAGGCCCTCGTCGTAGCTGGGCACGCGGACCACGGAGAGGACCGGGCCGAAAATCTCGTCGGTGTAGATGGACATGTCCGGCGTGACGTTATCGAACAGGGTGGGCGCGAGGAAGAATCCGTCGCCCTCGGCGTCCGGAGTCACGTTGCGGCCGTCGAGGACCATGGTGGCGCCGGCGGCCTCGCCGGCATTGATGTAGCCAGCGACTTTCTCGCGGTGCGCGGCGGTGACCAGCGGGCCCATGTCCGTGCCGCGGGTGCCGTCGCCGATCCGCAGCGTGCGGGTGCGTTCGGCGATCTTGGCGACGAGTTCGTCCGCGATGGACTCGACGGCGACGATGGCGGAGATCGCCATGCAGCGCTCACCGGCGGCACCGTACCCGGCGTTGACCGCGGCGTCAGCCGCCAGGTCCAGATCCGCATCGGGCAGGACCAGCATGTGGTTCTTCGCCCCGCCCAGGGCCTGCACGCGCTTCCCGGTGGCGGTGCCCTGCTGGTAGACGTACTGCGCGATGGGCGTGGAGCCAACAAACGAGACGGACTTGATGTCCTCGTGCTGCAGCAGCGTGTCCACGGCTTCCTTGTCTCCGTGGACCACGTTGAAGACGCCATCGGGCAGGCCGGCTTCCTTCCACAGTTCGGCCATCCAGTTCGCCGCCGTGGGATCCTTTTCGCTGGGCTTGAGGACCACGGTGTTGCCGGATGCGATGGCCACCGGGAAGAACCACATCGGCACCATGGCCGGGAAGTTGAACGGGGAGATGATCGCGGCCGGGCCCACGGGCTGGCGGACGGAGTGGACGTCCACCTTGGTGGAGGCGTTCTCGGTGTAGCCGCCCTTGAGCAGGTGCGGGATGCCGCAGGCGAACTCCACCACCTCCTGGCCGCGGGAAATCTCGCCGAGCGCGTCGTCGAGGACCTTGCCGTGCTCGGCGGTGATGATCGCGGCCAATTCGGGCTTGCGGGCGTTCAGCAGCTCGCGGAAGCGGAAGAGGATCTGCACGCGCTTGGCCAACGAGGTGTCGCGCCAGAGCGGGAACGCCGCCGTCGCCGCTGCCACCGCATCGTTCACCGTGGCGGCGCTGGCCAGAGCCACCTGCGAGGTCACCTTGCCGGTGGCGGGGTTGGTCACGTCGGAAAGGCGCGATCCGGTGGCCGGTGCGGTCTCGGCGCCGTTGATCCAGTGCTGAATGGTCTTCATGGGACTCCTTGGGAAACGTGTTGTGGGCGTGCCCGGGCAAGCGCCGGCGTCGTGGTTTCATCCTGCCCCCACCGGGCACCCCTGTGGAAGGAGCACTGTGTAATCCGTTCTCCTTCGAGCTATACACTGTGTAAATGGTGTTAACCGTTGCCGACGTCCTGCAGTTGCCCGTGGTCAAGGCCGGGGAACCGGAAATCCTTGCCGGCGCGGACAGGCTGGGCGAAGCAGTCCGCTGGGTCCACGTCGCCGAGCTGAAGGAGCTATCCGGCCTGCTCGAAGGCGGGGAGCTAGTGCTGACCACCGGCCTGGCCTTCCAGGACTCCGCCAACGAGGCGGCCGAATTCCTCCGCGGGCTCGAGACCGCGGGAGCCGCCGGCGTCGTCGTCGAAATCACCAGCGTGCGGCAGAAAGCGGCGCAGGCACTGCGCGAAGCCGCCCGCGACATCGGCCTGCCCGTGGTCCTGCTGAGCCGGAAGGTGCGGTTTGTTGAGGTGACCGAGGTGGTGCACCGCAAGCTGGTCGCCACGCAGTTGGAGCAAGTGGAAAAGGCCCGCCGCGTGCACGAGGTCTTCACCCAGCTCAGCCTCGAAAGCGCGGGCGCGGAGGAGATTGTCGCCCGCACCGCGGAGCTGCTCGGCGCGCCGGTGGTGCTCGAGGACGCGTCCCACCTGGTCCTGGCTTTCGACGCCGCCGGCTTGCCCACCATGGACGTGCTGCGCGATTGGGAAGCCCGCTCGCGGCTGGTGCACTACCGGGAGGAGACGGTCCGCTCCGGCAGCGAGCGCTGGCTGCAGACGCCGGCGGGGATCCGGGGGCACCGGTGGGGCCGTCTGGTGGTTCCCGTGCTGCAGGAAACTAACGACGACGACGCCGAATCCGCCATGGTGCTCGAGCGCGCCGGCCAGGCGCTGTCCATCAACCGGATGGCAGAGCGCGACCAGCTGGAACTCGCGCATCAGGCGCGCGCCGGCCTGGTACACGAACTCCGCCGGCCCGGCTCCCTGACGGAGTCCGAGGCACTCGCCCGCAGCGCCGCCATGGGCCTGCAGCCGGCGCCACTCTACGTGCCGGTGGTCTTCCGGCTGGACCGGCTTCCCGGCGAGGAACCCATCGGCACGCAGCGGCGCGAACGGGCCCTGCTGGACCTGCTGCACCGGGTGATGGCAAGCTCGCGCACCACCGCCCTGGCCGCCAGCCTGCAGGCCGGCTCCATCGCGCTGCTGCTGCCGGTTCCCGCGAAACAACTGGCCGATCCGATGCTGGAGCGCATCTCCGGCGAGGCCGCCGAGTCCTCCGGCGAGCTGGGCTGGACCGTCGGCGTGGGCCGCGGCCGCGCCGAACTGCTCGCCGCTGCCGCCGCCGGGCTGGACGAAGCCGCGCAGGTTGCCGAGGCCGCCAGCACGCTGACCAAGGGCGCCAAACGCTTCTACCGCTCCGGCGACGTCCGGCTCCGCGGCCTGCTCTGGCTGCTGCACGAGGACCAGCGCGTGCAGACGTTCGTGGAGTCGGAACTCGGTGAACTTCTGGCGAACGACGACGGCGCCGGGCTCGACCTGCTGGAGCGGTACCTGGAAAGCGGCGGCAACAAGGCGCAGCTCGCGCGGACCGGCTACCTCAGCAGGCCCACCCTCTACGCCCGCCTGGCCAAACTCGAAACCCAGCTCGGCGTCCGGCTGGACGACGCGGAATCACGCACCTCCCTCCATGTGGCCGTGCTGCTGCACAAGCTGCTCAACCGCTGACCATACCTAGCACTGCTATGGTTGATGCATTGCAGTTCTAGGTATGGGAGGCGCCGTGCGCATCGATAAGGACTTGGTCGCCGCTTCGGCCACCCCGCTCGTGCTGGGAATATTGACGGAGGGTGATCTGTACGGCTACGCGATCATCAAGCGCGTGAGCGAGCTGTCCGGCGGCGGCATGCAGTGGACCGACGGGATGCTCTACCCGCTGCTGCACCGGCTCGAGCGGCTCGGCTACGTGTCGTCGTCCTGGGGAACCTCCGAAGCCGGACGACGGCGCAAGCACTACGCCATCACCCCGACGGGCCGGGAAGCCCTCGCGGACCGGCAGGAGCAGTGGACCGTCGTGGCGGATGCGCTGCGGCAGGTGTGGCAGAGTGCGCAGCGGCCGCCCGCCGTGATCGAAGGGTGGGCATGATGGAGCAGCACGTGGAACTCGAGGCCCAGATCGGCCGGTGGCGCGGCTACGTCCAGCGGCGCCAGGCCATCTCCCCCGCCGACATCGACGAACTTGAGGACCACCTCCGCGAGCAGATCGCGGACCGGCAGGCCACCGGGCTCGACGACGAAGAGGCGTTCCTCGTCGCGATCAAGCGGCTGGGCAACCTGGACGCCGTCTTGCGCGAGTTCGCCCGCGAGCACTCCGACCGGCTGTGGAAGCAGCTGGTCCTGGTGCCGGAAGATTCCGACGGCGCCGGCACTCCCCCGTGGCGCGAACTCGCCGTCGTGCTTGCACTTGCCGTGGGGGCAGGCCTGGCGGTCAAGATCGGAACCATCTGGCTGGACGACGAGGCCGTGCTGGCACGCAACCTCGGCCTGCTCGTCTTCCCGTTCCTCGGCGCCTACTTCGCGTGGAAGCGCCGGCTCACCGCGTCCGTGGCGGCGATGCTGCTGATCCCGTTCGCCGCGCTGGCGGTGGTGCTCAATGTCTACCCGTTCGTCCCGGGCGGTTCCACCGAGGTGCTCGCCATCCTGCACGCCCCGGTTATCCTGTGGCTGCTGGCCGGGGTCGCGTACATCGGAGGCAGGTGGCGCTCCGACAACCGCCGCATGGACTTCGTCCGGTTCACCGGTGAGCTCGCCATCTACTTCACGCTCCTGGCCCTCGGCGGCGCCGTCCTGGTCGGGCTCACCTTCGGCGCCCTCAGCGTTGTCGGCATCGACCTCGAACCGGTGATGGAGGACTGGATCATGCCGTTCGCCGTCCCCGGGGCGCTTGTCGTCGCCGCGTGGCTCGTCGAAGCCAAGCAGAACGTCGTCGAGAACATCGCCCCCGTCCTCACCCGCGTCTTCACGCCCTTGACCATCGTCATGCTGCTGACCCTGCTGGCCGTCTTCACTGCCGCCGGCGGCCTTGTCGACGTCGACCGAGAGCTGCTCATCCTGATGAACGCGATCCTCGTGCTGGTCCTGTGCCTGCTGCTCTACGCGATTTCCGCCCGCGACTCGCTGGCACAGCCGGGCCTGTTCGACGCCCTGCAGCTGGTCCTCGTCATCGCGGCCCTAGCCGTCGACGCGGTGATGCTGACCGCCATGCTAACCCGCATCGCCGAATTCGGCTTCAGCCCCAACAAGATCGCCGCGCTCGGCCTCAACCTCCTGTTGCTGGTGCACCTGCTCCGGGCGGCCTGGCTCACCGTCGGGTTCCTCCGCGGGCGCCGTCCGTTCGGCGCGCTCGAGCGCTGGCAGACACGCTACCTGCCCATCTACGGTGCCTGGGCCGCCGTCGTCATCCTGGCCTTCCCGCCCGTCTTCGGCTTCGCCTGATCGGCACAAGCCTCGTTAAGTCCTCGCCTCGGGGTCCGGGATCGGAACCGGACAGTATTCTTGGATCCGGGGCGGGGACAAGGAAGAATCCGCTTGGCCCGTGCACAACGATAAGGAAGCGGAAGCGTCGTGGAACTTAGGTGGATCGAGGCTTTCATCGCCGTTGCCGAGGAACTGCATTTCGGCCGCGCGGCGGAACGTTTGCGGATGGCCCAGTCGCCGTTGAGCCAGACCATCAGGAAGCTGGAAAGGCATCTGGGCGTCGACCTCTTCGAGCGCAATACCCGGACAGTCGCGTTGACCAGTGCAGGGCATTCATTCCTCCCGCATGCACGCCGGATCCTGGAGGAAATGGACTTAGCCCGGAGGTCTGCACAGACGGCCGGCGAGCACGTCTATGGCCGGGTCCACATCGGGTTCTCCGGCGCACTGAATCACAAGACACTGCCCCCGCTGACCCGCGCATTGCGGCAGCGCTATCCGGACGTGGACCTAACGCTGACCGGAGGACTGCTGACACAGGCAGCCCTGAACCAACTTACGGTCGGCGCCCTCGACCTGTGTTTTATCGGCCTGCCCGTAAGCACGGCCAAGGTCGCCACGCGGCTGATCGCCGTAGAACCGCTTGGCGCAACCTTGCCCCTTGACCACCCGCTGGCGCAGCAGGAATCCATCGATTTGGCCGACCTATCCGACGACAGCTGGGTCACCATGCCCGCACGGCACGGATCATCAGTGCGCGAGGCACTCTTCGCTGCCTGCACCACAGCGGGTTTCCGGCCGCGGGTAGCCCAGGAAATCGCCGATCCGTATACAGCCCTCTCGCTGGTGGCCGGCGGCGTCGGCGTGAGCCTCATGCCAGTTGCGGTGGCAGACATCATGCCGGCCGGAACGGTGTACGTTCCACTGTCCCGGCCGTCCCCCACTCCTACGATCGCTTCCGGCATCGCCTGGAATCCGGAGAACGCTTCAGCCGCGCTGGCGGCCGTCCTGCAAACGGCGGACGAAGTGTTGCCCACTCCCGATCGCTGAAATCCTCCTCGTCATGCCAGATTATGCTGATTTCCTACATGGCGCATGACTTTTTTAGTGTTGGACAAGACATAATCGCTGCTGTCAGATTGATCTACATCACATTTGAGGCCGCGGGCGGGTCGAAAGCCCTCCCCGCGGACCACGAGAAAAGGATCAGTCACTCATGGCAACTTTTGCAGTCACCTACACCTACAGCGACGCCACCACCGCAGGCCGGGACGAACACCGTCCCCGCCACGTCGAGTTCCTCAAATCTGTCTTTGAAGAAGGATTGCTGGTCAAGAGCGGCCCCTTCGGTCCGGAGGAAGCGCCCGGCGCCCTGCTGATCATCAAGGGCGAGAACAAGGTCGAGGTCGAGACTCTGATGAACCGGGATCCGTTCCACCAGAACAACCTGATCGACCAGCGCGAGATACGCCAGTGGAACATTTTCTTCGGCGCAGACCAGAACTGAATTCCGCCACACTGGCACCGGCATCCAAAGGACGAGACACCATGCTTACTGCGCGCACCATCGCCAAAGAAACCATTGAGTACCAGGAAACGGCCGAGCCGGTCCTGGCCGAGGGCAACGCCTTGGTCAGGATCCACCATGTCACGCTCTGCGGCACCGACCTGCACATCTGGGAAGACGACTATCCCACGGACCTTCCGCTCATCCAGGGACACGAATTCTCCGGCGTGGTCGAGGCAGTAGGCGAAAACCCTGCCGGGATCCAGCCAGGCGACAAGGTGGCGGTCAGCCCAATGAGCTTCTGCGGCGATTGCCAGCCTTGCAGGCTGGGCCGCTACAACGTCTGCGAGAACATTTCCTGCCTTGGCTGTTACGAGGACGGTGCCTTCGCGGAACTGCTGAGCGTCCCCGTGGAGAAACTGTGTCCGGTTCCCGAGGGTCTGGCGCTGGATCTGGCGGCCATGGGCGAACCTGCTTCCATCGCCATGCAGGCCGTGAACCGCGGCCGTCCGATTGCCGGTGAGACCGCCTTGGTGTTGGGCAGCGGACCGATCGGCCTGCTCGCCACGCTGTACCTGACGGATCTGGGCGTGAAGGTCATCTGCGCCGACATCGAACCGGAAAGACTTCAGTTGGCAACCAGGTTCGGTGCCGTGGATACGTTGCAGGTAGTCCCGGCCGCTGATTTCCCGGATGCCGGACAGGCGCAACGGCTCAATAAGTTGACGCGTGGCTGCGGACCTACCCTCATCATCGAGGCAACCGGAGCGCCGGCCTCACTGGAGAACGCCATCCGGCTGGTTGCCAGCGCCGGCCGCATTGTCCAGGTAGGCATCTCGCCGCGCTCAGCAGCTGTTTCGATGAAAGAGGTTCCGTTCAAGGAACTGGACCTGCTCGGCAGCCGGAACAGCCTGAACCTGATTCCGGACGGACTGAACCTGCTGGCCGCACATCAGGACCAGGCGCGGGAACTCATGACGCACAGGGTGCCCTTCGGCAAACTGGCGGACGCCTTCGAACTGATGCGCAACCGAACCGAAAAGGTCGGCAAGATCATGATTGAAATGCCGGCCAGCCAGCCCCCGTCGCAGAACGCCCAGGTGCTTGCGGGAGCTTCCGCATGATCACCACGCCGGTCCAGGAACTGTCCACTAACTACGACGTCGTTATCATCGGCAGCGGCGCGGCCGGGCTGGTATCTGCGGTCAGGGCTGCGGATGCGGGCTTGACGGTCCTGGTCCTGGAAAAGGCGGCCAAGCTTGGCGGGACCACGGCCGCTGGCGGCGGCGTCCTGTGGGCGCCGAACAACCATTTGGCCAAGGCTGCAGGATTCACGGACTCGCACGAAGCAGGCACAGCCTATCTGTCCGAGGCCGCCGGACATGTCATGTCGGCTGAAGAGATCGACTGGTATGTGGCCACCGCCCCGCGGGCAGTGGAGTACCTGGCCTCGAACACCCGGGTTTCGCTCACCCCGCTGGCCCGCCCGGACTACCATCTGGAGTGGCCCGGCTCGGCAGACGGCGGCCGCGGCCTGGACAACAACGCGTTCGACCCGGCAGGCTACCCGGGAATGGCCGAAGCCATCCGGCCGTCGTCGTACTTTCCGTTGCTGACCATGGCGGAGCGGGACGAGCTCAACGGGCGAGCCCCGGACCAACAGTTGCTGGCCGAACGCGCCGCCACCGGCGTGCGGACCATGGGCGGCGCGCTGGTCGGGAGCCTGCTGGCAAGCGCCTTGGACCGCGGAGTCACCGTGGCAGCGTCGGCTCCCGTCGAAGATCTGGCCCGTTCCGAGGACGGCTGGAAGGTTACGATCAACGACGACGGCGGCAGCCGCACCACTTCGGCCGAGGTCCGGGCCAACGCCGTCGTCATCGCTTCGGGCGGTTTCGAATGGAACGCCCGGCTCCGCAGCGCCTTCCTCGGGTTCCCCGTTACGCCCATCAGCGCACCGTCCAATGAAGGTGACGGACTGCAGCTCGGGTTGAAGGCCGGAGCGGCAGTGGCGGACATGACGGCGATCTGGGGTGTGCCGGTGATTTGCCCGCCCACCCAGATTTACGACGGCGTTCCGTCAGGCCGGATGGGCAATGTGGAAATGACGCTGCCGGGTTCCATCACGGTTAACTCGGCCGGCAAACGCTTCGTCAACGAGGCCCTGAATTACCACGATGCCTCGAGGGTCTTCGCTACCATCGATCCGCGTACCTTGCACCAACAGAACAACCCGGCGTGGCTGGTCTTCGATGCCGCATACCTGGCCAAGTATCCGGTCGCCGGCTCCACCCCTGGCATTCCTGCGGACTGGATGGTCACGGCGCCTAGCCTTGAGAAACTTGCCGCCAAGCTCGGCATCGATCAGGACGGTCTGTCGGCTACCGTTGCGAAGTTCAATGCCGACGCAGAGACCGGAACGGATACTGAGTTCGGGCGCGGCTCGACCCCGCAGGACCGGTTCCTGGGCGACGCAGGCAACTTGCCAAACCCCTGCCTGGCGCCACTGAACACCGGCCCCTTCTACGCGGTTCCCATTAAGGCCGGCGTCCTGGGAACCTCAGGCGGTCTGGAAACCAATCTCCACGGCCAGGTCCTGGACCGCCATGGACATCCGCTGGCCGGCCTGTACGCGGCCGGCAATGTCTCTGCCGGTGTCTTCCGCAACAACTACCCCGGTGGCGGGGCCACGCTCGGCTCCGCCATTACCCGCGCCTTCGCCGCCAGCGAGCACCTCGCGACAACCCTGGCAGTCAAGGCTCCAGAGGCAGAACGTCTCCGCGTTTAGACGCACCCAGTCCCCTACGGACATACCCTAAGAATAAGAGTTGCTGCCGCGGACCTTCCCGACTGCCGCAGCAATTCATAAGGAGAAACCATGTCAACGACGACAAACCGCACGACCGATGCCGCCGCTTCCGCGAGCGGGACCACCCGCAAGCCGAATCAGGGCCGCAGGGCTGCAGTAGCCGCCTATCTGGGCGGCATGCTTGAGTACTACGACTTCTTCATCTACGCCTCCGCCGCAGCACTGGTCTTCGGAGACATCTTCTTTCCCGATGCCGGCGGCGCGTCCAACCTTGCCTCGCTGGCCACCTTCGGCGTCGCTTATATAGCCCGTCCCTTCGGCGCTGTCATTCTGGGACACTTTGGCGACAAAGTGGGACGCCGGAACGTACTGGTCTTCTCCCTCGTACTGATGGGGGCGGCCACCTTCCTGATCGGTTGCCTGCCCGACTACAACTCCATCGGTATCTGGGCCCCCATCCTGCTGGTCTTCCTGCGGTTGCTCCAGGGCCTCTCGGCAGGAGGCGAGACGGCCGGCGCCAGCACGCTGACCATCGAGCAGGCGCCGGCCAACCGCCGCGGATTCTACGGTTCCTGGGCATTGAACGGCATCGTTTCTGGCTTAATCCTGGCCAGCCTGGTCTTCCTGCCGATCGCTGCCATGCCTCGCGAGGACCTGCTCAGCTGGGGCTGGCGCATCCCCTTCTGGTCCAGCATCCTGGTGCTGGTCGTGGCCTATCTGGTCCGACGTACGCTGGACGAACCGGCGGTCTTCGAGGAAACCAAGGAACACAACGAGACCGCCAAACTGCCGCTGGCCGTTGTCATCAAGGACCATGGCTGGGATGTAGTGCGGGTGGCATTCGCCTCGCTCTTTACCGTGGTCAACACGGTGGTAGCAGTCTTCGCTCTGTCCTTCGCTACGAACAACGCCGGGGTGCCGGCAGCCACCATGCTGCTGGTAACCATCTGCACCAATGTGGCGGCACTGTTCACGCAACCGTTCGGTGCCTACGTTTCCGACCGTATCGGCCGGAAGCCCGTTTTCATCACCGGCTGCATCGGCAGCGCCGTCTCCATCTTCTTCTACTTCCAGGCCATTTCCACCGGCGAATTCGCTCTGATCCTGCTGGCAGGCTTCGTCACAACGTCCCTGTTCTACAGCATCTCCAACGGTCTCTACCCGGCATTCTTCTCTGAAATGTTCGACGTCAAGGTCCGCTACACCGGCATGGCCATCGGGCTGCAGCTCGGCCTGCTGATCGCCGGATTCACTCCCTCGATCGGTACCTGGCTGATGGGCGACAGCGAAACAAACTGGCTGCCAGTGGCAATCTTCACCGCCGTTGTGTGCATCCTCGCCGCTATCGCTGCAGCCACGGCCAAAGAAACCTTCCGCACCCCGCTGAAGGAACTCGGCCAGCGCAACCCGGCCCGCAGCAGCAACTAGTCCACTCCAGAACACGAAGTCTGTAGCCAAGCTCGGGCTGACGCTCCAAGCCTGAATTCCGATGAACGGGAACTGTCGGTTCCAGCCTGCGTGCGGTTCATAGAGTTGAACGCACGCAGGCCTCGGCAGCCCCGTCACACTCGTCCTCGTTCGAAAGGCACTTCCGTGATCCAGCAGGTTCCCGGCCACCCGCGCACGTTGCGCGTCGGCATTGCCGGCTGCGGCATGATCAGCCGCAACCATCTCGAGGCCTTCGACGCCCTGGATACGGCAGAGGTAGTCGGTGTCTGCGATGTCGACCCCGAGCGCGCCCACGCCACCGCCACCGCATGGGGAGTAGAAAACGCCGTCGACTCGGTCTCCGCCCTGTTGGCACTGGATCTGGACATCGTTTCGGTCTGCACCCCGCACCCGACCCATGAGGCCGTGGTCCTCGAAGCCGCCACTGCCGGCGTGCATGTGCTGTGCGAGAAGCCGATCGCGATCGACCTCCCCTCTGCTGAACGCATGGTGGCAGCGTGCGATGCAGCCGGCGTCAAACTTGGCGTCCTGTTCCAACGCCGCTTCTGGCCCGCGGCGCAGCGCATCCGTGCCGCGATCGACGATGGCACGCTCGGCATGCCCGTGATCGGACACGCGTCCGTCCTGCTGCACCGCGACCCCAGCTACTACTCCAAGGACGCCTGGCGTGGGACCTGGAATAACGACGGCGGCGGTGTGCTGATGACCCAGGCCATCCATTACATCGACCTGCTGCAGTGGTACATGGGCGATATCGCCGAAGTCTATGGCGCCATCAACACCTTCAAGCACGGTGGGAACATCGAAGTGGAGGATTCCGCCACCGCAGTCCTGAAGTTCACTTCCGGCGGTATTGGCACGCTCTCCGCCTCCACCGCCGCGGCCCCTTCGCTGGGCGTTCAAATCCGCGTGACCGGGTCAACCGGCGCCACAGCCGAGCTCAGCGAGTTCCCCGAGGGCACGGACGGTCGCGTGACCATCATGGCCACCGGAAACACGGTTCGGACGACGCCGGCCCACCCCGGGGATGTTGAACCGAACGTCGACTTGTCCTCCATCAACGGCCAGCTCATCCCGCAACCACACCAGCCAGATCCGCGACTTCGTTGAAGCGTTGACCCACGGCGCGGACCCGGCCATTACAGGACGCGACGCCAATAACGCTCTCCGCATCCTGCTAGCCATCTACGAATCCGCGCGGACCGGTGTCCCGGTCCGCTTCGCGCCCTTCCCGCCAGATGGCCCCGTGGCACCAGAAGGCGTCAGCGCCCAAACCGCCCAGGCCAACAGCTAAACCGCCCCGTATCCCGCAAGGAGAACCACGTGAACACCACCCCCACAGGCGGATCCGCCTACGCTCGGCGGTCCCTCGAACTCGGCCGAAACGGGCGCATCCCGGTGGTCCTGCGCAACCGCCTCGCGTCCTCGCCGATGGAGCGCAACTATGGCACTACCGACGGCCGGATGACCGAGCAGTATCTCGATTACCTTCTCACCCGTGCCCGCGCTGGGCTCGGGCTGGTCACCACCGAGGCAACCTACGTGCGCGCCGACGGCAAGGGCAGGACGCACCAGCTCGGCCTGCACACGGACGACACCATCCCCAGCATGAAGATCTTCACGGACGCGATCCACGCCGAAGGCGCCCTGGCCGCCGTGGAGATCAACCACGGCGGCCGCACAGCGCAGGCCGAGGTCACCGGCTTCAAGAATGTGGCACCCTCGCCGTCTGCCTGCGACGTCGCCGGCGGCGAAATGCCCCGTGAAATGACCACCAACGAGGTCCACGAGCTGGCCGCCGCTTACGGCGAAGCGGCCCGGCGCGCCGTCGAGGCAGGCTTCGACGTCATCAACATCCACGGCGGCCACGGTTACTTGATCCATCAGTTCATGTCCCCGCGCACCAACTGGCGCACCGACGAGTTCGGCGCCGGCGAGGCATTCGTCAACCTGGTCATCGACGAGATCCGTCTTCGCGCGCCCCACGCCGTCGTCGGTATCCGCATTTCGGTCCTCGAAGGCGTCGAAGGCGGACTGGATGCAGCCGGGCAGCTGGCGGTTATGGACAAGGTCGATACCGAGGCGCTGGACTTCATTGACCTCTCCGCCGGCAGCTATGAAGCCGGCGAGTGGATCGTCCAGTCCGGCGAGTGGGCGCCGGGCCTGCTCGGGGAGTACGCCCGGGCCTACCGCAAGTACAACCTGCCGCTCGGCATGGCCGGCCGGCTGAACTCGCCAGAGATTATCGAGGCCGTGCTGGCGGAGGGGCTGTGCGACTTCGTCTCGCTCGGCCGAGCCGTCCACGCCGACCCGAACTTTGTCCGAGGCGTCCTGACCGGGGAGCGCTACCGCCCCTGCATCGCTTGTAACGTGTGCATCGACAACCTCGGCATTGGTCAGGTCACCTGCACGGTCAACCCTGCCGTCGGACGCTCCCGCGTGCCGGTCCCCACACCGACAGTACGGCCGGGATCCCGGGCCCTTGTTGTCGGAGCCGGCCCCGCTGGGCTGACCGCCGCGCGCGAGCTCGCCGAGGCGGGGGCTGCGGTCACGATTCTCGACGCCGGAAACCGGGCCGGCGGCGATTTTGCGCTGGCCGAGAAGATGAAGTCGACGCCGGACTTCCACCGCTTCACCAGCTGGGCGGCCGAAGAGAATCAGCGACTCGGCATCAAGATCCGTTACGGCACGGCAGCAGACACCACGAGCCTCGACCGGCTCGTCGTCGAACACCGGGCTGACGCAGTAGTCCTCGCCACGGGTGGACTCCGCCCTGCTCCGGCGTTCGGCGGTGCGGACAGCGAAGCCGTCTCCGACATCCGCGCCTGGCTGATGGCGCACCCCGGCGTCCTCGCGGGTACCGAAGCTGCGCCGGAGGCCATCACCATCTGGGGCGCCGACTCGGTGGCCATGAGCGTGGCGGACACACTTGCGGGCCGCGGCACGTCGGTGCTGCTCGTCGGACCGCAGGAAACGCTCGCCCCCGAGGCCGGGCGCCGCGCCAAGATTCTTGCCGTCCCGAGGCTGCAGGGCAATCCCAACGTTCGGATATTGCTGGACTCCAGCATCGTCGAATTCTCGGGAGGACGGATCCGGACGGTCGGGCCGAAGGGCGAGGAATGGCTGGACGCACCGGGTGAGCTGTTGGTCTCCCGCTCAGTTGCCCCGCTCAGCCCGGCGATCAGCCACGCGGGCCGCGACTCGGCATTGAGCAAGGGCGCCGGCGTGCCGGTGACTCTGGCCGGCACCGTCGTTGACCAGAAACCGGCCATCGCTTCCAATGCCATCAAGAGCGGATTCGACGCCGCCCAGCGCATCGCCGCCTATCTGGCCGGGGCCGATCCCGACCCTGGAGCCACCCCGGCGCTCGGCGCTCTCGCCGCAGAGCCGGAACTCGCCGTCCTGGGAGCCATCCGATGAGCGCCACAACGGTCCGTCCGCCCCTCGGTATTGCCCAGCTTTCGCTCCTCGGGACTGCCCCGCCGGACCTCGTCCGGCTGGCCGCTGGCGCTGGGTTCGACTTCATCGGCACCCGGGTCCGTCCTGTCACCGGGAACGAACGTGCCTTCGATCTGCAGCCGGGCTCCCCGATGCTGGCCGAAACGTTGGCGCGGATGGCCGACACCGGCGTCGTAATCCGCGACATCGAGTTCCTGCTCCTCGATGGCAGCGACCAACGCGACGCGTGGCTGCGAATGATGGAGGCCGGCCAGGCCCTCGGGGCCACCGGGCTCACCGTTGCCGCGAGCGATCCGGACCGCAGCAGGCTGGCCGACACCCTTGCCCGCATGGCCGAAGATGGACGCGGCCACGGCATCACTCCGACACTGGAGCCGATCTCCTATCAGGCCGTCAACTCGATCCCTGCTGCCGCCGCACTCGCCCGCGCGGCCGGATGCCAGATCGTCGTCGACACCCTGCACTTCCGCCGCTTTGGTGGCACCCTCGAGGATCTGGCCGAGAACGCCGATCTGGTCCCCATGGTCCAGCTCTGCGACGGTCCGGCGCAGCGGCCCACTGACCGCGAAGGCATGGTCCTGGAATCCCGTTCCGAACGCGGAGTTCCCGGCGAGGGCGACTTCCGCCTGCCGGAGATCGTCGCCGCGCTGCCACCGGAACTTCCGGTCAGTGTGGAGACCCCGTCCAATTCCACCGTTTCCCGAATCGGGGAAGCTGCATGGGTGCGCCTGCTCAAAGAGGCCGCTGACCGTGTGCTCGACGAAGCGGCCGCCCTCCGCGTCCCCACCAGCGCCTAACGCCAGAAGGAAAAAATGACTCCCAACAACACTGTCCAACAGACCGCGCTGGAGATCGCCCCCGGCGTCGTCGTGCCGATGATCGGCCTCGGTACCTGGCCGCTGGTCGGCGAGGACGCGACCGACGCCGTAGCGCGTGGTATCGCCCACGGCTACCGCCATGTCGACACGGCGCAGAAGTACGGCAACGAGGACGCTGTGGGCGAAGGCATCCGCCGCGCAGGCATCGAACGCTCCGAACTCTGGGTCACGAGCAAACTGAGTCTGCCCGGCCACTCCCGGACCGCGGTCCGCACCGCCTACGCCGAGGCGCTCGACCGCCTCGGCCTCGAGTACCTGGATCTCTTCCTCATCCACTGGCCCAACCCTCAGCTGGACCGCTACGTCGAGACCTGCGTTGGCCTGCAAGAACTCGTCCACGAGGGAGCGCTGCGTAGCTGGGGCGTCTCCAACTTCAAACCTGCCCACCTGGATAGAGTTGCTGCCGCTGGGCTGAAGCCCGCCGTCAACCAGATTCAGGTAGACCCCCACCACCTGCAGCGGAGCCAGCTCGAACACAACGCCGCTCTCGGAATCGCCACCGCTGCCTACAGCCCTCTCGGCCGGGCAGGGAAGTTCCTGGAGCACCCTGCCGTCACCGGCCCGGCAGCGGCCCACGGTAAAACACCCGCACAGGTCGTGCTGCGCTGGCATCTTGATTCCGGCCGCATTGCCGTCCCCAAGTCTGCGAGCAACGATCGGCAGCTGGAGAACCTCAACGTATTCGACTTCGCCCTTACCGACGGCGAACTCAGCGCGATCGACGCCTTGGACACCGGCGCAGGCCCTCGCCTCGATGCCAACGAATATGGCCATTAGACCGGTGACCGCGCGCCGAATTGATCCACCGAAACGGAGCTCACTTATGAACACCGCCACCAGCCAACCCGCCCTCGACGTTGACGTACTCATCATTGGTTCCGGAGCCGGCGGACTCGCCGCCGCCGTTACCGCTGCCTACCACGGGCTCAAAGTCGTCGTCGTGGAGAAGGCCGCTGTCTGCGGAGGTGCCACCTCCTGGTCCGGCGGCTGGGCCTGGACCCCCGGTAATCCGTTGGCGAAAGCCGGCGGCGTCAACGAGGACCGCGAGGAGTTCCGCACCTACCTACGCCACCGGCTGGGCGATAATTTCGACGCCGACCGTGTCGAAGCATTCCTCGAAGCCGTACCCCACATGGTCGGCTTCTTCCACGCGAAGACCAGCCTGAAATTCACCCCCGGCGCCAAGATCAAGGACATCTACGGCAAGACGCCAGGTGCCGGCACCGGACACCGCTCTGTCGGCCCCGCCCCGTACAACGCGCGCAACATCAGGCCGGAGTTGCGGAACAAAATGCGGCACCAACTGTACGAAACCTCTTTCCTCGGCATGGGGATCATGGCGGGACCGGATCTAACGAAGTTCCTCTCCGCGTCCCAAGGCAGCGTCGCCGGCCTGTTCCACGCCGCGAAGCGCTTCGTGCCGCATGTTTTCGACGTCGTCGTGCACCGCCGCAACATGCAGCTAGTCAACGGCACGGCACTGACCGGGCGGCTGATGAAATCCGCCGACGACCTCGGCGTCGACATCCGTGTCTCGACCCCGGCCCGGAAACTCCTCACGGACGCCTCCGGGTCTGTAGTCGGCGCTGAGGTGGAGGGCCCCGAGAGTCGGTATACGATCAATGCGGCCCGCGGCGTCGTGCTTGCGGCCGGAGGATTTCCGAACGATATCGAGCGGCGCAAGCAGCTTTTCCCCAAAACCCCCACGGGGCACGAGCACTGGACTCTGGCACCCAAGGAGACTATTGGGGACGGAATCACGATGGCGCAGGAAGTGGGTGCGCACTTCAAGACCGACGTCGCTTCGCCCGCCGCATGGTGCCCGGTCTCGCTCGTGCCCTTCGCCAACGGCCGCCAGGGCACCTTCCCGCACATCATGGACCGCGCCAAACCCGGAAGCATCGGCGTACGGCGCAACGGCAAGCGGTTCGTCAACGAGGCCAACGGCTACTACGACTACGTGGCAGCGCTCATCGAGGCCACGCCCGAGGGCGAGCCGGTCGAGTCTTGGCAGATTACGGATGCCCGCTTCGTCCGCAAATACCCGCTCGGCATGGCCAAGCCGCTGCCCGTTCCGCTGTTCCCGTACCTGCGCTCCGGCTACCTCAAGAAGGGCCGCACCGTCGAGGAACTCGCCCGAAACTGCGGCATCGACCCACAGGGGCTCAAAGATACTCTCGCTCGCTTCAACGAGAATGCGCGACGCGGTCTGGACCCCGATTTCGAACGCGGAGAAACAGAGTTCAACCGCTACGGCGGCGACCCGACCACGACGCCCAACCCTACACTGGCCCCAATCGAGAAGGGCCCGTTCTACGCCGTGAAGGTGGTACCGGGAAGCTTCGGCACTTTCGCTGGGATAGACGTTGACCCCCGTGCCCGGGTTCTCGACGGCGAAGGCCAACCGATTGCAGGGCTGTATGCGGTTGGGAATGACCAGTCCAGCGTGATGGGCGGGCATTATCCGGCCGGCGGCATCAACCTCGGACCGGCCCTGACGTTCGGCTACGTCGCGGCCCGGGACATGGCCGGAGCAACTGCGTATGAGGATGACGGCAGCGCAGTCCACGCTTCCGCTGACCGCTGAGTACGACGTTGGCCGCCCGCTGACAAATTTGAGCCCGCCGAAGCGCCCGGTGGCCTAGAAGAGTCCGGTGATCTCGCCGTCGTCGTTCACGTCCATCCGCATCGCGGCAGGCTGCGGGGGCAAGCCGGGCATGGTCATCACCGCGCCGGTCAGCGCGACGATGAAGCCGGCGCCAGTTTTCGGAATCAGATCCCGGACGGTGATGGTGAAGCCGGACGGGGCGCCGAGCCTTGTCGGATCGTCGGTGAACGAGTACTGGGTCTTCGCCATGCAGACGGGCAGCCGGCCCCAGCCGTTGGCCTCGATCTCCGCGAGCCGCCGCTTGGCCGGAATGGCGAATTCCACGTGGTCGGCGCCGTAGATCTGCTGGGCGATGGTCTCGATTTTCTTTTCGACGGCGAGGTCCAGGTCGTAGAGCGGCGAGAAGTTTTGCGGCGCCTCGACCGCACGGGCAACCTTGGCGGCCAGTTCATCGCCGCCGGTCCCGCCGCCGCCTTCGCCCCACACATCGGCGACGGCCGCCTCGACGCCCTTCCGCCGGCACCACTGCAGAATCGCGTCCAGTTCCGCCTGCGAGTCCGTGGTGAATTTGTTGATCGCGACGACCGGCGTCACGCCGAACTTCGCCGCGTTGTCCACGTGGCGCTCCAGGTTCACCAGCCCCTCCTGCAGGGCCGCGGTATCCGGCGTCGACAGGTTCTCCTTGGCCACGCCGCCATGCATTTTGAGCGCGCGGACCGTAGCAACGACGACGATGGCCGACGGCGCAAAACCGGCAGCCCGCGCCTTGATGTCCATAAACTTCTCGGCACCGAGGTCCGAACCGAAACCGGCCTCGGTGACGACGATGTCGGCCAGCCGCCGGGCGGTCTGCGTGGCAATGACGGAGTTGCAGCCGTGGGCAATGTTGGCGAACGGCCCGCCGTGGACCAGCGCGGGCGTGCCGGCAATGGTCTGCACGAGGTTCGGCTTGACGGCATCCTTGAGCAGCATCGCCATGGCGCCCTCGGCACCCAGGTCCCCCACCGTGACGGGCTTTTTATCGTAGGTGTAACCGAAAGTGATACGGGCCAGCCGCCGCTTCAGGTCCTTCAGATCGGTGGACAGGCAGAACACCGCCATCACTTCGGACGCCACCGTGATGTCGAAACCGTCCTCGCGCGGCACACCCTGGCTCGGGCCGCCAAGCCCGACGACGATCTGCCGCAGCGTGCGGTCGTTCATGTCGACAACGCGCTTGAAGGGGATGCGCCGCGGGTCGATGCCGAGGGCGTTGCCTTGATAAATGTGGTTGTCCACGAGAGCCATCAGCGCATTGTTGGCGGACGTGATGGCGTGAAAGTCGCCGGTGAAGTGGAGATTTATGTCGTCCATCGGCAGCACCTGGGAGTAGCCGCCGCCGGTGGCCCCGCCCTTCATCCCGAGAATCGGCCCCAGGGACGGCTCGCGCAATGCAATCATCGTCTTATGCCCGGCCTTGGCCAGTGCATCGCCCAGGCCGACGGTCACCGTAGACTTGCCCTCCCCTGCCGGCGTGGGCGACATGGCACTGACCAGCACCACCCGGCCGCGCGGCTCCGCCTGGTCCTCGGCCAACTTGGCCGGGTCGATCTTGGCCTTGTAGTTGCCGTACAGTTCCACTGCCTCGTGCCGGATGCCGGCCGCCAGCGCGATGTCCATGATGGGCCTCAGCGTGGCCCGGCGGGCAATTTCAAGATCGGTCAAGGGGGAGGCTGCAGACATCTTTGTCCTCTTCCATCATCTCGCGGCATCTATGGAGCCAACGTACCAGTCGAACCCGGTTTTGTGACCGGTAGGCTGCGGCAGAAAGGGCATCCCGGTGCCCGGGGCGTGAGCGAGGTTGGTCGGGTGGGTATGCCATGCTCAGTGCTGCAGCAGCTGGCGCCTTTATCGATGACGCGAGGAAGCGTCTATCAATCCGATGTATTCGCGCTTAATGCGAATACGCAAACTGGTTGACATAAGGCAGGTTATCGGCGAAAAAAGTACGGGAGTAGAAGTAGCTGCGAAAACTCCCGTTCCACGGCTATTTCGGTGTTTCCGCAGGTCAGACGAGCCTTTGCTGCAACGACCGCATCTGGACGCTAGGCCTGAATTTGCTCCTGGATCCCTTGCCACTGTAGGTTTCCTGCATCTAATGCATGTTTCCATGGTTTAGGGGTTGCAGTGAATGGTGCCGTTCCGGGTTTTGTCCCGCGGATGCTGGTGGATCCGGCTGTCGGGCTGTTCAGGGCCGACGAGCGTGTTTTCACCGCCATGCTGGATGGCTGGCGGGCGCAGATGCTGGCCCGTGGGCTCACGACGCAGACCATCAAGCAGCGCTGCCAGCTGCTGGCGCGGTTCCAGGAATTCACCGGTGAGTTTCCGTGGCAATGGCGTGCGGTGGACATAGATGAGTTCCTGGCCGGACTGCGTTCCGGTGAGCAGCCGATCAGCCTCAAGACGCTGCGCTCGTACAGCAATGCCGTGGGGATGTTCTGCGCCTACCTGACGCATCCTGGCTATGGATGGGGTGAGTTCTGCGAACGCACTTTTGGTGATATCCCGAGCCAGATCTGCTTTGAATGGAACACGCCCAGGCACACGACCGATGACGCCGTGCCGGCGCAGCGGCGGGCATTCACCAAGGTTGAGCTGCAACGGCTTTTCGATCACGTTGACGATCTCGTCGACCGTGAGTACGCGGCCGGCAGCAAGCGTTGGCTGCCGCTGTTCCGTGATTCGGTGGCGTTCAAAGTCTGTTATGCCTATGGGCTTCGCCGGCGTGAGATGACGATGCTGGATCTGGAGGACTTCGGCCCCAATCCCCACGTGAATGAGTATGGCCGCTTCGGTGCCGTCCAGGTGAGGTTTGCCAAAGGCACGGCAGGTTCCGGGCCCAGGCGGCGGACTGTTCTGACCGTGCCGGAGTTCGACTGGGTCGTGGATCAGCTGCGTACCTGGACCGGCGGGATGCGGGCGCGGTTCCCAACAGCTGACCGGTCCTCGGCGCTCTGGCCAAGCGAGCGGGGCGCCCGGATGTCACTTGGCAGCTTCGGCGATGCCTTCGCAGCAGCTCGCGACGCCGTTGGGTTGCCCAAGGAACTGGGGCTGCACTGCCTCAGACACTCCTACGTGACCCACCTGATCGAAGCCGGCTACGACCCGGCCTTCGTGCAGACGCAGGTCGGCCACTCGTACGCCTCGACCACCGGCCTCTACACATCGGTATCGTCGGACTTCAAGCAGAAAACCGTGCAACAGATGATCGCACGCCGCATCACCACCTTGGAGGACCCAGATGCCTGAACAGCGCCGGATCGGCTACCGCTGGAACTTACGTGCCCTCATGGCCAAGCACAACCTCTGGAAGACCACCGAACTGATGCCGCTGCTGAAATCCCGCGGAATCAACCTTTCCGAGAGCCAGGTTTACCGGCTGGTCACGGCCACGCCGGAACGCATTCCGGCCAGGACGTTCGCGGCCCTTTGCGACATCCTGGACTGCACCCCCAACGACCTGTTCGAACCCTTCGTCGAGATGCGCGCCGCGGCGACAGCCGACGCACCTCGGCGCAGCGAAGACCTGGGAATCCAACCCGGTAACCCGATCGCCAAACGCATCCGCCTCGTCACCCCCGAGGACGGTGAGTAGGCCCCGCAAGCCGGAGGACCCGACCCGCTGGCCGGTCCCCTGCTCCCGCTGCGGCCAACACCACCAAACCGTTGCACGGTGGCCCGACGGCGGCGTCTGCGGCTACTGCTACCAGCAAGCCAAACGCACCCGCGGCATCTGCGCCTGCGGACACGAAGGCGTCCTGCCCGGCCTCATCGACACCCAACCCGCGTGCCGTCGATGCTCGGGCATCCGACTCAACGTCGACTGCCGGACCTGCGGAGCCGAGGACGAACTTCACAGCGGCGGCCGCTGCTGGACCTGCGTCCTCGGCAATGTCGTAGATGGCCTGCTCACCGACCCGGCCACGGGATCCATCGCCAACGATCTGATCCCGCTGGCGGCGGCGCTGAAGTCGATGAAACGGGCCAACAGCGGCCTGACCTGGATCCGCCAAAAGCACGTAACAGCGTTCCTGCGAAACCTCGCAGTCGCACCCGCGATCACGCACGAAACCTTCGACGGACTGCCCGACTCACGCACCCGCGAATACGTCCGAGGACTCCTCATCGAGCACGGGGTGCTCCCCCGCCGCGACGAACTCCGGATGCGCTACGACAACTGGGCAACGCAAGCCCTCGAGCGCGTGAGTGACCTGCAGAACCGTGAAGTGATCCGCCGCTACATCCGCTGGCACCACCAACGACGGATGAACCACATGGACGAAGTCAGCCGCGGAACCTTCCTGCGCGCCAAACAAGAAGTCACCGTGGCCATCGACCTCCTCAACTGGCTCACCGGCCACGGCATCAAACTGCCCGAGCTGCAACAATCCCACCTCGACGTATGGCAAGCAGAAGGGCCAACAACCCGGCGCATCGCCGAGCGCTTCCTCAAATGGGCCATCAAAACCAAAGCCGCTCCGGCAGGTCTCGCCATCCTCCCGCACCGCCGCGGAACCAGTCCCAAACTCGACAAGACAGGACAGGACGAAGCGCTGAACAAGGTACTTCAACTGGACGGACTCGACGTACGGGACAGGGCCGCCGCCATCCTCATCCTCGTCTTCGGACAACAGGCCGAAAACATCGCTCGGCTGACTTGGGACGACGTGACCATCACCGAAGACCTGGTCACCATCCGGCTCGGGACAATCCAGATCGCACTGCCTGATCCGCTGGACCTGCCGTGGCGGGAACTCGCTGAGAATCCCGGCCACAACCTCACCGCCTCACACCCGAGCACTAATTGGGTATTCCGCGGAATCGCGCCCGGGCGCCACATCGACCCAGGTCACCTGACAGTGCGGCTCAGCAGACTATTCAGCACTCGGGCGGCACGGCTCGGAACTCTCCACGAACTCACCAAACTCGCGCCCGTGGCCATCATTGCCGATGCACTGGGCTACTCCCCGGTTACCATCGAACGCCATGCCACTGACTCGGCCGCCGCCTACGCCCAATACATCGCAGCAGCAAGAACCTCCCGGCGAAACGCGCCACATGTCTAACAGGCGTTCGGCCGACACGGTCCGAACTTTCGAGAGGGCAATCTGTTAAGAGGGCTAATGGCAACGGCGGAAATCGCCTACTCCCGGCCCATGAATACCCGCGCATGCCAGTTCAAAACGCCTAGTCAGGAGGCGTTTTCCTCACTGGAACCGTCCAAGGTTTGGATTCAGTGGGCAACGTTCAGGGCGAACTGCCACCCGACCATCCGGTGAATATCAGTGAACTTAGTGAGCTTGATGGGTCTGAGGCTTTCGCTCGTTCGTCTCAGGACGATCGCTTTCGGCAACGCGAGGCCTGCACCTTGTCAGTTGCCAGTCAATCGAACGCAGGGTGAGCCGCCGTGTCCGGTTGGAACTGCCGATAAGCGGCTGCCAAGGTCGAAACGCTGCGCCAGCCGCCGTACTGTTTGGCCGAGCGACCTTTCGGGACCTTTTCGGCGCGTCCAGACTTATGTCAAGTCGATCCGCTCTGAAGGCCCCCCTTGCGCAGCGTCCTGCTGCGTAAATAGCCGCAGCCCGTACCGGAAAATCAGAAGCTGCAGATCCCGTGCAAATTCGCTCTCTGCCGCTGCCTCTGCACCAGGCTTGGTGATGTCGGCGCGGCCGTTCAGCCTAACGTCGAGTGTGCTACCTGTCCGTCGAGCACGAACCCCCTAAGATCCACCACGTTCTCTAGCTGCTCCCCCTGCTGCCATAGACGAAGGTTGCGCACGAACATCTCGACCGCTGCGCGCTGCCAGCCCACGAAATCGGCCGACTGGTGCGGGGACACAATGACGTTCTCCATCTCCCAGAATGGATGATCCGCCTTGAGAGGTTCGGTTTCGAAGACATCGAGCGTGGCCGCTCCGATGCGTCGTGATTGCAGTGCTGCGAGCAGGGCATCCTCATCGAGCAGCGGTCCGCGACCCACGTTCACCACGTGGGAGTGGGGCCGCATGGCTGCGAGCTCCGGAGCGCCGATGAGGCCGCGCGTCGAGTCGGTGAGCGGTGCCGCGAGGACGAGGTCGTCGATTTCCGGCAGCAGCTGCGGCAGTTCGACGATGCCCCGCACCGGTCCGAGCGCGCGACCGTCCACCGCCCCGCCGTCGATGCGTGGCGTTCGGCCGACGATGTCGACCTCCATACCGACGGCCCTGAGCAGCAGCGCGATGCGTGCCCCTACCCCGCCCACACCGATCACGGCGGCTCTGCGTCCCTGCAGCCGCAGTGTGGAGCACTTATCCCACACCCCCCTTCGCTGGTTCTCGATCGAGCGTCTTATGTCTTTCGCTTGCAGCAGGATGCTTGCGAGCACGAACTCCGCCATGGGTTGCTCGAAGAGCCCACGGGTGTTCGTAACGAGCACTTTTGAAGCGGCAACTTCGGGCGTTGCGACCGCATTTACGCCGATGCTGTTCGTTTGAATCCATTCGAGTCCACCCGGTCCGCAGTCGCGGATCAGCGTCGTAGCGAGGTCCCACACCAGCATCACACGGGCGTCCCGCCGTGCAGCGCGCAGTTCTTCGATGGTGCGCACATACACAGGCACCGCGACCTCCTCGATGAGCGCAAAATCGTCGCGAACCGGGGCATCCTTCGCGAGGACGACAATTATTCGGGGTTTCAACGGAACCTCCATCGGTTGTGACCGTGCAAACGGAATGGTGCTGCTTTCCTCCAACTCGGCTTCGAGTAACGAGTCTGCTCAGCGGTCTCGTGACTTCCCGTCGAATAGCCAGGCAGGGCCCGCGACCTCGCCATAGCTGTCGCCCTTCACGAGGTTCCATACGCGCTTATAAGTAGCAGATTCGAGAAGCGTCTCGGCGCTGCGGGCGCCGGGAAGTGCGCCGAGCACCTGGGTCATAAATGCGTACGTATCGGTGTGCCGGGGCAGCACGAACTGCCCGATGAGGTTGCAGCTGCCCGCCGTCGCGAAGAGGGTCTTGGTCGCGGGGTTCTCAGCCAGACTGCTCGCGGCCTCGGGCAGGCGCGACGGCTCGATGTCGAGGAGCGCCCAGAACATCGCCTGGAAGCCCAGGACCTGTGGCTCGACGAGCAGCCGTAGCGAGACGATCTCCTGTTCAAAGAGGGTCTCGACGATACGACGTACAGTGCTCTCGGATTTGTCGCTCGCGGCTCCCAGCGACGCGAACGACGCGCGCCCGTCATGCAGGAGCATGCCGAGAATATTACGTTCGTCGGCCGAGAGCTCGACCTCCCGGCTGAGTATTTCGACGTCGATGTCACGTTTCGCGGTGTTGGGCAGCCAGTCCTGGCCAGAGGTGTAGGTGTGCGTAACCACAAACTCCTCCGAGGTGACCTCGAAATCCCGGCCGATGTCCGAGAGGATCTCGCGCAGCGACGAGAGCGACTGAGGCACGATTTCAGCGAGGCAGTGTGCAGACCCGACCGTAGCGGAAAGGTAGCGTACATGGGGGTGCCGTTGTAGGTGCGTGAGGAACTCCGGTCGCAGAGCGTCGCGGCCCCGGTACTTCACCATAGCCGGCGGGCCGTAGCCGAGACGAGAGACATCGGTCCGGCCGATCACCCGTACGATCCCGCGGTGCTGCAGCGACTCGTAGCGTCGCCTCACCGTACTTACGGACCTGCCAATGTCCGAGGCGATCTTCGGCCAGGGTGCACGGCCATCCGTGTGGAGTGCAGACAGGAGGGACCTGTCCAATGAATCTAGTTCCATGGTCACATTCTTGCACGACTGACAGTTTACGTGGACGAAACATTCAAAATCGACCCTCTTATTTGCCGTAACCCTCAAAATAACCCTTGACGTGACGCGGCGGGACTGATTTGATGTGGGTCACATGCATTGACGACCTGACCCGAATTGAGGCCCCCATGGCTATCGTCTCCTCCGACCGCAAGCACTCGAAGCTCATCGCATCCGGTGGCGCACTCGCCGCCATCGCGTTGCTCGCCACCGGCTGCTCGAGCGGCAACGGCAATGCAGCCACCGTTGATGAGAACTGCACCCCCGTCGCCCAGGTCGAGACCATGACCGAGGGCAAGCTCAAGGCGCTCGTCGTCGAGCACCCGCCGTTCGTCACCATGCAGGGCGGCACACTCTCCGGCATCGAGGGCGAACTGCTCCAGAAGGTCGCCGCCGACCTCTGCCTCGAGCTCGACGCACAGGTGACCTCGTTCGCTGGCGCCATCGAGGGCCTGCAGAACAACCGCGCCGACCTCTCGTCGAGCAACTGGACTGTCAACGATGAGCGTCGTGAGCTCTTCGAAGTGAGCAACCCGATGTACGAAAGCCGGATGGGCCTTGTCACCAAGGGCCAGGACTGGGATACGCCGGAGGCTCTGGAGGGAAAGAAGATCGGCACCCCGCAGGGATACCTCTGGAACGAGCAGCTGCACGAGCTCTACGGCGACAACATCACCGAGTATCAGTCCGACGTCGCCGTCATCGACGATGTGAAGGCCGGTCGTATCGATGTCGGAATCGTGAACAACCACGCAAATTCGTGGCGCCTTACCCAGGACCAGTACAAGGACCTAACGCTGAAGACCATGCAGACCTCCGACAAGCTGCCCCATACACAGAAGGAGGCCCTGGCGGTCGTGCTCGTGAAGAAGGGCGAAACCGACCTCCGCGACGCGGTCAACGTCGTGCTCGGCGAATACCAGGATTCCGGGGAGATGAAAGCGCAGTTCGAAGAGTACGGTTTGGACCCCCAGTTCATCGTCTCGAGCGGATCCTGACCCTGGCCCCGGCCCTGACCCACGGAGCTGAAACTCATCATGGACAAGACTGAAAACCGGGTCATTCTTAACGCCGGCTCGATCTCGAAATCGTACGGCGCCACCGAGGTGCTCAAGGGTATCTCTCTCGAGGTGCACGCGGGCGAGGTCATCGCCCTGATTGGTCCGAGCGGTGCAGGCAAAAGCACCTTCCTCCGCTGCCTCAACTATCTTGAGCGCCCGACCAGCGGTGGCCTCACCCTCGACGGCGAGCAGGTCTTCAAGAATCCCCTCAATCCTTCGAAACATGAGCTGGTACACCTGCGCCGCCGAGTGGGGATGGTGTTCCAGAGTTTCAACCTTTTCCCGCATCTGAGCGTGCTGCAGAACATCGTGCTCGCCCAGACGCTCAATGGGAAGCGGTCGAAAAAGGAGGCCGAGGAGTACGCGATGAAACTCCTCACGCAGGTGGGTCTGCCCGATAAGGCCTCTGCCAAGCCCTCGCAGTGCTCAGGCGGACAGCAGCAGCGCATCGCGATTGCCCGGGCGCTTGCCCTCGATCCCGAGATAATGCTCTTTGACGAGCCCACGTCGGCGCTCGATCCCGAGATCGCCGACGAAGTGCTCACGGTAATGCGCGATCTTGCTGAGATCGGCATGACGATGATTGTGGTAACACACGAGATGCGGTTCGCGGAGCGGGTGGCGGACCGGGTGTTACTGCTCGACCGTGGATGCATCCTGGAGGAGGGCACACCCCAACACGTGTTCACCAACCCGACCCATGAGCGCACAAAGACGTTCCTGCAGGCGGTGCTGGATAGATGAACGGCATCAGTATCGAGACCCTTTTTTCGGGCATCGGAGCCGGTCTTAGTATTACGGTGATCCTGACAGTGGTCTCCTTCGTCGTGGGAAGCGTCCTCGCGGTGCCGCTGGCGCTGGCGCGCACGTCGCCTCTGTGGGTATTACGCTGGCTCGCCATCGGCATCATCGACATCTGCCGCGGTGTGCCGCCTCTCGTGTGGCTGCTGATTATCTACTACGGCATCAGCCCGGTAATCGCGCTCGAACCGCTACCTGCCGCGCTCATCGGCCTGAGCCTCATCTCTGGCGCGTACCTCGCCGAGAACTTCCGGGCCGGCATCGACAACGTGCATAAGGGCCAAAGTGAAGCCGCCATGGCGCTCGGACTCACGCCGACCCACCAGTTCTGGCGTGTCATCGCGCCCCAGGCGGTCAATATCGCGATGCCGCCCTCGGCCTCGTACGCCGTGAGCCTTCTGAAGGACAGCGCAAAGGCGTCGATCATTGGCGTTGCCGACATCATCTTCATGGCACAGCTCGAGGTCTCCCGCGGCGCCCCCGCAGTGCTCGTCTTCTCGATCGCGGCCGTGCTCTACCTGCTTGTCGGCATCCCGCTGTCGTACTTCTCGCGCTATGTCGACAGCGTGGTCCGCAAAAAGGTGGTGACCGTATGATCTTCGAACGATGGGCCGAATGGCTGCCAGCCCTGCTTGAAGGCCTGGGCGTCTCGCTTGCCCTCACCGGATGCGTCGCCCTGGTCGGACTCCCCTTAGGCCTCGTGTTCAGCCTGCTGAGCACACACCAGAACCGCCTCGTGCGCACGGTCTTCATCGTGGTCATCGAGATTCTCCGTGGCATCCCGCTCCTCGCGGTGATTTACCTGCTCTACTTCGGACTCCCGAGCGGCGGCATCACCTTAACCGCCTTCGTGACGATGGTGGTTGCCCACGGGCTCAACCTCTCGGCCTACTCGAGTGAGGTGTTCCGGGCAGGCATCCTGCACGTCGGACCAGGGCAGCGCGAAGCGTTCGCCAGCCTCGGCATCACCCGGATGAAGGGCTTCTTCCACGTCGTGCTGCCGCAGGCGATGCGGGCGGTAGTCGGCCCCATGATGTCGCTGCTCATCATGGTGTTCCAGTCCAGCTCGCTCGCTTACACCATCGGCGTCGGCGAGCTCACGAGCAAGGCCTTCTCGATCGGCGCGATGACGTTCCAATACCTGGACGTGCTGGTGCTAGCGGGCATCATTTACGCCGTGATCTGCATCGCGTCATCCCGCATCGCCTCCAACGTGGAGGAACGCCTGAAGACGGGACGTTGAGCGCAGCCTGGCAGCAGCGGGGGCAAACCGCGTGCCCCGAAAGGCGCGGGATTGGGTCAAGTCCCGGCCTTGCTCTGCCCTGAGGAAGGAATCACAAGAAATGAGAGAGTCATGAAAATCGGTGTTGTCGGCCTCGGAGCCATCGGTGCACAGGTGCTATGGAGTCTCAGCAAGCGTGCCGGCGTCGAAGTGCACGGATTTGAGAGCGGCTACATCGGCCACCCCCTCGCGGGGGCGGGTGGAGAAGGACGCCTGTTCCGGAACCTCGAACTCACCACGATGGGCTACATGCCGATCGTGAAGCGCTCGAACGAGCTTTGGGAAGAGCTGGAGCTGACGGGCGGCCGACAACTGCGCCGCAAAATCGGCACTCTGCTGCTCGGCGCTCCAACGGATGCGCAGATCGAGCACGCGCTCCAGGCCGCACGGGATTGGGACCTGGAGCACGAGATCTATGGCATGGAGGAAATCCGCGCGCTCTTCCCGCAGTTCTCGGTCGCAGACGGGGACATCGGCATCTGGGATTCCGGTGCCGGCGTCATCTCGCCCGAGCGGAGCATCTGCGTCGCCGTCGAGCAGGCGGTGCGGGCCGGAGCCACGGCGCGCGAGTTTACAACGGTCGCCGCAGTCGACGAACGGGCCGACGGCGTCACCCTCCGTCTCGAATCCGGCGAGAGCCTCGATTTCGACCGGGTGCTCGTGGCCGGCGGCGGTTGGACCACGAAACTCGTGCCCGAGCTGCGCGACTGGATCGTGACACGGCGCCTCACCTCGGCGTGGTTCTCGGGCAAGGACGACGGTAGTCTCCGGGGCCTGCCGCCCTTCATGCGGGTCTCCCCCTCCTACTGCTACGGCATCCCGAACGCGGACGAGAAGCTCGTGAAGCTTGGACTCGGCTTCAATGACCACCTGCCGACGGGCGACCCCGACTCGGTGCCACGGAAGTTCGGCCACAAAGAGGCGCAGGCCGAAATTGAGAAGTTCTCCTGGATCCTGCGCGACCTTCTCCCAAACCTTGACCCGAACCCCGTGCGGCTAGAGACCTACATCGAGAGTTACACCCGCTCGATGCACGAGTTCATGGCAGTCGCGCCCGGCCGCAGCAACACAGTGGTGCTCGGCGGCTTCTCCGGTCACGGCTTCAAACTTGCCCCCGCGCTCGGCGAGATCGGCGCGGATCTCGTGGCCGAAGGGAGCACCAGGTTCGACCTCGACTTCCTCAGCGCAGCGAAACCAGTTTTCTCCATCACCGATGTCAATAGCGGCATCACGACCCACAATGCCGTCGTCGCATCCACCGGCGGCGAGAAGTAACCCTCCCTAAAAATGTCCCACCACCTCGACAGAGTAGGAATAATGAGTAACAACACCCCGATCGCGACTTTCGACTGCTACCGCACGTTGATCGACTTCGACCTCAATCGCCTCGCGCTACCGATCGTGCAGGAGCGCCTCGACGAGGTCGGCATCGATCATGACACTTTCCTCGACAACCTCCGCGTGATGCGCTTCCAGGCCGTTGCCGAGGGCCCCTACCGCAGGTATCAAGACCTCGTGCGTTCGACGCTTGAGAACGCGATGCTGCTGCACGGCGCCCGCTACGAGGACGGGTACGGCGATCAGCTCGTCGAGGAGGCGAAGTCGCTTCCCGTCTTCCCCGAAGTACCCGAGGCGCTGCGCAAGCTCAAGGAGAAGGGCGTGCAGCTGGCGATCATCTCGAATTCGGATCGCGATTTCATCCCCCACCACGTCAAGACGATCGGCGTCGAGTTCGACTACGTGATCACCGCCGAGGACGCCGGCTGGTACAAGCCCCGCCCCGGTGCCTTCGAGCACCTCTTCAAGACGATCGATCGCGACCCAAGCCTCATCACCCACGTCGCGCAGGGATGGGAGTACGACATCATGCCCGCGAAGCAGTACGGCGTGCGCCGCATCTGGGTGAACCGCTACGGGTTCAAGGGCAGCGATTTCTACCAGCCGTATAACGAGATCCAGGATCTTTCCACGCTGCCCGACTTCTGGAACAACTGAGCGACGACGCGAAGTGGCCCTGCACCTCATTCGAGGTGTGGGGGTCATTTCCGTTCCCGACATCAACTGCCGGCACGACCTACCGGGATCGGGCCGCCACCCCGGCGTGAATGTTCAGCCGGAGGGGACGTTCAACTCCTTGGCCGATTTTGCCGCGGGCAGCAGTCCCGCAGGCCGTCGCTTCCCAATAGTCCCGCAACAACTTCCGCGGTCAGCATCCTCAGCCACCACCCATTTCCGGGTCACGAGGGCGCTGGTCGCACTACCATCCGACAAAGGTGAACAATGACTTCACTCAGCCCCGCGCTCAAGCAAGCAACCCCCGTCGTCGTCGACCACGCCCTCGGCTCGTGGATCCACGGCACGGACGGCAAGGACTACCTGGATTTCACTACCGGCATCGGAGTGACCAGCACCGGCCACTGCCACCCGAAGGTTGTGGAAGCGGCGCGCGAACAGGTCGGCAAGATCATCCATGCCCAGTACACCACCGTGATGCACAAGCCGCTGCTGGCGCTGACCGAGAAGCTCGGCGAAGTCCTCCCCGCGGGACTGGACTCCGTGTTCTACGCAAACTCCGGCTCCGAGGCCGTCGAGGCCGCCATCCGCCTGGCCCGCATGGCCACCGGCCGGCCCAACATCGTCGTGTTCCAGGGCGGCTTCCACGGACGCACCGTCGCCGCCGCCTCCCTGACCACGGCCGGCACCAAGTTCTCCGCCGGCTTCGCGCCGCTGATGGCCGGCGTCCACATGTCCGCCTTCCCCTATGCCTACCGCTACGGCTGGGACGAAGCCACCGCCGTCGCCTTCGCGCTGCAGGAGCTGGACTACCTGCTGCAGACCCGCACCGCCCCCAATGACACCGCCGCGTTCCTGATCGAACCGGCACTGGGCGACGGCGGGTACCTGCCCACTCCCCCGGCCTTCATGGAGGGCCTGCGCGAGCGCGCCGACCGGCACGGCATCCAGCTGATCTTCGACGAGGTGCAGGCGGGCGTGGGCCGGATGGGCAAGTTCTGGGGCCACCAGTACTCCACCGCCACCCCGGACATCCTCATTACCGCCAAGGGCATCGCCTCGGGCTTCCCCATCTCCGCCATCGCGGCTTCCACCGAGACCATGTCCAAGGCCTGGCCCGGCTCGCAGGGCGGCACCTACGGCGGCAACGCCGTTTCCGCCGCGGCCGGTGTGGCCACGCTCGAAGTGGTCGAAGAGGAAGGCCTGGTGGAGAACTCCCGCATCCGCGGCGAGCAGCTGCAGGCCGGCCTGAAGGAGATCCAGAACCGCTTCCCGGTGATCGGCAACGTCCGCGGCCTGGGCCTGATGCAGGGCATCGAGTTCACCGCCGAAGACGGCACCCCCGACGCCAAGACCGCCGCCGCGGTCCAGCAGGCCACCACCACGCAGGGCCTGCTGTCCCTGACCTGCGGCCCGGCCGGCAACGTTGTCCGGCTGATCCCCGCCCTGGTGGTCACCGCCGACGAAATCAGCACCGGACTGGAACGTTTCGAGGCCGCCGTTGGCGCCGTCGTCGGTGCCGTTCCCGCCAAAGCGGGAGTCTAAAAACCGCCATGACCCAAGATGTCCTTTCCGCCCCCGAGCGCGCACCGATCCTGGCCCGGCTTGAAGCTGCGGGCGTGCCCGCCGAAATCTCCGGCCACCGGATAGCTGAGTACTCCTACGACGCCTCGAATTACCGCGTTCCTCCGCTGGGTGTGGTGTTCCCGCGCAGTGTCCACGACGTGGTTGCGGTCGTGACGGCATGCCGTGAAACCGGCACGCCGCTGATCGGGCGCGGCGGGGGGACGTCCATGGCCGGCAACGCCATCGGCCCCGGTATCGTGCTGGATTTCTCCCGGCACATGAACCGGATCCTCAGCGTTGACGAGGGCGCCAAGACAGCAGACGTCGAAGCGGGCGTCATCCTCTCCCACCTCACCCGGGAAGCCGAGGATGCCACAGGCGGGGCCCTCACCTTCGCACCAGACCCATCGTCGAAGACCCGCGCCACTATCGGCGGTGCGATCGGCAACGACGCGTGCGGAAACCACTCGGTCCGCTACGGCCGGACCTCGGACCACGTCGTGGAGATCGATGTCGTCACCTCGGACGGCGCCCGGCTCACCGCCACCTCCACCGGTCTGCGGGCCACGGACCCTGCCGATGCCTATTCGGTGTCGCGGGCCTTCGATCTGGGCGAAGATCTCAAGCAGTTGGCCGGGGACAACCTGGCCGCGTTCCGGACCGAGTTGGGCCGGATTCAGCGGCAGGTTTCCGGCTACCATTTGGCCAACCTCCTGCCGGAGAACGGGTTGAACGTGGCCCGTGCGCTGGTGGGCACGGAGGGCACCTGTGCCCTGGTGGTCCGCGCCCGGATGAAGCTGGTCCCCAAGGCCCCGAGCGCGCTGCTGGTCTGCCTGGGCTACGCCGACGTGGTCGATGCCGCGAAGGACATCGAAACCATCCTCGAATTCTCCCCCGCGGCGGTCGAGGGGATCGACGAGGCCATCGTCGACACCATGCGGTTGCGCCGCGGGGCCGACTCCGTTCTCGGTCTTCCCGAGGGGAAGGCGTTCCTGTACGTGGACCTGGACGGGGAGAACCCGGAGAAGGTCGCCCGGGAAGCAGACCGGCTGCTGGAGCGGCTGGCCGCCAACGGCCGCCTGGTCGATGGCCGGGCTGTCCCGGACCTCGTACAACGGGCCACCCTGTGGCGGGTCCGCGAGGACGGCGCCGGCCTGTCCTCCCGGCCCGCCAGCGGCGGGGAATCGCAGGCAGGCTGGGAAGATTCCGCCGTGGCCCCGGAAAACCTTGCCGCCTACCTGGCCGACTTCCGCCGGCTGCTAGAGGTCCACGGGCTGACGGGGATCATGTACGGGCACTTCGGCGCCGGCTGCATGCACATCCGCATCACCTACGACCTCCGATGCGAGGACGGCCGGGCCGTCTACCGCAAGTTCACCCAGGCCGCAGCCGAACTGGTCGTCCGCCACGGCGGCTCCCTCTCCGGCGAGCACGGCGACGGCCGGGCCCGCTCCGAATTCCTTCCCGTCATGTACTCCCCCGCGATGATCGCCGCGTTCGAGACCTACCGCAACCTGTGGGACAAAGCAGGCATCATGAACCCCGGTTCCATCACGGACCCGGACCCCATCGACACCAACCTCGCCCTGGAGGGCGTCCCGGACCGTGAATGGCGCACCCACTTCGAACTCCGCCCCGTTGAGGCCGCAGCCGCAGGTGCCGACAAATGGGTGCACGCCGTCCAGGCGTGCATCGGGGTGGGCCGATGCCGGTCCGATGCCGGCGGGGTGATGTGCCCGAGCTTCAGGGCCACGGGGGACGAAAAGGACTCGACCCGCGGCCGCTCGCGCGTCCTGCAGGACATGGTGCGCGGAGCGGGAAGCATCGACGAGGGCTGGAAGTCCGAGGACGTCCGCGAGGCCCTGGATCTATGCCTGGCCTGCAAGGCCTGCTCGAACGATTGCCCGGCCGGGGTGGACATGGCCACCTACAAGTCCGAGTTCTTTTCGCACTACTACGACGGCAAAATAAGGCCCCTGTCGCATTTTTCCCTGGGTTGGCTGCCGCGCTGGCTCAAACTCACTACCCGCATCAGCCCCATCGTCAACGCCGTTCTGTCCAGCCCGCTCGCCAAGGTGGTGGCAGCTGCCGGTGGGCTCACCACAAAGCGTGCCATGCCCAAGTTCGCGTCCCGCAAGATGCTCCGCGACGCCCTGGCAGGCTTCGGCAACAACAACGGAACCGGTGACACGGTGTTGTTCGTCGACTCGTTCACCAAGGGCTTCCGGCCGGAAGTGGCAGGTGCCGCAGCGCGGGTTATCGAAGGTACCGGACGCCAGGTCTCGTGCGAAAGCGACGCCTGCTGCGGACTCACCTGGATATCTACCGGGCAACTGGACACGGCCAAGAAAATGATGGCTAAAACCGTAGCGAAGCTCGATGACGGCACGGACGCCCCGATCGTCGTCGTCGAACCCAGCTGCGCCGCCGCCCTGCGGAAAGACGCTCCCGAACTCCTCGGCACGGAAGCCGCAGAACGGGTCTCACACCGTATCCAGAGCTTCGCCGAGGCGGTCAAGGGATGGGTTGCCGAGGGGTGGCAACCCCCGGCTGTACCCGAATCGGTCACGGTACAGACCCACTGTCACGAATACTCCACATTCGGCGCGACTGTTCAGCGCAAGGCCCTGGCAGCCTTGGGCGTCGCCGACGTCACCGAAGCCACCGGCTGCTGCGGCGTAGCGGGAAACTTCGGCTTTGAAGCCAACCATTACGACATATCCATGAAAGTCGCCGAACAGGCACTCGCGCCTGCCCTGGCCAGTACACCCGAAAGCACACCGGTACTGGCCGACGGCTTCAGCTGCGCCATGCAGGTCAGGCAGCTGGACCCGGAACGCAAGAGCCTGCACCTGGCCGAACTCCTCGACCCTCAGACCACCACCCACCACACCGAAGGACAATCATGACCACCACCGCCCAGGCCCCTGCAGGGCTGAAGACCGAACTCTTCATCAATGGACGCTGGGAAGACCTTCCCGATCGGCCCCGGATCCAGGTACAGAACCCGGCAACCGGCGAGGTCATCGCCTCCATCCCCGATGCCGGCCCGGAAGACGGACGCCGCGCGGTTGCTGCCGCCAACGCCGCCCAGGCGGCCTTCGCGGCGATGTCCCCACGCGCCCGCGCCGACATCCTGCTCGCCGCGCACAAGCTGCTGCTGGAATCGAAGGAGGAGCTCGCGGCCATCATGACCGCGGAAATGGGCAAGCCCCTCGCCGAAGCACGCGGAGAGATCGAATACTCCGCCGGCTACCTGCAGTGGTACGCGCAGGAAGGGGTGCGCGTACAGGGATCGCACGCAGAATCACCCAGCGGCAGGGGACAAATCGTCCTGTCCCGTGAACCGATCGGCGTGTCGCTGTTGATCACGCCATGGAACTTCCCTCTGGCAATGGGCGCCCGCAAGATCGCCCCCGCGATCGCCACCGGCTGCGCCGTCGTCGTTAAACCTGCCGAGAAGACCCCCTTGACGATGTTGTTCCTCGCGAAGCTTTTCGAGGAAGCCGGGGCGCCCGCGAGCACAATCAATGTGGTCACAACCTCCAGTTCCAGCGCATTGGTGGCTCCCCTGCTCAGCGAAGGATTGGTACGCCACTTGTCGTTCACCGGTTCCACCTTCGTTGGCAGCAAGCTGCACGGCCAGTGTTCTGACCACATGATCCGCACCTCGCTCGAGCTCGGCGGCAACGCACCGTTCATTGTCTTCGATGATGTCGACCTGGACCGTGCCGTCACGGAGGTCACCGCAGCCAAGATGCGTAACATGGGCGAGGCCTGCACTGCAGCCAACCGCATCCTCGTCCACGAAAGCATCGCCGACGAACTCACCACCCGGCTGGCCGAGAAGTTCGCTTCGCTGCGTGTCGGCAACGGCCTGGAAGAGGACACGGAAATCGGCCCAATGATTGACGCCGCCAGCGTTGACCGCATTCAGTCTCTCGTGGATGACGCCGTATCCCGCGGTGCCGACGTCCGCACCGGCGGGGTCGTCCCGGACGGAACCGGATCGTTCTACCCGCCCACCGTGCTTGCAAACGTGCCCCGCGACGCGCGGCTCATGCAGGAAGAGATTTTCGGGCCAGTCGCACCGATCATCCCGTTCAGCGACGAAGACGACGCGATCGCACTCGCCAACGACACCGCCTATGGACTGGCCGGCTACCTGATGACCAATGATCTCGCCCGCGCCCACCGGGTCGCCCGGCGGATGGAAATCGGGATGATCGGCATCAACTCCGGCATCATCTCCGACGTCGCCGCGCCTCTGGGAGGCGTAAAAGCGTCCGGAATCGGACGCGAAGGCGGCATACTCGGCATCGATGAATTCCTCGAGTACAAGTACACCTTCATCCCCCACCAGTGACCAAGTACACCGTGACCCGGTTTCCAGCACCGGGGGCTAACCGCCCTAACTGCTGCGGCGGGCAACTCTCTGCACGGGCCCCGTAACCCCATGCGCTCACGGCTTGGCCGCCGCCACGAAACTGGGTGGAATCCCACAGGCCGGATCCGACCACGGCTTCCGGTCAAACACGGCCAGAGCGATCATCCCGAGTACATCGGGCATTTTTTCAGGCAGGAAAGCTTGAGGTTCCGAACATTCTTGCCAATGCCATGAAGTGGTCCACTTCGAGTGCGTCCAAGGGTCAAACGCCTACCGGTGGAGCCCGAAGGAAGTCGACGATTGCCTGGAACAACGCATGCTCCAGACCTGGAACGGCGTCGTTGAAACAGCAAACCAGCGCGGGCTCGGCCTGCGTGAGGCAGCCACAGTCACCGCGATGCGAAAGGTGTCCGAAACCCACCAGATGCGAGGCCTCTACCCCTAAGTGACAGGGACAACGGCGGCACGTTCCCAGCCCTCGCCGTCGTTGTCCCAGACCCCTGTTTTACCGAAAGCCGCTACTAGTCGGCTGGCAGCCCGTCCAGCGCCGCCGTGAGCTGGTCTTCGCCGGGCAGGAGGGCTTTGTCCTCGGCAGGCAGCTGCTCGTACGTATACGCGGAAACGGCCATCGGCGAGGTCGACCGGCCCAGGCTGTAGCGGACCGTGTGGTCGTTTTTGCTGCCGCAGATTAGGATCCCAACTGTCTCGTTGTGGAACTCGCGCTTCATCACGTCGTCGACGACGGCGACGTAGAAGTTCAGCTTGCCGGCGTACTCGGGCTGAAACCGGCCCGTCTTCAGCTCGAAGACGTAGTACCGCAGCTGCTCGACGTGGAAGAACAGCAGGTCGATATAGAAGTCATCACCGCTGACCTCCAGATGCACTTGCCGTCCGACAAACGCGAATCCCGGTCCAAGCTCACGCAGGGTCTCCACGATCCGGTCGGTCAGCCGCTGCTCGAGGTCCCGCTCGGCGACTTCACCGGTCAGGCCCAGGAACTCAAAGTTGTACGGGTCCTTTGCTGCCTGCTGCGCCAGCTCGGACCCCGGTGCCGGCAGCACCTGCGCGAAATTCGAGGGCGCGGATCCAGTGCGTTCCATGGCCTCGCCCATGATCATGTTTAGCAGTATGTTCCGCGACCACCCGTACTCCACGGCCGCTGCGGCGTACCAGTTTCTCGATTCGGCCGTCTCGAGCTTGTCCAGCAGCACGGTGATGTGGCCCCACGGCAATTGTCCAACAGGCTGTTGGACAATTGGCTCCGGCCAGCCGGCAGCAAAGCCCCGCATATAGAAGAGATTGCTTCGGGACAGGCCCTTCATTTCCGGAAACTCGGCTCGAAGGTCCTCGGCGAGACGGGCGATGATGCCACTCCCCCAGCCTTCAACATCCTGACGCTGCAGAATGTCCCGGCCGATCGACCAGTACAGCGCGATCAGCTGCGTATTCACTGTGCGCAAGGCCTGCGCCCGCGAATTGCGCACCCTGTCCTTCAGAACCTTCAACAGATCCTGATAATCGTCGGGAAGGGCAATCTCACGGCCAGCCATGACCACTACCCTATCCAACAGCTAGGGCCGGTCCCCCCCACGTATACAGGGATGTCCGGCAACCAGGATAAACACAAATCCATCAGCAGTTGCATTTGTTGCCGACGGTTGAGAGATGAAGTGCAAAGACAAAGGCTCTCACACGTGTCTAAGCGGACCGCAGGTTAGCTGACGAAAGGTACCTTTATCGGCGAAACAAAACGCCTAGTCAGGAGGCGTTTCCTCGCGCGAATGCTTGGATTCAGCGGGCAATGTTCCAAGCGACTGCATATGGATCATCCGGTGAGTACGGGAAGATTGCGTACGGGTACATGTCTATTCCATTCGGTGGCAGTCTCGTAAGCGTTGGCGATCGAGAACAAGGTGTATTCGGAGAAGATGGGGCCCATCAGGTGCATGCCTACCGGTTGCCCTTGGGCGAAGCCACAAGGAAGGCTCAATGCCGGCATGCCTGTTAGATTCGCGGTTGTTAGCATCTGCAGCGCCGAGGACAGCGAGTTGTTTCCTGCTTCGCCCGTTAGGGCATGGTCCATATTCGATTCCACCGGTGCGACGGCAGGCAGGGTGGGAGAAATAAGTGCGCCAACTCCGGCCTCTTCCATCGTCCCGGAGATCAGGGATCGAAGGTATTCCTGCACCTCTCGCGCCAGTTGGACATCCGCTGATGGGATCAACGAGCCGGTCTCTAGCATGATTCGAGTGCCCGGCAGATAATGCGCCGATGCTTTTTCCAGCCGTGTGCGATGGTGCTCGGCCGCCTCGGAGAGGGATATTGCCAAGCTTGCCGGCAATGCCATGGAAAGCTGCGGCAGTGGTAGGTCGATGACGTCGATGCCAAGTTCTTGAAGGTCATCGATAGCGCGTTCCAGAACGGTCTTGACCTGTTGGGTGACTGCCCAGTCATCCCAGATTCTCCGGTCGATACCGAGTCGAATGGCAGGCCCTGCGGAATGTGGGAATTTTTTCCGGAGCCGGGATACTTTTTCTGGTCCGGCCATGCATTCGAAGAGGTTGGCAGCGTCGGTTACGGTGCGGGCGATCGGGCCGATCTGATCCAGCGTGTGGCTGACATTGAGCAGGCCTGATCCTGAAATCAGACCGGAGGAAGGCTTGATCCCGACCAGACCGTTTATGGAGGCGGGGTTCCGTACCGATCCGCCCGTGTCCGTACCGACTGCGCCCGGAGTGCTGCCTACCGCCACGGCGACACCGGAGCCGATGCTGGAGCCACCGGCGTATCTTTCGGGATCCCGTGGATTACGGGAGGGAGGCGTGCCCTGCCCGAACGCGAACTCGTGTGTCCTGGTTTTTCCCAGGATGACGGCACCGCTGTGACGGAGTTGGCGTACGGCTCCGGCGTCGGATCGTGCGATATTCCCGAGCAGCGCCCCGGAACCTGCCTCTGTTGGCATGTTGCGAACGTCGATGACGTCCTTGATGCCCAGAGGAATGCCGTGCAGAGGCCCCAAGGACCCGCCTGCGAGGCTTAGTCTGTCTGCTGCGCCGGCTGCCTCGCGGGCACCGCTGTCGTCCACATAGGCCCACGCCTGTGCATAGCTCTCCGTTTTATCCAGCCGCTGAAGAACGGAATCCAGGAGCTCGACTGCGCCCAGTTTACGGCTGCTGATCAGGACCGCGGCGTCCGTTATGGTTAGTTCCCACGGTTCATTCATGGCGAGGCTCCCTTGCGGCTGCGGTACGTTGGGCTCGCTCAAACCGGTCCCTGAGCTGGTCCATGGCGCTGCGGTAGTCCTGGTAGGAGCGTTCCAGCGCGGCGCGGTCCTCAGCCGCCACTGATGCCCCTACCAACTGCTGGATTTTTTCGTACTGGCCCGGGTCCAATCGTTTACTCAACGGTGGGCCTCCTCTGTCAGCTCGCCGTTGCGCACCACACATTGTCCGTCGACAAATACAAACTTCACGTCCCTGAAGTCAGCGGCACTGGCGACGACGATGTCGGCTGCCCCGCCGGCGCGTAGTTTACTGCAGTCCGGAGCGATTCCCGGGATCAGTCTGGCGACTTCGGTTGTTGCCATGGCTACTGCTCCGGCGAGTGACCGGTGACCTTGGTTAAAGACGTCCTGAACAGCAGAGATCAGCTCGTCATGCTCTCCGTCCTTTCCGTAGTCGGTGGCCAGGACGGAGACCAGATCAGGTTCGGAAAGCAGCCGGTCCCAGTGTTCACGTGTCTGGACAGTGTGCCGACGGTGCAAGAGGTCGAAGACGCAGGCTTCAGCGGCCCAGCCTTTGTCCTTGCCTCGCATTGCGAGCTCGTAGGCCTCCTGCGGTGTATGCGATGGGTGGTTGGCATGGGCCGCGATCAGTTGCGCCCCCTTCGACGGGGTTTCATCCATTAGCTCACGCATGACGTTGGCCGTTGCGGAAGCGCTGTGGACGATAGCAGGAACGCCGAGCTTCAAGGCTGTTCGAACCCCGTCCCGGATCGCGCCCAGGGCAGGTTCCATAGAGGGCAAGACCGTGTCGGCTATGAGTGCAGCCAGCTCCCCGAGAGGCAGTGCGCCGGCCAGTCCGGTCTCCCCTGCCAGGTCGGAAAGACGTCTTTCATCAAGTGCTCCCGTCTGGATGAAACGTCCGAGGACGGCTTCCTTAAGCCGTCGGGCCTGTGAACTGGATACACGTATGCCCGTGCGTTTCGCGATTGCTTCCGGGATGTATATCAGGTCCTGTCCGCCGCCGCCCAAGGTCTGCCCCCCGCCGAGTTCCCCGATAGCGACAGCACCGTCTTCAAGCATGCGCTCCACGCTGAGTTCCCGGGCAGCCCGGGTCAGGCCGTGCCCGTCGGAGGCCTGCGCTGCCTGAAGTGCCAGTGGCAGATGGGTCGTGGCGCCGCGCACGTGCACCGCATGGTGGCGATCGGCCTCCCGCACATCAGCCATGGCACCCAGGCCGCACAAGCTGAGGACTGTCGTTGTCCCGGCCAGCAGATGCCGGTCAAGGTGTCCCATCCAGCGGTCCCTGCTCAGGGAATGTGCTGCGCTCGGGAACAGCGCGCCGGGGGTTACTCCATGGGTATGGCCGTTTATGAGGCCGGGCATCACCACGCAGCCGCGGGCGTCAATTGCCTCTCCGGGGAAGGCCTCGCCGGGCTGCTCCCAGCGGTCCAGCAGGGCTTCTATCCGGCCGCCGCGCAGCAGGACGGCGCCCGGTTCCATGATCGTGTCGCCGGCAACGACGGTGGCGCCATAAATTAACGTGGACAAGGCTCTCTCCTTTGCACTACGTTCATAATATCGAAGTTACTTCAACATAGCCATGCTTCGTTGTAGGCGGGAAGTTGAGAGGGAGTCATCATGGAGGATCAAGCGGCCAGCCGGGATTTTGTGGGCTACGGCGAAATCCCGCCTGATTTCCTGTGGCCCGGGGATGCCAGGGTGGCCGTGTCTCTGGTTATCAACGTTGAAGAGGGTGCCGAGCGGAGCGTTGCTCACGGAGACGCTGTTGATGACCTTGGGGCGCATTGGGTACCTGCCGGTCCTTCCGGCGGGATCCGGAACCTGACCTTGGAGTCGGCTTTCGAGTACGGTTCACGGGCGGGCATCTGGCGGCTGCTGCGGATACTTGAACGGCACCAGGTGCCGGCCACGGCGTTCTGCTGCGCGGCCGCACTCGAGGCGAACCCCTCGCTCGGTCCCGCTTTAGTGCGGTCCGGCCACGAAATTGCCGATCACGGGTACAAGTGGGACTGCCATCTGGGACTCGATCCCGGGGAGGAGCGCCGGCTCATCACCACCTCCAGGGAAGCGATCCGCGCGAATACCGGCCAGGAGCCCACTACCTGGTACTCCCGGGACGGGCTCAATCCCTGGACCCGCCAAACCCTTGCAGAAGAAGGATTTGCCTATGAATCAAACAGCTTCAACGACGACCTGCCGCATTGGGGGACGGGACCGGGAAACCCGAGACTGCCGGTCCTTCCCTATTCCGGCGACACGAACGATTCCGGACTCCTGGGTCACTTCCCTACAGCCTCGGCCTTTGCCGGTCATCTGACCGGAAGCCTTGACATGCTGCTTTCGGAAGCAAGGCCCGGCCCGTCCGTTCTGAGCGTAGGGCTCCACCCCCGGCTGATCGGCAGGCCGGCCTATGCTTCGGCTGTAGACCGCTTTCTTTCGTACGCCTTGGAGCAGGACACCTGGGTTGCCACGCGGAGTAGCATCGTGGCGGCATGGCTTTCTGCGACGGGCGGCTCTGCCTCCTAGGGAACCGAGAAAAGCTTCCCCCAGCCGGATATGGAGTGCTGGACTCCGGCGGTCCTCAGCAGGTTCCACAGGGTTGCGGCAGCGCTGTCGATCACGGGAATCTCGAATTCAGCCTCGAGCTCTGCCGCAAGGTAGCCGGCGCGCAGGTTCGTTCCGATGCATACGACGGCTTCCACATCGGCGGCGAAGGCCGGCCTCATCAGAGTTTCGATCTCCTGGCGGCTGAGCCGGGAAATCTCTTGGTTGCCCATGGACCGCTCGGGATATGACGCACGGGGCATGTCGATGCCGTGCCCGGCATACTCGGCCTGGATGAGTGAAACGATTGGGGCCGGCCCCGGGAACACCACGGCTACGCGCGTTAGCGACATGGCTTCCAGCGCTGCGAGTACTGCCAGTGAAGCCGTGGTCGCAGGAGCGCCGGTCGCCGCGGTCAGGGTTTCGCACAGCTCCTGATCGCCGGCCAGGCCCTTCCACGACCCGGAGGTCCCGTGGAAAGCCATGGCCGTCACCTCGGCCTCGCGCAGCAATGCCGGTGCTTCGCCCAGGACACTTGCGTCGATGCTGTGGTCAAGGTCCGGCGGCAATCGGAACCGGCTGTAGTGGACGCCGATATCTGTTTGATCGCGCAGCATTGCCGCCGTCATGGATTCGGCATTCGAATTCGAGGATGGAACCAAAATACCGACTCTGGCAGAAGGACCCGGGACGTCCGCCATCAGTGGGCCCTCCCCATGGACGGCGGGGTGGAGATAGCTACCATCACGGCCGCGGAATCGGTTTCGTTGCTCCACCAGTGCGGAAGCGCCGAATCGTAGGTCAGGCTGTCGCCTGGCTCGAGCCTGAACTCCTGGTGGCTGACAGTGGCGACCAGTGAACCGGATTGGACGACGACGCATTCTTCCCCTTCATGTGAGTGGGGAACATGCGAGCCATCGAAGTGGGCCGGAATAGTCATGTTGACCACCCCCAGCTTCCGGCCCCCGTTTGGCACGAGGGATTCCATGATGATCCCCTGTGAAGGGATCTCGATCCGCCGCCGGTCCGCCCGGCGCACGAGCATCTGGTCTTTGGCCGCCTGCGGATTGTTGAACAGGCTGGCCAAGGGCAGGTCGAGGGAGTTCGCCAGGCGATGCAGCGTCACGAAGGATGGGTTTCCGATACCGCGCTCGATCTGGCTTATCAGGCCCGCGCTGACTCCGGCCCGTTCGGCCAGCTCTTCGACCGTGAACCGGCCGGCACGATGGCTCTTGATCATGGAACCGAGATGGACGATCCAGTAGTCCCGTGACGAAACGTCGCCCTGTTCGGAGCTCTTTACGGCAGTTTCTTCCACGAGGGCTCCTTCAATCATTTTCCACCGACACTTATTATATCGAAGATGTCGTCAGGACGGCCGGTCGACGTGCAACAAATTCGGTTAGCATAGCAGCCAATTCCCGCTCCCAGTAGATTGCGCACCTGTCGGCCCCTCCGGCAAGCACGTCCGGTACGGCCGAGAACCCCGGTGCAGGCAATCCGACGCTGTGGCCGGCTTGGGTCAGAGCGCTAACCAGCTTGTACACGGCGTCGTTGAGTGCGTCCGGAGCGGTCCTGCCGTGGCGCCTGAGCTCATCCTGCAAGTCCGTGGGGCCCACCCAACCGCCGTCGAAAATGTCCAGTGCAGCAAATTCCTGCACCTTGTCAAGGGCCTCGACCGTTTCGAAAAGTACCGTAAGCCGGGGCGGGCAGGAAAAATCGGTGCCGAACGCCGAGGCCGGAGACACCTGCCTCGGCCGCCTTCCTTCCGGCGCGTACCGTGTTGCTTCGTAGGCCTGCTGCAGTTGGGCAACGCTTCGCACCTGTGGGAGCACCATCTCGCTGACTCCGGTGTTGGCGAAGGCAACGAGTGTCTCCGGGGCCAGGTTCGGAACACGCACGCCCACCTGGACGCGGGATCCGGCCAGGCCCTGCACGACCGCAGCGCAGTCCCGGACGGACAGTCCGGTTTGCTCCGCGTCGAGGATGAGGAAGTCCACGTCCGTCTGCGCGAGCAGGGCGAGCAGTGTCGGCCCGGGATCAGAGGTAATGAGTCCCACCTGGCCTGCACGGGTCCCTTCGGGGCCGCCATGACCGGCGCTGGAGGTTTTGTACGACATGGCACTCTCCTGTAAACACTGAAAACATCGGACGGAAAAGCAACTTCGGCGAACCGCCTTCTACTCGTCCGGAACGAATTGCCAGTCGGCGGGTTTGCTGACGCCCACGATCATGTCGACATCGGATTCGGTGTCGTTGGTGATGCCGTGGGTCGTTCCGCGGGGGATGTAGATGCCGTCCCCGGGGCTGGCCCGGTATTCTTTGTCGCCCAGGTGGATCAGGGGCGTGCCGGCGAGGACGACGTAAAACTCGGAGGCATCCGGGTGATGGTGGCACAGGTGGTGTTGCCCGGACAATATGCGGCCCCAACTGACATTGAGGTCGTCGGATCCGCTGAGATCCCGCGAAATCAGATTGCACACCAGACCCTGGTCTGGTTGGCCTTTGAGGCCCACCTTGTCCAGTTCCTTGAACCCTTCCCGGTGTACGTTGTGCACCAGACGGGAGAGGTCCGTTGCCACGCCTGCTTCCGGCCGTGTCACAGCGCCCCCTCATAGGCGGCTTCAGCCGGCATGGCCGGCGAATGCTCGAGCCACCAGCGGGCGATCTCTTCCCGGGTGGCGAACCAGACGTTGCCCTGGTTCAGGGCGTATTCAATGAAGCGGCGTACTCCCAGGGCTACGCCGGGACGGCCTCCGATGCGCAGATGCACCCCGACCGACATCATTTTTGGCACTGTCTCGCCCTCCAGCAGGAGACAATCCAGACTGTCTTTCAAGACACTGTAGAAGTCGTCCCCGGTGCCTAGGCTGCCGGTTCCCCAGAAACGCCCGTCATTCGTGTCGCCGGCATACGGCACGACCAGATGTGAGGCCTCGCCGGCCTGCACCAGGTAAGGAAGGTCATCCGAATAGGAATTTGAGTCGTAGAGGAATCCCTCCCGGGCGAGGATCTCACGTGTATTCTCGGTGATCCCTTCCCGCACGTACCAGCCGACGGGGGTGACTCCTGCAGTGGCCTGGATGGCGGCAACGGATGCCCGGATCTCGGCTTCCTCTTCTGCCGGCGTCATGCCGACCGTCCCACGCCATTTGTAGCCATGGGCGCAAATTTCGTGTCCGTCACGGACTATTGCCCGCGCGGCCTCGGGATTCTTCTCCAGCGCGGCCCCGCAGGCCATGAACGTAGCCGGAAGAGCGTATTCGCGCAGCATTGCGAGGTAGCGCCATATTCCGACCCTGCTGCCGTATTCGAAGAACGACTCCTTCATCAGGCTCCTGCGGCTTGGATCCGCGGACCACCCTCCGAACACGGATACATCTTCATCCCGTGCGTCGCCGGCGGCAATGGAACTTTCCGCCCCCTCTTCATAATTGATCACCAAAGAGACAGCCACCTTGGCGCCGTCCGGCCATCTGATAACGGGCGGGTTCTCTCCGTACCCGGTGAAATCTCGCATCGACCTACTCCTCGCTGGTTGCACATATCTCAAGCGCCGCGCTGACGCGCGGCTATCTTTACGGACGCGAAGAGCACCTGTTCGCGCTGAATTCCAATCTTCATTATATTGACGCTCCTTCACTATCTCAACTTCGCTCCTCGAACACTTTCCGATGGGCTGCCAGGGATGTTTTCAGCATTCCTTCGACGTCGTCTATGACGTTTCCGTGTGCCGGGCAAATCCACCGGGTGGGGTGTTCCGCCAGCAGTCGCTCGATGTTTCCAAAGGCCGTGCTGACTTCGACGAACTTCGTCCAATAGAGGGCGCGTCCGGTGCCGTATGCGGCCTGTTCGACAGTCGGGGGGTGCGGCATCTCGCTCGAGAGCGACCTGCACTGGCCGGGCAAATGTGCCGGCTCGTCCTCCCCGTCCGGTTGGGGAATGTCGTGGATAAAGGAGAAGCCGTCGGAGACGAAGAGCATGCCCGAGCCGCTGTCGTAGCCCCAAAGGGTGTTGGAGAGATCGCGGATGTGGGCCGGGAAGAACATGAACTCGCGTCCGCCCAGGTCGATTCGGTCACCGGCACCACGGGGGGAGAATCGATCCGCATGTTCGGGGTAGTGCATGAAGTAATCGCGCACATCTCCGACAACGGTGGCTTCGGGGTAGCGCTCGAGCAGTGCCGGAAGGTTCCCTGCATGGGGTATTTCCGGGTGCGTGGGAAAAATGTAGTCCAGCCGGCGCCCTCCCAGCGCCTCGTCCAATTGCGCAAGCACCGTGGCCAGATGGGCCGGATCCCCGGTATCGACCAGGATCGCCGCCTTGACCCCCACCACCAGGTACGTCGAGACGTGGTAGTGGACTTCGTGTCCCTGCGCGTTGGCCGAAAGGCATCCGCCCAGCCAGTGGGCTCCGTCGGCAACTGCTCTGGGGTGTTCCATGTCGTTGGCGGTCACCGGACCCCTACTTCCCGAAGCACTCGTGCCAGCTCTCCGGCCTGGTCTGCGCACTCCTGGATCCCGCTGAACGGTGTCCCGTAGCCCGGGCCGATCGCGGTGACGGTTCTTTCACGAACAACCTGGAGAACGTGGTCCGCAATCTGGTGTGTGTCGGCTTCCGTGAACCACTCGAACTTGCGGAGGCCGTCCCGCGGGTCGGCCTCCGGCTCACTGCCATGTGTAAAAGCGTCGGAAGTCAGCAGTACCCCGGATGCAGGGTCATGGACCCAAAGCGTCGGAAGGAGCCGGAGCAACGGGGAAATGAGTTCAAGGACAATGCCGTAGCCAACATCCAGCTCAAGGGCGGTTCCGGGATCGACGGCAATACGGTTTGCTTTAGCAGCAGACCGGGGAACCGTAATTCCTCCGGTGTACCACACTGCCTCCACCGAACAGCGTGCCTCGATTGCCGGGATGTTGAGGCAGCATTCCATTTCGGTGCGGGTCAGCACGATGGACAGCGGTTCGCCAGGCTGAAGCAGCTCATCCAGCTGGGCGAGTATGTTCTCCTGATGAAGCCGCACGCCGGTGTCCACGAGCACCGAACCGTCCTGCCCTTTAATGAGGTAGCAGTTGATGTCCTGGTTCTTCCGGATTCCGTCAGGGCACCAGCTGACGTTCGCGTCGAGTTCAATGGTGCCGCCAAGGCGGTGGACCCGCCCGTCGGCCAGGGCGCCGGGGGTGAAGCTGCCTGACCGGGATACCGTCGCGGGGCCAGTCATCCCAGCGTCACGCTTTCAGTTTCCAGTCTGGCTTCAGCCCGGCGGGCCTGCGCCCAGACGGACACAGCCTGGTCCACGGTGCATACGTCGTGGCGGGCCCGCATTACGGTCAGCGCGGCGTCGTGAACGGCGGTGTCATAGGCTCCAACGGCATCTTCCAGAAGCACGGCGTAGAAGTCGTTGTGCACAGCGTCGCGCAGTGTTGCTTCGACGCACCCGCCGGTGGAAATACCCACGATTGCGACCGATTCGATTCCCTGGCTCCGCAGCAGCAGCGCCAGCTCCGTTCCCACGAACGCGCTTGGGCGGCGTTTTGTGATGACTGTCTCGCCTTCGGCCGGCAGGCAGGGTTCGCAGAATTCAGTTGCTGGATCGCCCTTAATGCTCAGCTTGCCAAGATCAATGGGGCGTCCGTTTGCCGTTTTATACAGGGCCCGGAGCCAGGCCGGGGGTGAACTTGCACCGTCGGGCAGGTTTTCGACACGGATGTGGAAGATGGGCACCGCGTTCTCCCGTGCTGCCGCGATGCTCTGGCTGCACCGTTCGACGACTCCGGGCATCATGCTCAGGTCGTGGCCCGAGTCGCCGATGGCGGCGCCGGCGGAGAGCGCCCCCTGCTGCATGTCGATGACGACAAGGGCACAGGTCGCCGGGTCGAGCAACTCGTCAAGGGTGTCGCGCACTTGCTTTCCGCAGATTTCAATCATGGTTATCTCTGTCCTGTCTGGGTCCGTGCGGCGGGTCACCGCGCAGAACGGGTCGGTTGCGTCTACTTGCCCAGTTCGCCGAAGTAGACCTGGCTGTTGGGCATCGGCATTCCACCGGGCAGGTCTTCCTGTTTGGCCAGCATGTTGCGCACTTCCACCAGGGACAGGATCGCGGCACCTTCGTCCACCAGTGCCGTCATGTCCTCGAGCAGGGCCGTTCGGGTTTCCTTTTCCTCGTCCGGTGTGGCCGCCAGCTTCAGACGCAGCTCATCGAATTCCGGGCTGGACCAGCCGGTGCTGTTGCTTGGGGCGTTCGTCCCGTAGAACGCGTAGGTGTAGAACGCCGGATCGAGAATGACGAGCGGTTCGGCGTACAGCGCCGCCTGGTACCGGCCGTCGATCAGTGCCGTGGAGAAATCGGTCGTGCTCGCCATATTCTGCAATTCGACGTCGATGCCCACTTCACCGAGCATGGACTGGATCAGTACCGCACTCTTGGCGGCCACAGGCCCCGGCCGGGTTTCGCTGTAGATGATCGTCAGCGGGAACCCGTCGGCGTAGCCGGCCTCGCTCAAGAGCTGCTTGGCTCCTTCCGGGTCGTGCTGGTAGATCTTCGAGTCCTCGATCATGGGGAAGACCGATCCTGCTGCCTCGCCGTACCCTGCGTACGCACCCTCGACAATTGCGTCCCGGTCCAGGGCCATGGAGATGGCATGGCGGACCCGCTTGTCAGCCAGCGGTCCGGCCTCGGTGTTGAGCATCAGCGTGTCGCGGTTTTGGCTTGCACAATCGGCAACGGTGACACCGTCCATCTCGCCAAGTGTCTTGTACTGTTCGTATTCGAAAGCGTTGGCCACGTCGAGCTCGCCCTGCTGCAGCAGCTGGCTGCGGGTGGCAGTGCTCGACACAGCCTTGACCACGACGCGGTCAGCCGAGCCCCGCTCGCCCTCCCAGTCTGGGTCGGCCGTGACGATCAAGGACGTGCCGGGGGTGAACTCTTCCAGTTCCCACCCGCTGTAGTCGGCGAGGTTCCGCGAGAGCCAGTCGTTGGCGGTGGGATCTTCCTCTGTCGCGTGCTTCTTGGCTTCGGTGCTGTCATGGATATAGAAGAGGTTGTTCTGGAGTGACTCGACCGTAAATGATCCCGGATCGGCGACGTTCAGCTGCACCGTGCGGTCATCGATGATCGCGACCAGATTGTCCACGTCGAATCCGCTGCTCTTGAGCGTCCCCTTCATGACGGGCTGGCGTTCCATCCCGATCTCCAGACTCCAGCGCACGTCTTCAGCGGAAAGCGTGTTGCCCCACTGGCTGGTCAGTTCGCGCAGCTTGACGATCACGCCGGTACCGTCCTCGTTGAGGTCGGCGCTTTCCGCCAGGCGGCCGGTGACATTCTCGGACACCTCCGAGCACGTTGCCTCGTCGGTATCTCCCCTTTCGTACTGAAGCAGTTGGGAGCCGAGTCCGGTCAGCACGACGTGTGAGGCGCTCCCTCCCCAGGGTGACGGGGTCAGGCTGTCGGGCAGCGCGCCCACACCCACGACGGCCGTCTCGGTACCGTTCTGGTTTGAGGACTCCGAGGCGTTGCTGCCTCCCGAGCAGCCGGTAAGTACTACAGCGAGAGCGGCTGTGAGGCAGCCGGTAAATACTGGCAAGCGTTTCATGGAAATGGTCTCCGGTTCTCTATGCGTTGTTGTCAGGAGAGGACAATAAAGAACTGCTAGGTAGAACGGGCTTTGGTACTAGTACCGGTAGGCCTGCTTGTGGCCTGCCCTGATGATCGGTTCCACATCTCGGATATTGGTGATCACGTTTCCATGAGTGGGGGCAACGAATTTGACGTCCAGGTCGTCGATCAGACGGAGCACGCGGTCATACACTTGGTCGGCATCGTTGGCGAAACGTGCCCAGTACAGTGCACTGCCGGTAAAGAATGCGGCGTTTTCGACCTTGATCGGCTCCGACAGTTCGCCCGTGGTCAGGCCGCACTCCCCCGGCAGATGTACGGGGTCTTCGTCGTCGAGCTCGGGGCGGTGCATGTAGCAGAAGCCGTCGGCGGTGAACAGTACCCCGGAGTTGGGGACGAAGGCCCACTGGGTGTTCGGCAGGTCCCGGATCAGGGCTTCGACGATGACCAGTTCCCTGCCGCCAAGGTCGATGCGGAACCCTGGTTCCCGGGCATGCAGGTTGGGCACGATCTGCGGGTAGAAAAGGTGGTAGTCGTGGGTATCCCCCACGACCTGGATGTCGGGGTACTTCTCGACCAGTCGCGGAAGGTTTCCGGTGTGGGGCAGCTCCGGGTGGGTCGGGAAAACATAGGTGAGCGGCTGGCCTTCGAGCAGCTCGTCAAGTTTGGCCGAGATAATGTTCCAGCTGCCGGGGTTGCCCGTGTCGACCAGGACGGAGGAATGTTCGCCTCGGACCAGATAGGTGGAGTTGTGGCCGTGGATGGTCCGGTCTGCCAGGAAGAACGGCAGGCAGGAACTCATCCAGGTCACCCCGTCGGCGATGTCCCGCGGGAGGTCGCTGCTCATGATTTCGACCGGATCATCGGTTGTTTCGACTGGCTGTCCCATGGGTTTTGCTCCTAGACCTGTGCCGGGACCGGCCCGGCAAGCGAATGTACGGGGTTCAAGGCATCGAGCATCATGTTCAGGTGCCTTTTGACGACGTCCCTGCCCTTGATCACGCTTCCGCGGGACGGGGCGATGATTTCGGGATCGAGCGAGGTGAATTTTTCGTAGAGCCATTCGCGCAGCGGTTCGCAATTCGCCCGGGGCAGCCATTCGTACTTCGCGTACAGGTGCCCGGCTACCTGTTCCACGGTTGTGTCGTCGCCGGTGGTGGAGTCGATGACGCGAGGCCCGTCGGGGCTGGTGGTCACGCCGTGGGTGAATGTGTCCGATGTGAATATGGTCCCGGTTGCCTCGTCCCAGCCCCAGAAGGTGGGCAGCAGCCGCAGCAGGGGTTGTTCGATCTCCAGGATGCGCCCGGCGCCGACCTGGATTTCGGCAGCGCGGGCGAGTGAGTCACCGTCGCCGGTGCGCTGCTTGTCCACCTGGTGGCGCCGGCCGCGCAGAGCGGCCCTGCTCATGTCGTCGAAGGCGTCGAAGGGGTTGATGACGCCGCCGGTGAAGAGCCGTTCAATATCCAGCCTTCCCGCGATCGGCTCGAGGTTTGACACGCAATCCATTTCGCTGCGTGTGAAGAACATGGAGAGAGTGCCGCCCTCCCCCACGCGTTCGGCGAGGTCATCGAGGATCTGTCCGCCGTGAACGGCCAGCCCGGTATCGACCAGGAGATGGTCCTGTCCTTCGGTGAGGAGGTAGCAGTTTGACGGCTGGAATCCTGTCGATCCTTTCGGCACCCAGCTGACTTTTTCATCCAGAGGAATCATTCCCCCGAGGACACCCAGTTTGCCCTCATGCAATGTAGTGAACATATCTTCAATCTATTGAATAGTGTTGGTTGTGTCAATGGTTCTGGACGGGTGAATCACACGCCGGCGGCCTGTTTTGCCTTCCGCCGGCCCAAGGTCCGTTTGCCTTGAATGGCTGCGCTGCGGGCACGGGGATCCAAAAGGGTCACCAGCGTGTCCAGGAGCACGTAGCCGCCTAGGCTTGTCGCGCCCATCACGAGCACGAATCCCTGGATCACGGGGACGTCGCCCTTGAGGACGCCGTCCAGTGACCAGCCGCCTACGCCCGGCCAGGCAAAGACGCTCTCCACGATGGCAGCACCGCTGAGCGCGGCTGCGAACAGGAGCACCATGTAGGTCATCAGCGAGCCCCGGATGTCGGTCAGCGCGTAGCGGTAGACCTGCTGCGGGCGTAAGCCGCATGCCTTGGCGAATTCGACCTGGGGCGAATGCAGGACCTGAATCAAACCGGTACGGACGGTTTTTCCGAACGGGGCGGCGAAAAACAGGCCCAGTGTGAGAATGAGGAGTCCCGCTCGGCTCAGGATTGCCCCCACTGTTGCCCACTGTCCTGAGAGGACCGCATCTATGGGTACCGAGCCGGTAATCTCCGGCGGCGGGATGTCGGAACTGGAGAGCATGCCCATGGGTGCCGGGGCGATCTGCAGCTGCTGGTAGAAAATGAAGAGCAGGAGAAGTGCCAGCACGAACTCCGGCATGGCCATGAGAATGGAGACGGCGCCGGTGAAGGAACGGTCGGCGAAGCGTCCCGACTTGTAGGCGGCAACGCTTCCCATCGTCATGCCGATTACCAGGGCGAGTGCCAGCCCCGGAACCAGGTAGACGAGCGTGTTCGGCAATCGGCGCAGCATCTCTTCCGATACCGAACTTCCGGTGAAAAACGACTCGCCGAAATCCCCTCGCAAGGTCCTGGCCATGTAGTCGAAGTAGCGTTCCCAGAATGATTTATCCAGTCCCAGCTGCTGGTTGATCCGCGCAATGTCCGCCGGCGTTGCATACTCGCCCAGCAAGGCGACTGCCGGGTTTCCCGGCAGGAGCGAGACCAGGCCAAAGCTTAAACTGATCAGCCCCAGGAGAAGGAGAAACGCGATGACAATTCTTGAAATGATGTAACGGATCATGGATTTCCCACCTGTATGTGCGAGACGGCTTCCCGTCCGGAATCCCTGCGCGCAGCCGCGGACTCATAGGGGACCGGTGGCATGGCAGCGGACATGAGCGCCTGCGTATATGGTTCCCGGGGCTCCGTCAGGACTTGCCTGCTCGTGCCGATCTCGACGAACTTTCCGCGCCGCATGACCAGCACGCGCGAGCAGAAGTGCCGTACCGTCTCGATGTCGTGGGAGATGAAAATGTAGGTCAGCCCCCGCGACAGGCGAAGATCCGCCAGCAATGCAAGGATCGAAGCACGGATGGTCAGGTCAAGCGACGAGGTCGGTTCATCCAGAACCATCAAGGTCGGATCTGTCACGAGGGCACGCGCAATCCCCACGCGCTGTTGCTGTCCGCCGCTGAGATTCGCGGGACGCCGGTCGAGGAATTCACCGGAAAGACCCACTTCTTCCAGGGTCCGCGCCACCTTTTTCCAACGCTCCGCCCTAGTTTTGTACATCTTGGAAACGATCAGCGGTTCCTCGACGATCTGGCGGATCGTCAGCCGTGGATTAAGCGAGGCGAAAGGCTCTTGAAATACGATCTGCCAGCGCCGCCGTCGCCGTCGCAACTCCCGGCGGGACAGCGCCAGGACGTCTTCGCCTTCCAGGACAATGGATCCTGAATCAGGTTCCATCAGCCGCAGGACCAGCCGTCCGAGTGTGGATTTGCCGGATCCGCTCTCACCGATCACACCCAGGCACTCTCCGGCTTCGACCGACAACGACACGCCGTCCACTGCCGTGACCGTCTGTCCCTGCGGGCCGGGGAACGTCTTTCTGACATCATTGACTTCTACAACAGCCATGGTTATGCCCTCCTGGAGTCAGTGAGCTGGATCTGCGGTACTGCAGCAGTACCGTCCGGGTCAGCTTCTTCGGCAGACAGAGACAACGCACCGGCTGATACCACCGACTCAAGAAGCGAAACCGTGTAGGGGTCCTGCGGTCGCACAAATACCTCGGAGACGGGCCCCTGCTCCACAAGGCGGCCGTTGTACATCACCAGCACGCGGTCGCAGTATTTGGCGACGACGCCGAGATCGTGGGTCACGATCAGCATGGCCCGGCCGCTTTCGGAGGTGAGCCGGCGAAGGGTGTCGAGCACCTGCCGCTGAACGGTCAGGTCAAGAGCGGTGGTCGGTTCGTCGGCGATGACCAGGCCGGGATTCATGTAGAGAGCCATGGCGATGACAACACGTTGAGCCATCCCTCCGCTGAGTTCATGGGCGTACCCATGGACAACCCGCTCGGGGTCGCCCACACCTGTCGCCGTCAGCAGGTCAATGGCATGTTGACGCGCCCCGTGGTTGAATCTCTGCCCGTGCGCCTTGACGATGTTGGCGAATTGCTTCTCGATGCGCAGTACCGGGTTGAGTGCGCTGAATGGATTCTGTGCCACGAAACCGATATCCCGGCCGCGGATCTGTCGAAGCTCTCGTTCCCTCATCTCGAGCAGGTTCCGCCCATTGAAATGTGCTGCCCCGGCGGCGACCCGGCCAGGAGGCATCAGCAGCTTAATCACCGAACGGACAATGGTGGATTTGCCTGAACCGGATTCACCTACAATCCCGACGATTTCGCTGTCGCCGACATCAAAGGAAATGCCGTGCAATGCCCGGATCACGCCGTTCCGCGTGTCGAACTCCGTTACCAGGTCCTGTACCTGTAGTCGTGTCATCTGGCCCGCTCCACTCGCTCGATCTTGTTCTCGATTGCGCCGGCAAGGATGTTAAGCGAGCCGATGACCAGCAACATCGCCAGTGCGGGAAAGGCAGCTGCCCACCATTCCCCGCGCACCAGCATGCTCGCACCGTCATTGATCATCCCGCCCCATGACGGCTGGGGAGGCCGCAGGCCTACTCCGAGGAAGTTCAAGGCGGCAATTGTTCCCAACGCGTTGGCCGCTGTCAGAGTCGCCTGCACGAGCACGACCCCGTAGGCGTTTCGGAAGATATGGTTGAATGCCACGCGTACGGGAGAGCATCCGGTAGCGATGGCCGCCTCAACGTAACGCGCCGATCGCAGCGAGATCGCCGCCGCCCGTGTTAACCGCACGAAGCGGGGAGCACCCACAATGGCAATCGCCAGGATGACATCGGTAGCGCCTCCGCCCATCAGCTGAATGGCAACAATGGCGATCACGATGATCGGAAGCGCCGCGAAGGCATCGATAACGCGCATGACGGCATCACCAATGCGGCCACTGGTGGCAAAAAGGCCGAGCGGAACGCCCACGAGCAGGGACAGAACCGTGGCCGCCAAGGCGATGGGAAGATCGATCTGCGCAGCTTCAATGGTCCGGGAGAAGACATCCATTCCGATCCCGTCTGTGCCGAACCAGTGATCCGAATTGGGGGCGATCGCCGTTGATGCCGCGTCGGGCTGCAACGGATCATGCGGAAACGGCAGCAGCGCCGCGAGCGGAAGTCCTATAAGAAACAGCCCCGCGATGACGGTTAAGGTTGGATTTGTTCGGTTTCTTATACGTGCGCCTCGCTTACCGCCCGTACCCGGTACCGGTAAACCGGTGATGGTCCGCGGGCGGGCCTGGATACTCACGAGATCCCTTCGCTGTATGTTTTGCGCTCACCGCGGCGTGGTCGTCGGTATGCGGACATGGAGGACTCCTTCGTCTTACCCTGTACAAGTTGCATATCAAAGCTTCATCAGCTTATTGAACACGAAGTGTAGCCCGCATCACACCGAGAAAGTAACCCCCGTTCCTGCCGTTCCCCAAATCGGCAACGCGTGAGCCATTATCAGGGAAGGCCTGCCCTTGCCCGTATGTCGGCGTTTTCTCAGTGTGCTTGCTATTTGCCCGGTCGGCGACGAACTCCCTCCCGCAGGCGAAGAATCCGAACCTCCCCTGGCTCGCCATCCATTGACAGCACCCGCCTTAGCTTCACTATAATGAGGATCACAACAGCTCCACTGAAGATTTTTATAACTTCACGCTCTTTCGGTGTTCCTCATCGGGAGCAGAACAGGATGGGGAACTTACATATGTCTAGCCTGCCCGAAACCATCAATGCCACCTCCCCCGTGGCAGCCAATCCGCCGGTCACGTATCTGATGCGGGATGGCGAACTGGTCGAATACGCCGACGCGAACCTCCATGTGCTCAGCACAACCTTGAAATATGGGGTAGGGGTATTCGAAGGTTTCCGCGCCTATTGGAGCGAAGACGACAACGAGCTCTATGCCTTCCGTGTTGCGGATCATATGCGCCGTCTGGTCGATTCCATGCGCGTCGTCGAAATCGACGGACCCCAGGACATCGAGATGCTCTCCGAGCAGCTACTGAGCCTGGTCCGCGCGAACAATCTCCGCAGCAACCTTCACATGCGGGCACAGGTCTTCGTTGACTCCAGCGACGGCAAACCCGACGACACGGGGCCAGCCACGGTCTTCATGGCTGCGATTCCGATGAACAACTATTTCGGCGCGTCCGGCCTCGACGTCCAGATCAGCAGCTGGGCGCGTCTGTCCGACCGGTCCATGCCGCCGCGAATCAAATCGATCGCAAACTATCAGAACGGCCGCCTCGCGCTCCTCGAGTCCCGCCGGAACGGTTACGACGCCGCCCTGCTGCTGACTGAAGACGGCCATGTCGCTGAAGGCGCCGGATACAACGTATTCATGGTCCGCCAGGGAAAGCTTTGTACACCCCCGGCAACCGAAAGCATTCTAGAAGGCATCACCCGCGACAGCGTATTGCACCTGGCGCGCACGGAACTGGGCCTGGACGTTGACCTGCGGCCCATCGACCGCACCGAACTGTATTCAGCCGACGAAATCTTCGTCTGCGGCAGCGCGGCGGAAGTAAACCACGTCACATCCGTCGACCGGACCCCCATCGGCAACGGAACGGCAGGCGAGCTGACACGCCGTATCCAGGACCTTTACCAAAAGGCCGTCCTGGGCCGGGCGGCAGCAGACCAAAACTGGGCGCTTCCGGTCTACGCAGGCTGACCGGTAAAGACGATGCACAGCACCCAGACGCTTCAGGACGCCAAACGTGTCGCCCTCCGGCACGCCTCTGCTACGTTTTCCGCCGAAAGCGACCCCGTGCTCGAGGTCGCCGAAGGTGAGCCCTTCATTATCGAAGCCAGCAGCCTGCTCACCGGTGGCCTGTTTGAGACGACAACCGACTATGCAAAACTGTCGATCCCCGTGACCGGTCCCGTTGCGGTTACCGGCGCCCAGCCAGGCGACGCCCTTCGCATCGACATCCACGAAATTAATATTGATGACCGCGGCGCCATGGTCACCCTGCCCGGCAGGGGCGGCTTCAGCAGGACACTTGAAAAAACCGGCCGCATCGTGGAAATCGTCCACGACGAGGTGCTCTTCGATGCCGAAACCAGAATCCCCATTAGGCCGATGGTGGGCAAAATCGGCCTTGCCCCCTCTACAGGCACCCCCAATTCCAGTACCGTCGGTGCCCACGGCGGCAACATGGACTGCAAGGACGTGGTCGCAGGATCGTCCGTCATTCTTCCGGTTCAAGTTGCCGGGGCATTCCTGTCCGCCGGTGACCTGCATGCAGTCCAAGGCGACGGGGAATGCTCGCTGACGGCCGTGGAAGTAGCGGGAAACATCCTGCTCTCCTGCAGCGTGATCGCAGGCGCCGCGCCCCGGCGGCCCGTGGTGCTCTCCGGCGGATCGGTCATCACGATAGGCGACGGCGAGTCCCTCGACGAGGCAGCAAGCCATGCCCTTGACGACATGCTGGCGCTCCTCCAGGCGGACCGTCGGTGGCCCGCCGAAAAGGCTGCCATGCTCCTGAGCGCAGCAGCAGATGTCGGCGTCACGCAACTGGTCAATGCACGCGCCTCGGTCAAGGTCTCCCTCAGCACGCGCTATTTCAACAGCCCGCTCTTTGTGCCCGGCACCAGCCCCAACTGAACGAAGGTGAAAGAAATCCCATGATCGATCTCTTACTGACAAACGGCATTGTGGTCACAGCCTCCGGCGCCGAGCGTCTGGACATCAGCATTTCCGACGGAAAAATCGTCGCCCTCCAGACGAGCGGCTACGCCAGCCTGCTCGAAGCCACTCGTGTAGTGGACCTCCAGGGTCAGCTCGTGGTTCCCGGCGGGGTCGACCCCCATGTTCATACCAACTCCGTGCTGCCCACCGCCGCCGAAAGCGGGATCATGTGTTTCGGGCCGGACCGCGTCAGTGAGGGCGCGATCTACGGAGGTACGACAACGCTGGTCGATTTCGCCCACTGGCAGCCAGGCGACGAACTTTCCCAGTCATTCGCCCGCAAATCAGCGGAATGGCAGGGCACCACGTACACCGACTACGCGCTCCACGGCACCTTCAAGGAACCGGAGATTCCCTTCGAAGTCCTCGAGCAGATTCCGGACGCCGTCGCCAATGGCCACGGCAGCTACAAAGTATGGATGACCAACACCACCCCTACGCGCCCGCGGCAGAAGACAGACCTTGGCAACATGTGGGGGCTGATGGAACAGACAGCAGCGTCAGGTGCCATGCTCGCCGTCCACGCTGAAGACGATGACATCGTGATGTATTCCTATAAAAAATTGCAGCACCAAGGCAAAACCGGCATCGAATACATGCACCATGCACACAACAATCTCTCCGAGAAACTCTCCTTCCAGCGTGCGATTACCCTCGCCAACCATGTCGGGGCACCCATCTACCTGATGCACGTCAGCGCCCGCGAAGGAGTGGACGCCATACGCGAGGCCAGGGGCAACGGCCAACCTGTCTATGGGGAGATACTGCCGCACTACGCCTACTTCACCGCGGAGGACTACCGGCAGGAAAACGGGGTAATTTATCACACCTACCCCTCGCTGAAATCATCGAATGACCGCGATTCCATGTGGGAGTCCCTGCTCGATGGATCATTGAGCACACTGGCTACCGACGGTGTATGTACAGACTTTGACGTTAAAACCCGCGGGCAGACCATCCTTGACGCAACCGGCGGACACGCCGGTGTAGAAATGCGGATGGCTGTTGCCTATACGGAAGGCGTCTCGAAACGAGGTCTGGATCTGACTCGTTTCGTCGACATCACTTCGGCTAACGCCGCAAAGATTCTTGGGCTGTATCCCCAAAAAGGCGTTATCGCCGTGGGCAGCGACGCTGATCTGGCTATCCTCGACACTACGGTCGATCGCACCATCAAGGCATCCGACCTGCACGAGGCTGACTACACACCATGGGAAGGCTACCGGGTAGCAGCCTGGCCGAGCATGACAGTTCTGCGAGGGCAAGTAATCGTGGAAGACCGCCAACTGAAATCCCCGCCACAAGGAACGATGCTCAAGCAGCGTGTTTCCAGCGATGTCCTGAACAGGCCCGCCTGCTGACCCACATTGCTCTGACTTGCAGCCGCCGAATCAGTTCGAGGAAAGGGCACTTCCAGAGCACTTGCTGCCTGCTCGCCGGGTCTTCAGAAGCAAACACCGACTCATCCGCTCGTTCCGTTCGCCACTGCTAAACAAACCGGAACCCGTAAACAGCTAACCGGAACCCGCTACATCTGAAAACGGGGAAGAATCGAGGAGACGCGACATGGAGTGTGACACCGCCGATTCCAGGTTCCGCCGCTTCGTCGATGCGGCAGGCCTGGAACCAGGCGATGAAATCGAGGCATACGGCCGTTCCGGGCTCCTCCTGAGAGGACGAGTGGATGAAATCGCCCTGCATCTGGAAGTTATCTGGATACGAGAAAGCGGCACCAACGACCGGAGACTTCTACATGTGGATGATGGCGACATCAGCCGAATCGGCCCCTGAAGCTGCTGATGCCCGACTGCGAGTATCGCCTACCCAGCGACGGCCCAGTCGCCTCGGATGCCTCGTGTCTACGGCTCAGCCGAAGAATTCCTGCACGAACTGCTGCCCCACTTTTGAGCGCAGCGTCGACGGCCGCTCGGCCCCGTGGTGCATCGAGTGGTACTTCCACCCCGAAGCGGTCTCCCGAATAGAAGCGCTGTGGCGGAGCTTGGGAGCACCTCCGCCTGGACGGTGCAACAGGAATGAGTCTCTGGTGGAAAGATCACGCTGGTTACCAGATGACTATTCTTCTGGACCCCCGCTAGCGGGACAGTCCGCCCTTGCCGCGCTCAGCACCCATTGCTGCCCCTGAATGGGATTTTCGGGCCTTGGCCGCGCGGCTGCCCATGGCGACGGCCGTGCTGGGGTGGGTGCCTTCGCTGCGGGCTGCGGCCAGGCGACCCCGGACCTGGGTTTCGTTCGCCCCGCTGTTCCCCAGAGACTCGGCAAACGCCTCGTGGTGGGCGGCTGAGCCGTAGCCGGCGGCTGACTCGGTTTCTGCTTTCAGTCCGTGGTCTTGGAGCCGGTTGCTGGCGTTGCCGGTGACGCGGTTTTCGATCTCGCGGCCGATGCCTTCGAGGCGGTCGAAGAGTTCCTTTTCGGCTCGTTCGTACCGCTGTTCCATTGACGCCCGCTGGGATCCCGTGAATCCGGCTTCTGCCAGGAGCTTGGTTTCGTGCATTTCCTTGGCTGCTTGTACGAATGCGGGATCCTTGAAGTGCGAGTCGTCGGCACCGCTGACGTTCGCGGTGGTTTCTTTGCGGAGCTGGTCGATATCGGGACCGTGGATCCCGTCCTTGCCAATAAGGAACATGCGTTCCTTCACTTCGGCGTCTGCGGCAGCTACGGCTGTGGGGGTTTTCGCGTTGTGGGCCCGCTGCAGGGCCTGTGCCAGCTCGGGGTTGGCCAGGTATTCAACGGGAACCTGGTGGCGCTCCATTTCAGGGGCGAGTTTCCCGGCCTGTGAGCGGAGCTCTTCGGCGCGGGCCGCTGCGAGCAGCTGCATGGCTTTTTCATGTTCAGCGGCGGCCTTGCGGGTCTGTTCCTGGCTGCGCGCCAGCTCATCCTGCCGGGCCTTTTCGGTCGCGATGGTTTCGATCCCGGATTCGAGGTAGGCGGTGTCCGGGCCGACGTCGTGGGTGTCGATGCCGTACCGGGCGAGGACTTCATGCCGGATCTTCTCCGACGCTTCCAGGGCGGTGGGGTCTTGGTCTTTCCAGCCCTCAGCGACAGCGTGGACGGCGGCAATGTCGGCCGGCTTCGCCTTCTCCCACCACTGATCCTTGTGTACGGCGGCGAGTGCCGCGTGTGCTGCGCTGCGTTCGGCCGCGACCCGGGCCTGGGTTTCGTGCGCTGCCTGGGCGTCCTGGTGTTCCTGTTGTCGTTGGGCCTCTTGCCGGCGGCGTGCCAGTGTCTCGGCGATGCGTGAGGCGATCAGCAGTGATTGCCGCATGCTGTTGTCCATGAAGTCGTCGATGCCGTCTGCTTCACTCAAGGTGTTCTCCTTGCACTAGTGACGTGTTTTTTATCGGTCGAGGCCTGGCGCGGTGTCGCGGCGGCTGGGCTGATAGGTCTTCGCCGGTGTCGCCGGCGTGGGCGTCGTGGGCACCACGGAGCCGGGACGGATGGGGGCCATGCCGCGGCGCGCAATATCCACGGCCCTCGGCGGCACCGTAGCCGCTTCGGCTGGCTGCCGTTCTGCTCCTGCGGGGACGGCCTTGGGCATCGTTGCGGTGAAGGGGGCCAGCTGGTTTTCGACCACTGAACGGATGCGCTGGGCTTCCCGGGTTCGTCCGGATTGGGCGTGCATTTCGTACACGGCGAAGGCGGTGTTGATCAGCTGGACCATGAGGGCCGTCTGCGCTGCCGTCTTGTCGTGGCTGGACGCTGCCATGAACAACATCGCGGTCCCGGCTATGGACGGCAGAGCGACGGGCTTCCCATGCTGCTTGGGTGACCGGAGCTGTGCTGTGCGGGACAGTTCAGCGGCGGTGGCCGCCAGCGGTCCGGGCGTCGGTTCGAGCCGGTAGGACCATGCCGCGAAGGCGCCGGATACTTCCCGGGCGGCTTTCGCCCATGTGGCGTGATCATCACGCGGGATAGCGCGGAGCCGGTCCGCCAAGGTAGTGGCGTTGCGGGTGTAGTCCACCCATGCCTGTGCCGGCGGTACCGCGTTCTCCGGGCCGGTCCTGGACACCTTGCGCTTGTTGCGGGCAGCGGCGTTCCACTCCGCCGCGGCCTCAGTCGCGAGTTGCGGCGAGTCCGGCCATCCTTCACGCAGGGCACCGAGCTTCAGGTCGGAGGCGAGGCTGCCGCCGCCGAACCAGATAGGCCGCTCCCCCGGTTTCGGCCGCTCGGCAACGGAGTACCCGACAATGACGTCGGTGGTGTTCTTCGCGTAACGCGGGCGGACCAAGAGTCCGGTGTCGCGGGCGCGGCGGACGAACTCCGCCTCCGTCACGGAGGCGCCGGCGCTGGCACGGACCTTACGGGCCAGCGACGCACGGTGCATCTCCCGCTCCTCCCGGATGGCCGTGGCTTTCTCGGCGCGCTCGTAGCCACGGCTGGCGTGCACCGTGGAGAGCTGCTCGAGGCCGTATTTGGTTTCGAGTTCGCGGCAGGTTTTCTGGGCGCGTTTGTAGTCGCCGTGGGTGGAGGCCTTGGTGCCGTCCTCGCGGACCAGGGACACCGCAATGTGGATGTGGTGGTTCCCGTTTTCGCTGGTGCCGTGGTTGATCGCGGCCCACCGGCACTGGGCTTTGCCGCCGGTCTCGGTGAATCCCATCGCGTCGACAAAGTCGTTCGCGATGTCACTCCACTGCTGGTCGGTCAGGGCGCCTTCTTCGGCACGCAGGCTCAGGGAGCAGTGCCACACGTCGGCCTGCTTGTGTCCGTTCTCTATGCGCTGCTTTGTTGCCTGGTCCCAGCGGAAGTCTTTCTGCCGGATCTCGACGCCGTAGGCCTTGCGGGGCTGGTCCAGGTGCTTCGCGATCGCCAGCGCGTCGGCATGGTCCAGGGCCCCGTCGTCGTACCACGCCATGATCGCGGCGTCGCCGGCGATCAGGTGCGGGTCGGTGTGCGCGTTCTTCGTCTTATCCGCATCCGTGGACGCCAGATACACCATGAGCCCGGCCATGCGGGAGCCGCGGGTAATGTTCGGAATCATCCGGCTACATCAGCCCCTCAATGGTCCGGTCGATCCGCCCCGCGACCTGGCGCACATACCCCAGTACCGCGGCGGCGTCCTGCGGGAAGTCCTCCCCCGCGTTGGCGTGCCTCGCGATCTGGTTCACGTTGTTCGACACCCGCGCCAGCAGGGTGTGCAGGGCCATCAGCTCGGCCATCGCGGCCTTGCGCTGCGTCGGCGTCTCGGATGATTCGGACAGGGCCGCGGACATCAGCAGGTTCGGCACCGTCACCCGCTCCCGCGCCGCCCGGGCAATGAGCCTGGCTTCCTCCTCGGCTGTCACCCACACGGTGCGGCGCTTCTTCGACCCCGCCGGTGCGTTCTCCCGCCGCCGCTTGCCCAGACGACCCCGTTCGACCGGTTCCTCAACCAACGCTTTCACCGCCCTTCCAACGCTCTTCCGAAATGCCCAGCGCAGCGACCCCGGCTCCCCGGGGACCACACCCCCAGTGTGCCCGACTCGGCAAGAATTGTCGAAAGGTTTCATCACTTACGGGTACGTAAGTGTATAGCTTGCTCCGCCGACTTCCGTGGACGCACCTTCGATGCCGTGGTGGCGTGCGGGGTTGTACCCATGCGGATCTGCTGCGCGGACCGGGGGTTCTCTTGAACGGCTGAAGCCGTTCCGTTTCGGCTGCTGAGTGTACTGCCCGCCCTTCTCTTGGCAAGTCTGCGCCGGCGGCTTTCGCGGCATATCCTCGCTCGCTGGCGCTCCCTGCGGTATTCCACGGACCCCCGGACTCCGACCTGCCAATTCACTTCGCGGGCAAGTCGACACAAACGTGCCGAAAGGAACGGGCATCCAAACAAAAAAACAGTCAGGAGCAACTCACCATGGCACTCATCGCACTTGCCGTTGTGCAGCAGCACTACGGCATCCCCACCCGGCTCGCGCAGTGGCGGCGCCAGGGCACCGGGCCCGAATACTTCACCCTCGGACACCGCAGCATCCGCTACTACCCCGCCGACATCGACGACTGGATCAACCACCAAACCCAGCACGCGGACCAGGCTGCGGGAAAGCTCATGGACCAGGTTGTCCTGCCCGGCGACAACGGCGGCAGCAATGCAACCGTCCGATGGAACGGTTAAGCTCGAAGACATCTCTAACCTCAACATCGAAAAGACGCAGGAGCAGGCCCGCCGCCTGCTCGATTCCCGCATCGTGTCCGTCACCGGACTCGTCACCGCCAGGCAACGCGTTGCCGACCTCAAGGACCAGCTCGCGGACGCCGAACGCGACAGCAAGAAAGCCTACGTCCGCGCCACCAAAGACGGCTGGACACCCGAAGAACTCAAGAAACTCGGGCTCGAAAACCCCGCCGCCACCAAACGCAACGCCGCCCGTAAAAACCATCCCGCACCTCCGGCAACCGACGCACAAGCGGGCGCATCGATGCCCGCCTAACCCTCAGTAGATTCAGTCGCCCGATGCCGGCCGGCAGGTGCAGACGGCGTCTTGTTCCGGGCAGTTAAAAGCAGTAAGGACCAGCGTTTGCTGGTCCTTACTGCTTTTCCCTCAGCAAAAGGAAAATCCTGGGTGCAGCCTCGCCGCTGCATCTGTGTTTCGGTCGCCCGGGCCAGTGGTCTTACTCTGCAGAACTCTAACGGCCACGCTGGCACTGTGCAGGCTATCCTTGGGTGCCACAATGTTCTTTTGTGGTCAGGGTTAGGGGACGTCCTCCCGGTCGTTCCACGCCACATCGATGGGGCCGGAAAGACCGGCACTGTGAATGTTAAATGCTTCCAACTGATCTTCTGCGGTGCTGTGCGTTCTGCTGTCCTGGCGGTAGTCGACGTCGGCGGCGGACCGCCGGTAATCGGGTCCCATAGGGTAAGGCCTTTCAGAGTGGTTTCACTCCAGTCTGGCACTCCGGACTCCCTCTCGGTTGTTAGGGGCTGCGCCCGCGCCAGCGTGTCGGCCGGCTGCCGGGGGAGCGCAGCGGAGGAGGCAGCCGGCCGACGGATTTCCGCAAAACGGGGTCGGCCCACCCGTGGCGGGCGGGCCGTCCTCATATGGTTAGTGTTTGTAGGCGGTTTCCTTGTTCAGGGCCGGGCGGGGCAGGATGCCCATGTTGTAGAACTTGCGCAGCAGTTCCGCCAGCCGGTAACCGGGATCCGCGGCGAGGGCCTTGTCCGTGTACAGGGTGGCTGGGGTGCCCTTGCCCTTGTACCAGTTGATCCAGCCCAACCCGGTCAACAGCGGCGCCCGGTAGGCGCCCGGTGTGAACCGCAGCAGGTGCACCAGCAACCGCTCCGCGGTATCGACCCGTCCCCAGTCCGGCGCCGTCTCCGCCAGGCCGATCATGACTTTCCCGAACATGGTTTCGTCGTCGCTGGTGTCGATGATGTCGGCCATCAGCCGGTCCCGGACCGCCTTGATCTGGAACGCCGCGCAGAGCTCGAGCGCTTCGTCCTCGTCGGGTTGTCCGCCGTTGCCGATCGCGGCGTCGAAGGCGTGGCGGGCGGTGAGCATGGGCTCGGCGGTGAAGTCGACCGGATCCGTTACCGTGTAATGCCCGGTGAGGATGTCGATGGTGTCCGCGTTGCCGGTGGAGCTGCTGAACTCCGGGGCCGGTGCGTGCTCGGTGGTGCCGGGGTTGGATCCGCGGTAGATCATTTCCGCGCTCACGAGACTGTTCTCGATCAGCGCCGTGTCCTGCCAGCCGGTGCAGTCCGGGACCTCGCAGCCGGGCTCGCACGCGTACGTCGCCCACCCGCCGGCGGTGACAATCCAGCCGTCGCGGATCGGCATGCCCGCCGTCTCGAGCTCTTCGCGGAGGGCGTCGATCAGGGCCGCGTGGGGACGGACACCGGACGGGGTGGTGTCGTCGCTGTAGACGATGAACAAGGTGGCGTCCGCGCTCTCGTCCTTGCACACGTAAGAGGTCAGCGTCTGAGCGAACGAACGCACATCGCTGCCCGGTGTCGGTGCGTCCATGCGCAGCGTCGCGCCGAGCAGTGCCCCGGTCAGGGTGACCAGCACAATGGAGTCCTGCGGCTGGAAGCCGAGCGTGTGCGGAACGTAGCTGAGGATATCGGCGGCACCGGTAGCTTTGATCTTGTTGTTCATGGGTTTTCGTGTCCTTTGCTGAGGATTTCCGGGTGGCGGTGGCAGTCGCGGTGACCGGCCAGCTTCCCCTCTCCCCCGGTTGTTTTTTGCCTGCTCGCGAAGCTTGCGGAGCTGTGCCCGTCGGAGTCACTGCTCAACCCGCAGGGCAAGGACTCAAGGGAATTTCGGGAGGAAATAAGCGACGCAGGAGCGCCGGACGAAAATCCCGCAGGCCGCGGCCGGCGCAGCCGGTTGACGGTGTGGAGCGGGCACGTACGATCCGTCAGGACAGCAGCAAAAAACGTCGTAGACACAACAAGGGCCAGGGCGACCGGAGCGCTGCGACGGCGCGCCCGGACCTCACAGCCGGCCGCGCCAGCGGACGATCCGCGTCCCCGGCGAGCCCCGCGAGCCTCATCACCAGCACCCCGGCTTTCACCCAGGGTTCCCGACGAGGGGCGGCGGGCCGCGCTCCCCACGGTTCCTCTGTTAATGATGTTGGGCGGGATGGCGGTCAGCCGCCGGCAACCACCAGGACAAGCCGTCCCGTTGCGGCGGACCGCCCGCGGTGACCGGCCCAAGGGGCCGGCCACCGCGGGTTCCAGCTAGGCGAGCAGTTCCGCGACGTCGGCCGCGCCAGTGACGAGCACGGCGCTGCCCTCTTTGAACAGCCGGTGGCATCCTGCCGAGTTGGCGCTGTAGACGCTGCCCGGTACAGCCCCAACCTGCCGGCCCAGGTTTTCTGCGTGGTGGGCCGTGTTCAGGGCACCGGAGCGCCAGCGTGCCTCCACCACGACGGTCACACCAGCAAGTGCGGCAATGAGGCGGTTACGCATCAGGAACCAATATCGGGTCGGTGCGGATCCCGGCGGCAGTTCCGAGAGCGTCAAACCGGTTTCGCGGATGGCCGCGGCAAGGTCCGCGTTCCCGGCAGGATAATCCCGGTCCAGTCCCCCAGCTGCAACGGCGATGGTTGCCGGGCCGTTGCCTTGGTGTCCGGCCAGTGCCGACCTGTGCGCTTGGGCGTCGATACCGTAGCCGAGGCCGGCGATGACGCAGATACCGCGCTGGGCCAGCCCGTGGGCCATTTCCCCGGCCACGGATGCCCCGTAGGCGGTGCTGTCGCGGGAGCCGATCACGGCGGCGCACTGCGCCGGGGCGGGGACACCGTGCGTGATGTTTCCCCGGTACCAGAGCCCGAGCGGCGGGGCCTCGAGGTCGCTCAATGCGGCGGGCCACTGCGGGTCGTCCGGGGTCAGGAATCCGCCGCCGAGACGTTCGATGGCGGCAAGATCCGCGTTAGCGTCCAGCCCTTGGATGCGCGGCGCCCACCGGTCCAGGGCTGCGGCCAGCTCCCCGGCTGTGACGTCTGCGAACGGGTAGGCCGGGCGGGCACCGATAGCAATTCGCAGGGCAGCATAGGCACCGTGCTTGGCGACCAACGCCAGGCCCACGGTGTCGCCGGGTTCGAACAGGCGGGTCAGTGCGGCGCGTGCTGTGCGGTCATCATTCATGGGTTTCGTCCTTTGCTGAAGATTTCCGGTGGGCGGGGGCAGTCACGGTGACCGGCCAGCTTCCCCTCTCCCCCGTTGTTTTGGCTGCTGGCGAAGCTTGCGGAGCTGTGGCCGACGGAAGCCTGTCCACCCCTTTGGGGCAAGGGGTGGGAAATTCCCGGAGGAAATCAGCGACGAAGGAGCGCCTTAGGGAAATTCCCGTACCGCAGGCCCCGACGTAGGAGGGGCTGGACGGGCTGGAGCGGACACGTACAATCCGTCAGGACAGCAGCCAAAAATGTCGTAGACACACCAGGTGTTGGCGGGCAGGAGCTCTGCGACGGACCGGCAGCACCCGGACAGCCGGCCGCGAAGCGGACGATCCGAATACTGGTTGGAGCGCAGCGGAAACGGTAATACTGGAACGGGTTGTGCCCACCGTGGGCAGGTGGAGCCCACCGCCCAGCTCAAAGCTGTCCATATTGGGTGCAACCCGCGCGCAAGCCGTCGGTTCAGCGGTTATCGGCGCTCCGCAGGCCTTCACCAAAAATGATGGGCGACGCGTTAGGTGCCCGCTTGGCAACCGCAGCACCAAAACAGCTGCACACGCATCGCATTCCCTTGGAACGGGATATGCTGCGGACACATCCACAGCCTCGCGCTTATCTAGATCTACCCTGAAGGTGGCTGGGACGCCAGATCGGCCAACTTGTCTATGAATTGACAATAAAGTCATGGGACTATTAGCCTCATGCCACTTGACCACACAGACTCTGAGCGCCGCGACCCGAGGCAGATTACCGCCGTGGAATACGGTCGAATGGCAGATGCGTATGCACGTGCCGTTGCCCCAGCGGCCGACCAGCTTTCGCTAGGGCTGGGTCTGCGGTTGGTACGTGCCTCGGGTGCTTTCGTCAAAGCTGCGGAGATTGAGGTTCAGCGTCCGCTCAAACTGAATTGGAGCTATTTCAGCACCATCTATGTCATTTCTGTCTTCAAGTCTTTGGAGGCAAGGACCATCGCACGGTTTACGGGCTTAACCCGACAGGCCGTCTCGATTGTTCTGGCAGGCATGGAGAAGGCCGGACTTGTCATCCGCTCTTCAGGAAACCAGGAAGATGGGCGGCTGGTTAGCATCCGGTTCACGGACCAAGGTGAAGAAACCGCCAGCCGATCAGTCCAAGACCAATTGCGGTTCTCCGAAAAGTGGTTTTCAGTCCTTGACCGCGATGAACGGGCGGAACTGAACCGGCTGTTGGAAAAGCTGCTAGAAAAGGGACCGCAGCAGGCAGGCCGCAGGGACCAATGACTTCCCCGTTATGCCCGAGTGAGCCGTGCGATCCGTTGGCGGGCGAACCTTTCCACTGGCCCCATTGCTCCGGCCGCACTCAGCGACTCCAAGCTCAGCGCATCTGTCACAGGCACGCCTGTTAGCACCTTCTTCACTGGAATTTCCAACTTCTTACCGGTCCTGTTTCGAGGAATTACCTGTACAAGCACAATGTGATCCGGCACGTGTCGTGGGGACAGCTGGTTACGGAGTTCGGTGACGATCGATGCCCGTCTCTCAGTCGTCAACTCTCCATCACATGTAGCCACGAAAAGCACCAACTCGCCGTGACCGCCTGCGGGCTCCTCAAGGTGCACGATGAGGCTGTCCACGACATCCGGCCGTTCCTCCAGAACGTTGTAGAACTCAGCCGTTCCCATCCGAACACCGCCGCGGTTCAACGTCGCATCGCTACGCCCGCTGATCCTGCAACTTCCGGTGTCGGAGCGGAAGCGGATCCGGTCGCCGTGCCACCAAGCTGATGGGTATCTTTCGAAGTAGCTCGCCCGGTAGCGCTGATCGCCGTCGTCGCCCCAGAAGCCCACGGGCATGGAGGGCATAGGATCCAAAACCACCAGTTCGCCGAACTCGTCCTCCACGGGATGGCCGCCGTCATCGAGTGCAACCACATTCACGCCGAGGCATTTGCCGGACATCTCCCCGGCCCAGTCCCTCTGCCATGGTCCGCTTTGCACGAAAGCGGTGCAGACATCGGTACCGCCGCTGCCCAGATTGAAAACAACATCGGAGCCGAAGTTCTCATGCACCCACTGATGACCTGCCTCCGGCAGGGGACTACCGGAAGCGCCCAAAGTCCGGATCGAATCCAACCGATACATTGAGCCTGGCTCAATTCCGGCATGCCGGCAGGCCATGATGAACCCGGGACTGACTCCCATCAGAGTGGGTTCCAGTTCCTCAGCCATTCGCCACTGATTATCCAAATCGGGATACATCGGATTGCCGTCCATCATGATGATCGAGGCGCGCAAAAGCAAGGCCGACAAGAGGGAATTCCAGACCATCCATGCTGTCGTCGTGGCCCAGACCATGCGGTCTCCTGCCTGCAAGTCCCAGCTCAGGGCGCTGTTCTTTACGTGTTCGACAACGAAGCCGCCATGGCTATGCATGATCGCCTTGGGCTTGCCCGATGTGCCCGAGGAAAACAAGACACACAACGGATGGGCGAAATCCACCTGTTCGAACTTCATTTCCGCTTCGCTTCCCTCGCTCAGAAGCTTCGTCCAATCGACGGAATCAGGTGCTGCCCCTGAGTTGTATTGACCGTAAGGGACAACGACGGTTGACTCAAGGTCGGGTAGTCCGGCACGTATCTGGGCGAACTCGGCGGATCGGTCTACTGGCTTGTCGCCGTAGGTGTAGCCCGTCACGCCAAAAAGTACCTTTGGACGGATCTGCGCGAAACGGTCAATGACACCTTGAGCGCCGAATTCGGGGGCGCAGCCTGCCCAGATGGCACCGAGGCTGGCCGTGGCCAGGAAGGCGATGGCCGCCTCCGGGATGTTCGGCAGGTAACCCACCACGCGGTCCCCCTTACCCACGCCCATCTGCTGCAGTGCGTGCCGGCATCGGGAGACCTTGTCCTGCAGTTCGGCGAAGCTCAGTTCTATCTGTCCTCGGGTCTGCGAGATGCCGATGATAGCCGTGTCGGCATCGTCTCCGCCGGATCTGGGCCCCGGCGCTGTTCGGCCCACGCCAAGCAGTGCGTTCTCCGCATAGTTGATGAGGGAACCTTCGAACCAGCGGGCACCGGGCATCCTTGGATCACTCAACGCCCGCTCATAGCTCCCGTGGTCACGGATCTGGAAATAGTCCCAAATCGAACTCCAGAATGCGTCTAGGTCGCGTACGCTCCAGCGCTGCAAGTCCTCGTAGCTGCCGAAGCGCAGCCCACGGTGCTGCCGGACCCACCTCAAGTAGTCGCCCAGAAACGTCTTCTCCAATACGTCAGGGGCAGGTTCGCGAAGCAGCCGCGGCAAGGATTCCGGCTCTCCCGATGCGGGGTGATTTCTGTCCGTCACGTTATTCACGCCTCAGGGATAAATTGCGGATCTGCGCCGTAGTTTCGGGAGCCGTCAGACTATGAGCGAATCGTTCTGTTTCCCTCTCCAGGCATTCGCCGAGCGGGAGCTTGGATGCATCCTGCAGATTGCTCTTCAGCGCAGCGACACCCGTCGGGAAATTTACCGCGATGCGGGCCCAGTCCAAGGCGGTCTGGAGCAAAATCCCGGTATCGACGACTTCATTGACGAGACCCGAGGCGAAAGCTTCCTGCGCGCTCACTGGACGCGGACGCAGCAGCCAATCCGCGGCCGTCGACTGCCCTACGGCGTCGGCTAACAATTTAGTGGTGCCGAAATCCGAGGACAGTCCGAGAGAGAGAAACGCTGTATTGAACTTCGCGTTACTGGTCGCTACACGGAGGTCGCAAGCGCTGATCCAACCGATGGCCGCACCGACACAGGCTCCGTTGATCGCTGCGATACTCATCTGCGGCATGGAACGCAGAATCTCCACCAGCCGGGCGTTGCTTCGCATCCTGGCCTCCAGCACCGCGCGGCCGTCCGTGCCGGTCGCTTCCTCGGTCATCTCCGCCAGCATGGGCAGCTTTCCGCCCACGCTGAATGCACGGCCGGTTCCGGTTAGGACCAGGGCGCGGACACTCTCGTCGGCGGCTACTTTCTCCAGGGCCATAACAGTATCGGCGGTCATGCGGTCGTCCAGCGCGTTAAGGCTCTCCGGGTCGTCCAGCGTTACGATGGCGACGTCGTCGACAATCTCAAGATTCACTGGCATGATCTATGCCTCGCCGTTGGAAGCAATCTGCTTCAACTCTCGGTGCTGAATTTTGCCGTTAAAATTCTTAGGCAGCTCGTCCAAAAACCCGATGTCGCGAGGAACCTTATAAGCGGCAAGACGCTCTTTACAGAATTCGATGAGCTCTTTGGTCGTAGGGCGTTGCGCGTCCTCAGCAACCGAGACATAGGCCCTGACCGTTTCCCCGCGGTAATCATCGGGAACGCCGACGACCGCGGCCTCGCGCACTGCAGGATGCTGGTACAGCACATCCTCAACCTCGCGAGGCCAGACCTTGTAGCCGGAGGCGATGATCATGTTTTTAGTGCGGTCGACTATGAACAGCCAGCCGGACTCGTTGACGAAGCCGATGTCGCCGGTATGCAGCCAGCCACCTCGGAAAGTCTGCTGGTTAGCTCCGTCATTGCGCCAATAGCCGCCAATAATGCCCTTACCTCTAAGACAGACTTCGCCGCGTTCCCCGGCAGGCAACTCGTTACCGTCAGGATCAACTATGCGCAGTTGAGTATCGAACATGGGCAGTCCCACGGAGATGATGCCGGAATCCGGGTCAATCACCGGATCAACGTCTGCCGGCGTACTGGACACCGCAGCGGTCGATTCCGTCAGTCCGTAGCCCGGCTGCAGCTTCACGCCGAGGACTTCATAGATCGCCCGCGCCATGTCCGTGGGAATGGGAGCACCGCCCGAGCCAAGCCGCTGCAGACTAGAGACGTTGCGCGGCTGTTTCCGGGCCGCCTGCAATAGCGCGATGTATGCGGTTGCCGCCCCGGTGGTCCACGTGACCTGCTGTTGCTCAATCAAATCCAGGAACACATTTGGCTCGAAGCGGTAACCGAGCACGAACGTCGAACCGCTACTGATCCAAGAGCTCAGGTGCAGGCTCAGCCCGGTGATATGTACAAGAGGAGCAGTACAGAGGACCACATGATCAGGGCCCGGCATACCGTTGAACTCGGGGTATGCCGCCCCGGCCCATGTGAGATTCAGATGGCTGGTGAGGGCACCTTTGGGTGGCCCTGTGGTGCCAGACGTGTAGGTAAAGACAGCAGTGTCGGCGGGACTGACCAAGGTCTCCGGAGGTGCCGCTCCTTCGTGACTATCCGCCAGTTCCAACAGATCCAAAACGTTCTCGTCACGGGCTGTGTCCTCGATATGTGCGAAGGCTTCAGGGACGGTGCCAGCACAATCCGCCATGCCGGTCGTGATCACGGTCCTGATCGTGGTCCCCTCGATGCTCTCCCTGCCCTGCGCAGCCCAGGTCTCGTTCGCCGTAACCAATACCGCAGGTTCTGCATCCCTAGCGATTTTCTGGACTTCCGGAGTGCGATACATGGGACTGACAGGAACAATGATCGCTCCGATCCGCCAGGCGGCGAATGCGACGAAAACAAACTGCGGGATGCTCTGGAGCTGGACCATGATCCGGTCGCCCTTGACTATGCCGCGCGCCGCCAATGCTGCAGCCAGCGCACCGGAGATGCTCTGCACCTCAGGGAACGTGAAGTCTTTCCCGAAGTAGCTAAGGGCCTTCTTGTCTGGGTACGTGGCAGCCGCGCCGTCCAGCGCCTGAGGCATGGTGAGATAACGGGGATCATTCGGCGCTGAGAGGGTTTCACGCCGCTCTTCATCGAGTATTGGAGCCGTATGCATTGGCGAGCTGGAGTTCACGGTATTCCTTCCACGTTCCCGCTATCGGGGTCGATGTGAGTGCGGTAACATCAAAAACAGATTACTAGACGTTTAGCGAAAACTGCTAGTAGTGGCCAATGAATAGTTGGCCCTTGACGTTGACCATTCCGTGCCCGGGCAAGGGTGCGCTGCCACAATGAAAGCGAGACGACGTGGGTGAAGCTTCTACCGGACCGATACCCGGATTGGATCTGGACCGATTCTCTACCTGGCTGCAGAGTCAGCATCCCGAACTGGGTAAACCCAGCTCCGCAACCGCGCTGACCGGCGGCCGAAGCAACCTGACTTTCGCTTTGGATTGCGGCGAGAATCAGCTTGTTCTGCGGCGTCCCCCCTTGGGACATGTCATGGAGACGGCCCACGACATGTCGCGGGAATTCACTGTCCAGCAGGCACTGCAACAGGCCGGATTCCCGGTACCTCGGATGCACTTCATGGAAGACGATCGCGATGGCAAATCCGGCGTCGGGACACAGTTCTATGTCATGGACAAAGTAGGGGGCCAGCCCTTTGACAGCCTCGATGACAACCGCGGCTTCACGCCGGATCAGCTCCACCAATTGAGCCTTAAAATGGCAAGGACTCTAGCTAAATTACATAACGTGCGGCCTGACACCGTCGGTTTGGAGCAGTTCGGTCGTCCGGAGGGCTACCTCGAGCGGCAGGTGCGTCGCTGGACCAAGCAGCTCGCAGCTTCCAGCAGCCGGGAGCTGCCGGAGCTGGAGGAACTCTCCCGAAGGCTGACACCAGTGCCGGAACCGTCCGGGGCATCAATTGTCCATGGCGATTACAAGCTCAATAATGCCTTGGTCCGCGTTAACGGCGACCGGTTGGAAGTAGCCGCCATACTCGATTGGGAGATGTCAACGCTGGGTGATCCGTTGACCGACCTCGCCTTGTTTGGCCTCTACTGGCAGATGCGGTATCTGGATCCGGTCACCGCGGATGTGTTCGAATCGTCAGTCGATTACAGTGCCGGCTACCCGGCCTTCGACGAGTTGGTTGAGGCGTATGCGGCTGAGCGTGCCATTGCGGTACCCGACCTGACCTGGCACCTGGCATTTGCCGCATTCAAGACGGCTGTAATCACCGAAAGTATTCACTACCGCCATCTCAGCGGGGGAACGGTAGGCGAGGGCTTTGCACGAATTGGGGAAATGACCCTGCCGCTGGCCCGAGCCGGTCACCGCTTCCTGGATGGAAAGTCCGCAGTAATCCAGCCCGCCGAAAGGATCTGAAAGTGCATTTCGAGTTTGACCAGACCACGCAGGAATACCTGACCCGGGTCCAGGATTTTCTGGATGCCGAGATATATCCTGCCGAGGCAGAATTGGACCGGCAGCTGGCCGAAGACCCGCAGCGCTGGGAGCGGCAACCCGTCCTTAGACAGCTGCAGGAATCGGCTCGCAGCCGAGGGCTGTGGAATCTGTTCCTGACAGGCGATGGCGGAGCGGGGCTCACCAATCTCCAGTACGCGCCTTTGGCTGAACTTTCCGGCCGCAGCCCGAAACTGGCTCCGGCCGCGATGAACTGCAACGCGCCGGACTCGGGAAATATGGAACTGCTGCGCGACTTCGGGACAGCTGAACAAAAAGAAAAATGGTTGAAGCCTCTGCTGGACGGCCGCATTCGTTCCACGTTCTGTATGACCGAACCCGAGGTCGCTTCCTCTGACGCAACGAATGTCACGACATCAATCGAGCGAGATGGTAATGAGTATGTGATCAACGGACGCAAATGGTGGAGCAGCGGGGCGATGAGCGCCGAGGCCAAGATCTTCATCCTGATGGGAAAGACGGATCCGCAGGCTGAGCGGCACCGCCAACAGAGCATGATCCTCATCCCCCGCGAAACTCCGGGTGTGAAAATAGAGCGCGCCCTGAGCGTCTTCGGTTACGACGACCGGGACCATGGCGGACATGCGGAAATATCCTTCACCAACGTACGTGTTCCGGCCGCAAACATCATTAAAGGGGAAGGCGAAGGATTTGCCATTGCCCAGGCGCGGCTGGGACCTGGCAGGATCCACCACTGCATGCGCGTGCTGGGCATGGCTGAACGGACATTGGAAATCATGACCAAAAGAGCCCGCGAACGTGAGGCATTCGGCCACCCGCTGGCAAAGCAGGGAGTGGTGCGCCAATGGGTAGCCGAATCGCGGATCACGATCGAGAGCCTGAGGCTGCTGGTGCTCAAAACCGCATGGCTGATGGACCGGTATGGCAATAAGAAAGCGCATACCGAAATCCAAGCCATCAAGATTGCTGTGCCCCGCGAGATCCAGGTGGTCGTTGACCGCGGCATCCAACTGCTAGGCGGGGCGGGGCTCTCGCAGGACACGCCGCTGGCCGAATTATACGCGCAGGTCCGCGGGCTGCGTCTGGCCGACGGGCCCGATGAGGTCCATCTGTCTTCGCTTGGCCGGGCTCAGCTCCGCCCGGCCTGATCTCGAATCCTCCAACGGTAATGCCCGGCATCAACTAGACGCCGGGCATTACGCTTTCGTCATACTGATCTTCTACTCGGCAGTTACCAGGGTTGCGCCGCCGTCGATAACCAAGGTCTGTCCCGTAATCCAGGCTGCTGCATCGGAGAGCAGGAACGCCACCGGTCCGGCAACATCTTCCGGCATCCCAAGCCGCCTCAGCGGGTATTTGTCAGTCAGCTCGGCCTCGCGGCCTTCATACAACGCCCGGGCGAAATTCGTTTTCACGGCGGCGGGGGCTACGGCATTGACCCGGACATCCGGCGCCAATTCGGCCGCGAGCTGCCGCGTCAGACTAAGTACTGCAGCCTTGGACACCCCGTACATGCCAATACCGGGGCTGGACGTCACACCGGCGATTGACGCGATGTTCACAATCGCCCCCCGCCTCTCGCGCAACCCGGCAGAAACCGCGTCCTGGGCCATTTTCAGAGCCCCGATCACGTTCACTTCCAGGATCTTCCGGGCAGCCACGTCATCGAGGTCCATCATCGGCCCGTACACGGGATTGATGCCCACGTTGTTGACCAGAAAATCCAGCGTGCCGAACCTGGAGCGGATGGCATCAAAGACCTGTGCCCGGTGCTCAGCATCATCGGCCTTGCCGGCGATCCCAACAGCCGGTCCGTCGAGCTCTCGCACTGCCTCCTGCAGCTTTTCCTCACCACGCGCGGTGATAACCACCCGCGCACCGCCCTCGACCAGCTCCCTGGCCACAGCCAGCCCGATGCCTCGACTGGCACCCGTGACCAATGCCGTCTTGCCTTCAAACCTGCGTTCCATGGGACCTTCCTTCAGTTAATTTCCTTGTCCACTAAACCCACCCGCCTGCACCTACCCTGCTAGAGAAAAGCAGACAAACCGGTGATCTGCCGCCCGACAATCAGCGTATTCATCTCCCGGGTGCCCTCGAAGGAGTAGAGTGCCTCCGCATCGTTGAAGTAGCGAATGATGTCATAGTCCAGATCGATGCCGTTGCCACCAAAGAGTTCTCGGCACCAGGCGACGACTTCCCTCGTCCTACTCGTAACAAAGGCTTTGGCCATGGCCGAGTGGTGGTCCTGCTGGACGCCCCGGTCCAGCATTTCGGATGCACGTACGCACATGCCGATGCAGGCGGTGATGTTGCTCAGCGACTTCACGAGCAGGTCCTGCATGAGCTGGTAGCTGGCGATCGGCCGGCCGAACTGCTTCCGCTCCTTGGCGTAGGCCAGGGCCGTCTCGTAGGCGCCAATAGCCGTTCCCACTGCGCCCCAGGCCACGTCGATCCTTGTCCGCATCAGAATTCGGGCGGTGTCGCGGAAGGAGTTGGCCCCGGGCAGACGGGCCCTGTCAGGCAGGCTTAGATCCGTTAGCTCAATGTCGGCGTTCTGAACCGTGCGCTGGCTGTACTTGCCGTCGATCTTGGTCGCCTTGTAACCAGGAGTGGCCGTCGGGACAACAAAGCCCTTGACTTGGTTGTCTGCCTCATCACGTGCCCAGATAATGATGACGTCGCCCCACGTTGCATTGCCGATCCAGCGTTTCTGCCCGTTGAGGATCCATTTGTCTCCCTCGCGGCGGGCAGTTGTTCGCAGTCCCTTGGCGGCATCGGACCCGGAGAGCGGCTCGGTCAGGCCAAACGCTCCAACAGCCTCCCCTGAACCCAGCTTGGGCAGCCATTCTGCCTTCTGTTCTTCGGAGCCGAGCAGGGAAATGGTTCCCATAACAAGACCGCTGGAGACGCCGGTCAGCGTAGAGAAGCCTGCGTCCACCCTGGCCAGCTCCATGGTCACAAAACCGCGGAAGACTGCCGAGTTCCTAAAGGGCGTGGTCTCTTCAAACGGGAAAGCCAGGACCCCGAGCTCTCCAAGCCCCGCAACCAGGTGTTGGGGGAATTCCGCCCGTTCCCAGTGGTCATTGACTTCGGGACGGACCACGGTGTCCATGTATTCGCGGATGCGGGCTAAAGCCGAGAGCTCCTGTGGCTCCAGCTCTTGCTCATAACCATAAAAATCGCCATCCAAGACGGTGAATTCTGCACGATGCTGCATAGTGGCTGACGTTGTCATCATAGATCCTTTCTAGAACGCGCAGGCGGGGAGGTTGCGGGTCAGAGGCGTTCGATGACCATGGCCATGCCCTGCCCGCCGCCGACGCACATCGTGGCGAGGCCGAACTCGCCGTCCTTGGTCTCAAGTCCGTTGATCAGTGTGGTGAGCATGCGGACCCCCGTTGATCCGAACGGGTGGCCCAGCGCGATTGCCCCGCCGTGCGGGTTAAGTTTTTCGAAGTCGATGCCAAGTTTCCGTGCAGAGGGAACCACTTGCGCGGCAAAAGCCTCGTTGAGCTCGACAATGTCCATGTCGCCGATGCCCAGTCCTGCGCGACGCAACGCCATTTCCGAAGCGTCCACCGGTCCAAGTCCCATGATTTCCGGAGAAAGAGCGGAAACACCGCTGGAGACAATACGGGCGAGCGACGCCAGACCCAGTTCCCTTGCCCTGGACGCGGACATCACCACAGCAGCAGATGCCCCGTCGTTCAGTGGGCAGGCATTACCGGCAGTGACGGTACCGTCCTGCACGAAAGACGGGTTGAGTTGGGAAAGACCCTCAACAGTCGTCCCGGCACGCGGCGAATCGTCCTTGTCCACGACCCTGCCATCCGGCAATACCACGGGGACAGTTTCGCGTGCGAAGAAGCCCGAGGAAATGGCCGTCTGGGCGCGCCGCTGGGACAGGGCCGCGTATTCGTCCTGGTCCTTGCGGCTGGTGCCCGTCTGCCGGGCGACGAATTCGGCCGTGTAGCCCATCTGCAGGTAGATGTCGGGCAAGCGGCTTGAGCTTCGCGGGTCCTGCCACGGCCGCCCTGATTCGGCGGTTTCCTTCGCCTGCGCTGCTGCCCTCGCGAAGCCTGGATGCTCGCTCATGCCTATGTCACCGTAGCGTGAAACGCACTCAACGCCGCCCACCAGATAGGCATTCCCTTCGCCGGCTTTGATCGCATGAAAGGCCATGCGCGTCGCCTGCAGGGAAGACGCACAGAACCGGTTGACGGTAGAACCTGGCAGTCCGTCCCCACCCAGCAGCACCGCGACGCGGCGGGCGATGTTCTGACCGTGCTCATCGTGGGGTTCTGCGCACCCCAGGTAGAGGTCCTCGACCTCTGCCAGTTCCAGTCCCGGCGCCTTATCCAGTGCGCTCTTGAACGCCTGTACGGATAAATCATCGGGGCGCATGTCCACGAGGGAACCTTTACGAGCGCGGCCAATGGGGGTCCGGGCCGTAGCTACGATCACGGCGTCGTTGTCGTTCATGGCGTTCCTTTCGAAGGCATTGTCACGCGCAGGTAAATAATCGCTTGACTTCTAGCAGATTACTGAGCAACCATGAAATGGTCAACATTTTGACAAGTTGATGTGAATTCAATGGCCTTGCACCGCAGGGCATGACCATAGGAGTAGCCCTTGCCAACGGAAAGATCCACCGGCGATTTCAGAGAAACGCCCCTGCGCTTTTCTGAAATCGGAATTGTTGGAGCCGGGCTCATGGGTGCCGGCATTGCCCAAATTGCCGTTCAGGCGGGCATGACCGTCCGTCTGTACGACACGGACTCCGCAGCCGTTGCACGCGGTCGGGACCAGATTTCCAGGGGACTGGAGCGGCTGGTCGCCAAAGACCGGCTTGGGCGGAACGAGCTGGACGCGGCCATGGATCGCGTCTTGCCCACAGATGATCTCTCCCAAGTGGCACGGGCGGATGCTGTCATTGAAGCGGTCATTGAACGGCTTGAGGTCAAGCAAGAAGTCTTCTCCACGCTGTCCGCCGAGGCCAACGATTCGACCCTCCTGGCCACCAACACGAGCGCCATTTCCATCTCCGAAATTGCCGGACCGGCCACCCGCCCCCAACAAATCATCGGCATGCATTTCTTTTCACCGGTTCCAGTTATGGCCCTGTGTGAGATCATCCGGGGCTACCAGACAAGCGACAAGACCTTGGAGGCCGCGCTCGGCCTCGCCGCCGATCTGGGTAAGCAAAGCATCGTCGTGAACCGGGACGACGCCGGATTCGTCACCTCACGGCTGATGACCGTGCTCATGCACGAAGCTGTGCGTCTGGTCGAACAAGGTCTTGCCAGTCCTGAAGACGTAGACCGGGCCTGCGAACTAGGTTTCGGCCACAGGATGGGCCCCTTAGCCACTGCCGATCTCACGGGCGTGGATGTAGCCTACCGCGCTGGCAGGGCGATCTTCGAGGGCACCGGGGACCCGACGTTTCGCTCCCCCCAACTGCTGCGGCGCATGGTGGCATCCGGCCATCTGGGCCGTAAGTCCGGCCGCGGCTTTTACAAGTATGAGGGCACCAAATGAGTGCCGCACTTGTGGAGACCGTGAATCAGGTCATGACCATCACGCTCAACCGCCCAGAGGCATTCAACGCGGTCAACATGGAGATGTCCAATCTGGTCGCGGAAGCGATGGCAAGCGCAGAGAACGACAACGATGTGCGTGTGGTCGTCATCCGCGGCACCGGCGGCAAAGCCTTCTGCGCGGGCGCGGATTTGAAGGCCGTGTCCCGAGGCGAGGAGCTATTCGATTCCCAAGGCAAATACGGCGAGTGGGGTTTGGCCGGCTGCACAGGACGCACCATCTCCAAGCCGGTGATTGCCGCCGTGGATGGAATCGCCTATGGAGGCGGATTCGAAGTCGCCCTCGCGGCGGATATCATCGTCGCTTCCTCAACCACGAGATTCGCGTTGCCGGAGGTTAAGGTGGGGCAGCTGGCCGGTGCTGGAGGTGCCGTACGGCTGCCGCGTCAACTTCCACTTAAGGTGGCCATGGACATGCTGCTGACCGGGGAACCGATCAGCGCCGAGCGCGCTCATGCCTTTGGCCTGGTCAGCAGGCTCACCGAGCCAGGCTGCGCCTACGCCGATGCACTCAAGCTGGCGAAGGCCATCAGCAGGAACGCACCCCTGTCACTGCAGTCGACGAAGAAAGTGGCAGTACAGCTTGACACCGGACGGGCAGGAACCGAGAAGGCCGCTTGGAACGTCAACTCTGTCGAGTTCCCGGCAATCCTAGCCAGCAATGATGCCAAGGAAGGCGCGACCGCCTTCGCCGAGAAGCGCGCTCCGCATTGGACAGGCAGCTGAAGGTACCGTCTGGATGGTCTCTGACAAAGGGGTGCGGACCCGGCATTATGTCGGACGCACCCCTTTCTGATACCGGAAGTTTGACGGAAGCCACGAACCTCCGGATCAACGCGAAAATGGAAACGAGGGGCCGGGCATCGCCCGGCCCCTCCGTGGCAGTCCCTGAAGGCTAGTTCTCCAGGACGTCGCTGGTGTACAGCCCGTCGGTGATATTGCGCAGTCCGCCGTCAACCTCGGAGTCCATCCGGAACATGAACAGAGACTTAGTCGGGGACCCACCGGGCGTGGAGTAGTCCATGTCGGGCATAATCCCGTTCGAGGCCAGTGGACCCATCGACTTCTTCGCAGCAATAACACCCTCCGGCGTCAGGTCGCCGGCAGCACAGGCTGCCTCAAGCACTTCGTGAACCATCCACGCCGACCCATAGCCCATAGACGCCTGATTGGTCAGCTTCTCCCCGGGGAACTTAGCCTGCAGCTTAGCGAGCAATTCCTGCCCTTCGGAAGTGTCGTAGGTGGTGGACGGCGAACCCGCGTAGAAATGCTCCTGCAGGTACTCGCCACCGGTGTTATCCAGCATGGAGGGCGTGTAGGACGGCCAAGAGCCTCCGAGCGTGATGTCCTGGTTGCCGGACTCAAGCACGGCCGCGGCGGAACTGGTGTGGGCCGGGATCGAGGCGACGAGAATGGCAGAAGCGCCTGCCCGGACAGCATCATTAACCGGAGCTGTCATATCGGAGTCCGAAGCCTTGACCATGTACTCCTTGAGTTTCAGGTCATGGGTTTCGGCTGCAGCCTGAGCGCCCTTGTGCCCGCTTTCGCCATAGTCACCTTCCAAATAGATGACTCCCACGGTGTCGCCGTCCTTGATAAGACCTTCTTCACTCAAGTATTCCGCGACCAGTTCCATGTCCAGATCGTAGTGCAGCGCCGGAACCATCACGACATCACTCTCGGAGAGGTGCTGGGTAGAAGAGCTGGGGACAACCAGACGATTGTCACGCTCCGCCTGGTCCAAGATGGCCGCAGTATGGGACCCACCCACAAAATCTTGGTAAGCGAGGACGTTCGGTGTCATTTGGCTGTACATCGACACAGCATTCTGCACGTTATAGCCGTGATCCTTAATGTCGAGTTCAACCTGGAACTGGCCGCAAACACCGCCGTCACTGTTGGCTTCCTCCCAGTAGGTTTCGACGCCCCTGTTGTGATCAGTAGTCAGTGCGGCGAATGGTCCGGTCAGATCGCCGAGGACGCCAAGCGTGATGGTGTCACCGGATATTCCTGCGCCGGTCTTGACGCCCTCGGTGTTGCCCCCGGCCTCGTCGCCGGCGGCTTTAGTGCTGCACGCGCCAAGAGTTAGTGCCAGCGAGGCTGTCACTGCTGCGGCCAGGACACGCTTTGAACGGGATGCGCTCATTGTTGATCCTCCATTGGATTCTGTATTTTTGGTTGCTGACATTGGTCTAGTTGGTCGGGTCTTGTACGTCTGCTCGACCCCTGCGTGCCGTATGCGTTTTGTCAGTTCCGGGTCGCCGTCTCTTCGTGAGGCGGACAGCCGACTCCCATATCCCGGCCAGCCCCGATGGCTTGAAAATCAGGACCAGAATGACGGCAGCGCCATAGATGTAGCTGGCTAGGTGAGATGCGGACATTCCGCCGGGTGAGTTGGAAACAAACGGGATGTATTCAGAGAGGTTTTGAATGACCAAGGGCAGCGATGTAACGAAGGCCGCTCCGGCGATGGCTCCGCCTACCGAGCCCAGTCCGCCGATGACAATCATGGCCAGAAACTGCATGGACAGATCCATGCCAAACGATTGGGGTGCGATGCTGCCGATCGCAAGGGCGTACATAACGCCTGCCAAACCGGCATAGACAGAGGAGGCGAAGAACACTTTGCCTTTATACTGCATGACCGGCACACCCATGACAGAAGCCGCCAGCTGGCTGTCGGCCACGAGCTTCATCGCCCTGCCGGGCCTGGACTTAAGCAGGTTCCGGGCGAACCAATAGGCCAGTACCAGCAGGACGATTCCGAGGTACCACAGGAGTTCGGCACGGCCGAACGGCACCCCGAGGATGGTGACTGGGTTATCAGAGTGATCGAAGCGTAGCCCCAGTACTTCGAATGCAGGCGTTGAGCGTCCATTGAAGCCACCGGACAACGGGCTGACGGTATTGAGGACGTGCAGGCCAATGAACACCAGCGCCAGGCTGGAAACACCAAGGTAGATTCCCTGGAGCCTGGCGGACACGGGCGAGAACAGCAGCCCGGCCAGTCCTGCCAGTAAGACTCCGCCAATCATGCCGAGCAGCGGTGGAAGCCCCAGACCGATGATCGGTCCCAGACTCGTTTCCTGCGACTCTCCGCTCAGTACAACATAGGCCAGTGCACCTACTCCCATGAAGAAAGGATGGGCCAGAGACAGTTGGCCAGTGGTACCCGTCAGCAGGTTCAATCCGATGGCGCCTACCGCCAATGCAGAAATAGTGAAGCCGAGCTGGAGCCAAAAGGCACTCACATACAGCGGAGCAATCAATAGAACCACGCCGGCAATGAGCAACGGCACTGGCCTGGCAATCCCACGTGACCGTTTGTAAACCGGAACGGTGAGTGCCTCTCTCCGTGTGGACGCGATATCGATAGTTGGATTAGGCACGGACAAACTCCTTACGCCCGAAGAGACCCTGGGGCCGGACAATCAAAACGATGATCATGACGATGAAGGGCATCACCTCGCCGATGCCGCGGCCGAGGAAGGACAGTTCCGACTGGTACCCCACGGCGAACGCTTCAACCAGCCCGATGATCATGCCGCCCGCGAGGGCTCCGGCTACGGAATCCAGTCCTCCGATAATCGCCGCCGGGAACGCCCTCATCGCGATCACTGCCAGGCTCGGCGCCAATCCCGGGGTGGGGGCCCCGGTGAGGAATATGCCGGCAACAGCTGCCAGCGCGCCGGCAATGATCCAGGAAACCATGGAGATCCTGCCGAGCTTGAGCCCGACGAGTTCTGCTGTCTCACGGTCCTCAGCTGCCGCACGCATCGACACACCCCAAGAAGAGAAGCGGAACGCTAGGAGGAAGATGCCAATGATGACTACCGCCGTTACAATAGCCATCGCACGGTTGACCGGGACCACCATGTCGCCGAGGGCGAAGGTTGCCGCTCCCCATGGGTGGCCAAGGGGAAGGATTTCCACCCCCATCTGGCGGACCAGTTCTGTGTTCATAACAACTTCAACTCCAATGGTCATGATGGCCAGAGAGATGACGGGAGCATTCCGGATCGGCCGAACCAATACACGTTCGATAATGAGTGCAGCCAGTGCAGCAGCGATGATTCCGGCGACAACGGCTCCAAAGAAACCGAGCGCCTCATGCGTTCGGGCCGTGACGTAAGCGCCGGCGACAACCAGAGAGCCATGGGCGAAGTTCAGGACCTCGGATGCTTTGAAGACAATCACGAAGCCCAGCGCTACCAGGGCATAGACGGCGCCGAGTGAGAGCCCGGTGATGAGCAGTTCCAGATTCATGATGCTTTCTCCGAAGGGGTACCGAGGTAGACGCCGATCACGGCCGGGTCATTCTGCACTTCTGCGGGCGTGCCGTCAGAAATCCGTCGGCCAAAGTCAAGAACCGTCACCCGGTCCGAGATCGACATGACCATTTCCATGTCGTGCTCGACAAGGATGACGGTGATGGATAGTGAACGCGCGATCTCGGCAATCAGGGATGAGATGTATCGCTTTTCGCCCGCATTCATGCCGGCAACCGGCTCGTCCAGCAGCAACACCTTCGGCTCCATGGCCAGCGCCCGGGCTATCTCAACCCGCTTCTGCCCCCCATAGGAGAGTTCGCCCACGGGGCCGTCGAGCTGTTCCGTCAGGTCGAGGAACTCGGCGATCTCACGAACCCGCCCGCGGTGCCGACGCTCTTCGTTGCGAGCGGACGGCAGTCCCAGACCGGCAGCAATGAATCCGGTGCGCGTTAACGAATGTCGGCCAAGCATCAGGTTCTCCTCGACGCTCTGCTCCCCGCTCAAGGCCAGATTCTGAAATGCGCGCGCCATGCCGAGTTTAGTGATTCTGTCCGCACGCAGGCCAACCAGATCCTGGTTTCCAAGCCGAACCGACCCGGATTTTGGCCTGTAAACACCGGACAAAACGTTCAGCATAGTCGATTTGCCCGCCCCATTCGGACCTATTATCGAGTGAACCGTTCCCGGTTCAACCGAGAAGCTCACTCCGTCAAGTGCCTTAACCGCGCCGAAACGAACGACGACATCGCTCACTTCCAGCGCCGGAATCTGCTGGTTCATGATTCTTCGCTCCAGGGCTTCAACGTCTTGCCGGCCAGGGAGAGCGCCGGCGCTGCCAAGTCATCATTTCCACCGCCACCGTGACCGAGGTAAAGGTGTTTGATTTCGTCGGTAGCAGCAAGTTCCTGCGCTTCGCCGTGCAGGGAAACACGTCCCGTTTCCAACACATACGCATAATCAGCCACGGACAACGCCATGTTCGCGTTCTGCTCGATAATAAGAATCGACGTGCCTTGCTCGTTGATGGCCTTAATCACGTCGCCTACTTGGGAAACCACCAGGGGTGCCAGGCCGAGTGACGGTTCATCCAGCATCAACAGCTTCGGCGAGGCCATTAGGGCGCGGCCAATGGCGAGCATCTGCTGCTCACCCCCGGACAAAAGCAGCCCGCGCTGGTTGCGTCGCTCCTGAAGTCGGGGGAACAGTTCGTATACATGGTCGCGAGCTTTGGCGGCTTGGCCCTTCGCTTGCCTTAGTCCACCTACACGCAAATTCTCTTCGACAGTCAGCCTCCCGAAAATTCTGCGCCCTTCGGGAACCTGCACCACTCCGTTGGAGACGAGCGCCGCCGTGTCCTTGGACTGCAGGTCAATCCCGTTGAAGGCAAGTTTGCCTGACGTGATCTTTCCTCGGTGCCGCTTAAGGTTGTTCGAGACGGCACGCAGCAGAGTTGTTTTTCCCGCACCGTTACTGCCGAGCAATGCCACCACGCCGCCGTCGGGCACCGCCAAAGTCACTTTGTGCAGAGCCGTGAGGGCGCCTCCGTAGGTCACCGACAGATCTGTGATTTGGAGCATTGCGGCTCACCTTTCGATTCGCGTACTGCCGGTTGGATGGACATGCAACCCCATTGCATTAGATTCCCCTAGATGTCTAGCTAGATCCCTAGCCACAATAGCACCGCGTGATGGAGGCCACAAGAGCAATTTTGGGAGGATCTTCTGCGAGAAAATCGACTAGTGTGTTTGTAAATCACCAGATACAGGCGCGTGGGAATGGTGAATATACCTTGCAGGCACTTCAATTCTGCAACGGATATACTAGACCTCTAGCGGAAAATCTGCTAGAACTTCATGACAAGCCACGAGTTCTCTGGAGGAGTATCGATGACAAGCCCCACAGCTGATTTGCAGCTGGACAGTGTGGCAGATCGTCTGCGGCACCGTTACCAGTTCGATGAGTCGTCCAAGAACCTCGGAATAGAGTTTGTTGAAGCATCAGAGGGCCGTGTCGTGATGTCCCTGGCGGTTCAGGACACCATGCTCAATGGACACCGCATCCTGCACGGTGGCTACCTTTTCACCCTCGGCGACACCTGCTTCGCCTTCGTCTGCGAATCCGTGGGACACCCCTCAGTGTCGCGTCAGGCGGAAATAACTTATATCGCTCCCGGAGCCGCCAACTCGACACTCATTGCCACCGGCGTCGAAAGGACCCGCTTCGGGCGCAACAATATCGTCGATGTAACCATCCACGACGAGACCGGAACGCATCTGGCCGAGATGCGGGTCTTCGGCGTAATTACGAGTGGCAAGTAGGTGGATACGATGAAGAAGCAAACGCCGCGCGTCGGCCCTCTCGAGTACGAAGAGCTGGCACGCGAGGCAGCGACAACGCTCTATCAGGACGTTGATTTTACAGCCATGTCGATGTGCTTTAATTTGATCCGGGTGACCAACCGGATCGTCAAAGACCTGGAAGTTTCAGTCCATCGGCCCAGCGGCATCAGTTTTGCCGGATACCAACTGCTGTTCAGCCTCAAGGCGGTAGGGCGCGTCCACCCCAATGCCCTCGCACGCCTTGCTGGCGTCTCCACCGCCTCCATGTCCAGCCTGCTCAATACGTTGGAAAAGTACGGACTCATCACACGGGAACCGGATCCAACCGATGGGCGCAAGGCGATAGTGGCTCTGACTGATGAAGGCGAGTCGGTCGTCGCCGAACTCTGCATGAACAATAACCAACGAGAGCAAGCCTGGGCGGCAGGTCTTACCTCTGCCGAGGCGAGCATACTGACCGAACTGCTCAAGAAGCTACTACTTCACCGGCCTCAGCTGCGCAGCGTTCGGGCGGCCTCCTAATGCATCGAGGGCGGTGCCGCAGCGGCAGGTTCGACCCCATGCTCGAATTCGTTGGAAGCACGATCCCATTCGAAAATTTACAAGAAAGCACTGAGAACACAGTGTCAACGCTGCCGCACACATAAGGATGAAAGTCGGGGAAATAACCCCGTGCTTTCACTTCGGATACACCTCATAACCCGCTGTCCGTGCGATAACACTCAAAGGCCTGATCGCCGAAGTCACAGATTAGTGTTGCGTAAGCCGGTCCTCCAACGCGACGCACGATCACCGCTCCCCCGACGCAAAAATCCTATGTAGTTGCTGGCTTCTTCGATTCGCGCATACCCCGCCCGCAAAACTGTCCCGCTGGGGCCACCCAACCGCTACAGTTGGACCCGTGCCAGCACACATCGCCGGTTAAGCTTGCATCTCGACCAACGAGCAGGACCTGACCGCGTAACGGAACGTACTCGCCGCTCTCTGAGTCCCCGAAGACATGATCTTCGTTAAACGTGGATTATCCGGAAGGAACATGGACCGGCCCGGCCTACGCGAAGCCTTCGTCGCTGTCCGCGACGGCGACACCCTGGTCATCACCCAACTCGACTGGCTCGCCCGCTCCCTACCCGACGCCCGCGATATCGTCGAAGAGCTCACGAAGAAGAATGCGAAGCTAGCGGGTCCGTCCACGACCCTACGGACCCCGTCGGCCGGCTGCTCTTCAATGTCCTGGCCATGGTCGCCGGATTCGAGTCCGACCTCATCAGGGCCCGAACTCGGGAGGGCATGCAGGTTGCCAAGGCCAAAGGCCGGCTCCGCGGCAAGCAGCCCAAACTCTCCAAGAGCCAGGAAGCCCACCTTGTCCTCCCTAAATAAGGGAGGACAACGCACCACCGCCGAGATCGCCGAACTGTTCAAGGTCGCCCGGAATACCGTCTACAGGGTGGTACAACGGACACCGTGATAAAACGCAAGAAGAGCCGTAAAAGCATTGGCTTCCAAACCATGCCCTGCCTTCGATGCGATGCGAGGCGTGTTTTGGGGCGATCCTGCTCTGAATGTGGACTAAAGCCGCCATCCGGCGAAGTCAACGCGCTGGTCGTGCAACGGCGAACAGCAGTAATGCGTATCGAAGAAGAGCTAGCTACTCCTGCCCCCGAGGATCACGGGGACAGCGCTGTCCTTCCCTCGAAAGATGAAGTCGCAAGCTATATATCGAACTTTGTAAGTGCCCTCGGCAACCTTCTAGAGAACTTGGATTCCGCCGAGGCCATCGCCCAAATCGTACATTCAGAAAGGTCGCTTGAGCGGCTAAGGGCGAAGTGCATAGAACACCCGCGGCTTCGTCCGGAGATAGCAAAGCATAGAGCCATCACGCGATGTGTCCTGACTTTGACCAAACTCTGGCCCACGTATGCCGAAGCATTGCAGGCGCCCACATTGGACGAAGCAATAAAACTATCAGACAACGGACAGAAGATAATTGATGCTGCGTCCGAGGAAATCGGCAGTTACGAGGATCTCGTTGAATCGACTCGGGCCTACGAAGATTTGTCCGTTTCCGATTTTCTAGATAGGGCTCTGAAGGCGCTCTCCATCTCCCACCCGAACCTCTCTTTACTGGATCTGGCCGAGGTGGGTGCTGCGGAAGCGAGCTCAATAACTGATGTTCCTACCGACGGCGGTCACGGCGCCCAGTTCCTTGCCCTAAACGCTGCCGCTTCGGTTCACTTGGACGCAAATCGGTTCAATTCACTTCTCAGAGAGACAGCTCAGTTCTGCCTCAATAGTCCACGACTTGAAAAAGTTGCTGCAGAACGAAGGGCATTGGACGGACTTGCCGAGAGTGCCCGGTTGCTCTGGGAGTCCCTTACGTCGTTCGAAGCGATATTGCTGCGAGAAAATGACGAGCAGGCCCTCATGCGCCGCACCATCAAGTTCTACGGTGAAATCTATGAGGACGTGGCAGGGCCTTTATTCGCTTGGTACAACCTCTTGGCAGGAATTAAAAACCAGCCCTACGAAAAGCTTATTCAAGCAGACGCCGCGGCTCTGGCTCGAAATCTCGTACATAACTCGCAGACAAGTTCATTTTTAGAGGACGTGGGCGCCAACCTCAGGAACGCAGCTCAACACGGAAATAGCTTCTTTTTGGACGGCCAAAGGGTCACGTTCAATCTAAGGTCATACCAGGAGGAGTTGACTTATGCCGAAGTCCTCGACCAGTTTTTTTCGCTCTTGGAGTCCACTTCGGCTATGAGCTGGTCCTTGTCGAACTCGCTTACCCAAGCTGGCTTTCCGCTGCCTACAAAAGAAGCTGACGCCGCTTACATGAATCTTTCGCCATTCCGACTGGCAGTGCTGTGGCTTAGAGACCGGGGAACAAACGTACTCGATGCATGTGAGACAAGTGAATCTTGGAGTTTCACGATCGATGGCGATCGGAACGAAGTACTGGAACTCGCGCTGACATTTATGAAGACCGCGCCAGAAGCGCTGTCTGAAGTGACCGTACGCACGCTAACTCTGGAAGCGCCTCTGAAAATTCCGTTCTCAGCCTACGGGCAATTCTTGACCGTCCGAGATGACTCCGTTCCTTCAGCAACGGTGTTAGCGATGCTCGAATTATGGAATGCCTGCACAATGGACGGCAAGCCGCTGTTAAGCACGTCCGATCTCAAATTCGCTACGGCAGTTGTCGGAATGTTCGTGTTGTTGAAGCGGGATAACTCCCTGATCCCGCACTTGAGGCGAACTCTGGAGCTCGCTTCAAGTGCGGGACAGCCCGAAGTGATCGATGTAATCAAGCAGGTCTATAGCCAGATCCGGATACCCGAGGAAGCCAAAACGCGGCGTTTGGCTACCAAGCTCAATGCGTGGCGTGAGGAGAGCGCTGCTCCCACCATGCCTCAATCCGGAGCCGTGACGGTGTACAGGTAGATTCCCCACCCTGGGAGCAGCGTCATAATCGAGCAACAGCCCATTCGTTCCAATGACGTTACTCGGCCGATTTGGGATAGGCGGCGTCAAACCATTCGATAAACCCGAGTGTGCTGCCCCACTGACGGGTGATGCGTTCATGAACAGCACGCTGGTCATGCCCCGGCAGGAAAGCGCGGTGCCCGGGCACCGTGCCATCACAACCGCAGGCACACGTGCGAGCACCTCCCATCGGATCTTCAAAGTATGTGACGGGGTTGCGGTGCTCATCGACCCACTGCCCGATCAACTCATCATGCACCGGGTCGCCGGCCTCAAGGACGCGTCCGACAACGGCCCGCTTGCTGCGCAACGCAGGGTTCTTCGCCGGCACGGTTTCGAGCCGGTCGATAGAGGCGACAACCCGAATCTGGCCTTCGAAGGAGAACGTCGCGTACCGCTCGCGCTCCGCCCGTGGGCCAAGCAGCCACACGCCGCGGTTTTGGCTGAATGTCTCCTGTGGGCTGTGCTCCGAAGACCAACCCACCCAAGTCCGCGTCATGTCATCAATCGCCGGGTCGATCTCTACTACCCGGCTCAGCTTGAAATTGATCGCCACTGCACTATCTCCCCTTCTGCACGAGGCATGCCCTCGACGCTTGCTCTGAGATTACTGCAGACATAGATATAAACCAAACCTAAGGGTTAAAGTTATTTCCGGCCTTAGAAGAATAGCTCCTCCCCGCTGGCATCACTTACGCATAGGGGCTATGGCCAGGCTCATTGGCGCTGACGCTACAAACCCGAGGGGTTCTCCTCGCCACCGAATATTTGGCTAGTTCGCCCCCTCCGTGCAGTGCGCCCCCTGCCGAACACTGTCAAAATCCGCCCGATCAGCAACAGGCAGGCAGGCCCCGCAGCCGCTGGCCACTATTATGAACTAAGACATCGCCGCCCACTTCGGCGGCAGCCCGGGGGAGGCAGGAATGGCAGACACAACTGGCAATGCGCCCAAACAGTTCCATGTCCTGAAGGACAATGGCGAGTGGTGGATAACAACGTTTGGTGGCCGTAATGGCGTGCGCTGGGAACGGGCAGATCCCCCTGTCGACTATGGGATCCCCGATATGGCGTACAGAAACGCCGATTCCATTCCAACAGACAACCAGCGTGCCCAGGAGTGGGCCGAGTTCTTTGCCGGCATCCTGATCGAGGCGCTTGAAGAGGTGCTGGAAGAGGCGAAGCCGCATATCGAAGACTGGCTGAGAAATCAGTTGCTGCCCTGGGCGCAGACGGCTGCGAAGCGTGCTTGGAACCGAGTGAAAGAGCAGTCGACCCATTTAATTTATGCCGTGGCTCGCTCTCGAGCACGCATTACCGTCTTCGCCCCATCGGGTGCGATCGCCCTCTCCGAAGGGGCTGATGAGGATACCCAGGCTCAGGCACACCGGCTGAACCTCACCCCGGAGGAAGCGCAGAAGCAGCTCGAGGATATCAGGCGCCTCACGAGAGTCCTCGCAGAGCGAGTGAGGGCGCTCACTAACACCGTTGCAAGGGAGGATGACGAGTCCGAGGAGAGGCTCTTGCAGCGACGAGCGGAAGCGGAGCAGATTGCTGTTCGCAATGTCGCCGCCAACGTCCAGGTGATGTTGGAACAGGGCGCCGATTTGGATCAGGCGATAGCTCTATCAGCCACATACACTCCGGTGTTCATTGCCGGCCGTGTCGAGGCTTCATCCAGTATCAGGGAACTCGCCCCTGTCCAGCGCCGGAACGAGCTCGGGATGTACTCAAAAAGCTTGCGTCCCTGACGAGTCCTAACAGGCACGAGATGGCTTAGCGGACGTTGCCTCCTCGGTGACGCATGCTTACTCAAGTAGATGGAAGATTCTGCACGGGGTCCAATTCTGGACCACCGAGCCAATAGAGCGCGACGTCGACATCTCTTGCAGACCAGATGTGGCCGTGGATTTTCGCCGTCGACCGCAAATCTTCCACCAGCTCCATGTAGCGCCCGTACCTGCCAGAAGCAGCGGACAGCGAGAGGCCCAAATTCTCCAATCCCGCTTGGGCACGCCGGTCGTATACCGCCATCCGTTGCGGAGCAGCAGCTAGCAGGAGCGCTGACGCGAGTGCATCCCCCTTCTCGAAGCCGGGCAACGGCGAGAGCGCACGCCGGCCAGCAGAGGCCGCCTCCGGCACGCTTAATGACGTGTCATTTACCGCATACACGGCCTTCTCCGTCACTGCCCGGACCTCAGCCTCCTGCACGGTCATCAGCTTACGGACCCAAGGCGTATCCGCACGCAGGCGCTTCCAGAACAGCAACGATCCAATATCCGCCTTACCTATGCTGGCCCTCGATCGGATTCGCTCGGCCACTTCGGTCAGCACCTCGTCGTAGGCCGGAGATGTGTTCGCCATATAAGCGGCGTGAGCGTTTTGCAGAGCCTGCCACTGCGGGACGGAGACTTGGGAAATTGGATCGGCTGCATTCACACTTTGAGCATGCCATATGCCGACCACCGCTTTGACATCAGGGCGGCTGGCGCGTCAGTTTGGAGTACACCTCAACCTGACGTCAGGGTGTGCATCCAATACGCGTCAGAATAGAGCACAAAATCGCCTTTCTTGACACTCGCTTCAGCAACTCTTAGATTTCAAGCTGACAAATAAGGGTTGGAGGCGCGGTGGCGGGGCAACGAATCGGGTACGTGCGAGTCAGCACCCTGGACCAGAACGAACAACGCCAGCTCGAAGGCCAGCCACTCGACCGAGTGTTCACCGATAAGGCCTCCGGCCGGGACACTGCCCGACCCCAACTCGTCGAACTCGTCCGCTTCGCCCGCGACGGAGACACCGTGGTCGTGCACAGCATGGACCGGCTGGCCCGGAACCTGGACGACCTGCGGTCCCTGGTTCAGAAACTGACCACCAAGGGCGTCCGAGTCGAATTCGTCAAAGAAGGACTCGTCTTCACCGGCGAGGACTCCCCCATGGCCAACCTCATGCTTTCGGTCATGGGGGCCTTCGCCGAGTTCGAACGCTCCCTTATTAAGGAGCGCCAGCGCGAGGGGATCGCCCTGGCCCGCCAGCGGGGCGCCTATCGCGGCCGGAAGAAGACCCTCGCCCCGGAACAGGCCGCCGAATTAGTGCGCCGTGCCGCGGCCGGCATCCCGAAATCAACGCTGGCCAAGGACTACGGCATCAGCCGAGAAACGGTCTACCAGTACCTGCGTCAAGCCACAAAAGCGACAGCTGATGAAGCGTCGCCGGCCTCTGCCTCTGCCTCTCTCCTGCCTGAAGCATGATCGAGGGCGGCCGCGAAGGCACAGGTCCTCGCGCAACTCGCCCTAGCCGACCCGGCAAGCAGCCGGCCGAAGGATCAGGAAAGACGAAGTGGTTAGGCGCATAAGCCAGAACGATACATGAGAACCGTTCCCCAAAGACTCGTGTCGTTGGCGGTGCACCCCCCATGCTGGGGGTAGTTCCAGAGGGAACGACGGCGCTATCGTTCTAAGTACAGCGCCGCACTAGGCCTTCATGGGAATAGGCCGCGGGGCGATCACAAACACCGAATCCGGGCACTTTGGGGAACGGGCGACGGCGGCTTTGCCGGCACTACGGGCCACAGGGAACAGGTGGGGGTTGGGGACAACCACAAGGCGGATGCGCCGGGCATCGGCCGCCCTCTCCGCACGGCAAGGCACGCTATACACCTTTCCCGGCATCTTGAAAGAACCCCAACATGAAAAAGCCAATCACCTGGCGCCTTCTGATCCTCGTCGTGGGCACGTTGCTCGGCCTGCTTGCCGGCGCAGGCCTCTCGGCTCCGGCGACCGCGGCTCCTGCCGTTTCTGCCAGCTCGACCTACGATAAGAGTGACGCCGAGCTTGACCTCAAGCTCAACAAAAACGGCAAGTTCAAGGTCGTCGGCGAGGACTTCGAAGCCAAGAAGGTCCACGTCATGGTCGTAAAGATCAACAAACACAAGGACAAGGTCATAGCCCACAAGATCGTCCGGACGGACGACGGCGAGTTCAAGTGGATCGGTAAGAAACTGCGCTGCGGCGACACCTACAAGGCCTTTGCCCACAGCAAGAAGGACGGCTGGGTCGAGAGCGACAAGCTCCGCGTGAAGTGCCGTGACGGCAAGTACTGACAAGTAAATCCTGACTGCTAGCGGAAGCAAGGGGTAAGGGGCCGGACGGCTCCTTACCCCTTCGCCTGTCGCAGCCCGCTCAGCATACGCCGATCCGGCAGCCCTGCCGCCGCAGCACAGGGCCAACAGGACGCACCCCCAGATAGACCGCACCGACAAGCACCCAGCCGGCTCCGAAACTGCCGCTGGCCTCCCAGCAGCACGCCCATCAGCAGCGGTCCGACCGCGCAACCCGCGTACCTGCCGTGCCATTCTCACCGATGAACGGCGAACGGCACGGCAGTCATACCACTTCACCTGGTCTCTTCAAAGGCCCTATTCTGCGCTGTTGAGAATAATCTCAATGAGACACATTAACGGGACGAGGAACTAACGGGGATCCGGGAATGGCACCTTTCGAAAACAAGCTTGCCCGCTCGTCCTAGCAAACGATCCTTAGCTGAGACGCCATGTTTACTCTTGGCCCGTGCGGAAATAGCTCCTTGCAACGCACTCCATGTGGCTCTGCGTTCGCTACACAAGGGCCCTAAGTTAACTCCAAGGGTCCCAGCTTCGCAGTTGATCACGCGCACGATCCATCGCAACTTCCCAGATTTGAGCCTCGGCCCAATCTGGCTTTTTCGGTGCATCCCAAGATGGTAAAGGCCTCGGGCCGCTCGCCCCTTGATTGTCAAAGTTTGCCGCCTGAGCGACGATCCCATGACCCTGGACTTCGACTCCGCTCTTCGTGATCACCCATCCCTCGGTGACAAACTCGAGAAAAGGGTCACCGGATTGCCACGCCGACTCTTCCCCCCGCCGAGCTGAAACCGCATCACGAAGTGCCCGCTGCAGGTGCCTAAAGGCGGGCTCTATTTTCATACGGCGCGTCTCTGCGCCAAATCCTGCCCTCACCATCTCCTCCATAAGTTCATGGAAAATTTGTGCAGGATCCTCGTTTCTATCCCATGACACTATGACTAGGGGTGCACCAATGCGATTACGGGAGGCTTGCACGACGTACTCTACGTCCAAGCCTTCATCCTGGCCGCCTCCCTCTTCGTTTCGCCATCCAGGCCGGAAGCGAAATGTAACCCGTGGTGCAGTGGGTTCGAGACCCGTGGGGACTGTAAGACCTTTTCCAGTAATCGCTCCGATCTCATAAGCAGTTCTGAGCGCGGAGAACACGGAATCATGCGAGGCGTCTTCGCTAAGTGAGGCTATGGTTTCAACATCTGCTTTTTCCTGCTCAGCACGTTGTCTAGTCAGACGTTCTTCCAGATCAGAGATGCGTGCAGAGAGTCTTTCATTAGCTTCGTTCCGAGCAGCAGCAGTTTGAGTAACGGCATTCGTTGCAGCCGCGATTGCAACCTTGCCAGCCTCTTTGACGAAACGACGTTCTAACCAAAACAGCACACCGGCTAACAGAATCGAGGTGCCGACATTGACCAGCACACCAGACCAAAAGCCCGAAAGCGCGTTCTCGTCACTTTGAATAATTGACCAACCCCAGCCGATAGCGGCACATCCGGCACCCGCACAGGCAACGATCCAAATCCAGTTGATTTTTCCGGCTTGCTTCGAACTGCTTTTGAGATTAGAGGTCACTCTTTCAGCTTAGAACGTGGAAACATTCGTCTCGCCCAGAGCAGTACTGGGCGGACGTGGCAGCCGCCGTTAACTGCGCATACGTTTGGTTGGCATCTCTAGGCAAAGCTCGTCATGCTGCGACTAAGGGACTAGATTTCGCAGTGCGGTTCTGCTCCTGATTGTGACGAGAATTCTAGCTCTCAACGGACGACCCGAGCTTGCCTGCACAAAGGATCGTTTTTGATTCCCGACAGGCTCCTCCTCGCACTCGTCGAGCTTGCGCCAAGCAGCAGCTCTTCAAGCCTCTAGTTGGGCAGCACTAGGACCAGCAGCCGCCCTCATCAGCGGTGGCAGTACGGGAACTCCGCTTAGTTCGTCCGTCATCTCATTCGACACGAATATGAAATGCCCGCACAGCTGCTCCGCGATCAAGGGCTTCTCGAATAGTGGCGATACCCGGCCATCCTGTGCCTTACCGGGCCAAACTTATCGTTCGTGAGGCGAAGTCAGTAGAGTGCGATGGCATCTACAACGATGGCCGGACCTGTGATGTGGCTATGGACGTTCTCGGATGGCAGGTCGAGTTCAAACTGTTTCACCATGCCTCTAACCACGTCTTCCACCTGCGTCATGAGCTTGCGCCGCAGAAGGTACTCCCAATCATGCAGCAGCCATGCCTCCGCGCTCAGAAATCCGTCATCGCCGCCGGGCACTAGCGCCGACACAGTACCGAGGACTCGCATATCGCCCTCGACCCTATTCGCGGAGGCTGTACCAATGAAATGGTCGGGACGGACATTCACGTAGACCTTCTGCAGCAGTCGCGATCCGGTCATTTCCAGCAAGATCGGGATAGGCAACAGTTCGTTGCGCAGATACACCTGATTTAACTGCTCGGCCACTGGAAGGTCGTTTGCGTCCAGGTCGAAGATCGCCTCCAGATCGCCTTCGACGGTATCCATGAGCCGGCGGAAGATGAAGAACATTTTCCCCGCCAGACTGGCCGCAGTGATGTAAGTCAGACCTTCAATCTCGACTAGGTCGTCCTTCCCGAGTACAGCATTGCCATCAAGGTTGATTTTGACCGCGTCGGCCTTGATTAACGAGTCAATGACCTTGCTAACTGTGGCCTTTTCCTTCGGCTCCAAGCTATAGCTCGTCTGGTGCTCGACGTCAGTTCCTGCGGAGGCATCTAGCCCGAGACCGGACATACCGATTTTGCCTCCGCCAGTCCGTTTCCGGATGGTCCTCTCTACGATGTCCTCCTGCCGGGGCAACTCGATGTCGTGGTACTCCGCCTGAGCGAGCAAAGTTTCGCTGTCAAGATAAATAGGTGATCTAAGCGCCATAAAGCCATTGTCGCAAGAATCACCGACAATATCCCGATGCCCCCTTCCCCAAAAAAGCATTTATCAGAAAAGCCCGTCACGTGCGATGTTAGTGGCATCTAAAGCCCCTCCAAAGCTCCCTGCCCTGCCAAGGAAACTTGTTAGGAATGCCCGAGGAAGCAGCAGGTTCCAACCAAAATTCTGGAAGACACGACTAATGACCGTTTAATGTCTGATTAATATCGTGCTGCAACTGTTGACTTCGATTGTCGCTTCGTAGTGCTCCATAGCATTGCGTACGGGAACGTGTATTTTTGGCACATGGCTCTAAACGACCCCCTAAGCATTCAGCACATTAACGTCGAGGCATCGCCAGCTACGTCGGAGGCGGTTGAGGATCTGCTCAAAGAGCATTACTACCGTGTAGACCCTGCAGAGTACTTCGAACGTCGGCTGTGGGGCATCATCGCCCTGGCCGAACTCGAACCGGGTTCCATCAAGTGGGACCCTAAGGACACGACCTCTCTGTTCGGACAGTTCAAAGCAATCTTAAGAGACAAGAAGTTTGCGCTAGATGTTCCTCCTGGGACCACTCTTAACAGCAAAACCATGGCTTCGATTGAGTCCTACACCCTGATGCAGCACGTAATCGAAACCGCTCTGCGGCTATTTGTCGCAGGTCAGGAAAGAGTCACAGGGAACAGCCCGATGACCACGCTGTTAAACATGCGACAAGCTGCGGATCTTAGGGAGCCGATAAAGCCTCTCCTTGGCGCGAGAGCTCGGAACGTAGTGGAGAGCGTGATGTTTCCGGCGGAGCTTCACCATGAGGAATCTGAACACTCGAAACAGCTCATGCGACGACACTTGGATTTCCTGACAGCCTGGCTCACGTTCTTTGCCCGGTTTTACTCAGAAGGCGACTTCAACGGCGCCCAGGGGAACAACCAGCTGAAGCACGGGGCCACTACTTCTCCCCGTGATGATCTCGCGGTCGCGTTGCATCTTGCCGATGCTCCACCAAAATCGCTCAGTGCTAAGGAATGGAGTGATGCTTCGGCGATAATCAACGCGGAAGCGATCACATATGTGATGCAGCATCGTGCAGGAAGCAATAAGATTCCTGGATTAATATTGCGAACAGACAATTCCGATCCGGCTACTAATCTGGGAATCAGTCAGGTTGGGATCAGTATCGTAAGGTCGCTATGGCAAATGTCCCGGGTCGTGGCCTACCCTCTCACAGAAGGGAACTACGATTTCGATTACTCCCCCATGCCGGATGAGCTCTTCGCCGCCACTACAAAACCACCACGTTCCATCATGCAAACACTTCTGCAAGCGTCTTCTAAGCCCAAGAAACAATCAGTCACTGCGCGTAGAAAAAAATTGTCCGGAAATCATCGTCGCTGATTTGCCCTTTTTCCGTTACCGCGGCTGCACGGGCATCTATGACGTTCTAAGCACACCCAGTTCTTGGACTGCCTCCAGCCGCATAGCTTGACCATGCCCGGCAGAGAGAAGCGTGGCGGTTCTAGAGCGGCTCATTGCTAGATGTCCGGAATTTTCGCGGTGGTCGATAGGCGCGTGCTAGGCCCGCTAAAAAGCTACTAGATGGACGGTAATACACCTGCCTGTGAGCTTGTGCAACCTGTGCACGATTCATATAGAAGGCAAACTCGCCTTGCACGGGCACGTCAGAGGGGGATTCTGACGCACCGCGATCAAGCATCGCCAATGCCTTTGGGCCAAGGGGCATGAGAATCGCGGTGGCCTCATACAGAGGCACTCGGTGCATGGGGTGCATGTTTGGTCCGATTCCAATTGCCGGACAATCCCCCAAAAGAAACTCAACATCGGTGTCCGTATGATGAACTGACACTCGGCTTCCAGCTAGATAGCGGCGCGTTTCATGAAAGACCTCTTCAATCCATTCTTGGAAGAGCTCGCCCGAAGCTTCGGTTTGATTCAGGTCAGCCAACACCTCGGTTGCGATATTTCCCAGAATGGCAGGAGCATCCAGGTGAAGACCGTGTTTAGCAAGTGCCAACTGCTTCAGCTTGTCCTGGTCCTCAAACACGTGATGCTTTGCCGCTGAGACGGCATTGTCATGGATTCGCCGGCTTTCGATACTGCGTGCGAAATGAAGGGCAACGCAGTCAGCAATGGTTTTATAGTGCTCCGGCGACTGGGCTAGAGTGCCGGCATCCAACGATGTGAACACCGCCGGAAGGTGGCTTTCCACGCTCTGCCAAAGTTCTTCTGCCTCTTGAGACCGGTGCTTCACAAAGTTCGGCACAAATCCAATTGCCTTAGGCGAGCGTTGTTTGGTCCTGCCAGTGGGACTGTCCGATAGACGGTGTGTGGGGTCCGGCGGTATTCATTAGTTGGAGGTTCTCTCGAACCGACCCGCGAAGGTGATCGCGAACGCGTTGAGCGCAGGCTTCCACCTCATCACCCAGCGTGCCCGGCCTCCGCCGGTAGGGTCAAGAGACCTGGTGACCAGGTAGAGGCATTTCAGAGCAGCGGCCTCGTTGGGGAAGTGCCCGCGCGCCCTCACCGCCCGCCGGTAGCGGGCATTGATCGACTCGATCGCGTTCGTCGTGCAGATCACCCGCCGGATCTCCACGTCGTACTCCAGGAACGGCACAAACTCCGCCCATGCGGATTCCCAGAGCTGCACGATGGCTGGATACCGTTGGCCCCACTCGGCTTTGAATTCGTCGAACCTGTCCTTCGCGGCCTGCTCACTGGGTGCGGTGTAGACCGGCTTGAGCGCCTTGACGATCCCGTCGCGGTGCTGCCGGCCGGCGTAGCGGAAGCTGTTGCGGATCAGGTGCACAATGCACTGCTGCACCACCGTTCGCTCCCAGGTGGTCGTGATCGCCTCCGGCAGCCCTTTGAGCCCGTCGCAGACGGCGATGAGCACGTCTTCCACACCCCGGTTCTTCAGCTCGGAGAAGACCTGCAGCCAGAACCGGGCGCCTTCGGCGCCGTCGCCGGCCCAGATGCCCAGGATTTCCCGCTCCCCATTGGTGGTCACGCCCATGACGACGTAGAACGGGGTGTTGCGTACCTGGCCGTCGCGGACCTTGACCACGATCGCATCGACGAAGATCACCGGGTAGATCGGATCCAGCGGGCGGGCGGACCACTCAGCCAGCTCACCGGCGACCTTCTCCGTAATCCGGCTGATGGTGTCCTTGGAGACCTTGGCCCCGTAAACCTCCTCGAAGTGCGCAGCGATCTCCCCGGTCGTCAAACCCCGGGCGCTCAGGGAGAGCACGATCTGATCGATTCCGTCCAAGCGCCGTTTCCGCTTGGGCACGATCACCGGCTCGAAGGATCCCTCACGGTCCCGCGGCACCTCGATCTCCACCGGCCCGATCTCGGTCAATACGGTCTTGGATCGGGTGCCATTGCGCATGTTGGCCGCGATCGGAGTCTCGCCGTGCTCGTGGCCGAGGTGCTCGGTCAGTTCCGCTTCCAGCGCAGTCTCGAGCACGTTTTTCGTGAGCTGGTTCAGCAGACCGCCGGGGCCCACCAGGCTCACGCCCTGTTCCTTGGCCTGCGCGAGCAACTGCTCGGCGAGCTCCTTCTGATCGATGATCTCTCCCGTCACGGGATCGATCATCGCCTCTGTCATCTCGGTCGTGAACTCTGACACGCCCGTCTCCTTTCGGATTAGGCCGGGCCATCACACACCGTTCTTCTTACAGTCCCTAAATAACGGCGCATATGACAGGTCCCTGCTATTGGGAGTCTCTCTCAATTGGTTTGAGCGGCTGTAGCAGCGGTCATGGAGGGAGCTACGTCAAAGCAGCTTGAGCCTTTCGTTGGGGCGTGCAGGAGCACGGTCCGAAGGTTCACCAGGCAGGGGACGCCTAGCCATAAAGTTTGAGGGGAAAATGGATTCCATGAGCACGACCACGGCACAGAAGAAGATCACGGCCACCACGGCTGAGGAAGCGCAGCGGTTACTCGACATCGTGGTGGATGAACTGCGGCGCCTTGCCGTAGCGGAGGGAACGCATGGCATCTTGGTCACAAAGACCGGACCGGGTCAATTCTCCGTCGAGCTGAGCGAAAACGTGCCGTACGGCATCACAGAAGAAGCCATAGCGGACCATACTGACGTCTGAACAGCTCCTGGTTAGAGGACCTCCGCAGCCAAGCTTCTCGAGGCGCAGAATGTCACGCTGCCGTCCATATACTCAGGCCGGCGCTGCTCGGCGTCGACGTCCTGCACGAGGAGGCTTTCACTGCTTCTGACGTGCGGGAGTTGCCGGGCAATCTTGGATGCGGCGCCGGTTGATGTAAATACCCAATTTCGGGGTTGTTGGCTTGTTTTGGCAGGCCTACTGTTACAGACACACCGCAGAAGCACGGTGTAGGGGCAAGCTCTTTGGGGAGGGCTTCACCAGTTGAAGCAAACTGGAACTGCGTAGATAACGAGCCGGTCCGGGTGATGCCGCGACCGGTCTTCGCGCAACACGAAACGGCACGCGAGGATGCGCGCCGGGGGCCTGTGCCGTTTTCAGGGAAACGAGGCGAACGCCCGAGGGGTTCGCTGTGCCCGGCAAAAGCCAGGAAGTAAAAAAGTCATCATGAAAAAGTCAATTACGTGGCGCCTGTTTACTCTGATCACAGGTACGCTGCTCGGACTCCTCGCGGGACTGGGAATTGCAGCACCAGCCAGCGCAGAGAGCGGATCGGCCACCGTTGCGGATAAACCTGACAGAGATCATAGACGCGATAGGGACCGTGATCATCGGGATTGGGACCGGGATCGGGACAATCGCGACCGTGATCATCGGGACCGTGACCGGGACCGGGACCGCGACCGGGACCATCGTGACCGGGACCGGGACCGCGACCGGGACCATCGTGACCGGGACCGGGATCGGGATCATCGCGACCGTGACCGCGACCGCGGTAATAACGATGCTGATTTGGAAATCGACAGGCTCGGTAACAGGGGTGTCGAGGTTACTGGCGAAGACTACGAAGAGGACCAAAGGGTAACCGTCTACCTCGTCCGTAACGGTCATGTCGTAGAGCGGGAACGCGTTTGGCTGGACGATGGTGACGAAGACTTCACTGTCGAGTTCCGTGACCTGCGTTGCGGCCGTTACGTGGCCTTCACCCATAGTGATGAGGAAGGCTGGGTCCGTAGCGACGATTCGGTCCGGATCTGCAACCGCGACGACAACGGCAAGCACTAACCGGGATCGAACGAGAGCACAGCGCGTGAGGGTGCGGGTGGAGGACCGGGCGATCGCCGCGGTCCTCCACTCTTGTCGGCCGGTAAACCCCGTGAGCTGAAGACGGGAGCCCACCAACGTTGGGCCGGATGCGCCTGGTTTAGTCCACGGTCGTACCGGGCACCAGCGTTTCGATAGCATTGATCAGGATCCGGCAGGCTGTCTCGACGACATCGGCTGTCACGTTCAGCGGCGGCAGCATACGGACTACGCATCCGTTCCGGCCGCCGGTTTCGAGGATCAGTCCGAGGCGAAGCACCTGTTCCTGGACCGAGAGCGCCAAGTCGCCGGCTGGCGTCCCGGTTGACGGGTCCTGCAGCTCGATGCCCCACATCAGTCCCCGGCCGCGGACCTCGCGTACCCACGGCAGCGACTCGAGCGGAGCAAGGAGGCCGGCTACCTGCTCCCCGCGTTCGCGGACGTTGTCCAGCACTCCGTCCCGCTGGATGATGTGGACGGCTTCTGCTCCGGTGGCGAAGGCCAGCTGGTTGCCGCGGAAGGTTCCGGTGTGGGCTGCGGGTGCCCAGGTATCCAGGGAAGCCTCGTACATGATCAGGGCTACCGGGGTGCCGATGCCGCTCAATGCTTTCGACGCGATGATGACGTCCGGTTCGATCCCGTACTGCTCGAAGGCGAACCAGGTTCCGGTCCTGCCGCAGCCGGTCTGTACTTCGTCGACGATGAGCGGGATCTCCAGCTGCCGCGTCAGTTGCCGCAGCCGCTGGACGAACTCGAGCCGGGCGGGGATCACTCCGCCTTCGCCCTGGATCATTTCCACGATGACCGCGGCCGGAAGCGGGATGCCGCCGTTGCTGTCATGGAGGGAGTTCTCCAGGTAGCCGATGCAGTTGATGGCACAGGTCTCGGGGCTCAGGTTCACGGGGCACCGCGAGCAGTAGGAGTAGGGGAAGAAGTGCACTCCGGGCATGCCGTTGGCTACCGGCCGCTTTTGCTCGACGAGGCCGGTCAGGGCCATGGCGGCGGCGCTGCTGCCGTGGAAACCGCCTTGGAAGGAGATGATTTCGGAGCGTCCGGTCGCTGTCTTGCACAGTTTGATCGCTGCGTCGACGGCATTCGCCCCGGTCGGTCCGCAGAAGTGCATCTTCATGCGGTCCCGCATGCCGAGCGGCAGCATGGACAGCTGTGCTTCGATAAAGGCGTCCTTGACCGGGGTCGGAAAATCCAGTCCGTGGGCCAAGGTGCCCAGTTGGCGTCTGGCGATCTCGACGAGTTCCGGGTGGTTGTGACCGAGTGAGAGGACGCCGGCGCCGGCAAGGAAATCGATGAAGACGTTCCCGTCGAGGTCACGGACAAATGATCCTGCGGCGTCGGCGATCGCGATCGGCAGGTGCCGGGGGTAGGCGCGCGCATTCGACTCGCGCTTTTCCTGCCGGGAGAGCAGTTCGGCCGATTTCGGTCCGGGCAACGGGCCCGTAACGGAAGGGCGGGTGTAATTCAGAGGTTCCATTTGCAGGGTCATGATTGCTCCGATTGCAGGGCCAGGTGTTTCACTGGGCAATTTGAACGACGGCAGGTGGTGCGGGGACAGGGATGGTCACGGGTGCGGTAGCGGGCTCCCATCCGAAGGTCCGGCGGACGGCCAGGACGGCAGCGTCGAGGAGGTCGGCGCGGGTCAGCACGCTCAAGGTGAAGTCCGAGGTGGATATGAGGTTGATGGGTATGTCTGCGTCCGTGAGCGCCTTGAAGAAGCGGTAGGTCACCTCAGGGTCCAGACGCATGCCGGCGCCGGTGAGGGAGAGCTTGCCCATGTGCTCATCACAGTGCAGGGTGCTGAAGCCGATCGTTTGCCGCGCCGCCTGGAGGGCCTGGCAGGCGGCGGGCGCTTCCGTCGCCGGTAGTGCCAGGACGATGTCCTTGTAGCCGGCCACGGCAGAGACGCTCTGGCCCACCATGTCGGCAACGGAACCAGCGGTGGCAAGGGCAGCGAAGACTTGGGCGGCTTTGCCGGGAACGTCCGGAACCGATTCGACCCGGATGCTGGCAGTGCTGTTTTCATAGTCGACGGCGGAAATTACCGGGTGTTCGGTGAAGCCCCCCGGTGCCAAGCCAGCGCGACCGCCGTCCGGGACCACGAGCGTTCCGTTGGAGTGGGTAAAGGACGAGCGGACATGCAGGAGGACACCGAAACGGCGGGCGTATTCCACGCACCGTGCCTGGAGTACCTTGGCGCCGCAGGCGGCGAGTTCCAGCATTTCGGCGCTGGTGATGACATCAACCTTCCGGGCGGTGGGCACGACGCGGGGGTCTGCGCTGTAGACGCCGTCGACGTCCGTGTAGATTTCGCAGACACCGGCACCCAGTGCGGCGGCAAGCGCGATGGCGGTAATGTCGGAACCGCCTCGGCCCAGGGTTGTGGTTTCCTTCGAACCTACGCCTGTCCCCTGGAAGCCTGCCACAATGGGAATTTCGCCGCGGGCCAGGACGGTGCGCAGTTCCCGCGGATCTACGTCGACAATGTGCGCTTTGCCGTGAACGTCGTCGGTCTTGAGGCCGGCACGGCGGCCGGTGAACAGTTGCGACGGAACGTTCAGGTTGGCCAAGGCCATCCCCAGCAAAGCGATGGAAATGCGTTCGCCGGTGGTAAGCAGGAAATCGAGATCGCGTGGTGCCGGTGACGCTGAAACGGTGGCCGCGAGGTCCAGCAGGTCGTCTGTGGTGTCCCCCATGGCCGAGAGCACCACCACAACGTTGTGCCCGGCTGCCCGGGTTTCCAGAATCCGCCGTGCGGCGCGTTTAATGCCGTCTGCATCGGCGATAGATGAACCTCCGAATTTTTGTACTACCAGGTCGAGTGAATCAACGGGTCCAGATGCCCTGAGCGGGCTGATTTTTTGCCGCCGCGGTGTTGAGGTGAGACCCAGCATCCCCCCACCGTGGGCCGATTGACGGTCCATGATGCCTCCCTTTGCTGACAGCATCAGTTGACTGCAACCGCTGTTATCCGTTTGTTACTGCCTCGTCACGAAATCGGATAAGTTCCAAGAAAGCTTGGATTTTTCTTGAACCTTGGGCTTTCCTGAATGCACTTGCACCATTCATTGACAGGGAATGGCGCTTTGGCGATGCTGAAGGTTCCAAGCGGTGGGGCCCGCGAGGGGAGCTGCGGCCGGACGGTCCGGCCGGCTCTTTTTGGAGTGGGACTGTGGGGGTCACTACGGCTATGGCTACCGATCGTATTTGGAAATTGCAGCTGTTGGGCGGATGGCAGCTGTATCGCGGAGACCAACCGGTCAAAGTGGCCCCGCGCCAGCAGCGCCTTATCGCCGCTCTGGCGTTGTATGGCGGGCAATCGCGAAGGTTTCTGGCCGGCCTGCTATGGCCCGACAGCCCCGAGCGCCACGCGTTCGGCAATCTGCGGGAGAGTGTCTTCGTGGTGAACCGCGATCTGCCGAAGCTCCTGGCACCAACGCAGGATCCTTTGGATCTGGTTGCGCGGGTGCAGATTGACGTCCGGGAGATCAGGGGGCAGGCATCCCGCGTGGAAGAACAGACCGATTCAGAACTCCAGAGCATGCTGGAATCCGTCCTTGAGGCTGAACTGCTACGTGGCTGGTATGAAAACTGGATCATTTCGGAACAGGAGCGTTGGCAGCGTTTGCGGCTCTCCGTACTCGAACGGCTGGCCAAGCAATTCCTGCTGCAGGGAACGATCGAGCAGGCGGTGGAAGCTGCTCGTGCCGCCACGACCATTGACCCGCTTCGCGAAAGCGCGCAACGGCTCTTGCTCCAGTCTTACCTGGCCGAGGGAAACCAGGCGGAAGCACTGCGCGCCTACCGGTCTTTTCAGATCAGGCTCCGCCAGGAGTTCGGGGTTGCCCCCTCGCCCGTTACTGAAGACTTGGTTAGCCCGCTCCTGATGAACGGATCCGACGGGTAACAAGCTCGGCGGCAGCAGCGGACACGGATAGTTCCGGATCAAGCTCCGGCGGTCAGGGAGTCAGGGCCGCTGCCCGGGCCAGTACGAGCCTGCCGCGAAATCCACTTCCGGAAAAACCGGCAACAAATGGCAGCGGATCGGCCTCCACGACGCCGCCGGAACGGCCATCCGTAGCCAGAACACCCGCCACGCCGCCCCAAGCCCTCGGGCGTCCAGCATTCCATCCTCGTCACGTTGTTGCACATCCTTGGCTGGAACGCTCTCGCGGTTGTTGCAGTTTCCAGCATCCTGCCTGGGTGGTTTGCGGCTGGCCTCCTGGAGTCTCCGGCACTATTTTTAGGCGGGAATGCCCGCATGTTTGCCGGGGTTTGTTCTGTGGTCCCGTGTCGGCCTCATTTGTCCGATCCAGCCGGTGTTGCGGTGGCGTGGGAGGCGCGGAAGTGTGACCGGGGGCGGCAGGTACACGCTGCGGTCCCTTATTTCGCGTGCCGGGTTGCCGCCGTACAGGGTGTTTTCGGGCACTTCTTCGCCCTTCATCAGGAAGGAGTCGGCCAGCAGCGTCGCTCCGTTGTGCATGGTTACTCCGTAGTTGACGAAGGATTCCACGCCTAGTGAGCAGCGGTCATGGAGGGTGATGTAGTCGGATTTGAAGGTGCCGTCTTCCATCGAATGGCTTTGAATGGCGGTACCTTCGTTGAGTGCGCAATCGTCGCCGATCGAGACCAGAGTCTTTTCCGGGATGTCGCAGCCGGCATCGTAGAGCCGCTTCCCGACCCTCACGCCAAGCAGTCTCCAGATCATGGATTTGAACGGCGTGCCGCTGAAAGGTGCCACGGCCAGGAGTTTCCAGAGGCGTTCGTGGTGCCAGAAGTAAGGGTCGTAGATGGAACAGTATTGCGGCTTCAGCCGGCCGAAGCCCAGCACGGAGCGCTCGGCCACCACACTGATCAGGATGCCCACGATCAGGAACGCGATGGTCGCGACTCCCACGGCCAGTGCTCCGAACTCGTCGTAGAAGGTTACTGCGATGGCCGCGAGCAGTGTCGCCTCGAAGAACAGGAACCACCGTACGAACAGGAACAGTCCCATGGTCACAATATTGTGCTTGTTCTTGGCCTTAATGAGCGGCTTTCTGATTGCTTCGTTCTTGAGTTCGTCGAATTGCCTGTCCCGATCGACGATTCGGGGAATTTCAAACGGTGGGGATCCGAGCAGGCCCACGCCTTCCCTGATGGGCCCGTTGATCGGGACCATGACCTTGGTCGCGAGCAGGCAGTTGTCTCCGGTACGCGCAGCGAGTGGGAAGGTGATGTCGTTGCCGAGGAAATTGCGTTCGCCGATGGTGACGCGTGAGACGCGGAAGGATGAGCTGGAAAAGTCGGCGTTCATGATGTTCAGGCCGTCCGAGACCATCGTGCCGGAGCCAACGGAGCTAAGGTAGGGCGTTTCGTGTGCGACTTCGGGGCCGAAATTCGACCCGGTTTGCTCGACTTTGCCCAGGTCGTATCCCAGGGCCTGCAGGAAATACACAATGTATGAGCTGTCGCCGAAGAGGTCTTTATACATTTTGGCGTTCGTCATGCGGGCGATCATCCGCTGGATCGTGAAGTGCACGCCGTAGAGCGGGTAGACGGTGTCGGGTTTCAGTGCCCGGTTCAGGATCCGGGGGACGGTGAGGACGAAGATGAGGCCGGTGATGAGTCCAAGGAAGAACAGCACCACGGTGGTGGCCAGCACGTCGAGGTAGAAGCGGGGGTTGTCCAGCCGCAGGTGTTCGCTCTCCAGGTAGTCCGGCAGCAGCGCGGCCAGGCCGATGAGGCCGGCGGGGACGACCAGGACGAAGCGGTTGAACAGCTGCAGCAGACTGTAGATGACCCTGCGGCGGGTGGTGCAGTTCGCGGGTTCGACCGTCCGGTAGTTCGCATCCGTGGGTACGGCCGGGGAACCGTACCAGGTCTGTCCGTCCGGCACTGACTGCGAGCTCTGCAGCGACGACGCGTGCCCAAGCTGGGCGTTGTCGCCCATGGAGGATCCGATGTCCAGGGTGGTCTTTTCGGATATGAGGACGTTTCGTCCCAGGGTTACCGGGCCGGTCTCGATGGCGCCGGGGCGGGCCCGGTAGCCGAGGAAGAACGAGTTCTTGTGGATGACGGTGTCCGCTCCGATGGTGATCAGGTCGGTGCAGACCGGCACGGTGCGGGAGAAGATCACCACGTTCTTCCCGATCTTCGCCCCCAGCGCGCGAAGGTAGAGGACGTAGAGGGGTGAGCCGACGAACATCACGAGGGGGTTGGCCCGGGTCAGTGTTTTGACGGCCCAGAACCGGATGTAGGCCATGCTCCAGAGCGGAATCTCGGCTGGCTTCCACCGGCCGATGAGTACCCATTTCATGATGATGGGGGCGATGGAGAGCGCCACGAACATCATTGCCCCGAAGCCGACGGACCGAACCCACATGTCGACCAGGTCGGTGCCTTCGGAAACCCAGGTGAATCCGAAGATCAGCAGGAACGCGGCGTACGTCGTGTAGCCCAGGAAAATCAGCAGCTGGATGGCACCGCACAGCACGAAACTGCCGGTACCGGGCAGCGGACGCGCAGGCACCGCTTCACGTACCGTGGACTGTTCCGGTTCAAGGGTTGCTGCGGACTGGGCAGCGTCCAGGACCACGGCCAGCTGCCGCACGGTCGGGGACTGGTAGACGTCCTGCATGGCGATCGGCGGCAGCCCGGTGTGCTTCCTGACCCTGGCGCTGAAATGCGCCAGCAGCAGCGAGTTCGCTCCCAGGTCTTCGAAGAAGTTCGCCTCGGCCGACACCCGCTCCAGGCCCAGGACTGCGCCGAGCTGCGTTGCCAGGGCTTCTTCCGTTTCGGTCGTCGGGGCAGTGTAGCTGTCGGGTCCGGTGAGGCTTCGCCTGTTCGTCGGGGCGGGCAGCTTTTTGCGGTCCGCCTTGTCGCTGGCCATCATGGGGATGGCATCGAGGCGTTCGAAGTACGCCGGCACCATGTACCCGGGCAGGAGCTTCCTCAGCATCTCGTGGATCTTTTGTTCGTCGGCGTCCCTGTCGTGGCGGACGGTGTAGTACGCCACCAGCTCCACGAAACCCGGCGCCGGCTCATAGGTGCCCACGACCGCCTGGGCGACTCCGGGGGCCTTCAGCAGCACGGACTCGATCTCCGTCAGCTCGATCCGGTAGCCGCGGATCTTGACCTGGGTATCGATCCGGCCGAAGTACTCGATCTCGCCGTCCGCGTTGATCCGGCCCAAGTCGCCGGTGCGGTAGATACGCGCCGACGGATTGTTCCCGATCCCCAGGAAATCCGGGATGAACGCCTTTTCGGTCAGGTCATCGCGGTTCACATAGCCTCGTGCCAGCCCTACACCGGCCAAGCCGATTTCGCCTGTTTCGCCCGGGCCCAGCGCCCGGTTCTCCTCCGGGTCCAGGATGACGGCGGAATAGGTCGGCAGCGGCACCCCCAGCGTGACGGGACAGTCCGGATCAACCACATTCCATGTCGCGGTGACGGTGGCTTCGGTCGGACCGTAAACGTTGAGGAAACGCAGACCGGGCCGGTGCCAGCGCACGATCAGGTCCCGGGGGCAGGCTTCCCCGGAGACCAGCAGGAACCGCAGATCCGGCAACTCATCCTCGATGGTGGCCAGCAGCGTCGGCACGCAGCACAACGCGGTGATCTGCTTCTCCATGATGAACGCCGACAGTTCGGCCCCGAGCAGGCTGGAGCCGCCGGGTTTGGGCACCAGGGTGGCCCCGGCCAGCCAGGGAACCCAGATTTCCTCCACCGAGAAGTCGAAGGCCAGGGTCATGCCCTGGTAGACACGGTCCGATGACCGGAATCCGTAAACGTCCGAGGCGACGCGGACGAAGTTGCAGATGCTCGCGTGGTCAATGGCCACACCCTTGGGCCGGCCGGTCGATCCCGACGTGTAGATGATGTACGCCAGCTCATCGGGTGTGCCCCAGTCCGACAGATCGGCCAGGCGGGAGGATTCGCAGCCGGCGATGTGCAGGTGTTCGTGGTCCAGGCACATCACGGGAGCTGCGACTTCGGGCAGCAGATCCTTCAAATGGGTGAGCGAGAGCACCATCGCGGCGTCGGCGTCCTCAACGATGTACTTCAACCGGTCGGCGGGAAACCCGGGATCCATCGGGACATACGCGGCCCCGATCTTCAGCACGGCCAGCATTGCCACGTAGGCGCGCCACGGCTGGTCGAACAACAGGGCAATCCGGTCACCGGGACGCGCTCCCAACACCAGCAGATGGCGCGCGAGCTGGTTGGCGCGCCCGTCGAGCTGCTGATAGGTCATAACGACTCCCCCGGCGTCCACCGCCGGGTGGGTGCCCTGACCCTGGACCAGGAACCGGTCGCAGCGGTCTTCGAAAAGCTGCTCCAGCCGTTCACCCGGCTGCCAGCGGATGGACTGCTCCGCGGCCGCGGAAATCAGGACCGTTCCCGCCGCCGAGCCGTTATTTGTGCTGATCCGTCCGCGAAGCTCCGCGGGCAAGGGTTCGGCCTCGATGGTCTTCGCCTTTTTCCTCATGCTGTCCCTCCCCTGAACACCAAAAGATCTGCTCCAGTCGACCGCACCGTCCGTTATTGACACGTCACGAACCCGTTATCACCGGGCTCATGGCTGACTTTCGACTGTTTGCACAGCGGCCGCTGACCAACCGGGAGTGCGGTGCCCGAAGGTAGCGTGCGAGGGCCGGTCCGCAGACCAGCGGGGAAATCCAGGCTTCTTACGGCCGTTTTCCACCCTGGCCCGGGAGAAGCTGTGGCCTAAGCAGACATAGAAAAACACAACCTCTGTTCATAGGGTTAGTTCAGGCAAGAGCCCGCCCTACGAGGGAGTCATGATGACCGGAAGCGGAAACCGCTGTGTCGGCCGACCGATGCCCCGCCTCTACCGGGACCCCGCACCGGAGCGAAGGAGATGGGTCTGCCTGGCCTTGGGGCTGGGTTTGGTCCTGACAGCCTGCACCCCCTCCCCAACTCCCGGGGACCCGAATAACGGCACTGGACAGGGGACCTCCGTTCCGGACCGCGACGAGAGCTTGCGTGAGAGCCTCAGGGACAGTCCGCCCGCATGTTCCGCTCCTGCAGATGCGGATATGGCGGACGTTGATCCGGAGGACTCCCCTGTCAAACCGTGGCAGAATGCGGCCGGGACGGAGCTGGCGGTGGAGTTTGAAACCGGCCGGCTTTCGGAGCGGTACTCCGGGCTCGTGTCCGAGGCAGCAACCATCTGGTCCAGGAGTCCTTGCCTCAATGCAGTGCCGGTTCAGACATGCTCCGGCGGCGCGAACTGTGTGGCCATGGTCGAAGACGCGAGCCGCTCTGGTGATACGGACGGAGAAATGCGCTGGGAAGGGACCGGCGCCTACTTGGAAAGCGCGACCATCACCCTGTACACGCGGCTTTTGGACCGGGCAACGGCTAACGGGGCTCTGGCCACCATCGTCCATGAAATGGGGCACGCACTCGGTCTGGCCCACCGCACTGAACGCCACGACGTCATGAATTCCGTCACCGGCGACAACACGAACCCGGTTCCGGACGCTGTCGACTTCTCAAATCTTGTCGCGATCTATGGGGCCGGCCGGTCGCGAGCGTAATTGGGTTACGGAATGCCGCCCAAGCTGCGCTGACAGTTTCCGACGCCCTGCCCCGGCTTCGCCTAGTCGAATATTTTTCTACTCTTCAGGCGTGGAACTCCGGGCAGCGGCTGGCGGTCCGTTACGCGAAGCGTATGGACCGGTGTCACTGACGGCCTTTCGGGGACTGAATAAATGTAACGGGGAGGATACCGGCAGGGAAACGGCCCCAAGTAAACTGTGGATTCCCGGCCCGGTAGCAACCGATGGAGGACTGTCCCTGCATGCGCGACAAATGGCGGTCCATGATCAGGGACCGGGAGCTGCGCCCGTGGCTGGTCCTGATTGCGGCGCTGGCCCTTGTCGCCGTCGGATGCGCTGCCCTGATCTGGTTCTCGATCGTGGTTCCTTCCGTTGAGCTGCTGCACCGTCATTGACAGGGCAGAAGTGCCGAGCCGGATGATTGGTCTGTCCCAGCGACCAGGGATCCTCTTATTGCCGCCCGGCCTCAGGCTCCTTCCAAGTTCGGTGCGGCAGGCTGGTGGGGACCGCATCACCGGTTCGGCAGCATTGGCTTTAGGTCTACTTGTCGGTAAGGAGCGTTTTGTCTAAAGCAGCTGATCCCAACCAGGGCGGGGAACCGTCACCGAGTAGGAACATTGGGAAGCTCCGGCTGCCTCGGGTGAAGGGCGTGGATGCGGCGCGCTGCGTGGCGCTGCTGGGAATGCTGGCCGTGAACGTCCTGCCTGCCGAAACGTTTAGAGAAGAACCGACCTTGACTACACTGCTGCTGGCCGGACGCGCCTCGGCCCTGTTCGCGGTCCTGGCCGGAGTTTCACTGGCCTTCATCTCCGGCGGCCGTCACCGTTTCCGTGACCGGCCGTTGCTGGTATCCAAGGCAGGCCTTGCTGTGCGGGCGGTGCTCGTACTGTGCCTGGGTCTCGGAATCGCTTACGCGGATCCGGGCGTGGCGATCATCCTGGCCTATTACGGGGTGATGTTTCTGCTGGCGGTACCGCTGCTGGGCCTGCCGCCGTGGGCGCTGGCGGCACTTGCGGTCGGTTTCGCCACGGTCGCGCCGGCTCTCCTGGTGGGTCTGCAGGGACGTCTGCCTGTCCTGGAGACCGTCAATCCAACGGTCACCGATGTCGTCGCAGATCCGATCGGCACTGCAGGCTTGCTGACCTTCACTGGCTTTTATCCGGCCCTGCCGTGGATGGCGTACCTGTGCGCGGGGCTGGCCATCGGCCGGCTGGACCTGTCGTCCCGGCGGACTGCGGCCTGGCTGCTCGCCGGAGGCATCCTGCTGGCCGCGGCAGCGTGGGCGGTTTCAGCGTTCCTGCTGGGAACGGGGGGAGGTTTCGACCGGCTTGTTGCTTCCTCACCCGGCGACAACCCTAGGGACGTCAAGGACGTCCTTATTTACGGCGCGGGCGAGGGCCTGCCCGGCCGCTCCTGGTGGTGGCTGGCGGTCACGGCCCCGTATTCGTCCATGCCGCCGGAACTGCTGCACACCATCGGTACGTCAGCGGCAGTGTTAGGGCTCATACTGCTGCTGGGCAAGACCTTCGACCCGATCATCGGCGTTCTGGCACCTGCCGGAAGCATGACACTGACCCTGTATTCAGCCCATCTGCTCTTCATGGCCTCCGGGATCCTCGGGGACCGCCCTTTCGCCTCACTCGCCGTCCAGTCCGGTGCAGCGGTCATCTTCGCTGTCATCTGGCACAGCTCCAGAGGCAAGGGGCCCTTGGAAGCGGCGCTGGGCGCCGCGTCCGGAAGAGTCAGGACCAGGGTCGGTACTGCCGGCTCCGGCCCGTCCTGATGCTGCCTGGCCGAAGCTTCAATCCAACCAACCCGGCAGGAAACTGACTTCAAGCGGTTCCTGGATCATCCAAGCGCCGAATAAATGATCCCGCGCTTCCATCCGGCCCGCGCACCCATCCCTCCCCCGGATTCCAAGGCGCGACCGTCGGCCTCACAAGTGAAGGCATTGTTCGTAACCGGCGCGCGGAAGAGCTACAATAATAGGTGCACGCTAGTGCACTTATGCACGTAATGGCGGATGTTCAGGGAGGGCTGCGATGCTGGCAGTTTTGGGAAACCGGATCTACCGGAAGTTGTTCGCGGCCCAGGTCGTGGCGCTGGCCGGGACCGGCCTGCTGACCGTTGCCCTTGGCCTGCTGGCCTACGATCTGGCAGACGGCATGGCCGGGGCCGTGCTGGGTACGGCGCTGACGATCAAGATGCTTGCCTATGTCGGGATCGCCCCGGTCGTCGCGGCACTGGTGGAGCGGCTGCCGAAGAAGGCCGTCCTGGTCGGGGCGGACGCGGTCCGCGCCGCGATGGCCTTGTGCTTGCCGTTTATCACGGAGGTCTGGCAGATTTACGTGCTGGTTTTCCTGCTGCAGGCGGCGTCGGCGACCTTCACCCCGGCGTTCCAGTCCCTGATCCCGGCGGTGCTGCCGCGGGAGCAGGACTACACGAGGGCGCTGTCCCTGTCGCGGCTGGCCTACGACCTGGAATCGTTGCTCAGCCCCGCGCTGGCGGCGCTGCTGCTGACCCTGATTTCCTATCAAAACCTGTTCGTCGGAACCGCTGCCGGCTTCGTGTTCTCGGCGCTGATGGTGGTCGGCTGCCGCCTGCCGGCGCCGGCCGCGGCACCGGTGGAGGGTTCGCTCTGGCACCGCACCACGCTGGGAGCGAGGATTTTCCGGGCGACGCCGACGTTGCGCAGTCTGCTGGCCCTGAACCTGGTCGTGGCGTGCGGCACCGCGATGGTACTGGTCAACTCGGTGGTCTACGTCCGGGACCTGTACGGACGGCCGGATACCGATCTGGCGCTGGCGCTGGCGGCGTACGGTGCCGGATCGATGCTCATAGCGCTGCTGGCCCCTCAGGTCCTGGACCGGGTCGGGGACCGCACTCTGATGCTCACCGGCGCCCTGGTCCTGCCGGCCGGGCTGCTGGTGGCAACGGGAATCACCGCCCTTGGAAATGTTGGGGGCGGCTGGTGGGTTCTGCTCGGGCTGTGGCTGGTCATGGGTGCCGGGAATTCGATGGTCCTGACCCCTTCGGCGCGGCTACTCCGCAGCGCGGCCACGGATTCGACCCGTTCCTATGTTTTTACCGCGCAGTTTTCCCTCTCCCATGCCTGCTTCATCCTCACCTACCCGCTGGCCGGATGGGCAGGCGCCGGGATCGGCTTGACCGCTGCCTGTGCCGCGCTGGCGATCCTTGCGATAATGGCAGCGGTGGCGGCGTGGAAGGCCTGGCCGGCTGACGCGGCTGCCTTTGTCCCGTCGATGAAAGCAGTTTCATGAGCGAACCCGCGCGGATGCCCAGTTTCCGGCACCCGGTCGAACCCGACCGTGCCCGCCTGGAAGCGGCCACGGACCTGCTCCGGATGCTCGCCGAACCTACCCGGCTGCACCTGCTCTGGGTCCTGACCGCCGGACCGGCCAACGTGACCGAGCTGACCGAGGCAACCGGCGCCAGCAGGACAGTGGTGAGCCAGCACCTGGCCAAACTGCGCCTCAGCGGCCTCGTCGATGACCGCAAGGACGGGCGCAAAGTCATTTATTCCATCCACGACGGGCACCTGAACCGGCTGATCCTGGAAGCCCTGAACCACGCCGACCACCGCGTCACCGGCGAACCCGTCCACGACTGACCCCTGCGCCAACGCCGCCGTCCCGGAGCCGGGCGACGGCATCCAGCCCTGCAACACCGTGGCTTGCGCAGGCTAAATACAGGCCGCCGCCGCTACCGTTGCCATCCAGAGAGCAAGTGCTCTGGAGAGAGGAAGGAGAACAGTATGCCTGTCATGGCACGCCTGCGCGTTCTCCGCTCCCTCGCCGTGGTCGCGACCGTCATGGCCCTGGCCGCGGGAGCGCATGTGGCCGGCGGCGGTCCTCTCCCGGCCCCGGTGATCATGCTCGGGCTCGGGGTCCTCTGCCTCGTCCCGGTGACCATGCTTTCCTCGCGCCGGTTTTCCTTACCCGCCCTGTCCGGCGTTGTCGGCGGCGGACAGTTCCTGCTGCACCAGGCCTTCACCGTGCTGTCTTTGTCAGCGTCCTGCCTGCCGGCGGCAGCGGAAACCCGCGGCCATCACACCCACGTGACGTCGCTGGCGTGCCGGCTTCCCGGCGCCCCTGCCGCCGGCCATGCCATTAGTGATGCGGCTGGGGTCCTGATGTTCGCCGCCCATGCCCTGGCCACCGCCGCCATAGTGCTGATGCTGGCCAGAAGCGAGGAAGCGCTCTGGCTGCTCACGGCCTGGCTGCGGCCCCTCGTTCTCCTGCTTCGCCCGGCGGCCGTGCCTGCCATCCGGCTGCGCCGGGGCATTGACGGCCCGGTTTTCCGTCCGGCCGCCGCCGTCTGCCCCCATGTCCACGGTCTTCGCGGGCCACCATCCAGGCGTGCCCCGGTGTTGAAGCCCCTCTGAACAGTTTGGACGGGGCGCCACCGGAACATTCCGTTCCCGACATCCCTCGTGCGCCCGATCGAATACGCCGGATGCAGTTCAGAAAGGCCTATCCACCATGTCCAAGAGATTCACGAAAACCACTGTCCCCGCGGCCCTGATCGCGGCCCTGTCCCTGACGCTGGCGGCGTTCATCGGGGCCGCGCCGGCCCAGGCCCACGATTCCCTGCTCTCGACCACGCCTTCCGACGGTGAGACCGTGACGGAGAATCCCGGCGAAGTGACCCTGACCCTGAGCAATCCCCCGCTGGCCAGCGAAAGCATCGAGTCCAGCCAGATCGAAGTCACCGCCCCCGACGGACACGTGGTCAGCAGCGGAGACGTCACCATCGACGGCGCCGTCCTGAGCATCCCCGCCGTGATCGACCATGAAGGCGAACACACGGTCGTCTGGCGCTCCGTCTCCGCCGACGGACACCCCATCGAGGGCACCTTCAGCTTCGTCTATACTCCGGAAAAGCCCGCGGCAGAAAACCAGGGCGCAGCCGCGCCCAGCGCAGCGGCTGAAGAAAGCACAGCAGCTGCGGCCCAGCCGCAGGAAACCACCCCGGCAGCCCAGGAAACAGGGGAAGCAGAGGCAACGACCGCGACCCAAACCGGCGACGGCCCCAACACCGGCGCCCTGATCGCCGGCGGCGCCATACTGCTGGCCCTCATCGCCGCCGCCTTCCTGGTCCGCAGGAAACTGGCCAAGAAATAAACCCCGATGCCGGGCCGGCCTCCCGCAGGCCGGCCCGGCAAAACAGCTTTTGGAGTTCAGCCGCCCTCGGCTTTGCGCCTTGCCAGTAAGAATGCACCGGCATCCCCCGGTCGCGGACTATTTTCCGGCTATCGGTTCAGTGCTGTTTCCAGCTGGTCCAGGTTGCTGCCCATCCAGTCCTGGTAGGAAACGCCTTCGGGGAGTGTTTCGCTGAAGTCCACGACAGGCACCCCTGCTTCATCGGCTGCGGCTTTCAGGCCCTGGGACTGGGGGCCTTCGACCTGGCTGTTGTAGGCCAGGAGCGCGATTTTTCCTGCGGTGACCAGGTCCTGTGCTTCCTTCAGCGCAGCGGGCGGTGCGTCGTTTCCTGCTTCTATCGCGGCCAGGAAGTCCTTTGGCGTTTCATCTACCAGGCCGGTGTCGGTGAGAAGGTGTTCGGCCAGCGGCGCTGTGGCGGCGATGGCTTTTCCTTCATGCTGTCCACGCAGTTGCGTTACCCGTTCTTCCAGCGCGTCGATGTCTTCGGTGAAGGCCGCTGCGTTGGCTTCGTACTCCGCGGCGTTGTCCGGGTCGATTCCGGACAGCTCTTTGGTGATCTCTTCAGCGACGCGGGAGATCGCCGGCAGTGAATACCAGACGTGTTCGTTGACCGCGCCGTGGGCGGCATGTTCTTCCGCCGTTTCACCGGCATGCGCATCCTCGGCCGCCTCTTCCTCTGCTGCCGTTTCCGCCTCGCCGAGGCCCGATGTTTCCACTGCGTCTATGACGGGCGCGGTGCTGTCTTCGGCTGCCAGCTGTTCCATGAAGGGATCGAAGCCGCCGCCGTTGCGGATGATGAGGTCGGCCTCGGACAGGGCGAGCCGGTCCCGCGCTGTCCCTTCATAAGAATGCGGGTCCTGGCTGGTGTTGTCGATGATCGCGGTGGCCGCGACCCTCTCACCCCCGATGGCCGCGGCGATGTCGCTGTAGGTGTTCGTGGAAGCAACGATACTGATCTTCCCGTCTGCTGCTGCCTCTGTTTCCGTCCCCGTTCCGGGTCCGTTTGCGGCACAGGATGTCAGGGCCAGGGCGAAAATCGCCGCTCCGGCCAGCGTTGCTCGGCGGATGGTGAAGCGCATGAAGTTTCTTCCTTGGTAGTGGGATAGGTCGGTCATGATGCGGGCGCCGGGCAGGATGCCGGCCGCGGGGTCTCGTCACTGGTCACCGACACCGGCCGCCGAGGCGGAACGATCCCGGCCAAGGCAAAACGCACCGGTGACCTGCACGCCCAAGGAGCATACTTGATAACGATTATCATTTGCGAGGTGGCGTCTGCCGTATTTCTTGGCCGATGGGGAAGTCCGGACCCAGGTCGGCACTGGCCCATCCCAGCGGTCCTGATACTCTGTGCCCTGTCCGCGGAGCCCCAGGGCCGAATGGTTCCGGATCCGCGTCTTCTGAGGAATGTTTTGAACGAAACCGACATGCTTGCCGAGATCCCCGGTTACGGGAGTTTTACCGTGACCGCCGAGGCCGTCACTATGATCGGCGTTTTCGGCGGAACCCTGCACTGTCACCTCGGCGCCGGCGGCTGCCGGAAACAGGGGCTGTATTTCTCCAGGACCGAGCCCCGAAAATACCTGCGCTGCATACTCACCGGTAATCTGCCCGACGGCTATGTCACGGCGTGGGATAAGGACGAAAAAATCGAGGATGACAGGACAGAAATCACTATCAGCGTCAGTCATGAGCTGGCCGGCAAGCTCGACGGCGCTGCTCTGGACTTCGGCACGTACAACAAAATGCAACGCTTTGTGTGGGCCTCACTCCCCGCAGCCAAAACACCATCCTGCACATGCCGGCGCTCCGTCGGCGCGCCCGCCGGGAAACGCTCGCCCTGCCTCGATGACCAGGGGATCGGCCTGAGCAACCTGTGAACACCCCTGACCCGGGCCCCGGACCGAATGGGCCGCATCTTGGTGGGCGCCCACGCCTACTGCGCCGACTGCGAAGCCTAAACTTCCCGCTCCCCGCAGTCGTGCAGCGCGGTTCCGATAGCAACGCCGTGAACAGCAAGGCCGGAAACACTTCATGAACCGCGGATAGGCGTGAACGCCAGAACCGGCGCGGGCAGAGCAGCAGTTTGCTGCAGAGGTTGTGTTCTTGGGTGTGATGCCATTGGTTTAAAGGCTGGGATCACTTGTCAACGTGCCGGGTTTGGGGAATGATCAAACTATGAGTCAAACTGCGTCGCCCGGAATCCGCGCATACCGCGATTCGGTAAACCTTGAGATCGCTCCGCTGGTGGCGGAACTGCGTGAAACGCTGGGGGCAAAGCTCGTCGCGTACCTGGGCGGGGTCCAGGAGACCCGCGCTGTGCGCCAGTGGGCCGAGGGAACCCGCAACATGCCGGCCGAGACCGAGGCGCGTTTGCGGTTGGCCTATCATGTGGCCGGAATCGTCGCCGAAAGCAACGGACATCGCGTCGTGCAATCCTGGTTCCAGGGCATGAACCCACAGCTCGAGGACCGCGCCCCGGCTCGGCTGATCCGGGAGATGCACCCGAACCAAATCGGCCCCGAGGTACTCGCCGCTGCGCGTGCCTTCGCCCGGCTCGGATGAAGTACGCCGAACTCGACCGGTGCGTGTGGCGCGTCGGCTTCCCGCCGCAGCCCTGGGAATGGTCGGACTGGCGGTGGGCAGGAGCAGACGGCCGGTTCAACGGCCGCTGGGATCCACTGGACCACGGGCTGTACCGCACAATCTACGCAGGGGAAAGCCTCCTGGCCTGCCTCGTGGAGCTCCTGGCACCGCACCGTCCCGACCATTATCTGCTCCAGGACATGGAGAACATCGCCGAGGACGAAGACGACCGGCAGGACCATCCCACGGTGTCCCCGGGGGAGCTGGACCTGGACCAGTGGCTCGCCCACCGCGTCGCAGCCACCGCCCACCTGACGGGACGCTTCATCGACATCACCGCTGCCGAAACAGTCCTCGCCCTTCACCCCCGGTTCAAGGCCCGGGCACTGGCCTACAACCTCCAGGACTTCGACGTCGCGGCATTGAAAAGTGCAGAGCAGCGCCTTTTGACCCAAGAAGTCTCCCAATATCTCTGGACCCTTAGGAATCCCGACGGCACGGACTTCTGCGACGGGATCCAGTTCCGCTCCCGCCATGGAGACGACTTACTGCTCTGGGCGATCTACGAACGCGACACAGACACCGAAATCAGCTCCCACATCAGCGACATACAGCTCGCCGACCTCAACTCCACGACGCCCGAACTCCTCAAAGCCATGGCACTACTGGGCTTGATAGGCCTCGACGACCGCCGATAACAGCGCATATGTCTCAGTGCTGATGCCGGCATGGAATCAGGGAAGCAGCAACAACAACCTCGAAAGTCTGTGGGAGGCCCTTCCTCTGCGGCATAGGCGAAGCTGTCCTCGCCATTTCGGCAGGATCTGGGATCAGATCTCGTGGTGCTGTCGCTTGATGAAATCCGCCATCCCTGGGACGGTGAAGGCGACTTTCCCGTACTCGGAGGAGTAGATCAGGCCCTTGGCGATCAGCTGGCCCCGTGTAGGCGCCAGGCTGGTGGCCTTGGCACTCAGGCGTTGTGCGATCTCTCCGGTTGATGACCCCTGGTCTCCGTCGAGGGCCATGGTCGCCAGGTATTCGCGTTCCCGCGGGGTTGCCCGGTCCCAGCGCGAGGGGAAGAACCCGGAGTCCAGCCGCTGCAGACCGATGGTTGCCGCCGCTTGGGCGTCCTCTTCGGTGAAGGGCGAGGCTTGGGCCACTTCCCACATGGCGCTGCCGAATTCCTGGATGAAATACGGGTAACGGCCCGTAACGTCTACCAGGATGTCCAGGGCTTTGCTGCCGTACTCGGCGCCCACTTGCTTGGCCGGAACGGTGAAAGATTCTCTGGCATCGGCCTCGGCCAAGGTCCCGATGAGGCGGAAATCAAAGAGCCTTTCGGCGTAGCTGCGGACCTCAGCCAAACGGGCGGGCAGATTCGGCAGGCCCGCTCCGACGATGTAGAAGGGCAACTCCAGCTGCCCGGCATGGTGCTGGCAGGTGACGAGAGCAGAGAGCAGGTCCTCGTCCAGATCCTGCATTTCGTCGATAAAGATGATGAACCCCTTGCGGATGCTTCGCATTGCCGCCGAAACATCCTCGATCAGGTCACGGAGGTCAATTTCGATCAAACCCGTTCCCGCCCGCGCCGGATCCCGCTCCACCCCGAGCGAAATACCTTCAACCCCGAACCCGGCAGTAAAAGACGTGACTGTTCCCAGCAGCTGACGGAATTTTTCCAGCCCGACACGGCCGATGTAGCGCCGGGAGGCCACCTGAAGCTCGCGGGCAAGGGTTTTACGCGCCTCGGCGGCACCGGCTTCCCCCGGCTGCCCTTCGATCTTGATCGTCAGCCAGTCATGATGGAGCGCCAGGCCCCGAAGCCGGTTAAGCAGCACTGTTTTGCCGACGCCCCGCAGCCCGCTCAGCACCATTCCGCGGTTGGAGAAGGACCGCTCGGTTCGGACCAAAAGTAAGTCGAAAGCGTCGATCTCGGCCTGCCGGCCGGCTAGAAAACCCGGCTGCAGGCCGGACCCGGGACTGTAAGGGTTCAGGGCAGGTTCCATGTATAGGAGTTTATGTGCACTTATTGGAATTTTACAATAAGCCGCCATAACTTCCAATCACTGCGCGCGATGCATCCCAATGGCCGATAGCGGCGCATATGACCATGCCACCTGCAGTTCTATGAATTTGATCTCCTGTCACTCCCTTCGGCTCACCCCTGTCGGTCATGTGAGGGCAGGTCGGGTGCGTGAGAACCCTTTCTTGCACCAAGGCGGCCCCCGCTATCTGAATTGCTATATGATGGAAACCTAAATTAATTGATTAGTGAAAGCTGCCTATGGTAGATCAACCCGATTTCCACGCCCCGCTTTACGAGGTCAAGGCGAACCTCTTCAAAGGCCTGGCCCATCCGGTGCGGATCCGTGTGCTCGAACTCCTGGCGGAGTCGCCGCAGGTTTCCGTGGCCGACCTCATTGGCGGTACGGGTCAGGAAGCCTCGAACCTCTCGCAGCACCTGTCCGTGCTGCGGCGCCATCATCTGGTAGTGGCCGAGCGCCGTGGCCTGCAGGTGTTTTACCGGCTGGCCTACCCGCAGGTCGCCGACCTGCTCAGGGTGGCCCGCAGCCTGCTGACCGAAGTGCTGGCCACCACGCAGAAGAATCTTGAACTCTCCATTGCGCCAGCAATGTCCGTGAGTGCGGAGGACCGGCCGTGAGCCTCCTGCGTTCGGCCCGCCAACTGCTGCCGGGCACGGCGGACTATGCCCCGCTGAAGCGCAGTTGGAAGAACGATCTGATTGCCGGCATTACGGTGGGCATCGTTGCCCTGCCGCTGGCTCTGGCGTTCGGCGTCAGTTCGGGAGCCGGCGCGGCCGCAGGATTGATCACGGCCATCGTGGCCGGGGTTGTGGCCGCTGTTTTTGGTGGCTCCAATGTCCAGGTCTCCGGCCCCACCGGTGCAATGGTGGTGGTGCTCGCACCGGTTATTGCCCTGCACGGCATGCAGTCCCTGGCCCTCGTGACGATTATGGCCGGCGTCATCGTGCTGGCCGCGGGCGCCCTGAAACTCGGCCGCGCGGTCGGCTACATTCCGTGGCCAGTGATTGAGGGTTTCACCCTCGGCATCGCCATCATCATCTTCCTGCAGCAGGTCCCCGCCGCCTTCGGTGTGCCGGCCGGTGACAGCACCAATGCCGCCGTCGCTGCGTTCCAATCGCTGCGGAACACGGACTTCTCCACCCTTTTCTGGCCCCTTGTCCTGGTCCTGATTGTCGCCGCGATCATGCTGGCCGCCCCGAAGATCCATCCGCAGCTGCCCGGGTCCATCATCGGCATCATTGTTGCCACGTTGGTTGCAGGTTTGGCCGGGCTCCCCGTTACGAGGATCGGCGACCTGCCCAGCTCGCTGCCGGCACCATCCGTTCCTTACTTCGATCCGGGTCTCGTCACGGCGCTGCTTGGCCCGGCCCTGACCATCGCGGCGCTGGCCGCCATCGAGTCACTGCTGTCGGCGCGCGTGGCCGCGTCCATCTCGGATACCGGTCCCTACGATCCGGACCGCGAGCTGGTGGGTCAGGGCTTGGCATCGGTGGCATCGGGCTTCTTCGGAGGCATGCCGGCAACCGGGGCCATCGCCCGGACCGCCGTCAACATCAGGGCCGGCGCAAAGACCCGCGCTTCCACGATCGTGCACGCGCTGGTGCTCCTCGGCGTCGTCTACCTGGCCACCGGGCCGGTGGGACAGATCCCGCTGGCAGCACTTTCCGGTGTGTTGATGGTGACCGCTTTCCGGATGATCTCCCCGGCGACCCTGCGCAGCGTCATCGGCTCCACCCGCGCCGATACCGTCACCTTCTTCGTCACCGCCGTCATTACGGTGTCCTTTGACCTGATCCAGGCGGTGGAAATCGGTATCGTCGTCGCTGCCTTCTTCGCCCTGCGCTCCCTGGTCAAGGCCAGCGGCGTGCACCGCGAGGAACTTCCCGGCCCGGCACAGGACGGGGACGAACAGATTGCCCTCTTCCGCCTTGACGGCGCCTTGTTCTTCGGGGCTTCCGAGCGCGTGCTGGAACGGGTGAGCGCCATCCGCAGTGTCCACGTGGTCATTATCCGGATGTCCCAGCTGCAGATCCTCGATGCCACCGGGGCAAGGGTTATCGCCGAGCTCGTGACCGCCCTGGAACGCCGCGGGATCACGGTCCTCATCAAAGGGATCCAGGAGCGGCACCTGAAGCTGGCAACACACGTGGGCGTACTGGAATCATTGCGCCACCACAAACACCTGTTCGCAGAGCTGGAACCGGCCGTGGAACACGCGCGCAGCCACGTCTCACGTGCCCGGCAGCAAACAACGACCGCTAGAACTCGAGGCATGTCATAGTGGCGTTGATCTGAAGGGCCAGATAAGAAGCGTCCGCCGGAGGTGTTCCCGGTAGAGAGACAGGGAGCTGGAGCAGTGCACCGCTATTCTTCCAGCTAGTCGGCTACTTCAATGACGCCCGTCGCCCCGCGTTCGGCGTCCACGAAGGCATGGTTGACGAACGTGTATCGGCCGGCCTCCGCGAACCCGAGCTCGACGAATCCGCCTTGCGCGGCCGCCAGGTCAAGGGCCTGCGCCCCGCCCCGTTCGGCGTTGTCCGGCTCCAGCAGGTAGGCGCCTTCCTTGAACACGGTGTCGAACTGCCCGCCCACTACATGGAAGCTGGTGCCGCGGGAAGGACCTGCGGCCAGCAGCCAGATACGCAGGCGCTCCCCGGCCTTCACCTTCAGTGGGTGGTGCATGTATTGCGTGGCGTGGCCGTTGAACATCACGATGTCCGGATCGTCTGCAGCAATCTTGTCCACGTTTACCGGCCCGGCCTGCTCACCGAGATAGGCCTCGGACTGGACCAGCAGGAACTCCTTGTCTACCGCCGGCAGGTCTGCCGGGTCGATGATCACCGCGCCGAACAGGCCGGAGGCTATGTGCGCAGACATCGGCATGGTGCCGCAGTGGTAGAGCCAGATGCCGGAACGCTCTGCCGTGAACTCGTACACCAGCGATTCGCCCGGCGGAATGGTCCGCATGGGCTCGTCCGGGGAAACAGCACCGGCATGGAAGTCCACCGAGTGGCCCATGGTTCCGTTGTTGACCAGCGTGATTTCGAATCTGTCGCCGACCTTGCCCCGCAGCGTCGGCCCCATGACGCGGCCGTTGAAGGTCCAGGCCTGCTGCACGATGCCGGGAGCCACCTCCTGCGCCAGTTCCTCGACGTTGAGGGTCAGCTGGTGCGTGCTGCGAGGCGCAGCCGGCGCCAGCTCTGCTGCACGCGGCTCGAAGTCCTGGCCCGGCGGGGCATGGAAATCCAGCACGTCTGCGGCAACGCCCGTGCCGTCGTCGTTGTTCATGTGGTTTGCATGGCCGTCGGCCGGAACCTGCGCCGCGATTCCAGCATCCGCCGCGCTCCCGGCCTCGGCGGAGCCGGTCACCTTGATCTGAAAGACCATGCCCTGGCTGCGGTGGCCCACCACGGTGCACCAGCCTTCTGTGTCCGTGCCGATGATGCCCGCGTCGAGGGTGGCGGATTCGCCCGGGTAGAGCCGGCCGGATTCCTGCCCCGTGGCCAGCCGCAGGTCATGCACCGTGGTGGGATCCTCGTTGGTCAGTTCGATGACCAGCCGGTTGCCCTCGGGGACATCCACGGATGCGGGTGAGAAGCGCATATTGTTGGCCGAGACCCGGACCGTAGTGGTCTCGCCGGTAGGTTCAACTGCGGAGGCTGGAGCGGTGGAACCGGACAGCGCTGCCGGGTCCAGGGCCACACCGCCGGCCGCGCCGAGCAGCACCAGGATCACCCCGGCGGCGCCCCAGGCAAGGTGGTTCTTCGGCCGGGGCGCTGCCCCGACCTGCAGCGGCAGCGGCTTGCCGCCGTTGGCCGCCAGCGCCTTCCGCCCCGCAACAGAGGCTTTCACGGCCCGGAACATCAGCGGCAGGAACGAGGCGAACGCCAACAGCACCAGCACGGATACGATGACCCGCACCCAGCTGGGCACCGGCAGCACGCAGAGCAGCAAACCAAAATTCACGACGGCGATGCGCAGCATCGCGAATTTGCTCATCTGCGCGCCGGCTGCCTTGACCGCCGCAGGGCCTCCGCCCATCACGGCAGGCATCAGGTAGCCCATCACGCCCAGCAGCACCTGGGCCACGAACCCGGCGGCGAACGGCGCGGTCAGCTCTTCCAACCGATGCGGGTCCAGCGGTCCGGAGACCAGCATCGCGAAGAGCGCGATCAGCGATCCACCCAGCCACAACAGTCCGGCGCCGACCGAAAAGCCGGGGAAATCGTCCGGCCGCTTCGCCAGGGCACAGCGGATAAAGTACACGCCGATGTAGGCCACCCCGGCCAGGTAAAGCAGGACACCGATGGCTGCGGCCGGAGCCAGCCCGGCCAGCGCCCCGAGTACCGAAACCGCCAGTCCGGCGCCCATGGCAACCAGGCTGCGCCAACCGGCCAGGTCCATCCCGGCGGGCATCCGGGTATGCAGAATGGTAGGCCAGAGCGTGATCAGGGTTCCGATCACCGTCAGTCCGACGAAGCCGAGCAGATTGGTCACCTGGTGTGCCAGCAGGAGGCGGGCATGGGCCGCGTCGTTCAATCCGTAGGCCAGTGCCGCCCCGAAAGCGGCCCCGGCCGGCAGCAGCAACGCGGCTGCTATATAGAACTTCACCGTGGTGGCGAACCGTGATGGCAGCGCGCGGCGCAGTTGCAGCATCAGATGCACGGCATGCCAGGCAACCGAACCGCCCACCACTACGGCGCCGATCAATGTCAGGAGCCAGATGCCGGACAGAATGCCGGCAATGGTCACTACGATCCCGGCGTTCAAGGTCCGGATGCGCCACAGCTGCATAGCCCGCGCCGTATCCGGCAGGCGGTTCTTCAGCAGCGCCTCGGTAAAGTGCTGGCTCCAGACCAGGATGGAGTTGGTCACCATGCCCAGCGTGAACATGTGGACCAGCAGCCACCGCGATTCGGGGACGAATGGATGCGCGAACGCCAGGACAACGAGCAGCACAAACCACACGGTGACCGGAAGGCTGGCCTTGCGGTGCCATGAGGACCGGCGCGCCGGCCGGAGGGTTTGCCCTGCCGCTTTCGTTGTCATAGGGATTTTGCTCTTCTACTGGAATTCAGTGGGGCCGGTTTCGTTAAGGCACGCCGTCGTCGTGGCCATCGACGTGGCCGCGGCTCCGAGGAGGCTTGCTGCGGCGAGGGCGGGGACCCCTCGCCACCCGCGTAACCCCTTCCGGCGAAAGCCGCAGGGCCTGCAGCCGTGATGGAACTGCCTGCATGCATTATCAAACCAGATCGATCCCTACTGTGATATCAAACACACCACGGCCGAATGGGCCGCGGAAAATCAGGCAACTTTCTACGGTGTGTAGAAATGTGGATTTAAACCAGTATATCGAATGCTACTTTTGAGGCATCAGCCACCTTCTGACCCAAGGAGTAACGATGCTCTCGGAGAAATCACGCCCCATCATTGAAGCCACCCTCCCCCTGGTGGGCGAGCGGTTGGGGAGCATTACGCCGAACTTTTACAGCCGCCTGTTCGCGGCGCATCCGGAACTCCTTGACGGGCTTTTCAGCAGCGCCAACCAGCGCAACGGGGAGCAGCAGAAGGCCCTGGCCGGCTCCATCGCGGCCTTCGCCTCCGCCCTGGTCGCCAACCCGGATCTGATTCCCGAGACCATGCTCAGCCGCATCGCCAACAAGCACACCTCGCTGGGCATCACCGAAGACCAGTACGACATCGTCTACAAGTACCTCTTCGAAGCCATCGCCGAAGAGCTGGCCGATGTCATCACCGCCGAGATCGCCGAAGCGTGGACCGAGGTCTACTGGCTGATGGCCAACGCACTGATCAAGATCGAAAAGGGCCTCTACGCCCGGCAGGCCAATGACAAGATGTGGATGCCGTGGAAGGTCGTGGAGAAGAACCCGGCCGGCACCGGCGCCATGACGTTCGTCCTCGAGCCGGCGGACGACACCCCGGTCACTCTCGCCCGCCCCGGCCAGTTCGTCAGCGTCAAGGTCCAGTTGCCCGACGGCCTGCGCCAGGTCCGCCAGTACTCGCTCTCCGCCGACGTCGACTCCACCGACCGCCGCGTCTTCACCACCAAGCTCGACGACGGCGGCGAGGTCTCCCCCGTGCTGCACCGGAACGTCCAGGTCGGCGATGTCCTCGAGCTTTCCAATCCCTACGGTGACGTCACCTTGGAGGAGGGCGACACTCCGGTGGTCTTCGCGACGGCAGGCATCGGCTGCACCCCCTCCGCATCCGCGCTGCGCTCCCTGGTCCGGCAGGGTTCCAGCCGCGAAGTCATGGTGCTGCACGCGGAAAAGAACCTGGAAGCCTGGGCCCTCCGCGACCAGATAATCAACGACATCGAAAAGCTCGACGGCGCCAACCTCAAGCTGTGGCTCGAAGAACCGGCCGAAGGCGCCAGCACGGGCTTCATGTCCCTGCAGGACGTCGAGCTTCCGGCCGATGCCTCCGTCTACGTCTGCGGCCCGCTGCCGTTCATGAAGTCCATCCGCAGCCAGGCGATCGACGCAGGCATCCCCGCCACCAAAATCCATTACGAGGTCTTCGGCCCGGACCTCTGGCTCGCCTCCGCCAGCTAGGGCCGGGCGGTTTTATTCTGCCGATACCGGACAGTCGCCAACCCTTCCAGCTGGTGGCCGGGCGGCCAGACCCTCCGTGACGGCCCGGCCCTTCGAAGGGGCCGATCCGCGCAGGTGCGCGGTCAACAACATCAGCCTTTGGGGACGCCCGTTAGATTGCCTCGGTCTCCGCGGCACGCCGGGATGGCTGCCGTTTGAGGTAGAGCCAGGTGTAGATCAGCGCTATCAGGGCCGTGGCCGCGAGCAGGAGCAGTCCGATGGCGTAGCTGTTGTCCTCGGCGTTGTAGGTGGCGCCCATGACCAGCGGCGGGAAGTAGCCGCCCAGTCCGCCGGCCGCGCTCACGATACCGGTCACGGAGCCTACCCGTTCGGGAGGGGAACTGGTTCCGACCCAGGCAAAGACACCGCCGGTGCCCAGCCCGAGGGCAGAGGCCATGCCCAGGAACGTCAGGCCGGCGGGGATTTCGCCGTCGGGCCGCAGGTTGACGACGAAGGCCAGTACCGCCACCGCTGCCAGGGACACCAGCACGACGGGTTTGGAGCCGATCTTGTCGGCCAGGATGCCGCCGACCGGCCGTGCCAGCACGGCCGCCAGCGCGAACCCGGCCGTGCGCGTGCCGGCGCCCGTCGGGTCCATCTCGTAGATGTCCCGGAGGTAGGTCGGCAGGTAGTTGCTGAACGAGACAAAGCCGCCGAAGACCACGGCGTAAAGGAAGCACATCTGCCAGGTCACTTTGAGCTTGGCGGCTGCCAGCAGCTTGGGCACAACAGGATTAGTGTTCGGTGTCCAGCCGGGGGCTTCCCGCAGGAAGAACCATACGACGGCGGCCACCGCCACCAGCAGGACCGCGACCAGCAGGTGTGTGGGAAAGTAGCCGATCCAGCCCACCAGGCGCGGGGTCAGGAATGCGGCCAGCGCCGTGCCGCCCATGCCCGCACCGAATACACCCGTAGCGAAGCCGCGTCGTGATGCCTCGAACCACGGGCTGACAAAGGGAATTCCGACGGCGAAGATGGTGCCGGCCACGCCGAGCAGGAAGGCGAAAATGACCAGCAGCAGGTAGGACTGCAGGACACCGGCCAGCGAGACCAGCAGAACTGCCGGGGTCGTAGCGAGCAGGACCGCCGTGAACATCACCCGTCCGCCAAAGCGGTCCGTCAGCGCTCCCATGACGATCCGGCCGAGCGAGCCGACGAAGACGGGCATCGCGACGACGATGGACGTCTGGGTGGAGCTGAGGTCCATTTGCTGGGTGTAGCTCGCGCTGAGCGGGGCGATGATGGTCCAGGCCCAGAACGCCATGACCGAGGCGAGCGTGGCAAGGACAAGGTTTCGGGTCTGGCCCGGGGCGCCTTTTTCCACCGGAATTCCTTTCTACTTCCGCTCGCGGTCCCGGGTGCCTACCGGCTGCCAGCCCGGCTGCCGCGCCCGGCTCCCGGGGGCCGTGCCGACGTCGCGGCTGCGGTAGACGATGTAGGGCCGGAACAGGTAGTGCAGGGGCGCCGTGAACGCATGCACCAGCCGGGTGAACGGCCAGATGCAGAACAGCAGCATCCCCACCAGGGTGTGCAGGTGGAAGGAGAACGGAGCGGCTGCCATGGAGGCGATGTCCGGTTGGAAGATGAACAGGGACCGGAACCACGGCGAGACAGTTTCGCGGTAGTTGTGGCCGTGGCCGCCCAGGAAGACGCTGGCCAGCGTTGTCCAGAGCCCGAACACTATCGCCGCTACCAGCACCACATACATCAGCTTGTCGTTCTTGGTGGTGGCCATGAAGACCGGCCCCGTCGTGCGGCGGCGGATGATCAGAAGGATGATGCCGCCCAGGGTGCCAATCCCTGCGATGCCGCCGACAAAGAGTGCATTGAAGTGGTAGAAGTCCTGGCTCATGCCGACTGCTTCGGTCCAGGACTTCGGAATGACCAGGCCGAAGAAGTGCCCGGCGATGACCGCGAGGATACCGAAATGGAAGATCGGCGAGCCGATGCGCAGCAGCTTCGATTCGTAGAGCTGCGAGGAGCGTGTGGTCCAGCCGAACTGGTCATATTTGTACCGCCAGATACTGCCGCCGACGAGGATGGCGACCATGACGTAGGGCAGCACGCCCCAGAGCAGAATGTCCATCATTGTCCTCCCTGCATCGGCAGCAAACGCGGATCGTACGGTTCCAGGCCCACGCTTTCCGTGGGCGGGCCGTAACCGGCCATCTTCATCACTTGCTGCCGGTCGGTCGGCGAGGCTCCCGGCAGGGTGTCGCAGATAGCTTGCAGGACCTGTGCGTGCGGGAGGCTGTCGTCGACCAGCGCCAGGCGCAGCATCTCGAGACTGGGCCGGTACCTGGTCAGCAGTTCCCGCCCGGCTGCCAGGTCCACCGTTGCCGCGAATTCCAGGACCATCGGCAGGTAATCGGGCAGTTCGCCGTGTGTATTGACCAGCATTCCGCTGTTCCGGTAGACCTGCTTGAAGCCGATCAGGACCTCGCCGCGGCGGCGCGTATCGCCGTCGGTCCAGTAGGAAAGGTGCAAGGCGTGCCTCTTGCTGAGGTCAAATTCCTGAACGTACCAGGCCTGCACTTCGGCAAGCGGTTTGGCGGTCAGGGCGTTCAGGACGTCGCCGAACGAGCGGTCAAGCCCGTTGAACTCGGCCAGCGCGGACCGTATCAGGGGCATTCGTTCCAGCAGTTCCTCGTCCGGGTACCCCAGGCACCAGGACGCGGCCAGGTAGGTTACCCGCTGCCGCTGCATCATGGCTCCCGGGGTGGTTGGCTCTCCAGCGGGTTTCCGCTTGGTCCGGCCTGGGAGCTGGGACCCCCGTAGTCCGGCCCGGGACCTGCTGCGCCGCCGCCGTGGGCAGGAGAGTCGGGTGACATTTGCGGATTGTCTTCGCTTTTTGGGAATAGCCCGCGCGGGACACCGCGGCCGTCCCAGTTGAGCAGGTTGACCCGTCCCCGCAATTCCCCTGGTTCCGTCTGGCCATCGGTGGTCTGCCGCTGTTTGAGTGCGTAGAAGTTCTCCACTGCCACGGGTGTGGGCTTGCCGCTGGCTTCGCCGAAGGGATCGGAGGGATACATGCCCGGTCCGTCGTCGAAATCCAGCGAGCAGCCCATCTCTTCGAGATTGTGCGCCTGTTCAACGTGGGCCTTGGGGATGACGTAGCGTTCGTTGTATTTGGCAATCGCCATCAGCCGGTACATCTCGTACATGGCCTCGGGCTCCATACCGACGGCTTCCGGTATTGAATCGTCCGGGTCGTTGCCCAGGCTGATACCGCGCATGAAGGAACGCATGGCGGCGAGCTTTCGGAGTACACCGGTGACAATCTCGGTGTCCCCGGCGGTGAAGAGCTCCGCCAGATACTCAACCGGGATGCGCAGCGATTCGATGGCGCCGAACAGGTTCCCGGCGTCCTCGGCGTCGTGGCCCTGCTCGCTGAGCAGATCGACAACCGGGGACAGCGGGGGCACGTACCAGACCATTGGCATGGTGCGGTACTCCGGGTGGAGCGGCAGTGCGACCTTGTAGACCTTGGCCATGTTGTAGACCGGTGAGCGCCGCGCGGCGTCCATCCAGTCCTCCGGGATGCCCTCGGCGCGGGCTCCGGCGACGACTTCGGGGTCGTTGGGATCCAGCATGAGGTCCAGCTGGGCCTGGTAGAGCTCCTTTTCATCTTCGATGGACGCGGCCTCGGTTACCCGGTCCGCGTCGTAGAGGAAGATGCCGATGTAGCGCAGCCGTCCCACGCAGGTTTCGGAACAGACGGTCGGGATGCCCACCTCGATGCGCGGGTAGCAGAAGGTACATTTTTCGGCTTTGCCGGTCTTGTGGTTGAAGTACATCTTCTTGTACGGGCAGCCCGTGATGCACTGCCGCCAGCCGCGGCAGCGGTCCTGATCCACCAGGACGATGCCGTCTTCTTCGCGCTTATAGATGGCGCCGGACGGGCAGGAGGCCATGCAGGACGGGTTGAGGCAGTGTTCGCAGATCCGGGGCAGATAGAACATGAACGTCTGCTCGAACTCGAACTTGATCTTCTCCTCGGACTCCTTGCGGATCTTCTCGACGATGGGATCCAGATGGCCCAGCTGCGAGGTGCCGCCCAGGTTGTCGTCCCAGTTCGCGGACCACTCGACCTTCATGTCCTTGCCGGTGATGAGCGACTTGGGCCTGGCCACCGGGAAGTCGTCGCCGAGCGGGGCATCGGTGAGCGTTTCGTAGTCGTAGGTCCAGGGCTCGTAGTAGTCGTCCAGTTCGGGCTGGACGGGGCTGGCAAAGATGCCGAACAGCTTCTTGAGCCGGCCGCCGCCCTTGAGCTTGAGGCGTCCCCACCGGTTCAGCTCCCAGCCGCCGCGCCATTTCTCCTGGTCCTCGTAGCGGCGCGGGTAACCCTGGCCCGGCCGCGTCTCGACGTTGTTGAACCAGACGTACTCGGTGCCGGCGCGGTTGGTCCACGCCTGCTTGCACGTCACCGAGCAGGTGTGGCAACCGATGCATTTGTCGAGGTTCATCACCATGCCCACTTGAGCCATGACTTTCATCAGTACCTGACCTCCTGCGAACGCTTGCGGATTGTCGTGACCATGTCCCGCTGGTTCCCGGTAGGGCCAAGGTAGTTGAAGGCATAAGCGAGCTGGCCGTACCCCCCGATCAGATGCGTGGGCTTGACCAGCAGCCGCGTGTTGGAGTTGTGGATACCGCCGCGACGTCCCGTGGCCTCCGACTTCGGCACGTCGATGGTCCGTTCCTGGGCATGGTGCACGAACACCACCCCCGCGGGCATCCGGTGGCTGACGATGGCCCGGCAGACATAGACGCCGTTGGCATTAACGCACTCGACCCAGTCGTTGTCTATGACATTGATGGCCGCGGCGTCTTCCTTGCTGATCCAGCAGGTTGGCCCGCCGCGGGAGAGCGAGAGCATGAACAGGTTGTCCTGGTACTCCGAGTGGATGGACCATTTGTTGTGCGGGGTCAGGTACCTGACGGTGATCTCGGCCGATCCGTCCTGCCCCAGGCGGGGTTCGCCGAACAGCCGGTGCATGTCCAGCGGCGGCCGGTAGATCGGCAATGCCTCGCCGAGATCCCGCAGCCAGTCGTGGTCCAGGAAGAAGTGCATCCTGCCGGTGAGCGTGTGGAAGGGCTTGAGCCGTTCGATGTTCGTGGTGAACGGCGCGTACCGGCGGCCACCGGTTTCGGAGCCGGACCACTCCGGCGAGGTAATCACGGGCACCGGCGCGGATTGCGTGTCCGTAAAGGTAATGTGTTTCTCTTCCGAACCCAGGGCCAGGTCGACCAGGTCGCGGCCCGTCTGTTTCTCCAGCTCCCGGAACCCGTGGACTGCCAGCTCGCCGTTGGTGGTTCCGGAGAAGGTCAGAATGGCTTCCGCGAGCTTGGCATCGGTCTCGATGGCCGGCCGCCCGTCGGCCGAACCACCCAGCATCACCCCGTTCTTCTTGGCGAGCCAGTCCAGGGCATGGTCCAGCTTGTAGTTGATGTTCTTGACGGTAAAGCCCAGCTTGTCGGCCAGCGGGCCGACGGCGGCCAGCTTGTCCGCGATGGCCGTGTAATCGCGTTCGACGACGGTGAAGACGGGCATGGTCTTCCCCGGCACGGCCGGGGTGGTCCCGTCCCGCCAGTCCCTGACCACTCCTCCGGGCTGGGCGATCTGTCCGGCGGTGTCATGCTGCAACGGAACACTGACCAGATCCTTGCGCACTCCGAGGTGGGTCTTTGCCTGGCGGGAGAACTCTTCCGCCAACTGGTGGAACATCTCAAAGTCGGACTTGGCCTCCCACGGTGGATCGATGGCAGGGGTGAAGGCATGGACAAACGGGTGCATGTCCGTGGAGGACAGATCATGCTTCTCGTACCAGGTGGCAGCGGGGAACACGATGTCGGACAGCAGGGTGGTCGACGTCATCCTGAAGTCGGCGGAGACGAGCAGATCCAGTTTGCCCTCGGGAGTCTCCTCGTGCCATTTGACTTCGTCGGGACGCGTCATCGAGGCCTCGGCGGCGTTGCCCATGACATTGTGGTGGGTGCCCAGCAGGTTCTTCAGAAAATACTCATTGCCCTTCGCCGATGAGCCCATCAGGTTTGAGCGCCACAGCATCAGCGTCCGCGGCCAGTTCTGCGGTGCATCCACGTCTTCAATGGCCGGATTGAGCGTTCCCTCTTTCAGCCGGTTGGCCACGTAGCCGGCGGCATTGGCGGCCTGGCCGTCTTCTACCGCCTGCTCGGCTTCGGCCGCCAGGTCCAGCGGGTTCTTGTCGAACTGGGGGTAGAACGGCATCCAGCCCAGCCGCGCGGACTTCGAGATGGTGTCCGCAGTATGCATGCCCTTGAGGTGGCCCTCGGCCAGCGGTGAACTCAGCGAGTCCGCCGAGTAGCCGTCATTGCGCCACTGCCCGGTGTGCATGTACCAGTACGAGGTTCCGGTCATCGTCCGCGGCGGGCGGGACCAGTCCAGGGCGTTGGCCAAGGAAACCCAGCCGGTAATCGGGCGGGTCTTTTCCTGCCCGACGTAATGGGCCCAGCCACCGCCGTTGCGGCCCATCGCACCGGTCAGCAGGAGCAGTGACAGGATGGACCGGTAGGTCGCGTCCCCGTGGAACCACTGGCAGATTCCGGCGCCCATGATGATCATCGACCGGCCGCCGGACTGCTCCGCGTTCCGGGCGAATTCCCGGGCGATCTTGATGCACATCCTGGCCGGAACGGAAGTAATGGCTTCCTGCCACGCCGGGGTGTAAGGCGTGGCGCCGTCGTCGTACTCTCCTGCCCATTCGCCCGGCAGGCCGTCGCGGCCGACACCGTACTGGGCCAGCATCAGATCGAAGACGGTGGTGACCAGTTTGCCGCCGATGCGGCGCACCGGCACGCCGCGGCGCAGAACCGAACCGGAGCCGTCCGGCGCTTCAAAACACGGCAGCTGGACCTCGGCGTTCTCGCCGCCGGACCCGTACAGGCTCAGCCGGGGTTTGACATCGCCGAGTTCCAGATTCCATTTGCCCTTGCCGGACTCGCTGTAGCGGAAGCCCATCGATCCGTTGGGGACGACCGGCTTATCCGTGACCTCGTCGAGCAGCACCGTCTTCCACTCGGCGTCCTCGCTGCCTGCCAGTTCCGGCAGATCGGCCGAGGTCAGGAATTTGCCCGGGACCAGCGACGAGCCGTCCGGCGAGGGCGTGAGCGTGATCAGGAACGGCAGGTCCGTGTACTGCTTGACGTAGTCCGTGAAAAAAGGCACGTGACGCTCAACGAAAAATTCCTTGAGTATCACGTGCCCCATCGCCATGGCCAGTGCTGCGTCCGTGCCGGCTTGGGCGGGCAGCCAGTCATCCGCGAACTTGGTGTTGTCCGCATAGTCCGGGCTGACCGTAACCACCTTGGTGCCCCGGTAACGGACCTCCGCCATCCAATGCGCATCCGGCGTCCTGGTGACCGGCACATTGGAGCCCCACATCATCAGGTACGTCGAATCCCACCAGTCACCGGACTCGGGCACGTCCGTCTGGTCACCGAAGACCTGCGGGCTGGCCACGGGCAGATCGGCGTACCAGTCGTAGAACGAAGTCATCACCCCGCCGATCAGCTGGATGAACCGCGTACCCACCGCATGGCTGACCATGGACATCGCCGGAATGGGCGAGAAACCCGCGACCCGGTCCGGCCCGTACGTCTTGATGGTGTGGACATGCGCGGCGGCAGCCATCTCGATGGATTCCTGCCACGACACCCGGACCAGGCCGCCCTTGCCGCGGGCCTGCTGGTACTTCTTCCGGCGCACCGGATCGCCGACGACGTCGGCCCACGCGAGGACCGGGTCCTTCAGCCGTGACTTCGCCTCACGGTACAGCTCGAGCAGCACGCCGCGGGCATACGGGTAGCGCACGCGGGTGGGCGAGTACGTGTACCAGGAGAACGCCGCGCCGCGGGGACAGCCCCGGGGCTCGTATTCCGGGCGGTCATTGCCCACGGAAGGATAATCCGTTTGCTGCGACTCCCAGGTGATGATGCCGTCCTTGACATACACCTTCCAGGAGCACGATCCGGTGCAGTTCACCCCGTGCGTGGAGCGGACTACCTTGTCGTGGCTCCAGCGGTCGCGGTAGAAAACATCACCCTTCCGCCCGCCTTCTCGGTACACGGCGCGTCCGTCATCGCTCTGTTCCCAGCGCGTGAAAAACCGCCCCACTGCCAACATTGCGTCGGAGGCGCTGCCATCGGTTCCAGGTTTGATCGGTCCGGCTGCCATGGCTTCACCCTACGAAACGAATGGGACGATGACCATAGCCTGAAGGTGCAGACAAAATTAACTTCCGATATCCGCCCCTTTACTTGCTGACCCCGAAGCGTGGCGCCAAGGACGGTGGGAACGGCAACGAACTGAACTGCGGCCGCCTGATTGAACAGCAGGCCGCTCAAACCACGTCCACCTGACGGCAGGAAATAATGCAGGCGCGTGCCGTCAACGGCCTATACCGCTCGACGGCAAGGACCCTACACCGCTAGGCCGAAATCGCAGCCAGAAACCACCGCAAGCACCACCCTCAAATCCGGTCAAGACCAGGCGTTTGCTTGACCGCCGCCGCCGGACCGTCCGCTGTCCTTCCTATTTGCCAAAAACCTTTGAAGAATGAACCCATGATGTTCGAACACGACAACCCGATCCTTGAACTCACCGATGACCAGTCCTGGAAGTTGCTGAAAAATACCAGCCATGGCCGGATCGTCCTGACAGCAGCCGGCGAGACGGATATTTTCCCAATCAACTACATGGTGCACGATGCGGTCCTGCTCATGCGCAGCGCACCCGGCACCAAGCTCGCCGAAATCACCATCAACGAGAACGTGGTGTTCGAAACGGACGGTATCACCAGTGAAGAGGCATGGAGCGTCGTCGTGAAGGGAACGGCCCGGGTCCTGCAGTCCGGAGAGGAAATCGCCGAAGCCGAGAGCTTGGGCTTGAAAACCTGGATTCCCACAATGAAGGACTTCTACATCGAGGTGAAGCCGGAACGCATCAGCGGACGCCACTTCATCCTGGGCGATCAGCCCGAGCGGTTCTAAGGCAAATCCGCAGGCAAGAATAGCTGGCCGGAGGACCCTTCGGGTTGGTCACTCTCCACCGGCCGGACTCCGGCTTAGGCTCTCGCCGTCCGTTGGTCGACGAGTGAACGAGAAAGCTCAAGGCTTAGCAGCTCTAACAGCGCAAAATGGATACATCTAACCTGATTGTCCCGAACCGTGATCGATCGCGAACGCCGATTACGGCGCATATGTTCAGCGCGTGAGGAAAGAGGCTGAGCCCGTTGATCTTCCTCCCGCAAGGCATGGCTGTTGTTTTGGTTGTGTAACCGGATGGCGCAGGCGGATGGAAAGTCAGAGGTAGAGGCGCAGGTCCAGGATGGAACGAGGCAATTGTTCGGGATCGGGGTGAGCGATGACAACTCGGATACCGTCCGGGTCTCGCGCTTCAACGAAAGTCACGCCGCCTGCTGAATGTGTGTAGGTGTGATCGCTCATTTCTTTCAGTAGCTTCTCGAAATACTCCAGCCCCTCCATGCTGTCGGTCGCCCACATCAGCAGATGGGGCCCGATGCCCGTCACGTGATGTGCGGCCCCTGTGCCTCGCTCAATCAAGTACACCTGAAATCCTCCGGAGGCCAGAAGAAGGGCTGCGCCTTCTTCCCGGATGGCCTGCTCGCAACCGAACACGTCACAGTAGAAGTTCACTGACCGCTCAAGTTGGGATACGAACAGAACTGATGAAACAACCCTCGCCGAGTACTCCATGGGGCCATTCTTGACCGCCCCCTGCAGTTTGGCCAGATCTAACCGGCCCTGTATCAGGCAGGCCTGAAGTTTCCGCTCCACCTCTCGTCATCGGGAATCGGAGAACCGAACACCTTCGTGGTGCGGCGCAGGTCGTCTGCGGCAAGGTCGCGAAGCCTGCCCAATTCGTCGAGCCGCTCTTGGGGAATCTGGTGCCGCTGGAACTGCTCCTTCGCATGCTTGAACTGCTTTTCGGCCTCTTTAAGGTTTGCCTGGGCCTGCGAAACCGGATCAAGGGTAACCATGGCTCCATGATGGCAGCCCTCGGCCCGAAGCCAGAAGGGTACGAGGTCCCCCCTTTTACAATGCCCGGGAACGGTCGAGGCCTCGAGGTGGCGGGATCGGCGGATGGGCCGGAGCGAGTTACAACGCGACGGACTGCATCCCCTCTGACCCAGACCATGGCCGCGAACGCCGATAACGCCGCATATGCTGGTTGGAGAGGGGGCTTTCCACTGAGGAAGCTTCACAGCGACGAATAGCTTCGACAGTGACACGCCCACAAGTTCGCCTTGTCCACTTGAAGGGACCGGCACTGTTCTATAGCGTTGTTTTGGGTTAAGCAGTAGCCATCGAAACGCTCATGAGGAGAATTTCGTGGATCATAAACTGCTTGTACGTGTTCGACTTGGTATGGATTGCGCTTCCGGCGTCATCAAGATCGACGGCTGCCTCACAGATCAAAGCTGCACAGCACTTTTTTCTCTCATCCGGCGCCTCCAGGGATTGTCCCGCGGCGTCGCGGTCACGGTGGACTTATCCGGTGCGAAGCACATTGAGAGCCGCGGCCTGGAGAGCCTCCAGCTGCTTAGCCGGGGAGAGCCTGTAGGCACGGCCATTTTTGACGTGCCGTTCCAGGGCACAGTGAACATCATCGTTCCCCCGGAGCTGCCCCGGTGCCCGGCGTCGATTGTCCGGGGGCCTCTTGGCCGGGTGGCGGCATGACCAATCAGAGAGTCTCCTCCCGACGAACTGCTTTTCCATGCGACTTATCGATCCTGTCCATGGACCAGCTCCTCATGTACAGCAACCGGTGCTACAGCCAGCTCGATTGGAACACCCCGATGCAGAGGCACTGATGCACTACTACGCACTCATCGAGGAACTTGCGGCCCGGGAGGCAGCAGCAGCTGGCCGAACGGGCCAAATGACGGTCGCAGGCCATGCCGGCCCCGGCGCCGGCTAAGAGATGTAATAGTCATGGCCGGCGGTCCCTGGAGGGCACCGCGGAACCGTCGGACCTGATCAGTATTGCGCCCCGACGGCGGGATTGGCTACAACCGGAATCCCCGGCATCCACCCCGAAAATTCTCCGCTGGACCAATCCGTTCTGCGGCAAGGCCCACAATGAAGAAAAAAATTTCAGGACCGCCGCCGGTACATGGGGTAGTTGCCCGCGGTTCCGGCCCATTTAGAACCCGCCGACACACCATGAAAAGAAGGCTTCCATGCCGTTATCCGAAGATGAACTCAGACGCCTGCGGGAGCTCGAAGAGAACCTCGCCGCCGAGGACCCGGACCTGGCCCGCGCGTTAGGTAAGGACGGCGCCCCGGAAAGGACCGGCGCCAAAAAAGTTTACGGCCTGCTGATTATCGTGGCCGGCTTCGCTCTGCTCCTCACGGGAATCACCACCGACGCCGTGGCACTCGGCGTCATCGGCTTCCTGACGGCAGGCACCGGCGCTTACCTCTTCTCCAACAGCCTCGGCCCTGGCCGTCGTCAGGGTCGATCAGGCCATAAGTTCCGCGCTTTTTAGTTGCCGGTGGTCAGCATTGCATAGGCGATAAGACTCTCTTCACCCATACCGGTCTCCGGCTCGCAGCCGCCGCAAGTGATGAGCCGGAGTTCTGCCTCCGGGCAGCGTGCCTGGAGCAGCGGATACATCGAAGCCACAACAAGGGACGAGACGGTGGAATAGCCCTGGAGCCAAGTAGTCGGCTTCAGCACTTTAATCTGCAGCCAACTGCAGCCCTTCCACGCCGATATTGGCGGATACCAGCAGCAGGGGCCCCGCTATCTGAACTGCTCCCCAGAAGTTGGACTGATAAATCAGATCCGATTTCTGGGGAGCAGTTTCATGTACGCAAGCAGTTCATTATCCGAGGCCCGGCGCGCAGAAGCGGTAGCGTTGTTTGATGCAGGGTATGGGTATAAAGCCGTGGCATCACAGCTGCAGGCAAGCCATAGGGCGATCAAGAATTTGTATCATCGGTGGCGGATTCGTGGGAGTGGAGCGCTGGTGACCAAGCCGACCAAGAGAACCTTTTCGTTCGAGTTCAAACGCGACATCGTGCGGCGCGTCCTGGCGGGCGAATCGAAGCTCGGGTTGGCGCAGGAGTTCGATCTGTCCTCGCCCCGGCTCATCGAGAATTGGCTGATCATCTACCGCACCGAGGGTGAAGACGGGCTCCGGCCCAAGCCCAAGGGACGCCCACGAGGGACTCCCGCGAGTCCGGAGCGTCAGGAATCCGAGCTGACTAAGCTGCGCCGGGAGAATGAGCGGTTGCGGGCGGAGAACGCCTACCTGGGAAAATTGCGGGCCTTGAGGGAGCAAGGACGACGGTGAAGGTCCAAGCCGTTGTCGCCCTCAAGGCCGCGCACCCGTTGGACGTGCTGCTCGACGTCGCCGGACTCGCCCGCTCGACCTTCTTCTACCATCAGGGCCGGCTGGCCCTGCCGGATCCGCAGGCCGGGCTGAAGACCGTGATTCGGGACGCCGTCAAGGAAGCGAAAGGCCGGTACGGCTACCGCCGTATCCATGGCGAACTGGTGAAATCCGGCTGGCAGGTCGCGAAGAAGACCGTGCTGAAGCTCATGCGCCAGCTGGGCCTTCTCAGCCATGTCCGCCGGCGCCGGCGCTACAACTCATTCAAGGGCGAAGCAGGGCAGATCGCGCCGAACCTGCTGGACCGTGACTTCGACGCGGAGGAGCCGAACGAGAAATGGGTCACCGACGTGACCGAGTTCCGCGTCGGCGAGTCCAAGGTCTACCTCTCCCCGATAATGGACCTCTTCGACCGCTCCATCGTCGCATACACATGGGGAACGTCGCCCGCACTGCAGCTGACGAACACGTCCCTGCAAGAGGCGCTGTCCACGCTCCGGCCCGGCGAGCATCCGCTGGTCCATTCAGACCAAGGATTCCAGTACCAACACGTCTCCTGGCGGAACCTGCTCGCAGGAGCCGGGGCGACGCAGTCGATGTCCCGAAAGGGAACCTGCCTGGACAACGCGGTCATCGAAGGATTCTTCGGCCACCTCAAGGAAGAGATGTTCCACCACACCCGATATACCACCATCGACGCGTTCACCGCCGAGCTGGATGACTACATTCACTGGTACAACAACGTCAGGACCCACTCACGACTCGAGGGCTTGAGCCCGGTCGAATACCGGACCCAAGCCCTCGCAGCATAAGGTTTTAGTTTACGAGTCCAACTTTCGGGGACCAGTTCAATCCGCACACGGGACCCCTGCTGCCCGGCCTGGGTCGTCCTTTGGGGGCGGCGTTCGGTCTTCACGGGAAGATGCGACGGCCGGTCATCAACGGCCGGTCGGGGGATGCGGCCGTTGGCACTCACAGTTTAGATCCGTATGCGCCAAAAAGCTCCGGTATGAGGGAACGGATGCACTATTGCAACCTAAACCCGACGCTGACGCGGTGCGCGGGACGTAGCCAGCTGCCGCGGGCTCTGGCATCGTCGGGAAGTATCCGGTTGCATCCGCTCCAATGCGGCCCGTGTGCAAGTGGTGACGGTGTCGGATGCTCCGCGCAGGCCATGCCCTGGTTTCGTCCGCAGGCTGACAAGTCGGGAGAGAACCCGAAACATGCCGGTGCCGGTTCCCTTCTGCCCCGGGCCCCCGACTGCCATCATGGAGCCATGGTTATTCAGGATCCGGGGTGTGCAGGCCCACGCAAATCTCAAAGAAGCCGAAAGGCAGTTCAAGCACGCGCAGGAGCAGTTCAAGCGGCACGAGATTCCCCAGACACGGCTCGATGAGCTCGGCAGGCTCCGTGACCTTGCCGCCGAAGACCTGCGGCGTACCACAAAGGTATTCGGCACCCCGATTCCCGATGAGGAAAGATGGAGCGGAAACTTCAGGCCAGCATGATCCGGCCGGCGGCCCGGCCGCAGGCTTCCGGACTGCTTAGCCCGGTCGGGGTTCCCGCTTGGAGCGGTTGCTCTGGGCCGGGCCGATCAGTGGAGCCGGCCGGTTCCGGGGATTGGCCGGGCGGTGCTGGGCGGGTGTATGGCCTGGGACCACTCTAATGTCAGCATCGGCACGGGAGGCAGCATTGCAGGCATTCACCGGGGAGGCACGGTGATCCCCTTATGGCTGCAGGCCTGGATCTGGGGAACAGTCGGCGGCGCAGCGCTGGTGCTCGGCTCCGCAATCTCTTGGAAATGGCGGATCCCGGATAAGGCGGTATCCACCGTGATGGCGTTCGGCGCAGGCGTCCTGATTGCCGCGCTGGCCTTTGAACTGGTCGATGAAGCAGTGGAGACAGGCGGACTCCTGGCCACCAGTGGCGGCTTCCTTGGCGGGGCGCTGCTGTTCGTCGCAGCCAATCTGCTGCTCGCCAGACAGGGTGCCAGACACCGGAAACGCTCTGGAGTCCAACAGCCCACCGAACATCAAAAACCCGGCAGCGGCGCCGCCATCGCCGTGGGCGCCCTCCTTGACGGGATCCCCGAGTCCCTGGTCCTCGGCCTTGGCCTGGTGACCGCCGGGACAGTCAGCCCGGCCATGCTCGCCGCCGTCTTCATCTCCAACGTCCCAGAAGGCCTCTCCAGCTCGGCCGGAATGAAGAAGGCCGGCCGCACTGCCGGCTACGTCTTCGGTGTCTGGGGCGGCATCGCCCTGCTCTGCGGGGTGGCTTCACTGCTCGGGTTTGCCCTGCTCCAAGGGGCACCCGAAGAGCTCGTCGCCTTCATCACGGCGCTGGCAGCCGGAGCAATCCTGGCGATGCTCGCTGACACCATGATCCCGGAAGCCTTCGAACAACACCACATTCTGACCGGCCTGACCGCGTCAATTGGCTTCGTTGCCGCCTTCACCATCCACCACGCCGGAGGGTAAGTCCCCCTGTCCCCGGACAGGGAGAAGCCCGACCCACGAAGCGGATCCCCAGCATAAGGCTCCGCACCCGGGTCCTTACAGGCACTGCGGCCTCACCTCCGGGGCGACCGGAAGCGCCGGGCCGCAGTCACATCAGCGCCCGTTCCGGTGCCGGGCCCGGGTTGGTTCCGGACGGCGGCATCGTTGGCCGCTGACCAGCCGGCGACTACCGCCAGGACCGGGCCGATGACCGGAACGAGCAGGCAACCAGCCAGCAAACCCGCCCTCGTTCCGGCAGGCAGTCCTTTGGTAGTGGCCAGCACTACCAGCGAGGCTCCACCATGGAGAACCCCTGCGGCAGCAAGAAGCGCCACCATGGTTTCACCCACCATCTCTTCCACAACGTCCATCCCCACTCCCCCATCCAAGACAACCGCCCTTCCACAGGCTTGATCTTCCCGAGGCGACCTCCAATGGTACTGCCCTGCCCTGTACACGGAGCAGGAGCTTGTAAAGCAGGCACCTCCGCTAGCCTCACTCCTGCCCTCTGCTGAGACTTTCGTCGCCGGCCACCTTCAGGCCTGGACTGCACCCTGACCCTGCCCGTTGCCGCTCGCCGGAGCACCCCTCGGTTTGGGGTGTTTTTGGGGATTGATTTTTGGGACTGAGGTTTTTCAAAGGGCGGCAGGCCAGACTTTTCCCATCTTGATTGCAGGGACGCTGACACCCTGTGGAGACGATCAAGCGCCGGTGCCCCGCCGTATTCCCCCATCGAGCGCCGGGCACCGGCCCCTTCGCCCGGGGCGTCCGGCTTTCGTTGCCTGGGGACAGGTTTTTTATAGGAAACCGGGAGGATCATCGCCTGTATGTCAGTTCTGGATGTCAAAGCGGCTCCCGGTTCCGGGCAGCGTACCCGCCGCCGGCGGTGGATTGTGCTTCCGGTGGCGCTGCTGTGCGTGCTCGGGACGTGCTTCGGCTACCTGTTCGCGACGGCGGAGGTGAAACCCAGCGCGCAGCTGGGGTTGTCCGTGGAGGTGCCCGGGGGTCTGGCCAGCATTACCGGTGTCATCCCGTTGGAAAACGATGGCTGGCAGCCGCCGGCTCCTGCAGCTGCCCTGAAGCCTGACCCGGTGGAAGGGGCCCACCGGGTCCGCGTCCAGGTGCAGTTTACGGCCCTGGACAAGGCCGGGCTTCCAGTGGACCCCGGGTCGTTTTTCATTGACGGCCTCGGATCCGGCAAGCCGCACCCGCTCTGGTCATCGTCGCCACCGATGACCCTGGACCAGGGCGAATCAGCGAATACCACAATGGTGTTCGAACTTCCGGACAAGGCGGTCGCGCTGGTCCTGGAAGACTCATCCGGTGACCGGCTTTCCCTCGGCACCGAGCACCATACCGGCGGATAACGCCATCAAAAAAACCGCCCCCGGCGCGTGTCAGCCGGTGCCGGCGGCCCCTCTGGTCATCCTTGGGAGGTGACTCGACATGTCAGTATCAAGACGACAGCTCCTCAAATGGGGCGGTCTTGGAGTTGTTGGAGCAGGATTGGTAACTGTTCCCATTTCCACCGTGTCAGCAAAATCAGCCAGCCAGCTCAGTTCACGGGATATGCCAAAGCCCTATCAAACCGCTTTTGTGCGCCCGCCGAAACTGACGCCGAAATCCGTCACGTACGATCCGGACGGCAGCCGGGTCAACCACTACGAGATCGCGATGCGCCACGCGCAGGCGCAGATCCTGCCCGGCAAAAAGACCGGCATCCTGGGCTACAACGGCACCTTTCCCGGCCCCACCATCGAACTGGACCAGGGCACGAAAGCGGTCGTGCACATGCGCAACCGGCTGCCGAAAAACCACCTGCAGTGGTCCCACCACCTGCTGGCCACCTCCACCCACCTGCACGGCTCGGCGTCGCTGCCCCAGTACGACGGGTACGCCAGCGACGTCACGCCGCCCGGGTTCTGCAAGGACTACCATTACCCGAATTTCCAGCCTGCCCGGACGCTCTGGTACCACGACCACGGCGTGCACTTTACCGCGCAGAACGTGTACTCGGGCCTGGCCGCCATGTACATCATGCACGACCCGGTGGAGAAGGATTTGCTGCCGCAGGGCGAGTTCGACGTGCCCCTGGTCGTCAGCGACGCGATGTTCGCCGCCGACGGGTCCCTCGCCTACGACGACCGGGACCACTCCGGTTTGTGGGGAGACGTCATTCTGGTCAACGGCAAGCCCTGGCCGGTGATGAAGGTCCAGCCACGGGTCTACCGGTTCCGCGTCCTCAACGCCTCCATCTCGCGGTCCTACAAGTTCGCGCTGAATACCGGCCATCCCCTGCATCTGGTCGGCACCGACGGCGGGCTGATGCCCGTCAGGCAGTCCGTGGCAAACTGGCGCCAGGGCATGGCCGAGCGGTACGAGGTCCTGATCGACTTCAGCAAGTACAAGCCCGGTACCCGGGTCGAGCTGAAAAACCTGTCCAACGCGAACAACCGGGACTACGCTTCCACCGGCAAGGTGATGGCCTTCGACGTCGTTGCCCCCGCACCCGACATGAAGTCCGATCCGAAATGGAATGTCATTCCCACCACTCTCGCGGACAACGAGGTCATGCGCCTGACCAAGGACGACGCCGAGGACAAACGCCGGTTCCGCGTCCAGCGAGGCGGGGTGACAGAACCGTGGACGATCAACGGCGTCACCTGGGAGGACGTGATTGCCAGCGGCTTCACGCTGGCCAGCGCCGACCCGAAACTGGGGTCGGCGGAGATCTGGGAGATCGAAAACAAGTCCGGCGGCTGGTTCCACCCGGTGCACATCCACCTGATCGACTTCCAGATCCTCAGCCGCAACGGCAAGGCCCCCTACCCGTGGGAGCGCGGACCGAAGGACGTCGTCTACATCGGGGAAAACGAAAAGGTCGACGTCATCATGAGGTTCGGCCCCCACCAGGGCCGCTACATGGTCCACTGCCACAACCTGCCGCACGAAGACCACTCCATGATGTTCCAGTTCCGCGTCGGCCTCGGCGAAGACGATGACGACCCGAACGACCCCATCAAGGCCGCGCCCTGCGAACTCGACACCGACCCCGACTGACCCGCAACATGCCGGCTCCGACAATCCCGGCTTCCGTCCCCGACAACAAGCGGGGACGGAAGCTGCGGCGAAGAGCCTGGATCCTGGCCGCCTTGGCGGCGGCGGTCCTGGCGTTGCGTATCTGGGTGCTTGAACCGGTGATGGTCGTATCCGACAGCATGGTCCCCACCATCGGCTCCGGCCGCATCGTCTTCATGCTCAAACCCGGACCCTGGCTCCAGAAACCAGGGCCCGGCGACATCGTGGTCTTCACCTCCCCCCTGGACGGCACGGAAGTCGTCAAGCGGGTTGTGGCCGGGCACGGCCAGAGCGTCGAAATCCAGGACGCCGTCCTGCACGTCGACGGGATCCCGCAGAACGAGCCCTATGTGGATCTGGAAAGCATGGACGGAACCTACTCCCCTCCCACCCGGGTGCCCCCTGGGCAGGTCTTCGTCATGGGAGACAACCGCGAATACTCCATCGACTCCCGCGACTACGGGCCTCTTCCCCTGGAAAACATCGACGGCATCGTCATCGGAATCCGCTGACGCCTGCCGGGACCACGCAACAAGGAAGACAGGAGCCATACCGCAGGTGGCACCCGGCCAACCAGACCCAGACTGCTCCAGATGATTCCAACTTCGTTGCCCCCGCTGCCGTCGTGCAGTCCCGGACCGTCGACGACGGCGAACGCCGATAACGGCGCATATGACGGCGATTGCTTGTCGGTTGCCGGTACTGCCTCTTGCGTAAATCCCGTCACCGGTTGTTGCGCCGCCCGCTGGCGCGCACCGTCGAAGCCGTGCCGGACCTCCAAGATGAGTCCGGCATGGACGCCCTGATCGCCAGTCGCGCTCGTTGGGTGGGGAATAACAGCGGGGTGCGGTACGTTTTACCGCGGTCATCCAACTCTGAAAGAGAAGAGAACAAGCTAAGTGGCAACCGATTACGACGAGGTCCGTCCCGACGTCAAGGAGTCCCAGGAAAAGTCCTTGGGGGCGGTGCAGTCCGCTAATGCACCCGGCGCCCGCAGTGTCACGCTGGAACTGGATGAGGCCGACGGCCTGGACGGCGCCGGCGTCCCCGGTGGCGAGTTCATCATGGAGGAGCTCAATGTTCAGGTCATCCCTCAGGCAGATGACGAATTCACCTGCTACTCATGCTTCCTGGTCAGGCACCGCTCCCAGATCGCCCGGCAGCAGGGCACCCACGCCTACTGCACCGACTGCGAAGCCTAAACCTTCCCGTTCCCCGCAGTCGCGCAGTGCGGTTCCGATAGCAGGGCGGACCAGCAATGCCGGAAACGCTTCCTGAGCCGAGGACAGGTGTGAACGCCAGAACGGCGCGGCGGATCAGCAGCTTTACTGCTTTGGGCGATCCACGAACGCGACATAGACAACGAATCAGCTCCCACATCAGCGACATACGGCTCGCTGACCTCAACTCCGCGACGCCCGAACTCCTCAAAGCCATGGCACTACTTGGCTTGATAGGCCTCGCCGAACGTCGATATCGGCGCTTACGTTTGAGGGCTATGACTGCGGATAAAACCTGTAGCTCGTGACGTAATGACACGCCCGTGCGTTTAGAAGAGTTGCAGTGGTTTGAAGTCGTGGTTTATGAATGCTGAATGGATATCGATCCGCGCCGGCTGCGCGTGCTTCTGGCGATTGCGCGGACCGGCGGTGTGCTGGCCGCCGCTGACGAGTTGCGGATTACGCCTTCGGCCGTCTCCCAGCAGCTCAACAAGTTGGAAGACGAGACGAAACACGCTTTGGTCGTACGGACGCCTAAAGGCTCGGTGCTGACGCCTGCCGGGTTGGCGGCAGCGGAGGCCGCCGAGGAGATCGAGCGCGCTCTCAACGTCGCACGTGCCCGGATGGAAGGCGGGGCAGAGCTCGCAGGAGTCGTGCGCGTGGGCGGCTTCACCAGCTTCCTCCGGACCATAGTGATCCCTCACCTGCCCCAATGGCGCGTCCAATACCCCCAGCTGCAGATCAGGATCTTTGAGGACGACCTCCCGGCGTTGATCCGAATGCTTCGTCAGCGCGAGCTCGATGCCGTAGTGGTCGAGTTGGACTCAGCGACGGCGGCGCAACGCTCGCTGCCGGCCGGAATGTCCGAGGAGCCGATGCTGGATGAGCCGTGGAAACTGGTCGTTCCCTCCGACGCCCTTATCGACACCGAGAACGTCGACCTTGCCCGGCTGCCGCTTCCGTGGATCGGCGTCGAACATTCAGCCGCCAACGCTTCAGTCATCGGCCGTCTCCACAGGTCAACGGGAGGCCAGGTGAATACAGTCCATCAGTACCAGGAGACGCTGACCGCCCTCGCATTGGTAGCCGCGGGAGAAGGAGTTGCCGTCGTCCCGGCCCTGGCGTTGAGCGGCGTCGTCCAGGACGGTGTCGACGTCCTGGACGTCCCCGGTCTCGGTACCCGACGCATCGTTCTGCGGCGGTTCGATCGGCGAAAGTCTGTCAACGGGCCAATGGACACAGTCGCCCGCCTTCTCCGGGAATCCGTTGCTGCGTTCGACGCGCACGCGGTGGCACAGAGGCCCTGATCTTCCGGCCGCGCCGACCGTCGCGTGCCGTCCTGATCGCCTGTCCCGAAGAGCCTCAGGCTACGGCCCGGTGCTGCCAAGGCAGCTCCTGACCCTCCAGACCGGGAAGTTATGTCAGCACAGCCGCGGAACCGTGCGCCCGGGCTGGCAATGAGGCGTGGCAAGAGCCCGTGACGGGCGCGGCGGCATCAAGTGGATTGCTGACAGCCACCACGTCCAGCACGGCGGTGACCGGTATGTGTCGATATGGCCCCTGCGCCGGACCGGGAGTCTCGGACGCCGTGAGGTCGGGGCGGCGCCGGAGATATGCGGCAATGCTGGCATAGAGGGCCAGGACGGCCCAGGCGAAGTTGGACGCCGCACTCGGCCACGCTCCATAGAGTACGCAAGCGCTCCCGCCCATCAGGCCGCCTGCCACATTGAGGGCCGCATACCGGCGTGACTCCGGGGTGACCGAACCCTTCCACAGCATGGCGTACGCCATAAAGGTTCCGACTGTCCCCAGCCAGCCCAGAACTGCCACCAACATCGCTTTTCCCTCTCAACCAAAGTGCCGTTACGACACCAATAATCTCCACCCTTCATCTTTAGATCAATTGCATTGTTCTGTAGTCGAGGTTTAGCAACACTGAACACGGAATCCGGCTACGCGTTGGCCGTGCCGAGTCCGCCTGGTCGGATTGATCGTGTCTGCGTGCCTGAAGGGTTCCGCCAGGGCCTTATCTGCTTGTTTGACGTGCGACCCTACGGTCCACACCGCCATCGAGCGGGTGGTTAGGCTGGGTGGATGGCGACAGTTATTCTCGTGCGGCACGGCCGCACCACAGCCAATGCCGCTGGCCTGCTGGCTGGCCGGGCCGCCGGCGTCAGCCTGGACCAGATCGGGCGCGACCAGGCGGCTCTGACCGGAGACCGGCTCGCCGCGGTGCCCGTAGTCGGGGTGGTGTCGAGCCCTCTTGAGCGTTGTCAGCAGACCGCCCGGCTCATCCTCGATCGTCAGGCTGGCACGCCGTACACGCCGGTCGATCCCGATCTCACCGAGTGCGATTACGGCCAGTGGCAGGGCCGCACGCTCAGTGATCTCGCGACCGAGGATTTGTGGCCGGTTGTGCAGTCGCAACCGTCCGCCGTGATCTTTCCCGGCGGTGAGTCCATGGCCGCGATGCAGGCCCGGTCGGTGGCAGCGATTCGACGCCACGATGCAGCCTTTGAAGCCGAGTACGGGCCAGGGGCCGTGTGGGTGGCCGTAAGTCACGGTGACATCATCAAGTCAATCCTCGCCGACGCGCTCGGCATGCACCTTGACCTGTTCCAGCGTATTAACGTGAGCCCCGCCTCCGTATCGATCGTGCGCTACGGCGCTATCCGGCCGAGCGTCTACGCCACCAACACCGACGCGGGGGATCTGTCGTGGCTCTCGAACGGCATCGGTTCCGGCGATGCGCCGGTGGGCGGCGGTGCAGGGCAAAAGGCGCCATGAAGCTCATGCGCCTAGAATACGTACATGCCTACACGTGTTCACGAGTTTGCCTGGCCTGATCGGGTCGTTGTTGGCACCATTGGCCTTCCGGGGGCGCGCACGTTCTACCTGCAGGTGCGCGCAGGGACGCAGATCGTGAGTATTGCCCTGGAGAAGCAGCAGTCGGCTCTGCTCGCGGAGAAGATCGACGAAATTCTCGACCAGCTCCTCACCGTCGAGGGCAACCCCTTCAGCGTTCCCACGAGTACTCCCATTGAACTTGTCGACAATGACCAGCTCGAGGCCGTTCAGGAACAGTTCCGCACCGGTGCGATGAGCTTAGGCTGGGATCCAACCACGGCGCAGGTCGTCATAGAGGCCCACCCCCTCACCGATATCGATGCCGATGCCGATGCCGATGACCACGCCGAACCGCTTGATCAGGACGGCGCTAACGAGCCCGAAATGCTGCTGGTGCGCATGCCGGTCGGCACCGCCCGCGCCTTCGCCAGGCGCACCCGTGAGATCGTGGGCGCCGGCCGTCCGATCTGCTCGCTCTGTGGTTACCCCATAGACGCCGACGGGCACATCTGTACCCTTCCCGAGGTCTGATGCCGGCGCCGGACCTAATGACCGCCGAGCTGACGCTCACCGGCCGCATCACGACGGCTTCAAACGCTACATTCCTGGGCCGCATCGGCGACGTGGCGGTCGTCTATAAGCCGATAGCAGGCGAAAGTCCGCTGCGCGATTTTCCCCACGGCACCCTGGCCCACCGGGAGGTGGCCGCCTACCTGGTCTCGCAGGTCTCCGGATGGGACGTCGTGCCGCACACCTGGCTGCGCGACGGTCCGCTGGGTGAAGGAATGGTCCAGCTCTGGCAGGAGCAAGACCCCGCCCAAAACGCCGTGAACCTGATCGCGACGGACCACGTGCCGCAGACGGGCTGGAAACACGTTCTCGAGGGACGGGATGAGAACGCACGGATGCTCGCCCTCGTTCACGAAGACTCGCCAGCGCTCAGACGCATGGCGGTGTTCGACATCGTCATCAACAACGCCGACCGCAAAGGCGACCACATTCTTGCCATGACGGACGGACACCGTCACGGCGTGGACCATGGGCTCACCTTTCACCGTGACCACAAGCTGCGCACGGTGCTGTGGGGGTGGCTGGGAGAGGCTCTGACCGCCGAGGAACTCGACGGCGTCGATCGTGTCAGCCAAGGACTGCACGGTGGGCTTGGCCGAAACCTGGCGGACCTGCTCAGCGCCGAAGAAATCGCATCGCTCGCCGCGCGCTGCGCACGGTTGCGCTTGGCAGGGCGGTTTCCGGCTCCGAGCGGTGAGATGCCGGCGGTGCCCTGGCCGCTGTTCTAAGGGAATTACGGCTACGCGCTTCGCAGGCCGATAACGGCGCATATGTCCCAGGCATTGGATGTCGGATGAGTATTTCCAGTGAATGGTCGAACGCAGAAGGTTTGCCGTCGGATCCGTGCACGGGGTGTGTGGATCGCCTGGGCTAAGCTAAGACCTCCAAGTTCGGGTGTCGGAGGCGGGCAGGTCTCCCCAAAGTCCTGCCCGTGCCCCGCATCCTGTAAGCCGAGACGAGCCGGCCGCTGACAGTCCGTGCGCTCCCCCAGTCGCCGGACTCCGGCTTCAGCTCCCGCCATCTGCTGGTCTAAGGGTGAGCGAGAAAGCTCAAGGCTTCCGCAGGGTTAGCTCAAATTTGCTTCAAGACGCATGCTTCGTCCTGCCGACCGGCCGATTCGGTAGTATTCGGCGCGGATTGCATGAGCAACGGCCGATATCAGTGCAAACGTCGGGCCCTGGTTGGAAAGTCTGGTCAGAGCGTCGAAGTGCGAGGGGTTAGCGCCAGCCCAGCTGCGGCGCCACATACTTCAGGATCGACTCGATGACGTGGGCGTTGTAGTCAACGCCGAGCTGGTTCGGGACCGTGAGCAGCAGTGTGTCTGCCGTGGCGATCGCCTCATCCTCGGCCAGCTTCGCGGCCAGCTCGTCCGGGGCACCGGCGTAGGAGCGGCCGAAGACCGCCCGCGTTTTTTCGTCGATATTGCCTATCTGGTCTGAGCTGTGGCGGTCGCGGGCGAAGTATTGCCAGTCCCGCTCGTCCGTCAGCGCGAAGATGCTGCGGCTGACCGAGACGCGCGGCTCCCGCTCGTGCCCGGCCTCCTTCCAGGCCTGCCGGTACAGCTCGATCTGTTCGGCCTGCTGGACGTGGAACGGCTTACCGCTCTCGTCATCCTTGAGCGTGGAGCTCTGCAGGTTCATGCCGAGCTTCGCGGCCCAGATGGCCGTGGCGTTCGAGCCGGAACCCCACCAGATGCGATCGCGCAAGCCCTCCGAGTACGGCTCCACGCGCAGCAGGCCCGGAGGGTTCGGGAACATCGGGCGGGGATTCGGTGCCGCGAAGCCCTCGCCGGTGAGCACCTCGAGCAGACGCTCGGCGTGCCTGCGGCCCATGTCCGCGTCCGACTCGCCCTCGGCGGGGACGAAGCCGAAGTGACGCCACCCGTCGATGACCTGCTCGGGTGAACCCCTGCTAATGCCCAGCTGCAGTCGGCCGCCCGAGATCAGGTCGGCCGCGCCCGCGTCCTCCGCCATGTAGAGAGGATTCTCGTAGCGCATGTCGATCACGCCGGTACCGATCTCAATGCGGTTTGTCCGCGCCCCGATGGCAGCGAGCAGCGGGAACGGGGAAGCGTATTGCTGCGCGAAGTGGTGCACGCGGAAGTAGGCGCCGTCCGCCCCCAGCTCCTCAGCCGCGACCGCGAGGTCGATCGCCTGCAACAGCGCGTCCGACGCGCTGCGCGTGCCGGACTCCGGGTGGTCGGTCCAATGGCCGAAGGACAGAAATCCGATGTTCTTCACAGCGGAAACGAACATGGTTGCGGAGGTTCTTATTCCCGGAAGCCGCGGCCTCTCTGGGCTTGTCAAGGAAAATCGTTGGTTGCTGGTTGGTACGCCCGATCCGCCAGGTGACTCCGGGATGTCCATGATGGGGGTGAATCCGGGTTATCCACGGCTGAGGATATGGGAGCCGTTGGGGTAGCTCCCCCCCGGCAGCCGTAGCGGTGGATAACCCATAAGGATTGTCCCCGGTTGTGGGCAGCGGAACCTTGCTGCCCGAAATTCGCAGGACTTGGCCTCAGGGCAGGAGCTGACGAAAAGGACCTGCCTTTGTGCAGCGTCCGCCCAGGGCAGCGCTTATCGGGCCGCGATGCCCCACAGGTCCAGGACCGCCCGGACAAGTGCGACCAGCAGGCCCGCCGCCGCGATCCACACGCCGGCCAGCTGCAGCCGGTATGACTTCTTTTCCTGGTCCTGATCAAGCTGCGGCATCGTTGGCTTTCCTCCCTATGGCGGAGAAACATCGTAGGCCTCCAAGCCTGCCTCCGGAACGACTCCTCCGGCGCGGTCCGCCGGCTGCCCACACCGCATCCACAATCCCTGCACCGAACCCCGGCACCTTGGCCGGGATGCGTGGATAACCGGTCCACAGAAACCAACCGGCGTGTCACCAAAACCGGGTGTGTCGCCGCCGGGAACAGGGTCGGCGGCGCGATATGTTGTTCGCTTCCGAAAGCAGCAACACGCCACTACAGCAGACAGGAAACAGCAGCCATGGCAACCGACTACGACGCTCCGCGGACAAAAGACGACGACCAGACCGCCCAGTCACTGGAGGCATTGCAGGCAAGCCGGGCAGGCGCGCAAACCGCTGTCCTCGACCTCGACGAAGCCGACACCGCTGAAGGCATCGACCTTCCCGGCGCCGACCTCTCCGCCGAGGAGCTGGTCGTCACCATCGTTCCGCCGCGCCAGGACGAGTTCACCTGCATGTCCTGCTTCCTGATCCGCCACCGCTCCCAGATCGCCAGGGAGAACGATGACATGAAGTACTGCCGGGACTGCGAAAGCTGACCCGCCAACCCGCAAGCGCTTGTTCCGGAACAGACCCGTGAAGGAGGTGCTCAGCATCCCACTGACGCCGGCAAACCGCGCGCATGACCCGGCAATCTAACCGGGCTTGGGCGGCGTCAGGACAGACGCCGGAATTCCCCCGGACCGAGTTGCACGTAAATCGGCAGCACCAACTGGATGGGAGCAACGCCGACCGGCTCGCCGAGCAGCTCGTTGATGGAGGTCTGCCCTTCAAGCTCGCAGGTCCGGTCCCTATCCATAACTTGGCCTTAAAGGTGCCTGGCGGGCCTAATCCCTTGGGCACGCGTAGCAGGTCGGCCTGCTACCGGTGCATAACCAGGAGCCGAAGGACGCCGCCATATAGCGCCGAAAGTCACATTCAAGAGTTTGTGCGTCATCCCGACAGCAGGTGACAAATGGTGCCCCTTGTCCCAATAAACGATCCTTTGATGCAACGGTCCTGTGAGCATTTTGGCTTGCCGCGTTCAGCTGTTCTCCTGTCGCTGTTGCTCTGGTCAGTGTAGAGCTGCATCAGCGGCGCCAAGTCTCGCAGGACGCCCAGTATCGTACTGTCGAAAGGGTGGTCGAGGCGTTCCGGCCCGTTCACACCCTGCTCAACACGCAGATATGCGGGTTCCTCACCTTCTAACGTTGGTAACGTTATGCGTGATTTGAACGGGAATGCCATCGTTGGGAGCCCACTGCCCATGGGTGCCAAACACACCTGCGTATTAGTGCCCGTCAGGCTCTTGCGAGCTGTTTCGGCTCCCCGGCGGCAGTTGCTGTAGATCCCCAGCCTAAAGCCGACCCATGCTTTCCTTCGGTAGGTACTGTTGGGACCTAGCCTGTACATACAGAGAACTTGCGGCTAGGCATCGATCACCATATCGGTGCGCGCGGTCGAGCAGCAGGGCAGGAACTTGCCAGCATCGATTTCCCGTGCCCGGATACCGCCCTGGTGGTTCATCTCAACCTCCCCGGACAGCTTGACGACCTTGCAGGAGCCGCACATGCCTTCCTTGCAGTTCGCACCGATCCTGACGCCCGCACGCTGGGCCACCCCGAGGATGTGTTCGTCGGGGTCAATCCGAACATTGATGCCGGTACGCATGAAGGACAGGGTCAGGCTTCCCGTTCCCACGGTGTCAAAACTCGAGGCATCAGAGGAACCGGGCTCCTCTCCCACACCCGAACTGGCGTCTTCAGAACCGGGTGCATCCGGGTCGACGGTTTCCAGCGGCATCCCCGTGGCCTTCAGGGTTCCCTCGGCGTCGTAGCCTGGCTCGTAGATCCCGAACTCCGTGGGCTGGCTGTCATAGTAGTCTTGGGCGGAATCTTCAATTTCCTCCGCGATTTCCTCGGCAATGTCCGCTGCAAGCGCGAGCTCTGCTTGGTATTCAAGGAGCGTCTGGCGATCTCCCGAGAAGAATTCCATGTGAATGGAGGTGTCGTCGACGCCGACCTTCTTCAGGAGTTCGGCGGCGGTGTTCAGGTATCCCTCGGGGCCGCAGGCATAGACCTGGCGGCCGTTGGCATCGGGGGCAACCTCGTCGAGCATGGCCGCCGTCAGCCTTCCGGTGAGCCATTCCCACCCCTCCGGTATGCTGCGGTCGCCCAAGGAGTAGAAGACCTTGACGCGCGAGTCCACTGAGGCGATGTAGGCGAGCTCCTGGTGGAAGGCATAGCCTCCGGCCTCCGCTCCGTGGTAGAGCACCACAACATCGGCCTGTCCGGGCAGGGAGTGGATGGTCCGCACCATCGACATGATGGGGGTGATGCCTGCGCCGGCGGCCAGCAAAAGGTACCGTGCCCGGCGGTCAGCATCAGGCAGATGGAATGCCCCGACCGGTCCGAGCATCTCCAGGACGGTGCCGGGTTTGACGTTCTCGTGCACCCACGGTGAGACCAGTCCAGTGGGGTCGCGTTTGACTGTGATGTTGAAGGTCCACGGCTGGGTGGGCGAACTGGACAGCGAGTAGCTGCGATCCACCGGATCCTGGTCCCCGCCGTTCACGGGAAAGGCGACGTTCACGTACTGGCCTGCACGGAACGCCAGGGGCGCACCGTCGCAGCGCCGGAACACGAAGGTCATCATTCCGCCCACCTCTGGAACGACCTCGACACATTCCGCCATGAACTCCTGCGGATGCCAGGGGCCCAATGCGTGGGCGGCGCGGGCGGGTCCCTCGGTGCTGCCCATCACCCTGTTCCACGGCATCTCAAGACCGCGGATGCGGTGTGGTTCCTGGATTGCCATCTCGGTGAGGAGTTCAATCATGCCAGGTGCTCCTGCACGCGCTGCACGTACCAGTTGATGAACGCCTCGACCTGGTATTCGCTCTTCATATACGGGCCGGGCTCATAGGCGGGGCTGCTGGCGCCCTTCTGGCACAGCTCCACGAACGCCTTGTCCTGCAGATTTGTCTGCTTCCAGGTGTAGGTGAGTTTCTCCAGATCGTAGTCGACGCCTTCCTCGGCGTCGTCAGCCACCAGCCAGGTGGTGCGTACCAGTGTCTGGTGTTCGTTAACGGGGAAGACGGCGAACGTGATGACGTGGTCCCCCTGGAAATGGAACCAGCTGTTGGGCTGCAGGTGCATCGAGCAGCGGCCAAGGCGGAAGTCCCGCAAGTCGCCAAGCAGCTTCTTCGAGAGCCTGCGCCCATCGGGCGAGAACGATTCCCCTTCACCATCGAGCGATTCCCGTGAGATGCGGATACCCGCGATGCGCGTGTCGAGCTCCTCGACGACCTCATAGGGAAGGCCATAGCGGCGGCAACGCTCCTCGAGCGAGGACTGTGCCTCCTTGTTGCGGTCCCACACTTCCTCGAGATGGGCCGGGATCAGGCCCTCCGTCAGGCCCCAGGTGGGAAAGAGGGAACAGGCGAGTTCCGGGTGGCCATCGCAGTGGTAGCACTCACGGTTGTTCTCCATGACGAGCTTCCAGTTGCCCTCCTCGACGATGTTCTGCTGATAGGCGATTTTCGCCTTCGACAGATCGTGGGGTGCGAGGTAAGGCTCGAAAATCTTGGAGGTTTCGTCGAAATCCGTCGGCGGTTCGTCCGCAATGCAGACGAAGATGAGTCCGGCCACCACGCGGCTGTGGGCACGTTTGAGGCCGAAGCAGCCCTTGTCGAACTTCGTTTCCCCCGGTGCCGAGGCGTGGATCAGGTTGCCCTCCGGGGAGTAGGTCCAGGAGTGGTAGCCGCATACCAGGTTTCCGGTTGACCCCGCGGGTTCGGTCAGGACGCGGGCGCCGCGGTGACGGCACACGTTATGCAGGACGTTCACGCCGCCGTCGTCGTTGCGCAGCACGATCAGCGAGTAGGGCCCGTAGTCGACGGTGACGTAGTCGCCCGGCTCTGGGAGCTCGGCGATGCTGGCGGCAAAGATCCAGTGCTGGCCAAAAATGGCCTGCATGTCGATGTTGAAAATCGTCGGATCAGTGTAGAAGGGGGCATCGAGGGAATATCCCACGCGCCGGGAATCGAACAACTCGGTGATTTCCGCCAGCTGCTCGGCAGGCAATGATGAAGCGAGTTTTCCGCGTGAGTTGAGAGCCACGTTCACTGGAGCTGACATTTTTTTCTCCCGGGAGGACTGGAAGTGTGCGATTGGTGGGGACTACGAAGTTAGTGGGGACTGCCGGTGTTGCGGAGATGTTGTAGTCACGAGATTAGGGAGGACCGATGAGCAATCGGGGCCTGTCGTAGATGGCAAACAATGAGCAGGCGGCCGGTGAAGCCTGGAGGACGGGCTGCTTAGCTACCGAAACATCACCCAAGGATGCTCCCACCACCGCAAGCGTCTCCATGTCTAGCCCTCCATGTTCATATGCGTAATACGCAACGACAACCACATCGTGCAACAGTGTGACGTATCCCACCCTTAGGTGTCAACCCCTTAAAGACGCGACCCGAGGGCACATAAATGCCTTGACGATGCAGTGCGCGTAGGTGTGACAGTGTGGGACGCTAAACGGCGCAACTTCCCTCCTTTCATCCCCGTCGGAGAGACGCCGGCAATGGCGATTTCATGAAAGCAGCGGCAGCTCGTCGCCGTCCAGACATATGGGCAACTAGGGTCAGCTTGGATGTAGTAGAACGTGCTGTTGTGACAGGGCATGCCAGCACTTATGGATCTTTGCTCGATTGGTGCGGCACATAGCCCACTCGATTCCCGGGAACCTTCTTTACCGGTCGCCGGCCGGCTGGATCGAGGGAAAGGCCCGGCACTGTGGATGCGATGAGTACCGTCGGGCGGACCCGGGCGGAACAGGCGTATCTGGAACTGCGCCAGCGGATTGCCGACATGTGCCTGCCGCAAGGGCCGTAGTGTTCCGCCCCCGTTACCCCCCTGCTGTCAAAGGTTTTTCAGGAAGAATCCCCGGCAGGCACCAAACACTGCCCCACGAGAACGCACTGAACACAAACGCACGGATGCCGACCAGAGTCACCTGATCGGCATCCGTGCATTGCCTTGTTGTTGTGGCGACACGGCCCGCCAAATCTGCTTCGAAACTTGCCGATCCGCTGGAACCGGGTCACCAGTAAGGGCCCTTCAGCGGATCAGTTGCTGATTGCTCATCATCTGATCGCGGACCTGTTCCAGCCGCTGCTCGTCGATGCGCACGCTCTGTATTCGCTTCCACAGTGAGGCACCTTGGCGTAGCTTGCGGATCATTGCGCTCACCTCCTTTTGGGCCAGGTAGTTGGGCATGATGTTTTCGGCGCGCGCAGAGTCGGTGGCGGTGACATCGTCGTCGGCAGTAGGTCCGAACGCGTTTGTTCCGTCCAGGTCCCGCAGGCTGCCGGCGGTGATCAGCTCACCGTGGCCCGCATTTTGCCCGTCGGACCTTGAATCCGCCGGTGACATTGCGATCGGTTCTGCAGACAGGACAACCTGCGGCTCTGCGGATTCCTGCTTTTGTTCAGGCGGCCGGAGTGACCTTTCCGGAGCGGGTAAAACAGCTGAATCCAGCGGTTTCATGAGTGCTTCCTCTTTCGATGGGTTATCAACCGGGACTGACCGTCAAAGGGACTCGTGATCCTGACACGAGTCCTGGACTGCCAGAACGTTTTGGCGATGCAGGGTTTTTCGGGATGCAGACAGCAGCGGGCTGTGCCCGTGCGACATTTACTGCGAAGGTGCTCATGGCGAAGGTCCTCAACGATTGACGTGAGGCCACCGCGCGAAGGAGCGGTAGAGATACGGTGGTTCTTAGGGAAAGCGGTTTAAGACAGAAACCGGCCCAAGAAGCTGAAATCTAGTGCGCAGAAATGGCGGAGGCGGGGCGGACTTTGGCGGTAAATACGCCGCCGAGCGTCTTGAAAATATTCACGGAACCCACCTCCCTTTCATCTAGTGCGCCAATAGAGACAATGCCCGACATAAGCTCGTGATTGAGAAAGATCAATCGGACTCGTTTAACATACCCACGAACGGACTGCTTTGACCAGCGTGTTTGGGAACTTTCTTGAGAAACTTCTTCTTCAGCGGCGTGTTTCCTTCAACACGCCGACGAATAACGACGGCGGGGCTCACCAGAGACGCTAATGGCCAGAAAATACGTCGCAAGATGGACTCTCACCGGTTGACCCATTAATAGACTGGCCGCAGAGGCAGGCCACGTCGCGCGATGGAGCAGAATCAGGATGAACAACGTAGTCCCCCACAACACCGCTCCCGATCCCCAACTCACCGCCTCGCGCGTCGTTGAACTGGATGCGCTGAGGGCCTTCACCCTGTTGGGAATCCTCTGCGTCAATATCTGGTTCTTTGCAGATCCCTTTGTCATGACCGGCAACTCCAATCCGGATTTTCAGTCTGCGCAGGATGTGGCCGTCAGGTTTGCCGTCAGCGTTTTCTTCGAAGCCAAGTTCTACATCCTGTTCTCGTTCCTCTTCGGCTACAGCTTTGTCCTCCAGTGGGCCTCCGCGGTTTCCGCCGGCCAGTCCGAGGTGCCCCGCACGCTGCGCCGCGCTGCAGGCCTGGTCATCATCGGCCTCTTCCACGGGCTGTTCCTGTTCCACGGCGACATCCTGCTGACGTACGGACTCGTAGGCCTCGTCCTGCTGGGCACCCGAATGATCTCCGCCCGGGCCGCCGCTGTTGCCGCCGGCATCCTCATCGGAGCCATGGGACTGATCATTCTGCTGCTGGGTTTGCTGACCGCAGCGGTGGAGCCGACACTCGGAGAGGCCGACCTCCAAACACTGCCCCCTGCGTTCGACCTCGCCGGAAGCCCGGCGGCCGTTCTTGCCCAGAACATCTCGCTGTATCCGATGACGCTGGTCAACGCCCTATTCCTGCAGGGGCCGATCGCGCTCGGTGCGTTCTACGCTGGACTGGCGTGCGCGAAGAACAGGCTCATTGAGCAAGGACTCTCGCGGCGCACGCTGATGATGGTGGTCTGCATCGCCCTCCCGATCGGGCTGGCCGCGGCCTTGCTGCAGGGTTACCTGGTCAAGTATGTTGGCGGAATCGGGCTGCAAGTCGTCGGCCTTGGGATATCGACCCTGACCGGGCCGCTGCTGACGGCTGGCTATGTGGGACTGTTGCTCCTGCTGTTCCGCACCCGGCTCGGCCGGGCGGTGCGCAACGCGCTGGCACCCGCGGGCCAGCTGGCCCTCTCCAACTACCTTGGCCAGTCGGTCCTGATGCTTCTGCTCTTTACCGGGTTCGGCCTCTCGCTGACCGATCAGGTGCCGCCGCTCGGCGTGCTCGGCATCGCCGCCCTGATCTTCCTGGCGCAGCTGCTGCTCAGTTACTGGTGGGTCAGGAAATTCCGCTACGGCCCGATGGAAGCCCTGTTGCGGGCCGCAACGTACTGGCGGAAACCGACACTGGGTTCGGCGCCTAAATATTCCAGCCAGTGACCGCTGGCGTCTTCTTATCCCAACCTAGATTGCACACTGCCGCTGTTTCGAGGACGAAGCGCCGACCCTCGATCGGCTCCAGCTGGAGCCAGCGAGCGGCGAGGACGCGCAGGAAATGCCCGTGTGCCACCAGCAGCACGTTTCTTTGCCGCAACGACGGCGAATTCTGCTGGCTCCCGGAAAACAGGGCAGCATCAGGAGTGTCCAGCACTTTGGCTATGACGTGGTCGGCCCGGTCCGACACCTGCTGCAGTGTCTCTCCGCGCACCACCCCGTGGGTCCAGATCAGGTAGGAAGGATCCTTCTTGCGGATGTCGACGCTGCGCTGGCCTTCGTAGTCACCGTAGTCCCACTCGTGGGCATAGGGGACCACTTCGGCATCGGGAAAGCCGGCCAGTTCCGCGGTTCTTCTCGCCCGCTTCAACGGGGACGTCAGTACCGACGAGAATTTGACACCTGACAGCTTACGTCCTGCCGCGACGGCCTGCTGCACGCCATCCTCAGTCAGCTCCAGGTCCGTCAGGCCCGTGTACTGATGGTTTTTTGACCACACGGTCTCACCGTGGCGCACCAGCCACAGCTTCGGGAAGTCATGGGCATCCGCCGCTTCGATCATGACAGGCCCTTTGTTGAAGCAGCATCAGTAGCATCCAAGGGTTTGGTACTGTCAGCAGCTGCCTCGGGCTGCTCCGCCCACCAGGCCCGTAGTTTCCGTTCCGCGACCTCGGCATCCTGCGGGCCGTTCTCCAGCCGCTCCTCCAGCAGGAACTTGTAGGCACGGCCGACCACCGGACCCGGCTTGATGCCCAGCAATGCCATGATCTGCTGTCCGTCCAGGTCCGGCCTGACTGCATCCATCTGCTCCTGTTCCTGCAGGTCGGCGATGCGCTGTTCCAGGTCGTCGTAGGCGAACGCGAGCCGTTCCGCCTTGCGCCGGTTCCGGGTGGTGACATCCGAGCGGGTCAAGCGGTGCAACCGTTCGAGTAGGGGGCCGGCGTCGTTGACGTAACGGCGCACGGCCGAATCGGTCCAGCCGGCCTCGCCGTAGCCGTAGAAGCGCATGTGCAGTTCCACCAGCCGGGCCACGGCCTTGATGGTGTCGTTGTCGAAGCGCAGCTTCTTCATCCGCTTGGCCACCAGCTTGGCGCCGACCACTTCATGGTGGCGGAAACTCACCGCGCCGGAAGGTTCGAACCGGCGCGTAGCCGGTTTGCCGACGTCGTGCATCAGGGCAGCAAAACGCAGGACGAAATCCGGAGCCGGCACTGCGCCGTCGTCGTCGGTTTCCAGTTCGCACGCCTGCGACAACACGGTCAGCGAGTGCTGGTAGACGTCCTTGTGCCGGTGGTGCTCGTCGATCTCCAGCTTCAGCGCCGAGACCTCGGGCAGCACGTATTCGGCCAGGCCGGTTTCCACCAGCAGATCGATGCCGGTCCGCGGGTCCTTGCCGTTGATCAGCTTGGTCAGCTCGTCCCGCACACGCTCCGCAGAAATGATCTCGATCCGCTCGGCCATGTCCGTCATCGCCGCGGCCACCTCGTCCGCCACGGTGACATTGAGCTGGGAGGCGAAGCGGGCGGCGCGCATCATGCGCAGCGGATCATCGGAGAACGACGCCGAAGGCTCACCGGGGGTGCGCACCACCCCTGCGTGCAGGTCCTTGACGCCGCCGTAGGGATCGACCAGTTCCAGCGATGGCAGGCGCAGCGCCATGGCGTTCATGGTGAAGTCGCGCCGGAAAAGATCGTCCTCGAGCGACTTGCCGAAGGCGACCACAGGCTTGCGGGAATCCGGATCGTAGGCCTCGGCGCGGTACGTGGTGATCTCGATGGTGTGCTCGCCCTTGCGCAGGCCGATGGTGCCGAAGGCGCGGCCGATTTCCCAGAAGTTGTCGCACCATTTGCGGATGACGGCGATGGTGGCATCCGGATCCGCATCGGTGGTGAAGTCCAGGTCCGGCGACACGCGGCCCAGAAAGAGATCCCGCACCGGCCCGCCGACCAGGGAAAGCTCGTGCCCGGCGTCGACAAAAAGCTGACCCAGTTCGACAACAACTTCGGGCAACGGCAGGGCGGACGTCTCGGGATTACTTGCCGAGCCAAAAAGGTGAACCATAGTGATTTAAGGGTGCCAGAAACACGCGGGCGATGTTTAACAATCTCCGCGCCATGTCCTCCGGGCACAGCACTCGATTAAAAATCGTTAGAGTGGACTGCATGGCACATCCGGTCCCGAGCGCTCCGAAGCGCACTCCACTGACAGCGTCAGTGGGCAGTGCCGCGCCCGGACACCATTCGTTGCCCACCGTGGAGGAAGTTTCGGCCGGCGGCGTTGTGGTGGACACTTCCACCAAGGAATTCCGCGTTGCCATCATTGCCCGCTTCAACCGCGGCGGCCGGCTCGAATGGTGCCTGCCCAAGGGCCACCCGGAGGGCGACGAGACCAACGCCGAAGCCGCGATCCGCGAGATCGAGGAAGAAACCGGCATCCAGGGCGACGTGCTGGCAACCCTCGGCAGCATCGATTACTGGTTTACGGTCAGCGGCCACCGCGTGCACAAGACGGTCCACCACTTCCTGCTCAAGGCCACGGGCGGCGAGCTGACCATCGAAAACGATCCGGACCACGAGGCCGTGGACGTTGCGTGGATCCCGCTGGCGGAGCTCGGCCGGAAGCTGTCCTTCCCGAACGAGCGTCGGATCGTGGACCTAGCCCGCGAAGTCCTGCCCGGGTACCTCTAAGCGATAAGCACGACGACGGCGCTGTCAGGTCCCGAAGAAGCCTCGCTATCTCACATCATCGCCCCGATGATCGCCCGGTAACTGCCCGGTGACGCTCCGATGACCGGCCCATCACACTTCGATGGTTGCCGAGTGACGATGCGATAGCTGCCCGATCACACTTCGGTTGTTCCCGTGTGACACCGGGCCAGCCGCCGGGCAGAAGCCGCAACCACCCCACATCCCGCCACAGCCGCGTTGCTGGACGTTCGCTGAACAGATCCTGCCCCGCCAAGTGAGACGATAGACAGCGATGTCTGACATGGAAACACAAAGCACAGCGCGCGCCAGCGCCGTCATGGCCGCCGGGACCCTGGTCTCGCGCGTCCTCGGGTTCGTGCGCACGTCGCTGCTCGCCGTCGCCATCGGTGCCAACACCACCATGGGCGACATCTTCGAAAAAGCGAACACCATTCCGAACATCATCTACTTGCTGCTGGCTGGCGGGGTGTTCAACGTGGTGCTGGTTCCGCAGATCATCAAGGCCAGCAAGAACAACGACGACGGCGGCGCCGACTACATCTCGCGCCTGCTGTCCCTGACGCTGCTGGTGCTGGCCGCCATCACGCTGGTCGTGACGGCGCTGGCCGGACCGATCATCCGCCTGCTGACGCGGGACTGGACGCAGGGCATGCTCGAACTGGGCACCATCTTCGCGCTCTGGTGTCTGCCGCAGATCTTCTTCTACGGGCTCTACGCCGTGGTCGGCCAGGTCCTCAACGCGAAGAGCCGCTTCGGCTGGTACATGTGGGCGCCAGTGGTGAACAATGTGGTGGCCATCGGCGTGCTGGTCCTCTACATCGTGCTGTTCGGATCCTTCTCCCGCGCCACGGACAGCCCCGAAGCGTGGACTTCGGAGCAGACCCTGCTGCTCGCAGGCGGCACAACCTTGGGAATCATCCTGCAGGCCCTGGTGCTGCTGTGGCCGCTGAGCCGGCTGGGGCTCGGCCTGAAGCTGAAGTTCGGCTGGCGCGGCATTGGACTCGGCCGCGCGGGCAAGGTGGCCGGCTGGACGCTGGGCACCATGGTGGTGGGCAACTCCGCGTACTTGCTGTACGGCACCATCGCCTCCAGCGCCACGGCCGGGCGCCAGGAAGTGGAGGGCTCCGGGGCCGGGGTTGCCGGCGAGTACGCTCTTAATACCGCGACCCTGATCGCGATGCTGCCGCACTCCGTCGTCGTACTTTCCATCGCCACGGTGCTGTTCAACCAGCTCTCGCGCTCCCAGGCCCACAGGCAGCTCGACGAAGTCAGGCAGACCGTGAACTCGGGCCTGCGGACCATCGGCGTGGCCACCATGTTCGGCGCCGCCGTGATGGTGGTGCTGGCCGGACCGCTGGCGCGGCTCTTCGCCGGCTCGGGCCCGACCGCCCCCGCTTCGGCCGCCGCGATGGGCCAACTGCTGGCCGTCCTCGGGGCCGCGATGCCGTTCATGAGCATCTACTTCTTCCTGGGCCGCGTGTTCTATGCCGAAGAGGACGCCAAGACGCCGCTGGTCATGCAGTCCATCCTGTCCGGCACCTGCGTGGTCATCGCCCTGGTCATGGCACAGCTAATGCCCGCCACCGAGATCGTGTTCGGCTTGGCGGTGCTGTTCGCCGTCTTCCATATCCTGTCGGCGCTGCTGGCGCACTTCTTCACGGTCCGTCGGGTGGGCGATTACGGCGCCGGCCAGGTCGCGGAGAGCTACATTCGGATCGGCTACGCCGCCCTCGGCGCAAGTCTCGCCGGCGCAGCAGCGCTCTGGCTGTTCGGCGGGTACCAGCCCGGCGGTTTCGCCATGGTTTCGATCTTCACCGCCATCGTCACCATCGCCGTCTGCGGCATCGTCATGGCGCTGGCCTACCTGCTCCTGCTCAAGGCCCTGCGGGTGGCCGAACTCCACGATTTCCTGCAACCAATCCTCAGCCGGCTACCGGGGCGCGGTTAACAGAACCGCAAGCCAGCCGGTGCCAACCGGTAGCATGTAAACCAAACGTCCAGGGCGCCAAACGCCCAACTATTCCGCCTGGAGGAACACGTGCCGCAACCAGTAGATGTGGGGACCTTGCTCGGCGGCCGCTACAAGGTCACCGCGCAGATCCTCGCGTCCGCCGAACAGGACCTGGTGCTCAACGGCGTGGACCAGGTCCTCAACCGACCGGTCAGCATCCTCGTCGCCGCGCCGGAGAATGCCAGCCAGGCCGCCATGAGCGCCCGCGAGATCGCCACGGGCGAGCGTGCCGGCAGCGTGCAGGTCCTGGACCTGGGCATCACGGACGGCTACACGTACCTCATCACCAACCAGGCCGAGGCGGCGGACCTCCTGGACCTGGTCATCCAGCAGGACGCCGCCCCCTATGTCGAGCCCTTCTTCACTGACACCCTCGGCTCGGAGATCTTCGGCCAGGCCCGCTCGCGCGAGCCGGAGACCTATGACGAGGATGACTACTACGAGGAAGAGTACGACGACGAGCCTCGCACCAGCCTCCGCGACCGCCTGAACAAGCTGGACCTGCCCAAAATCGGCCGTTCAAACAACGACGGCAGCGCCAAGCCCTTGTTCGGCCGTCGCCCGGGTGCCGGTACAGCGGCCGGTGCCGGAGCAGCAGGCGCGGCAGCCGGCGCCGCAGCCGCAGGTTACTCGGGAACCGGTACGGCCGATGACCGTACAACCCACTTCGATCGTCCCCCGGCAGACAGCTCCGCGCGTGCAGGCAGCGTCCCCCCGCCGCCCCAGTCGCCGCCGCAGTTCTTCGACGACAACAATCATCCGGTTACCGCACCGGTGGACCAGCCGCGGACGGAACACCGGGAACAAGGCGGAGCCCCGAAGGTCAGCCTCTGGTCGGACAACGATTACTACGAGGACCGGCCGCAAACCTCCTATCAGCCTGCCGCCGAACCTGCCGCACCGGCCCCGCCGGCGCGCGATGCCCGTTCGGAGGAAGACGAGTACGTCCGCGCGGCTTCGATGTTCCCCGCCGGAGCCCGCGGCAATTCGAGGTCGCGCGAAGAAGACTACGAGTACGACGAGTACGACGACGACGAGAACAACAGCCCGAAAACCTCGCGGTTGCTGATCGGCGGCTTGCTTGCCGTTCTGCTGATTATCGCCGTCGTTATCGCGGTCAACCAGCTGAACCTGTTCCGCGGCGGCCCCGTGGCAGGCGAAAATACGGAAGAGAACAATTCCGCGCCGGCCACTCCGGGTGAGACGGGCGCCGCAGAGACTGCTCCCGCCGAAGATGCCGTAGTGGAGCCCGTAATTGCCGGCCTGGAACGGCTGGTGCCCGACATGCCCAGTCTCGACGCGGAAAACGACGGTAGCCTGCCGGAGGCCATCGACGGAAACCCCGCCACGTACTGGACCAGTTTCCAGTACCAGTCGGACCAGTTCGGCGGTTATGCCTCCAACATGGCACTGGTGGTCGAACTCGAGGAGTCCTCAAGCATCAGCACCATCGAGCTGACGCAGCTCAGCGGCAGCGGCGGCAACTTCTCGGTGATGCTCAACGACTCCCCGACGCTGGAGGGTGCCCGGCAGGTCGCCCAGGGCAGCTTCACCGCGCAGAAGACCACCATCCCCGTTCCGGAAGATGAAGGCGCCGCGCCGAAGGCAGAGTACGTCATCATCAACTTCACCCAATTGCCCAGGCTTTCCAATCCCCAGGGCGGTCCGCCCTTTGGTATTCGGATGGCGGAGATCGAAGTTTCGTGATCGCTTCCAGCCGTGCCGGGTGCCCCGCGGCGCCCGGCACGGAATAAGCTTGGCACTCCGCTCGTTGTGACAGTTGGCTAGACCCGGTCAGGACCGGCCTCTATCCGGGCATGACACCGTAAAAACAGGAAGAGGTTCACAAGCAGTGAGCACAGATACCACCACGTCCGTGCGGGACGTCATCATCGTCGGCTCCGGCCCTGCTGGTTACACGGCAGCTGTCTACACGGCACGTGCGAACCTGAAGCCCCTGCTGATCGCCAGTTCCGTACAGGCCGGCGGTGAACTCATGAACACTACCGACGTCGAAAACTACCCGGGTTTCCCCGAAGGCATCATGGGGCCGGATCTCATGGACACCTTCCAGAAGCAGGCCGAGCGCTTTGGCACGGAAATCCTGTTTGAGGACGTCACCGAATTGGAACTCGATGGCCCGATCAAGAAGGTCACCATCGGCACGGGCGAGACGTTCACCGCGAAGTCCGTCGTCATCTCCACCGGCTCTGCCTACCGCGAATTGGGCCTGGAAGATGAGAAGCGCCTGGCGGGCCGCGGCATCAGCTGGTGCGCCACCTGCGACGGCTTCTTCTTCAAGGACCAGGACATCGCCGTCGTTGGCGGTGGGGACTCCGCCATGGAGGAAGCGCTCTTCCTGACCAAATTCGCAAAGTCGGTCACGGTCGTCCACCGTCGGGACAGCCTGCGCGCCTCGAAGATCATGCAGGACCGGGCGCTGAACCACGAAAAGATCAAGTTCCAGTGGAACTCTGCAGTCACCGGTATCGATGGTACCGACAAGGTGACGGCACTCAGGCTTACGGACACCGTTGACGGGACCGAGAGCGTGCTGCCCGTGACTGGTGTCTTCGTCGCCATCGGCAATGATCCCCGGGTCGATCTCGTCAAAGGCAAACTGGACCTGACAGCCGAAGGCACCATCGCCGTCGACGGTCGGTCTTCCCGGACGTCTGTCGCAGGCGTCTTCGCGGCCGGCGACGTCATTGACCCGACCTACCGCCAGGCCATCACCGCTTCCGGCTCCGGCTGCGTTGCAGCCATCGACGTCGAACACTACCTCGCTTCCCTTGAGGATGCCGAACTTCCGGTAGCCGAACCGGCAACCGTCTAATCCAACTGTTCAGAAGGAGAATTATTATGAGCAACGCTAAAGATGTCACGGATGCCAGCTTCGACGCCGACGTTCTGAAGTCCGACAAGCCCGTCATCGTCGACTTCTGGGCCGAATGGTGCGGCCCCTGCCGTATGCTGACGCCCATCCTGGACGATATTGCCGCAGAGCATGCCGGCAAGGTCGAGGTCGTCAAGCTCAATGTGGACGACAACCCTGCTACCGCCGCTCAGTACGGCATCACGTCCATCCCCGCTGTCTACGTCTTCAAGGACGGCAAGGTGGCCGCCACCTCGATCGGCGCCAAGCCGAAGCAGGTTATCGAGAAGGAATTTGCTGAGTTCCTCGGCTAGAAATTATGGATAACGACGCTGCAGACCAGAGTCTGCGCCGTTCGGATACCAGCCGGCGCGTGGTGGCCCTGAGAGAAAGGCTGCTGCGCGCCGGCATTTCCATGGCGTATCTGGCACCGGATCAGGTTAATGACCCGACGGTTTTTGACGACCATGTTGATGCTGCCGTCCGTACGTTCCAGCAGAACCGCGGGCTCATGGTGGATGGCGTGGCAGGTCCAGAAACGCTAAGGGCACTGGGCGAAGCACAGTACAACCTGGGCGACCGGCCCATGTTCTGGCAACAGGGCATCGACCACACGCGGGGAGACGATGTATCGGAGCTGCAACGCCAGTTGTCCTATCTCGGGTTCTATTACGGCCACATAGACGGCGAGTTCGGCCAACGTACTCATCTCGCCGTACGGGAACTCCAGCAGAACCTCGGCCTTGAACCCAGCGGCGTAGCCGATGCCCCGCTCATTGGAGCGATGGCGCGCGTGAACCGCAGCATTAGTCCGAGCCAGGCCTTCTCGCTCAGGGACTATGAACGGCTGAACCAGGCTTCCGCAGCGCTCAAGGGCCGCGTTGTTTGCCTGACCGCCGGTAGCGGAACCTCTTTCCAGTCCCCCGTAGCAGACAAGGCCAGCGGCCGTCCTTTGACGGAGAAACTAGTCGCATCCGACGTGATGCGTCGCGTTGAGAGCATACTCTCCGGCCTCGGGGCAGAAGTAACTGTTGTGGCTGCCGAACCGGAGAAGGCAACAGACAACCGGGTTCAGTTGATCCGGCAGGCATCTCCTAGTTTGAGCATTTCAATCAACTGCGATTCGTTGGATCAGCCATTAGCTAATGGGGTCTCGGCCTTTTATTGGGGCAAACCAGAAACAGGAGAAATTCGTTCTCCAATCGGTCACCGCGCCGCCGAACTAATCCTTAAGGAAGTTCTTGCTCGGACAACAGCAACAGACCTGGGGATCCACGGACGCAGTTGGGACATCCTGCGCCTGACAAGCATTCCGTCGATCCAACTCGACATCGGTTATCTCAGCAATCCTGACGAAGCAGCAAGACTAGCCGACCCTGTGTTCCGCCAGATACTGGCTGATGCCATCGTTATAGCAATCCAGCGGCTCTACCTGCTGGAAGAGGATGACGAACCGACAGGTACCTTGGCACTTGATGACGTGCTGCGGTTCAACCCTGAGCTCTAGACCAGAGTTTCACGTGAAACGCTGCCTGGCAGTCACGGATGTAAAGCTCTCCCTAGGGACTTCGATTGTATTCCCAGCATCATGCCGTCCACTCGGGGCTGAGTTCGCCGTTGCCGGTACCAGCTGCCTCCGCAGCTCAGCTCCCTGAAGGGGAACCCCTCGCGTAGTCAGGGCCTATGATCCAAAGTTCAACTCCTAAGGACCGCGGGAAAGTGCTGCGGATTGTCCTGTAAATTCGGGAGTGGCGATGCGGCCGCTTTAGGAGTAGGCCGCGACAAATGCGACAAATGTATGTCCCGCAATCCTCGCGTCGGCCGGGCAGGGGAACTATAGTTGTCCGATCTGATGATCTCGTCATTCGAGGGACTATTGGAACCGGTGGTGCAGTTTAATACTGCTTGTCCATCATTGAGACTGCTTATCCATCGACACGGTACCGGTCGGGTCATGCTCTTAACCGCTCCCGATCGAGATCACCTAGAAGTCTTTTAGGCCCAGTAATCGCTAAACCAGTTGCCTAATGAGTATTTCCTCTTGGAGGGTCGCTGTAAGTGCGAATAAGAGCCAGTGACGTTCTTTTAACCATCACTGTTCAGCGCCATTGATAGTGCCGTTCAAAGCCATACACGTAAGGCTCCTTCCACCATGTGAGGGCACGTGGTCCAAGGAGTTCCGCATGGGATGACGTCCGGGAGGAGCCCGATCAAGAGGTCTATTCGCTCTTGTTTCCAGGCCACGAGGAGCAGTGAGAGTGTATATGTGCAGCTGACATGGAACATGTCCACCACCAGTTGGTCCGAGTCGGCGTGACCTTGAAACTGTTGCACGGCGAGTATGTCGATAACTGTGTTACCAAGGATGGAGCCGCGACACAATCTGCAATGAAACCGGCACCTACAACATGCGCGAACAGGCCGCTACACAAACGAGATAAATCGATGGGCTGCGTTGAGAGCCAGTGGCTCCTCGCCTGGAGACTACTGGCTCTCATTATCACCGGTTATGAAACCGGTAGTGCCCTGCCCAACTACGCGCGAAAAGCGATCCGCTCCACAATGCTGCTACGGAGTAGCTCGTTGCTGATAGTTGTTAGCGGGTTGTTGATCAAGGTTGGTCAGGACTGCGAAGAGGTCACTGCTGGCATTTAGTCGATGCTGCAGGTGAGGAAGCCTCCGACAGGCCGAGCCGACGTCGCCTAACTGCCAAGAATGTCGATATCCGTTCACGGCCTGACGTCTTGTTCTTCGGAAGAAGACCCTGCAGAGATAAAGCCGCGCTATCACTTCCGGAGATTATCGGTGCCGTATAGATGCTTCCGTTTCCAACAAGCCCTTTCGCCCAGGATAGTCAGACTCATATTCGGGGAAACGGCGTTAGGTCACCGATGGCCCCGATCATGTGCATCCAACAGTTGTGCTTCCGGGCATCTACTTGTCGTGCCGCAACACCACAAGGAGGACTGAGAGTATCGGATGTCCGCCGCTCGCGGAGGTTCCACGTGAAACAGATCCACCACGATTCCGTGTCGTCGACGGCAGGGCAGGCATGTCGAGATTTCTTTGTATTGGTCCGTAGGGCAGCCCGACGCGGTCGCCAACTTCTTCGATCGTCCAAGCAACCGCCGGGGTTTTACGGGGAGGCGCCGCGATGATCGGTGAGGGGCCAGCAATGCGCAGTACTGGTGGCCGCCGACTCGCGCCCGCCCGCTTGGGACGCTCCGCTAGAAGCAGTGTGATAAGACCCTACGGCAGACTGGCTCGCTGCAGAAGACAAAGCCCCCTGGACCGTCGGCGGAATCAATTTGAACTGCCAGTACCCACGGCTCACGGTTGTTGATACCTACGGTCGTTCCTCGTGATCGCTGTTTCATCAAAGATCCAGCAGCTAGGCACCGTCTGATGCCTTCTTCAAACGGTTGTCCTCGCAGCCGCCCTTAGATGGAGGGGTGAATGATTCCACTACCGGATCGAATGCTCGACTTGCCGTCGTCGTTTCACGTGGAACAGCTTCCCCGAACGGGACAACATTCCCGGGGTCCATGGACCCGACTCCGCCATCAGCCAAAGGGGGCCCGGCTCGCTGCGGTGCCGCCCAAGCCAAGGAGGAAATAGGGCTCCTGGTGATGAAGCACAGACGGAATACCGTGAACGCGACATCATATATGCACATAACTGCGGCTGGTATCAGTTATCGATCGTGACTGTCCCACAAGACAACCGCGCACACGTTAGTCGGAGGTCCAAAATACACCCGCCCCGGACCTGCAATTGCAGAAATGATGTCCGGACATCGCTTGCCCATTGGGCGGTTGTGCCCACAAAACGTGCGTTGCTTTCGGGATAGCCTCGTGGGCGGAGACCGAAGCTTGCCACGAAATGGCATTCACGAGAAGTTCCGCTCAGTGTTCCGGCATACGTCTCTACAGATGCCGGCAAAATTGCATAACAGTCGTTCAAATATGAGGACACTTCACCGAAAGCTAAGTGGCAATGACACCTGCGATTGACCTAGGAATTCACCACGACCGCCTCTTTGTCTAGCGGGGGTATCTCCTCCTTCCGCCACCCGACGTGGAAATTCGGCCGTGGCCTCCGCGCATGCGACCGATTCGCTCCCACAAGTATGGTGCTTGTTCCACGTGAAACTCTAGCTTGCGCCAAACTGGCATTCCTTCGCCACTACAATCAGGCGGATCCGAACGACCTGCGGGCTGCCATGAACCGGTAAACGGGACGGGGCTCTAGTGCGCGGCGCTAGAGTGCGAGATCCAAGCTGAATTGTCGTTCCAGAGCAGAAAGCTGCTCTCGAACAGGCAACACCATACCTGTCCTATACTGCATAACGAAGTTCCACGTGAAACTGAGGCAGAGATGTCCTCCTGATACTTGTGGGGAGCTCATCCCGATTCACGTGGTTCCTATATATACAGCCGTACACCGTCGTTGCAACTACTGCTACGTTTCGAAGAACCTACCCTACAAGATGGCGTCCGCATTCACTGGGCCGGAGGTCGAATCGGTGGCATTCCGAATAGGACCAGGGTGTGTGTGTCTCCAGAGCCTGCCCCTATACTTGCTCGCTGGCACCATACTGGGGACGACAAACATTCAATGCCTGGGCCAACGAGAATCTCTGGTATCGCCATCACAATGACAGGAGACGAGGAGGCCAAAGCATTGACGATCGGGACTTGGGGTACCACGTCCTGGCAGGGTTGGATACTCGGATACTGCCGCTCATCTTTGACCATATGCCAAGGCGCTATAGCCGCGACAGCTCTCAGCTGTGCTCCAAGCCCAACTGGTGAGCCTGGATAGCTCTGCGATCTCATGCCATGCTGTGAGATCGGATGAGCATAGGCAGCAGTACGTCTCTTTAAATGTTCAATCGCTTGCGCTTAGCCGCTGGGTGCTTGTTCCACGTGAAACCGTTCGTGACATGAGGTCTTACATCCGTGCGCCCTCTTGGCCGTAGAGGCTACAACGTGGCCGAGACACAGACGCAGAGCGATGTGCCTGCTGCATGCGGACGCATTTCAAAGCCTCGCCGGCCCACGGACCCTCAGCCCAGACGATGGGATCGCAGCTAATCTGTGTGGTTATAGTGCGGCGTCCCTCCAGATTTCGGCGTGTAGGCGCCTATGTTCGCCTGAAGATGCAGCGCAAGCCATACTCACCACACGTTTCACGTGAATCAGCATCGATAGGCGGTTCCGCAAATAGTTCATCGTGGCCGTGTTGAACTGTACGAAGCCCGAAGCGAAACGGTCAGCGACGCTACATGAAATACCAGTAGAGCCCTGAGGCCGCCGGCCTAGACTCGGATTCCCTTAGGTGGTGAGGAGAACCACCACCGCAGCCCGCGAACTAGATGATCATCAGGATCTGGCTAACAGTGAGCACGCCAACCTGAAGCATCGCCGGTTCCGATACTGCCGCCAGATAGTGAGGAAGACCTGCACCTACTCGTATACAGTGGGGATCAACATCCCTTCAAACTCCACAGGCGAGGCGGAGCCCCGGCCGGCGACTATTAGGTCTTACCCATACTCCAGACCGCCAGTCCTGCCCGATCGATGCAGGACCGATTGAACGGGCGAGCGTCCAGCGCTGTCGCCTCAGGACACTGACGAGTGCGGCAAGGAACCAGGTCATTGCAGGATCCGCGAGGCCACGGCAGTTTCGACCGACCGTCAGTGGCAGCCTAAGTCTCCAGAGCAGAAACTGAAAGAATACTGTTGCCGTCAATGCACAATGTTCTATCGGCCCTCGACGGAATCCGTGGCCTCTCGCGCCTAACGGCATTCTTCGCATGTCAGCTACACGGTAACGGACCCACGGGTTTCACGTGAAACGCAGGTCCTGCTTGAGGGGAATGCGTTCATCTAACGTGGCCCCATCTGCTGACGGAACAACGTAAGGCAAATTCTCTAACCTCTCAGGCTCCCATGCAGCGTAAGTACCAGAGTGTCACTCTTTAAAGCCGATGTGCCAACACATTTTGTGTAGCGCGAGCCACTGAACCCAACCGGGATAACACTCCATGAGAATTTCTCTGCTGGATTCTGCGCGGAGATGGATGAGTGGTCACACTGCGAGATACGTCCCTATCGGGGACCGTCATCTCGAGGACGTGAAGCCATTCCTGAACCGATACTGTGTCGGCGACGACGTCAAACTGCCTTCTCGGTTTCACGTGGAACACGCTAGTACATGCGGCAGAAGAGTTGGCCACCTGATTTCGACAACCACTCCTCAATAGTGGCCGCCGCCAATGCACTTATTGACAATGGAGTCGATGCGATCCTTGGTATGTACCACGTCGACCTGCCGCAGTCCTTCGATCACCACGTTGGCTTTCGACCCCGGCACAGCGGGGCATTCGTTAGTACACAGACATTCTCCGCGACCGACTTCGTAAAACCAATGATTGCGGTCCTCGCGATGCCAACTTCTGAAAGGTCTCGTAGTGTCCGCAAACGCCTCGATATAGACGTCGCTCCACCAGTCCCCGCACTCTGCACGACCACGACAAGGCAGTCGATGAGACCCCGGCCGGCTGTTTCTCGTGGGTACCGCTTTCTCCGGAGTTGCTACTAGCAGAAAGTTGCCGGCGGCTTTTTCCGGCCAGTCTGCAGCTCAGGGGTGTTTACTGCCAGAAGTGCTTTCGGCTTTGGTCCAATGACTTCGTAGCCGGCGCGTGTCTACCTCTTCGACATTGATCGTCCGCGAATGGTTAGCCAGGCGGTTGACGGTGGAGTCCGCGGCGATCCTGTCAGAGATCGTTGACGATCTGATCGTAGTTACGCTCCTCAAGGGCAAACTGCATGATCACTCTATGGTTCCCCATCAAGGCTTCCCAAACAGAACCCGACAACACCCGATACGTTGCGGCTCCGTCAGACGAGCAGCTAGAAATGACGGCAGTTCCAACTATGTGGAAGAGCTGTACCAATAACGTGGACTAGCGGTACCGACCAGGGCTATCCGCCAGCAAGCACGACATTGGTAGTTGTGCGCTTTCCGGCCATCTTCATGGCGTCGGGGATTCAGTGCTCGGTTCATCAGCTTCCTCCTGCATAGCGGCTAACCTTCAACAGCGCCGCTTGGATGATGAGCAAACAATGAAGGAGTCTTTTCCATCAGGGATTCCGCGTTCCACGTGAAACTACACCTAAGCCGAGACTGCCCGGTTCGGCTTCACCGAAACCTTGTGACTTAGCCGAATACAAAGGCACATACGCCAAAAGGGTAGGAACCGCTTGACTGCGGAACCTACCCTCCCAGACGTCTATTGGGTACTGGACTATCCGTCGTTGTTTGGACTCAGGACAGTCATGATTCTGTTCAAGTCATCCACACTGGCGAACTCAATACTGACCCGGCCCTTCTTTGCGCCAAGGGTAATCTTTACGCTTGTATCTAGCCGATCAGATAGGGATGTGGCGAGATAGTCTAAACGCTCATGACGTGCGCCAGCTCGAGGCTTTGATTCCCGCTTTGGCCTACGAAGTCCATCGCTTAGTGAGACGATCTCCTCAGTTGCTCGAACGGACAATCCTTCAGCAACAATCCGTTGAGCGAGCTTCTCCATCTCAGCGGGATCTGCAAGCCCGAGCAGGGCGCGCGCGTGCCCGGCAGATAAGACACCTGCTGCTACACGACGTTGCACCAGCGGGGGCAGCTTCATGAGTCGGATCATGTTGCTGACTTGGGGCCGGGAACGACCAATACGATCAGCCAGCTCGTCATGCGTACATCCGAAATCTTCCAGCAACTGTTGATATGCAGCCGCTTCTTCAAGCGGGTTCAGTTGACTCCGGTGCAGGTTTTCCAGGAGCGCATCCCGGAGTAGATCGTCATCGGTTGTCGAACGGATAATAGCCGGAATGGTCTCCATTCCGGCTTCCTGCGAGGCACGCCAGCGCCTCTCGCCCATGACCAGTTCATACCTATATTCGCCACTCTCGCTCGATGGTCGGACGACAATGGGCTGCAGGATGCCGATCTCACGGACCGAGTGCACCAATTCCGCCATGTCTTCTTCATCGAAGACCGTGCGCGGCTGCTTCCGGTTAGGGTGGATGGACAGGATGGGGACTTCAGCGAACGTCGTCCCTGGCACCTCTACAAGCGTTTCACGGGAAACATCATCATCGACTTCCGGGTCAGCCGGCTGTTCGACAGCTTCAACCGTCTCCAGTGTGGTTGCGTCAGACTCATCGGCTGCCACTGCTGGGGCAGAAGACCCATCCGGAGCTACTGCCGTTGCCTCAGGTTCCGCGGGAGCAACCACTGGCTTTTCATTCTTATTAGCTGAGGAGTCCGGCCCCGTCTCAGTCTTTGCGTCCGCACTATCCGTGTCCGGAGACGGATTTGCCAAAGTTTTCTTCATGGGTTTGCGCGCAGACGGGGAGTTTTTTCGGGGTCCCCGAAGCACCTCAGCAACCTGCGCTGCTGAAGAGGCACCGCTTCTTTCCGATTGGGTATTCAGGAATGGCGAGTTGTCTTCGTCGCGACGGGAAGCTGCCGGGAAAAAAACGTCAACCGGGCGGCCACGTCGTGCAGCTGCCGGACTGGGCTCGGAATTCTTCTCTTCTGTGGCTACAGGTGAATTCGGAATCAACGCACCCAGGCCCCTACCCAAACCGCGGCGTTTCTCACTCATCAAGGGATCCTTCCTGAATGCACGCGAATGCGAGCATTTTTATGACTAGGAGCTAAGTCTACCGTTGAGAGTTGGAGTTACTTGGATTGCCGCCCGCGCTCGGCAATTTCTGCTGCTGCTTCCTGATAAGACAGAGCACCGCTGGAGGATGCATCATAAGTAATGACTGTCTGCTGGTAACTTGGCGCCTCGGAGATACGCACGGACCGAGGAATCACAGCACCCAGAACCTGATCCGGGAAGTGCTGGCGTACCTCCGCGGCAACCTGCGCAGCCAGGTTTGTTCGGCCGTCGTACATGGTCAGGAGAATCGTTGAAACAACCAGGTCGCCATTGAGGTGCTTCTGAATCATCTCGATGTTGCTGAGGAGTTGGCTGAGCCCCTCCAATGCGTAGTATTCACATTGGATAGGAATCAAAACTTCTTGCGCCGCGACAAAAGCGTTGACGGTGAGCAGCCCCAGGCTCGGCGGGCAGTCGACGAAGACGTAGTCCAACCGTTCCTGACCCGCGGCTTCCCGCTCCTTCGCGTACACGTCTATGGCGCGACGCAGTCGCTGTTCCCGGGCGACCAGCGAAACGAGTTCAATCTCCGCGCCAGCCAAATGAATAGTAGCCGGGGCTACGATGAGGTTTTTGATGTCCGGGCAAGGAGCCAGTACGTCAGCCAGCGGCAGGTCATTGATGAGGACATCGTAGATGCTGTCCACGTCCGCGTGATGCTCGACGCCGAGAGCGGTCGAGGCGTTACCCTGCGGATCAATATCCACGACCAGAACGTTCAGCCCAGCGGCAGCCAGGGCAGCGGCGATGTTCACCGTCGTCGTTGTCTTACCGACGCCACCTTTTTGGTTGCTTACTGTAAGAATCCGGGTTTCGCTAGGTTTCGGCAACTCGCGTCCCTGCAGCCTTTCGCGCCGCCGGTTCTCGCTGGCAAGCTCACGTGCCAACGGTGTGCTTTCATCGATCGAATCCATAACGCTGGGAACCGTCGACTCGACCTTCATTTCCGTGCCACCGATAGCCGATGTTTCACGTGAAACCTCGATGTTAGTCATTAATTATCGACCTTTATGAGTTGAGTGAACGAAGAAAACCAGCCTCGGAGCCGGTCCCGTGATGAAGTGAAGCTGCGTCCCGCAGAGCGCTCGTCTCCCAAACCCACCAGAACTCGCTCACTTCCCTTATCTCCGGCTTTAGTGACTCTAGACTATCTGCTGGCACTCCAGAATGACGACGACCCCACGCAGGGTGTGGGTTATTCGTCAGCGGAGGAGTCAGCGGCCAACCACAATGCGGACGACGGTCGTGGGTTCCTCCAGGAGATCTTCCCCAACCGTCACAACAGAGGTGTCCGTGCCGCCCAGCTTGCGGATCACCTTAGCCGCCTTCTCGATCTCTTCTGTCGCGCTTCTCCCCTTGATGGCTAGGACTTGCCCGTGGCCTTCCAAGAGCGGAATCGTCAGGGGTGCCAGTTTGTTCAGCGCAGATACGGCTCGCGCCGTTACAACATCTGCTTTGACCTGCCCTACGGCTAGTTCTGCGCGGCTGCGTAGGACCTCGACGTTGTCTAGGCCTAGGTCGTCGATAACTTCGTTCAGCCAAGTCACCCTGCGCTCCAGGGGTTCGATCAGTGTGAGCCGCAGGTCGGGCCGAGCCAGGGCGAATGTGAGTCCGGGCAGGCCAGCCCCGCTTCCGACATCCGCGACGTAAGCGTCGGAGGGGATCAGTTCCGCTACGACCGCACAGTTCAGCACGTGTCGGCTCCAAAGACGCGGCACTTCACGGGGACCCAGCAAGCCACGTTCCATGCCCGATGTTGCCAAATGCTGCACGTAACGTTCTGCTAGCGCTGTTCGGTCTCCAAATACCGACAACGCCGCTGCCTTCTCTTTCGGCGTTATTTCAACCACGTATATACCTCGATATGTCGGTCAGGCCAGCGGCCGGCAGGATTAGGAAGCCAGTGAGACGACGATGTGGCGGTTGGCTCCTTCGCCTTCCGACTCGCTGGCCAGCCCGAGGTCGGCCACCGCATCATGGACGATCTTCCGCTCATAAGCACTCATCGGTGCCAATGCCACCTCTTCGCCGGTTTCTTTTGCCTTGGCGACGGCGTCCTGGGCGATCTTGTGCAGTTCGACGCTACGTTCTTCCCGGTAGCCGGTGATATCAAGGACAAGTCGAGATCGGTTCTCGGTGGACGTCAGGACGGCCAGCCTTGCGAGTTCCTGCAGTGCCTCCAGGACTTCGCCATCACGGCCGACCAATGCTTCAAGAGCATCATTGTCGTCCTCTTCGGAAACGATCGAAATGTAGGTGCGTCCGTTGCGGACTTCGATGTCAATGTCGCCATCAATGTCGGCGATGTCGAGCAGCTCTTCCAAGTAGTCCGCAGCTACGTCGCCTTCTTCTTCCAAACGGCTCGCGTTGTTGGACTGTGTGGCCGACTCTTCCGACTCGGCTTCCAGAGCTGACTGGTCGGCAGATGTATCGGAGACGCTCTCGGTGCTCATTTTCTCTTCCTGTTCTTACGCTGGGGCTGCGGGCGCTGCACCTTGGTGGCAGCCGGGGCCTCGACGGCCGGTTCCTCGGACTTCTTCTCACCCAGAAGGGGGAGCATGGGCAGCCCCTTCTTTGCACGGCGTTCAGCCAAGGCCTTGGCAGCGGGCGAACCGGGGGTGGGCATCCGCCTGATCACAAGGAACTGCTGGCCCATTGTCCAAAGGTTGGTGGTCGTCCAGTAGATGAGAACACCAATGGGGAAGTTGATTCCGCCGATGCCGAACACCAGGGGCAGGATGTACAGCATCATCTGCTGCTGGCGCATGAACGGGCTGGCGAGTGCTTCCTCGGACATGTTCTTCGACATGATCTGCTTCTGCGTGATGAACTGCGAGGCAGTCATCGCCAGAATCATGATGATCGACAGCACGATGACGGCAACCTGGTTCTCGCCACCGCCGCCGTGAAGAAGGGAGGCGGATAGGGGTGCGCCGAAGATGGTGGAGGCATCAAACTGCTGAATGTCCTGGGCGGACAAAGCACCGATACCGCGGCCTTCGTCGCTAGCCCCGGATGCCTGGCTCAATACCTGGAACAAGGCAAAGAAGAAGGGCATCTGGATCAGCATCGGCAAGCAGGCCGAGAATGGGTTGGTGCCGTGCTTCTTGTACAGGGCCATTTGTTCCTGCGTCATCGCCTGGCGCGAGAGCTGGTCCGTCTTACCCTTGTACTTCTGCTGAAGCTTACGGAGATCCGGTTGGAGCGCCTGCATTCCGCGCTGTGCCTTGATCTGCTTGACGAATACCGGGATGAGAGCAGCCCGGATGACGAGCACCAGAGCAACGATGGACAGCGTCCAGGTCCAGCCGTTCGCCGCATCCATTCCCAAGGTGGTGAACAGATCGTGGAACGCCCGCATGATCCATGAGACCACCCACATGAATGGGAAAAGTATGGTGTTCAGGAAGTCCATTACTCGTTAGCTCCTCGGGCCGCTTGGACGGCCTTCATCGTCGGCCGGAATCTCCGGGTGATTCAGCACAATAATCCGTGGCGTTCCAGCGGGATTCTCCCGAAGCAGACGCTCATAGTAAGGGGACAACGGCACGTGATCGACGCCGCCGTCGTTCCAGGGGTGGCAACGCGAAAGCCGGCGCACCGCAAGCCAGGTTCCCTTTACGGCTCCATGGATGGTCACCGCTTCCAGCGCGTAGGCCGAACAAGAGGGGAAAAACCGGCACACTTGTCCATATACAGGAGAAACTACTTTTCGGTATGCCTTTAGCAATCCGATCAGCGACTTCTGCGGCAAGGCCCAGAGAAAGCGCGCCGCGGAGGAAGAGGCAGCAGCAGGAGGCTGCACCGGCGAATGGCTTGTTGCGCTCATTCGGCGGGTCCTCTCTGCTCGGCCGCGGGCGGTGCCGCGCGGAACTTTGACGTCGCTGCTGCAAATGTCTTGCGGTAGTCATTGCTCAGAGCGCAGAAATCTGCGTTCGCTGCCGGGGGCAATGCCCTGACGACAACAGAAAGCCCCTGTGGATAAGCCCTGAGACTGTGCACCGCGATCTCCCGCAGTCTCCGTTTAACGAGATTACGGGTTACAGCGTTCCCCACGGCCTTGGAAACGATAAAGCCGAAAGTGCTCGGCTGGTCCAAGGCAGTGGGAACCGCGTATAACACTAAGTTCCGACGCCCAGAGCGGGCGCCGGAACGTACAGTTGTTGAGAAATCTGCCGAAAGGCGCATCCGGTTTTTACTGGACAGCATGATAGTGAAAGCTGCCTATCCCGCTGCGCGGCTGCTGAAAGACAAAGCAGCCGGATTCGACAAACGGCAGCTGGTTAGGCCGACAGTTCGGTACGGCCCTTGCCGCGGCGCGCTGCCAGGATGGCACGGCCGGCGCGGGTACGCATGCGAAGGCGGAAGCCGTGCTTCTTGGCACGACGGCGGTTATTCGGCTGAAAAGTCCGCTTGCTCACGGTGGTTACTCCAAGACGATCGACAGATGCGCCTCAGCCCGTTGCAACAAGGGGAAGTAACAGGCGGACGCTCTATTGGGCATCTGCTCTGGCAACCTCACAAAAGGCATGGGGGTATGCACAAAGCAGACACGAAGGACTACATAACGGTAGGGGTTAGAACGGTGTTCCGTCAAACCAGCACCCTGCCGTTGATATCCACCGGTGTGGATAAGCACCTGTGGACAACCTCCTGTCAGCAGCTTTCCACGGCGGCCGCCGCATTAGTTCACCCAGGCCACTTTCCGGCTATCTTCTACCAGAATCATCATCTACTCTTGGCAAGAGCACTTTATCCACGTCTGTGTATAACTCTGTGGATGAAGGTCCTGGATCCGGTAAAACGGGAAGTGGAGGAATTTGCATTACTGCTATTTGAGGGGTTTTCGGTGGATACGGACCAGATAAACGACGTCGGAAGCTCCTGGCGTAAGGTGGTTCGCACCTTGGAACGGGACGACAGAGTCAGTCCCCGGCAGCGAGGTTTCGTAGTCCTCGCCCAAGCCAAGGGCTTGATCGGAACGACGCTGTTGGTAGCTGTTCCCAATGAACTCACTAGGGAAGTCTTCCAATCCCAGCAGCTCAAGGAGCCGTTGCAGGATGCCCTCCGCGATGTCTTCCAGGACGAGATTCTCTGTGCATTCTCTGTGGATACCGACATGGTCACGGAGTCGGAACCGGAACCCGAACCGGAAGCTGCCCCGTTGCCGGCCAGCAGCGCGGGTGACGAAGTACGCGCACAACCCACTCCGCCGAGCACTTCGCATGAATTCGGCCGGCTCAATCCGAAGTACATTTTCGACACCTTTGTCATCGGTTCATCGAACCGTTTTGCACACGCCGCTGCCGTGGCCGTGGCCGAAGCTCCCGCAAAGGCCTACAACCCGCTCTTCATCTACGGTGACTCAGGGCTGGGTAAAACCCACCTGCTCCACGCGATCGGGCACTATGCCCGGCATCTCTACAATGGGATCCGCGTCCGTTATGTAAATTCCGAAGAGTTCACGAACGACTTCATCAACTCCATTCGGGACGATGAAGGCGCAAGCTTCAAGCAGTTGTACCGCAACGTGGACATTCTCCTCATCGATGACATCCAGTTCCTGGCTAACAAGGATGCGACGCAGGAAGAGTTCTTCCACACTTTCAACGCGCTGCACAACCACAACAAACAGGTGGTCATCACCTCGGATCTCCCGCCAAAGCAGCTTTCCGGGTTCGAGGAACGGATGCGCTCACGTTTCGAGTGGGGTCTGCTGACCGACATCCAGCCTCCAGAGTTGGAAACCCGAATCGCGATTCTGCGCAAGAAAGCCATCAGCGAGGGACTATCGGTCCCTGATGAGGTGCTTGAGTACATCGCATCCAAAATCTCTACCAACATCCGCGAACTCGAAGGCGCCCTGATCCGTGTCACTGCCTTCGCAAGTTTGAACCGTCAGGCCGTGGACATGGGCTTGGCAGAAATCGTCCTCAAGGATCTAATTACCGACGACGGCGCACAAGAGATCACGTCGACCACGATCCTGGGTCAGACTGCGGCCTACTTCAAACTCAGTCTGGAGGAGTTGTGCAGTAAGTCGAGGACCCGCACGCTCGTGACCGCCCGGCAGATCGCTATGTACTTGTGCCGGGAGCTGACGGATATGTCACTGCCGAAGATCGGCCAGGAACTTGGTGGCCGAGATCATACGACCGTCATCCATGCCGATCGGAAGATCCGGGAGCTCATGGCTGAACGACGTGCCATCTACAACCAGGTGACCGAGCTGACCAACCTCATCAAGCAGCAACAGCGCGAGAGCTAACAGCTAAAAGACCACTCCCCAACCACCTTCAAACCCCTAGCCGATTTCTGAAGCTTCTCTTTCAGGTCTACGGAGTCTTTCGAAATTAACAGGTGTGGATAAAGCTGTGGATCATTAAGTGGAGAACCACACTCCATCGAGGGATAACTACAGGGTCGCCTGTGGATGCCAATAATCACAAGGATTTTTGTCCACACGAGCCCACAGACCCCAACGGAAGAACTACACATCTTGTGAACAGGCAAATTTCGCCAGCACCCGGGGCGAGAGGCAGTTATCCACAGTATCCACAGACGTTATTAACACTACGAATCCCCTTCAAACAGGCTTTTCCAAATAACATCTGACACTCCTGGTCCAAGCTCGCCGATCCCAGATCCTCTGATCCACTGAAATCACCCTCCGGTGTGAGAATGCCTGTCTGGCGGCTAAGCTTGCACAGAGAATTGTTGTCATTGGACGACAGCAGCCGCCGGTTCTTTCTGCCGGGAAGAGCGGCACAGCTGTAACCACTGGCATTCCCCGGCATGTACGTTGTGAAAGGCGGCACACTTCAGTGAAGTTCAGAGTTGATCGGGATGTCCTGGCCGAGGCCGTAACCTGGACAGCCCGCTCGCTGTCGCCGAGGCCTCCTGTACCCGTGCTGTCAGGCCTGCTCATCAAAGCCGAAGCCGGCATGGTCAGCATCGCCAGCTTCGATTACGAGATATCCGCCCGTCTTCAGATTCCTGCGGACGTGAGTGAAGAAGGCACTATCCTCGTTTCCGGCCGGCTCCTCGCGGACATCTCCCGGAGCCTGCCCTCGGCCCCCGTTGATGTCGCCACCGATGGAACGAAGGTAACCCTGACCTGCCGCAGTAGCCGGTTCAACCTGGCAACCATGCCGGTGGGCGACTACCCCGAACTGCCTGCACTGCCCGATATCAGCGGTGTTGTTGACGGAGAAGCTTTTGCGGAAGCCGTTAGCCAGGTGATCATCGCGGCGAGCCGGGACGACACTCTGCCGATCCTGACCGGTGTCCGCATGGAGATCGAAGACGACCTCATCACCTTGCTCTCCACAGACCGGTACCGTCTGGCGCTGCGCGAGGTAGCCTGGCGGCCGGCCACACCCGGTATCTCCACCAGCGCACTGGTCAAGGCAAAAACCTTGAACGAAGTTGCCAAGACTCTTGGTGGTTCCGGCGATCTGAGCATTGCGCTTTCGGACAATAGTGAACTGATCGGCTTCGAAAGCGGCGGTCGCCGAACCACTTCGCTGCTCGTCGACGGTGATTACCCCAAGATCCGTTCATTGTTCCCGGAGAACACACCCATCCACGCCACGGTCGAAACCTCGGTGCTGGTTGAGGCAGTACGCCGCGTATCCTTGGTGGCCGAGCGCAACACGCCCGTGCGCTTGGCCTTCACCGACGGGCAGCTCTCGCTGGACGCTGGCACCGGCGAAGACGCCCAGGCTTCCGAAGCAATCGAAGCAGCCTTGTCCGGAGATGAAATTACGGTCGCTTTCAACCCGCATTACCTGTCGGAAGGCCTCAACGCCTTCAGCAGCAAGTACGTGCGGTTCTCCTTCACGACTCCGCCGAAGCCGGCAGTTATGTCAGCGCAGGACGACCTCGAAGGTGAAGACAAAGAAGACTACCGCTACCTGCTGATGCCGGTACGGTTGCCCAACCAATAAGCCGAAAGTAGCAAGAACCTCAGTTCAGACCCGCGCCACTAGTCTCAACCACAACCGGGAAAGAGTGATCGTTATGCACATCGGCCTCATTGGACTTGGGAAAATGGGCTTCAACATGCGCCAACGCCTCCGTGACGCGGAAATCGAGGTTACCGGTTACGACCGCAATCCCGAGCGGACGGATGTTGAATCGGTCGATGCGCTGGTGGCAAAGGTTCCGGCTCCGCGGATTATCTGGGTGATGGTCCCCGCAGGGGAAATCACGGATTCGGTTATCACCGATCTGGCCGGAAAGCTTGAACCCGGAGACCTTGTGATCGATGGCGGGAACTCCAAGTTCACGGAGGACCAGAAACATGAGGCACTGCTGGCCGAGAAGGGCATCGGTTTTGTTGACGTCGGTGTCTCCGGCGGTGTGTGGGGGCTGGCCAACGGTTATGGACTGATGGCCGGCGGAGATCCGGACCGCGTCCAGGCAGCCATGCCGCTGTTTGATGCACTGCGACCCGAGGGACCGCGGGAAGAAAGCTTCGTTCACGTAGGCGATGTCGGTGCCGGCCACTACGCAAAAATGGTGCACAACGGCGTCGAATACGGACTCATGCAGGCCTACGCCGAAGGGTACGAACTGCTCGAAGCCAAGGACATCATCAAGGATGTGCATGGAACATTCCGCGCTTGGCAAAAAGGCACGGTCGTCCGCTCGTGGCTGCTGGATCTCATGGTCAAGGCGCTCGAAGAAGATCCGGGCCTGAGCAAGATCGCCGGCTACGTCGAGGATTCGGGCGAAGGCCGCTGGACGGTGGAAGAAGCCATAGCCCACGCCGTCCCCGCACCCGCCATTACCGCCGCACTCTTCGCCCGGTTCGCTTCCCGGCAAGACGATGCCCCGGCCATGAAAATGGTCGCGGCCCTGCGCAACCAGTTCGGCGGACATGCCGTCCGCGCACCCGGCGCCCGCGACGCCGGAGAACAGCCCAATGACAACCAGAAGTAGCCGCTGCTAGGTGTTTGTAGAGTATTTATCCCTGACTGATTTCCGGACCTATACGCAACTGGATATCCCCTTTACGCCCGGAACCACTGTATTTGTAGGCTCAAACGGCGTCGGCAAAACCAATATTGTGGAGGCGATCGGCTACCTGGCGTCCCTGTCCTCGCACCGCGTCAGCACCGACGGCCCGCTTATCCGCTTCGGCGCAGAGCGGGCTCTTGTACGTGCCCGGATTGTCCGCGGCGGTCAGTCCACTTCCCTGGAACTGGAGATCAACCCCGGCAAGGCCAACCGCGTCCGGATCAACCGCGCGAACCCGGTCCGTGCCCGCGACGTCCTGGGCATCCTTCGGACAGTTCTTTTCGCCCCGGAAGACTTGGCACTGGTCAAGGGCGATCCGTCCAATCGGCGTCGTTTCCTCGATGAACTCCTCGCGAGCCTGGTTCCGCACCATGCCGCCACCCGCAGCGACTACGACCGCGTATTGAAGCAGCGCAACGCGTTGTTGAAATCGGCACGTGCCAGCGGCCGGTTCACGTCTACTCATGAATCAACCCTTGATGTCTGGGACCAGCACATGGCGCAGGCCGGCGCCGCTCTGCTCAAGGCGCGGCTCGAACTGGTCGAACTGCTGCAGCCACATGTAGCCGCCGCGTATGCATCCTTGACCGATGGGTCGAAAAAAGCCGCCGCCATTTACCGTTCCACTATCGACCTGCAGCTTTCGGACGAGGGGGAAATAGAGAACGACGGCGGGGCGCAGGATCTCCCGTTGAGTTCCTTGAGCGTTCAGGAACTGGCGGCCAAGTACCTGGAGGCTTTCCGGGCGCAGCGCAAAAAGGAAGTGGAGCGCGGTATTTCCCTGGTCGGTCCGCACCGCGACGAACTGGAACTCGTGCTCGGCCCGACGCCGGCCAAGGGCTACGCATCCCACGGCGAAACCTGGTCGCTTGCTTTGTCGCTGCGGCTGGCTTCCTACTACGTGCTTCGCGAAGATGACCAGACTCCGGGGGCTACCCCGATACTGATCCTTGACGATGTTTTCGCCGAACTCGATACCCAGCGCCGCGATAAACTGGCCGGGATCGTGGCGGGAGCAGAGCAAGTCATCGTCACGGCGGCAGTAGTGGAAGATATCCCTGCTGCCCTCAGCGGCGAGAAACTGACGGTCATTCCGGGAGGGGTGGATCAGTGATGGCAACTGGAAAACGTCCCGCTTCCGCACCCCGGGACAACCAAGGGGAACAAGCCGGTCTGCCGGCACCCCGGACCGGCCCCGCCCAGCCGGAGACAACACATCACGACGAAATTGATGCCGCCAAAGCAATGCTTAGCCGGGTTCGTCAAGCGGCCGCAGGCCGTGGCGAGATCCGCACCCGGTCAGCCACACGCCGTCGTACGCCGTCGCCGCATCCTGTCAGCGCAACGTCGAAACAGGATACCGGCCGGGATCCGAGGGGCCTCGGATCGGTCTTCGGCCGGCTGGTTCAGGACCGCGGATGGTCTTCGCCCGTGGCGGTCGGATCAGTCATTTCCCGCTGGGACGAACTGGTGGGTGCAGAGATTGCGGCCCATTGCCGGCCGGAGAGCTTCCAAGACACAACGGTCCAGGTGCGCTGCGATTCCACCGCGTGGGCGACGCAGTTGCGGTTGATGAGCCACGCGTTGCTCAAACGCTTCGATGAAGCGCTCGGTGCAGGCGTGGTCACCAAAATCCAGGTCCTCGCTCCGTCCGCGCCGAATTGGCGCAAGGGCTATCGGACCGTCAGCGGGCGTGGCCCGCGCGATACCTACGGATAATCTCCACAGCATCGAAGCGGGCTCTTGCGAAATGCGCAGGAGCCGAGTAGAGCACTCAGGGGGCCGCCGCCTATACACCGACCCATAACAGGCCCCCTCAATGCGGGAAAAGGCAGTTTCTTGCCCGTCCAGGGCCTGTTCATGCATAATTCGACGCCGCGACACGCTAGAATTAGGTGGCGGCGCCTTTCCCTGCTGGGAGGGCGCCCAAACATGAGACGGAACTTGAGGAGTCGACGGCAACTGTGGCGCAGGAGAATGAGCTGGAAAATACCGGCGCAGAACCCCAGGAGACAGCGGGCGTAACACCCAAAGACTACGGTGCCAGCGACATCACCGTTCTTGAAGGTCTCGAAGCGGTCCGCAAACGCCCCGGTATGTACATCGGCTCCACGGGTCCGCGCGGTCTGCACCACCTGGTCTATGAGGTAGTCGACAACTCCGTCGATGAGGCCCTGGCCGGCTATTGCGACACGATTGACGTGACGCTGCTGGCCGACGGCGGGGTGCGCGTGATCGATAACGGGCGCGGTATCCCGGTGGATATGCACCCGACGGAGGGCCGGCCCACCGTGCAGGTGGTGATGACCATCCTGCACGCCGGCGGCAAGTTCGGCGGCGGCGGATATGCGGTTTCCGGCGGCCTTCACGGCGTCGGTATTTCCGTGGTTAACGCTCTTTCCTCCCGCGTGGAGACTGAGGTTCGCCGGCAGGGATTCGTCTGGCACCAGTCCTTCGCGGACGGCGGCAAGCCGGTGGGAGACCTGCGCAAGGGTGAAGCCACCGAAGAAACGGGAACCCAGCAGACATTCTGGCCGGACGCGGGGATCTTCGAATCCACCGAGTTCGATTTTGAGACCCTGCGTGCCCGTTTCCAGCAGATGGCGTTCCTGAACAAGGGGCTGAAGATCACGCTCACGGATGAGCGGCACCCCGAGGACAACGTCTCCAACAGCGAAGACGTGGATCTGGACCACCCGGCCACCGAGGTTGAAACCACCCCGGAACACCGCAAGGTTGTCTACAAGTACGACAATGGCCTGCTGGACTACGTCACGCACCTGAACTCTTCGAAGAAGGTGGACATCATCCACCCGGAGGTCATCGCCTTCGAAACCGAGGACACTGAGCGCAAGATGTCCGCCGAGGTGGCCATGCAGTGGACCACTTCGTACTCGGAGAGTGTCCACACGTACGCCAACACGATCAACACGCATGAGGGCGGCACCCACGAAGAGGGTTTCCGTGCGGCCATGACCTCGCTGATCAACCGGTATGCGCGGGAAAAGAACATCATTAAGGAAAAGGACGACAACCTAACCGGTGATGACATCCGCGAGGGCCTGACCGCCGTCATTTCCGTCAAGCTGGGCGAGCCCCAGTTCGAAGGCCAGACCAAGACGAAGCTCGGCAACTCGGAGGCAAAGGGCTTTGTCCAGCGTGTTGTCACCGATGAACTAGGCGACTGGCTGGAGCGCAACCCCGGTCCCGCACGGGATGTCATCCGCAAGTCGATCCAGGCGTCCCAGGCCCGCTTGGCCGCCCGCAAAGCGCGCGAGTCCACCAGGCGCAAGGGGCTGCTGGAGTCCGGCGGGATGCCCGGCAAGCTCAAGGACTGCCAGTCGAAGGACCCGTCGAAGTCGGAAATCTACATTGTGGAGGGTGACTCGGCAGGCGGTTCCGCCGTGCGCGGCCGCAACCCCGAAACCCAGGCCATCCTGCCGCTGCGCGGAAAGATCCTCAACGTGGAACGGGCACGTCTGGACCGCGCCTTGGGCAATGCCGAAGTCCAGGCCATGATCACCGCCTTCGGCGCCGGCATTGGCGAGGATTTCGACGTCGAGAAGGCCCGGTACCACAAGATCGTACTGATGGCGGATGCCGACGTCGACGGCCAGCACATCACCACCTTGCTGCTGACCTTGTTGTTCCGCTACATGCGCCCGCTGATTGAAAACGGTTATGTCTACCTGGCGCAGCCGCCGTTGTACCGCATTAAGTGGTCCAACCACGCGCACGACTACGTCTTCAGCGACCGGGAACGCGACGACGTAATCCGCAAGGGGCTGGCCAGCAACCAGCGCCTGCCCAAGGAGAACGGCATCCAGCGCTACAAGGGTCTGGGCGAGATGGACTATACGGAACTGTGGGACACCACCATGGATCCGGACAACCGCACGCTGCTGCAGGTGACCATGGATGACGCAGCGGCCGCGGACCAGATCTTCTCCGTGCTGATGGGCGAGGATGTCGAATCCCGCCGCACATTTATTCAGCAGAACGCCAAGGACGTGAGGTTCCTGGACATCTAGCGGTGTCCGGCCGGCAACCCTTTCCTGGTAACACGATGACTTTGACAGAAGGAACGCAACGATGAGCGACGAAGAGAATCCGGACCTCCCCGAGGGTGTTGCCGGGGACATTCCGTTGGAAGGCGATATTCTGACGGACCGGGTCGAGCAGGTCGACCTGCAGACCGAGATGCAGCGGTCGTACCTGGATTACGCCATGGCGGTCATTGTCGGGCGTGCTCTGCCGGACGTCCGGGACGGGCTCAAGCCGGTCCACCGCCGCGTGCTGTATGCGATGTTCGACGGCGGCTACCGCCCGGACCGCTCCTTCAACAAGTGTGCGCGCGTGGTCGGCGAGGTCATGGGCCAGTACCACCCGCACGGCGACTCCGCGATCTACGATGCGTTGGTGCGCCTGATCCAGGATTGGACCATGCGTTACCCCCTCGCACTGGGGCAGGGGAACTTCGGATCCCCGGGTAACGACGGCGCGGCGGCCCCGCGGTACACCGAGACCAAAATGGCCCCGCTCGCCATGGAGATGGTGCGCGACATCGACGAGGAAACCGTCGATTTCCAGGACAACTACGACGGCAAGAACCAGGAACCAACCATCCTGCCGTCGCGTTTCCCCAACCTGCTGGTGAACGGCTCGTCCGGCATCGCCGTCGGTATGGCAACCAACATCCCGCCGCACAACCTGCGTGAAGTCGCCGACGGCGTGCAGTGGTACCTGCAGAACCCTACGGCTTCCCGCGAGGAATTGCTGGAAGCACTCATGCAGCGCATCAAGGGACCGGATTTCCCGACCGGCGCACAGATCCTGGGCCACAAGGGCATTGAAGATGCCTACCGGACCGGCCGCGGATCCATTCCGATGCGGGCAGTGGTCAATGTGGAAGAAATCCAGAACCGCACCTGCCTGGTGGTGACGGAACTTCCCTATCAGGCCAATCCGGACAACCTTGCGATCAAAATCGCCGACCTGGTCAAGGACGGCAAGATCAGCGGCATTGCGGACATGCGCGATGAGACCTCCGGCCGTACCGGCCAGCGCCTGGTGATTGTGCTCAAGCGCGATGCCGTTGCCAAGGTGGTGCTGAACAACCTTTACAAGCACACCGAACTGCAGAGCAATTTCGCTGCGAACATGCTCGCGATCGTCGACGGCGTCCCGCGCACGCTGACGCTCGATGCATTTATCCGGCATTGGGTCGCCCACCAGTTGGAAGTCATTGTCCGGCGGACACGCTACCGGCTGCGCAAGGCGGAGGAAGAAGCCCACATCCTGCGTGGCCTGCTCAAGGCGCTCGACGCACTGGACGAGGTAATCGCGCTCATCCGCGCCTCTGCCACCACGGAAGAAGCGCGCGATGGCCTCATGGGCTTGCTGGAGATCGACGAGCTCCAGGCCAGGGCCATCCTCGATATGCAGCTGCGCCGGCTTGCCGCTTTGGAACGCCAGAAGATCCAGGACCGCCATGCTGAACTTGAGCGGATGATCACCGAGTTCAACCGGATCCTCGCGTCCGAGGAAGTCCAGCGCGGGATCGTCAGCGAAGAGCTGCAGGAACTCACCGACAAGTACGGCGATGACCGCCGCACTCAGATCGCTATGGGTTACGACGGCGACATGAGTATGGAAGACCTCATTCCTGAAGAGGAGATGGTGGTCACCATCACCCGCGGCGGCTACGTCAAGCGGACCCGCATCGACAACTACCGTTCGCAGCAGCGCGGCGGCAAGGGCATCAAGGGCGCACAGCTGCGCGGTGACGACGTTGTCGAACACTTCTTTGTCACCACGACGCACCACTGGCTGTTGTTCTTCACCAACCTTGGCCGTGTCTACCGGGCGAAGACCTACGAACTCGCAGAAGCCGGACGGGACGCGAAGGGCCAGCATGTGGCCAACCTGATGGCCTTCCAGCCGGACGAGCACATTGCCCAGGTCCTGGAGCTGCGCGATTATGAGCAGTCCCCCTATCTGGTGCTGGCAACTAAGCGCGGCCTGATCAAGAAAACCCGGCTTGAGGACTATGACACGAACCGCTCGGCCGGCGTCATCGCCATCAACCTGCGCGACGAAGACGAACTGGTTTCCGCACAGCTTGTTTCCGAGACCGATGACCTGATGCTTGTGTCCCGAAAGGGCCAGTCCTTGCGCTTCACGGCTACGGACGAGGCCCTGCGGCCGATGGGCCGCGCAACGTCCGGTGTGACTGGAATGAAGTTCCGCGAGGAAGACGAACTGCTGACGGCCGACGTCGTCACGGATAACTCCTTTGTCTTCATCGTCACCGAGGGCGGCTACGCCAAGCGGACGAGCGTTGAGGAATATCGGGTTCAGGGACGCGGTGGCCTGGGCATTAAGGTCGGCAAGTATGCCGAGGACCGCGGAAACCTGGTTGGCGCGTTTGTCGTCCAGGAAGAGGACGAGGTCCTGGTTGTCATGGCCAGTGGAAAGGTAGTCCGTTCCTCGGTCACCGGCGTGCCTGCCAAGGGACGGGACACCATGGGCGTTATCTTTGCCAAACCGGACAAGAAGGACCGCATCATCGCCGTCGCCAAGAACTCCGAACGGGGTCTGGGCGCGGGTCCGGAGGAAGACGCCGGGAATGATGAGGCTGAAGTTCCAGGTGAGGCTGTCGAAGCAGCGGAATCTGCGCAGCAGCCTGCTGATGAAGTACCGTTGAATGCAGACCAAATGCCATCAGTTGCCGACGAGGCAGCAGAGGCGCCGGAAAACGGAGGTAACGAGTGAGCACACCCAATACGCCCCGGCCGGGTACCCGGCCGGCTAATGCACCGCGCGTAGGGGCTCCTCGCAACCCGCCGGCGAAGCCATCGCAGCGTCCGTCGGGCGGGACAGGGCAAAAGCCGGCGGCGGGAGCCCGCTCAAGCGGAAATTCCGGCGCACGTCCTGCCGGCACGCGTCCGGCGGGCCAGGCGGCACGCCCCGGGTTGGTGCGTCCTGCTCCCAAGGCCAAGGCCCGCCGCGCCCGCCTGCTTGTCAGCAAGGTGGATCCCTGGTCGGTACTGAAGATGGCATTCCTGCTCTCCGTGGCACTGGGGATCGTGACCGTTGTCGCGTCCATCGTTTTGTGGACCACGCTGGACATCACCGGGATCTTCGACCGCGTCAATGACCTGCTGACGGAAATCGCCGGCAGCGGGGGCGGAGCCTTCGACCTGCGGGCCTATGCCTCGCTGGGCCAGGTGGCGTCATTCGCGACCATCATCGCGGTAGTCAACGTGGTCCTCCTAACGGCGCTGGCCATGCTTTCGGCCGTGCTCTACAACATCTCTGCGACTCTGGTCGGCGGCATCGGCGTTACCCTCACCGACGACTGAGACCTGTACGGGACAGCCCTCCTCGACCACGGATATCCGTCGGTAGAGGAGGGTTTTTCCGTACCGGCAGACGCGTTCCGCAGGCACCGTGTGGGCCGATTTGGAGTTGCGTCGGGATGTGCTGTAAAGTCATATCTCGGCCCGACGGGGCAAAGGGGGCGTATAGCTCAGGCGGTTAGAGCGCTTCGCTGATAACGAAGAGGTCCCAGGTTCAAGTCCTGGTACGCCCACGGAAAACTGTTCCGACTTATGGAGGACACTGTGAAGAAGTTGCTGGTTCTGGCAGCTGCAGTCGCAGGTGCGGTCGTCTACAAGAAGTGGCAGGAATCCGAAGCGGAGAAATCCGCGTGGAGCAAGTCGACTGACAAGGTTGATTAGCTCCGAAGCCCACTAGGTTATACTGGTGAGGTTCCTTTCGGGGGCATGGCGCAATTGGTAGCGCACCTGCTTTGCAAGCAGGGGGTTAGGGGTTCGAGTCCCCTTGCCTCCACCGAATAGAAAGATCCCGGTCCGTCAGGACCGGGATCTTTTGTATCTACGCCCTTGCCTCAAGAACAACTGGGAGTTTTCCGCCCGCACACCTTACGGTGAGGACGTGACTTTCTTCCTCGCAGCGCTGGGTGTCCTGGGCGTCGCCGCTTCGGGCCCCATCATGGCCGCCACGGCCGCGCCTGCGCTGGCCATCGCGTTTTGGCGCAACTTCCTCGGCGGCGTAGTCATGGGTGTGCCCGCTGGCCTTACGCGGCGGCAGGAATTCCGCCGGCTAACGACGTCGGACGTGAAGTGGTGTGCCATTGCCGGCCTTGCGCTGGCCCTCCATTTCGCCTGTTTCATCACGGCACTGCAGCTGACCTCCGTTGCTGCTGCTACTGCCTTGGTATGTCTCCAGTCGGCTTGGATCGCGGTTTTCAACCTGTTGCGGGGCATCCGCAGCGCTCCGCAGGTACTGGTAGGCCTGGGGTTGGCCCTGAGCGGCGTCGTCGTGATTTCGGGATTCGATCTCCAGCTTTCCGCGGAGGCGATCACGGGAGACGTGCTTGCGGTCATTGGCGGGGCCACGGCGGCCATCTACACGCTCGCCGGAGGCAAAGTGCGCCGAACACTCTCGACGGGAACCTACACCACGCTGTGCTACGGGATCTGTTCGGGCGTTCTGCTGGTGATGTGCCTCGTGTCCGGGCAGTCCCTCGTGGCGTTCCCTCCGGAAGCGTGGATTGGCATTGTGGCGGTGACAGCCGTCGCGCAGTTGATGGGCCACACCGTCTTCAATTACCTGCTCGCCACATTGAGTCCACTGGTGGTCTCCATGATCATCCTGCTGGAGATTCCCGGCGCAGCCATTTTGGCAGCTGTGTTCCTCAGTGAGGCTCTGCCCTGGGGTACATACCTAGGCCTTGCCCTCATTATGGCCGGACTTGCCGTCGTCGTTCTGTTCCAGAACCGCTCCGCTCACGGCCGCATGAAACGAGGAGCGGCCTCTTCCCTCCGACCTTCGGCACCGCCGCAGGAGTGATCAGATTCCGCCGCGTGCGACGATCTGTTTCGTTCGGGCCTGATGGACCCGGCGCAGGATTTTCGCAGGGTAGTAGACGCTCATGAAGATCAGCGTGGGCACCCTCAGCACACGGCGTTTGATCTTGTGGTTCTTGTAGGTCCGATCGAACCGCGTCACGTAATACCGGTAGTCCTTGGGCGAATCCTCCAGCCGGCGGGCTGACATCCCGCTGATCATTTCGGGAACGTACAGGATGCGCAACGCATGCTCGGCGAGGTGGACGGAGATATCGATATCCTCATGCATCTCGTCGTCTTCATCGAGGCACACTTCATTGCGGATGATCTCCCAGGCTCCTCTGCGGATGGCCATGTTGGATCCGAAGAGAAAGTGATACTGCTTCTTCGCCAGCTTCAGCACGAACCTGCGCATCCGGTCATCGGCTTGGAGGCCGAAGCGGCGCAGCGGCATGTCGTAGTAGAGTACCGGGCCGGTGGAGGCCATGACTTCGGGATCCAGAAACGCATTCTGGAGATGCTCCACCCAGTCCGGCTCCAGGATGGAATCGGCATCGATCCGCCCCAGCACTTCGCCGGTGGCATGATCCAGGCCGAAGTTACGGGTCGGGATAAGACCTTGGGCCTGGTCCTGGGAGAGCAGCACGAGAGGCGCGTCCGGATATTCGTCCTGCATCTGCCGTACGAGTTCGACTGTCCGATCGGTGGATTTGTTGTCCACAACGATGATTTCGGCAGGAGGCTCCGACTGGGATATGGCCGCGAAAAGACATTGTCGAATCACTGACTCTTCATTGAAAGCGGGAATTATAATCGAAACGCTTGGCTTCGCTGTCTGCATGGGACTGAATCTATCAGCACCAGGGGGCGGAAATATCAGGAGTGAAAAATGAGGCCCCCGCCGAAGCAGGGGCCTCATTCACCATCTGTGGAAGATGCGTTACTTGTTGCTGTCCTTAGCCGCGTCCTGGGCCGCTGAATTGGCGACGCGTGCTGCTCCCTCCGCGGCGGAGGTGGTCTTGGCTGCGGAAGCATCCGCAGCGTTCTTGGCGGCCGCAGCGGACTGATCTACTGAATCCTTGGCAGCTTCGGCGGCTTTGTCCGTGTCTGCCTTTGACGCTGTGGCAGCGTGCTTAGCGGTACCGGAAACGCTTGCTGCGGCGTCGGCAGTTTTGTCAGCCAACGTTGCTGAAGCGGCTGCGGCAGCTTGCTTTCCTGTGTCTGCTGCTTCGGCTGTCGATGCAGTCGGAGCGGCCGAAGTGTTGGGAACCGGCGTAGGGGTCGGAGTGACCGGAGTCTTCCACGGATCTTCCACCGGCCGGGAGGCACGCCACGCGGCGACACCGGCAGCCGCAGCGGCACCGATAACACCGGCAATGAGCCAGCCCTTGCCCTTGCCGGACTTCTGCTGCTTCTTCAGTTCCTTGGCTGCTTCCTTGGCGGATGCAGCAGCCGCCTTCTGGGCCTTGCGGATCATTTTCTTCGACCCCACGACCTTTACCGCAGCCGACTTGTCGAGGGAACGTGAAAGGTTCTCCCCCGCACTGCCGACCCGCTCGGACAGAGTCGGTATGTACTCGCCGACGACCTTGTCCCGGGCGTGGATGATGGCCGGGGATGCCTTGTCCAAGGTGCCTTGGATACGCGGAGTGGCGTCATCGACAATCTGGGCAATTTTTGGGGCAACCTTTTCGAGCTCTGCCTGAATCTTGGGTGTCACTGTTGAGACGCCCTGCGACAGGTCATGAGCGGCCCGCTGGAGGCCTTCCTGGATTCTGGGAGAAGCTGTTCCGATGCCTTTTTCGATACGCGGCACCGCCCAGTTCAACGCAGCCTCTACCCGAGGAGTGGCCCAATCACGGGCATTTTCCACACCGACGGTGACAGTGCCCTCTAGATCACGGGCTAAACGTTCGGTTTTCTTCACTACTACCTCCCGGAGATGGTGACGGTCCACACTCAGACTACTTCGTGCTTGCGACAAGGTGCTATGCCGGTCCTTGAATAACAGGTATTTTCACTGAACGCGGAACCCGGCGCAGCTGGCAATTTCCTTGCAACCGCATGGAAGAATGACTCTATGACTGCTATTCCTACAGCTAAAGCAACCATTCACACCAACCATGGCGACATCGTGGTCAACCTCTTCGGCAACCATGCCCCGAAGACGGTCAAGAACTTCATCGGCCTCGCCACGGGCGAAATCACGTGGAAGCATCCGGCGACCGGCGAGGAAACGAACGCCCCCCTTTACGACGGCGTCATCTTCCACCGCATCATTAAGGACTTCATGCTGCAGGGCGGAGATCCGCTCGGACAGGGCGTAGGCGGCCCGGGCTACCAGTTCGATGACGAGATCAACCCCGATCTGGACTTCACCGAGCCGTACAAGCTCGCGATGGCCAATGCCGGCATCCAGGGCGGCCGCGGAACGAACGGCTCGCAATTCTTCATCACGACGACCCCCACCACTTGGCTGCAAGGCAAGCACACCATCTTCGGTGACGTGACCGATGAGTCCTCGCGCGCGGTTGTGGACAAGCTGAACACTGTGGCTACGGACATGCGGGACAAACCGCTGGAAGACGTTGTCATCAACAACATCACGGTCGAGCAACTCTAAGACCCTAACCGTCCCCGTCCGGCCGAGCCCGGGCGGGGACGTTTTTCTTAACCAGCTTTCTCCAGGAGACGCCCCCTCATGTCCTATGGGATGCCAGCGGAACAGCCGCAATCCGAAGTTCCTGTCTGTCCGCGCCATCCGGACCGCATTTCCTATGTCCGGTGCCAGCGTTGCGGGCGACCGACTTGCCCCGAGTGCCAGCGGACGGCCGCCGTCGGTGTCCAGTGTGTGGACTGCGTCAAGGAACAGGCGCGCAATCTCCCGACCCATCGCACGGCCTACGGAGGTGCGGTGACAACCGGCAGGCCGGTGGTGACGCTCACCATCATCGCGCTCTGTGTTGCCATCTATATTCTGCAGTGGGTGTTGCCCGGCGTTGTCCAGGCGAACCTTGTTTATGCTCCTCTTTACACTGCCCAGATCCCAGGACTGCCCTTCGAACCATGGCGGATGATCACTGCAGGCTTCCTGCATTCAACGGGTCTCCTCCTGCACATCGCTTTTAACATGTATGCGCTCTGGATCTTCGGGCAACACCTTGAACCGTTGCTGGGACGTCTGAAATTCGTGGCGCTGTACCTCCTATCAATCTGGGGCGGTTCGGTCGCCGTGCTCCTTCTCGGGGAAATAAACCAAGGCGTCGTGGGTGCCTCCGGCGGCGTCTTCGGGCTTTTCACAACCCTGTTGATCGTCCAGTTGCAGCGCAAACAGGACGTCCGTGGCATTCTGGTTCTGATCGGCATCAATATCGTCATCAGCTTCTTCCCGGGCATCTCGTGGCAAGCGCATATCGGTGGAATGGTCACCGGGGCGCTGGCTGCTGCTGCCATTGCCTTCGTTCCCCGAGGCGAGAACCAGCAGCGGTTGCAATGGGCAGGTCTTGCGGGCATTGCCGTGCTGCTGGTCGTCCTGACATGGCTTGGGTCATCACTGGTGACGTTGCCCCAATAATTCATAGGCCAGACGGCCGGTACTGCTGCAACCGCGGCGGTGCCGGCCGTTCCTGTTTAAACACATTCTGGCCGTCAGAAGCTTCGTCCACACCTGTGGAAAGATCCGGCCGGATGACTTGGCAGAAGGCAGCAGATCGTCTCTGAGTATTGCCCGCAAGTTGTTCACAGTTGTGCACAGAGTTTTCCACAGGCGTGCATAACTCTTTGTCGTGGTCCGGCTTAAACTTTACGATCACTGTCAGGGCAGTATCCACAGCTGTGGAATTACATGTGTGTAAGTTATCCCCGTTGTGTATAACCTCTGTGGATAACTCCACAAGGATCATCGAATAGACAGTAGAACATATATTTGAACGTGTATCCCCACAAAAAGTACGACCTGTGGATAACTAACCGGGGAGACTGTCTTCCGTCCATACTCCACATCGATGTGTTCAGAGGAGTCCTGGCAAGCGGGCTGAAACTGCGAACCGGCTAGGTGCTGACGGGAATGTTGCAGTTTCCGCGCTGCCCGTCGACCTGACCTGAAGTCAACGCTCAGACCGCTTCGCCAATCTTGGGCGCTGCCGAATGCCGGGCATAGCTGGCAGGCGAACAACATTCCCTCCGGCCAGCTGCTAATTCCCGATCGGGACGACCAGCTCGTACCTTATTTTCACATCTGATCGGCGGTTATCCACAGGAGTTATGCACAGCGTGGATAACTTACACATCTGTGATTAAGAGGAAACGGCATGTTCGCGGTGGCTCAACGGCGGCAACTATTGGGATACCAAGGCAAAGTTTCCCCCAAAGTTATACACGCCTGTGGATAACTCCGTGCACAACTTGTGCAAACTACAAATTTTGGTACTTTCGAAACACGATTTACAGCAATTGAGCGCTCCCGACGTGCGAGACTCATCGAATGGCAGGCAGCGCATGTGCTGACTCCACCGATCCCACACTCGCAGGCGGCGCGGTACAGCACACTGCTGTCGGCAAGCCGTGGGCGCCGCTGCATGCTGCTGCACGGCGCAAAGCAGGACAGTGCTGAGATGTCCTGCCGTTCGGGTCGCTTCCCGCCTCCCTCACGGCGGGTGCCGACACCTCAAGCTTCAACGCCATCCTCCTGCTGGCCGACGAGGAAGTCATTGCAAAGTGCCGGCACAGGGAGAGCGTCCTCGCCGGCTGTAGCTCAGCGCTTACGGTCCATTGAGGATGTGTCTGATTTCTTGCCCCGCTTGGGAGACCTGGACGTTCCAACGCTGTGGCTGCTCGGCCAGAACGACGAGCTGTTGGGCGCTGGAGAAATGCAGGCTGCGGCTGCGGTATCCATACCCGACCAACCGCAATACTTTGCCGCCCTGGCAGGGAAATTCCTCCATGGTCCGTGAGCCCGTAGGGCGGGCAGGCACGGAAAGCACACACTTGGCCGGCTCGCCCGGGATGGCGCGTAACACTAACGGCAGGGCCGCAGATTGCGAAATATTGGGAAATTTTGGGGAAACATGCCCGCTCCAGCGGTGCCCTATCCGGTAACGTAATGAAACCAGTGTCGGCTCGACCAGCCGAAACTAAGACTGTCGCCGACAGGCCCGGCGACGTTGAGCAAGATTTGCCGTGTAATACCGCCCACCGGCGTCGCCGCGCACAGCCCGACGGCCCGCCGGTAGAGGATCCGCCTCCTGTATGCATGTGCTGTGATGCCCGACCACCATGCGTTCTTCCGGACCGCCGGATGCTCAGAAAAGGACATACAAGTGACTGCTGAAACCGTGAACTCGACGCCGATCGAACTGACTACCGAAGAGATTTTCGCTGCCCATGAGGGCGGCAAGCTCTCGGTCGGACTGACCGCACCGCTCAATGACAAGCGCGATCTCTCCATCGCCTACACGCCGGGTGTGGCACAGGTCAGCCGTGCCATCCACGCGGAGCCGGCGCTGGCCCAAAAGTACACCTGGGCTTCCCGTCTCGTCGCAGTGGTCAGCGACGGCACGGCCGTCCTCGGGCTCGGCAACATCGGTGCCAGCGCGTCCCTGCCGGTAATGGAGGGCAAGGCGGCGCTGTTCCAGAAGTTCGCGGGCCTGGATTCCATTCCGCTGGTCATCGAGTCCACCGATGTGGACGAGATCGTCGAAACCGTTGTCCGGCTGCGTTCGAGCTTCGGCGCCGTCAACCTCGAGGACATTTCCGCGCCCCGCTGCTTCGAGATCGAAGAGCGCCTCATCGAAGCCCTGGACATGCCGGTGATGCACGATGACCAGCACGGCACCGCCGTCGTCGTTCTGGCGGCCCTGACCAACGCCGCCAAGTTCGTCCAGCGCGAGCTCTCTTCCCTGAAGGTTGTCGTTTCCGGAGCCGGCGCGGCGGGCATCGCCGTGGCCGAGATCCTGATGACCGCCGGCATCGCGGATGTGACCATTCTGGATTCCAAGGGCATCATCCATTCCGGCCGCGAGGACCTCTCCGGAATCAAGGCCGCGTACGCCGAGCGCACCAATCCGCGCGGCACCACCGGCGGCAGCGCCGAGGCGCTTAATGGCGCGGACGTGTTCGTCGGTGTTTCGGCCGGAACGATTCCGGAAGAGCAGCTCGCCGGCATGTCCGAGGACGCCATCGTTTTCGCACTGTCCAACCCGGACCCGGAGGTGCACCCAGAGATCGCCAGCCGGTACGCCAAGGTAGTGGCCACCGGGCGCAGCGATTTCCCGAACCAGATCAATAACGTGCTGGCCTTCCCCGGCATCTTCCGCGGCGCGCTGGACTCCGGCGCCAAGAAGATCACCCCGGAAATGAAGGTAGCCGCCGCCCAGGCCATCGCCGACATTGCCGCCAGCGACCTCAGCGCCGACTACATCGTCCCCAGCCCGCTGGACCCGCGGGTAGCACCCGCCGTCACGGCTGCGGTGAGCGCCGTCGCCGAGGCGAGCAAGGCGTAACAAAACCAAAAAGAGCGGCCGCCGGAAAATTTCTCCGGCGGCCGCTCTTATCATCTCGCGGTCTGGAATGGCTCTACGAACGCCACTTCGTGGTCATCAGGAAGCCTGCGATCGCGATGCCGAATCCGATCATGATGTTCCAGGAGCCGGCCGCGGCGATCGGCCACTGTGCCTCGGTGATGTAGAAGACGATGATCCACAGCAGGCCGATGATCATCAGGCCGAACATCACCGGCTTGAACCACACCGGGTTCGGCTTGTATTCGGGCGCCGCCGTCGTCTGCGGCCTGCGTTCGCTTCTTTTGCGGGGCTTCGACTCTGGCATGGGTCCTCCTTCACCGGCCTGGAGCATCAGCAGAAACCGGCGGTTGTCATCAGTAGCGGACATTCTCTGCCGACTATAGAAGGTATTCTGCTTGAGAGACCTTTAATCAGCATGTTCTAGCTGTTTAGTCTACTAATACTGTTCTGCGGTTGTGACCACGCCGCTCCTACTGGGAGTGCGCGGCCGCAACACCAACCTGGAGGTGCCGTGGCGGACGCTGTGGATTCTGCTGTGCCGGGCCGCCGGCGACGGCGAAAGGCCAGCGGGCGCAGGTCCCCGGTGCAGGTTGTCGTTCAGGTGATCGGCGAGCTGCTGATCACCTTGGGCCTGGTGGCTCTGCTGTTTGTGGGCTGGGAATTGTGGTGGACCAATATCGAGTCCAACCAGAAGCAGGAAGAGGCCCTCACCTCGCTCTTCGAGGAGTTCGAGGTGCCCGCCGCTGCTGCCCCGTCCGCCAGTCCGGAAGCGACGAGCGCGGAAGAAAACAACGACGACGCCGAGCCGCCGGTGCTGGACAAGCCCGAATACGGCGAGACTTTCGCCGTCGTCTACGTGCCGCGCTTCGGCAAGGACCATGCCCGGCCGGTAACCAGCGGCGTCGGGGTCGACGTGCTGGACTCACTGGGCCTCGGCCATTACCCGGGCACCCAGATGCCGGGCGAGGTGGGCAACTTCGCGGTTGCCGGACACCGGCAGACCCACGGGCAGGTACTGGACCTGATCCACACCCTGGTTCCCGGCGACAAGATCTATGTGCAGACCAAGGACGGCTACTACACATACACCTTCCGCAACAACCATATTGTGATGCCGGACCGCGTAGACGTCATTGCGCCGGTGCCTACCAAGCCCGAGGCCGAACCGACGGAACGGTATCTGACTATGACTGCATGTAACCCACGCTTCGGTGCCACGGAACGCATCATTGCCTACGCCGTGATGGAGAGCTGGCAGCCCATGTCCGAGGGACCGCCGGCTGAGATCGCCGAGCGCGTGGCCGAGTATGCCGCCGCTCCGGCAGGAAGCGGGAGCTGATTATGTACGGCTGGATTTTCCGCCATTTGCCCGGGCCGCTCTGGGTGCGGATCATTGTATCCATCCTGTTGATTGCCGGGGCAGTCCTGCTGCTTCTGCAGTTCGTCTTCCCCTGGCTTTCGCAATTCAACCCGCTCACCGATTCCACGATTGGCACGATCGAATAATCATGACCACCACTCCCCGCATCCTGGTTGTCGATAACTACGACAGCTTTGTCTACACTCTCGTGGGCTACCTGCAGCAGCTTGGAGCCGAGACGACCGTTGTCCGGAACGACGACGTGACGCTGGCCGAAGCAATCGAGCTGGCCGGAGCACGGGACGGCGTGCTGGTCTCCCCCGGGCCCGGGAACCCTGCTGAGGCGGGTGTGTGCGTGGAGCTGATCCGCTGGTGCGGCGAGAACCGCAAACCGATGCTCGGCGTCTGCCTAGGCCATCAGGCGCTGGCCGAGGCCTACGGCGGCGTGGTGACCCATGCGGCGGAGCTGATGCACGGGAAGACGTCCCAAGTGCTGCACCGCGGCCAGAATGTCTTTGCAGGCGTCCCAAGCCCTTTCACCGCCACGCGCTACCACTCGCTGGCCGCGGTCCGGGAGACCATCCCCGCGCAGCTTGAGATCACTGCCGAAACCGAGGGCGGCGTCATCATGGGACTGGCGCACCGCGAGGCCCCGCTGTGGGGGGTCCAGTTCCACCCGGAGTCCGTTCTGACCGAGGGCGGCTACCTTATGCTGGGCAACTGGCTGGAATCGTTGGGCATGGAAGGCGCAGCGGAGCGTGCAGCGACCCTGAGCCCGCTGATCACCAAATAGCCGCTACCCGGCTCCTCTAGACCGACGTAACTTCGGCCTAGAGTAACGGGAGGTCTGAGTCGTCGTAGGCGCGGCTATCGCTGTCGTCGCGACCGTCGTTGCCGCTGTCGTCCCGGCCACTGTCGTCATTTCCCCGGCCACGGTCATCGCTGTTGTTGCCGTTGTTTTCGTCCGGCCCAGTAGGCGGAGCCGTGGGCTCCGGTTCCGTCGGTTCGGGAGCCGGCTCCGGCGCGACTGCGACCGTAATGACAATCTCGGTGCCTTGCGGGACGTTGCTGCCGGCGTCGTGGCTCTGCGCTGTTACGGTGCCGGGATCGACAACCTCGTTCTCTACCTGCTCCACCCGGTAGGGCAGCGCGACGGCGGGGTCATCCTGGAGCAGGCTGATGGCCTCTTCCTCTGTCTTGCCGAGGAGCGCGGGGACGGTCACCATGCCATTAGAAATCACCAAGTCCACGGTGGAACCTGTGCGGACCTTTTCGCCGGCCTTGGGGTCGGTGGCGATGACATTCCCGCTGGGGATTACGGCGCTGTTGGCCGAGACGTTCTCCCCCGGTTCCAAACCGAGTTGGCGGAGTTTGTCCCGGACTTCGCCTTCTGTTCGCCCGCTGAAGTCATCCGGAATAGTGGCGAACTCTTTGCCCTGCGAGACATAGACGATGACTTCGCTGTCCGGCAGGGCCGCCGTGCCGCCCTCCGGATCGGTGCTAATGACTTCGCCCTCAGCCACTTCATCACTGAACTTGGACTCGATCCGCGGCACGAAGCCGTGGTTGAAAATGGTGTTAGAGGCCTCGGTCTGTTCCATGCCGGCCACCTGAGGTACGGCGACCATGTCGGGTTCGGCGTTGCGCAGATAGTTAAAGAGGTAGAAACCGCCGCCGGCCAGCAGGAGTACCAGCGCGATCACCAGCACGGTTGTCCAGGCGCGGCGTCGCTTACGGCGGCTCGGATCGACTTCTTCGGATTCGTTGCCGACCTGCAGCGCCATCGGGATGGCGGCTGTGTGGGGCGACGCGTTAATGGGACCGGTCTGGTCCAGCCCGTCGGTGTCGTACTGCTCGTCGGGAGATTCCCCGGCTTCGGGGGTAGTGGGGCCGTTACTGCCCGGTGTTCCTACCGGGACAGGGAAAGGAGCGGCTGTGAAGGCAGCGGTAGGAGCGTTCTGCGCGGGCATCGCTTCGGTCCGAGCCTCGTCGGAAGCGACCACGATGCCGTCGCGGGCACCTTGGAGGGCCGCGCTGAAGGAGGCGGCGTCCTGGAAACGGTCTGCTTTGTCTTTCTGTAGCGCGCGCGCCAACACCGAATCCAGTGCAGGTGTGACGTCCCGGTTGAAGCTGCTGGGTGGTTCCGGGAGTTCCCTGACATGCTGGTAGGCCACCGAAACCGGGCTGTCCCCGATGAACGGAGGGCGGCTGGCCAACATTTCATAGAGCAGGCAGGCGGCAGAGTACAGATCGCTCCGGGCGTCTACCGTTTCACCGCGTGCCTGCTCCGGAGAGAGGTACTGCGCGGTACCGAGGACGGCCTGGGTCTGCGTCATTGTGGCGGCGGAATCCGCGAGGGCACGCGCGATGCCGAAGTCCATGACCTTCACGTGGTCGTCCGGTGTCACCATGACGTTGGCGGGCTTGATGTCCCGGTGCACTATGCCGGAGCGGTGGCTGTACTGCAGAGCTGCCAGCACACCGAGGGCATAATCGACCGACTTTTCGATGGTCAGTTCGCCCGACCGGATCAGGTCCCTCAGGGTTCGGCCGCGTACGTACTCCATGACGATGAAGGGTGCTTTGACATCATGGGCTGCCGAACCGGGGAGCTCCTGCTCGCCCGTGTCGTACACCGCGACGATCGCCGGATGGTTCAGCCCGGCGACGGCCTGCGCTTCACGGCGGAAACGCGACTGGAACGAGGGGTCGCGGGCCAGATCAGGACGCAACTGTTTGATCGCCACAGTGCGCCCCAGACGGACGTCACGACCGAGGTGCACATCGGCCATGCCTCCACGGCCAATGAGCTCACCTACCTCGTAACGTCCGTTCAGGACCTGGGACGCTTCCACTGGGTACTTACCTTCCATGTTCCAGTCCGCAACTGTTCACAACGCTTATCCCTCGCCGTCCGGGACGGTTGTCGGCAGGGTGAGCGTTTCTTCCGGCTCCTGGGTTTGTTCGGGACCGGAAGAAACGATGTAGGTGACGGTGGAGCCTTCCGGCACGGCAGTGCCCGGCGGCGGGTCCATGCTGATGACGGTTCCTGCGGGAGCGTCGTTCGCCTCCTCGCCTCCGTTCTGCGGGCTGAGGCCGAGCTGCAGCAGGGACTCGCGCACCTGCTGCTCCGGCTGCCCTGAGAGTCCGCCCGGGATATCGACGGTGCCGGGTCCCTCGGAGTACGTGACCTGGATGGATTCACCTTCGGCCACAGAACCGGACGGGCTGATGTCCAGGACCAGACCTTCCGCGGCGTCGTTCTCCACGGGATCGGGGACGACCTGGAAGCCCATGGATTCGAGTTCGGATCGGACCTGGTCGAAGGGGCGGCCCTGGAAACTCGACGCAACAAGCTGGACCGTGTCCGGCGTCGTGGGTTCATCCGGCGTGTTTGTCGGTGCGTCTTGGGTCTGGGCGGGTGTAGTCTCGGTGGCTTCCGTAGTGGTGGCGGTAGCCGACCGGCTGGTTGTCGACGACGTCGCGGCCGGAGGCGGCGTGGACTCGTCATCCGTTGTGGTAAGCAGCGGGACCAGCCAGGCGCCGAGGACTGCGAAGAGGATCAGCGCGATCAAGCCGATCAGCGGCCAGGTCCAGGGACTGCGTCGCTTACGGGTCTCCTGTGGCGGCACTCCGCCGTCGTCGTCAATATCGGTTTCGGTCCAGGCACGCTCGGCGCCCACGCCGCCGGCCGCGGCAGCACCTGCTACCCCGCCTGCAGCACCGCCGACGGCAGGCAGCTGGGACGTGCCGGCGTCGACGGCCCGGGTGGGAGCCGTGCCTGCAGACGGGACCGGGGCGGTAACGGCGCTGGTGGCCGCGTCGCCGCCGTCGAAAAGGAGCATGCCGGGAACGGCAGCCTCGGCCGCGCGGATGTTGCCGGCGCGGATGGCCTCGGCTGCCTCGGCCAGCTTCTCGGCCGTGGCGGGACGGTCGGCGGGATCCTTGGCCAGCATGGACATCAGCAGCGCGCGGATCGGGCGCGGCAGGTTCTCCTGCAGCGGCGGCGGCGTGTCGTTGACCTGTGCCAGGGCAATGGCGATCTGCGACTCCCCGGAGAACGGGCGGGCGCCGGACAGGCATTCGTAGCCGATCACGCCCAGCGAATAGATATCGCTCTGGCCGGTGGCGGTCTGGCCCGTGGCTTGCTCCGGAGCAAGATACTGTGCCGTACCCATGACCTGGCCTGTGGCGGTCAGCGGAACCTGGTCGGCGAGGCGGGCGATGCCGAAGTCGGTGATCTTGACCCGGCGGTCCGGCGTGATCAGCAGGTTTCCGGGCTTGATGTCGCGGTGTACGAGGCCCTGGGCGTGTGCGACGGCGAGGGCACGCGCGGTCTGCGCGATCAGGGACAGGGTACGGTCCGGCGAGAGCACGCGTTCGCGCTCGATGATGGTGGACAGCGGCTGGCCGGGAACCAGCTCCATGACCAGATACGCGGAGCCCTCCTCTTCGCCGTAGTCGAACACGTTGGCGATGCCCACGTGGTTCAGCAGTGCTGTGTGGCGTGCTTCGGCCCGAAAACGGTTCAGGAAGCCCGGGTCACCGGTGTACTCCTCTTTGAGGATTTTGATGGCGACAATGCGGCCAAGGACCTTGTCCTGTGCCTTCCAGACTTCACCCATGCCGCCAATGGCGATACGTTCGGTGAGCTGGTATCTGCCGCCTAAGGTGATACCCGATGTAGGCCTCACTTATTTAACACCGCCTCTAGGAGTTTCTGAGCGTTCGGACTAGTCAGTTGGGAGCCGGTGGCCAGGTTCACGTCTTCAATAACGATGCTGACCACTGCTTCCGGATCATCGGCGGGAGCGAATCCGGTGAACCAGGAGTTATTGCCCTCGCTGCCGGCCATCAGCTCGGCGGTTCCGGTTTTACCGGCAACCTCGACGCCGGGAATGGCGGCACCGTTGGCAATGCCGCGGTCCACGGCGTTGACCATCCACTGCTGGATGAGCTCCGCGTTCTCCGCGGACAGGGAACGCTGCAGCTCCTCGGGCTCGGGGCTGTCGAGCACCCGCAGGTCCGGAGCGCGGACTGTGCGCACAAGATTCGGCTTCATCAGGACGCCGTCGTTGGCAATCGCAGCGCTCATCATCGCTACCTGAAGCGGTGTCACACGCACGTCATACTGGCCGATCGCGGCCTGCGCCAGCAGATCGTCGCTCATGCCCGTGGGGAACTGGCTGGCGGTGACGGGAATCGGAATTTTGTAGGCTTCGCCGAAGCCGAACTTCTGAGCCTGTTCTGCAATCGCGTCCTCGCCGAGGTCCATGGCGATTTGTGCAAAGGGAGTGTTGCAGGATTGCTCGAGGGCGAAGGAGAAATCAACGGTGGTGCGGGCCGCGCAGCCGCCGTTGACAAAGTTCGGCAGGGAGATGTTGGTTCCGGGCAGGGGCAGTTCGGCCGGGTTGTCCAGTTCGCTGTCCGCGTCGTATTCGCCGGACTCGAGGGCGGCCGCGGTGTCCACCAGCTTGAAGACCGAACCGGGTGCCAGGAGGCTCTGCGTGGCCGGATTGGTGAACGGCGAGAGGCCGGCGACTTCCTCCAGCTCGGCCATGTTGGAAGTGACCTCGTCGGTGTTGTGACCTGCCAGCACGTTGGGGTCGAAGCTGGGCTTGGAGGCCATGGCCAGGATATTTCCCGTATCCGGCTCCATCACCACAATGGAACCCTTCATTCCGTCAGGGATCATGTCGAAGGCCATCTGCTGAAGCTCCGGATCCAGCGTTAGTTCCACCGAAGCACCTTCGACCTGGGACCCCGAGAACAGTTGCAGAATCCGGTCATAGAAGAAGTCGTTGCTGTTGCCCGACAGCTCCTCGTTCATGGCCGCTTCCATTTGTGTCGCGCTGTAGACCAGGGAATAGAACCCGGTGATGGGTGCATACAGCTCGGGCTCGTTGTAGACGCGCTGGTACTCGAACTCGTCGTCGGACGGAACCGACTCCACAATGGGATCTCCGCCGACCAGAATGGCGCCGCGGTTCTTATCGAAGTTCTTGTACAGCGTGCGGCTGTTCCAGTCATTGGCATTGAGATCATCCGCCTCAAAGAACTGCACGACGGTCAAGGAGCCGAAGAGCAGCGCGAACATGGCTATCGCGACTACCCACGTATTTCTGATGGCCTGGTTCATGGCTTCTTCACCTCCACGGTGCGGTGCGGATCCTGGTTCTTAGCGGGCTTGCTGCCCAGGGCTTTAATACGCGATGTCAGGCCCCGCTGCGGTTGCCGGCCGCTGCTGATCGGACCGGTCATAGCGGGGCGCCGGGCGGCGTCGGAAATCAGCAGCAGTAGCGCGATGATCAACCAGTTGGCGAGCAGCGAGGAGCCGCCGGCCGCCATAAAGGGGGTGGTCAAGCCGGTCAGCGGGATCAAGCGGGTGACACCGCCGATGACGACAAAGCACTGCAGCGCCAGTGTGAAGGACAGGCCTGTGGCGAGCAGTTTGCCGAAGGAATCACGGGTGCCGAGGGCGGCGCGGATGCCGCGGCTGACCAGCAGCACGTAAAGCATGACAATGGCCGACAAACCAATGAGGCCGAGTTCTTCACCCATCGCGGCGATGATCATGTCGCTGTTGGCGAAGGTAACGAGGTCCGGCCGTCCCTGGCCCAGCCCGGTGCCGGTCAAACCGCCGCTGGCCAGACCGAACAGGCCTTGGACAATCTGGTGGCTGCCGCCGATACGGTTGTAGACCTCCGGGTCAAAGGCGTTGAGCCAACCGTCGATCCGGGCAGTCACATGCGGGAAGAGCTTGAAGGCGACAAACCCGCCGAACGCGATCATGGCCAGGCCGATCAGGATCCAGCTGACCCTGCTGGTGGCAATGTAGATCATCGCCATAAACAGGCCGAAGAAAAGAATGGAAGAGCCGAGATCCCGCTGGAAAATCAAGACGCCGATGCTGACCAGCCAGGCGACCACCATGGGACCCATGTCTTTCCAGCGCGGCAGCTGCAGGGGACCCAGCTTCTTGCCGGCCAGCAGGATCAGATCACGGTTTGTGGATAGATACCCCGCGAAGAATATAGCCAGGGTGATCTTCGCAATTTCGCCTGGCTGGAAGGTGGCGAACCCGAGATTGATCCAGATCCGCGCGCCGTTGAGTTCCATGCCGATGCCGGGCAGGAGCGGAAGCATCAGCAGGACGGCGCTGACAATCAGGGAAATGTACGTGAAACGGCGCAGGACGCGGTGGTCCCGGAGCAGCCAGATCAGAGCGATCAGGACACCGATGGCCATGCCGGTCCACAGCAACTGACGATTGGCTGCCTGGTCTCCGGTCGCGATGTCGATGCGGTGGATCATGGCGAGACCGAGGCCGTTCATTGCGGTCACGACGGGAAGTATGATCGGGTCGGCATGTTTCGCGCGGATGCGCAGCACTATATGCACGGCGAAGACTAGGAAGATGAGCGTGGAGCCCTGAACGAAGAAATCCGAGTCAAGGGCCTGATCCTGATCCAGCCCGACCAGGAAGTTCGCACCTACGCCGACGGCAAGGGCAAGAATCAGCAGCAGCAACTCGACGTTGCGGCGGGGCTTGGGGACGGTCGTGATGTCACTCAACTGGACCACCTAGGCATTCGGGCGGAATGGTCGGCGTCGGCTGGGGCGTTGGGGTCCCGCCGGCGGCGGAAGCGGTTGGCCTGGCCGTCGACTCTGCTGCCTCCGGCGATGGGGATGCCGTTGGGGATGCGGACTCGGTGGGCGAGGAAGTCGACCTTTCGCCGCCAGGCGACGGCGTGGGCGTGGGCGCGGGATCAGGACAGTTCCGGCGGCTGGTAACCCGCAGGCTTTCCACGATTTCTTCGGCATGTTCCAGATCCCGTGCCGGAATGCTGGAGTTCAGCCGCTGCTGCTGGTACACGGGCAGACTCTCCAGCCGGATGTTGTAGGCGGTGTCCAGATGGGACAACTCGATGGGACCGATGTTCTGCGAGACCCCATTATAGATCGCGACCCGGCCCTCGTACTGGCTGACGAAATACTGGGTCTGGGTCCAGAGGTAGCCGAACCACAGGACGGCTATCAGGAGTATGGACATCACGGCGAGGAAAGCAGGAACGATCCAGCCGCGGCGCACGGGCTCCTCCGGCTCATCGTCAGCCGGGCTTTCGGCCGAAGGAGCCTTGTGGGTGAGCAGAGCTGCGGCACGGCGTTGGGTGGAGTGCTGGGTAACGATCGGGATCTGGCCGGTCTCCGTGGCTAGGGCAGCGGCACCAACCAGTACGTGCGGCCGGGTGGAGAGCTCGCGGCGGATCAAGTCGGCCCGCACCGCGCCGATCGGATTGCCCGAGAGGTCTACGGCGTCTTCCGCATTATCGGCGACGGACGCGGCGGCGGCGGTGCCGTCGTCGTTATTTTGCCGCCCGGTGGAAGCGGTGGCAGCGGGAACGGCAGCAGCATCATCGATCAGGGCGTCGTCGGGCTCCGGCTGCGTATTCAACCGGACGGCTGCGGCGGCAAGATCCGCTTCGGTCGCTTCCGCTACTTCGATCATGACAACGGTGACATTGTCCGGTGCCCCGCCTTCGAGCGTGAGCTCCACGAGCCGGTCCACCGTGTCCTGAAGGGAATCCGAATAACGGACTGCGTCTTCGATCACGTGGTCAGGCACGACGGCGTCAAGGCCGTCCGAGGACAGGAGCCACTTCTCGCCGGCCTCGGCCGGGTGTGAAGCCAGATCGAGTTCCGGGCTGGCGTCCACATCGCCGAGAACACGCATCAGCACATTGCGGTGCGGATGCACCTCCGCCTCTTCGGGGCGCAGCCGGCCCTCATCGATCAACCGCTGGACGAAGGTGTGGTCGATGCTGATCTGTTCGAAGGTGCCGTTCTTCAGCCGATAGGCGCGCGAGTCACCGATGTGCGCGAACTCGAGCTGGTCATCGTGGAGCAGCAGCGCCGTGACCGTGGTGCCCATGCCGGCCAGCTTTGGGCTGGTCTGCACCAGCTCCGAGAGGATGGAGTTGGCCGTCTGGATTTCGTCGGCGAGGACGTTCGCTGGATCCTCGTGGTCGCTGCGGTCCAGATGGACCAGGTCCAGGACCGTGGAAGCGGAGGCGACGTCGCCGCCCGCGTGTCCGCCCATGCCATCTGCCACAACAGCCAGATAGTGCCCGGCGTAGGCCGAATCGTCATTCTTGGAACGGGACTTGCCTACATCCGACCGCGCCGCGTAGCGCAGGATCAACGCCATGGCTATGGCCTCAATTCAATGACCGTCTTACCGATCCGGATGGGTGCGCCGGGCTCAACCGGCAGGGCGCGTGTCAGCTGCGTTTCCCCCAAGTAGGTTCCGTTGGTGGAACCAAGATCCTCGATGAACCAGCGGCTGCCCTGCGGGAACAGCCTGGCGTGGCGGCCGGACGCGTAATCGTCTTCGAGCACGAGCGTTGCTTCCTGCGCCCTGCCCAGCAGGATCGGGCTGGCGGCGAGGTCAAGCGTCTTGCCCGCCAACGGGCCTTCGACGACGATCAGTTTGCGCGCCTGAACGCGCGGCGGTGCGGCGTGCTGCTCGGCCAGGTCCGGATTCTTGCGGACCTGTCGTGCCGTCGGGGCGCCGGTCTTGTCCTTTTTGCCGATCATCAGATCCCGGCGCAGTGCGGAGATGATGCTGATGATCAGGAGCCAGAGCAAGATCAGGAACCCGAAGCGCAGGGCGGTTACTACCAGATCGTCCATCAGGCCCCGCCGCCCCGTGCCGGCAGCAGACGGAAGGTAATGCGGGTGCGGCCCATCGTAATCACGGTCCCGTCAGTCAGGTCCTCCTGGCCATGGATGCGCTGGCCGTTGACGAAGCTGCCGTTGGTGGAGCCGAGATCCACGGCAGTGGCGGATCCACCTTCAGTGCGGATTTCAAGATGCTTGCGTGAGACTCCCGTGTCATCGATGAGGATGTCCGCTTCGGATGACCGGCCGAGAACGATGGAGGGCGCGTTCAGTGAATAGCGCTGGCCTTCGATCTCCAGGACAGGCTGGAGCCTAGTGGGTTGGCGGGCAGGCGCCGCCGGTGTGGCCGGTCTGCGTGGCTGTGAGGCCGGCGCAGCCCCGGACTTCTCCGCAGAGGAGTCGATTTCAAAATCCCCGGGCTTGAGTTCGTCGTCCTGATTGAAGGAAACGCGTACCGCACCCTGCAGTGTGTACTTTTGGCTGTTCACGTGGTTGATCACCACATCACACAGCTCTTCCGCCAGGGTGGAGCCCCACTGCTGAGCCATGGCGTAGTCCGAACCGCTGAGGCGGATCTCGAACACGTTGGGGGCAAGCGTGCGTCCCTGGGCCAGGGTGATGGAGCGGTTGTCGAGCTCGCGGCGCAGTCGGCTCGCGATTTCCACCGGCTGCACCTGGCCTTTTCCGCCCACCGAGAAGGCACCGCGGACCATCTTTTCGATGCCGCGTTCAACGTTATCCAGTAAGCCCACTGGCTGCCTCCTCTCCTTGGTATAGCGGTCCGCGCATGCCACAAGGGCACGCCCGTAGGACGATTATCCACTTCGATACTACTTGCGACTGGTCCAAAAGGCTTTAACGCTAACGTTTCCCCGCCACCGAAAGTTGCCGTGCAGTGGCGAAGGTCACCTTGCGTACTTGTGCTCCTTTTTCCGTCTTCGGCAGTGTTCCAGAGCGAGCGGCCGCGTTCAACTTGAGGCATGTTCCGCTGCCGTCCCGGCCCGAACCCTTGTGTTTCTGCGGTTGTTTGGGGGCGCATGCTGTTTCTGCGGGCAGGGAAGCGCGCCTCGGAACCCCCGCATTTGGCGGGTGAAACCGCCGATTGGGAATTTCGGCAGGTTTCAGGCTAGTATTGATCTCGCTGTTCTTGCAGGAAATGATCTGCAAGGAAGTTGCGCGCGAGTGGCGGAACGGCAGACGCGCTGGCTTCAGGTGCCAGTGTCCGAAAGGGCGTGGGGGTTCAAATCCCCCCTCGCGCACGCAAAACATCAGCCCCGGTCTTCGGATCGGGGCTGATGTGTTTAACACGTGCCCGCGGGTTATAGGGGTTATAGGCGTTGACCCTCCCACGCCTTCCGCGTGACGCTGCGGCCGGGGTAGTCTTCACGGCATGCGTATCAAAATGTGCAGCATCCATGTCCAAAACCCCGCCGAGGCGTTCAAGTTCTACACCGAAACACTGGGTTTCGAGGAACTCATGGCAATGCCCGAACACCAGTTATTCATCGTCAAGTCGCCGGACGAGGGGCAGGGCACCGGCCTCCTCTTGGAACCGAGCGACAACCCTATTGGCGAGGCCTATATGAAAGGCGTTTACGACGCCGGCATGGCCGCCATTGTTTTCGGCGTTCCTGATGTGCGGGCGGAATACGAGCGGCTCACTGCAAGGGGTGTGAAGTTCACCGGGGAACCGGAGGTGGATCCCAGCGGCGCGATGTCCGCGGTCTTCGACGACAGCTGCGGAAACCTGATCCAGCTCCACCAGGACTGAGCCGTCCGCCGCACCCTCCGTCCGCCGCGTGCATGCGGGCCGGACGGAGGGGAAGCGGTAAGGACTACTGGGCTTTCTTGGCCTCTTCCTTCTTGGCTTCGTCCCTGAGGCGCAGCTCCTCGGCACGGACGGCGGCGAAGGAAGCACGTTCGGCGACCAGCCACTGCGGCGGGTTCTGCAGCAGCTCGGTGATTTCCGCCGTCGTCAGCGGTTCGGTGACCCCGCCGCGGGCGAGGCCGCTGATGGACACGTTGAGTTTCCGGGCCACCTCGGGGCGGGGATGCGGACCGTTGCGGCGCAGCTCTTCGAGCCACTGCGGCGGATTGGACTGCAGTTCGCTGAACTGCTCGCGCGTTACCGGGTTGTCCTGGAACTCCTGCGGGGCGGCCGGGAGGTAAATGCCCAGCTTTTTGGCTGCCGTGGCAGGTTTCATGGACTGGGAGGATTTCGCGCTTGTCATGGCTCAAGCGTAACGGTCTTGGGCTAAGGTGTTGAAGAGCTTGGTGCGGGCCCTCGCGGTGACTGCCTGCGCGGCCGGCGCCGGAAGAGACGAAACGTCGGGACAGGCCGGCCAGAAGGAGCCGCATGGATGCACAAGAACCGCCGCTGCCGGCCTTGAGGATCGCGATCGTGCCCGGCGTGACGCCGGGCAAATGGGTCCGGCGCTGGGAAGAACGCGTCCCGGACGTACCGCTCACCGTATCCGCCTGTGAAGAAGCCGAGCAGGCCGCCGTCCTGTGGGATGGCCGGGCCGATCTGAGCTTTGTGCGCCTCCCCGTGGACCGTGAGGGCCTGAGCGTCATCCCCTTATATACAGAGGTGCCGGTGGTGGTCGCCCCGAAAGACCACGACATAGAGCTTTACGACAACGACGTGCCGCTGGCCGAGCTGGACGGCCAGAACTTTCTGGACCCGGTGGAAATGGGCGGAGCCAAGTCCGGCGTGGAAGTGGTGGCCTCCGGAGCCGGACTGATGATCCTGCCGATGTCCGTGGCGAGGCTGCACAACCGCAAAGACGTGGTCTACAAGCCCCTGTCCGGCGCCCCCGAAACGCAGATCGGGGTGGCATGGATTACCGATAAGACCAACGAAACCATCGAGGAATTCATCGGGATTGTCCGCGGCCGCACCGCCAACAGTTCCCGACAGCCGTCGGCCCAGCAGGAGGCCGGGCAGAAGGACGCCAAAGCCGGACGCAAGCCTGCAGGCGGAAGCGCCGGCAAAGCCGGGCAGGGAACCCAGGCCAAGGGAGGCCAAACTGCGGGCAAGGCCAAGGGCGGCTCCGGAAAAGGCGGCGCCGGCAAGAGCGGCTTTACCAAGGGCCGCCAGACAAAGGGCGGGCCGGCGAAGGGCGGCAAGCCTCGGGGCAAGGGCGGCCGCTGACCCGCCGATGCCCGGGCGCAGTGCCAGGGCACGGAGGCTGGCCGGCTTCGCATTAGGGTGGAGCTATGACTTCACCCGAGATCCCCGAACACCTTGACGACGCCGAGCTCGCCGCCTGGCTGGTGCGCTCCGCGGGTACGCTGGCGGCAGGAATGCGCGCCGCCGTGGTGACCTTCGAGGAAAAGACGAGCATTTCCGACGTCGTCACCGCAGCGGATCATGCGGCCGAGCAGCTGGTGGTGGAAACCCTGCGCCGGGTCCGTCCCGACGACAGCATCCTCGGTGAGGAAGGCTCCAGCCACACGGGCACTTCCGGCCGCACCTGGGTCATCGACCCGGTGGACGGGACCTACAACTTCTTCACCGGCGGCACCTACTGGTGTGCGGCCATCGCCCTCAAGAACGACGACGGCGGACTGCTCGGTGCCATCTACCACCCCGCCGAGGATGCGCTGTGGATCGGCGGGGACGGTCTGCCGACCACCCGCAACGGCGTTCGGACCGGGGAGGCCACGAGCGCACCGTTGGACCAAAGCTGTGCCTCCGCGTACCTCCACCACACGTACCTTCGGGATGCTGCCGCGGCGGAGCCGTATATGGCCGCCGTGCTGGGAGCGGCTACGTACCGTACCTGGGGGTCGGCGTCCTGCGAACTGGCGGCGACTTCGGCCGGCATCTTCGGCGTCTGGTTCCAGCAGGGCCTGCCGGAATGGGACTGGCTCCCGGGCAAGGCCCTGGTGGAAGCGGCAGGCGGGGACACCGCCGTCGTGCATCTAAATGGTTACCGCTGGTATGTAGCCGGCGGAAAAGCGCAGGTGGCGGACGCCGTCGCGTTGTTGCAGAGCCGGGCTTAGCCCGAAAAGATCCGGAAGGGAATGCCCATGGAAAAGACGTACGAAACCATCCAGCTGGAGTGCCTCGGCGAGCTGGCCACCGTGGTGATCAACCGGCCCGAGGCGCTCAATGCGCTGAGCACGCAGGTGGTGGCCGACCTGACCCAGTTCGTGGCGGATGTCCAGTCGCCCGAAGGCGCGGAGGTGCGCAGCATCCTGATCACCGGATCGGGCGAGAAAGCCTTCGCGGCGGGCGCGGATATCAGGCAGATGGCTGACATGACCCCGGCCCAGGCCCGGGATTACAGCGCCGGCATGCAGGAACTGACACGCTCGCTTGAACAACTGGCCATCCCCGTGATGGCGTGCGTGAACGGTTTCGCGCTTGGCGGCGGACTGGAGCTGGCCATGGGTTGCGACTTCATTTACGCCACGGCCAACGCCAAGTTCGGCCAACCCGAAGTGAACCTGGGCCTGATCCCCGGCTTCGGCGCCACGGTGCGCCTGCCGCATCTGGTGGGGCTGGCCCGCGCCAAGGAACTGATCTACACCGGGCGGACCATCGGGGCCGAGGAGGCCTACCGGATCGGGTTGGTCAACGCGGTGTTCGACAGCAAAGACGACATGCTCGACGCCGCCGCGGCCACCTGCCGCGAGATCGCCGGAAAGTCTCCGGCCGCCGTCGCCAATGCCAAGCGCACTGTGGATGCTGCCGCCGGCCTGCCGACCGCCGAGGGGCTGTTGGTGGAGCGGAAAGCTTTCGGGGCGGCGTTCGGCACCGAGGATGCCCGGATCGGAACCAAGGCTTTCTTGGCCAAGGAAAAGCCCGAATTCACGGGGAAGTAGGCCGTCCGGCTCCCGGCATTCCGAGGTTCGTGCCTAGATAAGTTGACACATCAACTAAACCGGGTCATAGTAGATGCAAATGCATGATTATCTCTGGGAGGCATCCCAGCATCTACGCCTAGGAGGCACCGTTATGGCTTTTGAACTCACCCCCGGAACCTGGAACCTGGATACTTCCCACACTGAGATCGGCTTTGTGGTCCGCCACGCCGGCATCAGCAAGGTGCGCGGCCAGTTCACCGAGGCCGACGCCACCCTGGTGGTCGGCGAATCCCTGGCTACGTCTTCGGTGGAGGCCACGGTCAAGACTGCGTCCTTCGACTCGAATGACGACAACCGCGACGGCCATGTCAAGAGCGCCGATTTCTTCGACGTGGAGCAGTTCCCGCACATGACCTTCAAGGCCAACCAGGTCCAGGGCAGCCCGGAGGAGTTCAAGCTGGGCGGCGAGCTGACCATCAAGGACACCACTAAGCCGGTGACGTTCGACGTCGAGTCCGGCGGCATGGCCGTGGATCCGTTCGGCTCCACCCGCGCCGGCTTCTCCGCCACTACGCAGATTTCCCGCAAGGAATTCGGCATCACCTGGAACGCAGCCCTCGAAGCGGGCGGCGTCCTGGTGGGCGACAAGGTCACCATCACGGTCGACGCCGCGTTCGTACTGCCGGCCAACTGATTAGACAGCACCCGCCGGCGATGCCGGCCCATTGAGGCGAACGCCCGCTCCCAGTCCGGGGGCGGGCGTTCGCTTTTGCCGTTTACGGGAGCGGACTCTCAGTAGTCTTACTACTTCATTGCCGGTACTGGTCATGTTATGTACCGTTGGAAATAGGCGGCCACTCCCTGAAGCCCAACGGTTTCAAGTCAGTTTCCAACTGGAAGAGGATGATCATGGCAAGTGTCAATGAAACGATCGATGTAGCCGTCCCGGTGTCCATGGCCTATAACCAGTGGACCCAGTTCGAGTCCTTCCCGCAGTTCATGCATGGGATCCAGTCGGTCCGGCAGCTCAGCGACACCACAAACCACTGGACAATGAAGGTCGCCGGCGTCGAGCGTGAATTCGACACCGAAATCACCGAGCAGCATCCGGACCAAAGGATCGCGTGGAAGAGCACCGACGGTACCAGCCACGCGGGGGCGGTTGATTTCCACCGGCTCGACGACGGACACACGCGGGTCACCGTCCAGCTGGACTGGGATCCGCACACATTTGTCGAAAAGGTCGGAGCGGCTGCCGGAGCCGACAAGATCCAGGTGAAATCCGACCTGAAGCGGTTCAAGGAGTTCATCGAAACCCAGGGCTCCGAGACCGGAGCCTGGCGTGGCAATGTGGACCGACCCGGTGATGCATCGACAGGACCTGCCGGACCATCCGAAAGTGCGGGGGCCGCTGCGGCAGCGGGTGCGTCCACGGGCGGGACCGGGGAGAAAGACAACAGCCTGGGAAGCCGGAATTACTACGGCGGCACCGGGGCCGGCGGGTTTCCGCCGGGAGGCACCAACAAGGACGACCTGCCGATCGAAGATCCCGCCGCCAGGTCGGACAAACCGCTGCTGGACGATCCGGCCCTGGGCGAAACCTCGAAGGTGCCGCTCCAGGATGTCCCCGGCGGAACGCTGAATGACCCGGACAACGAGCCCGATCCGGACACCGATGAGACGGGGCGGAACGCAGCAGGGCGCTGATCTGCCCCGCGGCGGCGACCACCTAAAGGCGACCACCTAAAAGGGGCCACTGGAAGAAGAAGGTTGAATGATGGCCAAGATCGAGCAGACAGTCGACATTGCGGCCCCGGCTGCCGAAGCCTACCGCGAGTGGACAAGGTTCGAAGCGTTCGGGATCTTCATGCACGGCGTGGTACGGGTCATCCGCGAGGATGACGTGACACACCACTGGACCACCAAGGTCGGTGGCGTCCGGCGGGAGTTCGAGACGAAGATTACCGAGGAGCTACCGGGCAAACGCATGGCCTGGGAAACCGCGGAAGGGGTGCCGCATCAGGGCTCGGTGGAGTTCCTTGAACTCGATCCGGGTCGAACACGGATGGTCGTGCGGATCGACTGGCACCCCGGGTCGGTCGTGGAAAAGGCCGGAGCCACTTTAGGGTCGGACCACCGCGAGGTACGCAACGAACTCTGGCGGTTCAAGCAGTATGTGGAAACCGGCGGCTCGGAGACCCATCATCCTGCCTCCGAGCACGGCCTGGGCAGCCGGGATTACTATGGCGGCACCGCTGGCGGCGGATTCCCACCGGGATACACAGAGCAGCACGACATACCGGTGCAGGACCCTGCCGCGGGCAAAGACCAGCCGGCAGGCGGCAGTCCGGAGACGGGAGAGTACGGAAGCAGAATCTAGCGGGCGCTGATTCTTTCTACCGACTCGATAGCCCGCTCCGAGAGCCGCTCCGAGATCGGGGCGCTCTTGGCCGATTCCGCTGCAGCGGCCTGGCCTTCCGGACTGAGGACATACTCGGCGAAGGTCTTGATCAGTTCGATCTTTTCCGGATCATCGTAGGTTGTGCACCAGACGTGGTAGGACACCAGCAGCAGCGGGTAGGCGCCGTCGGCCGTGGTGGTCCGGTCAAGTTCCAGTGCGAGGTCGTACTCCGGGCGCCCCTCCGCCGGTTCGGCCTCGTCGAGGGCGATGGCCGCGCCCTCGGAGCTGACCGGCACGTAATCGTCGCCGACTTTGAGGTTCACTTTGCCCAGTGGAGGTCCGACCGCAGAGTCATCTGCATAGGTCAGGGCGCCTTCGGTGCGGGCGACCATGCTGACCACTCCGGTGTTACCTTGGGCGTTTTCCGCAACGAAGTCCGACGGGAAGGCATCGCTGGGTTCGGCCGTCCAGACATCCGGAGCCACGGCATGCAGGTACTCGGTGAAGTTTTCGGTGGTCCCGGAGTCATCGCCGCGGCTCACCCGCGTGATGCGCAGATCAGGCAGTTCCACACCGGGATTCTGTTCGACGATGGCCCGGTCGTTCCAGTTCGTGATCTCGCCCTTGAAGATCCCCGCTATCGTGGCGGCATCCATGTTCAGTTCAGTGATGCCGGGCAGGTTGAAGCCGACGGCGATGGGGGAGACGTAGGCGGGCACGTTGAATGCGCCCCCGGGGCCGCAAACTTCCTTGGCGCGTTCCATTTCCTCGGCGTCAAGGTACGCGTCCGATCCGGCAAATTCCACGGCACCGGCCAGGAATGCGGTCCGGCCGGCACCGGAACCATCCGGGGAGTACTGGACCTGCGCCTTGGGATGAAGCAGGTTAAAGCCCGCGCGCCAAGCATCCATCGCCGCGTTCTGGGCGGACGAACCGGCACCCGAAAGGGTTCCGGTCAGATCGGATCCGTGCTGGGCCGCTGCTTCCTGCTCCGGCCCCAGGGGGTAGTCGGAGCCGCAGGCCGTCAGGGCCAGCAGGGCAGCAGAGGTCAGGGCCAAGGTGGGGAAAAGTCGGGGAGCCATCCTCTTTAGGGTAACCGGGAACGAATCGCGCACAAAGATGGCTCCCTCCGACGTCGGATAAGGCAGGTGGGTTTCTTGCTCACTTCCTGTCCAGATCGCGAGTGGCTGGGCCTTCCAGCACGGCGCCGTCGGCGCTGAAACGTGAGCCGTGCAACGGACAGTCCCAGGTGCATTCGGCATCGTTCCAGGACAGCACGCCGCCCAGATGTGTGCAGACGGCGCTCACCCGCCGGGTAGTTCCGTCCACGGTACTCACACCCACCGGCCGGGCGTTGTCCCGGACCACCGTGCCCTGGCCTTCCGGCGGCGCCGTTTCCGAGGTGCGGACCAGTCCGCTGAGCCAGCCGCTCACCAGCTCCACCCCGACGGACGCGTTGGTCTGCACTGTGGAGAAGGCATCCTGCGGGGCCACCCGCGTCTTGTACAGCTCTCTGGCCCAGGGCTTGGCCCCCTCAAGGATCAGTGAGGTCAGCGACAGCGCGGCCGCCACCGAATTGGTCATGCCCCACTTGTTGTAGCCGGTGGCCACATAGATGCGGTCCTCCGCGAAGGACAGCTTGCCCACATAGGGCACGGCACCGGCCGGTTCATAGTCCTGCGCGGACCAGCTGTGCGTCAGTTCGGCGCCGGGGAAGGTGTTCTGTGTCCAGCGGACCAGATCTTCCAGCTGTCCTTTGGTGTGGTGCTGCCGGCCGACACTGTGTCCGTTGCCGCCCACAATCAGGACCTGCCGGCCGGCATTTTCGGCAGTGCGCAGGGACCTGGCGGGGGAATCGATCGACAGGTACATGCCCTCGGGAATCTGCCCGGGCACTGTGAACGCCGTGGCATAGGACCGTTGAGGCTTGAGCAAACCGAAATGGCCGCCTCGGTTCAGGATGGGCGTGCCCGTGGCCAGGACGACGTGGTCCGCGGTGACCTGGCCGGCCTCCGCATGGACGGTCAGTTTGCGGCCCGCGCTGCCGCCGGCACCTTGCTTGGATCCGGACGTTCCCCGGGTGCCGGTGACGTTGGTGACGCGTACCCGTTCTACCAGAACGCCGCCCCGTTCGCGCAGTTCCATGGCGAGCCCGGCGAGCACCTGAAGCGGGTGGATCTGGGCCTGGTCCGGCAGCCGGATGGCACCGGCGATCGGAAAGGGCAGCTCCGCGACGGTGTCCACGAACTCGACTCCGAGGCCGGCCTCGGCGCTGGCCTCCAGCTCCTTTTTGAGGTCTTCGATGCCTTTTCCCGTGTTGGCGTAGGTGTAGGCATCACGGCGCTGGTAGTCGATTCCGTGCTCCTCGCAGAAGCGCAGGAGCCAGGACTGACCTTCGCGCTGGGCGTCCACATAGGCGCGCGCCGTCTCGGCGCCGTGGTGGGAAGTAATGCCGGACATCTGGCGGCCCTGCAACAGGGAGACCTTCGCCGTGGTGTTGCCGGTGGTGACGGCCCCGGTGCTGCGGGCCTCCAGTACGGCTACCCGGTGCCCGGCCCGCGCCAGCAGGACCGCCGTGGTCAAACCGGTAATGCCGGCACCGACAATCACACTGTCATATTCGGCGCCGGGCTCGTAGGAATCCGAGGCGATGTCCGGCGCCGTGTCTAGCCAAAGGGATTTCATGGTGATCCTTTCCGCTGCTAACTCCACCCCACCTTGTTGCATGGCTTCCGTCAAGAGATCAGTAAGCTTACTTTCAATACTGACCGCAAAAGAGGTTTCGGGAGGCCGGGCTACGTTATGAATACTGCTGTACTGATCATCGATATGCAGAACGCCTACTTCGAGGATCCCGCCCTCGGAGAACGGCGGGGGCAGTTGGTCGATGCCTGCAACCAGCTCATCGGACAGGCGGAAAAGGCTTCGGTTCCCGTGTTGATGGTGTGCACCGAACACGAGCGGGATAAATCCACCTGGACCCTGAGCATGCTCGAGGACGACCAAGGCTTCATCTTCTCCGGCAGTGAGCAGGCCGGATTCCTCCCGGGATTGCGGTACGAGAACCTGCCGCGGATGGTCAAGACACGGGACAGCGCCTTCCAGGGCACCGACCTGCTGCTGCGGCTGCGCAATTTCGGAGCCACGCAGTTGGTGCTGGCCGGCGTTTCCATCCACAACTGCGTGGCCCAGACCGCGGCTGATGCCTTTGCAAACAACTTCAAGGTGGCCTTCGCCGCCGATGCCATGGCCTCGAACAAGGACGACTACGGACACATGGTGCGCAAGGTGCTCAGCGAGGAGTACCGCCAGCCCATCCTCGATGCGGCAGGAGTGGACCGGCTGCTGGCCGGCGGGGAAGCGTAGGTCCGCACCAGACTATGGTCTGCGGCCCAAATGCTCAGTAGCCTGAGACTCGACGCCAACTACTGCAGGAGGTAACGGACATGGACCAGGAAATCCACCGACGGATCGAAGAGCTGATCGAAGAGGAGCAGCTGCTCCGCGAGGGCGGCACCGTGGACAACGAGCAGGCAGAGGCCCGGGCCAGGGAGCTGGCGCGGCTGGAAGAACAGCTGGACCAGTGCTGGGATCTGCTGCGCCAGCGCAGGGCCAAGCGCCGTGCCGGCGAAGACCCTGATGAGGCCCAGGCTCGCCCGGTTGAGGAAGTGGAGGGTTACCGCCAGTAGCACTGGCCAGGGAACTCACGGGGCGGCATGGTGGAGGCATGGCTAAATTTGCGCTCACCCACATCGGCGGTCCCACGGCCTTTTTCAAGCTCGGCGGCTGGACCTTCCTGACTGACCCGACCTTCGACCCGCCCCGGGAGTATCCCAGCCCGGCCGGAACCTTGGTGAAGACGACCGGCCCCGCCGTCGAACTCGCTGACCTGCCCGGCGTGGATGTCGTCCTGCTGTCCCATGATGAGCACGCCGACAACCTCGACAATTCCGGCCGCCAATTGGTCGAATCCGGCCCATACCCCGTTTTCGGTACGCCTGAGGCCGCCGGACGCATACCAACCATCACGGGCTTGTCGCCCTGGCAGGAGACCACCCTGCAGGCCGCCGGCAAGCAGGACCTCACCATTACGGCCGTTCCAGCCCGTCACGGTCCGGAAGGCTGCGAACCCGTCACGGGCACGGTGACCGGATTCGTGCTCTCCGGAGCCGACCTGCCCACCGTTTACGTCAGTGGCGACAATGCTTCGGTGGGCGTGGTGGGCGCCATCGCCGACCGCTTCGCTCCGGTGGACGTGGCCGTGCTCTTCACCGGCGCGGCGCGGGCCGGGATTTTCGACAACGCTCCGCTGACCCTCACAGCCGAGGCCGCGGCCGAGGCGGCGGCGAAGCTCCGCACGCCGGCGGTCGTGCCGGTCCACGCCGAGGGATGGATGCACTTCAGCGAAGGCCATGGCGAGCTCCGCAAGGAGTTCGAGGTCAAGGGTCTCGGGGACCAGTTGCGCATCCCGATCCCGGGACAGGAACTCGTTCTCTAAGCAAGAAAGTACGACGCCGGCACCTGGGTTCCGCAATAACGGAACCCAGGTGCCGGCGTCGTTAGCTTCTCGCTAGGCGCCCTTTTTCGCCTTGGTTTTCGACGAGGACGCCTTGGAAGCGGACTTCGTGGCCGGTTTTTCCTTGGCCTCCTCCGACTTCGCGGAAGACTTGGAGGTGGATTTGGCGGCGGCTTTGGGCTTGGATTCCGCCGGTTTCTTGCCTTCGCGGTTCTTCTCGACGCTGCGGCGCAGGGCCTCCATCAGGTCCAGGACCTTGCCGCCTTCCGCCTCGCCCTCTTCGCCGAAGGTCGCCTCGGTGTCCAGGGTTTCGCCCTGCTCGAGCTTGGCCTCGATGAGCGTGCGCAGCTGCTCCTGGTACTCGTCCGTGAAGTCCTCGGGCTTGAAGTCGCTGGAGAAGGATTCCACCAGGGCCGCGGACATTTCGCGTTCCTTCGCGGAAACGCGCACGTCTTCCTCGAGCGCGGGGAACGCGGCCTCGCGGACCTCGTCTTCCCAGAGCAGCGTCTGCAGCATCAGCACGTCGCCGCGGACGCGCAGCGCGGCCAGCCGGGTCTTCTGCCGCAGCGCGAACTTCACCACCGCGGTCCGGTCCGTGTCCTCCAGCGTCCGGCGCAGCAGCACATAGGCCTTGGTCGACTTGGAATCCGGCTCCAGGTAATAGCTGCGGTCGAACATGATCGGATCGATCTGGTCGCTGGGGACAAACTCCACCACGTCGATCTCGCGGTTCTTCTCCACCGGCAGCGAGTCCAGGTCCTCGTCCGTGAGTACCACGGTCTGCTCGCCGTCGTCGTACGCCTTGTCGATGTCCTTGTACTCGACAATTTCCCCGCACACCTCGCAGCGGCGCTGGTACCGGATCCGCCCGCCGTCCTTCTCGTGGACCTGGTGCAGCTTGATGTCATGGTCTTCCGTGGCGCTGTAAAGCTTGACCGGGACGTTGACCAGGCCGAAAGCGACAGCCCCTTTCCAGATGGCTCTCATGGATCAATACAACACCAAGCATGCTGGCAATTACTAGCCATCGGCCACAATATTGGCGAGACTAACCCTATGGCCCAGACAAGCTCCAGCCAGCGCCAGCTGGTCACGGTGGACGGACACCGGCTGAAGCTGACGAGCCTGGACAAGGTGATTTACCCCGAAACCGGGACCATCAAGGCCGAAGTGCTGGACTATTACTCGCGGATCGCCGAGTACCTCATTCCGCATGCCGCGCACCGGCCGGTCACCCGCAAGCGCTGGGTCAACGGGGTGGGCACGGCGGACAAACCCGGGGAGGTGTTCTTCCAGAAGAACCTGGAGGAACACGCCCCGTCCTGGGTCAAGAGCCACGCGATCGAGCACAAGAGCGGGACCAATGTGTACCCGATGGTCAACGATCTGGCCACGCTCACCTGGCTGGCGCAGATCTCGGCGCTGGAGATCCACGTGCCGCAGTGGAAGTTCGGGCCGCGGGGCAAGATGAACAATCCGGACCGGCTGGTACTGGACCTGGACCCGGGGGAGGGCGCCGGCCTGGCCGAATGCGCCGAGGTGGCACGGCTGGTCCGGGCCGTGCTGACCGGGATGGGGCTGGATCCGCGGCCGGTCACCAGCGGCTCCAAGGGCATCCATCTGTACGCCGCGCTGGACGGAAAGCAGACCTCGGAGGAGGTGTCCGCCGTCGCGCACGAACTGGCGCGCGTGCTGGAGGCGGACCACAAGGATCTGGTGGTCAGCGACATGAAAAAGACGCTGCGCCGGGGCAAGGTCCTGCTGGACTGGAGCCAGAACCACTGGAACAAGACCACCATCACCCCCTATTCGCTGCGCGGCCGCGCCCATCCGATGGTGGCCGCGCCGCGCACCTGGGAGGAACTCGACGACCCGGACCTGGCGCACCTGGACTTTCTGCAGGTGCTGGAGCGCGTCGGCGAGCTCGGGGACCTGCTCGAGGGCATGGGTTCCGGGACCGCGGACGAGGAATCGCTGGCCGAGGCCATGGAGGAAGCCGGGGAGCAGGCAGGGGAGGACCAGACAAACAACGACGGCGGTGCGCGCCGCGGCGGGCCGGCGCACGGTTCCGACCGGTTCACCAAGTACCGGTCCATGCGCGACCCGGCCAAAACGGCCGAGCCCGTCCCCGAGGCTCCGCCGGTGGACCGCGGCGGCAACACGTTTGTGATCCAGGAGCACCACGCCCGGCGGCTGCACTACGATTTCCGGCTGGAGCGCGAAGGGGTGCTGGTGTCGTGGGCCGTGCCGAAGGGGCCGCCCACCAGCCCGGGCAAGAACCATCTGGCCGTCCAGACCGAGGACCACCCGCTGGAATACGGCAGCTTCGAAGGCACCATCGCCAAGGGCGAGTACGGCGCGGGCGAGGTCTACATCTGGGACTCGGGCACCTATGACCTGGAGAAGTGGCGGGACGGCAAAGAGGTCATCGTCACCCTGCACGGCAAGGAGGGCGGCGGGCTCAGCAAGGACGGCGGACCCGAGGCGCCGCGGCGCTACGCCCTGATCCACACCGGCGGGGAAAAGGGCGAGAACAACTGGCTGATGCACCTGATGAAGGACCAGAAGCCGGGGACCTACCGGAAGGGCACGCCGCACGAGCGCCAAGGCGATGACCTGGCCAAGGAGGTGGAGCCGGCGTTCATCAAGCCCATGCTGGCAACGCAGGGCTCCGCCGCGGACATCACCGCTGAACACCAGTGGGCGTTCGAGATGAAGTGGGACGGCATCCGCGCCATCGCCATCATCGAGGACCGTGGCGTGCGGCTGATCAGCCGCAACGGCAACGACCTTACCGCCGGCTACCCGGAACTGGCGGACCTGCCGGACCGGGTGCACGCGGAAACGGCCGTGCTGGACGGGGAAATCGTGGCCCTTAACAAGGCCGGCCGCCCGGACTTCGGTCTCCTGCAAACCCGGATGAAGCTGACCAAGAAGCGCGAGATCGACCAGGCCGCAGCGCGGACCCCGGTCCACCTGATGCTCTTCGACCTGCTGCAGCTCGACGGCAAATCGCTGCTGGCGCTGGAATACTGCCAGCGCCGCGAGATACTGGCACAGGCCGTGGATGCCGGCGGCGACGGCCACGTCCAGGTGCCGCCGGACCTTGACACCTCGCTGCAGGAAGCCGTGGACACCAGCAAGGAACTCGGCCTTGAAGGTGTGATGGCCAAACGGGTAGACAGTACATACGCGGACGGACAGCGCTCAAGGAGTTGGATCAAGATCAAGAACCAGTTGACGCAGGAAGTGGTCATCGTGGGCTGGCGTCCCGGCAAGGGCAGCCGGGAACGCAAGATCGGCTCGCTGCTGGTGGCCATTCCGGACGGCGCGGACCTGCGTTACCTGGGCCGCGTCGGCTCCGGCCTGACCGAGCGGGACCTGGCGGCCGTGGGCGCGCGCCTGAAGAAGATGGCCCGCAAGACCCCGCCGCTGGACGACGTTCCCGCCGCGGACGCCTCGGACGCGCATTGGGTCCGGCCGGCCCTGGTAGGCGAGGTGCAGTTCAGCGAACGGACCGAGGCCGGCAAGCTCCGCCACCCCGTCTGGCGCGGCTTCCGGCCGGATAAGAAACCGTCCGACGTCGTGGTCGAGGTCTGAATCCGACGCCCCGCACCACCGCGTGACGACACCGCCCCGCACCACCGCACCAAGGAGGCTCCATGACTGAGAACAATGCAGTGCTGACCACCAACCCGGGCGCGGACCAGCGGAGCCTGGACGGCGTAGACCTGTGGTGGCGCGCGGCCAACTACCTCTCCGCCGGGCAGATCTACCTGCGCGACAATCCGCTGCTGCGCCGGCCGCTGGAACCGGAGGACGTGAAGGCGCGGCTGCTCGGGCACTGGGGCACGACGCCGGGGCTCAACTTTATCTACGCCCATCTGAACCGGGTGATCGCCGAACAGGACCAGGACGTCCTTTTCGTCACCGGGCCCGGCCATGGCGGCCCGGCCAACGTGGCCAACGCCTGGCTGGAGGGGACCTACTCGGAGATCTACACCCACGTGGGGCAGGACGAGGACGGACTGCGGGAACTGTTCAAGCAGTTCTCCTACCCCGGAGGCATCCCCAGCCATGCGGCACCGGAAACCCCCGGCTCCATCAATGAAGGCGGGGAGCTCGGCTACTCCCTGGCCCACGCCTTCGGCGCCGTGTTCGACAATCCGCAGCTGATCGCGGCCTGCGTCATCGGCGACGGCGAAGCGGAAACCGGGACGCTGGCCGCCAGCTGGCACTCGAGCTCGTTCCTCGACCCGGTGCAGGACGGCGCGGTGCTGCCCATCCTGCACCTGAACGGGTACAAGATCGCCAATCCCACCGTGCTGGCGCGGATGCCCGAGGAGCAGCTGGCCGCACTGCTGACCGGCTACGGGTACGAGCCCATCTTCGTCACCGTGCAGGATGCGCGGGACACGGTGCGCGCCCACGAGGAATTCGCCCATGCCCTTGAGCGGGCCCTAAGCGGAATCCGGCAGATCCAGGAGAAATCCCGGTCGGATCAGGCAGCGCCGTCGGAATACGCCCCGCGCTGGCCGATGATCGTGCTGCGGTCGCCCAAGGGCTGGACCGGGCCCGAAGAGGTGGACGGCAAGCCGGTGGAGGGAACGTGGCGGGCGCATCAGGTGCCGCTGTCCGAGGTCCGGACCAACCCCGATCACCTGGCCCAGCTGCAGAGCTGGCTGCAGTCCTACCGGCCGGACGAGCTTTTCGACGGCGAGGGCAGGCTGCGCGCGGAAATCGCCGGCCTCGCCCCGCAGGGCGACAAGCGGATGAGTGCCACGGCCTACGCCAACGGAGGCCGGCTCCTGCAGGACCTGAAGCTGCCCGCCTACGGTGGGCACGCCGTCGTCGTTAATCAGCCGGGCACCGAGCGCGTGAGCCCGATGAAGAATCTGGGGTCGTGGCTGCGCGAAGTGGTGCGGCTGAACCCGGAGAACTTCCGGATCTTCGGCCCGGACGAGACCGCGTCGAACCGGCTGCAAGACGTCTACGAGGCCACGGACAAGGTCTGGCAGCAGCGGCTCGACGAGGTGGACGAGCATCTGGCCCGGGCCGGCCGGGTGATGGAAGTGCTCAGCGAAAACCTCTGCCAGGGCTGGCTCGAGGGCTACCTGCTGACCGGGCGGCACGGCGTTTTCAACTGCTACGAAGCGTTCGTGCACATTGTCGATTCCATGTTCAACCAGCACTCCAAGTGGCTGCAGGTGCACCGGGAACTGCCCTGGCGGCAGCCGGTCGCGTCGCTGAACTACCTGCTGTCCTCGCACGTCTGGCAGCAGGACCACAACGGCTTTTCGCACCAGGACCCGGGCTTCATCGACCACGTCATGAACAAGAAGCCCGAGGTGGTCCGGGTCTACCTGCCGCCGGATGCCAACACGCTGCTCGCCGTCACCGAGCACTGCCTGCGCTCCCGCGACTACGTCAACGTCATTGTCTGCGGGAAGCAGCCGTCGCTGACCTGGCTGGGCCCGGAGGATGCCCGGAACCACTGCGAACGCGGGATTGGGGTCTGGGACTTCGCGGGCAGCGAGCGTCCCGGCGAGGAACCGGATGTGGTCCTCGGCTGCGCCGGCGACGTGCCCACCGTGGAGGCCGTGGCGGCGGCCGCACTGCTGCGCGAACAGATACCCGAGCTGAAGGTGCGGCTGGTCAACGTGGTGGACCTGATGCGCCTGCAGGACGCCAAGGAACATCCCCACGGCCTGGAGCACCGGGATTTCGACCGGCTGTTCACTACCGACAAGCCCATCATCTTCGCGTACCACGGCTACCCCTGGCTGCTCCACCGGCTGACGTACCGGCGAACCAACCATGACAATCTGCACGTCCGCGGCTACGTCGAGGAAGGAACCACCACCACTCCGTTCGACATGGCCATGATGAACCGCATCGACCGCTACCAGCTGGCCATCGACGTCATCGACCGCGTGCCTTCCCTGGGTGCCTCGCGCACCGGACTCCGCCAACAGCTGCAGGATCTGCGCCTGCAGTCGCTGCGCCACACACGCGAATTCGGCGAGGACCCGGATGCTATCACCGAGTGGACGCTGCCGGCCCAATAATTGTTAAAGGTTTCCGTAGCCTTACCCCTGTCAAATGAACCATGAATGGCTACGCTGTTAGCCAGGGGATTAAATTCTGTTGGGGGAGAAGGCAGACGGACCATGGGGAGTCTATTTAAGCCGACCATCCGCGATGTCGCGGAAAAGGCCGGCGTATCACTGGCGACAGTGTCATATGTGCTGTCCGGCCGCAGCGGCGGATCAACCCGGATCAGCGAACCCACCAAGGAGCGTGTCCTCGAGGCGGCCAAGGAACTGGGCTATGTGGCCAACAGCGCGGCACGCGGTATGCGCCGCGGACGCACGGACACGGTTGCCGTGGTCATCGAGAACATGGAGTCGCCGTGGGACCGTGCCCTGGCGGAGACTGCCAACCGGATCCTGCCGGCCCACGGCTACCGGGTGGTGATCCTGCTGGGGCAGGAGGCCTGGCGGAACTTCATGCTCTCCGGCGGAGCCGACGGCGTCATTCTCGGTTTCAGCACTGAAACCGAGGATGAAACCCGGACCATCCTGGACCTCGCCAAACGCGGGGTGGCCCAGGTGATAGTGTCCCAGTTCCTCGAGCCGCAGGGCTTCGATGTGCTCTCGGTGGACGCCGCCGGCGGGATTGCCGAGGCGGCCGAGTACCTGGGCGGCCGGCATGAACGGATCGGCGTGATCCACCGGGGAACCTCGGCCCCGGGTCCGCGCGGCACGCGGCTGGAACTGTTCCGGGCCGCCCTGGCACGGAACGGCGTGCAGCTCGATGGCTCGCTGGTCCGTGCCTCGGGCGGGTCCTGGCGCACGGCCTTCCAAAGCGCGCTGGAACTGCTCTCGCTGCCCGAACCGCCCACCGCATTCTTCACCACGGCAGACCTTGAGGCGCTGTGCGTCTCGGGGGCGGCTACCTGGAAGGGGCTGGAAATCCCGGACCAGCTGGAGATTATCGGCGTGGAGAATTCGCAGCTGGGAAAGACCTCGGACCCCGCCCTGAGCACGGTGGGCCCGGATCCCTCCGAGCACCTGGCGGTGGATCTGCTGCTGGCCCGGCTGAAGGGCGAAGCCGGCGAACAAGGCCGCAAGGTTCCGGTGCCATGGAAGATGCGCTTCCGCGGGACCACGCAGCGCCAGGACGCCGAGTCCGGCAACGGAGACAACGGAGTTGTGAGCACCACGGCCGCCACTTAGAGTCCTGCCTATGGACTGCACCAGCTACCGCTACGGACCGGATCCCAGCCAGTACGGCCAGCTGTACCTGCCCGCGCAACGCACACATGACGCCGTCGTGGTTATTATCCACGGGGGCTATTGGCGCTCCCGCTACGGCCTGGACCTGGGCGAGCCGGCGGCCCGCGACTTTGCCTCGCGCGGCTACGTGTGCTGGAACCTCGAATACCGCCGCGCCGGCAACGGCGGCGGCTGGCCTGCGACGTTCGACGACGTGGCGGCCGGCATCGATCTGCTTGCCGAACTGGGCGCCCGGCTGGAGCTGGCGGTGGAGAACGTGGTGGCGTTGGGACATTCGGCCGGGGGACACTTGGCCGCCTGGGCCGGCGGCCGCGCCTCGCTGCCCGCCGGGGTGCCCGGAGCGGATCCGGCGGTCGGAATTTCCGCGGTGCTGAGCCAGGCCGGTGTGCTGGACCTGCGGCGGGCGTGGGAACTGGGCCTGAGCGACCAGGCAGTGGAAAACTTCCTGGGCTGCGGCCCGGACGATGATCCGCACCGGTTCCGCTGGGCCGATCCCCTCCAGCAGGCCCCGCTGGCCGTCCCGGTCTACGCGTTCCACTCGGAGGCGGACGACGCGGTGCCGGCGGCCCTGTCCGAAAACTATGTGGCCGCGGCCCGGGCAGCGGGCGGCCGCGCGGAACTTGTCAGGGTGCCCGGGAACCACTTCGACATCATCGACCCGGCTTCGGCGGCCTTCGAGCAGATCCGCACCGTGCTTCGGACCTTGGGGTAATGGCTGCCCCTACCCCTGCCGCAGATGAGCATGCTCTGCTACGTTGACACTGTGCTGACAGTTATCGGTGAAGCTTTGGTCGACGTCGTCTCGAGCGATACCTCTGCCGAGCGTGTGCACGTAGGCGGCAGCCCGATGAACGTCGCGGTGGGCCTCGCGCGGCTGGGCCAGCCGGTGCAGTTCGTCGGACGGTACGGCCGCGATGACCATGGCGCCCGCATCCTCCACCACCTGCGCGCCAACTCGGTGCTCACGCCGCTGGCCGCCGATGGCCAGCCGACCAGCGTTGCCAAGGCGACCCTGGACCGGACCGGCGCCGCGCACTACACCTTCGACCTGCTGTGGGAACTGCCGCCGCTTGAGACAGCGTTGCCCCGACTGCTCGAGGAGACGCTCTGGCTGCACACCGGCTCGATTGCCGCCATGCTCGAGCCCGGGGCACACACCGTGCTGGCCACGGTGCAGCGGGCGCATCCGCGGGCCCTGATCAGTTATGACCCGAACTGCCGGCCCACGCTGATCACGGACCGGGACTTCGCCCGCCGGCAGGCCGAGAAGTTCGTGGCGCTGGCCGATCTGGTCAAGGCCTCCGAGGAAGACCTCCGGTGGCTCTACCCGGGCCGTCCGGTGGAGGAATCCGCGCTTGAATGGCTGTCCCGCGGGCCGGGGGTTGTCGTGGTGACCAAGGGAGCCCGGGGACCGTGGGGCGTGGTGCGCGACGGCGCGGCCGAAGCCCCGGTGCCCGAGGTCGAGGTGGTGGATTCGGTCGGCGCGGGGGACTCCTTCATGGCGGCGCTGCTGGCGGCCCTGATGGAGCGCGGGCTGGCCGGTTCCCGGAGCCGCGAGCACTTGCAGAACCTGTCTGCCGATGCCCTGCGGGAAATCCTGGACTTCGCGGCCAGCGCTGCCGCCGTCACCGTTTCCCGTGCCGGTGCCAATCCTCCCAACCGGAACGAACTTGCCCGCTGAAACTTCCGGTGACGCATAGACTGGGCTGTATGCGCTTGATTGCCAGTGATCTGGACGGGACCATCATTGGCCGGGACGGGAAAATCAGCGCCCGCACAGTCCGGGCGTTCAAGGACGCGGCTGCTGCCGGCGTCGAAATTGTCTTTGTCACCGGCCGGCCGCCGCGCTGGCTGGACCCGCTGCGCGAGCAGATCGGCCATGAAGGCACGGTGATCTGCTCCAACGGCGCGGTGGTCTACGACCTGGTGCGCAGCGAGGTCATCTCGGCCAAAACCCTGCCGCACACCAACATCTTCCAGGCCCGCGAGATCATTCTGCGGCTGCATCCGCGCGCTACCTTCGCGGCCGAAACCACCTTCGGGTTCCAGCTGGAACCCGGCTTCGTGGAGCAGGGGTCGGTGGAGCTGCTGGACGGGATCGAGCCGATGCTGTTGGAGCAGTCCCTGACGGAGCGGGACGCGGTGGTGAAGTTCCTGGCGCGCGGCCGGGACCTGGATCCGGATACTTTCCTGGCCGAGGTGCAGGACGCGGTGTCCCACCTCGTGGCGGTCACCCACTCCGCGCCGACCGTGGCTCTGCTGGAGATGGCGCAGCCGGGCATCAACAAAGCCGTGACGCTGGCCGGGTACGCCTCGTCACTGAACATCGACCCGCAGGACGTGGTTGCCTTCGGCGATATGCCCAATGACATCGAGATGCTCGAGTGGGCCGGGCACGGGTACGCGATGGCATCGGGCCACCCGGAGGCGATCGGAGCCGCGCGCTACCAGGCCCCGGCTTTCGCGGACGACGGTGTGGCCCAGATTCTCGAAGCCCGGCTCGCCGAGCTGTAGGCGGAGCCGGAAGGTGAGCAGGGACTACCCCTATCTGCATAACCCGTTCGGGACTGCAGCCGGTGCCGAACCTTGGCCGGTAGCCTTCGCACACCGCGGCTTCTCGCCGGCCGGCCATGAGAACTCGCTGGCCGCCTTCCGCGCCGCCGTCGAGCTGGGCTACGGCTATGTGGAAACCGACGTGCGTACCACCGCCGACGGCGAACTGATGGTCTTCCACGATGAGAGCCTGGACCGGGTCACGGACGGCTCGGGGCCGATCGCCGAGCACACCCTTTCCCAGCTGCGGCGGGTCCGGATCGGCGGTGCGGAACCGATCCCCACCATGGAGGAACTCCTGCGCGAGTGGCCGGACCTGAAGATCAACGTGGACGTGAAGGACCGCGCCGGCGGCCCGCTGCTGGCCCGGCTGATCGAGCAGTACAAGGCCCACGACCGCATCCTCGTCACGTCCTTCTCGGACCGGCGGCGCCTCGGTGTATTCCGCGGCTTGACGCTGCCCGCGGCCAGTTCCGGCGGCATCGTGGCCCTGAGCGCACTGGTGGGTTTGGGCCGGGTGGGGCTGACCCGGGCGGTGGGCCGCGCGGCGCGGATGCATGCCGTGCAGGTCCCGGTGGCCTACGGGCGGGTCCGCGTGGTCACCCCGGCCCTCGTGCGGCGCTGCCATGCGGCCGGGCTGCACGTGCACGTGTGGACCATTAATGAGCGTGATGAGATGAACCGGCTGCTGGATCTCGGCGTGGACGGAATCATGACGGACCGGGCCGATGTACTGGCACAGGTGATGGACGAACGCGGTTTCTGGCCGCAGAGGGAGCAGGCATGAAGGTTTTGGTGGCACCGGATAAGTTCAAGGGCACGCTGTCCGCGGCGGAGGCAGCCCAGGCGATGGCGGAGGGCGTGCTGCGCGTCTACCCGGACGCCGAGGTACGGACGCTGCCGGTGGCGGACGGCGGCGAGGGGACGCTGGAAGCCGCCTTGGCCGCCGGCGCCCAGGAGCACACCACTCGGGTCCGCGGGCCATTGGACCGCGAGGTGACCGCCTCCTGGGCGATGCTGGACCGTGCCGGCATCAAAACCGCGGTGATCGAGACCGCCCGGGCCTCCGGGCTGCTGCTCACCGAGCCCTCCGTGCAGACCGCGCTGGCGGCACATTCCTACGGCAGCGGGCAGCTGATCGCCGCGGCCCTCGACGCGGGCGCCCAGGAAATTGTGCTCGGGATCGGCGGCTCCGCAATGACCGACGGCGGCTCCGGTGCCTTGTGCGCGCTGGGCCTGAAGATTTACGACGGCGGGGCGCAGGTTCCGCTCGGCGGTGCCGGCCTGGCCACGGCGCACCGGATCGATGCCTCCGGCCTGGACGCGCGGCTGGCCTCGGTGACTGTGCGGATTGCCGCGGATGTGGACAACCCGCTGCACGGCCCGGAAGGAGCCGCGCATGTCTTCGGCCGGCAGAAGGGCGCGGACGCCACCGGCCGGCAGCTCCTGGATGAAGGCCTGCAGCGGTGGGCGGAACTGCTGCGGCAGGAGACCGGCGCCGAGGTCAACGTTCCCGGAGCCGGTGCCGCGGGCGGTTTCCCGGCAGGCTTCCTCGGCCTGACCAAGGCACGGCTGGAGCGCGGCTTTGACCTGGTGGCCGAACTGACCGGTCTCGATGCTGCCCTGGAGGGCACGGACCTGGTGATCACCGGCGAGGGATCCATGGACGAGCAGTCGGAATATGGCAAGGCGCCCATGGGCATCGCCGACCGTGCGCACGAGAGGGGAATTCCCGCCGTCGTTGTTGCCGGGAAAATCACCCTGACGCCGGAGCAGCTGGCCGCGCACGGCGTGGAGGCGGCGGTGAGCCTGCTGGACCTTGCCCGCACGCCGGAAGACGCCTTCGCCCAGGCGGCCAAGTACGTCACGTGGGGTACGCAGCAGGCGCTAGAGGGAGCGTAAACGGCAGGGCGTCAGTCCTCGGGGACGGGTTCCGGCGGGAGGAAGCCGTCCTGGCCCGGGTCGTCCTCACGCTCCGGATCCTGCCGGGCCTCGTACTCGCCGTCCGGACTCAGGCCGGGCACCCGCTGGCCGGCGTTGGTCAGGCCGGAGGTGAAGGTGTCGCCGTCGAACTCGGCAGCGGATTCGCGTTCGGGCTCCGCGGCGTTGATGTCCTGACGCAGGTGCTCGTCCTCGGGGAGGTTCTCTTCTGGTATCTGGGTCATGATTCCAGCCAACCATCGCTGCCGAGAGGGCACAATGGCTTCGGCGTTCCCCGCCGGTGCTTGGGGTAAAAAATTCTGCGGGTGGACCAGTGTGTCGCAGTCACCGCTTTGGCATGCTGGAGACATGGACGAACAGATCGTCGTGCTGCCCGGGGGACCGGGGCTGGATGCGGATCTGCACCTGCCCGCCGGCGCCCGGGGGATGGTGGTTTTCGCGCACGGCAGCGGCAGCAGCCGCCGCAGCGGGCGCAACATCCTGGTGGCCAGGGAGCTGCAGCAGGCGGGACTGGGTACGCTCCTTTTCGACCTGCTGACTGCGCAGGAGGAGCGGCGCGATGCCGTGGATGCCTCCCTGCGCTTCGACATTGGGTTCCTGACGGAGCGGCTGACCGCGGTGGTGGACGAGGTGGCAGCCCGTCCCCAATTTGCAGGCCTGCCAGTGGGATTGTTCGGCGCCAGCACCGGCGCTGCAGCTGCCCTCGGCACGGCGGCGGCGCGCCCCGGCGTCGTGCGTGCGGTGGTGTCCCGCGGCGGACGGCCGGACCTGGCCGCTTCCGCGCTGCCCGGGGTGCGGGCCCCGACGCTGCTGCTGGTCGGATCGCTCGATGAGCAGGTCATCGCCTACAACGAACAGGCAGCCGCGCGGCTGCCGGCGGAGCACAAGCTGTCCATCGTCCCGGGCGCAACGCACCTCTTCTCCGAACCGGGGACGCTGGAGGAAGTCGCCCGCCAGGCCGCTGCCTGGTTCAGCCGGACGCTGCAGACCGGCCCGGCACAGGCAGCTCCGGCCTAAGGCGTTTCAGGTATTGGCCGGCCACGTCTCCATTTCGCCGCCGTGCGCGTGGACGCCATGCAACGGGTCAAGCGCCGTCGTTTCATCGAGGAACAGAAACGCGTCGTAACGCCGTCCCATCACGGAGGGCACGTAGTTGCCCCACTGCTCCGCCTTCGGGTCGTACACCACGCCGATGGCACGGTGTTCGAGGGACTGTCCCGCCCAATCGGGGCCGCCGGCGGTGCCGGAATCCGCGGCTTTGGATCCATCGTTGAAGACAAACAAGGCGGAAGGAGTTCCGTCGAGGGCCGAATGCATCAGGTCTTCGACACTGCCGCGGCGCGCGGGCGGGGTTTGCATCACCTGCGTCGAACCGCCCCAGCGGTCGGAGGCGATAACGCCGCCGCGGTAACTGCCGAACCCCACCGCCACCACGCCCTCCTCCGAATGCGCTTCGCGCACAAGCTGGCCGACGTTGACCATCCCGGCCGAAGCCATGTCGGTCCAGCGCGCATCCCCGATGTGCGTGTTGTGCTCCCACACCACGGCCTTCGCGCCATCGCCGTGGTGCGCCATCAGCCGGTCCAGTGTCGAAACCATGTGTTCGTCGCGCACGTTCCACGATTCGGATCCGCCACGCACCATCGCGCGGTAGTAGGCCTCGGCGCCTGCCGCACTCAGGGCGTTCTGTTCCGCATTGAAGCGGGCGTCCCGGGGCGCGCCGGTGTCGCTGACTGCAGAGGTGCGCAGCTTGCCGAGCAGTTCGACCACTTCGGGCTCGCAGCCGGAGGGCACCAGACGGGTGGAAAGCGCGTAGGACTGCGGATCCTCCGCATACGGCTCGAAGCAGCGGACCGCCTCCAGCGCGGAATCGACGTGCTCCGGATAATACTCCTCAAGGAATCCAAGGGTGGCCCGGAGCGAATCCCACAGGCTGTAGACATCCAGCCCATAGAAACCGACCCGCCCATCCTCCGGCCTGGACTCATTGAAGGACCGGAGCCAGCGGGCAAAGTCCGACACATCGCGGTTGGCCCACATCCAGGTGGGCCAGCGGTCGAAACCGTGCAGCACCTCCTCGGGGTCTTCCGGCGCACCGGGTGCGAGGGTCACCGCGTTGTTGACGGCGTAGCAGTCCGGCCAGTCGCCCTCGACCCCGACAAAGGAAAAGCCCCGCTCCTGGATCAGGCGGCGGGTCAGCGAAGCACGCCAGGCGTAGTACTCATGGGTGCCGTGTGAGGCTTCGCCGATGAGCACGTAGCGTGCGTCGCCGATCCGCTCCAGCAACGGATCCAGGTCTGCTTCCGAACTCAGCGGCAGCGCCTGGTTCTGGATCTGTGCGGAATGGTCCGTCATATCGAATCCCTAGGGTCCGCCGGTGCTGCCGGCGGATATGGTCTCAGCCTTCGTGCCGGAAGCCCAGTTTGATGGTGACCTGCCAGTCCGCAATGGCGCCGTCCTTCAGGTGGCCGCGTGTTTCCTTGACCTCGAACCAGTCCAGATTGCGCAGCGTTTTGGACGCCTCCGCGACGGCATTGGCGACTGCCTTTTCCATGCTGTCCGGGGACGTGCCGACGATTTCGGTGACGTTGTAGACGTGGTTGGCCATGCTTCCTCCTTGAAGATGGCCCCAGGACCGGACCCTGAGGCGCGATGTCTGCAACGCTAGTCGTCTTGCCGGAATCGGTCTAGGGTACCGGCAGCATCGTCAGCCGAGCTTGGACGGTTTGACCCCGGAATCCTCTGCCGAGTCCAGCGGTTCGGTGCCGCGCCACCGGGCTATCGCGCTCATGCCGTGGAAGATCAGCAGCGCGGCGCCCGTGCCCAGGGCAATGCCCTCGAAAGTCAGTTCGCCGATGCTCCAGGTGAAGTTGGCGATGCCGACCACCAGCGAGACTCCGGCGACGGAAAGGTTGATGGGGTTGGCGAAGTTCACCCGGTTCTGCACCCAGATGCGCACGCCCAGAATGCCGATCATGCCGTAGAGCACGACGCCGGCCCCGCCCAACACTCCCGGCGGGACGGTGGCGATGGCTGCGCCGAACTTGGGGAACAGGCTCAGCAGCACCGCGATGACGCCGGCCACCCAGTAGGCAGCGGTGGAGTAGACCTTCGAGGCGGCCATGACGCCGATGTTTTCCGCATACGTGGTGGTTCCGGAACCGCCGCCGGAACCGGCGAGGACCGTGGCCAGGCCGTCGGCCATCAGCGCCCGCCCGGTGTACGGGTCCAGATCCTGCCCGGTCATCGCGGCCACCGACTTCACATGGCCGATGTTCTCGGCAACCAGCACCAGCACCACGGGGATGAAGAGCCCGACGACGGAAAGGTGGAACTCGGGTGCGTGGAAGGGCGGCAGGCCGAACCACGCGGCGTCGTTAATCGAGGAGAAGTCCACCTCGCCGCGGAAGATCGCCGTGACATAGCCCGCCAGGACGCCCATCAGGATGGACAGCCGTCCCAGCAGGCCGCGGAAGAGGACCGTGGTGAGCAGGATGGCGGCCACCGTGACCAGCCCGGTAACGGCGCCCTGCTCGAAGTTCAGCTTCGCGGTGGGCGCCAGGTTGAGGCCGATGAGCGCCACGATCGAACCGGTGACCACCGGCGGCATGACCATCTGGATCCAGTGCGTGCCGGCTTTGTGCACAATCAGGCCGACGACGAAGAGCACGGCGCCGGCCATGACGAGACCGCCCAGCGCGCCGCCCATGCCGTGCTGGTTCATCGCCGCGCCGATCGGGGCGATGAAGGCGAAGCTTGAGCCGAGGTAGCTCGGGACGCGGCCGGCGGTGATGAGCAGGAAAAGGATGGTGCCGACGCCGGAGAACAGCAGGGTGGTCGACGGCGGAAAACCGGTGAGCAGCGGAACCAGGAACGTCGCGCCGAACATCGCCACCACATGCTGGGCGCCGATGCCGATGGTCCGCGGCCAGCTCAACCGCTCCTGCGGAGAGACCACAGACCCCGGTCCGATGCGCTTGCCATCGCCGTGCGTCGTCCAGCCGAGGCCGAGTTTGGTGGAACCGAGCGTACCCATGGCGAGTCTCCTGCAGATAAGGGGATTTTCTGAGCAAACTTTACCGCCAGCGGTGGTGCCGGGGCTTCCGCGGCGCAGCTGCTCAAGCGGGTTTGCTGACGCCTCGGCGGCAGTATGGCGGCGATCGTGACGCAGATCATGCTCTGTGGCGGACGGTTTGGCGCCGAAAAAGCGTTGGCACCTTTGAACGCCGTAGCTACCGAAAGGTCCCCATGACAGCCCAGAGCACCGCTGAAATCAACCTCCAGGACGAACTGGTCCTCGATGCCGCAGCCGCCGACACACTGTTCCTCGAGGGGCGCTCGGCCAACACCTTCACCGACGAACCGGTCACCGAAGAGCAGCTGCGCGCCATCTATGAGCTGGCGAAAATGGGCCCCACGTCCATGAACATCCAGCCGCTGCGCATCACCTGGGTCCGCTCCGCCGAAGCCCGCGAGCGGTTGGTTGGGCACATGGCGGAAGGCAACCGGGCCAAGACGGCCGCGGCTCCGCTGGTGGCCGTGCTGAGCTTCGACACCGAGTGGCACGAGCAGTTCCCCACCTTCTTCCCGCACGCCGCCGAGCGCAAGGCCATGTTCGACGGCAACGAAGAACTCCGTGCGGTGATGGGCAACAACAACGGCCACATACAGGCCGCCTACTTCATCATGGCCGTCCGCGCCGTCGGTCTGGCCGCCGGTCCCATGGGCGCCTTCGATGCCGCCGGTATCGACGCCGAATTCCACGAAGGCCTGAACCGCAAGACCTTCATGGTGGTCAACGTCGGCAAGCCCGGCGAGGACGCCTGGTTCCCGCGGCTGCCCCGCCTGGACTACGACTTCGCTACCACCACGGTTTAAACGTCCGCCTGAGGCCGCCCCCTATCCACCGGGGAAGGGCCCGAGAGGACCCTTACTCATCGACGACGGGCCCCGCCTGCAATAACGGTGCTGCCCAGCACCGTTATTGCAGACGAGGCCCGTTTCGGTTCCCCGGAAGACCGTCGGCGCCACGGGTAATCGGGTTCGAGGTTTGTCTTCCCGGGCCCCGGGCTAGGAGATGACGCCGTCGACAATCGCCTTCGCCTCGGCCTGGACCTGCTTCAGGTGGTCTTCGCCCTTGAAGGACTCCGCGTAGATCTTGTAGACGTCTTCCGTGCCGGAGGGGCGCGCGGCAAACCAGGCGTTCTCGGTGGTGACCTTGAGCCCGCCGATCGGCGCCCCGTTGCCGGGCGCCTCGGTCAGCTTGGCGGTGATCGTCTCGCCCGCGAGCTCCGTGGCCGAGACGTCGGTGGCGGAGAGTTTGCCCAGCGCCGCCTTCTGCTCCCGGCTCGCGGCGGCGTCAATGCGGGCGTACGACGGCGAGCCGAACTTCGCGGTCAGCTCACCATAGATTTCGGACGGCGACTTGCCCGTGACGGCCTTGATCTCCGAGGCCAGCAGCGCCAGCAGGATGCCGTCCTTGTCCGTTGACCAGGGCTTGCCGTTGAACCGAACAAAGGACGCGCCCGCGGACTCCTCGCCGCCGAAGACACCCTCGCCCGAGAGCAGGCCCGGGACAAACCACTTGAAGCCGACCGGAACCTCCACCAGCTTGCGCCCCAGGTCCGCCGCCACCCGGTCGATGATCGAGGAGGAGACCAGAGTCTTGCCCACCGAGGCTTCCGCCGGCCACTGCGGCCGGTGCGTGTAGAGGTACTGGATGGCCACGGCCAGGTAGTGGTTGGGGTTCATCAGTCCCGCATCCGGGGTGACAATTCCGTGCCGGTCCGCATCGGCGTCGTTGCCGGTGGCAATATCAAAGGAGGCACCGCCGTCGCGCACCTTCGCGATCAGCGAGGCCATGGCGGACGGCGAGGAACAGTCCATCCGGATCTTTTCGTCCCAGTCCAGCGTCATGAACGCCCACTGCGGATCCACCGTGGGGTTGACCACGGTGAGTTCCAGGTTGTGCCGGTCCGCGATCGCGCCCCAGTAGTCCACGGACGCGCCGCCCATCGGGTCCGCCCCGATCCGCACGCCCGCCTCGCGGATGGCATCCAGGTCCAGCACCTGCGGCAGGTCTTCCACATAGTTGCTCATGAAGTCGTAGCTGCCCACGGCGCCGGAGAGCTGCGCCTGGCCGATGGGAATCCGCTTCACGCCGCGCAGGCCGGCTTCGAGCAGCTCGTTGGCCCGGTTCGCGATCCAGCCGGTGGCATCCGAATCGGCGGGACCGCCGTGCGGCGGGTTGTACTTGAAGCCGCCGTCCTGCGGGGGATTGTGGGATGGGGTGATGACAATGCCGTCGCCCTGCGCGTCAGGATGCGCCGCATTGTGCTTCAGGATGGCATGGCTGACGGCCGGCGTCGGGGTCCAGCCGGTCCGTGCGTCCACCCAGACGGTGACGCCGTTGCCGGCGAGGACCTCGAGGGCGGTGTTCTGCGCCGGATCGGAGAGCGCGTGCGTGTCCTTGCCGACAAACAGCGGCCCGGTGATGCCCTGGCCGGCGCGGTATTCCACGATGGCCTGCGTGATGGCGGCGATGTGCTCTTCGTTGAAGGAGCCCTTGAGACTGGTGCCGCGGTGCCCCGAGGTGCCGAACGCCACGCGCTGCACCGGATCGCGCGGATCCGGCTTGATGTCGAAATACGCGTCGAGCAGCGCGGTGAGGTCAACAAGGTCGCTGGGTTGGGCCAAGGTGCCCGCACGGTTTGCCATGGCACCAGCATGCCAAACATCGGGCCGGCCTAGTGACTTGGGTTACCGGAAATTCATCAGATTACGACGGCGGCAGCTCACCTCCGCGTTATCCACAACAAAATTCTAAACTAGTAGCGGCAGGCGGCCCGCAGGTAGGCTGTTCTGAGCGGAGCGGATCAAGGGGAGCAGCACCATGTCAGGTACGGACCACGGGCAGCAGCCACCGTTCAACGATCCCAAACACCCGAGCTGGTACACGGAGCCGGGCGCCGCAGGCAACAAGCCGGTTCCGCCGCCGTCGCCTGAGGTCGCCCCGAATCCCTACGCTTTCCAGCCCGGCCCGGGTGCCCAGCCCACACCGCAGTACAACCCGTACGGCGGTCCCGGCTACAACCAGCAGATGTACTACCAGCCGCAGCCTCAACCCAAGGGTCTGAGCATCGGCGCCCTGGTCTGCGGGATCGTCGGCGTGGTGACCTTTGGCTTCCTTTTCCTGCCCCAGATTGCCGCCATCGTGCTGGGCCACATCGGCCTGTCCAAAGAGCCGGCCGGGCGGGGACTGGCCATCGGCGGCCTGGTGATGGGTTATCTGGTGGCCGGACTCTGGGCCATCCTGCTGTTCTTCGGGTTCATCGGCGCGGCCAGCAGCGGTTTCTGACGCGTCCCGCACCGGCCTTCAGGGCGTCCGCCCGTGACTGCTCACTCCTGCTGCGGCCATCTCCTGCTGCCGGCCGTTGCTACTTGGGTTCGGCCAGCACTCCGGCCAGGTTGTCCAACGCTCCCGGCACTAGCGAGAAGTAGGCCCAGACGCCGCGCTTCTCCCGGCGCAGGATGCCCGCGTCGACCAGGACCTTCAGGTGGTGGGACACCGTGGGCTGGCCAAGGTCCAGCGGCTCGATCAGGTCGCAGACGCAGGCTTCCGCCCCTTCGCTGGCCGAGATGATGGAGATCAGGCGCAGCCGGTTGGGATCCGCCACTGCTTTGAACTGCGCGGCCAGCGCGGCGGCGCGCTCGGCACTCATGACCGGCGCTCCGGTCGGGGTGCAGCAGGTAGCCTCTGGCTCGACCGGGCCGCTTGCCGGAGCGGCCGGCAGTTCGGTAATGGACGTCATGCCATCCATTATGCACAGAGATTGACACTCGTCGATATGTCCCGCCATACTCGGAATCGATAAACATCGATTTCCTTCGATGTCTGCGTGCCCGCAAGGCTGGCGCGCCGCAGTCATCCGCAGCCATGCCGAGGAGCTACGTGAGCACCCCCGTCGCAACACCCGAAACCGGTCAGGTCAGCGCCCGGCTCTCCACGCTGGACCGCTTCCTGCCCGTGTGGATCATCGCGGCCATGGCGGCCGGCCTGCTGCTGGGCCGCTTCATCCCCGGTCTGGCCGGCGCGCTGGATTCGGTCCAGGTAGCGGATGTCTCGCTCCCGATCGCTATCGGACTGCTGGTGATGATGTATCCGGTGCTGGCCAAGGTCCGCTACGACGAAACCCACCGTGTGATGGCCGACAAGAAGCTCATGATCAGTTCGCTGGTGATCAACTGGCTCGCGGCCCCGGCCTTCATGTTCGCCCTGGCCTGGACCTTCCTGCCGGACCTGCCCGAGTACCGGACGGGCCTGATCATCGTGGGGCTCGCCCGCTGCATCGCCATGGTCATGATCTGGAACGACCTGGCCTGCGGCGATCGCGAAGCTGCGGCAGTGCTGGTAGCGATCAACTCGGTCTTCCAGGTCATCGCGTTCGGCGCGCTGGGCTGGTTCTACCTGCAGCTGCTGCCCTCCTGGTTGGGGCTGCCCACCACCAGCGCGGAATTCTCATTCTGGGCGATCACCGCCAGCGTCCTGGTCTTCCTCGGGATCCCGCTGCTCGCCGGATTCCTGACCCGCACCATCGGTGAAAAGGCCAAGGGCCGCGACTGGTACGAGAACAAGTTCCTGCCCAAGCTCGGCCCCTGGGCCCTCTACGGACTGCTGTTCACGATCGTGCTGCTGTTCGCCCTGCAGGGGGATGAAATCACCTCCAACCCGCTGGACGTCGCCCGGATCGCGCTGCCGCTGCTGGTCTACTTCTCCGTGGTCTTCGGGGCCGGCATGGTGATCGGCAAACTCCTGAACATGGGCTATGCCCGGACCACCACGCTGGCGTTCACCGCAGCCGGGAACAACTTCGAGCTGGCCATTGCCGTGGCGATCGGCACCTACGGCGTCACCTCCGGGCAGGCGCTGGCTGGCGTGGTCGGTCCGCTGATCGAGGTCCCGGTCCTGGTGGCCCTGGTCTACGTAGCGCTCTGGGCCCAGAAGAAATACTGGCCCGCCGCCACCCCCGTACTGTCCATACCTACCGAGGGAAAGACGAAGTAATGAGCGCAGCCACCGGAAGCACCGCTGGGAAACCGTCCGTCCTGTTCGTCTGCGTCCACAACGCGGGACGTTCGCAGATGGCCGCGGCCTACCTGACCCATCTGGCTCAGGGCGCCATCGAGGTCCGGTCTGCCGGCTCCCAGCCCGCGGACCAGGTGAACCCCGCAGCGGTCGAGGCGATGCGTGAAGAGGGCATCGACATCTCGGCTGAGCTGCCCAAGATCCTCACCACCGAGGCCGTCAAGGATTCCGACGTCGTTGTCACCATGGGCTGCGGCGACGAGTGCCCCTACTTCCCGGGCAAGCGCTACGAGGACTGGGTGCTGGAGGATCCGGCCGGCAAGGGCGTGGACTCCGTCCGCCCCATCCGGGACGACATCAAGGGCCGCATCGAAAAACTGATTTCCGAGCTGCTGCCCGCCGCTCATCCGGACGCCAGCTAGCCCAATACGCCAACCACCCGCAAGCCGTGCGGAGGAAACCGCACCATGGTCCGCTCGAGGAAGAGGAAGCCATGCCTGACAATGCCGTTCCCGCCGACACCGCGGAACTTCCCGTCGTCGTCATCGGGGCCGGGCCGGTAGGCCTGGCCGCCGCGGCCCACCTGCTGGAACGCGGACTGCGGCCGGTCATCTTCGAAGCCGGGCCCGCGCCGGGTGCAGCCATCCGTGCCTGGGGCCATATCCGGCTCTTCTCGCCGTGGCGGTTCAACATTGACGCCGCCTCCCGCCGGCTGCTCGAGGGGACCGGCTGGGAGGAACCGCGGCTGACCTCGCTGCCTTACGGCACGGACCTTCTCGAGCGGTACATCGAGCCGCTGGCAGCGGTCCCGGCCATCCGGGACGCCCTGCAAACGTCCTCCCGTGTGGTCGCCGTCAGCCGGGCAGGCCTGGACAAAACCCATTCCCGCCGCAGGGACGAGACTCCGTTCCTGGTCCGGGTCCAGGATGCTTCCGGCACGGTGGCAGACCATTACGCCCGCGCGGTGATCGATGCCTCCGGCACCTGGGACCGGCCCAATCCGCTCGGCCAGGCCGGGCTCCCCGCACGGGGCGAAGCGGAGGCCATCGCTACCGGACACATCACGGAACCGCTGCCCGACGTGACCGGCCGCGGCAGTGCCAGGTTCGCCGGCAAACATGTCCTCGTGGTCGGGGCCGGACATTCGGCCGCCAACACCCTGCTCAACCTCGGACAGCTGGCCAGGAACGAACCCGGCACCCGGATCAGCTGGGCCGTCCGCGGCGCGGACGTAACCGGGCTCTACGGCGGCGGCGATCTGGACGGCCTCCCCGCCCGCGGCCAGCTCGGCACCAGGCTGCGCAAGCTGGTGGAAGACGGCCGGATCGAGCTGCAGACCTCCTTCAGCATTACGGGCTTCAAGACCGCGGACACCCTCGCTGTTTTCGGGACGACACCCGACGGTGATGTGCAGCTGGACGTGGACCTGCTGATCCCGGCCACGGGCTTCCGCCCCGACCTGGACATGCTGCGCGAACTCCGACTCGAGCTGGATCCCGCCGTGGAGGCGCCCCGTCAGCTGGGCCCGCTGATCGATCCGGAATTCCACAGCTGCGGTACGGTGCCGCCGCACGGGGCCAAGCTGCTGGCCCATCCCGACAAGGACTTTTACCTTGCCGGAATGAAGTCCTACGGCCGCGCCCCAACCTTCCTGCTGGCCACCGGCTACGAACAGGTCCGATCCATCGCGGCCGCCATCGCCGGGGACCACGAAGCTGCCGACAAGCTGCAGCTGGAACTGCCCGAAACCGGTGTCTGCTCCACCGACCTCGCCGGCAGCTGCGACGCACCCGCGGCCGGTACCACTGCAGACCTGGAACAAGCGGAAGAAGCGGCCTGCTGCGCGGCTCCGGAACCGGCCTTCCTCGGAATTCCTACCGGCCTGGCCCACGGGCGGTCCGGAGTGTCCGCGCGCTGACGTACCCGGCCTTCGGGTTATAGGGAGTGGATGGACAGTCCGGTTTCCCCCGGGCAGATGCTCGGTGCCAATTCCCATTGCTCCGTGTAGTCGCCCTGGAACTGTGGCCGGTAGGGGATCGGCGGCTCCGAGAACAAGCCGTCAAGCCGGTCCAGCAGGCTCCGGAGATGACCGCAGTACGTTGAAGGATCCGTGAAATCCGCACTGGGCAGGGCGAACGGTGCCAGGACACCCATCCCGGTGTAGGCCAGCGTCCCGTGCAGGAGTCCGAAGAGGAGTTCCGTGATTTCGCCGCTCTTGCCCCGCGGGCCGATGGAAGCCTCCCGGTCCCCGAGCGTTGTGACGACCATGGCGCGCTTGCCCACAAAGGGGCCGTTTTCGAAACGCAGCCGCCTTCCGCTGGCAGGATCCTTGCCAAAGGCGAACCCGCTGACGAACACGCGATCGAACCATCCCTTGAGAATGGCGGGCATGCCGTACCACCACAGCGGAAACTGGATCACGAGAGCGTCGGCGTCCCGGATTTTTTGCTGTTCCCGTACGACGTCGGCCGGTTGCGTGCCGTCGAGATAGGCCCGCCTGGTGTCGTCGGTGACCCGGAATGGCTCCGCGGCGGAAGCCATGCTCTCGCCTGCAAGGACGGGGTTCCAACCCATCTTGTAGAGATCGGATTCGATCACTGTGTGTCCATTTTTTCGGAGCTGTTCCAGCCCCGCCCTCCGGAACGAGCCGTTCAGCGATTCCGGTTCAGGATGGGCACTGACCCATAAAACAGTTGAATGTCCAGCCATGCCAGCTAGCCTAGGTTCTAAGGGCCGATCGCAACAGTACGGTCTTTAACCGCTGATACAGACAAAATTGTCACTAAGGGGCTCCAATGAGAAAAGCAGTGGAAACGGCGGCGCAGGTTTGCCCGGTGGAGGTTGCGGTCGCGGTCTTGGGCGGCACCTGGAAGCTCACCATCGTCAAATACCTGCTGGAGGGCACCCTGCGCTTCGGTGAACTCGGCCGGCTGCTCCCGCTGGCAGGTGCGCGTACCCTCACCCGGCAGCTTCGGGAGTTGGAGGAGGACGGCGTTGTCGACCGGAAGGTTTTCGCCCAGGTCCCGCCCAAGGTGGAGTATTCCCTGACAGCATTGGGGCGGAGCCTGGAAAATATTGTTGCGGATCTCGACCGCTGGGGAACGAACTACGCTTCGGCCGCGGCGCAGCTGGGGGAACGGGCCCAGCAAAAATCCGGCTAACCGGCCTGTCACTCGGGCCGGCCACCGGAAGCGCTTGAACCAACGACGGCGCCGCCCGAGGTGAGTTGGAAAACCCACCTTGAGCGGCGCCGTCGTTAGTTGGTTGCAGTTACAGAACCGGCGCGAGACCGGCGGATCAGGTCCGGGTCAGCGCACGCCGCCCATGATTTTCTTCAGGGACGGTGCCGCGATGGCCAGGGCGATGCCCAGGATGATCGCCGTGATGCCGATGAAGCCGAAGTACGGGGCCTCGTTCGCCGGATCGTAGTAGCCGGCAAGGATGCCGGCCAGCGTGGTGCCCAGCGAGATGGAGAGCAGGAACAGCGCCACCATCTGGGTCTGGAACGCCTTCGGGGCCAGCTTGGTGGAGATGGAGCTGCCGGTGGGGGAGAGGAAGAGCTCCGCCATGGTGAACAGGAACAGGATGCCCGCCATCGCCAGCAGCGGGGTGCTGTTGGCGCCGGCGCCGGAGAGCGGGATGAAGGCCAGGAAGGCCAGTCCCATTACGGCGAGGCCGATGGCGAACTTCAGCGGGGAACCGGGCTGCTTGGGGCCGAGCTTGGTCCAGACAGTGGCGAAGATGCCGGCGAAGATGATGATGAACACCGGGTTGATGGACTGCACCCAGCTCGCCGGCATTTCCCAGCCGAAGAGGTTTCGGTCCAGCTGCTTGTCCGCGTAGAGCGCCACCACGGTGAACTGCTGCTGGAACAGGGCCCAGAATGCCGCGGACCCGATGAACAGCGGGATGAAGGCGTATACGCGGCCGCGCTCCAGCGGCGTGACCTTCTTGCTGGAGAGAATCACCGCGAAGTAGGCCACGGCGGCGAGGATCGCCAGCCAGGCCATGATCGGGGCCAGGTTCTCCGCGGTGACCAGGCCCAGCGCCACGGCCAGCACCACAACCACCAGGCCGGCAATCCCGATTCCGGCGACCTTGCCGAACTGGGTGCGCGGCAGCGGGTTGGCCACGTGGTGGGATTCCTCGGGCAGGTTCTTGCGGGTCAGGGCGTACTGCGTGAGGCCGATGGCCATGCCGATGGCGGCCAGGCCGAAGCCATAGTGGAAGCCGAGCTGGACGTGGGCCAGGCCGGTCAGCAGCGGGCCCACCAGGCCGCCGATGTTCACGCCCATGTAGAAGATGGAGAAGCCGGCGTCGCGGCGCTCGTCCTTCTCGCCGTAGAGCGAGCCGACCAGCGAGGTGGCGGTGGCTTTCAGCCCGCCGGAACCGACGGCCACCAGGATCAGGCCGATAGCCAGGCCAATCGTGCCCGGGATCACGGCCAGCGCGATGTGGCCGAACATGATCATGATGCCGGAGTAGAAGAGGACCTTTTCGGAACCGAGGAGGCGGTCCGAAATCCAGGCCCCGAGGATGCTGGAGAGGTAGACACCGCCGCCGTAGGCGCCCACCAGTCCGGTGGCAACGCCTTCGTCGATGCCCAGGCCGCCCTCGGCGACCGAGAAGTACATGTAGTAGAGGAGGATGCCCTGCATGCCGTAGAAGGAGAAGCGCTCCCACAGTTCTACGGAAAAGAGGTTGGCGAGCATTCGGGGGTGCCCGAAAAATGTCTTACCGCCGGTAGCTTGTGGCCGAGTAGCCGATTGTGAGGTTTGGCTCATTTACTCCATTTTGCCACCGGACTTTATGCATTGTCATATTCTTGGTTGCCCACCGCAACCGATGGTATTGCGACATGTCCGGATTTGCGGGGGAGTTTTCCCCGGTCAGCGCACGTTTTCGAGCTGCGCGGCGGCCGCCAGCAGGACTGCTTCCGAGCCGGGTTTGCCCACCAGCTGGATGCCCATCGAATGCCCGCGTGCAGTGGTCAGTACGGGCACGGCGATGGCCGGCAGCCCGCAGACATTGATCATGGAGGTGTAGGGCGAGTACTGGCACTGGCGCATATAGTCCACCTCGGCGCTGGTGGCGGTGTACCAGCCGACCGGGCGCGGCGTCATGGCCAGCGCCGGTGTGAGCACCAAATCGTACTGGCCGAACTGCGCGATGGTGTCTTCCTGGAACCGCGCCAGAATCCGCAGCGCAGCGAGCAGCTCGGCCGGGGATTTTTTCAAAGCACGACGGCGGAAGGCCCGGGTGAGCGGCATCAGCTGCGGTTCGCGGCTGGCCGGCATCCGCAGCTGGGCCAGCGAGGAGGTCCACACGGTGGTGAACGCGTCCGGATAGCGGTTGTCGTACCGGAAGTCCGCGTCCAGCACATCGTGGTTAAGGCCGCCGAGCAGCCGGATGCCTTGGTCGAAGGCGGTCTGGGCCTCTGGCTCGAGCCAGAGCGGGTAGCTGGCGGCAAACGGCGAGAGCGTGCTGGCACCGATCCGGAACCTGCCCTCGGCCCGCAACGCGGCACCGAGGAAATCGGGCTCCGTCCCGAAGGCCGCGCGGGCGAGCGGCTCGTCCACCATCGCGTCCAGCAGCAAACCGGCGTCCGCCGCGGTCCGGGCCAGCGGCCCGGCCACCACCAGCCGCCCGGCATCCTCGCCGGAGGTACCGGCCGGCACCCGGGCCCGTCCCGGTTTCAGCCCGATGAGTCCGGTGGCCGCGGCGGGGATCCGGACGGAGCCGCCGCCGTCGGAACCCGGCGCGAACGGCAGCATGCCGGCCGCCACTGCCGCCGCGCTTCCGCCCGAGGAGCCGCCTGGGCTGGTGGCCGGATCCAGCGGATTGCGCGCTGGCCGGGCGATCCGGTTTTCGCTGTAGGCGGTCAGCCCGAACTCGGGGACCTGCGTCTTGCCCAGGCTGATGGCACCGGCGGCCTGCAGGACGTCCACTAGCGTGTGGTTGGCCGGTGCCGGGACATGGTCAACGGCGGAACTGCCGTGGGTGGTGTGCACGCCGGCCACATCGGTCAGGTCCTTGAAGGCCAGCGGCAGCCCGTGCAGCCGCGGCAGCTCCTGGCCGTGGGCCTGCCGCTCGTCTGCCTCGCGGGCGGCGGCAAGGGCCTGCTCCGCGGTGACGGTGATGAACGCGCCCAGCTCGGGGTTCAGCGCCTCGATCCGGGTCAGATAGTGCTCGGTGAGCTCCCGCGAGCCGACCTCCCCGCGGCGGACGGCGTCCCGCTGCTGCAGTGCCGAGAGTTCGTGCAGATCGCTCATAAAATCCAGTTGCCCTTTGGTAGCCCGAACCACCATGCTACGACGGGGGCCACCGGCTCAGATGTCCCGGTTGGTGCTTTCGGGGTGCCGGCGGAAGACCAGAGCCACGGCCCGCAGCGAGAGGACAAACCCGGCAAAGAGCAGCGTGTAGCCGAAGAACGCGTGCATCCGGACGTTCTCCGTGAGCATCGGGCCGGTGTCGCTGGCAATGAGCACAATCGCGCCCAGCGTCGCCGCACTGGCCAGCAGCGCCACCACTACCTGCTGGACCAGCGTGTCCAGGAAGTGCCGGTCGCGGTTATCGGCCAGCATCCGCACGTTCATGGAGAAGCGGCCCTGCTCCAGGTCCTCGGTCAGCTTGTTGATGCGGCGCGGCATGCGGTCCAGCAGCGGCAGCAGCTGCAGCATCCGGCTTTCCAGCTGGTCCTTGAGGTTGCCCGGTTTGAACTGCCGGCCCATGATGCGCTTGCCTTCGGCGCGGGCCGCCGCAACGACGTCGAAATCCGGACTGATCTGCCCCAGCGTCCCTTCGAGCGCGGCCAAGGCGCGGAAGGCCGCTGCAATCTGCGGCGGCACGGCGAAACCGTGCTGCACCAGGAGATTGAGCAGGACCGAGAACATGCTGCGGCTGCCGTGCGCGCCGAACCCGGTGCGGTAGCGGGTGAGCAGTTGGCCGACGCCGCGCTCCAGCGCCCGTTCATCGAGTTCATCCGGGCGGTCCAGCAGTTCGATCAGGGCGTCCGTGGCGGAAACGCCGTCGTCCTTCTCCACGGCATACAGCAGCGTGCCCAGCGACTGGCGGGTGGCCGGATCCAGCCGCCCAACGGAACCGAAATCCAGCAGGCCGACGCCGCCGTCGTCGCGCAGGAAGATGTTGCCCGGGTGCAGGTCGGCGTGGAACACCCCGGTGTCCACGATCTGGCTCAGCGTGGCCTTGAGCAGCTTTTCGGCGACCCCATGGCGCTGGACCGGCTGCATCGTGGCCAGCAGGTGATGGGCGTGGGAGATGGGCAGGCCGTCCAGTTTGTCCATGACCAGCAGGCGGCTGCCGGAGAATTCCTCGTAGGCGTGCGGGACCAGAACGTCCTCGATGCCGGACTCGGCCAGCGCGGCCGCCACGCTGCGCATGTTCTCCAGCTCCACGCGGTAGTTCAGTTCCTCGCGCAGGGAGTCAGCGAAGCCCTGCGCCAGGTTGTTAATGCCCAGCGAGCGGGCCCACGGCGCGGTGCGGTCCAGCCACCGGGCCATTCGCAGCACAATGTCCATGTCCCGGCGCACCTGCCGCAGCGCCGAGGGCCGCTGCACCTTCAGCACCACCACCTGCCCGGAGAGCAGCGTGCCCTCGTGAACCTGGGCCACGGACGCCGACGCGAGCGGTTCCGGATTGATCCAGGAGAAGACCTCGTCCAGGTCCCGGCCGAGGTATTTGCCGATGGCCGGCCGGATCGCCGACCACGGTTCGGGCTCGGCGTGGGTCTGCAGTTTGGAGAGCTCGCGGATGTAGGGCTCGGACAGGACGTCGCGGCGGGTCGAGAGCATCTGGCCCAGCTTCACGAACGTCACGCCCGCCTCGTTCAGGGCCAGCCGCAGGTGCAGCGCCGTTTCTTCCTCATCCGCGCTCCGGGCGTTGCGCGTCAGCCCGCGCAGCTGCGAACCGAGCCCGTGCTTGAAGGCAATCCGCACCACGTCGGTGTAGCGCTTGGCGCGCTGCCGCCGGGCACGCCAGCCGGAGAAGAAGCTGGTGAGCTTCGGCAGCGAACCGGTGGGAAAGGCCACCTCCAGCCCCACCAGCACGGCGACGCCGATTGCGAAGACCCACGCCACGGCGAGCACCAAAAACATCAGTACGACGGCGGCCGGAACGTTCAGTTGGCTGCCGTCCACGCTGCCAAGGTCCGCAGCGTCGTAGAGGTATCTGGACATGGCGGAGAAGGACAGGATCATGAACACGCCCACCACCATGGAGCGCGGCCAGCCAACCGGTACGCCGAGGACCCGGCGGGCAATGGTGGCAGCCAGCCAGGCCAGCAGAAGCAGTATCAGGGCGGCGGCAATGAGCGCGACGGCCGTCCCGAACCCGGAGACAAAACCATCGCGTAGCAGCTGCAGATCCATACATCCCCCGTCAGTTCCGCGGCTGGCGTCCTCCGCCTCTCCTCCGGCCGGCAGCCGGCGCCGCGGTGTGTGCGTCAGCCCAGGTAGCGCGGCTCGATCGGTTCCTCTTCCGCCACGGCTTCCGGGCCGTCCCCGGCTCGCGCCGTAACCCGGTAGGCCAGCTTGCCCTTGACCTCGGTGACCGCCTCCGAAAGTTCGGTGCCGCGGTAAACCAGCCCCACGCCGTCGTCGGTGCAGTGGGTTTCACCGAGGGTGCCGTTGCTGACCAGTTGGTGGACCAGGGGCCGGCGTTCGGCTTCGGAGTCGTAATGGACGCCGTTGTCATAGGGCAGCAGCGCCAGGCCGTTGGTGACGGCCCGCAGTTCCGGCCCGAACGAATCCGTGGTGCCGCCGCGGAACCAGCAGATGGAACCGGCGGACACGCCTGCCAGCACCACGCCCGCTTCCCAGACCCGGCGGAAGATCGTGTCCAGGCCATGGACGCGCCACACGGCTAGGAGGTTGGCCACGGACCCGCCGTTTACCCAGACCACGTCCTGGCCCAGCAGGTGCTCCTCGATGTTGCCGATGTTGGGCATGCTGAACAGGTTCAAGTGCGACAGTTCAAAGCCGGCGACCCGCGCGGCTTCATCCAGTTCGGCCGCGTACCAGCGTTGGTCGCCGCCGGCCGTTCCCAGGTGCGTGATCTTCGGTGTCCGTCCGCTGGCGCCGGAGAGCTCGACGGCGTGGTGGACCAGGTGGTTGAACTCCAACCGGGTGCGGGATCCTGCTTTGTAGCCACCGGAAGTGGCCAGAATGGTGGGCTGCTCAGCGGCCATCAGTACCTCTGTCTGGAAGTCTTGTTAAGGTGCACAGCGTGATCCCACTATAGGCTGGAGAGGACGGCAAACAGTCCGTCTTACGACTGATTTCTGCGGAGGATTTCCCGATGAGCGACTTCGAGAACGTGGATGTGGACAGCATCGGCGCCGACGCCAAAGTGCTGGACGTGCGCGAGGATTACGAGTGGGAGGCCGGCCATATCGACGGCGCCCTGCACATCCCGCTGGATCAGCTGCCCGAACGGCTCGACGAACTGGATCCGGACGAGGACCTGCACGTGATCTGCCGGACAGGCGGGCGCTCCTACCGCGCCGCTGCCTGGCTGGTGGGCAACGGCTACTCGGCCGTTAACGTCGACGGTGGCATGGGTGCCTGGCTTGAGGCCGGCAAGCCGATGGTTTCCGATAACGGGCAGGAGCCGACGGTCAAGTAATGAGCGGCACCTATACCTTCCTGGGTCCCGAGGGCACCTTCACCGAAGCCGCCCTGTTACAGGTCCCGGGGGCCGCCGCGGCGCACCGCATACCGGCGGCCAATGTCAGCGGTGCCCTCGAACTGATCCGCAACGGCACGGCAGAGGCTGCAATGGTGCCTATCGAAAATTCCGTCGAGGGCGGCGTCAGCGCCACACTGGATGCCATTGCCACGGGGGATCCACTGCAGATCCTGCGCGAAGAGCTGGTTCCCATCCGCTTCGTCTTGGTGGCACGTCCGGGTCTGGCGCTAGCCGATATCGAGGCTGTTTCCACCCATACCCATGCCTGGGCCCAGTGCCGTAGGTGGAGCGAAGCCAATATTCCCCAAGCTGCATATCTGCCGGGGTCCTCTACCGCCGCCGCTGCGGTGGGGCTGCTGGACGATAATTGCCCGTACGACGCGGCCATCTGCTCGCCGCTGGTGGCAGAACAGCGCGGCCTGCACGTGCTGGCCGAGGATATCGGCGACATTTCCGATGCTGTCACGCGCTTCATCCTGGTCAGCCGGCCCAACAGGCTGCCTGAGCCCACGGGGTCCGATAAGACCACGCTGGTGGTCCCGCTGCCCGAGGACCGACCGGGTGCCCTGATGGAAATCCTGGAACAGTTCGGCACCCGGGGAGTGAACCTGAGCCGCATCGAGTCACGGCCTACCGGCCAGTTCCTGGGCGACTACTTCTTCAGCTTCGACGTTGACGGACACCTGGCCGAGCAGCGCGTGGCGGACGCCGTCCGGGGACTGCACCGGATCAGTCCGGATACCCGCTTCCTAGGGTCGTATCCCCGCGCCGACGGCCGCGCCTCCACGGTGCCCCGGCACAATCAGGACAAAGCATTCCGTGAGGCGCATGAATGGGTCCAGCGGCTGCTGCAGCCTGCCTGAGACGCCATTGAGCTTTCGCTGGCACCACTTGCTAAGTAAGCTGATCGAAGTTGGAGCCGAGCAATACTGAACGGAAGGTGCCTATGATGACCGAAAGCAACGAGGAACTGCACAGCGAGACCGGCGCCGACGGCGGCCATTATGACGAGCAGCTGCAGCAGACTAACAGCGAGTTCCGTTCCGGCGATGCCGGTGACCTTGGCAATGACCTGCGCCTGGCCGAAGAGCAGGAAATGATCAAGCACCAGGCCAAGGGCGAATTTCCGAATCCGGAAGACGAGGGCGAAAACCTCGAGGACGTGCCGCCGCTGGACGCAGAGCGCGAAGCTATTGATGTTCCGGGCGAGGATCTGCACAATACGGACGAGGCGGACTCCAGCGACGATCCGTACAACCTCGGCGGCCAGGACACCTAGGACTGTCCGCCCGCACCGGTGGAACGGTGCCGCAGTAAGGTTTAGGCCGTCCGGCGGTCCTGACCGGCTGCGGCGCCAACCTCCGCCAAGGTCTGCGGATCCACCCGCACGCTGAGCGCCGAGGGCCGGACCTGGACGGTCAGTGAGGTCACGTCGCCCGAGAGATCCCCGTCGAGCTGGGTGCCCATCGGTTCATGGGCCGTCACTGTGACCTTGCGCCCTCGGTAATAGTCGATGACCGGAATCCGGGCATTGTGCCGTAGCAGTGTCTTGGCGGCGATCCGGATCCAGCCCAAGGCATTGCGCGGGCTCATCACCACGATGTCCAATTCGCCGTCGTCCACCGTGGCGGACGGGATGAAATCGATGCCCGCCGGCAGTTTGCCGCAGTTGGCAAACAGGATGCTGCGGATGCTGCGGGTTTGGGCCGGACCGTCGTCGATGCTGATGGTGACTTTTTTGCGTTTGCCCGGTAGGTTCCGCACGCCCGCTTCGGAGTAGGCCAGCCAGCCGTACTTGCGTTTGAGATCGTCCTTGGTGTCCGCGAGGACCTGGGCGTCCAGCCCGATGCCGGCGATCACGAGGAAGCTCTCCGTGATGCTGCTGCCAGTCACCGAATTCTCCAGCGTGATGGTCGCGGTGTCGATCCGGCGGTCCGCACCGTGCAGGGCCGTGAGGATGTTCGCGTCCAGTTGTCCGGGGTTGATGCCGAGGTTGCGGGCCAGCAGGTTTCCGGTGCCCAGCGGCACCAGGCCGAAGGGCGTGGTCGTGCCGGCCAGCTCGCCGGTGACCACGCGGACCGTTCCGTCGCCGCCGCCGGCCAGGACAACGTCGGCGCCGGCTTCCAGCGCCCGTCGTGTCTGCGTGTGCCCCGGGTCTTCGATTGTCGTCTCGAAGACCATCGGCTCCGGCCAACCGGCAGCCGTGCAGGCCAGCCGGATCTTCTCCCGGGCCGCGTCGGCGTCGTTCTTCACGGGGTTGAGGATCACGGCCACTCGCTGCGCCCTGGCATCCAGGACTTCCACCGGCACGCCGGGAAGCGCGGCTGCCCGCCGGGCCGGCAGATGGCGCACGCTGAGCCAGCTCACGAGAAAAACCACCGCGGCGATAACAACGACGAGGCCAACCATCCACTGAGTCTCCATGATGCTCTTAGAATAGCCGCACCACTCGGGCGCGGGATCGAGGTGGCAGCCGGTTGTTCGGTACCCTTAGCAGGTGATCGATGTAAATGAACTCCGCGCCAATCCTGAGATTTTCCGAGCCTCGCAGCGTGCCCGGGGAGCCGATGATTCCCTGATTGATGCAGTCATTTCCGCAGACTCCGCCCGCCGCGAAGCCATTACCCGCTACGAGTCCTTGCGCGCCGAGCAGAACGCTTTCGGCAAAAAGGTGGCCCAGGCCAAGGGCGAGGAAAAGCAGGCCCTGCTGGCCGAGGTGAAGGAACTCGCCGCATCCGTCAAGGCGGCGCAGGCCGAATCGGACGCCGCCCAAACGGAGCAGGAGTCGCTGCTGCGGCGCATTCCAAACCTCATTGAGGACGGCGTTCCCGCCGGCGGCGAGGACGATTTCGAGGTCATCAAGACCGTCGGCAAGCCGCGTGATTTCGGCCCGGACGGGTTCGAGCCCAGGGACCACCTGGAGATCGGCGAGCTGCTCGGCGCCATCGACATGGAGCGCGGCGCGAAGGTCTCCGGCGCGCGGTTCTACTTCCTCAAGGGCGTCGGCGCCCGGCTGGAGCTGGCGCTGCTGAACATGGCTATGGACCAGGCCATCGCGGCAGGCTTCACCCCGATGATTACCCCCACGCTGGTCCGGCCGGAGACCATGCAGGGCACCGGGTTCGATGTGGCGCACGACGACGAAATCTACCGTCTGGCCGAAGACGACCTGTACCTGGTGGGCACCTCCGAGGTGCCGCTGGCGGGCTACCACGGCGACGAAATCCTGGACCTGGCCGGCGGCCCGCTGCGCTACGCGGGCTGGTCCTCATGCTACCGCCGTGAAGCAGGATCGCACGGCAAGGATACGCGCGGGATTATCCGCGTCCACCAGTTCAACAAGGTGGAAATGTTCATCTACACCACGGTCGAGAACGCCGCCGAAGAGCACGCCCGGCTGCTGGCCTGGGAAGAGGAGATGCTCGCCAAGGTGGAACTGCCCTACCGGGTGATCGACACCGCCGCCGGCGACCTCGGCATGAGCGCCGCGCGCAAGTTCGACTGTGAAGCCTGGGTTCCTACGCAGAACGCCTACCGCGAACTGACCTCGACCTCCAACTGCACGACTTTCCAGGCCCGCCGCCTGAATGTGCGTGAACGCATTACCGGCGAGGAAAAGAAGGGCACCCGTGCCGTGGCCACCCTGAACGGCACGCTCGCCACCACCCGTTGGATTGTGGCCATTCTCGAGCACCACCAGAACGCCGACGGATCCGTTACCGTGCCCGCGGCGCTGCGTCCCTACCTGGGCGGCCTCGAGGTCCTGCCCGTACTCAGCTAGTTGGGCGGTGTTCATCGGCCGTTAATTCCCAATGTGAGCGCCGCCCTACCGTTCCGGGGCTTGCCTCTGATTCACTGGAACAATGACAACTACAGCTGATAATGCGATTGCTGGCATCGAAGACCAGCAAAAGAACACGGGCCGGAACTCCACGCAGAGGCACAACCAGGTACGGAAAATGGTCTGCCTGGATGTGGACGGCACACTGGTTAACCATGACGGCCACATGAGCGACGCCGTCCGCGAGGCCGCGCAGGCAGTGGTGGATTCCGGCCATGAAGTGGTGGTCTCCACCGGCCGCTCGCTGAATGCCACGCTGCCGATCATCGAACTCATCGGCCTGACCAAGGGGTACGCCGTCTGCTCCAACGGCGGTGTGACCTTGCGGATCGACACCGGTCTGGAGAACGGCTACGAGGTCATCGACCGCGTCACCTTCGAACCCGGTCCGGCACTGCGTGCCCTGCGCACAAAACTGCCCACCGCCAAATTCGCCCTTGAGGACGATGAGGGCAAATTCCTCTCGACCGAGCGCTTCCAGGATGCGAGCTTCGGGGTGGAGGCCATCGGTGTGGACTTCGAAACCATGCTGGAAGCTTCGGCAGTGCGCGTGGTGGTGTTCAGCACCGAGAACACGCCGGAAGAGTTTAAGGAAGCCATCGACAATGCGGGCCTGCACGGCGTGACGTACTCGGTGGGCTGGACCGCCTGGCTGGATATCGCGGCCAACGGCGTCACCAAGGCCAGCGCGCTGGAGACCCTGCGCCGCAAGCTCAAGGTGGACCCGGCCCAGACCGTCGCCATGGGAGACGGCCGCAACGACATCGAAATGCTCGACTGGGCCGCCCGCGGTGTTGCCATGGGCCAGGCGCCGGAGGAAGTTATCGCCGTCGCCCATGAAGTGACCGGAACCGTGGACGAAGACGGCGCCGCCCCGATCCTGCACAGCCTGCTGGCCTAGATCAAGGCGCCTATTCCCGTCGCTGGTATCAGATTGGTATCATGGGTGCATGCCCATGACTCTGCGACTGACCCCAGAACAAGACGAACTGCTGGAGCGCCTTGCTGCTGCCGAAGGCGTTAGCAAGAACGAGGCTGCTGTTCGTGCCATCGTCGATTCGGCTGCACGCCTCGACAAGGATTCCCAAGTAAGGGAGATGGCCCGGGCAGCCATCCAAAAATACCGCCCTTTGCTGGACCGTTTGGCTCAGTAATCCATGACCGTCTATCTGGATTTGGAATCTTTGCTGGCCCTCGCGGATGAATTGGGAGTGCAGCAGGTGCGCGACGTTGGCCTGCTGTCTGCCGCTGCAAATCGGCCGCAGACTACGCTCTATGGCGACGAGGCGTACCCCTCAATCCACGAAAAAGCTGCCGTGCTGCTTGAATCCATCGTGCGGAATCATCCACTTGTAGACGGAAACAAGCGGCTGGGCTGGCTTGCCGTGGTTGTGTTTTACGGCTTGAACTCGCTCTCGCTGGATGCGCCTGAAGATCCCGCCTATGACCTGGTGATAGGTGTGGCAACGGGCCAGATGGACTATCGGTCCGTAGCTGACATCCTGTCGGCTTGGGTTGGTTGAGCGACTGCCTGAGAATTAAGCCGCGCTGATGCCGAACAGGCCGATGATCAACGCCATGATCAAATAGGTCACCAGTTCGTGGGCGCAGTTCAGGACGGTCAGCCCGGCGGGCCGGCCTTCGAAGGCGTCGTGGGTAATGAACCGTGCGGCAGTGAAACCGGCCCACAGGATCACCGCGGTAAGAATAGTGTTCCAGAGGAAGCTGCCGCCGTAGAACTCCTGCGCGATGGCCGCCGCCCCCGCGAGCACCCAGGCGCTGATGAAGCTGACCACCAGCGTGATCAGAATCGGTTTGACCGCGTCCTTCGCTTCACCGCTGGGGCTGACCTTGGCCACGCGCATCCAGTAGTTGCCGAACACCTTGGGCGTGTACCAGATGGATCCGACCACCATGGTGGACAACGTCGCCACCAGCACGGCCCAGAAATTGATCTCCGGAATCATCGTCAGCTCCTCTTGGTTAGGCATACTCCTTCTCGGAGTCTAGGCCCAGCCGCAGGTCAGCGGTACGGAAGGCTCGCCTCGGGCAGCGATTTGGGTCCGTAAACCAGGTCGAGCAGGCGCGCCGCGGCCGGCCGGCACGCCCATTCTTCCACCCAGTGCGAGCGGACCACGGCCTTGCTGACTGCCTGCGTGGTGATGCCGAGTTCCTCGGCGATGAATTTCTGCTGTCCGCGGGCGCCGGGCGTCATCAGGTCCAGCACCTTCCACTCGGCATCGGTCCGGGTGGACACGATCTGCCCGATCAGCCGGAGCACGGCTTCGGCTTCGGCCGCGATATCGGCGTCGGGACCCGAGACCGCCAGCGGGACCCGTTCACCGGTCTTCTGGGCCCGCTCCACGGCGCGCCGTGCATAGACCAGCCCGAATCCCTGGGCCTCGTTAACATCCTCGGGCAGCGGCACCAGCAGTTCCCCCACGCCGATCCCGACATGCCAGCGCCGGCTCCGCAGGGCGATCATGGCGGCGTCGATGGCCGTCTTCGGGTCTTCCAGCACGCCGATGGCTTCGTCCCCGACCGATCGCCGGAAGGCGATGGCAGCGGGCAGGTGCCGCAGCGATTTGATCAGCTCCGGCACCAGATCGCCTACCTCGCGGGAGTCGCGCTGATTGATGGTGAGCACGTACATGCCCTAAGTATTACGGACAAAAAGCGAGAATCAACTGATTTCGGTTGCCAAAAGGGCGGCCCGGACTGAAAACAGTCCGGACCGCCCTCGAAGCAGCGTCAGATTTAGCGGCCCTGTGCTTCGGAACCGCTGGTGGTGCCTTCTTCGACGTCGCGGCCCTGGGGCTCGTCCGGGGCGGACTCCTCGCCCAGTGCGGCAAAGCGCTTGATGGAAGCTTCCAGCTCGGCCTCGGCGGCGGCACGGTCGGACCAGCCCTCGGCCTTGACCCACTTGCCCGGCTCAAGATCCTTGTAACGCGTGAAGAAGTGCTCGATCTCCTTGACCAGGAACTCCGGAACGTCGGACAGCTCCTGGATGTGGTCGAAGCGCTTGTCGGAGGGTACGCACAGCACCTTGGCGTCCCCGCCGCCGTCGTCGGTCATGTTGAACACGGCGATGGGGCGGGACTCAACCAGCACGCCCGGCAGCAGATCGAAGTCCTGCAGCATGACCAGCGCGTCCAGCGGATCGCCGTCTTCACCCAGGGTGTCCTCGAAGTAGCCGTAGTGCGTGGGGTACTGCATGGAGGTGAAGAGGACGCGGTCCAGGCGGAGGCGGTGCGTCTCGTGGTCGATCTCGTACTTGACGCGCGATCCCTTGGGGATCTCGATGGTCACATCGTGCTGCATGGAAGTCTCCTTGGTGTTTTGTCTCACTGGCGCGGTGGACAGGGCAGGGCCCGGCGCCGGTCTACGCTTAACGATATAGGTCTTGGCTGCCCGGCCGGACATCAACCGGAGCAGCCGATTCACAAACCGCGTTCCGCCCCGCTGCCGGGTGCGGGGCGCGCACGTGCAAACAGGGGGAGGGGCTGGATGAACCGTGGCTTCCGGCTGCTGACATCCTGGCTGCTGGCCGCGGCCTTCGCCGTGCTCGCGATTCCCGCCGCCTGGCATCTTGCCCCCGCCCTGGAGTGGAATCCCGGGGCCGCCAAGCCGGTGGTCACCACTCCGGAGGCCCAGCTTCCGCCGACGAAACTGGCCGCCGCCGAACTCCTGACGGACGCGCCGGAGGCCGCGCCGGTGCCGGATCCGAAAATGCTAGGCGAGGCGCTGGATAAAGCTTTGAAGTACGACGGCGCCGGGGACTTCGCGGCGCTGGTCACCGATGCGCAGACCGGCGACGTGCTGTATGAGCGCAACGGCTCGGAGCCACGCATTCCGGCCTCCAACATGAAGCTGCTGACCGGCGCGGCGGCCCTGCTGACCCTCGGCGCGGACACGCGGTTTTCCACGGAGGTCATCCAGGGCAATGTGCCCGGAACGCTGGTGCTGCGCGGCGGGGGAGATGCCCTGCTCGGGGCCGGCGAGTCGGAGCGGGAGGACGTCCTCGGACGCGCGGGGCTGGCCACGCTGGCGCAGGCCGCCGCGGAACGGCTGGCCACCGTGAAGTTCACCGGCGAACTGCGCGTGCTGCTGGACGACACCGCCTACGCCGGCCCAACGTTAAGCGCCGCGTGGGACCCGGCCGATATCCAGGCGGGCGAGATCGCGCCGATCTATCCTCTGGCGCTCTCGGGCGGCCGGGAAAACGCGGACGGCAGCGGTGACCTGGTCGATGATGCTGCCCTGACCGTGGCACGGGCCTTCCGCGCGGCACTGGCGGAGGAAATGTCAGAGCGCGGCGCCAAGGTGGCGCCCGATGTGGTCCGCGCTGCCGCGCCCAAGGACGGCATCGTGCTCGCCTCCGTCGAATCCGCCACCGTGGCCGAGCACGTCAACTACATGCTGCAGGAATCCGATAACTACGTCGCCGAGGTCATGGCCCGCAACACGGCCCTCGCCAGCGGCAAACCCGGGTCCTTCGGCGGCGGCACCGAGGCGATCAAGGAGGCCATGGAGATGCTCGGGATTCCCACCTCCGGCCTGCTGATCAGCGATGCCAGCGGGCTGGCGCTGGGCAACAAGGTTTCGGCGGAACAGATTGCGGCCGTGCTGCGGGAGATCACCAGCGGTTCCAACCAGGACCTGCGGGCGGGCCTTGACGGACTTCCCGTGGCGGGACTGACCGGGACCCTGCAGGAGCGCTTCGCGGGCAAGACGGCCGGCGGCGCCGGGCTGGTGCGGGCCAAGACCGGCACACTGCACACGGTCACCTCGCTCAGCGGCTACGCGGTGACGGCGGACGGGCGGACGCTGGTCTTTGCCTTCGTGGCCAACGGCCTGCAGAACTCCACGCCGCAGGCCCGCGAGGCGGCGGACCGTGCGGCCACGGTCCTGGCCGGCTGCGGCTGCCGCTGATACCCGGCGCCGCTCCGGCACCTGACCGCCATCTGGCCTGCGCCCTGACCCGGTCCGCTGGTCCGCCGTCGAAATTTCCTTCACCGTTGGGCGAACGGCCGGTGACCTGCCGGGCTCCGGTGTGATCTGATGGTCAGCATGGACAGCACCGCAAGCACCGGCAGCGCCGGAATCACCCCGTCCGCTCCGGAAACCCCGCCGCGTCTGATCAACTGGGACCTGGCGGCGACCACCGCGGCCAAACTCACTCCGGCCGGCCCCAAGATGCCGCAGGCGCAGATCCGTGCGGCCGTGGCCAATCTGCGCGAACTCTCGGAAGTGTCCGTGGACCACGTGCACCGGATTACCGGGCTGGAGGCGGCAAGGGACCTGCGGGATTCGCAGGTGCTGATTGTGGACCGGGCCGAGTGGTCCAAGGCCAACGCCCGCAGTTTCGAAGCGCTCCTGCAACCGGCCCTGACCGAGCTCGCACGGAAAAAGCCGGAGCAGGTCAAGAGCGCGGCCACGGGCCTGAGCAGTTCGCTCACGGGAACCCAGATGGGCGCCATCCTCTCCTTCCTCTCCAGCAAGGTGCTGGGCCAGTACGATCCATTCTGCTCGCTGCTGCCCGGCGGTCCGGCGGGCGGCCGGCTGATGCTGGTGGCGCCGAACATCATCGCCGTCGAGCAGGAACTCAACGTCGAGCCCGCGGACTTCCGGCTATGGGTCTGCCTGCACGAGCAGACGCACCGGGTGCAGTTCGCGGCCGCGCCCTGGCTGCGCGACCACATGATGGAACAGATCGGCAAGCTCTCTTCCGGCCTGGTGGCCAAGGCCGACACCTTCGGCGAGCGGCTGCAGCAGGCGGCCAAGGCGCTGATGTCCGGCAAGGACAAGAACGACGACGGCGCCGGCACCGGCGGCGGGAAAGTCGCGGTCGGCGCCACCGGCACCATCATGGACCTGTTCCAGGACCCGGAGGAAAAGGCGATCTTCTCGCACGTCACCGCGATCATGAGCCTGCTCGAGGGCCACGCCAACGTGGTAATGGACGAGGTGGACGCCAGCGTTGTGCCCACGGTGAAGACCATCCGCCAGCGCTTCAACGCCCGGGCCAAGACCCGCGGCGCGCTGGAGAACTGGATCCGCAAGATCATGGGTCTGGACGCCAAGGCACGCCAGTACACCGACGGGGCGAAGTTTGTCCGCGCCGTGGTGAAGCAGGTGGGCATGGAAGGCTTCAACCAGGTCTGGCTCCGGGCGGAAAACCTGCCCACCGAGGAAGAGATCCACAACGCCGACCTCTGGATCAGCCGCATGGATCTCAGCCGTCCATGACCGAACCGACCACCGCGGCCACCGAACCGGCGGTTGGCGTGCCGCGGCGCAAGCAACGGCTGCATCCGCTGGTCGGCACGGCCCGGAACCACATCAAGGCAGCGCTGGAGTTGCTGGATGCGCCGGAGAACAAAGCTGGCGTCACAACAGATCCAGCATCGGACCGGGAACCGCCCTTGCTGCTGGTGGCCTGCAGCGGCGGGCCGGATTCACTGGCCCTGGCCGCCGTGGCAACCTACTTTGCCCGGCCGCTGCGGGACGGTTCGCAGCGGTACCGGGTGGGCGCCGTCGTCGTCGATCATGCCCTCCAGCCGGGCAGCGCCGACGTGGCGGAACGGGCCCGCGTGCAGCTCGAGGGTCTGGGACTGGCGCCAGTGGAAGTCCGCCGGGTCAGTGTGGGCCAGCCAGGCATGGGGCCCGAAGCAGCGGCACGGGTGGCGCGGTACGCCGCCCTGGATGCTGCCGCTGCCGAACATGGGGCAGCCGCCGTGCTGCTGGGCCACACCCTCGATGACCAGGCCGAACAGGTGCTGCTTGGCCTCGGCCGGGGCTCCGGAACGCGTTCGCTTGCCGGCATGGCCCCGCGCCGCGGGAACTATCTGCGGCCGTTCCTGGAACTGCGCCGGAAGCATACCGAAGAGCTGTGCGCCCTCGCCGGGCTTGAACCGTGGCACGATCCGACCAACGCCGATCCTAAATTCCTGCGCTCGCGTGTGCGGTCGGAAGTTCTGCCCTTCCTGGAGCAGCAGCTGGGCCCGGGCGTCGCCGAGGCGTTGTGGCGTTCGGCGCAGATTCTGCGGGCGGATGCCGATTACCTGGATGCCCAGGCACGCAGCGAATACCTTCGCCTCAGGATAGATACCCCGGAAGGCATAGAACTGGAGCGGAGTGGGATCGAGGTGCTGCCGGCAGCGATGAAACACCGGGTCATCGCGCTGGCGGCGGCCGAAATGGGCGGCGAGAACCCCAGCTACGAGCGGCTCATCGCGGCGGAATCGCTGCTGGCGAGGCAGGGGTCCGCCGGCCCGGTCCAGCTGGCCGGAATGGTCAGCGTGTACCGCCGGGTACGGCGGGAGCCGGACGGACAATCAAGCCCGGTTGCGCAAGAGCGCGGCGGCTATGGCAATCTTGTCTTTAGAACAACTGGCTCGCGCCCAGTGACGCCACATCATTAATTACGGGAGTATCTGGTGGATTCCAACGACGTTCAGGCGGACCTCAAGCACGTTCTGTATACCAAGGAGCAGATCCAGCAGCGCGTGCAGGAACTGGCTGCCGAGATCGACAAGGACTACGAGGGCCGCGACCTGCTGATCGTCGGAGTCCTCAAGGGCGCCGTCATGGTCATGGCGGATCTGGCCCGCGCACTGCACAGCCACGTGAAGATGGACTGGATGGCGGTATCTTCCTACGGGTCGGGCACGCAGTCTTCCGGCGTCGTGCGGATCCTCAAGGACCTGGAAACCGACCTGATGGGCAAGCACGTGCTCATCGTCGAGGACATCATCGACTCCGGCCTGACGCTGTCCTGGCTGAAGACCAACCTGCTCTCCCGCGGCCCGGCCTCGGTGGAGATCTGCACGCTGCTGCGCAAGCCGGATGCGGCCAAGGTGGAAATCGACGTCAAGTACGTCGGCTACGAAATCCCCAACGAATTCGTCGTCGGGTACGGCCTGGACTTCGCCGAGCGGTACCGCAACCTGGACTTTATCGGCACGCTGGCACCGCACGTCTACGAGTAAAACCAAGATCCCTGTCTCCAGCTTGAGCCAAAGGCTTGCTTGTACGCCGAGAGGGAACTAATCTTTGCCGCCGTGCGTGAATTATTGCGGACGGTGTATAGCTATATGGGTGACACCACGGCTGATCAGCAGGAGGGACGGGGCATTGTGCCCTTAGACGCATGAAATTGAAGAACATTTTCAAGGGACCGATCATCTGGATTGTGCTGGTCCTGGCAATCCTGCTTATCGTGGTGCCCAATCTTGCCGGCCCGCAGGCCTCCCGTGTGGACACCAGCGTCGGGCTGCAGCTGCTCACCGATGACAAGGTTGAGCAGGCCCGGATCAATGACGGCAACCAGAGCGTTGAGCTGACCCTGCGTGAAGACTTCATCCAGGACGGTGCCAATGAAGGCAAGAGCATCACCTTCTTCTACAGCACCGCCCGTGCCGAAGATGTGGTCGATGCCATCAGCGCCTCCAATGTGGACGTGTTCACGGACCAGCCGGTGGAAAACAACTGGTTCACGGGCTTCATCAGCCTGATCCTGCCGATCCTGATCATCGGCATCATCTTCTGGTTCCTGCTCTCGCGCATGCAGGGCGGCGGCTCCAAGGTCATGCAGTTCGGCAAGTCCAAGGCCAAGCTGATCACCAAGGACATGCCCCAGGTCACCTTCGCCGACGTCGCCGGCGCGGACGAGGCCGTGGAAGAACTCCATGAAATCAAGGAGTTCCTGCAGGAACCGGGCAAGTTCCAGGCGCTCGGCGCCAAGATCCCCAAGGGCGTGCTGCTCTACGGCCCTCCCGGAACGGGCAAGACCCTGCTGGCCCGCGCGGTTGCCGGTGAAGCCGGCGTGCCCTTCTACTCCATCTCCGGCTCGGACTTCGTCGAAATGTTCGTCGGTGTGGGCGCCTCCCGTGTCCGCGACCTGTTCGAGCAGGCGAAGAACAACGCGCCGGCGATCATCTTCGTCGACGAGATCGACGCCGTTGGCCGCCACCGCGGCGCCGGCGTGGGCGGCGGCAACGACGAGCGTGAGCAGACGCTGAACCAGCTCCTGGTCGAAATGGACGGGTTCGACGTCAAGACCAACGTCATCCTGATCGCCGCCACCAACCGTCCGGACGTCCTGGACCCCGCGCTGCTGCGGCCCGGACGTTTCGACCGCCAGATCGCGGTGGAGGCACCGGACCTGGAAGGCCGCCACCACATCTTGCAGGTGCACGCCGCCGGCAAGCCGATGGCTCCGGACGTGGACCTGCGTGCGCTGGCCAAGCGTGCCCCGGGCTTCACCGGTGCGGACCTGGCCAACGTGCTCAACGAAGCCGCGTTGCTGACTGCCCGCTCCAATGCGCAGCTGATCGACGACCGTGCCCTGGACGAGGCGATCGACCGCGTCATGGCCGGCCCGCAGAAGCGTTCGCGCGTCATGAAGGAACACGAGCGCAAGATCACCGCCTACCACGAAGGCGGCCACGCCCTGGTGGCGGCGGCCCTGCGCTACACAGCGCCGGTCACCAAGGTCACCATCCTGCCCCGCGGGCGTGCCCTCGGCTACACGATGGTGGTGCCGGAGGACGACAAGTACTCGGTCACCCGCAACGAACTGCTGGACCAGCTGGCCTACGCCATGGGCGGCCGCGTGGCCGAAGAAATCGTCTTCCACGACCCATCCACCGGCGCCTCGAACGACATCGAGAAGGCCACCAGCACGGCGCGCCAGATGGTGACGCAGTACGGCATGAGCGAACGTGTCGGTGCCGTGAAACTGGGCCAGGGCGGCGGCGAACCGTTCCTGGGCCGCGACATGTCGCACGAACGCAACTACTCCGACCACGTGGCTTTCGTGGTCGATGAGGAAGTCCGCCGCCTGATCGACACCGCGCACGACGAGGCCTATGCCGTCTTGACCGAAAACCGCGACGTGCTGGACCGGCTGGCCCTGGCCCTGCTGGAGCGCGAGACGCTGAACCAGCGCGAGATCGCCGAGGTCTTCGAGGATATCCGCAAGCGCGAATACCGCGACGTCTGGCTGTCCAAGGAATCGCGTCCGGTCCACCAGATTCCGCCGGTCATGAGCGCGAAGGAACGGGCCGAGGCCGCCTCGGCCCAGAGCCCGGACGAGGAAGAGGGCCATTCGGCCGTCATCGTTGATCCGGATCCGGCCCTGCCCGAACTGCCCGTCGAAAACCCTCCCGGCAGCACCCCCGGAACCAATCCGGGCGGGACCACCGGCGGCAACGGCTAGGATTTCAGACGTGACCGAATACGACGATGTAATCGCCGAGCTGGAAATCGACAGCTCGATAGACCTGCCCCGGATCGAGCGCGCAGTGCGCGAAATCCTGATTGCGGTGGGCGAAGACCCTGACCGCGAGGGGCTGGTGGAGACCCCGCGGCGGGTGGCCAAGTCCTACGCCGAAGTCTTCGCCGGCCTGCATCAGGACCCGGCGGAACTGCTGGCCACCACCTTCGACATTGATCATGAAGAAATGGTGCTGGTCAAGGACATTCCGTTCTACTCCACCTGCGAACACCATCTGGTGCCGTTCCATGGCACCGCCCATATTGGCTACATTCCTTCCCATGAAGGTAAGGTGACGGGGCTGAGCAAACTGGCCCGGCTGGTGGAGGTCTTCGCCCGCCGCCCGCAGGTCCAGGAACGGCTCACCACGCAGATTGTTGATGCCCTCATGGAGCATCTTGAGCCCAAGGGTGCCATCGTCGTCGTCGAGTGCGAGCACATGTGCATGTCCATGCGCGGTGTCCGCAAACCGGGCGCCAAGACGGTAACGTCCGCAGTCCGCGGTCAGCTCAGGGAAACTGCCACCAGGGCAGAGGCCATGAGCCTGATCATCGGGCGCTAAGCGAAACAAGCAGAAACGGTAGACATTTATGGATTCACTCGCAGCAGTGCCCGGAACCGGGCCCGCAACTTCCCCGCTGCCCGTTGTACGCAAGGTGCGCGCACCCCGGAAGTTCTCGGACCTGCCCACCGACCGCGGCGTGGTGATGGCGATCCTGAACGTCACTCCGGATTCCTTCAGCGACGGCGGCAAGTTCGTCTCTCCGGACAAGGCCATTGCCCAGGGGCTGAAACTGTTCTACGGCGGCGCGGACATCATCGATGTCGGCGGTGAATCCACCCGTCCCGGTGCCGAATCCATCACCCCCGAGGAGGAGCAGGCCCGCATCCTGCCCGTGATCGAGGCGCTGGCGAAGGCCGGTGCCCTGATCAGCGTGGACACCATGCACGTGGATACCGCGTCCAAGGCGATCGACGCCGGCGCCGGCATCATCAATGACGTCTCCGGCATGACCTTCAGCCCGGAAATGCCGGCCCTGATTGCCGAACGCAAGGTGCCCTACGTGCTGATGCACCGCCGCGGCGACGCGCGCAATGTGGATCCCGCCGCCAAGTACGACGACGTGGTGGCCGAGGTCGTGGCCGAACTCGCCGAACTGCGGGACAAGTTTGTGGCCGCCGGCGTGGCCGAAGACCAGATCATCCTCGATCCGGGACTGGGCTTCTCCAAGAACGCCGAGCACAACTGGGCGCTGCTGCGCGGGCTGCCGGAGTTCACCAAGCTCGGCCACAAGGTACTCGTCGGGGCATCCCGCAAGCGCTTCCTCGGCACCCTGCTGTCTTCCGCCGGCAAGGTAGCCGCGCCCGCAGAGCGCGACCACGCCACGCTGGCCATCAGTGCCCTGGCCGTAGCCAACGGTGCCTGGGGCGTGCGCGTGCACGATTCCGGTGCAAGCCTGGACGCGGTCAAGGTCGCCGCAGCCTGGGCCGGGTAGTTCCGGTGCAGACGGGCACAGCCGGGTCCGGCCGCATGGACGTCATCAAGCTCTCCGGCATCACCGCCGTCGGTTACCACGGAGTGTTCGACCATGAACGCCGGGACGGCCAGCCCTTCACCATCGATGTGGCCCTGCACACGGACATCCGTGCCGCAGCCGCCGCCGATGACCTGACCCTGACCGCGCACTACGGCGAACTGGCAGAGGGCGTCAAAGAGATCATCACGGGCGAGCCAGTGAACCTGATCGAGACCCTTGCGGAGCGGATCGCGGGTTACGTTCTGGCCACCTTCAGCATTGCCGCCGTGGAAGTGACGGTCCACAAGCCCCAGGCGCCCATCGAAGTGCCGTTCGGCGACGTCACCATCACTATCTACCGGGAGAATTCATGAGTGTACGCGCGGTTTTGGCCCTTGGCAGCAATCTCGGCGAACGCAGCGACACGCTCTCCCACGCCGTCGCGGATCTGGTGGACACCCCCAACGTCCGCCTCTGCGCGGTGTCGCCGGTTGTGCAGACCAAGTCGGTAGGCGGTCCCGAGAACCAGCCGGATTACCTGAACATGGTGATCGAGGTGGAGACCGATCTGGAACCCTACAAGTTGCTGGAACACTGCCAGAGCGTGGAGAACAAGCACCACCGGACCCGCGAGGTGCGCTGGGGGCCGCGGACCCTGGACGTGGACATCATTACCTACGGCGACCTCAAGCTCGACGACGAGGCCTTGACCGTCCCGCATCCGCGCGCCCATGAGCGGGCCTTTGTGCTGCAGCCATGGGCCTGGATGGACTCGCACGCAACCCTCAACGGCGTCCCGGTCGGCGAACTCGCCGAAGCCGCGGGGGACCTGGACGGCCTGGCGCCTTTCGAACCAGGGCACTGAGCCGGATGGGCGCGGCATCGTGAGGACCATCAAGTACAGCTGGCTGGCGGCCATCGCCGTCGTCGTTGGTGTGCTGGGCTGGCTGGCCAACCTCCTGACCGCGCGCGGCGGCCTGCCGGTGCCCGTCCTGCACCTGAGCTCGCTGGCCACCATGGGCGCCATCATGGTGTTCACGCTGGTCCTCGGCCTGCGGGTGCGCAACTGGCGCAACGGCAAGCGCGAGAAACCGCTGGATCCCGTTCTTGCCGCCCGCACGCTGGTGCTCGCCCAGGCTTGCGCCTACGCCGGTGCCCTGCTGCTCGGCTGGCATGCCGGGATTCTGGTTGACCAGCTGGTGCTGCTGACCTACCGGCCGGCCGGGCCCATCCTGCTGCAGGTGCTGGCTATGATGGGCGGTGGCCTGGTCATGGTCATTATTGGTCTGATGGTGGAACGGTTCTGCAAACTCCCGCCGGAGGATCCGGAATCGGCCGAACGCGAAGACGGTTCGGCCGAGGGCGAGGGGGAGTATGCGTAGCGAGCCGATCGATCCGCCGGAGATCAGCTGGATCCGGGTGGCGCCGAAATACATTACCGTGCGGCTGATCGGCTGGGCCGTGTCCGCGTTGATCAGCCTGGCCATCCTCAGCGTCCCGCTGATCCTGCTGCTTACCGGCGTCTGGCCCGGCTTTCCGGCCTGGCTCGCTTGGCTGCTGGCCGGCGGCACGCTGGTCATCCAGGTCTGGATCGGCCTGCTGATTCCGCGCCAAGTCAAGGCGATCGGCTACGCGGAGCGGGACGAGGACCTGCTGATCCGGCAGGGCATCTTCTTCCAGCGCCTCATGGTGGTTCCCTACGGCCGCATGCAGTACGTCGACGTCGCGGTCGGCCCGCTGGAGCGCGCCTTCAAGCTGGCCTCGGTCAAACTGCACACCGCCTCCCCGCAGACCAACGCCTCCATTCCCGGACTCCCCGCAGAGGAAGCCGCACGGCTGCGCGAACAGCTTTCCGCGCGCGGGCAGGCAAGGCTGGCCGGGCTGTGACCACTCCGGAGGGCACCGGCCCGGTTTCCCCCTCGCGCGAGGTGCCGCTGACTCCGGACCGCGCGGAAAACTGGCACCGCGTCCACCCCGTTTCCCCGTTTGTCCGGGGCTGGATCGCCCTGGCCGCCATCGCCTACTTCTTCGGCCGCGACTGGTTCGAAGCGATGTTCCGCGGCGAACCCCTGTGGTTCCTGACCGAGGGCCGGGGCATCTGGGCCGTCGTCGTACTGCTGGTGGTGATGCTGCTGCTGGTGGGCGCCTTCGTGCTGTCCTGGTGGTTCACCCGCTACCAGGTCACCGAGGAACACGTCCGGGTCAATTCCGGCATTCTGTTCCGCCAGCACCGCCAGGCCAGGCTGGACCGGGTGCAGGCGATCGACGTCATCCAGCCGCTGCTGGGGCGGATCTTCGGGCTGGCCGAGCTGAAGTTCGAGGTGGCCGACGCCGGCGAGTCCGCGGTGCGCTTGGCCTACCTCCCATTGGCTTCCGCCCAGCAACTGCGGGCAACCATTCTGGCCCGGGCCTCAGGTGCTGAGCTGGACCCCGAGCACCCGGACGAGGCGCCCGAGGCCCCGGAACACCCCATCGTCCAGCTCACCCCGCAACGGGTCGTCGGCGCCACGGTGCTTTCGGGTGCAACGGTGGCGCTGGTCGTCGTCGTCGTTGTTATTGGCGTGGCCGCAGCGGTGGGTTACGTGGCGGACTGGGGCGGACTGCCGGTCCTGCTGTCGGCGCTGGTGCCCGGCATGATCGCCGTCGCGGCCGGCTATTGGAGCGTGTTCAGCACCGCCTACAACTTCCGCGCGGCCGTGTCCCCGGACGGCATCCGGCTGCGCTACGGGCTGCTCGAGACGCGGGCCCAGACCGTGCCGCCCGGACGCGTGCAGGCCGTGGCGGTGTCCCAGCCGCTGCTCTGGCGGACCAAGGACTGGTACCGGATCAAGATCAACGTGGCCGGCTACGGCGTGAGCGCGGAGAACTCCGGCGCGCGCACCACCCTGCTCCCGGTAGGCACGCGGGACGAGGTCATGCAGATGCTCGCCCTGGTGCTGCCCGACCCCGGTACCGAGGACCCGTTCGGCGTTTTCACGGCCGGGTTGGTGGGGCAGAACAACGACGGCGGCTTCGTCACCTCCCCGGCGCGGGTGCGGTTTCTGTCCTTCCTCACCTGGCGGCGCAACGGCTTCGCCGTGACGGAGACGGCCTTGCTGGCCCGGTCCGGGCGGTTCGTGCGGCACCTGGCCGTGGTCCCGCACGAGCGCACCCAGTCGATGGCGCTGCATCAGGGACCAGTGGCCCGGAAGCTGCGGGTGGCGGATCTGCAGCTGCAGACCACGGTGGGGCCGGTCAGCCCGGTGGTCTACCAGATGGATATCGAGGTGGCCCGCCGGCTGTTCAACGAACAGTCCGCCCGTGCCGCGGCGGCCCGGCGGCACAGTGTGCCGGAGCGCTGGCTGGAACGCCGGCAGGAAAGCGTGCCGGAGCAGGAAGAGGCCGGCATGCCCGCGCCTGCCGCGGGAGCAGCCGGCGCAGAGAATGGAAAGGCCGAGGATGAACAGCGTTAGACCGGGCAGGCTAGGCATCGGCGTGATCGGCGCCGGCAAGGTGGGCGCCGTGCTGGGAGCGGCCCTGCGCGCGGCCCAGCACGCCGTCGTCGGTGTCTCCGCCGTGTCGGAGGCCAGCCGGGAGCGGGCCGAATTGCTGCTGCCCGGTGTGCCGGTGCTGGAGATCCCCGAGATCATCGAGCGGGCCGAACTGGTGCTGCTGGCGGTGCCCGACGATGCCCTGCCGGAACTGGTGGCCGGCCTGGCCGAGACCGGCGCCTGGCAACCCGGCCAGCTGGTGGCCCATACGTCCGGCCGGCACGGCGTGAGCGTGCTCGCGCCCGCCCAGGCCAAGGGGGCCATCGGCCTGGCCATCCATCCGGCCATGACCTTTACCGGCATGAGCCTGGACCTGACCCGGCTCACGGACTGCGCCTTCGGTGTGACGGCGCCGCGCACTGTGCTCCCCATTGCCCAGGCCCTGGTGGTCGAGATGGGCGCCGAACCCATCGTGATCGAGGAGCAGGACCGGCCGCTGTACCACGCGGCCCTGGCGCACGCCTCGAACCACCTGGTCACCATTGCCGCGCAGGCCGCGCAAATGCTCAGCTCCGCCGGGGCGGACCAGCCGGAGCGGCTGCTGGGTCCGCTGATGCGGGCCTCGCTGGAAAACGCGCTGGCATCCGGCGAGGGTGCACTGACCGGACCGGTGGCCCGCGGCGACGCCGGCACCGTGCGGGTCCACCGCGAGGCGCTGCTGGGCTACGAACTCGAGCACGGCAGCACCGACATCCGGCAGGCGTATGAGGAACTGGCCCGCGCCACGGCCAAGCGTGCGTTCGAACGCGGCCTGCTGAAAGACGCCCAAGCCACCGAAATCCTCGATATTCTCAGCACCCGTTCCACTCCGGAGGACCCCCAGTGAGCAACCGCCCCCAGCTGGCCACCACGTACGCCGAGCTCAATGCCGCCAGCGCCGAACTGCTGCGCGAGGCAGCCGGCAAGCACCATGCCGGCCACACGAGCCAGGGCCTGGTCCCGACCATGGGCGGCCTGCATGCCGGCCATGCCGCCCTGGCCACCGCCGCACGCCAGGCGAACGACGTCGTTATTGCCACCATCTTCGTCAACCCGCTGCAGTTCGGCGACGCGGCCGACCTGGAGCGGTACCCGCGCACGCTGGACGCGGACCTGGACCTGCTGGGTTCCTGCGGGGTGGACATCGTTTTCGCGCCCGCCGTGGAAGAGGTCTATCCCGGCGGCGAACCGATGGTGCGGGTGGCATCGGGTCCGTTGGGCGGGAAACTCGAAGGCGCTTCACGGCCCGGGCATTTCGACGGCGCCCTGACTGTGGTTGCGAAACTGCTGCACTACGGCATGCCTCCCATCCCGGCCGACTACCGCGCCTACTTCGGCAAGAAGGACGCCCAGCAGCTGGCTCTGGTCAAGCGGATGGCGGCGGACCTGAATTTCCCCGTCGAAATCATCGGGGTGCCGATCGTGCGGGACGAGGACGGGCTGGCGCTGTCCAGCCGGAACCGCTTCCTCTCCGCCGAGGAACGCGAGGCCGCCCTGGTCCTGTCGCGCAGCCTGCGCTACCTGAAGGAACAGGCGGACCGGCACGAGCCGCTGGACATCGAGGGTGCCCTGGCCATGGTCAAGTCCGCACGGCTGGTCGAGCTGGACTACCTCGAGGTGGTCGATCCGGTCACGCTGGAGCCGCTGGCTTTCAACTGTCAGGACACCCCGTTCACCGGCGAAGCGCTGGCGCTGATCGCCGCCAAAGTAGGCCCGGTGCGGCTGATCGACAACGTCGACCTGGGCTAGCCGGAGTGCCGGGAAGACCGAATAGGAGCCACCGGAGCACAACCGGTAATCTTAACTACCGTGACCACACATAAAACCCCCACCCCTTCCCCGGAACCTTCGGACGTCTCCGAGCAGATGCGCGTGCGCATGGACAAGCGCGCCAAACTGCTCGAGAGCGGTGTGGAGCCGTATCCGGTGGGTGTTGACCGGACCCACACTCTCAGTGAGGTCCGCGAGAAGTACGGTCACCTTGCGGCCGATGAGACCACCGGGGAAACCGTCGGCGTCTCCGGCCGTGTGGTCTTCGTCCGCAACACGGGCAAGCTGTGCTTCGCCACCCTGCAGGAGGGCAACGGTACCCGGCTGCAGGCCATGCTGAGCCTGGCCAACGTCGGCGAGGAAGCGCTGGCCGGCTGGAAGTCCCTGGTGGATCTGGGCGACCACGTGTTTGTGCGCGGCGAGGTCATCTCCTCCAAGCGGGGCGAACTCTCGGTCATGGCCGATTCCTGGTCAATGGTCTCCAAGGCCCTGCGCCCGCTGCCCGTGCTGCATGCCGGCCTGAACGAAGAGACCCGGGTGCGCCAGCGTTACGTCGACCTGATGGTCCGCGACGAGGCGCGCCAGATGGTCTACACCCGCGCAGCGATCATCCGGTCCATCCGGGAAACGCTGCACAACCGCGACTACGTGGAGGTGGAGACCCCGATGCTCCAGCTCATCCACGGCGGTGCTGCCGCCCGGCCGTTCCAGACCCACCTGAACGCCTTCGACCAGGACATGACGCTACGCATCGCCACCGAGCTCTTCCTGAAGCGCGCCGTCGTCGGCGGTATCGACCGGGTGTTCGAGATCGGGCGCATCTTCCGCAATGAAGGTGTGGATTCGACGCATAGCCCCGAATTCACGACGCTGGAAAGTTACGAGGCCTATGCCGACCAGTTTGTGATGGCCGACCGCATGAAGGAAATGATCCTGAACGCAGCGGACACCGTTGGCAGCCGCATCATCGAGACGGACGCCGGCACGATCGACCTCAACGGTGAATGGCGCTGGCTGGGCGTTTACCCGGGGCTTTCTGAAGCCGTGGGCGAGGAGATCACGCCCGAAACCCATGGCAGTACCTTGCGGGCCATCGCCGACAAGCATGGCGTCAAGGTGGAACCCCAGTGGGACACGGAAAAGATCGTGATTGAACTTTTTGGCGAAATCGTGGAACCGACGCTGCTTCAGCCGACCTTCGTCTACGACTACCCGCCGGCAGCACAGCCTTTGGCTCGTGCGCACCGGAGTAAGCCCGGGCTCATTGAAGCCTGGGACCTGATCATCGGCGGTATGGAGCGCGGCACCGCCTTTTCCGAGCTCATCGACCCTGTTGTCCAGCGTGAACGGCTCACCGAGCAGTCGCGGAAGGCGGCCTCGGGGGACCATGAAGCGATGCAACTGGATGAAGACTTCCTCCGTGCACTGGAATACGGTGCGCCGCCAATGGGCGGCATTGGCCTGGGTATTGACCGCCTGGTCATGCTCTTCACCCAGACGGGAATCCGGGAGACCATTCTCTTCCCGCTCTTGAAACCAGAATTGGGATAATCATGTTGGAATATTTGTGGGTATTGGCTCCGTCAACCGGTGTCGGCCTGATTTTTTACTTCGCTATGAAAGCCGTGTTCAACGCTGACCGCCGGGAGCGCGAAGCCTTGGCTCAAGCCGAGTACGAGGCCGACCAGCAGGGACACATTAATTAACTTCACCCTCTAGTTGGCAGCCATGGCCAGGCCCGCGGTTCACCGCAGGCCTGGCCATAATTCTTCTCCCGGTGGTTGCCGTCAGGCGTGAGCGGCAGGACCGATATTCAACCGTGCCGCGGCTGATTTTCTTCGCCCGCCGGGCTAATCATTTAGCAGCGAGTAATGAGCTTCCCCGCCGACTGCATGCGCGGCCTCTTCCGCTCCGTCATCACCGATGCGGCCGCTGTGTCCAATTGCGCAACTCGATCATGCTACGCAGTTCAACATTGTCGGCTGCACGCCGGTTCGTAAATGAACATCGATAATACTAATTATCCGAGCTATGCCGCGTCGGGTTTCGAATACCTGTGAAAAGAGGATTAGCGGCATTCAGTGAATGGCCGCAGCTTCCCATTTGGCTTCGCTTCGCATAATCGCGAGAGGCTTTAGTGGACAGCGGAAACATGTCGTGTTGCCAGCTATTCATTGATAGGCAATAATCAAATTGGTTTTGGGGAAGCCAATGGGATTACTAAAACTTCAATATAGAGGAGCTCCTGTGGCACAGGAAGTGAAAATCATTCTGGTAGATGACCTGGATGGTGGCAGTGCCGATGAAACGGTGCGTTTTGCGCTGGATGCAATCAATTACGAGATTGATCTTTCATCGAAGAATGCTGAGGCGCTGCGAGACGCGTTGAAGACTTATGTCGAGAAAGCCAGAAAGGTTCCCACCCGCACCGGAAAGGTCAAGCCGGCATCTGCAGGCCGCAGCCAGGACGCTTCTGCCGTGCGGGCCTGGGCGCGCGAGAACGGTTACACCGTCAGTGAGCGCGGCCGCGTGCAGTCCGAGATCCTCGAGGCTTACCGCCGGGCCCACGGCGGCTAGCAGTACTGCCCGCCGGCATCACGAGGGCCGGCGCAAGTAGACTTTGATAACTCTTCCATAAAGGGCGGACCCCGAGGTCCGCCCTTTATCCATACGGTGGGCGGTCTACCCCGCATCTGCGTTACGGCCGGCCATTATCCCTAGGGCGAACAGACCCCAAAATCGTCTTTCGGCCACGTAGCATCAAAGTACGCAGTAGCTAGGAGTGTGCGAGATGTTTGAGAGATTTACCGACCGTGCCCGTCGCGTTGTCGTGCTGGCTCAAGAAGAAGCCCGCATGCTCAACCACAATTACATTGGTACCGAACATATCCTTCTTGGATTGATCCATGAGGGCGAAGGTGTTGCCGCGAAGGCGCTGGAATTCCTCGGTGTCTCCCTCAACGGGGTGCGCGAGCAGGTGCAGGAGATTATCGGCCAGGGCCAGCAGGCTCCCAGCGGCCACATTCCCTTCACCCCGCGTGCCAAGAAAGTGCTGGAGCTCTCCCTCCGTGAAGCTCTGCAGCTGGGCCACAACTACATCGGCACCGAGCACATCCTGCTCGGCCTCATCCGCGAGGGTGAAGGTGTCGCCACCCAGGTTCTGGTCAAGCTCGGCGCGGACCTGAACCGCGTGCGCCAGCAGGTCATCCAGCTGCTCTCCGGCTACCAGGGCAAAGAGCCCGTCTCCGCCAGCGGCCAGCAGCAGGAAGGCACTCCGGCCGGTTCCGTAGTGCTGGACCAGTTCGGCCGCAACCTGACCCAGGCTGCCCGCGAGTCCAAACTTGACCCTGTTATTGGGCGCGAGCATGAGATGGAACGCGTCATGCAGGTCCTCTCCCGCCGCACCAAGAACAACCCTGTCCTGATCGGTGAACCCGGTGTCGGCAAGACCGCCGTCGTCGAAGGTCTGGCCCAGGCCATTGTCCGCGGCGACGTTCCGGAAACCATCAAGGACAAGCAGCTGTACACGCTTGACCTTGGTTCACTCGTCGCAGGATCCCGCTACCGTGGCGATTTCGAAGAACGCCTGAAGAAGGTACTGAAGGAAATCCGCACCCGCGGGGACATCATCCTGTTCATCGATGAGATCCACACTCTGGTCGGTGCAGGTGCCGCCGAAGGCGCGATCGACGCAGCCTCGATCCTCAAGCCCATGCTGGCCCGTGGCGAACTGCAAACCATCGGCGCCACGACTCTCGATGAGTACCGCAAGCACATCGAAAAGGATGCTGCACTGGAACGCCGCTTCCAGCCCATCCAGGTCAATGAGCCCTCGGTTGAGCATTCGATCCAGATCCTGAAGGGTCTGCGCGACCGCTATGAGGCACACCACCGCGTGTCCATCACGGACGGCGCCCTGGATGCTGCTGCCCACTTGTCGCACCGCTACGTTTCGGACCGCTTCCTCCCGGACAAGGCCATCGACCTGATCGATGAAGCCGGCGCACGCCTGCGGATCCGCCGCATGACGGCACCGCCGGAGCTGAAGGAAATCGATGAGCGGATTTCTGCGCTAAAGAAGCAGAAGGAATCTGCCATCGATGCGCAGGACTTCGAAGGTGCCGCCTCGCTGCGCGACAAGGAAAGCAAGCTCCAGGACGAGCGTGCCGACAAGGAGCGCGCCTGGAAGTCCGGCGACCTGGACGAGATCGCCGAGGTGGACGAGGACCTGATTGCCGAGGTTCTGGCCAACTCCACAGGCATCCCGGTCTTCAAGCTCACCGAAGAAGAGTCCAGCCGGCTCATGCACATGGAAGATGAGCTGCACAAGCGGGTCATCGGCCAGGATGAAGCCATTAAGTCGATCTCGCAGGCTATCCGCCGTACCCGCGCCGGCCTGAAGGACCCCAACCGTCCCAGCGGCTCGTTCATCTTCGCCGGTCCCACCGGTGTTGGTAAGACGGAGCTGGCCAAGGCGCTGGCGGAGTTCCTCTTCGGCGAAGAGGACGCCCTGATCACGCTGGACATGTCCGAATACTCGGAGAAGCACACTGTGTCCAGGCTCTTCGGTGCCCCTCCCGGTTATGTCGGCTATGAAGAAGGCGGCCAGCTGACCGAAAAGGTCCGCCGCCGTCCGTTCTCGGTGGTGCTTTTCGACGAGGTGGAGAAGGCCCACGCGGACTTGTTCAACTCGCTGCTGCAGATCCTGGAAGACGGCCGTCTGACCGACAGCCAGGGACGTGTGGTGGACTTCAAGAACACCGTCATCATCATGACCACCAACCTCGGTACCCGTGACATCTCCAAGGGCGTCATGACCGGTTTCCAGTCGGGTACGGACACCAAGACCGGTTATGAGCGGATGCGGGCCCGGGTCCAGGATGAGCTCAAGCAGCACTTCCGTCCGGAGTTCCTCAACCGTGTCGACGACACCGTGGTCTTCCCGCAGCTGACGCAGGAAGAGATCGTCCAGATCGTGGACCTGTTCATCACGCGGCTGGAGAAGCGTCTGGCCGAGAAGAACATGACCATCGAGCTAACGCCGGCGGCCAAGGTTCTGCTGGCAACGCGCGGCTACGATCCGACCATGGGTGCGCGGCCGCTGCGCCGCACCATCCAGCGCGAGGTCGAGGACCAGCTCTCCGAGAAGATCCTCTTCGGCGAGATCCTGCCGGGCGAACTCATCCGTGTGGACGTCGAAGGCGAAGGCGAGGACGCAAAGTTCGTCTTCTCCAGCGCCGGTGCCCCCAAGGCGATCGAGGAAGTGCCGGACACCCCGGCACTCTCCCAGTAGGACCGCCCGCACGGGCTCCTAAGCAACTAACGCGTCGAACCGGCGGGTCCTGGACATCCCAGGGCCCGCCGGTCGCGTTAACCCCTGAATCGGCAAGCGGTGCGACTGCGGGGGGTGCGGACGGGTGCCTATAGTGAGGGCATGACATCTCGTCCGGAGCCCACCGCCGCCGTGCTGCTCGCCGCTGGAGCAGGCACCCGGCTGGGCCGCGGGCCGAAGGCGCTGCTCGAATTCCGGCAGGAACCGCTCGTCTCCTACGTGGCATCCGTGCTGCGGAACGGCGGATGCGCCGAAATTGTGGTGGTCCTCGGAGCAGGTGCCGATCAGATCCGGGGAAAGGCCGATTTGTCCGGCTGCCTTGTTTTGGACAATCCCGACTGGTCCGGCGGCATGGGCAGCTCCTTCCGGCTGGGCGCAGCCGCGGTGTCACCCGGGTTCCACATGCTGGCGGTATTGGTGGACCAGCCCGGCTTGACGTCCGCCATCGTCAGGAGGCTGCTGGATAGCCATAAGCCAGGCCGCGTCACAGCCGCCGCCTACCGCGGAGCGGACGGCGAATTGCAACGCGGACATCCGGTGCTGTTCGATGCGGCGCTCGTGGCGCAGGCTGCGGAAGCAGCCAACGGCGACAGCGGTGCCCGAGGCTTTCTGCAGGACCACGCGTACCTGATTGATCTCGTGGACTGCTCTGATGAGTCCGACGGCGGCGACGTCGACACCGCCGCCGACCTTTACCGCCTGGAGTGACGCCCGCCTTCGAAAGCAGTGCGCGGCCGCCTGAAGCTCCGGCGGCACGTTCGGCCGGAAACGGGCCCTAAACTTGCACCATGACTGCATCCTTCACGATCCGGCCGGCGCGTACCTCCGATGTTGCCGAGATCCGCCGTCTGGTGAAGCCGCTGGCCGACAAGCGTGTGCTGCTGGAGAAGGAAGCCGTAGCCTATTTCGAGAGCATCCAGGAGTTCAAGATCGCGGAAGCTTCCAACGGCGAAGTAATTGGTTGCGGTGCACTCCACGTGATGTGGGAAGACATTGCGGAAGTGCGCACTCTGGCCACGTCTTCCGAATGGCGGGGCCACGGGGTGGGCCGGACGCTGCTCGATGCCCTGCTGGCCGAAGCAGTCAGCCTGGGCGTCAACCGGGTCTTCTGCCTGACCTTCGAAGTGGACTTTTTTACCCGGCACGGCTTCGAGGTCATGGCCGACCAGTCCGCGGTCGACCCCGAGGTTTATTCGGAACTGCTGCGTTCGCACGATGAGGGCGTTGCCGAGTTCCTGGACCTGGCCCGGGTCAAGCCGAACACTTTGGGAAATACCCGGATGATCCGGGCGCTCTAATCGCGACGAGGGCTGGACAGCCCAAAGCTGCCTGTGCCACGGTGAAGATGTTGGGAATGACCAGCAAGCTGTCGATCGAAAGTGAGAACGCTATGGGTATTGACGACATCACTAACGCAGCCAAGGGTGCCTTCGGAAATGACGAGGGCGGCGACGAACAGGGCGGTGGCCTCGCGGGCCGCGCCAACGACGCAGTGGACAACGCGCAGGAGCAGCACGGCGAAAAGCTCGGCGGCTTCGGCGACCAGGCAAACGAAGCTGTCGACGGTGCCCAGGAGCGCTTCGGCGGCGGCCAACAGGAAGAAGGGCAGTAGCCATGGGTTTGGGCGACAGGATCGAGAACAAGGCACAGGAAGCCAGCGGCAAGATCAAGGAAAAGGCCGGCGATGCCACGGATAACCGCGATCTGGAGGCCGAAGGCCAGCTTGATCAGGCCGAAGCCAAAATCAAGGATGTCGGTGAAGACGTGAAGGACCGCCTGGACGGCGATCCGAACCGTTAGACCTGGAGATCACCCACACGGGGAAAGGGAGGGACGCCCCTCCCTTTTTCAGGCCGTTTAGAGCTACTGCGGACGCAGTCCCGATGCACCAAGGACCAACGCCAGCTGCTGCGCTTCGCCCGGGCACTCTTCGCCGTTGGGAAAGACTGTTTCCGTCGCGACGGATAGCGGCTCCGTTTCGACCTGCGTGCCATCCTGCCGGGTCGTGTAGGCGCGGACCTGAACCTCGCCCGCAGGCAGCGAGTCGAGCTGAGCGAAGCCGGTCAGCGTGCCGTCCGGGGTGGAGGTAGCCGAGCAAACAGCGTCGGGTTGATCCGACTCGCACCCCAGGTCGACCGTGCGCTGGCCCGGACGCAGGTCAAGCGGGATTCTTTCGCAGGTCTCGTCCCAGCAAACCTGTAGCTCCGCCTCGCGGACGTCGCCGGCAAGCTCCCGTGCAACCGTGAGGCCAACGCCGGAAACTGCACCGATTTCCGTACACGCGCGGCCGCCGGAGCCGGTGGAGGCGCCGCAACCGGTAACCAGTACGAGCAAGGCGGCCACCGCCGTCGTTGTTAGGGAGCTTCCCTCCCGGCGGTTCAGCCGCATACTGCGAAGCTTAGGAGCGGCAGCTGCTGCTGCCAAGCCTCAATTCGGTAACCGCACGCCGCTGCCGGCCGTTTCGGCGAGTCCGTCCGCGAGCAGTCCATCCAGGGAACGGGCCAGCTGCTCGTCGCTGGCCCCGAGCGATCGCAGCTTGGTGAGGTGGACAGCATGCCCGGTGCCGTGGTCCACGACGTCCACCGTGCCCAGCAGCACCTCGCGCAGGACGGGCGTTTCCGCCTCGCGCAGCACGGCCATCATGGCGCCGCGAACCTGCCGGTCCGTACCGGCCCAGGCCTGTCCCTTGGGCACGTAATGCGGCTCGGGTTGCCCGGCGGCCACCCAGGCGCACTGCTCCTGTACCGGGCAGGAGCCGCATTTGGGGGAGCGGGCGGTGCAGACCAAGGCTCCGAGTTCCATCACCGCGGCATTCCAGGCCTTGGTCTCCCGGCCGGGCATGAGCGCGGCCGCCAGTTTCATCTCCGCCGAAGTCAGGGACGGCGCGGGCAGGGCGTTGCCGGTGGCGGCGCGGGCGTGGACCCGGCGGATGTTGGTATCCACCACGGTTTCCGGGCGTTCGAAGGCAAAGGAGGCGATCGCGGCGGCGGTATAGGTGCCCACGCCCGGCAGCTGCAGCAGTTCCTCCCGGGTGTCGGGAACCTGCCCGCCGTGCCGGTCCACAATGGTTGCGGCGGCAGCGTGCAGCCGCAGCGCCCGGCGGGGATATCCCAGCCGGCCCCAAGCGCGGAGCGCTTCCCCGCTGGGTTCGGCCGCCAGCGCGGCAGGGGTCGGCCACCGCTGCATCCACTGCTCCCAGACCGGGAGAACGCGGACCACGGGAGTCTGCTGGAGCATGAACTCGCTGACCATTATGCCCCACGGACTGCACTGCGGCGCCCGCCAAGGCAGCTCGCGCGCATTGTCGGCGAACCAGGATGTGATCTGTTCATGCAGATACCGCGTCTGACCGGGCGCCGGAGTCGGTTTTGCGTGAGTGATCGTGCTGTTGGGCATTGCTTTCCTTGTCTGTGACCACCAATACCTTACTGCCTCGGCGTGGTGTTACCGCTTCGGCTGCGGAACTGTCTCTAGCCTTAAGGTATGGCAGGTACAGGCACGGGATCATCGCGAGGTAACGGTGCCTCGGCGACCCGCAATACCCCACGTTCCGGCCGCAAGCCGAGCCCGGCCGTCTACCGCAGGCGAAGGCTGGCGCTGCTGATCGCAGTCTTGGTGGTGGTGGGTCTGCTCGTTGCCATCGGGTTCTGGATCGCCAGCCTCTTCGGCGGCGGGAGCCAGCCCGTAGCGGATAACGACGACGGCGGCAGCGTTCCGGTGATTTCCTCGCCGGCTGCTTCACCCAGCCCGATGGCCAGCGCAGCCTGCGACGAGTCCAAGATTTCAGTAACCGCATCCACGGATGCCCCGGCCTACGCGGCCGGTGAGAATCCGACCCTGGTCCTCGAAGTGGCGAACAAAGGCGACTCCGCTTGCGAGGTCAACGTGGGAACGGACGCCATGGAGTTTCTGGTCACCAGTGGTGAAGACCGCATCTTCTCGTCCAAGGACTGCGCCGTGGACACCAGTGAACTGATGCGGACCATCGAGCCGGGGGAAAGCGAGCGGGCGCAGTTCACCTGGGAACGCAACCGGAGCGCACCGGGCTGTAAAGCGGTCAACGCCAATCCGCAGCCCGGAACCTATGTCCTGACGGCAAAACTGGGGCCATGGACCAGCGACAAGATCAGGTTCGACCTGCAATGAGTCAAGCCAAGCCGTTTCGCCCCAGAGGCGAAGCGAACGGCTTCGGCTCTACATAAAGCGGTCGAGGAGGCTGGTCTCGGCGATTCTGGAAAGTCCTTCACGGATAACGCGGGCGCGCTGCTCGCCGATTCCGTCCACGGCCATCAGATCATCGATGTTTGCCGCCATCAGGTTCTGCAGGCCGCCGAAGTGGTCCACCAAGCGGTCCGCCACAGCCCGCGGAACGGACTTCACTGCCGAGAGCAGCCGGTAGCCACGCGGCTGGACAACCGCTTCGAGTGAGTCAACGCCGGGCTGGAAGCCCAGGACGCTGGCAATCCGCCCCAGATCGATCAGGTCGGTGGAGCTGAACGTGCGCAGGGATTCCAAGGCAGGCTCGACCTCGATGCCGCCCTTGACCTCGGCGTAGTCGCGCAGAATCATTTCGCTGTCGGGGCCGAGCCCGGACGTGAGCTCATCGAGTTGCAGGGACAGCAGCCGTCCGTCGACGCCGAGTTCCAGTACATACTGGGAGATTTCCTCCGAGATGCGCCGGACCATTTCCTGGCGCTGCAGGGTGACGGCAACGTCCCGCAGCGTGACCATGGCTTCGATCTCCAGGGCCGAAAGCGAGCTGGTCACCTGGTCCAGGCGTGCGCGGTAGCGTTCCAGTGTGGCCAGGGCCTGGTTGGCCCGGGCCAGTACCGGCTCCGAACCCTCGAGCACATGCCGGATTCCGTCGACATACAAGGCAATGATTTGCATGGACTGGCTGACCGAAATCACCGGCAGGCCGGTCTGGATTGCCACCCGTTCGGCCGTGCGGTGCCGGGTGCCTGATTCCTGCGTGGGGATGGACGGGTCCGGAACCAGCTGGACGGCAGCTTTGATGATGTTCGTGGCATCCTGGTCGCAGACAATCGCCCCGTCCATTTTGGCCAGCTCCCGCAGCCCTGTGGGCGAGAAGCCGATGCCGATGTCGAACCCGCCGCTGCTGATTGACTCCACCTGTTTGTCATAGCCGAGGACGATCAGGGCACCCGTACGACCGCGGAGAATCCGTTCCAGTCCGTCGCGCAGCAGAGTGCCCGGAGCGACACGTGCCAAGGTAGCCTTCAAGGCGTCCTCGGGGCTCTTAGCCATGAAGTTTCCTTTGATCAGTCGGTCGCAGTGCGGTCGGCCGGGAGCCCGCAGCCTCCGGTTCCGGAAACGCTGCGGGAAACAGCCATTAGGCACCATAATATGCCGCCGAGGCGCGCGTCGCCGCCGCGGTTGCGCAGGACTACTGCTATGGCGGGAGCCGCGCGCCAGGTACAGACCCCTTAACTCGGGCTGGCAGTGCCCGCGCCGAAGAGCAGATCCAGGGCCTCGGCCACGGTGCCGACCTCCTTGACGCGGAAGCCTTTGGGTATCTGTCCGGGGCCGCCGTGGGAAGAAGGGACAACGGCATGGGTGAAGCCCAGCCGTTCTGCTTCCTGGATGCGCCGGCCGATTCCGGGCACGGGCCGGACCTCACCGGCAAGTCCCACCTCGCCGAAGGCGATCAGGCCCTTGGGCAGCGGCTTGTTGCTCTTGGCCGAGGCGATGGCCAGCGCCGTGGCCAGATCAGTGGCCGGTTCCGTCAGCTTCACGCCGCCGACGGTGGCCACGTAACTGTCATCCTTGTGCAGCGACATGGCTGCGCGGCGCTGCAGCACGGCCATCATCATGGCCACCCGGGAGGAATCAAGGCCGCTGGTGGCCCGGCGCGGCTGTGCATTGGAGGTCTCCGCGAGCAGGGCCTGGACTTCCGCCAGCAGCGGCCTGCGGCCCTCCAGCGTCACCGTGATGCAGGTACCGGAAACCGGCTCCGCCGCCGTCGACATGAAGAGTCCGCTCGGATCAGCCAGTCCTTCGATCCCCTCTTCGGTCAGATCGAAGCAGCCCACTTCGTCGGTGGGGCCGTAGCGGTTCTTGATGGCACGAAGCAGCCGCAGCCTGGAGTGCCGGTCTCCCTCGAACTGGCAGACCACATCCACGAGGTGCTCCAGCAGCCGAGGCCCGGCAATGGAGCCGTCCTTGGTGACATGGCCAACCAGGATGGTGGTCATGTTCCTGGATTTCGCGGCATTGATCAGCGAGGCAGCCACTTCGCGGACCTGGGTGACGCCGCCGGCGCTTCCCTCCACTGCGGAGCTGCTCAAGGTCTGGACCGAATCCACGATGAGCAGCGAAGGGTCCGTCTTTTCGATCTGGCCCAGCGCGATGCCCAAGTCAGATTCGGCGGTCAGGTACAGGGAATCCGCGACGGCGGAAATGCGTTCGGCGCGCAGTTTGACCTGCGCGGCCGATTCCTCGCCGGTGATGTACAGGACGTCCCTGGCCAGTCCGGCGACCCGCGCGGCCACGTCCAGCAGCAGGGTGGACTTGCCCACGCCCGGTTCGCCCGCCAGCAGGATGACGGCGCCGGGCACCAGCCCGCCGCCCAGCACCCGGTCCAGTTCACCGATGCCGGTGGCTTGGAAAGCCGCCGTCGAGGCATCCACGTCCGCGATCCGCTGCGCCGGTTTCGCGACGGCGGCGGCCGGCGTCGTTCTTGAAACGACGGCTCCGGCCTCCTCCACGCTGCCCCAGGCCTGGCACTCGCCGCAACGGCCTACCCACTTGACGGTGCTCCAGCCGCATTCGGCACATCGGTAGGCGGGCGCTTTGGCGCGTGCGGTCTTCGAACTCATGGAATCAGGCTAACGGAACGGTGTGACAATCCCGGCCAGTCACAGTTTGGGCAGGTACGCGGCCGCTTCGTCATGGGTCAGCCCGGTTGCTTCGAGCAGGTCGACCATGAGCGGACGGAAGACGAGGACCAGGCCTTCACCTTCCAGCTTCTGGATGCCCAGGGTCTTCGGATGCAGGCGGGTGGCCACGGCGGCCAGTTCGTTCCTGGCACTGCTGAGCCGGCGTTCGCGCGCCCCGCCGTCCGGGTCCGACAGGCCCGCGGAGAGGACCTCGACGGCGTCGGCGGCTTCCAGCAGCACCTCGGCGAAGGATTCGATGGCGTCGTCGGTCATAGCCGCATGGTTGATGGCCGAGGTCAGCCGCCGGGAGAAGACCCGGCTGTTGCGCATCGCCAGGTCGATCATCTCCGCCGATTTCTGCAGGTCGCCCACCTCTTCGCGGTGGCGGCGGTACGCGGGGGAGATCCGGGCCACTTCCTGCGCGCCCGAGAAGGACGTTCGCACTTCGTCAATGAGCTTTTGCGAGGCGCGTGCCCGGACCAGGGCGTGCCAGGCCAGCGTGGAGTCGCTGCGGCTGAGCGCATTGGAGCATTCACGCAGCACGGACGCCAGCTCGCTGAGCAGCTTCTGCAGGTTGGTTTTCGGGGCGGACCGCGGGTCGCCCGGGATCAGCATGGTCACGACCAGCGCCAGGACGCCGCCGACCACCGCGTCCAGGCTCCGGGTGAACGGCCCGCCGTCGGGGGCCGGCAGCAGCACCACCAGCACTGACTGGATGCCCATCTGGGTAGAGAAGATGGACCCGCTGTCGAGGAAACGCGCCAGCAGGATGGAGATCAACAGGACGGCGGCGGCCTGCCAGATCCCGGAGCCGAGGAAATGCAGGAGCAGATCACCGACGGCGATGCCCAGGGTGCAGCCGATGGCCACTTCCATGACCTTGCGGAACCGCGGACCAGTGGCGAAGCCCAGTGCCACCAGCGACGCCGTTGCGGCGAACAGGGGACCCTCATGGCCCAGGAGTTGCTCGGCGATCACGTAGGCGGCTACGGCACAGAGTGTCATCCGTGCAGCCGGAAACAGGGAAGCCTTGCTCCGGCTGAAACCGACGCGGGTGCGGTTGCGCAGGAAAGTACGGGCTCGGGAGAGAGGGCCGCCGGTACTCATGGGTTCAGTCTAGGCGGGAAGCCGCGGCCCTTCGGAACTGTGCCGCTGTGCGTCGCCGGAGCGCCGGGATGGGCATCGGCGGGCCTGTCCCCTAATACGATTTCCATCACAAAAGCAACAGCACCGGCAGCGGTGTTAGCGAATGGCCCACATCTGTTCACTTTCCGTTCATTTTCACCCGCCAATCTCGTTACCTGACACGCATAGCTTCGTAGAAGTACGAAACCGCCCGGCCATCACCGCGCATTTCGTCCATCTCGTTTGCTAACCCTGAAAGGGAACCAAAGTGAAGGCATTCCGCTTCGGCCGCGCGGCCGCAGTACTCTCCGTAGCAGCCCTGGCCCTGACCGCCTGCGGCTCCGACAACGCCACCGGTGGCGGCCAGGAAGCGGCCGGCAGCGGCGCGGCAGCCGAAGCCGTTTCCGGCACCCTGTCCGGCGCCGGCGCCTCTTCCCAGGACGCCGCAATGCAGGCTTGGATGGCCGGTTTCCAGGGGCAGAACCCGGAAGCCACCGTGCAGTACTCCGCGGACGGCTCGGGTGCGGGCCGCGACAACTTCCTGGCCGGCGGCGTGCAGTTTGCCGGTTCGGATGCCTACATGGACGAGGAAGAGCTGGAGAAGTCCAAGGAGGTCTGCGGCCCCGAGGGCGCCTTCCACATTCCGGGGTACGTTTCCCCGATCGCTGTCGCCTTCAACCTTGAAGGTGTCGAGGAACTGAATCTCGACGCCGAGACCATCGCCAAGATTTTCCGCGGCGAGATCAAGAACTGGAATGACGAGGCCATCGCCGCCCTGAATGAGGGTGTGGAACTGCCGGATACCCCCATTACCGTTGTCCACCGCGCTGACGACTCCGGGACCACCGAGAACTTCGTGGAGTACCTCTCCGCTGCCGCACCCGACGTCTGGACCGATGAACCCTCCGACGCCTGGCCTGCAGACATTGTGGCCGAGAACGCCCAGGGCACCTCCGGCGTCGTTTCCGCCGCCAGCGCCACCGATGGCGCCATCACCTACGCCGACGCTTCCGCCGTCGGGGATCTGGGTACCGTCAAGGTCAAGGTCGGCGAAGAGTTCGTGGGCTACAGCCCGGAAGCCGCAGCCAAGGCCGTTGAGGTTGCCACGCCTGTTGAGGGCCGCAGCGACGTAGACATGTCCCTGGACCTCAAGCGCGATACCAGCGAATCCGGGGCCTACCCGATCGTGCTCGTGTCGTACCACATCTACTGCACCGCCTACGATAGCCAGGAGACCGTTGACCTGGTGAAGGCCTTCGGCAACTATGTGGTCAGCGAAGAAGGCCAGCAGGTCGCTGCCGACTCCGCCGGTAGTGCGCCGCTTTCCGAAACCCTGCGTGAGCAGGCCCAGACTGCTATCGAATCCATCACGGTGGCTTCGTAGCACCACGTACCCAGGGGGCCCCGCCGTCGGATTAATGACGAGCGGGGCGCACCCGTGTCAGGGAGCTGACGTTGCTCCCGTGGACAAAACAGTGAAAACTGACAAAAGCCAGACCGCTAGAAAACAGGAGCCCGAAGGGTTGTGAAGTGTCCAACACATTGACAGAAAGCGGCAGCAGAGGCCGTGCCGGAGACAAGGTTTTCTCCGGCATTGCATTGTTCGCCGGCTGCCTGATTCTCTTCGTCCTCTTCTGCGTGGCGGTATTCCTGCTGTGGCAGGCCCTTCCGACGTTTACCGCGGATCCGGCCGAGATCACCGGCGGCAGCGGCTTCTGGACGTATATCTGGCCCATCGTGATCGGCACGCTCATCGCCGCCGCGATCGCGCTGCTGATTGCTACCCCGATCTCCATTGGAGTGGCGCTGTTCATCTCGCACTATGCCCCGCGGAGGCTGTCCCAGGGACTCGGCTACGTCGTCGACCTGCTGGCCGCCATCCCCTCGGTGGTTTATGGCGCGTGGGGCATGACCGTGCTGGCACCCGCCCTGGTGGGGCCGTACGTCTGGCTGGCGGAGAACGCCGGCTGGATCCCGATCTTTGCGGGCCCGGCGAGCCAGACCGGTAAAACCATGCTGACCGCCGGCATCGTGCTCTCCGTTATGGTGCTGCCGATCATCACCTCCCTCAGCCGGGAGATCTTCCTGCAGACGCCCAAGCTGCACGAGGAAGCCGCGCTGGCGATGGGTGCCACCCGCTGGGAAATGATCCGGATGACCGTCTTTCCCTTCGCCCGCGCCGGCATCATCAGTGCCGTCATGCTCGGCCTGGGCCGCGCCTTGGGCGAAACGATGGCTGTTGCCATGGTGCTCTCCGGCGGCGGCCTGATCGCCAGCCTGATCAAGAGCGGCAACCAGACCATCGCTGCCGAAATCGCGCTGAACTTCCCGGAGGCTTTCGGGCTGCGCCTGGCGGAGCTGATTGCCGCCGGCCTGGTCCTGTTCGTCATCACCCTGGCCGTGAACATGATCGCCCGCTGGATCGTTAGCCGTCACAAAGAATTCTCGGGGGCAAACTAATGTCACAGACCGCTACGCGCACGCCTTCGCCGCTGCGCAAGAACACGCTGACCAAGAACCAGTTGCCGAAGTGGGCCATCTGGGCCGTGCTGGCCGGCTCGCTGGTGCTCGGCGCTGCCATCTCCTCGCTGATCGGCTTCCACGTGGTCGGCTGGGCGCTGTTCTCCGCCGTCATCTTCGTGATCGCCGGGTTCCTGGTCACGCTGTCCGTTGAGGGTGAGCGCAAGGCCAAGGACCGCTTCGCGTCCAACCTGATCTACGCGGCGTTCATCGTGGCGCTGGTGCCGCTGGTCTCCGTCATCTGGACGGTCCTCGAAAAGGGACTCCCCGGCATGACCTCCAACTTCCTGTTCACCTCCATGAACGGCATGACCGGCGTGGTGGACAACGAGACCGTCGAGAACGGCACCCCGGTGCTCGGCGGCGCGTACCACGGCATTGTCGGCACGGTCCTGATCACCTTCTGGGCGACCGTCATTTCGGTGCCGGTGGGCCTGCTGACCGCCGTCTACCTCGTTGAGTACAGCAAGGGCGGCTCGCTTTCCCGCGGCATCACGTTCTTCGTCGACGTCATGACCGGCATCCCGTCCATTGTGGCCGGCCTGTTCGCGGCGGCGCTCTTCGGCCTGATCTTCGGCCCGTCCACACGTACCGGCTTCGTCGCCGCCGTGGCGTTGTCGGTGCTGATGATCCCCGTGGTGGTGCGTTCCACTGAGGAGATGCTGAAGATCGTGCCCAACGAGCTGCGCGAAGCGTCCTATGCCCTGGGTGTGCGCAAGTGGCGCACGATCGTCAAGGTCGTGGTGCCGACGGCGATTTCTGGTATTGCCTCCGGTGTCACCCTGGCCATTGCCCGGGTCATCGGCGAAACCGCTCCGCTGCTGGTCACCGCCGGCTTCGTCAACAGCATCAACTTCAACGCGTTTGCGGGCTGGATGACCACTCTGCCGACGTTCATCTACCGGCAGCTGATGAACCCCACCTCGCCGACGAACATCGATCCGAGTGCCCAGCGTGCCTGGGCGGCGGCGCTGCTGCTGATCCTGATCGTCATGCTGCTCAACCTGATCGCCCGGGTCATTGCCCGCCTCTTCGCCCCCAAGACCGGCCGCTAAGCCTCCACCTGCGTCCAAGAGAAGGAACACTATGTCCAAGCGTATCGACGTCAATGATCTGAACGTCTATTACGGAAATTTCCGGGCCGTTGAAGGCGTGAACATCAACATTGAAGCTCGGTCCGTCACCGCGTTCATCGGGCCCTCCGGCTGCGGCAAATCCACCTTCCTGCGGACCCTGAACCGCATGCACGAGGTGCTGCCGGGCGCCCGGGTCGAGGGCGAAGTCCTCCTGGATGGGGAAAACCTCTACGGGCCCGGCGTCGACCCGGTCACCGTGCGCAGCCAGATCGGCATGGTCTTCCAGCGCCCGAATCCCTTCCCCACCATGTCCATCCGGGACAACGTCCTGGCCGGCGTGAAGCTGAACAACAAGCGCATCAGCAAGTCCGATGCGGACGCGTTGGTGGAGAAGTCGCTGACCGGCGCCAATCTGTGGAACGAGGTCAAGGACCGTCTGGACAAGCCGGGCTCCGGTCTTTCCGGCGGCCAGCAGCAGCGTCTGTGCATCGCCCGCGCCATTGCGGTCTCCCCGCAGGTGATCCTGATGGACGAGCCGTGCTCGGCCCTGGACCCGATCTCGACGCTTGCCATCGAGGACCTGATCGAGGAACTGAAGACCGAATACACCGTGGTGATCGTGACCCACAATATGCAGCAGGCCGCCCGCGTCTCGGACAAGACGGCGTTCTTCAACATCGCCGGCACCGGCAAGCCCGGCAAGCTGATCGAATACAACGACACGCCCACCATCTTCAACAACCCGAGCGAGAAATCCACCGAAGACTACGTCTCCGGCCGCTTCGGCTAACCAGCAGCATCCCGGTTCAACCGGGTCTGCACAGCTGCCCACGGCGGCACCCGGCGGCTACACGCCAGCCGGGTGCCGCCGTCGTGCTTTGGCAGGAGTTACAGCAGTGGGTCCAGCGCGAGGTAGAAGACCGCGCCCATGGTTGCCGTCGCGACGGCGGTCAGGACCCAGGTGAGGAAAACGCGGTTGGCCACCCGCCAGCGGACGGCGTCGAAGCGCTGGTTGGCGCCGGCGCCCAGGATGGACGAGGTCATGGTGTGCGTGCTGGAAAGCGGAATGTGCAGGGCCATTCCGCCGAAAAACAGCATCGCCGAACTCACGCCCTGCGCCACGGCGCCACGCAGCGGATCCATCCGCACCAGCCGGTAGCCCAGCGTGTGCGAGAGGCGCCAGCCGCCGAACAGGCTGCCGGCGGCCAGCAGGGTCGCCGCGAACAGCTGCACCCACAGCGGCATCCGGTCTCCGGTATCCAGCCCCGCAGCGACCAGCGCCAGCAGCAGCACGGCCATGGTCCGCTGTCCGTCCTGGAGCCCGTGCCCCAAGGCAAACGCCCCCGCGAGGATGGATTGGAGCATGCGGTTGTTCTCGTTGGCCCGTTTCGGCGCCGTGTAGCGCGAAATCCAGGTCAGGGGAAACACCACAGCATAGGAAATGGCGAAGGCGATGACGGGGGAGAGCAGTAGCGGCAGGACTATCTGCGTGCCGATGAAGTTCTCCCCGGCGATGATGTTGTGGCCGCCGAGGAAGGCGGAGGCCGCGCCGGAGCCCACCAGACCGCCTACCAGCGCGTGTGTGGACGAGGAAGGCATCCGCCGCCACCAGGTGTAGACTCCCCAGCCGCAGGCGCTCAGCAGGCCCGCTATGAGGATGCCCAGGCCCTCAGGCCCTTCCGGCAGGCCGATCCAGGCCTCGCTGACCAGCAGGGCCAGGCCGGTGGAGATCATGGCGCCGGCAAAGTTGAAAAAAGCCACGAGAACGACGGCGATGCTCGGCGTGAGTGCGCGGGTGCGGACAGCGGTGGCGACGGCATTGGAGACGTCATGGAAACCGTTGATGAAGGCGAAGGACCCGGCGAAGACGACGACAGCTGCGAAAAGGAACAGCTCCACCTACGATTCCTTGATCAGGATCTGGCCCACGTGGTTCGAAACGCGCCGCAAGTCCTTGGTGACTTCCACGAGTTGGTTGGCGACGTCCCGGTGGCGCAGGTAGTTGGGGGTCTTCAGCTCCTTCTGCGCCTCCGCGGTCCAGTTCCGGTGGGTCCGCTCCGCGCGCTTGGCCAGCCGCAGCATTTCCACGTAGTACTCATCCAGGTCCAGCAGGGAACTCAGCCGCCCCATCGCGTCCCGGGTCAGCTCCGACATGCGGGCGATGACCTCCAGTTGCTCCGACGCCCTGGTGGAAAGCCGTTTGACCCGGTTCAGGGCGATCAGCTCGGCGGCGCCGTCGAGTTTTTCGTAGGCCTCCACGATGTACCGGGAGATCTGGAACAGGTCCTCGCGGGGCAGCGGGGTGATGAAGCTGGTGCGCACGTGTGTCATCAGCGCGAAGTGAAGTTCGAAAACCTTGGCGTCATGCTGGTGCAGCTCTTCGGCCAGCCGATCGTAGTCATCTGCCGACGCGCCGAGGATTTCGGAAAGCGTGGTGACGCCGTGGGGGATTTGACCCGCCATCTCGGTCAGCAGATCCAGGCTCTTGTTCTCCTGGGGGAAAAGGCTTAGCTTCACTGTTTCACCGAAGGTCTCTAGCTGTGGAAGAAAACTGCGGAGCTGAGGGCGTCCGCAAGGCTAAGAGTATCGCCTGAAAGTGAACAAAAATAATGGTGCCGAACTGGGAGCGCCTCTCGGCGGATGGCCGCTCGAAGCGGCTAAAAGTTGGAGCCCGGGGCTGCCACAGTTCGACACCACCTTCAGTTTTCTACGCCTGAGCAGCGATGTCAACCACCGCGGAATAACGGGGAAAAAACGCTAAATCTGCTGGAAAATCAGGCCGGACAGGGCTAACATGCCCCGCGTTCAACGGCCTTGCGGGGCCGATGCTGCGGGGCTGTGAGGGGCTCTCTGGAGACCTAGTCCAGCTCGCCGCGGCGCCAGGCAACCGCCGCCGCTTCAAGGTCCTCCGCCGTCTTGATCAGGCGGTGGGAGCTCTGTGTGAGTTTTGCCGCATGGTTCTCATTGGCGGGTTCGGCGGCGTCCGCATGGTGCGTCTGGCCGAGGGCGACAACCCGGCAGAACGCAGCCGAGCGGTCCAGCGCGACGTCGAAATCGCCGTCGAACGCTCCGGACAGAATAGTGTCCGCCATCCTGGTGACTTCGTCCGCCCCGGGAGGCTCGGCGACGCCGGCCACTACCTTGGATACTTCGGCGACGTCCTTGCCGGCCTTGAAGAAGGCGGACATGCGCTCGGGGTTTTGCTGGGTGGCAGTGCGCAGGGCATAGAGCCGCCAGAGCGCCCCGGGCAGCGACCGTGCGGGGCTCTCGGCCCACATCTCCGCGATGGCTTCGAGGCCCTGCTGGTCCGCCAGCTTGACCAGCCGCTTAGTGATCTCGGGGTCATCCGATTCCCGGCCATGGTGGACCAGTGCCTGTGCTGCCAGGTGGGCCGCTTCGGAAACCCGTGCCGGGTCCGCCCCGCCGGTGAATCCTTCGAAGTCCAACGGAGCAAATGGCTTTGGCTTATGCGGCCGCGGTGCGTCGATTCCGTTGTTTCCGTCCATGCCATGACGATACTCCTACGGCTCATATCGGTCGAGGACCGGCGATTCATCTGTAGGGGCGTGCGTGCGATAAAGTAAGTAGCGGTCGATTTGGTCCGGGTCTTGTATCCGGCCGGATGGCTGGCGGGCCTTTAGCTCAGTTGGTAGAGCATCGGACTTTTAATCCGCGGGTCGCGGGTTCGATCCCCGCAGGGCCCACCGCTGCAGTACCCCTGCCGGACGATTTGTCTTGGCAGGGGTACTGGCGTTTAACCGAAGCCTCCGGGGTGCCTGAAACGGGGCTTTCGCATGCCTGGCGCTTCCCGGCAACCGGCCTTTTGCTCCGACATGTAGACTTTGTCACACCCCAAATGTCACAGAATGGTAACGATAATTATCGCGGTGATCTCCGCCGTCGTCATTTCGCCGATTGCCAATCAAAATAAGGCCAAACCCGGAATGCGCCGAAGCGGCTGCGGAGAGCCCTGAGCGCCCAAAACGTGTCAAATCCGCCCATCCCGGGTTGATTATCATTCAGATCTCGTTACGGTCGAATAGATGGTTCAAGAACTCGCAGAAACCCAGACACGTCCGAGGCTAGAAGCAAAATTCCGTAAACCAACCCTGAATGACGGCGCTGCATTGTGGCGCATGGCGAAGGACTCCCAGGTCCTTGATTTGAATTCGTCCTATTCCTATTTGCTGTGGTGCCGCGACTTTGCGGAGACGTCAGTCGTCGCCACCATTGATGATGAACCGGCCGGTTTTGTTACCGGCTACGTACGCCCCGATGAGCCCGGCACCTTGATGGTGTGGCAGGTTGCGGTGAACTCAGCGTTCCGAGGTCAGAAACTCGCCGCCACCATGCTCGACGAGCTGGCCGCACGGCTGGATTCCGACTTCGTCGAAACGACGATCACCGACGACAACGCTGCATCAATGCGGCTGTTCTCCAGCTTTGCCGAGCGCCGGAATGTTCCGCTGGAGCGCGACCCCCTGTTTACCCGGAGCATGTACCCCGACGGCCATGACACGGAATTCCTATTCCGGATCGGCCCGCTGAACTAGGTATTTATTGCCTGCTTGTCCTGCTATTTCTCCGCAGTTTTGCTCCAGCACTAATTTTGTTAACCCGCGGCTGCATTTCGCATACCTCCCAAGAGGTCGCAGCGGCCGCACCACATGAAGGAAGTTCTTTCTCATGACAGATATTTTTGAAACGCTTGAATCAGAGGTCCGTGGATATTGCCGCAGCTGGCCCGCCGTTTTCGAACGCTCGCAGGGCAGCACCATGTACGCCGAAGACGGGAAGGAATACCTTGACTTCTTCTCCGGCGCCGGCGCGCTGAACTACGGCCACAACAACCCGCTGCTGCTCGAGCCGCTGCTGGACTACCTGCGCAGCGGTGCCGTGGTGCACTCGCTGGACATGAAGACCCCGGCCAAGCGCCGTTTCCTGGAAACCTTCCAGGAGGTCATCCTCAAGCCGCGCGGCATGGACCACAAGGTCATGTTCCCCGGTCCCACGGGCACCAACTCGGTTGAGGCCGCCCTGAAGCTGGCCCGTAAGGTGACCGGCCGCCAGCACATCCTCAGCTTCACGAACGCGTTCCACGGCATGACGCTGGGTTCGCTGTCTGTCACGGGCAACTCGATGAAGCGCAAGGGCGCCGGCATCCCGCTGACCAACAGCTCCAAGATTCCCTACGACGATTACTTCGACGGCGAGACCGCGGACTTCCTGTGGCTGGAGCGCGTGCTCGAAGACAGCGGTTCCGGTGTGGATAAGCCTGCCGCCGTCATCGTGGAGACCGTCCAGGGCGAAGGTGGCCTCAACGCCGCGCGCCTGACCTGGCTCAAGGGCCTGTCCGACCTGTGCAAGAAGCACGACATCCTGCTGATCGTCGACGACGTCCAGGCCGGCTGCGGCCGCACCGGCACGTTCTTCAGCTTCGAGGACGCCGGCTTCACCCCGGACATCATCTGCCTGTCCAAGTCCATCTCCGGCTTCGGCCTGCCGATGGCCCTGACCTTGTTCCGTCCGGAACTCGACGTCTGGGAGCCGGGCGAGCACAACGGAACGTTCCGCGGCCACAATCCGGCCTTCGTGACCGGCACCGCTGCGCTGAACACGTACTGGCGCGACGACGCCTTCCAGCAGCAGGTCGCTGCCCGCATCGCCCAGCTGCACGACGGCCTGGAGCGCCTCGCCGCTACGGTTGAGGGCGCCAGCGTCCGCGGCCGCGGCCTGCTGGCAGGTGTGTTCTTCCCGGACACCGAAACCGCCGGCAAGATCGCAGCCGCTGCCTACGAGCAGGGCCTGCTGGTGGAAACCTCCGGCCCCGAGAGCGAAGTTGTCAAGCTCATGCCGGCGCTGACCATCACCGCCGAGGAGCTGGAGCGCGGCCTGGGGATTCTGATCGAGGCTGCCAGCACCGTCACCGGTGCACGCGAACTGGTCGGCGCGCTCTAACCAGCGCCGCTGCCCGAAGATTTACCCCAAGACTTAAGGAGCATCCATGCTTGTTGTGAACCTGAACGACCTGAACGACACCGACCGCGACGTAAAGTCCGAAACCTGGCGCAGCCGCCGCATGGTGCTGGCCAAGGAAGGCGTGGGCTTCTCGTTCCACGACACCGTGATTTACGCCGGTACGACGTCGACGTTTCACTACGCGAACCACATCGAGGCCGTCTACTGCGTGCAGGGTGAAGGCACGCTGACCAACGAGGTCACCGGTGAAGTCCACGACCTGCGGGACGGCACCATGTACCTGCTGGACGGCAACGAGAAGCACACCGTGCGCGCCACCACCGAGCTGCGCATGGCCTGCGTGTTCAACCCGCCGGTCACCGGACGCGAAGTCCACGACGAAAACGGCGTCTACCCGCTGGTGGTTGAAGAACCAGCCCACTAAGACCCCCGGTCAGGTAAAAAGTCCGATCAGCCCAAAGCTGGCCGGGCTTTTTCCTTATCGGTAGCAAAAAAGGAAAACGAGGAGGATAGGAATGACTGCAACAGCAGAACCACGCATTGATGTTTATCCGACACGTGTGGCAGGAAAGCCCAGCGTCCAGGCCCGTGAAGACAAGGTTGTCTGGGGAACTGCGGCCGAGGGACCCATGGATGAGGCCACGCTCGCCGGTTACGAGGCAAAGGGCTACCTCACCATCGAGCAGCTCATCACGCCGGAGGAACTCGAGACCTTCCGGGCGGAACTGAAGCGGCTTTCCGAAGATCCGGTGGTCCGCGCGGACGAGCGCACCATCGTGGAGGCCAAGTCGCAGGAAGTCCGCTCGATCTTCGAGGTGCACAAGACCAGCGAGGTCTTCAAGCGGATCGCCAACGACCCGCGGGTGGTCGGCCGGGCCAAGCAGCTGCTCGGCTCCGACGTGTACATCCACCAGTCCCGTGTGAACTTCAAGCCCGGCTTCGAGGGCAAGGATTTCATGTGGCACTCCGACTTCGAGACCTGGCACGCCGAGGACGGCATGCCGCGGATGCGTGCCGTGAGCATCTCGATTTCACTGACGGACAACTACTCCTTCAACGGGCCGCTGATGATCATGCCCGGCTCCCACAAGGAGTACATCTCCTGCGACGGCAACACGCCGGAGGATAACTACAAGAAGTCCCTGGTGATGCAGGGCGCGGGCGTCCCGGACAAGGCCATTCTGACCGAGTTCGCAGACCGCTTCGGCATCGACGTACTCGAAGGCAAGGCCGGCGGCGCGATCATGTTCGACTGCAACTGCATGCACGCCTCGAACGGAAACGTCACGCCGTTCTCGCGCTCCAACGTGTTCATCGTCTTCAATAGCGTGGAGAACACCTGCGAAGAACCGTACTCCGCCGGCGCACCGCGTCCGGAATTCGTCGGTGCAACGGACTTCACGCCGGCAGGCTGATAGTCCATAGCCCGTCACCAACAGCTGCGGCCCGCCTGGCAAAGGCGGGCCGCAGCTGTTTAAAACCTGGATCTGGCGCGGAATGGTCCCGTCCCTGTCAGGTGCCCGCGACCTGTTCGGCGGTCTGCTCAAGCACCCGGCGGAATGCCAGGATGGCCGGGCGGTGCGCACTGGCGTGGCGGACGGAGGTGAAGACCGTGCGCCGCGGCTGGCCGGGAAGTTCCAGCAGCTCGCAGCTGGTGCTCCGGCCGGTCCAGACCAGGTCGGGCATGAAGGCCACGGCGTTGCCGGATTCGATCAGGCGGATCTGGGCCTGCAGGTCCGCCGTCTCGTAGCGCACGTCCGGCTCGAAGCCGGCGGTACGGCAGGCCTGTTCCGCCCAGTGCCGTGAGGCTGCGCCGCGAGGCTCCATCACCCACGGCAGGTTCCGGGCATCGTCCACCGAGGAAACGGGGCGGCGGCTGCTCTCCTTCGGCGGGGCGGCCAGCCGGATGGCATCCGTGGTGAGGCGGGTGCGGTCCAATTCCGGGTGGTGCGGGGCCGCATGCCCGGGGTATTGCTCCGCGACCACCAGGTCGAAGTCCCGGGCCCAGGTTTCATACAGTGCGGTTTCCGGTTCCCGCTGCACCATCTCGATCCGCACCTCCGGATAACCGGCGTGCATGGCGCTCAGGGCATCGGGCATCAGCGCCAGCGCCGCGGACTGGAACACGGCCACGCGGACGGTGCCGGTCACGGTGGTCAGCGACGCGGCCAGATCCGTCTCGGCCCGCTCCAGCGTCTGGAGCAGCTCGGCGGTATGGGCCACGAGGACTTCGGCCTGCGGGGTCAGCTGTACCTTGCGCCCGGTCTTGCGCAGCAGCTCCACCCCGGCCTCCTTCTCCAGCAGCGCGAGCTGCTGGGACACCGAAGACGGGCTGAAGTTCAGTGCCGCGGCGACTTCGGCCAGGGTGCCGCGGATCTTCAGTTCGCGTAAGAGGCGCAACCGGCGCACATCTAGCATAAGGCTCCTATTATTCGTATTAACCAACGGATAATGATCGGAAAACATCACTTTATCTAATCGAACGGCGGACGCATACTGGGGGAAGAAGGTACTAACTGCCCCGTTCGACAAGGAGCCGAAACGCCATGACCGATGTTTTGAAAGAGCCCGCCGCACAGCCCCAGGCGCTCGCCGACGAGCAGGTCCACGACCTGGCCGAGGACGCCATCAAGCTGGTCCGCCACTGGCTGACCGAGGCGTCCAAGATCCCGGTTGATGCCTCCGCCCAGCAGTTGGCCGGCGTCCTGAAGGATCCAAACGGACTGGACTTCACGGTTGGCTTCGTCGACGGCGTGATCCGCCCCGAGGACCTTCATGTCGCGGCCCGCAATCTCGCGGCGCTGGCACCCAAGGTCCCGTCCTTCCTGCCCTGGTACATGCGCAGCGCGGTCCGCCTCGGCGGCGCCATGGCGCCGGCCCTGCCGCAGGTGGTCATCCCGATTGCCCGCCGGGTACTGCGCGAAATGGTGGGCCACCTGATTGTGGACGCTACCGACGCCAAGCTCGGTCCGGCAATCGCCAAGATCAAGAAGCACGACGTCGGCCTGAACGTTAATCTGCTCGGCGAGGCAGTGCTGGGCCGGCATGAGGCATCCCGCCGGCTCGAGGGCACGCACAAACTGCTGGCGCGCGACGACGTCGACTATGTCTCCATCAAGGTGTCCTCCACCGTGGCGCCGCACTCGCCGTGGGCGTTCGACGAGGCGGTCGAGGAGGTCGTCGAAAGCCTCACGCCGCTGTACCGCCAGGCCGCGGAGGCCGCCACGCCGAAGTTCATCAATCTGGACATGGAGGAGTACAAGGACCTGGAGATGACCATGGCGGTCTTCACCCGGATCTTGGACAAGCCCGAGTTCAAGGACCTCTCCGGCGGCATCGTCCTGCAGGCCTACCTGCCGGACGCGCTGTCCGCGATGATGCGCCTGACCCAGTGGGCGCAGGCCCGCCGCGCCGCCGGCGGCGCCCCGATCAAGGTCCGCGTGGTCAAGGGCGCCAACCTGCCGATGGAGCACGTGGAGGCCTCGCTGCACGACTGGCCGCTGGCTACGTGGGGCACCAAGCAGGATTCTGACACGAACTACAAGCGGATCATCAACTACTCGCTGCAGCCGGATCGGGTGGACGCCGTCCGCATCGGCGTGGCCGGCCACAACCTGTTCGACGTCGCCTTCGCCTGGCTCCTGGCCAAGCAGCGCGGCATTCCCGCCGATCAGAAGGCAATCGAGTTCGAGATGCTGCTCGGCATGGCGCAGGGGCAGGCAGAAGCGGTCAAGCGCGACGTCGGCTCGCTGCTGCTCTACACCCCGGTGGTGCAGCCGCAGGAATTCGACGTCGCCATCGCCTACCTGATCCGCCGCCTCGAGGAGGGTGCGAGCCAGGAAAACTTCATGTCCGCCGTTTTCGAACTGAGCGAAAACGAGGCGCTCTTCGAACGCGAGAAGCAGCGCTTCCTCGCCTCGCTGGCCAACCTGGACAACGCCGTTCCGCTGTCCAACCGGCAGCAGGACCGCAATGTGGCGGCAGCCCCGGCTCCCCGGGACAGCTTCCGCAACACCCCGGACACCGATCCGTCCCTGCCGGCCAACCTGACCTGGGGCCGCGCGATCCTGGCCCGCGTGCCCGGATCCACCCTGGGCATCGACGCCGTGGAAGCCGCCACCCTGCGGACTCCGGACCAGCTCGAAAAGGTGGTCGCGGCCGCCGTCGAGCGTTCGAAGGCCTGGGGCGAGATGAGCGGGGCCGAGCGCGCGGAGGTCCTCCACCTCGCGGGTGACAAGCTCGCCGCCAACCGGTCGCGGCTGATGGAAGTTGCCGCAGCCGAAGCCGGCAAGACGCTGGACCAGTCCGACCCGGAAGTCTCCGAGGCGATCGACTTCGCGCACTACTACGCCGAGCTGGCGCGCAAGCTGGACTCGGTGGACGGGGCAAGCTTTGTCCCCTCGCGGCTGACCGTGGTGACGCCGCCGTGGAACTTCCCGGTGGCCATCCCCGCAGGGTCCACGCTGGCAGCGCTGGCCGCGGGCTCCGCCGTCGTTATTAAGCCGGCCAAGCAGGCCCGCCGTACCGGTGCGGTCATGGTCGAAGCGATCTGGGAGGCGTTCGATGAGGCCGGCATCCCGCGCGACGTGCTGCAGCTGGTGCAGCTGGAGGAACGGGATCTGGGCCGGCAGCTGATTTCGCATCCGGCCGTGGACCGCGTCATCCTCACCGGCGGTTACGAGACCGCCGAGCTGTTCCGCTCCTTCCGCCCGGACCTGCCGCTGCTGGCGGAGACCTCCGGCAAGAACGCCATCATTGTCACCCCCAGTGCGGACTTCGATCTGGCCGCCAAAGACGTGGTGCAGTCCGCCTTCGGCCACGCCGGCCAGAAGTGCTCGGCGGCCTCGCTGGTGATCCTGGTGGGCTCGGTGGCGCAGTCGCCTCGGTTCCGCAACCAGCTGGTGGACGCCGTCACCTCGCTCAAGGTGGGCTATCCGGTGGATCCGTCCACCCAGATGGGCCCGATGATCGAACCGGCCAACGGCAAGCTGCTGGACGGGCTGACCAACCTGGGTGAGGGCGAAACCTGGCTGCTCAAGCCGGAGAAGCTGGATGAATCCGGCAAGCTCTGGAGTCCGGGCGTGCGCACCGGCGTAGAGCGGGGCTCGCACTACCACCTGACCGAGTTCTTCGGCCCGATCCTCGGCGTCATGACCGCCGAAACGCTGGAGGAGGCCGTGGCCATCCAGAACGAGATCGAGTACGGACTGACCGCCGGGCTGCACTCGCTGGACCCGGCCGAACTGGACTACTGGCTGGACAACATCCAGGCCGGCAACCTCTACGTCAACCGCGGCATCACCGGCGCGATTGTGCAGCGGCAGCCGTTCGGCGGTTGGAAGAAGTCCTCGGTCGGTGCGGGCACCAAGGCCGGCGGCCCCAACTACCTGGCCGGCCTGGGCGACTGGGAACCTGCCCGCAGCCACGCCGCCGCGGCCGTCACCCACGACGGCGCCCGCCACCTGCTCGACGCGGCTAGGCTTTCCCACTCTGCGGTTTCCGCCGAGGAAGCGGCGTTCCTGGAGCGTTCGCTTTCCTCCGACGCCGAAGCCTGGGCCACCGAGTTCGGCGCGGCCAAGGACGTCACCGGGCTGAGCGCCGAGCGCAACGTCTTCCGCTACCTGCCGCTGCCGGTGACCGTCCGCCTGGCCGAGGGTGAGCCGCTGGCCAAGCTGGTCCGCGTGCTGGCCGCCGGAGTGTTGGCCGGTTCCGAGGTCAAGGTGTCCACCGCCGTCGAACTTCCGGCCGCGCTGCGCGCCGTGGCGATCGATCGGAACATCGAGGTAACCACAGAGAACGACGCCGAGTGGCTGGCCCGTGCGGGCCGGTTCACCGCCGGACGCATCCGGCTGATCGGCGGGAACGCCAAGGCGCTCGCCGAAGCAACCGGGGGACGGGTGGACCTGGCGGTCTACGCGCACCCCGTCACCGAGGCCGGGCGGGTGGAAATGCTGCCCTTCCTGCACGAGCAGGCCGTGAGCATCACCGCCCACCGCTTCGGCACCCCGAACCACCTCTCGGACGAACTGATCTAGGTAGCACCCAAGCGGGAGCCCACGCTCCGGCTCCCAACCGGTAAACGACCGGCGGAAACCTTACGGATTCCGCCGGTCGTTTTTGTGCCCGCACAAATATGGTGAGGTCCCTCACCAGCGGTCATCGGGGTGTGCCGGCTCTGCTACTCTTGCCTTATCCACGGACCTCCCGGCCTATTCTCTGGCCGGTTGTAGATAACGGGTGGACACCTATTTGTTTGATGAACTAGGAGTTCTCTATGCATTTGTCGCCCCGTGAGCACGAAAAACTCATGATTGTTGTTGCCGGTGACCTTGCCCGCCGCCGCCAGGCACGAGGCTTGAAACTTAACCATCCCGAGTCGGTCGCGCTTATTACCGCCGAACTTCTCGAGGGAGCCCGCGACGGGAAAACCGTTGCTGCGCTGATGAGCTACGGGACAACGGTCCTGGCCAGGGAAGACGTCATGGACGGTGTCGCGGACATGATCGCGGACGTCCAGGTCGAGGCAACCTTCCCGGACGGCACCAAGCTCGTCACCGTCCACAATCCGATCCGCTGAGAGGAGAAGAGCCGATGAAACCCGGTGAATACATCCTCCGCTCCGAGCAGATCACGTGCAATGAGGGCACCGAAATCCGGATCGTGAACGTCACTAACCGCGGGGACCGGCCCGTCCAGGTCGGATCCCACTACCACTTTGCCGAGGTCAATAACGCCCTGGAATTCGACCGCGAGGCCGGATGGGGGTTCCGGCTCGATATCCCCGCCGGAACGGCAGTGCGTTTCGAACCCGGCGACGCACGCAGCGTGCACCTGGTTGAACTGGCCGGCAGCCGCGAGGTCTACGGCCTGCAGGACCGGGTGAACGGATCGCTGGGCAAGATCGCACCGATGCTGGAGACCGAGGCGATCGGCGGCACGGCCGGCATTGATGCAGCGGCCGATCCCGAGATCGCGGCCGAGTACGACATCGACCTGCCCAACAGCGGCGAGCCGGCCAAGGGGTTCCACACCGACTTCGGCCTCGATCCCGTCGACGAATCTGTGAACCCCAAGGAAAAGGTGCTGGCCAAGGAAGCGGTCCGGTCAGCCGAAAAGGCAGAGCATGTCTCCGGCGACGGCGCCAGTGAGGAAGGTACCCGATGAGCTTCAAGATGACCCGCAAGCATTATGCGGAAATGTACGGGCCGACCACCGGCGACGCCATCCGGCTGGCAGATACCGAACTGCTGCTGGAAATCGAAAAGGACCACACCCGCTACGGCGAAGAGGTGGTGTTCGGCGGAGGCAAGGTGATCCGCGACGGCATGGGCCAGAACGGCCGGCTGGTCCGGGACGAGGATATCCCGGACACGGTCATCACCAACGTGGTGGTGCTGGACTACACCGGTATCTACAAGGCCGACGTCGCCCTGCGCGACGGGCATATCTTCAAGATCGGCAAGGCCGGCAACCCGCAGATCTCCGATGGCGTGAACATTGTCATCGGCGCGGCGACGGACATTATTGCCGGCGAGCACAAGATCCTCACCGCCGGCGGCATCGACACCCACGTGCATTTCGTCAGCCCGGACCAGGTTCCGGTGGCGCTGGCCTCTGGCGTGACCACGTTGATTGGCGGCGGCGCCGGACCGTCGGACGCTTCCAAGGCAACCACCGTGACTCCTGGTCCCTGGCATATTTCCCGCATGCTGCAGGCGGTGGAAAACCTCCCGATCAACATCGGGCTGCTGGGCAAGGGGCACGCCAGCGCTCTTGAGCCGCTGGCCGAACAGATCCGTGCCGGCGCCATCGGATTGAAGGTGCACGAGGACTGGGGCGCGACGACGTCGTCAATCGACATGTCGCTGAAGGTCGCCGACGAGTACGACGTGCAGGTCGCCATCCATGCGGACACGCTGAACGAATGCGGCTTCGTGGAAGACACCATCAGGGCCATCGGCGGCCGCGTCATCCACACCTTCCACACCGAGGGGGCGGGCGGCGGCCATGCCCCGGACATCATCAGGATGGCCGGACAGCCAAACGTGCTTCCGGCCTCTACCAATCCGACCCTGCCGTACACCGTTAATACCGTGGACGAGCATCTGGACATGATGATGGTCTGCCACCATCTGAACCCGGACATTCCGGAGGACGTGGCGTTCGCTGACTCCCGGATCCGCAAGGAAACGATTGCCGCCGAAGACGTCCTGCACGACCTGGGCATTTTCTCCATCACCAGTTCGGACTCCCAGGCCATGGGCCGCGTGGGCGAAATGGTGCTGCGGACCTGGCAGGTTGCGGACGCCATGAAACGCCAGCGCGGACGGATGGCTCAGGACCCGGAGGTCGGGGACAACTTCCGGATCAAGCGGTATGTCGCCAAGTACACCATCAATCCGGCCATCGCCCAGGGCATCGCAGACTCCGTCGGCAGTGTGGAAGAGGGTAAGTTCGCCGACCTGGTGCTCTGGGACCCCGCGTTCTTCGGCGTCAAACCTGACATGGTCATCAAGGGCGGCCTGATCGTCCAGTCCATCATGGGTGATTCGAATGGCTCAATCCCGACGCCGCAGCCACGCACGCTGCGGGGGAACTTCGGCGCCCTGGGCACTGCGGTCCATTCCTCCTCCATCACCTTCCTGTCCAAGGCAGCGATTGAGGACGGCGTTCCGGAGCGGCTCGGTCTGCGCCGGGTGATCCGGCCGGTGAGTGGCATTCGCGACCTGACCAAGGCGGATCTGAAGCACAACGGTGAAACGCCGGACATCCAGGTGGACCCCGAAACCTACACCGTCACGGTGGACGGCGTGGAAGCGACCTGCGAGCCCTCGGATGTACTGCCGATGGCGCAGCGCTATTTCCTCTTCTAGGAAGTACCGATCCTCGACAAACTTGAATCGATTTGAAAGGACGCATCCATGATTGTTGACCGCGTCATCGGTAACAAACACGAACTTCTGGCCGCCGAACTGGCCGGCCTGCACGAAGAAAAAGTAGTCCTGCCCAGCAGCGAGCTGGTAAAACGCATCCAGCGTGTCAGCACTGACCACGGCAGGGACGTCGGCATCCGGCTCAGCACGCCCGGTGACCTGCGCGACGGGGACATCCTGCACCGGGATGAGCAGAACGTCATTGTCATCTCCGTGCTTCCCACCGACGTGCTGGTCATCGCGCCACGGAGCATCCAGGAGATGGGAACGGTGGCGCACAACCTGGGCAACCGGCATATGCAGGCCCAGTTCTTCGACGCCGAAAGCGACTACCGGGCCGAGGTCATGGTGGTGCAGTACGACCACACCATCGAAGACTTCCTCCGGCATGCGCAGGTTCCCTACACCCGCCAGGAACGCGTGATGCCGGTGCCTTTCCGGCATGCCGAACACACCCACTGAAGCGGCGGCGGAATGACTAACACGACCGCCGGCTCCGCCGTCCCGGCCACAGCGGCAGGGGAGGCAGATGCCTTAGCCGGGCGTCCGCCGTCGTTCTTGCTGCCGTTGCTCCAGCTCTCGGATTCCGCACTGCCTACCGGCGCCTTCAGCCATTCATTCGGGTTGGAAAGCTATCTGGACCGGGGACTGGTCCATGATGAAGCGAGCTTCGGCCAATGGCTGGGGCAGTTCATCCACATCCAGCTGACCTACAGCGACGGAATGGCCATCCGGCTGGTGATGGAGGCCGGCTCGCGAACGGATATCCGGCGAGTGGACCGTATGCTCGCGGCACAGGCGCTGCCCCGGCAGATCCGACTGGCCGGCATCAAAATGGGCGCACGGATGCTGCAGATCGCGGCCGAAACATTCGGCAGCCAGGCCCTTGACGAGTACCGCGAGGACGTCGGCCAGGGAGTGTGCAGCGGTCACCCGGCCGTGGCTTTCGCGCTGGCCGGACGCAACCTCGGCGCCCCGCTGCCGGAACTGCTGGCTACCTACCTGTTTTCCACCGTCACCTCGCTGACCCAGAACGCCATCCGCGCCATCCCGATCGGCCAGAACGCAGGGCAGCGGGTGCTGCGCCGGGCGCACGGCGACGTGCTGGCGGCCGTCGCGCGGATTCCGCACCTGGACACGGAGGACTTCGGCGCCGCGGCGCCGGGGCTGGAAATCGCGCAGATGCGGCACGAGCGTCAACGTGCACGCATGTTCATGTCCTGACCCGGACATCCCTCAACTGACATCCATCCGATCCCGGAGCCTGGTACACCACGGGCGGCCGGGACGCAGAACGCAAGGAGATCATTATGGAACCCATCAAGATCGGTATCGGCGGCCCCGTAGGCGCCGGCAAAACGCAGCTGGTGGAGCGCCTCACCCGGCACCTCAGCACTGAGATATCGATGGCGGCCATCACCAACGATATCTACACCATTGAAGACGCGAAGATCCTCGCGGCCAACGGCATCCTGCCGCTGGACAGGATCGTCGGGATCGAAACCGGCGGTTGCCCGCACACGGCCATCCGCGAGGACACCTCGATGAATTCCGCCGCCGTGGAAGAACTCAAACAGCGCCATCCGGACCTGCAGGTGGTCTTCATCGAGAGCGGGGGCGACAACCTCTCCGCCACGTTCAGCCCGGAGCTGGTGGATTTCTCCATCTACATCATCGACGTGGCCCAGGGCGAGAAGATCCCGCGCAAGGCCGGGCAGGGCATGATCAAATCCGACCTGTTCATCATCAACAAGACCGATCTCGCCCCGCACGTTGGTGCCGATCTGTCCGTCATGGCAGCGGACTCGAAGGAATTCCGCGGCGAACGGCCCTTCTGCTTCACGAACCTGAAGACGGACGAGGGCCTGGATCAGGTCATCGGCTGGCTGAAGCACGATGTCCTGATGCTCGATCTGATCCGATGAGCACCGAGGCTGAACTGCATACCGCCGGGTCCCTGGCTGCAGCCTCCGCCAGACCGACCGGCGAACTGCGGCTCGAAATCGGACTGCGCGGCGGTCGCGGAATTGCGACCAGCCAGTTCCATCAAGGGGCCCTTCGCGTGATCCGGCCGCACTATCTGGATGAGTCCGGGCAGGTCTGCTATGTCGTCGTCAATCCCGGCGGCGGCTATCTGGGCGGGGATGTCTATGAACTCGACGTCGACGTCGCTGCCGGCGCCCGGCTGCTGCTGACCACCCAGTCGGCAACGAAGGTCTACCGCACGCCTGGCAGCCACGCCTTCCAGCAGACCCGCATCCGGTTGGGGCCGGGCGCCAGCCTGGAGTACCTCCCGGACCAGCTGATCGCCTACCGGGAGGCGTCCTACCGTCAGCACACCGTGGTGGAACTCGACGCCCAGGCCTCCCTGGTGATGGCCGAGATCGTCACGCCCGGCTGGTCCCCGGACGGCACCCTGTTCCGGTACGACGAGGTGCGGCTCCGCAGCGACGTCTACGTAGACGGCGAGTTGCTGGCGCTGGACAACCTGCTCATCCGACCGGCGCAGGCCGGCTCCCCGGTGACGGGCATGGTGTTCCTGGAGGATTACACTCACCTCGGTTCGCTGATGGTGGTGGACCGGCGGGTCAACGCTGCCCTCGTCGACGAACTTTACGAGGTGCTCGGCCCGCTGGACCCCGAGGGACAGCTGGGCATCTCCCTTCTGGACGGACCCGGCCTGGTGCTGCGGGCGCTTTCGGGCTCCACCGACACGCTGAACGCCCTGCTGCTGGCCGCCGTCGATCTGCTGCGCGGCCGCTGGTTCGGCCAGACAGGGCTTGACCTGCGCAAATACTGACACTGAAAAACTGCTGACCCTGGCGCCTGACCGCGCCCCCACTTACGCCCGGCCCTCTGACATGGCCGGAAAGGAGAGACGATGAACGTCCGCTTGACGGCAATGGCCGGTTCACATTACCTGGAGCGGGAGAAGCTGCCGCAGGCCCTCCGGATCGGAGCGACCTTTGCTGCCGTCGGGGCTCTGCACCTGGCGACCGCCGGGCTGCTGGCCTACTCGCTGCTGGCGGATGCCCACCCACTGGCCCTGGGTTTGTTGCTCACCGCCTACCTGGCCGGCATCAAGCACAGCTACGACTGGGACCATATCGCCGCCATCGACAATTCCAGCCGGAAGTTCGCAGCTCAGGGCAGAGCGCCGGTCAGCGTCGGTTTCGCGTTCAGTTTCGGCCACAGCAGCGTTGTGCTGCTGGCGGGCATCCTGGTGGTCAGCGGCGCCAGCGTGATGGCGGCCGCGCTGGAGGAAGGTTCCACGGCGAACACGATGCTGGGGCTGATCGGGGCGGGTGTCTCAGCCCTGTTCCTGCTGGCCATCGGTATCTTCAACGGCACCGCCTTCCGGCGCACCGTGCAGCTGTACCGGCGGGCGCGGGCCGGTGACCCCGTCTCCGGACAGGACCTGCAGCCGCAGGGCCTCGTCGCACGGTTGCTGGACAAGCCGCTCTCCCGGGTGAAACGCCCCCGCGACATCTACGTTCTGGGTTTCCTCTTCGGCCTGGGCTTCGACACAGCGACGACGATTGCCTTCCTGCTGCTGACCGCCTCCGCGGCGCTCGCAGGCATCTCGCCGCTGGCGCTGATGGCGCTGCCGCTGGGCTTCACAGCGGCGATGACGCTCTGCGATACGGTCAACGGCCTGGCCATGATGAAGATGTACCGGACCGCAGTGCAGGATCCGGCGCGGCGGATTGGCTTCAACATGGTGGTCACCGGGCTGTCAGCGCTGTCCGCCTTGTTCGTCGCCGTCATTACCGTCGCCGGTATCCTGCGTGAGGTCGTCGGACTGCAGGATCCACTGACCACATTATTGGGCAGCATGGATCTCGGGCATGCCGGACTGCTGCTGGTCGCGGTCTTCCTGACGATTTGGGGTGCCGCTTCCCTGAACTGGCGGCGCCGGCCCGCTGCGGCATGACTGAAGTCAGCCGCGGCCGTCTTTGGGCATTTCGGCGGAGGGAGCGGATCCGAACGGGCAGGAGACTAGTCCTGCGGCTTGTGGAGGACTAGGATCAGTTCACATTAGAGCTGTCTGTGGGCACTGGGGGGAAGCCTCGGGCACGATCCGCCTGCGACCCAAGGTGTGCCATGAGCAACCCAGATAGTAGCCGGTCAGTCCTCCGGCGTAAGCCGATCGACCTGGTTGAAGACGAAAACATCGACAGCGGGCTGTTCAAGAGCCTGGGTCTGTGGCAGCTGACCGCCATCGGCGTCGGCGGCATCATTGGTATCGGAATTTTCACCCTGGCCGGATTGGTGGCCAACGGCGGCGAAGACGCGGACGCGGTCGGCCCGGCGGTCATGATCGCGTTCCTGATCGCCGGCCTGGCCAGCGCCGCCGCGGCCCTGTCCTACGCCGAGTTCGCCGGCATGATTCCGCGCGCCGGCTCCGCCTACACCTACGGCTACGTTGCCCTCGGCGAAATCATCGGCTGGTTCATCGGCTGGGATTTGCTGCTGGAATACACAGCTATCGTGGCGGTGGTCGCCATCGGGATCTCGGGATACTTCTCCGAGTTCATGTCCGGAATCGGCGTCGACGTTCCCATCTGGATGCAGGGCACCGCGGACACGATCGAGGGCGGCGTAATCAATCTGCCGGCCATCGTGGTCTGCCTGTTCATCACCTGGATCCTGAGCCGTGGCACCAAGACTTTCGGCCGGTTCGAGCTCGTTGCAGTGGGACTGAAGGTCCTGCTCATCCTGTTCATCATCGGGCTGGGATTCTTCTTTGTCGACGTCGACAACTACACGCCGTTCATGCCCTCGGGCTTCGGCGCGGTGTTCGCCGGTGCGGCCACGGTGTTCTTCGCGGTCTTCGGTTACGACGCCATGAGCACGGCCGCGGAGGAGGCGACGGACGGCAAGAAACACATGCCCAAGGCCATCCTGCTCTCGCTGGTGATCGCCATGACGCTTTACGTGCTGGCGACGCTGGTGCTGACGGGCATGCAGAACTATACCGACATCAGCCCAACCGCCGGCTTCGCGTCCGCCTTCCAGAACGTCGGCCTGCCGGTTATCGCCACCATCATCTCGGCGTTCGCGGTGATTTCCATCCTGACCGTGATGCTGACCTTCCTGCTTGGCGTCACGCGCGTGTGGTTCTCGATGAGCCGCGACGGCCTGCTGCCCACGTGGTTCGCGGCAACGGACAAGCACGGAACCCCGCAGCGGGTCACCTGGATCGCCGGCATCGCCTCGGCACTGCTGGCCGGCGTGTTCCCCATCCGCGCCGTGGCGGACCTGACCAACATCGGCATTCTCGCCGCCTTCGTGGTGGTCTGCGTGGCCGTGATCGTGCTGCGCCGCACCCGGCCCGACGTGCACCGCACGTTCAGGCTGCCGTGGATGCCGGTGGTGCCCGCGTTCGGCGTGCTCGCCTCCGGCTTCCTGATGCTGCAGCTGCACTGGGAGACCTGGATGAGGTTCGGCATCTGGCTGGTAATCGGCCTGGCCATCTACTTCTTCTACAGCCGCCGGCACTCGCTGATGAACCCGGAAAGCCCGCGCCACGGCCGCCACAAGACCCATACCTGACACAAGCGTTCGCCTGCCGTTCTTACGGCAGGCGAACCGCATACTGGAAAGATGCCGCAGGACACTGTCAGGATCGCCACCTACAACGCCAGCCTCAACCGGGCGGCCAAGGGCAAGCTGGCGGCGGATCTGGCGACGCCGGGCAATGCGCAGGCGCGGAACATTGCCGAGGTGATCCAGCGGAACAATCCGGACATCCTGCTGCTCAATGAGTTCGACTACGACCAGGACCATACGGCGGTGGACCTGTTCCGGGCGAACTATCTGGAGGTTGGCCATCATGGCCAGGCGCCCGTGAGCTACCCGTACGCCTACACCGCCCCGTCCAACACCGGCGTCGACTCGGGGCTTGATCTGAATAACGACGGCGATCTGGGCACCGCCGATGATGCGTTCGGCTTCGGCGAATTCGAGGGACAGTACGGCATGGTGCTGCTGTCCAAATTCCCGATCGAAACGCCGGGCATCCGCACCTTCCGGACCTTCCGCTGGCGGGACATGCCGGGGAACCTGATGCCCGCGGACTACTACTCCGCCGAGGCGCAGGAAGCGCTCCGGCTTTCCAGCAAGTCCCACTGGGATGTGCCGGTGCGGGTGGACGGCGAGACGGTCCACGTGCTCGCCAGCCATCCGACGCCGCCGTCCTTCGACGGGGACGAAGACCGCAACGGGCGGCGGAACAATGACGAGATCCGCTTCTGGACGGACTACGTCTCCGGCGGCCAGCAGGCCGACTATATTTACGACGACGCCGGGCAGCGCGGCGGCCTGAAGCCCGGGGAACGGTTCGTCATCCTGGGCGACCTGAACTCGGACCCGCGGGACGGCGGCTCCTGGCCGGGGTCGATCGCCCAGCTGCTGAAGCACCCGCGGGTCCAGGATCCGGAGCCGGCTTCGCGGGGAGCGGTGGAGGCCGCCAGGCGCCAGGGCGCCAGCAACATCAGCCATCTGGGTGACCCGCGGCTGGACACGGCCGACTTCCAGGACCACCCGGCGCCCGGAAACCTCCGGGTCGACTACGTGCTGCCCTCCAAGAACCTGAACGTCTGCGGCGCCGGGGTCTTCTGGCCCGAGCCGGGCGAGCCGGGGGCGGACCTGACCGGGGAATTCCCGTTTCCGACCAGCGACCACCGGCTAGTCTGGGTGGACCTGAAGCTTCCGAAAGGTCCAGCTTGAACCGGGCAGCCAGGCGGGTGCCCTAACCCCTGCGGCGCTGCCAGGCCAGGCTGTGCAGGAGGAGTGCGGCGACGAGGGCCGTCAGCCCGCCGCCAATGAGCCCCGGCGAGAGCATGCTGAGGAGGTATATCCACTCTGGCGGGCCAAAGCCCGAGTTGACGCCGAACGGATCGTTCATGGTCATTACCGGTCCTAGCGCGGCCCAGAATCCCAGGGCAATGGCGCCCGCTCCCAGCAGCCAGAGGGCCAGCAGGAACGGATTGAACTTCGACCGCGGGGCCGGAGCGGCATCCTGCTCCTCTGACCGCCCGGCCAGCTCGGGCGGGACGACCTCGGACATGCCCGCCGCGCCGGTCAGGTCGGTGGAAGCGGGATGGGCCGCCGGGGCGGGACGGGGCGCCGCTGCGGCCGCGAATCCGGCCTCACTGCGCTCGTTGGCCGCCCTGGAACCGTTACCCGCTATCCGGCCTGCGGGTTCCGCAGAAAGGTCCTGCGGCCTGCCGTCGGCCGGGACCCGGTGCCCGCGCTGGTAGATCGGGTCATACCGGTCATCGAACTGCGTCATGGCGTCCCCCTAAATCTGTTGGGGAAAAATCTACCCGAACTTAGGCCGCGCTGTTAGGCTTGCACGCATGGGAACACTGATTTTCGAGTAGAGACGGTCTCCGCTGTACCGGCCGGCTCCAAAGCTGCCCAATAGAAAATCCTGCTTGTTGAGGCTGTGCCTCCGAGTTCTTTTCCCGTACCTCTTGATGAAAAGACCCGTTTTGCCGGGCTCTGTTCCGGCTTCTGGCGCACCCTCTCAGGCATACATCTCAGGCATACATCGCTCAAACGGAGGAACCATGACCACCATCGACAACAACCCTGACTCGGCCAAGGCCGAACTCAACGTCCATCTTGCCCCCGCTGCCGCCGAGAAATTGAGCAAAGAGCAGCAGAAGCGGCTCGCGGACGCCAAGGGCGCCAAGAGCCCGGGTGACCTGCCGGGCTGGCACAGCATCGGCAACAGCCACAAGCCCACGCATGCCAGCAACAGGCGCGGGCCGGCGGAGAAGAAGGTCCGCTGGTAGCAGCGGGTCCCGCCACTGGCCGCTAACACCGCAGGCTCCGGTTCAGTCGCAGGACTGGACCGGAGCCTGTGCCGTTGCCGGAACCGGTGGGACCGGCCGCGGCGACGCTGCCAGCGGTAGCTGCTATTCGGCGTCGTGGTCTGTTTCGAGCACCTGCACCAGGGTGTCGAGGGCCGCATCGGCGCCGTCGCCCTCGGCCCGCAGCACTACCTTGGAGCCGTGCTCGGCGCCCAAACTCATCAGGGACAGGATGCTGGAGGCGTCCATGGCCTCATCGGCGGGGGCGCCTTCCAGCGCGATGGTGACTTCCACCGGCTGGTCGCCGGCGGCCTCGGCGAAAATGGCGGCGGGGCGGGCGTGCAGGCCAACGCGGCTGGCGACGGTTGCGATACGTTCGGGCATGATTTCTCCTTTGTGACGGGACGTGCTTAGAGTCCGAGGGTTTCGAGCAGGGGCAGTTCGGCGCGCACGGCGGCGCGGGCTTCGGCAGCGGTGTCGGATCCCAGCGCCAGCGCGGCCAGCTGCTGGGCCCGCTCCAGCGGAACGGATTTGAGCACCGCGGCCACGGCGGCCAGCGAGCGGGCGCTCATGGACAGCGAGTTGATGCCCAGGCCAACAAGGACGACGGCGAGGGCCGGGTCCGCGGCTGCCTCGCCGCAGACTCCCACCGGTTTGGGTGCTTCCTGCCGGCTTGCCGCGCCGTCCACAGTGGCCTTGACCAGGTGCAGGACGGCGGGCTGCCAGGGGTCGTTCAGCGCCGCCAGCGGGCCGAGCTGCCGGTCCGCCGCCATGGTGTACTGGGTCAGGTCGTTGGTGCCGATGGAGGCGAAGTCCACGCGCTTGAGGACCGAGCCGGCTGTCACCGCGGCGGAGGGAACCTCCACCATGACGCCCGGCGTCTCCAGCCCCGCGGCTTGGCACAGTTCGGCGAACCGGCCGGCCTCCTCGGCGGTGGCGATCATTGGCGCCATCACCCAGACCTCGGCTTCGCTCTGGGCGGCTGCCGTGGCGATGGCCTGCAACTGGCGCTCCAGCACGCCGGGCGTGGCCAGGTCCGTGCGGTAGCCGCGCACGCCGAGCGCGGGGTTGGGCTCGGTGCTGTCGGTCAGGAACGGCAGCGGCTTGTCGGCACCGGCATCCAGCGTCCGGACCACCACCTTCTTGGCCGGGAAGGCGTCGAAGACGGCCTTGTAGGCGGCCACCTGTTCGTCGATGGTGGGTTCGGAATCGCGGTTGAGGAAGCAGAATTCGGTGCGCAGCAGGCCCACGCCCTCGGCCCCTAACCCTGCGGCCTTGAGCGCATCGTGGCCGCCACCCACGTTGGAGAGCAGCGGGACCAGGTGGCCATCCGCCGTCGTACCCGTGCCGTCGAAAGGCTGCAACGGCTCGCGGGAGGCATAGGCTGCAGCGAGGCTGCGCTCCGTCTCCCCGGGGGACGGTGTGACAGTGCCCGCGGCGCCGTCCACGAAGACTTCCGTTCCCGGCGCCAGTTCCGTGGCGCCGATGGCGGCGACGACGGCGGGCAGCCCGAGCGAGCGGGCGATGATGGCGGTGTGGGACTGCGGTCCGCCGCCGGAGGTGACCAGCGCCAGCACCATCGCCGGGTCCAGCGTGGCGGTGTCCGCCGGTGCCAGGTCCTCCGCGGCCAGCACGAACGGCACCTCCGAGGCGGGGATGCCCGGGGCCGGTACGCCGCGCAGCTCGGCCACGATGCGGGCGCGGACATCGAGCACGTCGGTGGCGCGTTCGGCCATGTAGCCGCCGAGGGACTTGAGCTGTTCGGCGACCTGCTCCGCGGCCTCCCAGATGGCGCGTTCGGTGCCGCGGCCGGCCTCCAGCAGCTTGACCGCGGACTTGAGCAGCATCGGATCCGCGGCCATCAGCGCGGTGGCCTGGAGGACCTCGGCCGCCTCCTTGCGTGCCCCGGCGGCCCGGTCCTTCAGCGCAGCCTGGACCGTCTTCGCCGCGGCACGCAGCCGGTCCGCCTCTGCTTCGGCGGTGGCGCCGGCCGGCAGGCCCGCACCGGGTGCAGGCTCGGCCACGGCCGGCGGCATCTGCAGTACCGGCCCGATCACGCGGCCCGGGCTGACGCCTACTCCGGTAATGCTGGTCATTGCGTACCCCTTGCTCAACTACTCGATGGCTTGTCTGTCAGCGTAGGCTGTTGCGGCCTAGGCCGCGACAGTTTCCGCCGGAGCGGTCTTCTTCGTTGCGTAGCGTTTCAGGGCCAGGACGGCCAGGGCCGAGACGATAGCTCCCACCACCACGGCTACCACAAACATAACCACATTGCCCATCGCAAAGAAGACGAAGATGCCTCCGTGCGGCGCCTGCGAGGTCACACCGGTGGCCATGGTCAGGGCGCCGGTCACCGCGCCGCCGAGCATGCTGGCGGGGATGACACGCAGCGGATCGGCCGCGGCGAACGGAATGGCGCCCTCGGAGATGAATGCCGCGCCCAGCAGCCAGGCGGCCTTGCCGTTTTCACGTTCGGCCAGCGAGAAGCGCTTGCGGTCCAGCACCGTGGCCAGGGCCATCGCCAGCGGCGGCACCATGCCGGCCGCCATCACGGTGGCCATGATCATCCACGGGGCCTGGTTGTCGGCGCTGCCAGCACCGAGACCGGCGACGGCGAAGGCGTAGGCCACCTTGTTGACCGGTCCGCCGAGGTCGAAGCACATCATCAGGCCCAGGATGATGCCCAGGGCCGCCGCGGAAACACCGGTCAGGCCGGAGAGCCAGCCGTTCAGCGCGGTGGTGAGACCGGCGATCGGGCCACCGAGCACCAGGAACATCAGGCCCGAGGCCACAATGGAGGCCAGCAGCGGGATGATCACCACCGGCATCAGGCCGCGCAGCCAGCGGGGGACGGACCATTGCCCGATCAGGTGCGCGATCCACCCGGCCAGCAGGCCGCCGACCAGGCCGCCCAGGAAGCCGGCGCCCATGAAGCCGGCAACCGCGCCGGCGGTGAAGCCCGGAGCGATGCCCGGCCGGTCCGCAATGGCGTAGGCAATGTAGCCGGCCAGCGCGGGGACCAGGAACGCCATGGAGAGCGCGCCGATCTTGAAGGCGACGGCGCCCAGGTAGGTGAGCAGTCCGCCGTCGGGCAGGTTGCCGAAGTTGTTCTCCAGCACCACGGTGTCCGCCACATCGGTGATCGCGTAGCCGCCGAGCAGGAAGCCCAGCGCTATCAGCAGGCCGCCGCCGGCGACAAACGGGATCATGTAGCTGACGCCGGTCAGCAGGGCGCGCTTGAGCTTGGCGCCGATGCTTTCGCCCGCCTGGCCGGTCTGGTGCGAGGCCACGTCGGCGGTGCCGCTGACGCGCCGGGCGTTCGGGTCGTCCGCGGCAGCGAGTGCCTCGCGCAGCATCACGTCGGGTTCGTCGATGGCCCGCTTGACTGGGGACTGGATGACCGGCTTGCCCGCGAAGCGCTCCTTCTCGCGCACGTCGACGTCGACGGCGAAAATCACGGCGTCGGCCTTGTCGATGACGGCAGGATCCAGCGGGGTCGCGCCGGCCGAGCCCTGGGTCTCGACCTGCACCTCGATGCCGGCTTCCTTGCCCGCGGCGACCAGGGAATCGGCCGCCATGTAGGTGTGGGCGATGCCGGTGGGGCAGGCCGTCACGGCAACCAGGGACTTGGGGCGGTTGGGATCGGCCGCGGCAGCAGCGGCGTGCCGGCCGTGCTGCTCGGTCACGGTGGCGGTGCCGGCGGCCACTCCGGAGGCACCTGCAGCAGAACCCGCAGCGGTGGCAGGAGCAGTGCCTGCCCCGGCCGGAGCGCCCGCGGCAGCAGGGGCGGTTTCGTCCGGGAAGAGCGCGCCGTTGACCAGCGCCACGATGTCCGCGGGCGACTCCGCGGCCCGCAGGCTGGCGGTGAAGTCCTTCTTGATCAGGGAGCGGGCGAGCTTGGAGAGCAGCTTCAGGTGTTCCTTGTCGGCTCCCTCGGGCGCGGCGATGAAAAAGACCAGGTCGGCCGGGCCGTCCTTCGCGCCGAAGTCCACGGCGGGAGCCAGCCGCGCCATCGCGAGCGTGGGTTCGAGCACCGCGGAGGAGCGGCAGTGCGGGATGGCGATGCCGCCGGGCACGCCGGTGGCGGTCTTCTGCTCGCGGGCGACGGCGTCGGCATAGAGGCCGTCGAATCCGCTGGCGCGCCCGCTGGCGAGCACCACTTGGGTCAATTGCCGGATCACATCCTGGCTGGTGGCGCCGAGATTCTTATCCAGGGTGACAAGTTCTTCGGTGATGAGGTGGGACATGGCGTCTTCCTTGTGGGCGTGGAACTGACGGGAAATTGGGCTTGCGGGAAGGTGTGAAGTCACGGTGCGGGAACGGAAAGCGAACTAACGACGACGGCGTCCGGCGTCGTCTGCGAAAGGGCGGGCAGGGTGGTGCCGGGCAGTGCTGCCGCAGCGGCACCGTGGGCTACCGCCTGGCGGAGGCAGTCCGCGGCGGCCGCGCCCGAACTGTGCGCCAGCAGGTAGCCGGCCAGGGAGGAATCCCCGGCGCCCACGGTGCTGCGCGCGCTGACCGGCGGATGCGTGGCGTACCAGGCGCCCTCCCGGGTGACGAGGACGGCGCCCTTGGAACCCAACGTGGCGAGCACCGCCTCGGCGCCCTTGTCCAGCAGGAGCGCGGCGGTCTGTGCGGTGAGTTCCGGGTCTGCCTCCAGCGCAGCCTCGCTGTGGACGCCGGCCAGTTCGGCCAGCTCCTCCGCGTTGGGCTTGACCAGATCCGGCACGGCGGCCGGGCCGGCGGCGAAGGCCTGGCGCAGCGGTTCGCCGGACGAATCCACCGCGATCCGCGGCGCGGCCGAGCCGAGTTCTTCGCGGACGCGGACGGTGAGCCGGGCGTAGAAATCGGCTGGTACGCCCGGCGGCAGGGAACCGGCGAGCACGAGCCAGGCGGCGCCGTCGCACTTTGCCAGCACAGCCGCCGCGAGCTCTTCCTGCCGGCTCCTGTCCAGGTGCGGGCCGGGTTCGTTGATCTTGGTGGTGGTGCCGTCCGGCTCGGTCAGCGTGATGTTGCTGCGCAGGGCCTGGCCGATGGGCAGCCCCACGTAGGCGAGGCCGTCCTGCCGCAACCCGGTGATCACGGGATCCTCGGGGTCGCCGGGGAGGATGGCCAGATTGGCGACGCCGGAAGCGGCCAGGGCGCGGGACACATTGACGCCCTTGCCGGCCGCCTGCTGCGAGGCGGCCACCGCGCGCTGCACGCCGCCGCGGATCAGGGAGCCGGGCAGCTCTACCGTGCGGTCCAGGCTGGGGTTGGCCGTGAGGGTGATGATCATGCCACCACCACCTCGACATCCGCGGCCTCCAGCGCCTCGGCCAGCGCGGCCGGCGGTGCGGTGTCGGTAATCAGGGTGTCGATCTCTTCAAGGCCGGCGAAGCGGACCAAGGTTTCCTCCTCGAGTTTGGACGAATCCACCAGCGCGACAACGCGGCGGGCACAGCGGACTATTGCCGTTTTCACGGCGGCTTCCAGCGCGTCCGGGGTGCTCAGTCCGAAGCCGGCGTCGATACCGTTGGCTCCGATGAACGCGATGTCTGGGCGTAGGGCGGCGAACTGTTCCAGCGTGCGTGCGCCGATGCCGGCGCTGGTCAGGCCGCGGACCCGCCCGCCGATCATTTCCAGCTGCAGCTTCGAGCCGGTGGAGATCCGGAAGGCGATGGGGACCGCGTGCGTGATGACCAGCAGGTCTTCGTGCCGGCCGTTGGATTCGGAGGCCAGCAGCTCGGCCAGCTGCTCCGTGGTGGTGCCGGCGTCGATCACCAGCGAGGCCGGGCCGGCGGGGATGAGTTCGAGTGCCTTGCGCACAATCCGCTGCTTCTCCTCGTGCCGCTGGAGCTGGCGGCTGCCCAGGCTCTGTTCGCTGGTGCTGGCGCGGCCGGCTGCGACGGCGCCGCCGTGGACCCGGCGCAGCACGCCCTGCTGTTCGAGGGTGGCAAGATCGCGCCGGACGGTTTCCTTGGTGATGTCGAAGCGGTCGGCCAGTTCGCCCACGGTGGCCCGGTTTTTGGCGGCCACAAGCTCACCGATCTTGCGGTGGCGTTCGGCGGCAAACATGTTTTCTCCTTCGAGAAGTCGGACCGGGAGGGGAGGTGATTGGCATCACGTCGATCTTTGTTTTGATGACTTTATCTGTGTTTGTTTCTGCTTGTCAACGAAAACCAACATAAAAACAGAAAAGCGGGCGCCCGGGGGGTTCGGAGAGCCGTTGGGTTAGCCCTTATACAGTGGGTGCCATGAGGGCGGATGTGCGCAGGTTGATGCTCCTCCAGGCCAGCAACGTGCTGCTCCTGGCGGCCGGCCTGGCCGTGGTGGTGATCGGGGTTGACGCCCTGACCGCGCTGCTCGTGGGATCATCCGGGAGCCCCGGGCTGGGCGGGTTCGGTGCCGTTGTGATGATCGGGGGCGGCCTGCTGTCCCTGGTTTTGGGCGTCTTCGCCTACCGCTGGACGGCTCGCGGAGAACGCTATGCGCCGCTGTTCGGCGTGCTGGGCTGGGCGGTGCTGTGGCTGCCGTTGTCCCTCGCCGCAGCCGAACTCACCGGCGGGCATCCGGCGTCGTCGTTCATCGCTACCGGGATCAGCGGAGCGGGAATTGTGTTCTCATTGGTCGCGCTGGGCAGCAAGAAGCCGCGCTGAGCCGGCCTGCACGCACGTGCCATCGTCCGGCAGGCGCAGTGCCCTCGGCCGGCGGGTGGTAGAAGTAGTCCATGACGACTGCCGTATGGTCCCGCCCCGAGGACGAGCGCGCCGGGACCGAGCTGCTGGTGATGATCCACGGCTACGGGTCCTCCGAGGAGCGGGTGCTGCCGCTGTTCGAGGCGCTGCCGGCGAACGTGACCGGGGTGGCGCTGCGCGGCCATTTCGACGTCGGGGCCAACTATGGCTGGTTCCTGCTGGACGCGTTCCTCGCCTCGGACTTCGCCGACGTCGTCAGCTCGGCCAACAAGGTCTTCGCCTGGCTGGACCCGGTGCTTGCGTCCGGCAAGTTCACCGGGGCCAGCCTGCTGGGCTTCTCGCAGGGCATGGCCATGGCGACCACGCTGATCCGGCTGCGGCCCACGGCCTTTCGTGCCGCCGTCGGGCTTTCAGGTTTTGTGCTGGAGAACGAACTGCTGACCCTGACGGACGACCTGGACGGCACGCTGCCGTTCTTCTGGGGACGGGACGCCGCCGACGTGGTGATCCATCAGGATGCGGTGGACTACGCGGCGGACTGGCTGGAGGCCCACACCCGGCTCACGGCGCGCACCTATCCCGGGATGGGGCACAACATCGGGCCGGACGAGATCCGCGACGTCGGGATTTTCCTGAAGACCTACCTGGGCTAGAGGCCGTTGTCCCGCGTGTCGTCGCGGCGGACGGTCTCCCCGGTGTGCGGGTCGTGCAGCTGGCGGCTCTCGGTCACGCGGCGCCTGCTGGTGCCGGCCATGACTACCGAGATGATCAGGCCCAGCGCACCCACGCCCATCAGGATCCAGCCGACCAGGGTCAGGTCGATAAAGTCGACGACGTCGGCCACCGCGAACGCGAGGATGGCGCCGATGGCGATCAGGGCAATTGAAGATCCAATTCTCATAACCAACTACTCCTTGTTCCTGACGCCAGCCTGCCGGTGGCCACGGGCGTCGATAGAGGAATACTGCGGTACTTTCCTCAGCATACTGATGTTGTTGCCGCGCCGGGGAAAATTGCCGGTTCCCGGCGTGCTGCGGAGCCGGTGATCTAGTGTTAAGGCGAACGGCCATGTCCGCTACCTCAAGGAGGACTTCGTGGCGAAGAACAGGAAATTCAACCCGGCGGTCAAGATGGCTGCCGGTGCGGCTTTTGACGAGAAGGGCAATCCCAAACCGGCTGTTGCCAACGGAATCATGAAGGCCCTGGACGTCCAGCGCCCGCTGGTCCTGGCCAACCTGAACCGGCTGCGGAGCAAGTACCCGGAGGCCTCGCCGGCCGAGCTGTCCGCGAAGCTGGAGAAGTACTACCTTTCCGCCATCACCGGCGGCGGTGCCGCCGTTGGCGGATCCGCGCTGATCCCGGGCGTGGGCACTATCGCCGCCCTGGGGCTTTCCGCCGCTGCGACCGTAGGGTTCCTGGAGGCGACCGCGCTCTATGCCCAGTCCATTGCCGAGCTGCACGGTATCCACACCGACAACCCGGAACGGTCCCGCACCATGGTCATGGCCATCCTGATGGGCGAGGAAGGCAGCGCCCTGATCCGCGAACTTGCCGGCCAAACCAATGGGCGGAACAAGCCGGGCCAGGCATGGGGCAACGTCATCGGGACCATCATGCCCGCGGGCATGATGGGCACCATCATGGACAGCATGCGACGGCGCTTCCTGAAGAAGTTCCTGGCCAAGCAGGGCACGGCCCTGCTCGGCCGTGCTGTGCCGTTCGGCATTGGGGCCGTGGTGGGCGGTGCCGGCAACCACATGATGGGCCGCCGCGTCATCGAGTCCACCCGCGAGGCCTTCGGCGAGCCGCCGCTGACCCTGCCGATGTCCCTGGTGGAGGAGCTGGCCCAGCGCAAGCACCTGATTCCGCGAAGGAACCTGATGCCGGGCAGGCGCAGGGAGCTGGCTGCCGGTGCTGCAGGCGCGGGCGCTGCAGGCGCGTCCGGCGGCGCAGCTGCACGGACGGCGGTGGGTGCCACGCCGTTGTCCACGGCGCATGGCGGACCTGAGTCCTCCCAGTCGCCTCGGCCCGAGGATCTGGCGGCGTCACCGGGGCCGGACCTGCCGGCCGAGACGGACCCGCAGACCGGGCAGCACCGCGGAGCCGAGCCGGACGACGTCTGAGTAGGCCGCGCGCTCCGGCGCCGGCGTCCAGTCCTCTCTACCGGTTTCGCTTCGGATCGGGAACCTGCCGTGTCCGCGTATCGGCGGCAGATTCCCGAATCGCAGCGGATCCCCCGAATTGTAGCGAAACCGCGCCCGCTGGGGCTCCCCGAAGGGCGCGTGCTCCGCGACGCTCCGGAGCCTGGGCTCATTCCGCAGCCCGCGCCCGTTCCGGAGCGCATGCCCAATGCGGAGCTAACCGAAGATGGCGTGGGCGATGGCGAAGATCACCAGGCCGGCCAGGGAACCGACTACCGTGCCGTTGATCCGGATGAACTGCAGGTCCCTGCCGACCTGCAGTTCGATCTTGCGGGAGGTTTCCTCGGCATCCCACCGCTCCACCGTTTCGGTGATGACGGACGCGATCTGGGTCCGGTAGGTCCGGACCAGGTAGCCAGCGGCCTCCTCGATCCAGCCGTCCACCTTGGCGGCGAGTTCCTTGTCCGTGGCCAGCCGGTTGCCGAAGTCGCGGACGGCTGTGGTGAACTTGCGGCTGAGCTCGCTCTGCGGATCCTCGACGGCCTCCAGCAGGGCGCGCTTGAGGGTGTCCCATGTCCGGACTGCCAGCTGGCGTACCTCCGGATCGCCCAGCGCGTTCTTCTTGAGGTTCTCCACCCGGGCGATCATGTCCGGATCGGTCTGCAGATCCTGGGCCAGCGACTGGAGGTAGACGTCCAGCTGCTGCCGGACCTGGTGCTCCGGGTCCGCCTGCACGGCCGCAATGAACTTGTACAGCTCGAGGTGGACTTTGTCGCCCATCAGCGAGTCCACAAAGGAGGGAACCCAGGTGGGGGAGCGGTCCGCCACCAGCCGGGCCACCGTTTCCTGGTTGTCCAACACCCAGTCCGCCGCGCGGTCCAGCAGCAGGTCCACCAGTTTGAGGTGGTGGCCGTCGTCGAGCAGCCGTTTGGCCAGCTTGCCCAGCGGAGGGCCCCATTCCGGATCCAGCAGGTGCCGCCGCGCCATCGACTCGATGACGTCCTGGACGTCCTCGTCGTTGAGGACCAGCATGGCGGCGCGGATGGCGGTCGCACCTTCCCGGGCCACCCGGTCCGCATTTTCGGGCCGCGCCAGCCAGGCGCCGGTTTTCGCGGAGACGCCCAGCGAGGCGATCTTGGTTTTGACCACCTCCTCGGAGAGGAAGTTCTCCTCCACAAAGGAGCCCAGGCTGGCGCCGATCTGGTCCTTCTTGCGCGGGATGATCGCCGTATGCGGGATTTTCAGGCCCATCGGGTGCTTGAACAGCGCCGTGACCGCGAACCAGTCCGCGAGTGCGCCCACCATGCCGCCTTCGGCAGCGGCACGGACGTACTGCAGCCAGGGATACTGCTCCTGCAGGGCGAACGCCACGATGAAAATCACCGCCATGAGCACCAGCATCCCGGTGGCCAGGCGTTTCATTTTCGTGAGCCCGGCGGCGCGTTCGGCATCCCCGATAACGCTGCGGCCGTCGTCGTACATCAGCTGTGTGCTCATCTGGCCTCCGCGGCAAAAAAAGTTCTGGGACCGGTCAAGCTAAGTTAACCAGTCAGTCGTGGTGAAAGCGGGTTCCGGCCGGCAAATTCACGTACGGTGAAAACCATGAAGCACAAGATCTTCGCCCATCGCGGTTCCAGCGAACAGTACGCGGAAAACACAAGGGCCGCCTACCTGCAGGCGATTGCCGACGGCGCCGATGGGCTTGAGTGCGACATCCACCTGACGGCGGACCTGAAACTGATCTGCTTCCACGACTTTGACCTGGACCGCACGTCCACCGGAACCGGCCACGTTGCCGACCATACGCTGGAAGAGCTGCTGCGGCTGGACTTCTCGTCCTGGCGCGGCGTGACGATTCCACCCGAGTACGGCGGGGTGGCCGACCAGTTGCTCACGCTGGACGCGCTGATCGACCTCATGCGCGAGGCCGGCCGTCCGCTCGACCTGGCGATCGAGCTCAAGCATCCCAGCCCGTTCGGCCAGACCCTCGAGGATGAACTGCTGAAGTACCTGATGGCGGAGGGATGGGACCCGGAGACGTCGACGCTTGGCAACCTCAAGCTCTCGTTCATGAGCTTCCACCCCGACGCGGTCAAACACCTGGAAGACCATGTGCCCACGGACCATCTGTGCCAGCTGCTGGACAACATCGAGGCCGAAGAGATCAAGAGTTCGCTCTTCATGGGTTCCCTGACGGTGGGCGCCGTGGTGGCACTGTTGCGCAGGGCACTGTCCGAAGGCGAGGCGCTGATCGAACAGCGGGCCGTGGGGATGGCCGGGCCGGGCATTGACTACATCAGGTCGCACCGTCCGCTGATCGAGCGCTGGCTCGCGGCGGGTCTGCGCTTCAGGGTCTGGACCGTCAATGATCCGGACGACGTCAGGCTTTGCCACGAGCTGGGGATCCACGAAATCACTACCAACCGGCCCGTGCAGGTGCGGCAACAGCTGGAACAGTTGGCGGCCGGTTCCTGAGCTGCGCGAACCAGACCGTAGCACCCCTGCTCCTGCCTGTGGTTGAGTGGAGAAATGGCATCTCCAATTGAGGACTACGCGCTCATATCGGATCTGCACACGGGGGCGCTGGTCTCCCGGGCCGGCAGCATGGACTGGCTGTGCTTCCCCCGCTTTGATTCAGACTCCACCTTCGGGGCACTGCTGGGCACGCCGGAACACGGCCGCTGGCTGCTGGCGCCGGATGGCAGCCACGAGCAAACCGGCGTGCCGTTGGGCACGGGGCCGGCAGGGGAAACGGCCGGTCAAGGTGCCGGGCACGCCGAGGTGACCGGAGGCGCCGGCAAGGAGATCGCCCCCGATACCGCCGCGAGCGGAGCCGACGCGAAAGCCCGGGACCGGGACGGATCCACTGAGGGCCAGGCCGCTGCTGGCGGCACAGCCACGGCAAAAGTCGCTGGCCAGGTCTATGACCGGGACCTGAACCAGGACCCGGAGCTGAAGCCGGCCGGAGGCGGCACCACCACGGAGGCCGCGCACTACGGCGGCGAGGTCCGCGGGCAAGCCAAAGACCCGCGCGGAGAGCATGCCCTGCGGGAAGAATCCGTCCATGCCGAGGCAGGCAAGCCCACCGGGGCAGACGAGCAAGCGGAAGCCGAACGCAAGAAGCGCGCCGGGGCCCCCGTCGTCGTCGAACGCAGTTACATAGACTCCAGCTTTGTGCTCCGCACGCATTGGAAGACGGATACCGGCGAAGCAACCATCACTGAATTCATGCCGGTGGGAGACCGCCGCGCTTCGCTGGTCCGCCGGGTGGAGGGTATCTCCGGCACCGTGACGATCAGCCAGGAGATTGTGGTGCGGTTCGGCTACGGCGTTGTGGTGCCATGGGTCAACCGGGTCAGGAATGCGGACACGGACGAGGAGTCCATTGTCGGCATCGCCGGCCCGGATGCCGTAGTGCTGCACGGATCCAACCTCCCGCATCCCCGGAATCGCCGGCATCTGGGCCAGTTCGAAGTCAAGGCAGGCGAATCGGTGGATTTCGAGCTGTGCTGGTTTCAATCGCACCGCGAGGTGCCGCCCATGATCGATGTGGACAAGGCGCTGGAGGAGACCCTGAAGTACTGGCAGGACTGGTGTTCGCGCTTCCCGCCGCAGGGCGAATACCACGAGATGGTCAAGCGCTCGCTGCTGGTCCTGCGCGCGCTGACGCATGAGACGACCGGCGGGATCGTGGCCGCTCCCACGACGTCGCTGCCCGAGCATTTCGGCGGGGAACGCAACTGGGACTACCGGTACGTCTGGCTGCGGGATGCCGCCCTGACGCTGGAATCCATGATGACTCACGGCTATGAAAAAGAGGCGCTGGAATGGCGCAACTGGCTGCTGCGTGCCGTCGCCGGCGACCCGGAGGACCTACAGATCATGTACGGCCTGGCCGGTGAGCGCCATCTGCTCGAGCGGGAGCTGGACCAGTTCCCCGGCTACGCGAACTCGAAGCCGGTGCGGATCGGCAACGGCGCCGTCGGGCAGTACCAGGCGGACGTGATCGGCGAGGTCATGGTGGTGCTCGAGAAACTGCGCAATATGGGCGGTACGGAGGACCACTTCTCCTGGCCCCTGCAGAAGGCGCTGCTGCACTACATCGAGAAGCACTTCGACAACAAGGACCACGGCATTTGGGAGATGCGCGGCAAGCAAAGGTATTTCACCCACTCGCGCGTAATGATGTGGGCTGCCTTCGACCGCGGCGTGCGCGCCGTGCGCGACCACGGGCTGGACGGCGAGGCGGAGCACTGGGCGGAGCTGCGTGACGAACTCCGTGAGGAGATTATGGAGCAGGGGTTCAACAGGGAGATCAACTCCTTCGTCCAGACCTACGGCAGCATCGAGGTGGACGCCTCCCTGCTGGTGATCCCCCAGGTGGGCTTCGTAAAGTACGACGACGACCTGATGCTGGGTACTGTGGCGCGCCTCGAGCAGGAGCTCGTTGATGAGTTCGGCTTGATCCTGCGCTACCGGACGGAAGCCGGCATGGATGGCCTGGAGCCGGGCGAGCACCCATTCCTGGCCTGTTCCTTCTGGCTGGTGGAGCAGTACGCCCGGTCCGGCCGGATCGAAGACGCCCGCGAGCTGATGGACCAGCTGGTGGGCTACGCCAACGAGCTCGGGCTGATGGCCGAAGAATATGACCCGGTGAACAAGCGCATGGCGGGCAACTATCCGCAGGCCTTCTCGCACCTGGCCCTCATCCGGGCCGCTGACGCCATCAACGGCCACGCGCAGGAGGCTCTGTAGCGCCTGTGGAGGACTAGTCTGGTGGGGTGAAGTTTTTGCAGTCCCCCGCGGTGAAGGTGGGGCTTTCCATCGCCATCGCCACCGGGCTCTACGGGATCTCGTTCGGCGCCCTGTCCGTGGCGTCAGGCCTGGATTTCTGGCAGACCATGGCCCTGAGTTTCCTGCTCTTCAGCGGCGGCTCGCAGTTCGCCTTCATCGGCGTCATCAGCGGCGGCGGCACCGGCATTGCGGCCATGAGTGCCTCGGCCCTGCTCGGCATCCGCAACGGGATCTACGGCATGCAGATGAACGCCCTGCTGTCGCCGCGGCACTGGCGGAAACTGCTGGCCGCCCAGGTCACCATCGACGAATCCACCGCCACTGCCTCTGGGCAGACCGACCCGGGCGAGCAGCGCCGCGGCTTCTGGACCGCCGGGGTGGGCATCTTCCTCCTGTGGAACCTCTTCACCGCCGTGGGCGCGCTCGCCGGCAACGCCTTGGGCGATCCGAAGCAGTGGGGACTGGACGGGGCGGCCGTGGCGGCGTTCCTGGCACTGCTGTGGCCCCGGCTCAAGGGGAAGGAACCGGCCGCGATCGCCGTCGTCTGCGGTTTGGCCACGCTGCTGGCCGTCCCCTTCCTGCCCAGCGGCGTGCCCATTCTGGTGGCCGCAGGCGTCGCCGGGGTCATCGGCTGGTTCGCGCACAACCGCGTTCCCGCCGGCATGGCCCCGGACATCGAACCCTACGACGAGCCGTACTCCGAGCACGACTGCCACCACATGGTGCTGCCAGAAGACGCTACGGCCAGCCGCGGCCGGGGCAAGAACGGCCCGGACCAAAGGAGGCCCGAATGAGCCTGTGGTTCTGGATTCTCGTCGCGTGTGTGGTCAGCTACGCCACCAAGCTCGTGGGCTATCTGGTGCCGGCGAAATGGATGAAGAACGAACGGATGTCCCGCGTTGCCGCCACGCTGACCATCGGCCTGCTGGCCTCGCTGACGGTGGTCAACGCCTTCTCCTCCGGCCAGCAGCTGACCTTCGATGCGCGCGTGGGCGCACTGCTGGCGGCCGCGGTTGCCCTGGCGCTGCGCGCGCCGTTCCTCGTCGTCGTCATCGCCGGCGCCGCTGCGGCGGCCCTGCTCCGCCTCGCCGGCTGGGGTTAGACAGCACCGGCAAACTCTGTGCCCGCAGACCCTTGACGCAGTTCTCATGGCGTCGGAAAGTGGGGGGTGTTAAGAGGAGGCGGTGACCATGGAGGAAAAACGCTGGTCGGTGGAGATCGTCATCGACGAGTACGAAGGGAAAACGCGGGCCGAAGCCAAGTTGAAGGCGGACGGCGGAGGAGATCACCGGGGCATCGGGTTGGCCCGGCTCAATCCAATCGACTCCGACGTCCCCAAGATCGGCGATGAGCTGGCCGCTGCACGGGCCCTGTCGGACCTGGCGCATCAGCTGATCGAAGCCACGGCGTCGGATATCGAAAACTCGACCAAGGAGCGGGCGCACCTCAAGGGCTGACAGGGAGCGCAGCCCGCGAGGCATGCGCTGCGCTGATTCAGGACCGTGCTGATTCGGAACGGCCCTGGCTAATCATGGCTAATTGCCCTGAATAACGACGGCGGCCGCCTCGGCGATAACCTTTTCTTCGTCCGTGGGCACCACCAGGACAGGAATGGCGGATCCGGCGTCGCTGATAACGCACGCCTCCTGCGGATCGTCGGCCGCCGCGTTGGCCTCACTGTCCAGGGTGATGCCCAGTGCACCGAGGCGGTCGACGGCGAGGGCGCGGAACGCGGCGGAATGCTCACCGACGCCGGCCGTGAAGACCAGAGCCTGGGCGCCGCCGCAGGCAACATGGTAGGCGCCGACGTACTTGGCCAGTCGGTAGCTCGCCACCTCGAGCGCCAGGACCGCCTTGGCGTCGTCGTTGTTTGCTGCTTCGACGATCCTGCGCATGTCGCTCTCCCCGGCCAGAGCCTTTAGGCCGGATTCATGGTTGAACAGGTCCTGCAGGTCGTCCGGGGTCCGGCCGGTCTGCTGCAGGAAGAGCACCAGCCCGGGGTCCAGATCGCCCGGCCGGGTGCCCATGACCAGGCCCTCCAGCGGGGTCAGCCCCATGGAGGTGTCCACGCTTTGCCCGCCGGCGATGGCTGTGGCCGAGGCGCCGTTGCCCACATGCGCAATCACGGCGTTGAAGGAACCGAGCGGGATGCCGAGCAGCCTGGCCGCCTCCCCGGTGACGTACTCGAAGCTGCTGCCGTGGAAGCCGTACCGCCGGATGCTGTGTTCGCGGTACAGCTCATCGGGCAGCGCATAGCGCCAGGCGTGTTCGGGCAACGTGCGGTGGAAGGCAGTGTCGAAGACGGCAACCTGCGGAATGTCCGGCCACTTCCTGCCGATCGCCCGGATGCCTTCGGCGTTTGCCGTGTTGTGCAGCGGGGCCAGCGGGCTGAGGCGCTCGATCGTCTCCAGCACCTCGGGCGAAATCAGCACGGGCCGGTCATAGTCCTCGCCGCCGTGCACCACCCGGTGGCCCACTGCGTCAATCTTGCGGGAGCCAAGCTGCCGGTCCAGCTCCTTGGCCATGGCCTCAAGGGCGTCGGTGTGGTCGCGGACTTCGCCGTCGCCGATCTGCCCGATGCTGCCGTCGGCCAGGACGGCACTGTCCTCCGAAGGGAACTCGCGCACCTGGTACTTCAGCGACGAGGAGCCGGAGTTGATGACGAGGATCAGCATAAAACGTGCCTCCCGGGAAGAGTGGTCCATCCCCATCCTGCCAAAGCCCGCCGCCACGGACTACCGCCACGGCAAAGCCTGTTGCACCGCAGGTGGCTGTGTAAGACTGGGCTCATGCTTGTAGCCTTCTCAGTTTCTCCATCCGGGGCGCCTGCCACAGGGCCCGCACCGCACGACGCTTCGGTCCACGGGGCCGTTGCCGCCGCCGTGAAAATCGTCCGCGAATCGGGCCTGCCCAATAAGACGGATGCCATGTTCACCACCATCGAAGGTGAGTGGGACGAGGTCTTCGACGTTATCAAGCGGGCCACGGAAGCCGTCGGACAGTTCGGCGAGCGGGTCTCGCTGGTCCTGAAAGCGGACATCCGGCCCGGCTACTACGGGGAACTGACCGGCAAGGTGGAACGGCTGGAAGCAGCCATCACCGAACAGGACAGCGCATGAACGCCGGGCCGGAAGAGCGCTGGGTGGAGGTGGAGGAGTACCTCACCGCCACGCTGGTCGGCGAAGACGAGGCGCTCGCCGCGGCCCGCGACGCCACCGCGGCCGCCGGAATGCCGCACATCGAAGTGGCCGCGCCGCAGGGAAAACTGCTGATGCTGTTGGCCCGGTTGACCGGGGCCCGGAAGGTGCTGGAAATCGGCACCCTGGGCGGCTACAGCACCACGTGGTTGGCGCGCGGCTTGCCGGACGACGGCGAAGTGGTCACCTGCGAGTACGAGGCGCGCCATGCCGAGGTGGCGCGGGGGAATCTGGATCGGGCCGGCGTCGGCGGCTAGGTCAGCATCCGGGTGGGCGCCGCGCTGGACACGTTGCCGCAGCTCGAGGCTGAAGGCGCGGGCCCCTTTGACCTGGTCTTCATTGACGCCGACAAGGAAAACAACGCCAATTACGTCAACTGGGCGCTGAAGCTGACCCGCTCCGGCAGCCTGATCGTGGTGGACAACGTGGTCCGTGGCGGCAGCGTGCTGGATGCGGACCAGGCCGGCGCGGGCGGGGACGATGCGGAGGCGGCGGCCATCCGTGGCACGCGCGATGCGTTGGCGTTGCTGGGCAGCGATGACCGGCTGGATGCCACGGCGCTGCAGACCATCGGTTCCAAGGGCTGGGACGGCTTCGCCTTCGCGGTTGTGAAGTAGACGGTTTCCGGCAGGAGCGGCGGACGTCTTACGATCAACGGTATGACTGCGCCTGATTTCGCCGACCGGAACGGCTGATGGGACGGCGCAACCGCGGCCGGAATCCCGAGCCGGCCGCTGCTGCTGCCGGGCCCGCCGAAGGCCGGTACGAGATTTCCTCCGGCGTGGCCGAACTGGTCCGGGACGCCGACGGAACGGACGCCTGGCTGCTAAAGATCAACGGCGTGCAGTCCTCGCATGTGGTGATCGGCGAGCCCGAGCGGCTGGACTTCGAGTACATGCGCTGGATGGCGGCGCTGATCGAGTCGCACTGGCCGGCAACGGGTTCCCTGCGCGCCCTCCACCTTGGCGGCGGCGCCTGCTCGATGGCCCGTTACCTCGCGTCGCGCTACCCGGACGCGCGGCAGGTCGTCGTCGAAATCGATGCGAAACTGGCCGAGCTGGTTCGGCAGTGGTTCGATATCCCCAAGGCTCCGCTGGTGCGCATCCGTGTCGGCGAAGCCCGGGAGGTCACCGAATCGCTGTCCGAAAACAGCCGGGACCTGATCATCCGGGACGTCTTCGCCGGCAGCCAGACCCCGGACAGCCTGGTCACGTTGGAGTTCACCCAGGCCGCCCGCCGGGTGCTCGCACCGGGCGGAATCTATCTGGTCAACTGTGGGGACACGCCGCAGCTGCTGCGCGCCCGCGCTGAGGCCGCGACCATCTCAAGCGTCTTCGAACATACCCTGATCATCGCGGACCCGCCTATGCTTAAAGGACGGCGCTATGGCAACGTCATTATCGCCGGCAGCGACATTCCGTTCGGCGACGACCCGCAGCTCGTGCGGGCCCTGCTGGGCGGCGCAGTCCCGGCCCAGCTCTGGGGCCGTGAGGAAGTGGCAAAGTTTTCCAGAGGCGTTGCCGTTCTGCAAGACCCGGCAAAGAATTAGGATCGTTTCACCGATAGTTGTGACTTGTCAGCAGGTTCTGTATTACATTAGGAAACGAACGGTCATGGGAGACCGTAAAGGCCCGGGAGGGAGCCGCTTGCGGTGAACTCTTCGGAGGCAGACCGGGGACAAAAATCGGCTTCGACACTATGGATGGTGGCTGGAGCACCCTGTCTGCTCAACCGGACCTGATCCGGTGCCGGATGCCGGGAGCTGAAGCCTAATCCCCCCAAGTTAGGCCCAGCCCCGGCATCTCGGTTTTAATCCGTCAGGCCATGCCCAGGAGCTGCTCGATCGGCCCGATCCCGAAGAAGATCACGAATGCCGCGGCAACCGCCCACATGAGCGGATGCACGTCCTTGGTGCGGCCCTGCACGGCCCGGATGATGACGTAAGCGATGAAGCCGGCGCCCAGGCCGTTGGCAATCGAGTAGGTGAACGGCATCAGGGTGAAGGTCAGGAAGGCCGGCAGTGCCACGCCCCAGTCCGACCAGTCGATCCGGCCCACCTGCGACACCATCATGAAACCAACGACGACGAGCGCCGGAGCCACCGCCTCGAACGGCACCAGATAGATCAGCGGTGTGAAGAACATCGCCACGACGAAGAGCAGGCCGGTGACGATGCTGGCCAGCCCGGTCCGGGCGCCTTCCCCGATCCCGGCGCCGGATTCAACGTAGATCTGGTTGGAGGAAACCGAGGCTCCACCGCCGGCGATGGCGCCGGCCGCATCGACCAGCAGCACCCGGTCCACGTGCGGGATGTTGCCTTCCTTGTCGGTCAGGCCGGCCTCGTTGGCCAGGCCCACCATGGTGCCCATCGCATCGAAGAAGATACTGAGCAGGATGGCGAAGGCCAGGAGGCTGGCGGCCGTGACACCGAGTTCGCTGAACGCGCCGAAGACGTTGACCTGGCCGATCAAGCTCAGGTCCGGGGCGCTCCAGTCCGGCAGGCTCGGCGTGACAAGCGACCAACCGGTGGGTACCCCGGCGCCCTGGGAACCGGGATGGGCAACGGCCTCCACGATCAGGGCGAAGACGGTGGCGGCCACGATGCCGATCAGGATGGCGCCTCTGACCTTGCGCACCACCAGGGCCATGGTGAGGACCAGACCGAAAATGAAGACCAGAGTGGGCCAGCCCATGAGCTTGCCGTCGAAGCCCAGCCCCACGGGTACGGTCGTGCCGGCAACGTCGGGCACGCGGCGGACGAAGCCGGCGTTGACCAGGCCGATCAGCGCGATGAACATGCCGATGCCGACCACGATGGCTGTTTTCAGGCTCGCCGGAACAGCCCGGAAGACGGCCGTTCTGAAGCCGGTCAGCACCAGGATCAGCATGGTGACACCGGAGAGCACCACCAGACCCATGACATCGGGCCAGGTGAGGCCGGGGTTGCTGGCCACGGTGACCGCAATGAACGCGTTGACACCTAGGCCGGTCGCGAGGGCAAACGGATACTTCGCCCAGGCTCCCATGACGATGGTCAGCACACCGGCCACCAAGGCGGTGACGGCAGCCACGCGCGCACCACCGAGTTCATCTCCGTTGGAGTCTGCGCCGCTGAGAATCAGCGGATTGAGCACCACAATGTAGCTCATGGCAAAAAAGGTAGCCAGACCACCACGGATTTCACGCGAGAAGTCGGAGCCTCTTTTGGTGATCTCAAAATAGTTGTCTACCTTGGCCAGGAAGCCCTGTTTGGTCTGTACATTTCCCTGTCGGGGCATGGAGAGGTCCTCCGCAGATGTGTTGGGATGGCGCGTTTCCCATGAATCCTAACCCTCGACGTAGGCTGGAGGAGTGAAAAAGCTTCTCCTGAGTGCCTCCGCAGCCGTTAGGTTAGTCACGGCTGTGCTGGTGGCCGCCGCCTTCGTACTCTTTCCCGCCGCCGGGGCGCAAGCCCACGATGAACTTCTCTCGCACACTCCGGAAGACGGTGCGACGGTGGAGACCATGCCCGAGGAGCTGACGCTGACCTTCAGCAACGTCCCCGTGGCGCTGGGTTCCGTAGTGCAGATCCAGGATTCGTCGGGAACCAACTGGGCCGACGGCGAGGTGCAGATCACGGACACCGAAGTCAGCCAGCCGATCAGGGCGGATGCGCCCGCGGGCGAATACTCTGTGGTGTGGCGTGTGGTGTCATCCGACGCCCATCCGATCGAAGGGAACTTCACCTTCACCGTGGAATCCGGCGCAGCGGGCACAGAAGGTGCCAGTGCCAGTGCCGGCGCGGGCACGGATGCCGGTGCGGGAACCCCGGAGCCTATCGAGACGCAGGAAAATCCGGCTGACGCGCCGGCGGGCGTAACGGTAGCCGGCCAGACGGTACCGTGGAGCGTCCTCGGCATGGTCGCCGCGCTCGTGGTGCTTGGCGTCGTCATCGGGGTGACAGCGAAGCGCCGTCTCGGCAAGGGCGGCGAGTAGCTCAGGCGGTAAGCATGCGGCCGCCGGCAATGGCGTCGCCGACCAGTTTGGCCTGCCGGACAATCTCCCTGGTGCTGGGCGTGAGCAGATCGGCCACGCCCACCAGGTAGAGGCCCAGGGACTTCAACGATGTCCGCAGGTCCTTGCCGAGGCTGAGACCAAGGCCGCGCAGGAACCGGCGGACCTGGTTCTGCGGGCAGTCCGTGAGCACCACCGACTCCGCCTGCAGGATGCCCTGCTCCGTGTGGATGACCCACTTCTGCTGCGGATCCCGGCTCAGTTTGCTGGCCATGGTGCTTGGGCGGACGTCCAGGCAGTGGCTGTTGGCATAGCCGCGGAGCAGCCGCAGCAATTCCGAGCGTTCCGTCAGCGAGACCGAGTCCGTCATGACACTCCTGCGCTTGCCGGCGGTGCCCATGCCCTCCAGCACAATGGAGGCAACGCCGTGCCTGCTCAGTTCACTGGCCACGGCGAGGCCGGGCAGGCCGGCACCGATGACGACGGTGGTGGTGGACTCGATCGGTACGTCTGCGGGGCACACAGCACTCACCGTACAGCCTCCTTGAACGGGTAGGAGAGTGCCACGGCGGCGGGATCCGCATCGGGCACAGGTCACAGGCCGAGGGAGAGCTCGACAGCGATTTCTCGAAGCCTATCCAAATTTGCCCTCCCTGAGAAGAGGCTTCTCTGGGAGTAAGCTGAGAGTAGATGGCAACGGAGCAGTTGCCCCTTCGAGGGAGGCGGGAGCAATGACAAACGCAACACCCGGTAATGCCAGCCACGGCGGAACGCCCCGCGGAATCGTGGTTGGTGTGGACGGTTCGGACCAGAGCCACTGTGCGCTGGTGTGGGCAGCCCAGGAGGCACAGAAACGCCGGACCCCGCTGCATGTCATCACCGCCTATACCGTTCCCGTTTTCGCCGCTTCGAGCATGGATGCCGGCTACGCCACCTTGGATGATGCGGTGATCCGCGAGGGCGCGGAAGCCGTGCTTGAGCAGGCTGTGGAGAAGGTTGACGGTTACGGCGTCGAGGTCCACGCCACAGTGGAAACCGGGGACGCCGCCGGGGTGCTGCTGGAACTGTCCGAAGAGGCGGAGCTGGTAGTTGTGGGTACGCGTGGGCGCGGCGGCTTCATGGGCCGGCTGCTGGGCTCGGTCAGCAGTGCCGTCCCGGCGCACGCCCATTGCCCCTCGGTGACCATTCCGCTGGCCTGCGCTCCGCGGCTCGAAGGCGTGGATTTCGAACTGCCCAAGACCAAGGACATTCCGGTCAAGCCCGACGACGTGGAAAAGGTTGTCCTGGTCGGCGTCGACGGCTCGGAGCAGGCGCGCATGGCCACGCTCGTTGCTGCCGAGCAGGCCGCGCGCTGGGGCCGGCCGCTGCGTGTCATCTGCGCACTGCCGCCCTTCACCGGTTCGCTGGCCTGGGTGCCTGCGCCGCTGGACCGGGAAGCGCTGTACGCGGATCTCCGGTCACAGCTGGATGCCGGCGTCGCTTGGCTGCGCAGCCACTTCCCCGGCCTGCAGATCAGCGGCGAGGTCCAGGACGGCTCTCCCGTGGAGTTGCTCATCGAAGCCACGCGGACGGCAGAACTGCTGGTCATGGGTACGCGCGGACGCGGCGGGTTTGCCGGTATGCTCCTCGGTTCTACCAGCCAGGGAGTCCTGCATCATGCCAAGGGCCCCGTCATGGTGGTGCCGGATGCCCACGATCCGCGGCTCGACGACCGCAAGAAATTCGGTCCGATGCCGGAGGAATGATCCTGCCCTGTCCGTAGCCCCGGCTTTAGGTCCAGCGGGCTCCATATCCATGCAGTTTGCCGTACATGTAGCCAATGGGCGTGACGCGCAGGCCGTCGTTCGGGTTCATGGCGTGGACCACCTGGCCGCCGCCGATGTAGAGCGCCACATGCCAGAAGTTTCCTTCGGTGCCCCAGAACACCAGGTCTCCGGGCTGCAGATTGCCCAGCGAAACCTTGTGCGGTGCCAGGTCATATTGTGCCGTGGCCGTGCGCGGAATCCACTTGCCCGCCGTGCCGAAGGCCTGCTGGGTCAGGCCGGAGCAGTCGAATCCCCACGGCCCGTTTCCGGCCCATTCGTAGAAGGACTTCTTGTTTGAGGCCTTGGCGGTCGCGTAGTTGATCGCGGTCTGCGCCATGGAGTAATTCGGTGCGGGTGCGGGAGCCGGCTCCTGCTTCGGCGGAGCCGGTTTCGGCGAAGGCTTGGGCGCCGGTGCGGGCGCCGGTGGCGGCGGCGCGGGGGCCGGCGCCGGTGCAGGTTCGGGCTCGGGCGCAGGCTGCGGTGCGCGGTCCGGGGCAGGTGCCGGCGCGGCAGCAGGAGGAGCCGGGGGAGCCACCGGTGCGGAAGGCGCCGACGGGGTGCTGGGGGCGGCCGGAGCCGGAGGAGCCGGGGCCGGAGTGATGCCGTCCGCAGCCGGAACTACCGTCACAGGTATCTGGGCCGGGCTTCCGGTATTGCCGGACGCTGGTTGGTTGGCGGCTGCTGCTGGCTGCGCGGCTGCCTGGCGTTCGGACTCGGCCACCAGAGCCTCGAACTGGCGTTGCTGCTCCGTTTCTTCCAGTGCGGCGATCCGCTGGTTCTCCTCGGCCACGCTGGTGTCGCGGAGTTCGGCCAGATGGTCCAGCAGGATCTGGCGCTGTTCCTCCTGTTTGCTGACGAGCTGTTCATGGGCCGCGCTGGCAGCCTTGGCGTTCGACTCCGCGGCCTTGGCCGCGGCAGCCGCGTCCTGGGCGGCTTCTTCGGCTTCCGAGACGTGCAGCTCCCAGGCTGTCCACAGCTGGGCCGCCTGCTGGGCGGCGGTCAGGGTCTGGAACCGGTTATCGGACAGCGCATCCAGAGTGGACGCCTTATAGAGCACTTCATCCGCATCGGCGCTGGCCAGCAGGGAGCTCAAGCCAGGGTTGACGCCGCCATTGCGGTACAGCTCGCCCGCGAGCTGACCCACCTGGTCCTGTACGGCTTCGAAATATTCACCGGCCTGCTTCGCCTTGCCGCGTGCGTCCTCCAGTTCGGACGTGCGGTCCTGCTGGATGAGCAGGGCGGTGCTGTAGTTGTTCTGCGACTGCATCGTCTCGTAGCGGGCGCTTTCCAGCTCCCCGCTGGCCGTGCGCAGCTGCTCTTCGATCCGTTCGACGAGTGCCTTCGTCGCCTCGGCGTCCCCCTTGGCGGCGTCAATGTCTTTGTCGGTCAGGACGGGTTTGGCGGGAACCTGCAGTGCGGACACCGAGACCTGCGGCAGCTCGCCCGTGGGTGCCGCGACGGCCGGAGGCAGGCCGGCTGTGGCGAGCAAAGCGACAGTGGCAGCCGCCAGCGAAATGGTGTGCACCGGCGTCGTGCGTTTTGAACGGGCAGAGCGCCCCTCAGACATCCCCATGTGTACGGTCCCCCAGCTGCAAATGAGCAATGAATGCACGCGTTCAGGAACGGCCGATCACGGGATCGAGGCGGTCTCGGGCTTCGAAAGAAGGCCGAACGGGAGACCGGTCTGCATTCACAACTCCTTGAGAATATGCATCCCTAGTCACTTTGGCAACATTTGTCCCAGTAGAAACAGTAGTAACAACAGTGTAGTTCTACCTCATTTATGCAGGGCGTGTCGCAGAAAGGGACGTGCCTTTGCCGGGGAAATCCGCAGGAGCGGCACCGGCAGGAACGTTAGTCGTGGTGGCGGGTTTCGTGGTCAGCGTGGGAAACCGGCTCGATCTGGAACGTGCAGTGTTCAGTATCGAAATGGCTGCCCAGGCACCCGGAAAGCCGGTCCAGCACGCGGTCGATCCCCTCGGCGTGAAGGGTCTCGTCGGCCACCACCACGTGTGCCGAAAACACCGGAACGCCGGACGTGATGGTCCAGATGTGGATGTCGTGGACGTCCACCACGCCGTCGGCGCTCATGATGTGCTCGCGGATGCTGGCCACATCCACGTTCTTTGGCGTCGCCTCAAGCAGCACATTGACGACGTCGCGCAGCAGGCTCCAGGCTCGCGGCAGGATCATCACGGCGATCAGGATGGAAGCGAACGTGTCCGCCTGGACGAAGCCGGTCAGGGCAACAACGACGGCGGCGACAATCACCGCGACCGAGCCCAGCAGGTCCCCGAGCACTTCAAGATAGGCGCCGCGCACGTTGAGGCTTTCCTTGTGTCCGCCCTGGAGGATCAGCAGGCAGACGAGATTTGCGACGGCGCCGAGTACGGCCGTCAGGAGCATCGCGCCGGTATGGATCTCCGGCGTCTGCCCGAACCTGCGCAACGCCTCCAGGAAAATGATGACCGCAATGACGATCAGCACCACGGCATTGGCCAGTGCCGCCAGGACTTCGGCGCGCTGGTAGCCGTAGGTGCGTTTGTCCGAGGGCGGACGCGTGGCAATCCACGCGGCCATCAGGGCGATCGAGACACCTGCCGCGTCGGACAGCATGTGGCCGGCGTCGGCCAGCAGGGCCAGGGAGCCGGAGATCAAGGCGCCGATAACCTGGATGACCACCACGGCAAGGGTGATGGCGACTACCCAGATGAGCTTCTTGCGGTGTTTGGCGGTCGCGGTGCCGGAAGCGGGCAGACGGTGACTGTGTCCATGGCCGTGACCCATGCTCAGCCCCAACCCAATTCGTGCAGCCGCTCGTCGGCGATGCCGAAATGGTGGGCCACCTCGTGGATCACGGTGACCAGGACCTCGTGGATGACCTCGTCGCGGCTCTCGCACATCCGCAGGATCGGTCCGCGGAACACGGTGATCCGGTCCGGAAGCGAGCCGGCGTCCCACCAGTGGTCCCGCTCCGTCAGGGGTGTCCCTTCGTAGAGGCCGAGCAGTTCCATCTCGGGATCCTCCCACGGCTGCGGGGTGTATTCCTCCTCGACAAAGATGCCCACGTTGCTCATCTCGCGGGCGATCTTGTCCGGTATCTGATCGATCGCGTCGTTGACCGCGTCCTCGAAATCCGGCAGGGACATTTCCATCGGCACGTATCGACTCTACCCGTGCCAAAAACCCGTTTTGGAAAATCCGGATCTAGGCTCTATAGTTTTATGAGTCCACAGCGGGTAACAATCCGAAGTGGTCCTAAGGCCCCCATCGTCTAGCGGCCTAGGACACCGCCCTTTCACGGCGGCGGCACGGGTTCGAATCCCGTTGGGGGTACTCAGTAAGCTGATTTCCAGTCAAGCGGACGTGGTCAAAACCGCTCCAAAAGACTGGTAAGATGAATGCTGGCAAAAAAAGCAAGGCCCTGTAGCGCAGTTGGTTAGCGCGCCGCCCTGTCACGGCGGAGGTCGCGGGTTCGAGTCCCGTCAGGGTCGCTCTGGTTTTCTAGAGTGATTTAGAAAGTCAACGGTGATCATCGTCAGATGTTCCCAGGCTCTGTAGCTCAGTTGGTAGAGCGTTCGACTGAAAATCGAAAGGTCACCGGATCGACGCCGGTCGGAGCCACCACTTAGATCCCCGCCTTCACGGAAGCGCGGGGTTCTTTCATTTAACACCGCCCTCGCCGCATCCGGCCCGCAAATTATCGGGGATATCCGCCCAGCACGGCTGAAACGTTCCCATGGTCTTCACAGAGTGGCCCGGTACCCTATTTGCGTGGGTACGGCACTATTTTCATTTGGCAGGACAGGACTGTTCCTGGCGAAGGCCGCGGTCATTTTCATGGCCGCCGTCGTAGGACTGACTTCCTGCACCGCCTTCCCGCAGTCCCCATCCGAGGCCTCGGCGAGACTAACGTCGCCCGGGGTGGGCGAACCGGACCCATCGCTTGAAGCGGAAGCCGGACAGCCGCCGTCGTCCGCTTCCGGCTCCGGAACATTCGGCGATGGGGGAGCCGGGCTGCCGGCCGATGAAATGCGCTCGGAGAGCCCGGACGGTTCCAGCAGCAATCCTGATGATTCCGCCCTGTCCGAGGACACCGGCAAATGGGGAAGTTACGGCACCAGGACCGAAGCCTGCACGGCCGTGGCGGCCAAAGTCGCCGTCCTGATGCTGGCACCGCTGAGCTTTATTGCGGGCGTGGACGAGGCACGGCTGGACGAACTGCAGGCCGAGGTCGAGGATCTGCGGGACAAGGCGCCGGCCGAGCTACACGACGAGCTGGACGAGGTTGAAGCGGAGCTGGCCAAGCACGAGGACCTGACCGATTTCGACGACGAATCATTCCGGGAAGCGGTAGAGCCCATCCAGGAGTGGCTGAAGTCCAACTGCACCTTTTAACCGGGCGCTCCCGCCGTCGGCCATACGCGTTAGGCTAGCTTCAAGAGAAAGCATGGCGATGGGAGAACAGGTGGAGAACCAGAATCCGGCAGGTCAACCGCCGGCGTACCAGCCCGCCATCCCCGACCCTGCCCTCCAGGAGCCGGCCTTGCACAAGGCAGGTCCGGAGGCACCCGGCCGGACAACCATCTCGGACACTGCTGTAGCCAAGGTCGCCGCGGTGGCGGCACGCAGCGTCAGCGGTGTCTACGCACTGGGTTCGGGCACGGCCCGCGCACTGAGCGCGCTGCGCGACGCCGTGGGCGGCAGCGATATCGGCCAGGGCGTCCGCGTGGAGGTGGGGCAGACCCAGGTGGCCGTGGACATCAATCTGGTGGCCCAGTACGGGGTGCCGTTGCAGCAACTCGCGCAGAAAGTCCGTGCGGCGGTCTACAGTGCCGTGGAGCAGTTCGTCGGGCTGGATGTCATCGAAGTCAACGTGGAAATCAACGACGTTCATGTGCCCGGCCTCAATGACCCGAAAACGACGGCGGAGAAATCCGCCAGGCAGCCGGCCCCGTGAGGGCCGTTGGAGAACCTGGAGGCAGGCCAAAAATGAGCAACACCGTAGTCGGCATGGCCGTGGGCGCGGCCCTGGCCTGGGCGGCACTGGTATTCGAATTCTGGGGCTTCCTGCTGATGGCCGTATTCCTCGCCGTCGGCGCCCTGATCGGCCGTGCCGCGGACGGCAAGCTCGATCTGCGCGGTGTCCGCGACGCGCTGACCGGACGCCGCTCCTCTTCATGACTGCCGCTGATGCCGCGGTTCCGGCCCGCGGAGCAGAGCGCAGGCTCGCCGGACACAACCGCGTCAGCACGCAGGCCCTGACCAGCACCGCCCAAGGCGTGGCCGGGGAAGTCCTTGGCGTTGCCCCCACGCTCATCCGGGCCAGCTGGCGGGACGACCAGGGCTATCTAGCGCTCTCGCTGGCCCTGCCGATCGGCATTCCCTCGCTGACTCGCGTCCTGCAGGACCCGCAGCTGGTGGCTGGCTTCGGCGGCTCGATCTGGGAGCGGGTGCACGCCGCCAAAGGGGAAATCCTGGACCGGGTCACGCGCATCAGCGGATCTACGCTGAGCCGGGTGGATATCCGCGTGACCGGAATCCGGATCCAGGGCGGAGGCCGCGTCCGATGAGCGGCACCGACTACCAGGAACACTATGACGGCCCGGCCACTGCCTACGAGGCGGGGGACCGCTTCAACGACCGGCTGGCTCTGCGCGAAACCCGCAGTTCCCGTGCTCCGGCGGCGATCATCGCCGCGGTCCTGGTTTCGCTGATCTGTCTCTACGTCCTGCTCGAAGCCGCGCTGAAAGCCATCGGGCAACCCGCCTGGCTGCTGGAGCCCCGGGACTTCGCGGCCTGGCTGAACCGGCTGCCGGAGAACGTGCCCACGCTGATCCTGGGCACCAGCGGCGTGCTGATCCTCTTCGCCGGCCTGTTCTTCTTCCTGCAGGGTGTCCTGCCCGGCCATCTGCACCGCCACGTCCTTCCCAGCCGGCGCGGCATCGCCGTCGTAGACGACGAAGTTCTGGCCTCGTCGCTGGCGCGGCGCGCGCGGACCCGGGCGAATGTGACCGAGGAACAGGTACTCGTGACGGTTTCACGCACACTGGTGGAGGTCCAGCTGCGTCCCACTTCCGGCATTCCCGTGGAGGCATCCGCCATCCAGTCGGCGGTGGAGGACGAGTTGCAGCGTTCCCACATCGATCCCATGCCCGAGGTCCGGGTCAGAGTTTCGACGTCGGGAGTGGTGGGCCAATGAATGAGACTCCGCGGGTGCTCAACCGCGTGCTGCTGGTCCTGATCGGACTGCTGCTGATCGGTGTGGGCGCCACCACCGTGGCGCTGGCCGCGGTTCCGGCCCTGGCCGGCAGTTGGCATGCGCTGACGCGCCGGGCCGGCGCGGGCATCGAAAACTTGCTGGCCGCGACCACTTTGCCGGGCCAGCGGGACAGCTGGCTGTGGATTGTGCTGGCACTGCTGATGCTGGTGCTGATCGTCCTGATGGTCGCCTGGGTGGCGCAGCAAGGCAAGGGCCGCGCGAGCACCCTGGCCGCGGATTACAACGACGACGGCGGCCCCGGCACCGTTGAGCTTGGCGCTGCGGTGGCGGAGCAGGCGCTGAAGAGTGCCCTGCTGGAGCGCGAGGAAATCCTGCATGCCAGCGTCGCCACCTACGAGTTCCGGGGCACACCGGGCCTGCGTATCAGGGTGCTGCCGCGCAAGGGTGTGTCGCCATACCTGGTGGCCGAGCAGGTCTCGCACCTGGTGGAAGCGCTGGACCTGGTGATCGGCCGGGAGACTCCTGTGGTCATCAGCATCGGTACCAGTGCGCGTGCCCGGTTGGGGCGCACCGAGCGCGTCCACTGATCCTCCGCTGGTAGTTCTGCCGGGGTCCTGCCGAGGCCCGGCGCCGGCAGCCCCGGGTGGCTTGGGTCACAATTCGGCATCAAAGCCTACCGGCCGGTAAAACGTTCTTGTCTTGCGTAGCGTAAGCGTTTACGTTTCAGATACCCGATCCACACTTGGTGGCTTACTGCTGCTTTGTCCAGTTCACTCGCGGCCACCTGACAAAGGAGTCACATCATGGGATTTGTCCGCTCGAAAAAGGCAGTTCTGCCGTTGGCAACACTCAGTGCGCTGGCCCTCACCCTCTCCGCCTGCGGCCCAGGCGGCGGTTCAGAAGAGGGAGGAGGCGGCTCGGAGGCAGCCGCGGACTGCAATACCTACGAGACCTACGGAACGTTCGACGGCGCCGAGGTCAGCGTGTACTCAACGATCACCGATCTCGAAGGGGAGCGCCTCGAGAACTCCTGGGTGGACTTCGAAGAGTGCACAGGGATCGACGTCGTGTATGAAGGCTCCAACGAATTCGAGACCCAGATCGGTGTGCGCGCCCAGGCCGGAAATCCGCCGGACGTTGCCATCATTCCGCAGCCTGGCCTGCTGGCAGCCCATGCCAAGGCAGGCTACCTGAAGCCGGCTCCAGCGGAAGTCGAAGCACTCGTGGATGAAAACTGGTCCGAGGACTGGAAGGGCTACGGAACCGTGGAAGGCACCTTCTACGCGGCTCCAATGCTGGCCAGCGTCAAGGGGTACGTCTGGTACGTACCGTCCACCTTCGAAGAGAAGGGCTGGGAAGTCCCGCAGACCTGGGACGAAATGATGACCCTGTCCCAGACCATCGCGGACGAGGGCACCATGAAGCCCTGGTGCGCCGGTTTTGAAGCCGGCGAGGCCACCGGCTGGCCGGGCACGGACTGGGTAGAGGACGCGGTGCTGCGCCAGGCCGGCCCGGAGGTCTACGACCAGTGGATCAGCCACGAGATTCCGTTCAACGACCCGCAGATCGCCGACGCGTTCAACGCCGTGGGAGACATCGTCAAGAACCCGGACTACGTCAACGGCGGCTTCGGCGACGTCCGCTCCATCCTCTCCACCACAGTCGAAGAGGGCGGCCAGCCGGTGCTCGACGGCAACTGCGCCATGCACCACCAGGCCACCTTCCAGGCAGCCAACTGGCCGGAGGGCACCACCGTGGCCGAGGACGGCGACGTCTGGGCCTTCATCACTCCCGGTGAGGAAGCCGGCGCCGGCGCGATCACCGGTGGCGGCGAATTCGTTGCTGCCTACGCGGACCGCGAAGAAGTATCAGCGTTCCAGCAGTACATGGCCTCGGCGGAATTCGCCAACAACCGCGTGCAGCAGGGAGCGGCCATCAGCGCCAACAAGGGCCTGGACCCGTCGCTGGCGCAGAACCCGCTGGACCGGCAGTCCATCGAGCTGCTGCAGGATGAAAACACGGTGTTCCGCTTCGATGCCTCGGACCTGATGCCCGGAGCGGTCGGAGCCAACTCCTTCTGGAGCGGCATCGTCGAGTGGATCAACGGCAAGTCCACCGAGGAAGTACTGGATTCCATCGAATCCAGCTGGCCCAGTGAGTAACTGAGTCCACAGGCCCGGCTGGCCCGCCTGAAGAGTCGAGCCGGCCGGGCCCCATTCGCTTCAATCCCCGCATGAAGGAGGCTGCGCCATGGAGGATCTTGGCGAGAAGTTTTTCCAGGTGGTGGTTGCCCTTGCCATCTTCGTCGCGATCATCGGCCTGATCATGTTGCTGGTCGACAGGGCGCCGAAGTCGTTCCGGGACAAGGCCACGATCATCGGGTTCCTTGCCCCTGCGGCCGTTCTGCTGGCTATCGGACTGGTCGGCCCGGCCGTGCTGACGGCCCTGCTGGCCTTCACGGACCGCAACGGCGATCCCAACGGGCTGGACAACTTCGTCTGGATGTTCACCCAACCCGAGGCCCTGGTCACGCTGCGCAACACGGTGCTCTGGGTCATCCTGGTGCCGCTGCTCTCGACCGGTATCGGGCTCGCCTATGCGGTCTTTATCGACAGGGCCCGGGGCGAAAAGGGCCTGAAGGCGCTGGTCTTCATGCCGATGGCCATCTCGATGGTCGGTGCGGGCGTGATCTGGCGGTTCATGTACGCCTACCGCGGCGCCGAACAGGAACAGATCGGCCTGCTCAACCAGATCCTGGTGTGGTTCGGCAGCGAGCCCAAACAGTTCCTTCTCGACGCACCGGAAAACACCTTCTTCCTGATCGCGGTGATGATCTGGATCCAGACCGGCTTTGCCATGGTCATCCTGTCCGCTGCGATCAAGGGCATCCCGAACGAGATTGTCGAGGCAGCACGGCTGGACGGCGCCAGCGCCTGGCAGCAGTTCCGCAACATCACCATCCCGTCCATCCGCGGCGCGTTGATCGTCGTGATCACCACCATCACGATCGGCACGCTGAAAGTTTTCGATATTGTCCGGACCATGACCGCCGGCAACTTCGAAACCTCGGTCATCGCCAACGAGATGTACACCCAGGCGTTCCGCGCCAACGAGCCCGGCCGCGGTGCCGCGCTCGCGCTCGTGCTGTTCCTGATGGTCCTGCCCATCGTCGTCTACAACGCACGGCAGCTGAAGATGCAGAGGGAGATCCGATGAGCGCCATACCAGCAGATGCGTCCGCGGCGACGGCGGTGGCGACCGAAGACACCATCGAGTCCGGCCGGCCGGAGCCCATGGCCCGGCGGGTCCGGCAGCGGCTGACTTCCCGCGGCGCTACGGCGGCCGCGATCATCATCGCGACCATCTGGACCATCCCGACCTTCGGGCTGTTCATCTCCTCCTTCAGGCCCGAAGACAGCATCCAGAACAGCGGCTGGTGGAACTTCCTCGGGGACTTCCAGTTCACGCTGGAGAACTATGGCGACGTGCTGGCCTCGGGCAGAAGCTCTTCGCCCAACCTGGGCCAGTATTTCCTGAACTCGCTGGCCATCGTCATCCCGGGAACCATCTTCCCGCTGGTGCTCGCGTCCATGGCGGCCTACATCTTCGCCTGGGGCAGGTTCCGGGGCAAAGATACGCTGTTCATCTTCGTCTTCGCCCTGCAGATCGTTCCGCTGCAGATGGCCCTCATTCCGCTGCTGTCCCTGTTCATCAACCTGAAAATCGGCGAATTCCAGCTGCTGCCCGCGGGCACCTACGCGCAGCTGTGGATAGCGCACACCATCTTCGCCCTGCCGCTGGCCATCTTCCTGCTGCACAACTTCATCTCCGAAATTCCGGGCGAGGTGATCGAAGCGGCGCGCGTGGACGGCGCGGGCCACGCGACCATCTTCTGGCGGATCATTCTGCCGCTTTCGGTGCCGGCGATTGCCTCCTTCGGCATCTTCCAGTTCCTGTGGGTGTGGAACGATCTTCTGGTGGCGCTGGTCTTCTCCGGCGGCACCGCGGATGTCGCCCCGATTACGCAGCGGCTGGCCGAGCTGACCGGCACGCGGGGCAACGAATGGCACCGGCTCACCGCGGGCGCTTTCGTTTCCATGATCATTCCGCTGGCGGTGTTCTTCGGCTTGCAGCGCTACTTTGTCCGCGGCCTGCTCGCAGGTGGCCTCAAGGGGTGAGGCTGCCATGACCGGGATCGACGACGTTGCCCGGGCACTGGGTGTTTCGACGGCCACGGTCTCCCGTGCGCTGCGCGGCTTGCCCGGGGTCTCGGCAGCCACCCGCGGCAAGGTGCTGGCGAAGGCGGAGGAGCTGGGCTACGTGGCCTCGTCGTCGGCCGCGCACCTGGCCTCCGGCCGGACCATGGCCATGGGGGTGCTGCTTCCGCTGATTGACCGCTGGTATTTTTCCTCCGCGCTGGAGGGCGTTGACCGGGCCTTACGGGCCGCCGGCTATGACATGGTGGTCTTCAGCCTCGGCGGCACCGGCCTGAACCGGGACCGGGTCTTCCACCGCTCCATGCTGCGCAAGCGCATCGATGCGCTGCTGGTCATGTGCATGGAGCTCACCCCCGAGGAGTTGGCGGCGCTGCAGCAGCTGGACTATCCCAATGTCACCATCGGCGGCTTTGTGGACGGGCTGCGCAATGTCAGCATCGACGACGGCGGGGCGGCCACGGATGCGATGGAGTACTTGATCGGCCTGGGCCACACCCGGATCGCCCATGTGCGCGGAGGCGGTGAGTACGGCATCGAGTTCGCCGTCCCGCAGCAACGCGAGGAAGCCTACCGGGCAGCGCTGGAACGCCACGGGCTGGATGCCAGGCCCCAGTGGCTGATCACCGGAGAATTCAGGTTCCTGGAGTCCAAGCTGGCAGCCGCCCGGCTCTTCGACCAGCCGGGGGAGCGCCCCACCGCGGTCTTCGCGTCCTCGGACGAGATGGCCTTCGGCGTGCTGCTGGCCGCACAGGAGCGCGGCATCCGCGTCCCCGATGAACTGTCCGTGATCGGAATCGACGACCACGAGTTCGCCGAGCCCATGGGCCTTACCACGGTGCGCCAAAGCCCCGAGGACCAGGGCAGCTACGCGGCGGAACTCCTGCTAGGCGAACTGCAGGGGGCGCCGCGGCTGGCCACGCCGCCCTTCCAGCCGCACGAGCTGATCATCCGCCGCTCCACGGCACCGCCGCCGTCGTCGTAATCATTGTCCGGCGTGGGCAAAGAGGCGGCGATGCCAAGAGGTAAAAGAAATTTTCGGCACCGTGTCGATTCCCCCGTGCCCGGTTCGACGCAATAGTAGAAGGACGCGCACGGCGCCTTCATCCAGATAAGGAGAGAACCATGAAATACATGTTCATCATGCGCAGCACCGCCGAAGCTCTAGAGGCCGCCAAGGAGATGCCCTTCGAGGAGATGATCAACAAGATGGGCGCCTACAACGAATCGCTCATCAAGGCCGGAGTCATGCTGGGCGGGGACGGTCTGGCCGACGTGTCCGAGGACGCGAACTTCGTGGTCGACTTCTCGGGTGAACCGCCCGTCGTCACGGACGGTCCCTACGGCGAGACCCATGAGCTGTTCAACGGGTTCTGGATCATCCAGGTCTCGTCCAAGGAAGAGGCAGTCGAATGGGCGAGCCGCTGCCCGCTGGGTCCCGGTTCCAAACTCGAAGTCCGCCGGATCACCGAGGAAGCGGATTTCGCCGACTTTTCGGACAACGAATACATCCAGAAGGAATCCGAATGGCGCAAGCAGGAAGCGGACCTGAACAGCGAGAACGGCTAGGACAAGCCCCGGGTCGGGAGCCCGCGATGACTGGTGCGGAGCCGGCGGACAAGGTCAGGCGCCGGATGGATGCGCTGTGGCGGATCGAAGGCGCACGGATCGTCGCGGTCCTGGCACGGGTGACTGGGGACGTGGGGTTGGCGGAGGATCTGGCCCAGGAGGCCGTGGCCGATGCCCTGACCCAGTGGCCGGAATCCGGCATTCCGCGCAATCCCGGCGCCTGGCTCACCACGGTGGCCAAACGCAAGGCCATCGACGGGTGGCGCCGGGCCGCGCGGCTCGACGAGCGCTACCGCGACATCGCCCGCGGGTTGCAGGACGAGGACGCGGTGGCGTGGGAACCGCTGGACGACGACGTGCTGCGGCTGGTGTTCGCCGCCTGCCACCCCGTCCTCTCCCGCGAGGCACAGGTGGCCCTGACGCTGCGGATCGTCGGAAGCCTCACCACGGAGGAGATCGCGCGGCTGTTCCTGGTGCCAGTCGCCACTGTCCAGCAGCGGATCGTGCGCGCCAAGAAGACCCTCGCGGCCGCCCGGGTTCCCTTCGAGGTCCCGGAACCGAACGAGTGGGGCGAGCGGCTCGGCGCGGTCCTCGGCGTCGTGTACCTCATGTTTACCGAGGGGTATGCGGCGACGTCGGGCGACCGCTGGATCCGGCCGGACCTCGCCAACGAGGCACTGCGGATCGGCCGCATCCTCGCCGGGCTGGTTCCGCGTGAGCCCGAGGCCCATGCGCTCGTGGCACTCATGGAATTCCAGGCCTCCCGTTTCGCCGCCCGCACCCGGCCGGACGGGACTCCGGTCCTGCTGGCAGACCAAGACCGGAGCCGGTGGGACCGGGCCCAGATCAGGCGGGGCGAAGCCGCCCTGGTACGGGCCGATGCGTTGGGCCGGGGGAGGCGCAGTTATGCCCTGCAGGCCGCGATAGCCCAATGCCACGCCGTTGCGGCGAGCGTTGATGACACCGATTGGCCCGCTATCGTGCTGCTGTACGAGGCGCTGGGCCGGATCGCGCCGAGCCCGGTGGTGGAACTCAACCGGGCCGTCGCCATGTCCATGGCTACCGGGCCGGCAACGGCGCTCGCCATGGTGGACAGGCTCGGCTCCGACGGCGCGCTGCGCGGATCGCACCTGCTGCCCAGCGTCCGCGGCGAGCTGCTGGCCCGGCTCGGCCGGCGGGAGGAGGCCCGCGCGGAGTTTTCCGTGGCCGCGGCCTTGGCCCGGAACGACCGTGAACGGGCGGTCCTTGAAGGCAAGGCGGCCGAGGTCTGAAGGCCCCGAAGGCCCCGAAGGCTCAGGAGGCGCGCGCCAGCTGCCGGATCTTGATCCAACGCGTGGCCAGGCGCCGGTAGGCGGCAGCGGCCCCGGTCATGTCGCCCTCGGCCAGCGATTCAATGCCGGCCTGGACATCGGACGGCGAATCATCCGGGTAGACCATGTCCGCCACGCGGCCGTAGTCCAGTTCCAGCATGCCCGAGAGCGTGAACGTCTCCATCCACTCGGTGATCTCGGTGAGTTCGTCGAGCAGGTCAAGTCCCGGCGCCGCCACCGCGAGGCTGGCCGCGGCATACCGGGCGCGATCGATGCACTGCATCAGCGGCGCGCTCAACCGCACCGTCTCCACGCCGTGGCGGCCTTCGATCACCTCGGCGTGGTCGTCTTCACGGAAGAGGACAAACCAGCCGAACGGGATGCCCCAGGTGGAGCTTCTGGTGTGCAGCTTGGCCAGCGAATCCGCAAATGTGTCCGGATCCAGCCGCTGCTGCTGGGCATCGCGCGCCGCTTCCGGCAGCAGCAAGCCCAGCAGCGGGTTATGCAGGCTGTGCGAAATGGACTCCGCCGCCAACGTGCTGCGCACGGCCAGCTGGTTGGGGCAGTAGTACGGAGTGGTCAGGCCCTCCGGCGACGGGTAGTGCAGCACCCGCACCAGATCCTCGCTGTCGTGCGGGAACGGGTCGGAGACCGTCCGGGTGATGCGGCGCAGCGACTCCCCGCGGTCCAGCTCCTCGGTGGCACGGCGGTCCCGGCTGCGCTGTTCCATGATGAGCAACTGCTCGTCATCGGAGAACGCATCCAAGGGCTCGAAGACCCGAAGGTAGGAAACGTACGGGAAGCTGGTCATCACTAGTCCAGTTCCACAATCACGGGCGCGTGGTCGGAGGCGCCCTTGCCCTTGCGTTCCTCGCGGTCGATGATCGCGTCGGTCACGCGCGAGGCCAAGGCCGGCGAGGCCAGGATAAAGTCGATCCGCATGCCTTCCTTCTTCGGGAAGCGCAGCTGGGTGTAGTCCCAGTACGTGTAGGTGCCCGGGCCGGGGTGGATCGGGCGAACGACGTCGATATAGCCGGCCTCCTCGAACGCGCGGAAGGCGGCGCGCTCGGGTTCGCTGACGTGGGTCAGTTCCTCGCGCTGGAACTTTTCGATGTCCCAGACGTCCTCGTCCCGCGGGGCGATGTTCCAGTCCCCGGTCAGGGCGATCTGTGCCTGCGGGTCCGCCTGCAGCCAGTCCGCGGCGTGTTTCTTGAGCACGTCGAGCCACTGCAGTTTGTACGCCATGTGCGGGTCATTCCGCGACCGGCCGTTCGGAACATAAAGGCTCCAGACCCGCACGCCGGCGCAGGTCGCTGCGATGGCACGAGCTTCGGCGTGGACGGCGTCATCGGTCTTGCCGAAGTGCGGCTGGTCCATGAAGGTGCGCTCCACGTCGTCGAGCCCCACGCGGGAGGCGATGGCGACGCCGTTCCACTGGTTCAGCCCGAAGTGGGCCACCTCGTAGCCGTTGTTTTCGAACAGCTCCCACGGAAAGTTCTCATCGGTGGCTTTGGTTTCCTGGATGGCCACCACATCCACATCGGAGCGTAGCAACCATGCCTCGATACGGTCGGCGCGGGCACGGATCGAGTTAACATTCCACGTAGCAATCTTCACGCTCACTACGTTACCGAACTGGCAGCCCTGTTGTTTATCGGGTGTCGGGACCGGCGGCGTGGGACGATTCGGCAAGCAGAGCGCGGTGGCCGGCCGGCCCGGAGCTTAGTTCCGCCACCAGTCGTCCGCGATGGTCACCGGGACCGTGCGCTTGTGCCGGGTGACCAGGTACCGGTGCTCAATTGCCTCGGCGACTTCTTCCGGAACCTCGCGGCCCTCGAGGTAGTCGTCGATGTGGTCGTAGGAGAGGCCGAGCTCGTCCTCGTCCGTGCGGCCGGGCTGGTCATCGAGCAGGTCCGCCGTCGGTTCTTTCTTGTACAGCCGTTCCTCGGCGCCGAGGTGTTCCAGCAGCTGGCGGTTTTGCCGCTTGTTCAGCCCGAACAGCGGCAGGATGTCCGCGCCGCCATCGCCGAATTTGGTGAAGAACCCGGTGACCGATTCCGCGCCGTGGTCGGTGCCGATGACCAGGTAGTTGTGCTGTCCGGCCAGGGCGTACTGGGCGATCATCCGGGTCCGCGCCTTGATGTTGCCCTTGTTGAAGTCGGTGATCTTTTCGCCGGTGGTGGTAGTGAATTCGGTTTCGAATCCGTCCACCGCCGGCGCCACGTCGAAGGTCCACGATGTTTTCGGGTCGATGAACTTCAGCGCCGCCTGCGCGTCGTCCTCGTCATGCTGCACCTTGTAGGGCAGGCGGACCGCCACGAAGTTGGCCTCCACGCCTTCGGCTTCGAGCTCGTCGACGGCCAGTTGGGCCAGCTTGCCGGCCACGGTGGAATCCAGTCCGCCGCTGATGCCCAGGACAAAGCCCTTGGTGCGGCTGGCCTTCAGATAGTCCTTCAGGAAAGTGACCCGCCGGCGGGTTTCCTCAGCGGGATCAATGGTGGGCCGGACGCCCATTTCTGCAATGATTTTCACCTGGAGTTCACGCATGGAGCCAGCCTACCTGCACTCTGTTTCCGGCGTGTTGCCCGCCCCGACATTCATCCGTCACTGCTTGAAGGCGGAGTCGAAGGAAGCCTCGGGCCGGGTGAAGTCGAACTGCTTCAGGAACGCCAGCGCTTCCGGCGCGCCGCGCAGCCGGTCCATCCCGGCGTCCTCCCATTCCACGCTGATCGGACCGTCGTAGCCGATGGCGTTCAGCGCGCGGAAACTCGCTTCCCACGGCACGTCGCCACGTCCGGCCGAGACGAAGTCCCAGCCGCGGCGCGGATCGCCCCAGGGCAGGTGCGAGCCCAGCCGGGTGTTGCGGCCGGTGATCCGCAGCTTCGTGTCCTTGCAGTCCACATGGTAGATCCGGTCCTTGAAGTCCCAGATCAGCGAGACCGGGTCGATGTCCTGCCACATCATGTGGCTGGGGTCCCAGTTGATCCCGAACGCCTCGCGGTGGCCGATCGCCTCCAACGCCTGCACCGTGGACCAGTAGTCGTACGCGATTTCGGACGGGTGGATTTCGTGCGCAAACCTGACCCCGCACTCATCGAACACATCCAGAATGGGGTTCCAGCGGTCCGCGAAGTCCCGGTAACCGGCCTCGATCACCTCGGCGGGCACCGGCGGGAACATCGCCACGTACTGCCAGATGGATGAACCGGTGAACCCCACCACGGTCTTCACACCGAGCCGCTGCGCCAGCCGGGCGGTGAGCTTCATTTCCTCCGCGGCGCGCTCGCGGACGCCCTGCGGGTCGCCGTCGCCCCACACCCGCGGGCCCACGATGTCGCGGTGCCGGAAGTCGATCGGGTCATCGCACACCGCCTGGCCCTTCAGGTGGTTGGAGATCGCCCAGACCTTCAGCCCGTTGCGCGCCAGGATGTCCAGCCGGTCCTGGATGTAGGCGTCATCGTCCCAACGCCATGCGTCCAGATGGTCCCCGGACACGGCGATCTCCAGGCCGTCGTACCCCCAGCCGGCGGCCAGCTCGGCCACCTTTTCGAAGGGCAGGTCCGCCCACTGGCCGGTGAAGAGCGTGTAGTTGCGTGCCATGGCTGCTCGCTTTCTCTCTGGACTCAAGGATCAAATAACGACGGCGGTGCTCGCCTGGGCGGCGCTGCGTTCCATTGCGTCGAGCACCCGCTGTACGGCCAGGCCGTCTTCAAAGGACGCCGCCGGCGGGGTGCCGGTCCGGATGGCGGTCAGGAAGTCCGCCGCCTGCGAGGTGAAGGCGTGGTCCCAGCCGAGGATGTGCCCGGGCGGCCACCACGCATCCAGGTAGGGGTGCTCCGCGTCGGTGACCAGAATTCTGGCGGAACCCTGCAGCGCTGCCGGCGCCCCGGCGTCGTAATAATGCAGTTCGTTCAGGTTCTCCAGGTCGAAGCGCAGGTGCCCGCCTGAGCCATAGACCTCAATCTCAAGTGCGTTGCGTCGGCCGGTGGCGAACCTGCTGACCTCCACGCTGGCCACGGCGCCGGAGGGCAGCCGCAGCGTGGCCCAGGCGGCATCGTCCACCGTCACCGGCTCCAGGCCGGCGGGGCCGGTGCGCTGCGGAACGAAGGTATTGATGGTGGCCGAGACGCTGGCCACGCGCTCGCCGAGCAGGAACTGCACCTGGTCCACCGCGTGCGAGGCAAGGTCTCCCATGGCACCGGAGCCCGCGGTTTCCTTCCGCAGCCGCCACGTCATCGGCGCGGCCTCGTCCGCGAGCCAGTCCTGCAGGTAGGACACGCGCACCTGCCGGACCTGCCCCAGCTTCCCGTCCGCGATCAGCTGCCGCGCCAGCACCAGGGCCGGAATCCGCCGGTACGTGAACCCGGTCATCGCGATGACGCCCCGGGTGGCGGCCTCCCGGGCGGCGGCGGCCATCTTTTCGGCCTCGGCCACCGAGTTGGCCAGCGGCTTTTCCACCAGCACATGCTTGCCCGCCTCCAGCGCCGCGATGGCCTGCTCCGCGTGCAGGTGGCCGGGTGTACAGATGTCCACAATCTGCACGTCGTCCCGCGTCAGCACTTCGCGCCAGTCGGTGGCCGTTTCGGCCCAGCCGTAGCGTTGCGCGGCCGCACTCAGCTGGTCCTGGTCCCGCCCCACCAGCACCTGACGCGCCACCGGGGGAGTGTCGTAGAACGCGCCCACATTGCGCCAGGCGTTCGAGTGCGCCTTGCCCATAAACGAATACCCCAGTACGGCTACCCCCAACGGAGCCGCCGGGGTGGCCGCGTCAGGGGAGCGCGCCGGAGCGGGATCCGGAACGGTTGCGGTCATCTTTTTCCTCTTCTCACGTGCGCGTCACAGCCCGCGCAGAAAGGCCAGGCCATCCGAGGCCAGGCGGTCCTGGCTCGGCGCCAGCGGCCGCCAGATGGACGCGGCGGCGGCGATGCTGGCGTTGTCCGCGGTAAAACTCTCGATGTTCAGCGGGCCGGTGTAGCCGACGTCGTCCAGCGCCTTCACCAGCTCCGGCCAGTTGGTCTGGTCCCCGCCCGGCGCCCCGCGGTCATTGCCGCAGACCTGCAGGTGCACCAGATGCCGCCCGGCCGCGCGGATGGCGGCGGCGCTGGACCGTTCCTCGATGTTCAGGTGGTAGCTGTCCAGCGCCAGCCCCACGCCGTTGCCCAGCAGCGGTGCCAGGGCGTCGAGCGCCTGCTCCACGGTATTGACCAGTGAGGTCTCGTACCGGTTGAGCGGTTCAATACCAAGAACGACGCCGGCCTCCGCCGCCCGGGCGGCGAGCGGCGCCAGATTGCGGCGCAGCTCGCGGTACGCCTCGGCCCGTTCGGCCTCCGTCAGCCGCCAAACCCTCCCCGTGGCGGAGTAGAACGGTCCGCACACAGCGGGGGCCCCGACGTCGTACGCCATCTGGATGCAGGCGGCGAGGTAATCCTGGGTGGCGGCAACGGTGGCGGCATCGGCCGCGACGAGATCCCGCCCCGGCGCCATCGCCCCCACGATGAAGGGCTTCAGGCCCGTGGCCGCAAGCGCCTGCCGGGCGATTGCGGCGGTGAAGTCGCCCGCGTTTTCCAGCGGCAGCTCCACCGCGTTGAAGCCCAGCGCAGCGATCTTCGCCAGCAAAGGAGGCAGGTTGGCGTCGGTCAGCGGGGAGTCCCACACCCAGGTGTTCACTCCGATGAGCCGGTCCGCCATGTCCTGCCTCCTTTGCTGTCATGGATGGTGCTGGTTCAGTGCGGCGCCTGTGGCGGCGCTGTGCCTGGCCGGAGCGGTCAGGGCATCTGGCGTTCCTGCCAGACCTCGGGGTAGCCGGGCAGGTCCTCGCCGCCGAACTTGGCGTAGTGGCCGTCCGGCATGCCCTCGTTGAGCTCCAGCCACTGGTCGAGTTCATCCGCGGGGATGGGCTCCTGCGGCAGCACCCACTCGGCGGGGACTTCCTCGCCCTTGAAGATCTTCTCCAGCGCCAGCAGCGGGGTGCGCCACTGGAAGTTGGAGTAGACCGGGGCCAGCGCGTCGATGCCCGTTTCCTGCCACTTGCGCAGGAAGCTCATCTCGTCCTCGCCGGTCATCACCGGCAGGTCCTTGCCCGCGTCCTCGAAGGCCTCGATCGCGGCCACGGCGCCGTCGCCGGCGTCCATCCAGACACCCTGGACGTCCCCGGTGGCCAGCTCGTCGGAGATGATCTTCTTGATTTCGGTCGGGTCGGCGCCGGTGAAGTAGTCCGTGGCCTCGATCCCGTTCTCGGTGAAGATCTTCTCGGCCGCGGCCCAGCGGTGTTCCAGCACGTCCACGCCGGGCAGGATGCGCAGGGCCACTACCTTGTCGCCCTCCTGCAGCCGCTCGGACAGGAACGTGGCGGTGTCGATGCCCCAGGCGAAGCCGCCGATCGGATGGATGAAGGTGGTGGCGCAGTCCGTTTCCACGCCGCGGTCGAAGACCACTACGGGCTTGCCCGTGTCGCAAGCGCGCTCCACGGCCGGCGTCAGGGCCGCCGTGGAGTTGGGCGAGATGATGAACGCGTCGCAGTTGCCCTCGTTGATGAAGTAGTCGATGTCGGCGATCTGCGTGTTGTCGTTGTCCTTCGCGTCGCGCGTCTCCATCTCGGAGATCACGCCCGAGTCCTGCAGCACCTTGAGCTGCTGGTTCATGGTGATCCAGCCGGTCTGCCGCCACGGGTTGGAGATGGAGGCGTTGGCGAAGCAGACCTTCTGCTCGCCCTCGACGGCGAGGTCCGAGGTGTCCTTCATCTCGCCGGCGATGTACTGCAGGTACGGCTGCTCCGGATCCCCCTCGAATTCCGCCGTACGCTGCTCGAACTGTTCGTCGTAGAGCGCCTGGTCGAACCACTCCTGCTCGGTGGCCTCCGGCGACGCCGCCGCACTGCCGCCCGGGTCCTCCGTCACGGATGGATCGGTGGTGCAGGCGGTCAGCGCCAGCAACGATGTTGCCGCTGCGAGCGTTACCGCGGTACGGATACTTTGATTGCGCATCAGTATCTGTTTCCTCCCTGTTCGGTGCCCTCAGCGGGCGGTGGTGCCGTTGTGATGTTCGGATTGTTCGATGGCTGTGGAGTCCGGGGCCGCGGTGGCAGTCTGCGCCGGTTGCGGCGGCTCGACCTGTTGAGGCGGCGCTTCGTGGGCGGGCGCTGCCGTGCCCTTGCGTTTGCGCTGCCAGGTCTTGGCGGCGGCGGCCACGGCGACGATGATGATGGCGCCCTGCACGCTGTCCCGCCAGGTCGACTGCACGCCGACGAAATTCAGCAGCGTGAACAGCGATTCCAGCGCAAACGCACCGGCCGCGGCGGAAAGCACCCAGCCGCGTCCGCCGCCGAGGACAACCCCGCCAAGTACGACGGCGGTGATCGCCGTGAACTCATAACCTCGCCCGACGGACGGGTGGACACCGGCATAGCCGACCAGCAGGATGCCCGCAACGGTGGCGGCCAGCGAGGAGAGCATGAAGGCGCGGGTCTTGATCCACCACACCGGGGCTCCCGTCAGCGCCGCCGCCGTCGGGTTGTCGCCGGCCGCTATCAGCGTGCGGCCGTAGGGCCGGCGCATCAGCCAGAAGGCCAGTGCGGCCACCGCGGCCAGAATGATCACCGGATACGGGATGACCTCCAGCACCGGCACACCCTCGATGCCGCCGCGGCCGATCTGCCGGAAGCTGTCCGCCGGATTGCCCTGCGCGGCGCCGCCGGTCCAGAACAGCACCAGCCCCAGCAGGGCCAGCATCATGCCCAGTGTCACGATGAAGCTCGGCACCCGCAGCAGCGTGGTGACCAGGCCGTTGACCAGCCCGATGAAGGCTCCCAGCACGAACATGAGCAGTAGCACCGGGATGACCTTGGCGTCGTCGTCGCCAATGAGGTTGCCGGCGGTGATCACCTGCATGGTGACCACGGAGCCCATGGACAGATCGAACTCGCCGGAAACGATGACGAAGTACTGCCCGATCGCGGCGATGGCGATGGGCGCGGTGCGGCCAATGAAGCGGATGAAGGAATCGGGTTCCCCGAAGGACGGGTTGACCGCGATGATGGCCGCCAGCAGGGCGACCAGCAGGACGAAGACGGCGCCGCCGGGGGTGCGCAGCGCCCGAAGGAAGCGTTCGCCGCGGCCGGCCCGGTTCTGCTGCAGCACGGCACCGCGGTCGCTGGGAGTCAGGGTCCGGCTCATGCCCGCACCTCCTGGGGTTCCTCGGTGCCGGGCATTTCCTGCCGGCTGTGTCCGTCGTGCCCGAAGCGCGGCGGCCGGTTCACGATTCTGCGACGGGCGTAAACCGCCACGGCCACCACGATCACGATCCCGCGGACCACGTCCTTGAGGAACGGATTGACCTGCATGACCGACATGATGTTGTCCATCATGGCGAAGATCAGGACGCCGCCGAGGGTGCCGGTGATGGTGCCCTTGCCGCCGGCCAGCAGGGTGCCGCCGAGTACCACCGCGGCGATGGACAGCAGGTCGTAACCGCCCTGGGAGCCAACCGTGGGGCTGCCGACGCCGAGCCTGCTGGCCAGCAGCAGCCCCGCCATGCCGGCCATGAGCGAGCAGATGACGTGGGCGGTGATGACCGGCGTCTGGATGCGGATGCCGGACATCCGCGCGACGTTGGGATTGCCGCCGACGGCATAGATCTGGTGGCCTACCCGCGTGCGGTGGAGCAGCAGCATGGCCAGGCCCGCGCAGGCCAGCATGATCAGCGTGGAGATCGGCACCGGGCCCAGTCCGGTGGCACCGACCAGCCGGAACGAAAACGGCGTCTGGCCGAAGCTGCCCTTGAAGTTGGTGGCCAGGTAGCCGCTGATGATCAGCCCCATGCCGAGGGTGGCGATGAAGCCGTGCACCTTCAGGCCGGACACGATGAGCCCGTTGAACAGGCCGATCAGGGCCGAAACGCCCAGCGCCAGCAGCACGCCGGCGAGCACGTTGGCGCTGTTGTTCGCCATCACTCCCGCGGCGATCAGGCTGGCGAGGCTGGTGACGTACGGGACGGAAAGGTCCAGGCTGCCGACCAGGATGACCAGCGTCTGCCCGATCGCGATGAAGCCCAGCACGCTGGTGCCGGTCAGGATGCTGGAGATGTTGCCCGGGCTGAAGAAGCTGCGTCCGGCGGTGGCCACCAGGATGGATCCGACGGCGAGGGTCAGCAGGGCGACCAGGTAGACGATGTGGGTGGAGGACAGCCGGCTGAAAATGCTGCCGCCGCCGCTGGCCTTGTTCATGCGCGCTCCCCGGTTCCGTTGCTTGCCTCGGGCTGGATACTTCCGGCGGCGCCCGCGCCGTCGTCGTTGGTTGTGCTGTTGGCTGCCGGCCTCGCGCCCGTACCGAGCTGGAGGATCTGCTCTTCGGTGGCGCCGGCGGGCAGTTCGCCGGCGATGCGGCCGTCCCGCATGACGATGATGCGGTCCGACATGCCGATGACTTCGGGCAGTTCGCTGGAGACCATCAGGACGGCTTTGTCCTCGGCCGCGAGCTGGCGCATCAGGCGGTAGACCGCGATCTTGGCGCCGACGTCGATGCCGCGGGTGGGCTCGTCCAGCAGGACCACGCGCGGGCTAATGGCGAGCCACTTGGCCAGCACTACCTTCTGCTGGTTGCCGCCGGAGAGGTACTGCACCTCCTGGTCCAGGTCCCGGGCGATGACTTCGAGCGCCGAGAACACGCCGGGAATGTCCTGTTTGACCGCGCCGGTGCTGCGCGGGAAGACGGAGCGGATGACGCCCAGTGCGTTGTCCAGGATGGACTGGTTCAGGCTCAGGCCCTCCGCCTTGCGGTCCTCGGTGATCAGCGCGATCCGGGCCCTGATGGCCTGCCGCGGCGACTTGGGCAGCAGCTCCGTGCCGTCCAGTCGCATGGTGCCCCGGGTGAAGGGGGCCGCGCCGAAAATGCCTTGAACCAGCTCGGTCCGGCCCGAGCCCTGGAGTCCGGCGACGCCGACGATTTCGCCGGGGGCGATGCTCAGGCTGATACCGTCCAGCTGGTCGTTGCCGGCGTTGTCCAGTGCCAGCAGCGGGGTTTCGGTCAGGGGCTCGTCGGCGTCGTCGCGCGGGAGTTTGTCCGGGAAGTAGGCGGAGATCGGGCGTCCGACCATGAGACGGACGAGGGAGGCGTCGTCGAGCTCCGCGGCGGGCCGCGTGTCCACAATGCGCCCGTCCTTGAGCACCGTGATGGTGTCGCACAGATCGAAGATCTCGCGCAGCCGGTGGGAGACGTAGAGGATGGCCGTGCCGCGTTCCTGCAGCCGGCGCACGATCTGGTAGAGCAGTTCCACCTCCGGTCCGGCCAGCGCGGCGGTCGGCTCGTCCATGGAGATGATGCGCGCGTCGTAGCTGATGGCCTTGGCGATTTCCACGATCTGCTGCTCGGCGACGGAAAGGGAACGCACCGCCGTCGTCGGCTTGATGCTGGTGATGCCCAGGGATTCGAGCAGCTCGGCTGTGGTGGCGTTCATCCTGGCCTTGTTGACCAGCATGCCCTTGCGCGGTTCGCGGCCGAGGTAGATGTTTTCGGCCACGGTGCGGTCCGGCAGCAGGTTGAACTCCTGGAAGACCGTGGAGAGGCCGGCCTCGTGGGCCTGGGTGGGGTGGCTGAAGTGGACCTCTTTGCCGTCCAGCAGGATGGTGCCGGCATCGCGCTGGTAGACGCCGGCCAGGACTTTCATCAGGGTGGACTTGCCGGCGCCGTTTTCGCCGACGAGCCCGTGTACCTCGCCGGCATGGAGCTTCAGCGCAGCGTCCTCAAGCACGGGAATGCCGAAGAAGCTCTTGGTTAGTCCGCGGACTTCCAGGACAGGGCCGGCTTCCGGCCTGACGGAACCGGTTCCTGCCGGCGAAGACAGGGCGCCGGGTCCGGCATGTTTGCTGATGATTTCACCCACGCTCCAAGAGTGGCATGGCTCACACACTTCTGTCGAGAGTTTGGCAAAAGTTGTGCGGAAAACATTTATTAGTCGAGTAGAGACGAACGCAAGTGCTGCATGCTTTACTGAAAGTGTGTCGAACTCCCAGGTGGCTTCCCCGCCGCGAAACGCAGCCCTTCCGGCTCCCGGCGCCAGCGACGTTTTCCAGTTGCTGCGTGACGGTCAGCCGCGGACCCGGGCCGAGCTGGCGCAGCTGACCGGCCTGGCCAGATCGACCGTGGCCCTGCGGGTGGACACCCTGATGAAGCTTGGTTTCATCGCCCCGTACGGCGGGGCGGTCTCCACCGGCGGCAGGCCGCCGTCGTTGTTTGCCTTGAATTCCGGCGCGCGGGTGGTGGTAGGGGCGGACCTTGGTGCCACGCACGCGCTGGTCATCCTCACCGATCTGGCCGGCACGGTCTTGGCTGAGGAGCGGGCGGCCCTGAACATCGCTGCCGGACCCGACGAGGTGCTCGGATGGCTTGCCGCGGCGGTGGGGCGCTTGCTTGACGCGGCCGGACGCGAGGCGCGGGAACTGGGCGCCATCGGCATCGGGCTGCCCGGGCCGGTGGAACATGACACCGGCAGGCCCATCAACCCGCCGATCATGCCCGGCTGGGACCGCGTGGACGTGCCGGGGCTGGTGCAGCGGCATTTTGACGTGCCGGTGCTGGTGGACAACGACGTGAACATCATGGCGCTGGGCGAGCAGGCGACAGCCTGGGCGGAGGTGCCGGAGCTGATGTTCATCAAGGTGGCCACGGGTATCGGTGCCGGGATCATCTCCAACGGGCAGCTGCAGCGCGGCGCGCAGGGCACGGCGGGGGACCTCGGGCACGTCAGGGTGCCGCGGGGCGAAGCTGTGCAGTGCCGCTGCGGGAATACCGGCTGCCTTGAAGCGCTCGCCGGCGGCCCGGCGCTCGCGGCCGTGCTCGCGGGGGAAGGCCGGGCGGCGTCGACGAGCCAGGACGTGATCGACCTGGTCCGGGCCGGGGAACTGCAGGCGGTCCAGGTGGTGCGGCAGGCCGGGCGGGACATCGGTGACGTGCTGGCGACCTGCGTGAACCTGATCAACCCGTCCGTGATCGTGATCGGCGGCAGCCTGGCCCAGGCCGGGGAGCACCTGCTGGCGGGTATCCGCGAGGTGGTCTACCGGCGCTCGCTGCCGCTGGCGACCGAGCATCTGCGCATCGCGCCCTCCGTTGCCGGCCAGCGGGCCGGGGTGGTGGGGGCCGCCTCGCTGGCGATCAACCACGTGCTTTCGCCGGAGGCCATCGAAGCCGCCGCGCGCTGAGCGTTCACGCCGCGGGGGCTTCCCGGGGCGCCTGAGCCCACTCCGGCCGGGGTGATTCCCGGCTTCGAGCCCATGTTCAGGCGTATCGGTCCATGTTTTGCTGCCAAAATCCGCGGAACCATGCGGGTGGGGAAAATGAAACATGGGCTCGAACGCCGGCCGGCCGTGGCCTGCGTCTCTCGAATCTGCTGCCGCACCCCCGCCTACTACACTGGTGCCCATGACCCAGACTTCCGCGGATGACCGCGCCCGCCTGCTCGAACTGATCAAAGAACTCGCCGTCGTCCGTGGAAAGGTGACCCTCTCCAGCGGTGCCGAGGCGGACTACTACATTGATCTGCGCCGCGTCACGCTGCACCACGAAGCGTCCCGGCTGGTCGGCAGGGTCATGCTCGGCATGCTGGATGAAGCCGGCATCGAGTTCGAAACCGCAGGCGGACTGACCATGGGCGCCGATCCCGTTGGTACCGCGGTCATGCATGCCGCAGCGGACGCAGGCCGCGCCATCGACGCGTTCGTGGTGCGCAAGGCACAGAAGTCCTACGGCATGGGCCGCCAGGTCGAGGGGCCGGGAGTTTCCGGCCGCAGCGTCGTCGTGCTGGAAGATACCTCGACCACGGGCGGTTCCGCGCTGGCCGCGGTGGAAGGCGTGCGCAAGGCCGACGGCGATGTCAGGGCCGTTGCCGTCATCGTGGACCGGGACACCGGCGCCAAGGAACGGATTGAAAAGGAAGCAGGCGTTCCCTACCTGTTCGTCTTCGGCAAGGACGAGCTGGGCCTGGACTAGGCCCGGGAGGCCCGGCCAACGGCCGGGCCGGCGGCAGGATGAACATTCACGACAGCGAGCACGCCCACCAGCTGAGACTGGCCGCCGGAATGCATCGTGTCTCCCGTCGGTCCTTCCTGGTCAGTGCCGCGTTCGGCCTGGCCACTGCGGCCGATCTGACGGTCACGCGGGCCATCCAGGAGCAGCGTGAATTGCCGCAGATCCTCACGCTCCCGGACGAATACGCCGAAACGCGCTTCCCGAAGACCAGCTGGGTGCTGTTCCCCGGGTACAAGACCAGCTGGGAGGAAGGCCTGTTCATCCTGAACTCGCTGCGCCCGGCCTTGACCCAGCGCGGCCAGATGGCGATGGCGGGGTATTCGAATCGCGGGCTGGATCTGCAGCATCTGGCCGAGGTGCTGGAGCAGCACGTCGCGGAGCACGGGCTGGAGAAGCTCTACTTCTACGGCCACAGCTTCGGGGGCATGGTGGCGGTGGAGATGACGGCACGCATGCTGGCCAAGGGCATTCCGGTCGAGCTGATCATGATGGACTGCAGCCCGTACAGCCGGTTCGACGTGCTGGACCGGGCCATGTTCGAGAGCGTGGTGTTTTTCTACGAGGCGGGTTACCGGGTGCCCAGCTACCTGCGCGGCACCTACGAACTGGGCGAACGGATTGTGCACAAGGACGAGCGCAGCTGGCGCCAGATCATGGACCAGACTCTGGAACAGCTCTCCCCGCTGGCCGTCTCCAGCACGCTGATCCAGTCCCAGTCCTCGTACATCTACCACTTCGATGCTAAGCGCTTCCAGAACAGTATCGGGGACACCATGATTTCCTGGATGGGCAACCCGAACGATGGCACCGTGGACTACACCACCGCCCGCCGCAGCTGGAGCGTGAACTACGCTTCGTGCATGCTTACCGCCGACCTGGTGACCGCAGGTGCCGTGCCGGCCCATGCCTCGCCGCAGTGGAACCCCGGCGTCTACCAGCCGCTGATCCTGCAGGTGGAGGAAGAGCACTTCCCGCTGCCGACGGGCGGCGGACGGCGAATGGTCTTCTGAGTTCCTACAGCTGGGGGAGCAGGTCCGCCACGGACTTCAGCGTCTGGTTGGGCCGGAACGGGAACGCGGAGACGTCCTCGGGCCGGGTAATCCCCGTATAAACCAGCACCGTGTGCAGGCCCGCCTCCATGCCGGCGATGATGTCCGTGTCCATCCGGTCTCCGATCATGGCGGTGGTCTCCGAGTGGGCCTCGATCTGGTTCATCGCGGAGCGGAACATCATGGGGTTCGGCTTGCCCACCACGTACGGCGCGCGGCCGGTGGCCTTGCTGATCAGGGCCGCGACGGCGCCGGTGGCCGGCAGCACGCCATCCCTCGACGGACCGGTAGCGTCCGGGTTGGTGGCGATGAACCGGGCCCCTTCGCCGATCAGCCGGATGGCTCGGGTGATGGCCTCGAACGAGTAGGTCCGGGTTTCGCCCAGCAGCACGTAGTCGGGGTCCTGGTCGGTGAGGATGAAGCCCGCGGCGTGCAGCGCCGTCGTTAATCCCGCCTCGCCGATGACATAGACGCGCGCGCCGGGCATCTGGTCCTTGACGAACTCCGCGGTGGCCAGCGCCGACGTCCAGATGTTCTCCTCGGGCACCTCCAGGCCGGACTGGCGCAGCCGCGCCGCCAGATCCCGGGGTGTGTAGATGGAGTTATTGGTCAGCACGAGGAACCGCCGCGAGGTGTCTACCCAGCGCTGGATCAGCTCGGCGGCTCCCGGAATGGCCGAATTCTCGTGCACCAGCACGCCGTCCATGTCCGTGAGCCAGCATTCGATATCGGTGGGCTTCCGGCTCTCCGCTTTGGCCATAGGTGCAGGACTCCTTGGTGCTCGGGGCGGTGTGGCCCGCTTGGCGCGGTCCGCGCTTTGCGGCTGGCCTCAGTCTGTCACCTACCCTTGAGAGGTGGAAGAGACGAACAACCAGCTCACCGTGGCCGCGCCGGCCGCGGACCCCGGGAATGACCCCGGGAATACCGCCGCCGCGACCGTTGAGACCGGACCGGCTGCCCCGGCGGTTGGCGTCGGCCCCTGGGAAGGCCCGCTGCCGGAAGGCGACCACTGGGATCCGGAGCTGCTGGCCCACGGAGACACCCGCAATGTGGTGGACGAGTACCGCTACTGGAAGCACGAGGCGATCGTGGCGGAGCTGGATTCGCGCCGGCACAACTTCCACGTGGCCATCGAGAACTGGCAGCACGACCTGAACATCGGCTCCGTGGTGCGCTGCGCCAACGCCTTCCTGGCCAAGGAAGTGCACATCATCGGACGACGGCGGTGGAACCGGCGGGGTGCCATGGTCACCGACCGCTACCAGCACGTCCGCCACCACCCCACGGTGGAAGACTTCGTCACCTGGGCGCAGGAGGAGGGGCTGCGGGTGATCGGGATCGACAACTTCCCCGACTCGGTGCCGCTGGAAACCTACGACCTGCCGGAAAACTGCGTGCTGGTGTTCGGTCAGGAAGGCCCCGGGCTGACGCCCGAGGTCCACGAGGTTGCCGATGCCACGCTGTCCATTGCGCAGTTCGGCTCCACCCGGTCCATCAACGCCTCCGCCGCGGCGGCCATCGCCATGCATGCCTGGGTGCGCCGCCACGTCTTCGCCCAGCACGTCTAAGCAGCACATCTAAGGGGTAGGCCCCGGGCACGCCAGGCAGACCTGGGATACCCCGGTACCGCGGCGCGGTAGGCATTTGGCCGGGCGCTTTGTGTCGCTTTGGGACCTTCTATGACGAGCGGATAGGGGCCCGCCGCGCGCTCTGCTAACTTCCGATAGTTGGCTAAGAGAGGGGGTGTGCGGGTGAAGCTGGTCAAGCACCACGTCCGCACGCTGCATTCCCTCGGCCCGGCCAGCAACGATCATTTGGCCGCACTCCGCGTGGCGGTCAGCGTGGCCGTGCCATCGCTCGCCCTGCTGTTCCTGGGGCGGCCGGACCTGATCATCTACGCCGTTTTCGGCGCCCTGACGGGGATGTACGGCAGGAATGAGCCGCACCAGCTCCGGCTCATGCACCAAACGCAGGCGGCCTTGTTCCTCCTGTCCGGCGTGACCGTCGGGGTCCTGCTGTCGGTCGCCCACATCCACTCGTGGGGGCTGGTCCTCGTCGAGGCGCTGCTCGCCGGCGTCGGATCCGTGGTGGCGGACAGGCTGCGGCTCCGGCCGAACGGACCCTTCTTCGGAATCCTTGCCCTGGGCGCCTGCGCCTCGGTTCCCACCACCATTCCGATGCTCGCCGCCGTACTGATCTGCGCGGGATCGGCCGCGTTCTCCATTGCTATCGGGTTCGGCGGCTGGATCAGGCAGCGCGCCTGGAACCCTGCAGCCGTGCGCGCGGCCGTGCCCCTGGGCCGGCAGAAGACCGTGGTGCACGCCGCACGTTACGTACTGGCCGTCGGTGCCGCGGGCGCCATCGGCGTCCTCAGCGGCAGCGGGCATCCGCACTGGGCGATGGCCGCGGCTGCCGTCCCCCTGGCCGGGGCGGATCTGCCCAGCAGCGTCCATCGCGGACTGCACCGGATTGTCGGCACCTTCCTCGGGCTGGCGATTGTCGCCATCGTACTTTTTCCTGGTCCGGCCTCGCCGCTGCAGCTCTTCCCCGGCCGGGAAGCCCCGGTGCTGGCCGTGTTGGTGATCATTTTCCAATTCACCACCGAACTGTTCATGACCCGGCATTACGGGCTGGCCATGGTGTCCTTCACCCCGGTCATTCTGCTGATGACGCAGCTGGCGTATCCGGAGGACCCACTGCTGCTGGTCACGGAGCGCGGGGTGGAGACGCTGGTGGGAGCGGCGATCGGCATCCTGGTGGTGGTCACCGTCCGCGCGCGGCGGGTAGCCGCGGCGCCCGGCCGGGTGGAAACAGGCGACCGGCAGGACTTCACGGCGGCTTCATAGACCCCTCCGTTTGGCCCGCTGCCGGGGCCGACTGGATAGGATGGAGACAGAGGCCACCTCCCTCGAGAACTCACTTATCTATCAAGGAGTCCGCATGCCTATTGCAACCCCTGAGATCTATACCGAGATGATTGACCGCGCCAAGAGCGGCGGCTTCGCCTACCCCGCCATCAACGTCACCTCTTCCCAGACGCTGAACGCGGCACTGCAGGGCTTCGCCGACGCGGGCTCGGACGGCATCATCCAGGTGTCCACCGGCGGCGCCGCCTACTGGTCCGGCGCAGGGGTCAAGGACATGGTTGCCGGTTCCCTGGGCTTTGCGGCGTTTGCCCGCGAGGTTGCCAAGAAGTACCCGATCAACGTTGCGCTGCACACGGACCACTGCCCCAAGGACAAGTTGGACAGCTTTGTGCTGCCGCTGCTCGCGGAATCCGAGGCCGCCGTCAAGCGCGGCGAGGACCCCATCTTCAACTCCCACATGTGGGACGGCTCGGCCGAGACCCTGGAAGACAACCTGCGCATCGCCGAGGAACTGCTGGCCCGCACCGCCGCGGCCAAGATGATCCTTGAGGTCGAGATCGGCACCGTCGGCGGCGAGGAAGACGGCGTCGAAAACGAGATCAACGAGAAGCTCTACACCACGGTCGACGACGGCCTGAAGACCATCGAGGCGCTCGGCGCCGGCGAGAAAGGCCGCTACATCACCGCCCTGACCTTCGGCAATGTGCACGGCGTCTACAAGCCGGGCGGCGTGAAGCTGCGCCCTGAATTGCTCAAGCAGATCCAGGACGAGGTCGGCGGGAAGATCGGCAAGGAGAAGCCGTTCGACCTGGTCTTCCACGGCGGCTCCGGCTCCTCCGAGCAGGAAATCGCGGACGCCGTTTCCTACGGCGTGATCAAGATGAACGTGGACACCGACACCCAGTACGCGTTCACCCGCCCGGTGGCCGGCCACATGTTCGCTAATTACGACGGCGTCCTCAAGGTGGACGGTGACGTCGGCAACAAGAAGACCTATGACCCGCGCGTCTGGGGTGCCGCCGCCGAGAAGGGCATGGCTGCCCGCGTGGTCGAGGCCGCCCAGCGGCTGGGTTCGGCCGGAAAGTCCGTGAAGTAGATGGCCGAGTTCCGCAGGAACCTGCTGGGCCCGGACGCCACCAAGCTGCCGGAGGAAACCGAAGTCCTGGCGCGGCTGGACGCCGGCGACGAGGCCCTTGACCTCGCAGCCAAGCACCCGACGTCGTCGTTGGTTTGGGCCATCCTGGCCGACGAGGCGTACGGCGAGGGCCGGACCATCGAGTCCTACGCCTTCGCCCGCGTGGGCTACCACCGCGGCTTGGACGCACTGCGCCGGGCCGGCTGGAAGGGCGCCGGACCCATCCCCTGGGAGCACGAGCCGAACCGCGGCTTCCTGCGCTCCCTGTACGCGCTGGGCCGCGCGGCCGCAGCCATCGGCGAGGACGAGGAAGTAGTCAGGATCGACAAGTTCCTCAACGAATCGGACCCCGAGGCGAAGCCAGCCATCGAGGCCTCCTAAGTCCTCGCGGCGACCTGCCTGGAGGCTTCCTGAGCTTCTGGTGCGGGAGCCTGCTGCAACAAGTGGAGAGAAGGCGGGAGCAGCGGCGCACGTAGCGCCCCTGTTCCCGCCACTTGTTTAATCGGACACCTGCCGGCAGTCGGACACCTGCCGGCAGTCGGACACCTGCCGGCAGTCGGACACCTGCCGGCAGTCGGACACCTGCCGGCAGTCGGGCACCTGCCGGAAGGGGAAAGCCGTGGGAAAAACGTTCCGACTGGCGCATATGTCCGGGATCACTTATATTTCTGCTTAGGTCCGGATGAAGCCGGCCGCAGGGCGCGGGTTTCATCGGATTGGCGCGAGGGCTGCCCTGCCTGCACAGCCAAGTTGGGGACAGGACATTCACGTGACATCACGACTGCGCTCTGCGCTGCTCACCGGCGCCGTTGCCGCCACACTCGCCCTCGGTGCCGCACCGGCCCAGGCCGACAACCAGCAGGATCCGTCAGGCCTTCCCGCCACGGAACAAACCACCCCTGCACCCGCCGCGGACCTGGGTTCCCTTGCGGGAATTGTCCAGGAAGCTGCGCCTGTCACCGAGGCCGCACCGGCTACCGAAATTGTGCCGGCCGAACCCATCGACGCTCTCGTGCCGGTGGCTGTGCCGGTGCCTGTTCCGGGGGAGGCGGAAGAGGTCCTGGCCGACGCGCTGATTCCCGTGCTCGTGGAGGAAACCGAGACCAACGACGACGGCGGGACGCCCGGCGGGGAAGTCGAGGAATCGGCTGATGGTGTTGACGGTGTCGATGGCGAAGTCGCCGACGCGCCGGAAGATGGCGTGGATGACGCGCCGGACAGCGGTTCAGAGGAGGAGCAGGCTCCGGCCGACCTTGATTCCGACGTGGCGCCCGGTACCGAAACTGACCCGGCGCCCGGTACCGAAACTGACCCGGCGCCCGGCGCCGAAGCTGAGCCTGCTCCGGGGACACCTGTGGTCCAGCCCGGCACCCCGGCTGCTCCCACGCCCTCCGCTCCTCAGGCCCCGGTTCTGGCCGGCTTCGAACCGATCGTAGTGGGTGGTCGCACCCTGACCCACGCGGACTTCAACATCCCGGATGACATCGCCGCCAGCGACGAGGAGACCATCGCCCTCTGGATGGAGGAGAACATCGACCTGGTGCTCGAGTCCGAAGGCATGATCTACATCGTTGACCTCATGGTCGGATATCTCGAAACGGGAGACCGGGAAGGTCTGGAAGCCCTGATCCGAGAACTGGGCGCCTCGGATCCTGCAGCCGCGGAAGACCTGATTCGCGAGCTGGACGGATGGTTCCTGTGGCTTGAAGAATGGCCGGCTGAGTTTGGTGAATGGCCTGAGAACTTCGGGGAATGGCCGATGGATGTGCCCTTCCCCGCTGCGCCCGCAACCGAACCTGCACCGGCCGTCCAGCCGGCCAGCGTCGAGGTGGCGCCGGCCGCAGTGGTGCCGGCTCCGAAGCCGGCGGAACAGGTGGCCGCTCCGGCAGGCGAGCTGGCCGAGACCGGCGCCGCTGGCACCGTCTGGCTGGCCACGGGCGGAGCAGGCTTGCTGCTGCTCGGTGCCGCCCTGGTGGCATTGCGCCGCCGGATGGTCTGAGCGACGCCTGCACCGGACCGTCATGGCGGATCAGTAGAATCGACTGCTGGACCGCTTTGAAAGGTACGACTTTGGCCAAACTCTATTTTCGGTACGGCGCGATGAATTCCGGAAAGTCCACCGGGCTGCTCCAGGTTGCCTTCAACTACGAGGAGCGCGGGCAGCGCGTGCTGCTGGCCAAACCCCAGCTCGACACCAAGGGCGACACCGCGATCGTCTCCCGCCTCGGCATGACCCGGGACGTGGACTTCCTGATCCACCCTGGTGATAACGTCCGGGAGCTGTTCGCGAAAGTCGCCTCCGGGGACGATCCAGACGCCCTGCTGGAGCATGTGGAGGTCAAGCCGGTGGCCTGCCTGCTGGTGGACGAGGCGCAGTTCCTGACACCTGGCCAGGTGGATGATCTGTTCCGCATCGCGGTGCTGGACGGCGTGCCGGTGATCGCCTACGGCATCCGCACCGATTTCCGCACGGCAGCCTTCCCCGGCGCCGGCAGGCTGCTCGAACTGGCCCACTCGCTCGAGGAGCTGAAGACCATCTGCCGCTGCGGGCGGAAGGCAGTCTTCAACACCCGGCGGATCGGCAACGAGATTGTTTTCGACGGCGAGCAGGTAGCCATCGACGGCCAGGACATTGCGTACGAATCGCTGTGCGGGAACTGCTACCTTGAAGCGTCCGGCGGCCGGCTCGGCAGCTGAGAAGCCAGCCGCTTCGCCAGGCCCATTGCGTCGTACGGCGCACGGACCTTCACATCGTTGTCGAAGTAGAGGTAGGCGTCCCGGCCCACGCCGTCGGGGCAGCCGCTGCCGTCCAGCCAGCCGCGGACCGTGTCCGCCCAGTGATCCAGGTCGGCATCGCCGTAGCCGCTGACATAAAGTTCGTCCTTGCCGTGCAGCCGGACATAGGCGAAGTCGGCCGTGATCTCGTGCAGCATTGGCCAGGTTCCGGCGCTGTCCGCCATGACCAGGGCAATGTTGTGCCGGCGCAGCTGCGCATAGAAGTCCTCGGTGACGAAGGTGGAACTGCGCACCTCCATGGCATGGCGCAGCGGCCGGTCCTCGGTGACGTCGAACCAGGTCCTGTCCCGCATCAAATCCGTATGCTCGGACGCAAGGCGGGCCGCCGCCGTCGTTGTTCGGGGGAGCAGCGCCAGGAACTCCTCGACGACGTTCGGGTCGTATTTGAGGTTCTCCGGCAGTTGCCACAGGAACGGGCCGAGCTTGCCGCCGAGCGCCAGCACGCCTGAGGCGAAGAAGTTCGCCAGCGCCCCGCGGGCCTCGCGGAGGCGGCGCATGTGGGTGATGAAGCGGCCGCCCTTGACCGCGAAGACGAAGTGCTCCGGGGTGGCATCGCGCCACTGCAGCCAGCTGGACGGGCGCTGCAGGGAGTAGAAGGAGCCGTTGATTTCCAGCGAGTCCAGGTGGGTCGCGGCGTATTCGAGTTCCTGGCGCTGGGGGAGGCCCTTGGGATAGAACGTTCCGCGCCACGGAGCGTAACGCCATCCGGAGATGCCGACCCGCGCAACTGGCTTCAAAGTCCCCACGCTCAGCACGCTACTCCGGCCAGCCGCGTCCGGCCAGAGCCAGCCTTGCAAGCATTGCGACGTCCCGCGGCCGCAGGAATCCGCGGTTAATCGGCGCATCGGCTAAACTTGGCAGGTAAGAGCCCCAGAACTCCACCCGGAGTCGGGGCGTTCTCATGCGCGGCAGATGCTTCCTGCCTCTCCCCTTGGCAGGGTTTCCGCCGCATCGAATGGGGGAGGATCCCATGCCAGCAATTGTGATCGTCGGAGCCCAGTGGGGCGACGAAGGTAAAGGCAAAGCAACGGACTTGCTTGGCGGCCGCGTGGACTACGTGGTTAAGCCGAACGGCGGCAACAACGCCGGCCATACCGTCGTCGTCGGTGGTGAGAAGTATGAGCTCAAGCTCCTTCCCGCCGGCATTCTCAGCCCGAACGCTATTCCGATCATCGGCAACGGCTGCGTGGTGAACCTGGAAGCCCTGTTCGAGGAGATCGACGGACTGGAGGCGCGCGGCGCCGACACGTCCAAGCTCCGCGTTTCCGCCAACGCCCACCTGGTGGCGCCGTTCCACCAGACCATGGACAAGGTGACGGAGCGCTTCCTGGGCAAGCGGGCCATCGGCACCACCGGGCGCGGCATCGGCCCCGCCTACATGGACAAGGTGGCCCGGCTGGGCATCCGCGTACAGGACGTGTTCGACGAGTCCATCCTGCGCCAGAAGGTACAGGGCTCGCTGCACCAGAAGAACGAGCTGCTGGTCAAGGTCTACAACCGACGCGACGTCGACGTCGAAGAGATCGTCGAGTACTTCCTGTCCTTCGCCGACCGGCTGCGCCCGATGATGATCGACTCCACCTTCGTGCTGAACGAGGCGCTCGACGACGGCAAGGTGGTGCTGATGGAGGGCGGCCAGGCCACCTTCCTGGACGTGGACCACGGCACCTACCCGTTTGTCACCTCCTCCAACCCGACGGCGGGCGGCGCGTCCGTGGGCTCGGGCATCGGCCCCACCCGGATCAACCGTGCCGTGGGCATCATCAAGGCCTACACCACCCGCGTGGGTGCGGGCCCGTTCCCCACCGAGCTTTTCGACGAGATGGGCGAGTACCTGCAGAAGACCGGCGGCGAGTTCGGCGTGAACACCGGCCGCCCGCGCCGCTGCGGCTGGTACGACGCCGTACTGGCGCGCCACGCTTCGCGCGTCAACGGCTTCACGGACTACTTCGTGACCAAGCTGGACGTGCTGACCGGGATCGAGCGGATTCCGGTGTGCGTCGCATACGACGTCGACGGCGTCCGGCATGACGAGATGCCGATGACCCAGACGGAGTTCCACCACGCCAAGCCGATCTTCGAGTACTTCGACGGCTGGACCGAGGACATCACCGGGGCACGGAGCATCGCGGATCTGCCGCCGAACGCCCAGCTCTACGTGAAGGCGCTCGAGGACATCTCCGGTACCCGGATCTCCGCCATCGGGGTGGGACCGGACCGGGACCAGACCATCGTGGTGCGGGACCTTATCGCCGAATAGCGGTAGCCTGTCCGGCCACCGGGTTTCGGCGTAGCATGCAGGAATGGCGGATGACTACGGCATCCTGCGGCGCACTGCCGAGCTTGCCACCGAGTACCTGCGCTCGCTGCCCGAGCGGCCGGTCAAGAGCGGCATGGCTGCGGCGGAGCTGCGCCGCGAGCTGATCACCGCGCTGCCCGCGGCCGGCGAGGAACCGCAGGCCGTGATCGAGCATCTGGCCGAGGTGGGCGGGCGTGCCGCGGTGGCCATGGCCGGGCCGCGCTACTTCGGGTTCGTCATCGGCGGGGCCCTGCCGCCGGCCCTGGCCGCAGACTGGCTGACCTCCTCCTGGGACCAGAACGCCGGACTCTACGCCGGCGGACCGGCGGCGTCCGTGGTGGAGGAAGCCGTGGGCGCCTGGCTGCTGGAGCTGTTCGGCCTGCCGCCGGCCAGCGGGTTTGGCCTGGTCACCGGGTGCCAGATGGCGCACTTCACCTGCCTGGCCGCCGCCCGCACCGCAGTGCTGGAGCGGGCGGGCTGGGACGTCACGGGGCGCGGGCTTTTCGGTGCGCCGGAGGTGGAAGTGGTGGTCGGCGACGAGGCGCACAGCACGGTCCTGTCGGCCCTGCAGTACCTGGGGCTCGGCCGCGACCGGGTGCACACCGTCGCCACGGACAGCCAGGGCCGGATCCGGCTGCGGGAGCTCGAGAAAGTCCTCGCGCGGATTCCGCACCGGGATCCGTTGATCGTGAACCTGCAGGCCGGCAACGTGAATACCGGCTCCTTCGACCCGATCTGCGCCGCCATTGACCTGGTCCGCCGCCGCGAAGGAGCGTGGGTCCACGTGGACGGGGCCTTCGGGCTCTGGGCCGCCGTGAGCCCGCAACTGCGGCCGCTGCTCGACGGGGTGGAATTGGCAGATTCCTGGGCCACGGACGCGCATAAGTGGCTCAATGTTCCCTACGATTCCGGCCTGGCGTTTGTCGCCGATGCCGACGCGCACGTCAAGGCCATGGCTCCGCCGCACGCCTCCTACCTTGAGTACGGGCAGGAACGCGACGAAGTCTCCTGGGTGCCGGAGTTCTCCCGCCGTGCCAGGGGCTTCCCGATCTACGCCGCGCTGCGCACCCTCGGCCGCGACGGCGTGCGGGAGATGGTTGAGCATTGCTGCGCGCTGGCCCGGCACATGGCGGCCCAGCTTGGCCAGGTGGACGGCGTCGAGATCCTCAATGACGTGGTGCTCAACCAGGTGCTGGTCCGTTTTATCCCCCGCGGTGATGGGAACATTAGCGGCGCCCGCGGGGATGACTTTACCCACGACGTCGTACGCCGCGTGCAGGAGGACGGCACGCTCTGGCTCTCCGGCACCACCTGGCATGCCATGGCCGCGATGCGGATCAGCGTGAGCAACTGGTCCACCACCCTGGAGGATGCGGACCGCTCCGTGGAGGCGATCCTGCGTTGCGCCGGACGCTGAAAAGCCCTTAAAGATTCCGCGCCGCGGGTTCTGTAGTCTGGAATGGACACACGCCGCCAGCGAGACGGGAGCGCATCATGAAGGTCAGTGTTGGGCAATTCGATCCTTCCGGGGACGTCAACGAAAACCTCAGCGTCATGCGTGCGCAGGCCGAAGAGGCCAAGGCCGCGGGCGCCGAGCTGATCCTGTTCCCCGAAGAGTCCATGTTCACCGTCGGCAAGGTCGAAGGGAATCTGATCTCCGCCGTCAACGAGCATTGGAGCGCCTTCGTCCAGAAGCTCTCGTTCATCGCCGCGGAGACCGGCATCGCCCTGATCGCCGGAGGTTATGAGGCCAGCGGGGAAGAGCGCCCCTACAACACGCTGGTGATCGTGGACGCGACCGGCCGGATTGTGGATACCTACCGGAAGCTGCATCTGTACGATGCGTTCTCCTACCAGGAGTCCACCAAGATCAAGCCGGGCGACGGCGGGCTGAAGCTCGTGGAGATCGGCGGGCTGCGGGTGGGCGTAATGACCTGCTACGACGTTCGCTTCCCGGAGATGGCCCGCGGCCTGGCGGACCAGGGCGCGGACTTGATCTGCGTGGCGGCCGCCTGGTTCAAGGGGGACCACAAGATCGAGCATTGGGAGACGCTGCTCAAGGCCCGCGCCATCGAGAACACCTGCTGGGTGGCCGCGGCCGGCACCTCCAGCAGCCACACCGTGGGGCACTCGGCCATCCTGGATCCGATGGGCATTGTGCAGGACTACCTCAACGACGAACCGCGTGGCGTTGTCACCGTGGACGTGACCCGCCGCCGCATCGACGAGGTCCGGGAATTCCTCCCGGTGCTGCGGAACCGGCGCCTGGCCAGCACCGTGGACGTGGTTGAGGCCCACTAAAGCCAGGCACCGGGACGGTTCGGAAAAAGTTTTTAGAAAGATTTTTGAAACTGCGTAACTTTTCCTCAAGCCGGTTCGATTACTTATATGTAGAGGCCGCGCCAGAGCTTCCCCCCCCAACGAGCTGTGGCGCGGCTTTCACATCTTCTGGATGGGCCCGGTCGAATGCGCCGGTGCTGCATCCAGCGCGGAGCGAGTGGCGCGGCTATGATAAGGGACGCCGGGCCAGTCGCTACTTAAAGGAAAAACCGTGGATGGATTGCTGACAGATGAGGATCTGTTGGCAGCTGTTTCCGGAGACGGGCGTTCCGCCGAGAAGATCTACCGCTCGTTGTCGCCCAAAGTGATGGGGTACCTGCAGGCCAGGGGCGTTGAGGACACCGAAGCCGCCGCCCAGGAAGTCTTCCTGACGGTATTCCAGAAACTCGACAAGGTCACCGGGGGTGTTGCAGGTTTGAAAACGTTCACGTTCTCGGTAGCCCACGCCAGAGTGGTGGACGCCGCCCGCGCCCGTGCGCGTCATCCCCACCTCGCCGAGTACGACCCGGACTTCGACACCCGGACCGTTTCCTCGGCCGAACAAGTTGTGGTGGACCGCTCCGGCGGCGACGTCGTTCAACTGTTGCAGACCCTGAACCCCGACCAGCGTGAAGTCCTTTCGCTGCGCATCGTGGCGGACCTGCCCATCGACCAGGTAGCCAGTGTCATGGGCAAATCGGAGGGCTCGGTCAAGCAGCTCCAGCGCAGGGCACTCGCGAAACTCAAGGACATGGTCATCGGCAGCAAGGTAGGAGGGGCATCATGAACCAGCAACGTCCCGGCAGCGCGCCGGATGCGGATCTGCTCGCCGACATGGGCGACTACCCGGAACTGCACACCCTGCTGGCAGAGCTCCGCGACCTCGGCCAGGGCCCCGCTCCCGAACCGTCCCCGGAGCTCGCCGCCTTCTTCAAGCCCAAGGTCGTCCCGCTGCGCCGCAAGCGCCGGGGCGCCGTCATCGGCGTCGTCGTCGCCGCCTCCATGAGCCTGGGCGTGGGTGCCGTGGCGGCCAACGAGGAGGTCCGCGAGAATCTCTACGCCGCCGTGGATACCGCGGTGGAGCTGGTGCAGCCGGATGAGTTGGAGGCTAGCAACCAAGCTAACGACGGCGGCGCCTCCGACAATGCTCTGCCTGCGCTGCCGCCCGTGGTCGCCATGCCGGGTGGGGCGGATATCCCCGCCGGAGCCGGGCAACGCGTAGAACGTCCCGGCGGCCCGGTGAAGGCCGCCGTCAAGGAGCACGGCAGCCAGGGCGATAAGGAGCCGGGCACCCAGCGAGGCAAGAGTTCCAGTGCCGCCGCACCCGCGCAGGATCCGGCAGGACCGACCGCGGCCGGCCAGGGCCAGGCCAGCGAAAAGGCCAAGGCGAATGACAAGGCCCACGGCGCTCCCAAGGCGAACAAGCCCGACTCCAAGCCCCACCTGCCCGCCGACGAGGTGGTCCGGAACGCCGCGCCGAAAGCGGCGCCGCACGCCGGGAAGGCGCAGCAGCCCGCGAAGCGGCTCGTGCGGCGCGCCGTCGAGGGTGCCCCGCTCGTTAACAAGGGCCAGGACAACCGGGCGCCGGGACAGGCCGAGGACAAGGGCAGCGGAGCAGCGGAAAAGCAATCCGGTCCGGTCGAAAAGATCGTGGAGAAGGGCGTGGACCCAGCCGTGGAGCGGCTGGGCAGAACCTTGGGCAACGTAGTAGACAGAGACTGAGCCGCAGCACGTACCAAGCCGCAGAACGGGGCCCCGAGAACGCAGGCAAAAAGCCAGGCCCCGGTTTCCCGGAGCCTGGCTTTTTAGGTGGCCGGGCGGCTCAGAACAGGATGCTCATCGCATTCCAGCCGCTGTTGCCGATAACCTGCGGGCTGAGCAGCCTGCCGGCCCCGTTACCGGGGTAGAGCAGCAACCGGCCCCCGCTATCCCGGGACACGACGTCGGCCTTGCCGTCGCCCGTGAGGTCGCCTGGGCTGAAGATGGCGCTCATGGAGTTCCATCCGGTGCCGATCTGAACCCGCGGCGAGAGCCCGGCTCGTCCGTTGCCCGGATACATCCACAGCAAGCCGTCGCTGGTCCGCGCGATCACATCAGCGTTGGTGTCGCCGTTGAAATCGCCCGAGCTATGCAGGCTGGTGATGCTGTTCCATCCGCTGCTGCCCATCAGCTGGCGAGTTTCTAAGCGGCCAGCCCCGTTGCCCGGGTACAGCCACAGCCTGCCGGACGTGTCACGGGTGATGAGGTCCGCGTCGCCGTCCTTATTCACGTCGCCTGCGCCGAAGACGGTGTTCATCGCGTTCCAGCCGCTGCTGCCGATGAGCACCCGGGCTCCGAGGTTGCCTGCACCGTCGCCGGGGTAGAACCAGAGCCGGCCCGAGCCGACGCTGTCCTTCGCGATGATGTCCGCCTTGCCATCCCGGTTGAAGTCACCGGGGCTGGCGATGGCATTCATGACGTTCCAGCCACTGGAGCCTAGGACGATCCGGGTCTGCAGCGCGCCCGCGCCGTTGCTGGGGTACAGCCACAGCCTGCCGTTGCCGTCCCGTGACACCACGTCGGCGTTGCCGTCGTTGGTGAAGTCGACGTTCTTCACGGTGAGGGCCGCAGCGGCCTCCGTGGTGAAGCTCCAGGTGGCGGATGCCACCGGATTGTCGAACGCGTCCCGGATGGCCGTTGCGCCGCCCGTCACCGTTACCTCGAACCGCGTGTTGGCGGCCAGGTCGGCAACCGGATCGAGTACCGCCGTCATGTTCCCTTCGTTGTAGGTCACGGTGGCGTCAACGGTTGCGTTGGTAGCGGCGTTGCGCAGCACCATGGTGGTGTTGCTGACACCGGTCACCGGTTCGCTGAAGGTCACCGTGGGATTGGCGCCGCGTAGGATTCCCGTCGCCGCATCCGCCGGGGTCTGGGCGGTGACCGTCGGGGCTACCGTCTCCACCGGCTCGACGGGGTTCGATGCCTCCGAGAAGGCTCCCGTGCCCACCGCGTTCACCGCGGCAACCTGGAACCGCAATTGGTTGCCGGCTGGCAGATCGGTGACCACCATGCTCGTGGCGGTGGCTCCGGCGTTCCGTAGGGCACCCACCTGGGCATTTGCTGCGTCGATCACCTTGATGGTGTAGCCCGTGATTGCCGAGCCGCCATTGGTTGCCGGAGCGCTCCAGCGGACCGTGGCCTGCTGGTCGCCGGCGGTGGCGGTGCCGATGGCCGGGGCAGCGGCCGCAACCGCAGCCGGGGTCACCGTTACACTCGGAGCGGAGTACGCACCGGCGCCTGCTTCGTTGACCGCGCGGACCTGGAACCGGTAAGCCGATCCGTTGGTCAGGCCGTCTACCAGCAGCGACGTCGTTGTGGCGTCGACCCGCTGGAGCGCGCCGACCTGGGCGCCGCTGGCGTTCAGGATCCTGACGTCGAAACCGGTGATCGAGGAACCTGCCGGTGCAAACCAGCCGACGTTCGCCGAAGCGTTGCCGCCCGTGGCGGTGACACCGGTCGGTGCCGCCGGTACCTGCGTGTCGGCAAACACCAGGCGCTCGATGTTGCGCAGGGTGTCCGTGCCGTCGCCGGTCAGGGCATCGGCATCGCCGTCCGCCGCGTTGTGCGTGACGGTGGTGATACTGCCCGCCGCGCCCGGCTGGGCGCCAGCCGGAGTGGTGGTGACGGTGTAGTTGCTGCTGATATCGCTGAACACCGCGACGTCCGCGTTGCCCGGGCTGGCGCTCTCAACGATTTCACGAACGACGACGATGTTGCCCGGATCCACCTTGCCGGCAAAGACTGCCTGCTGCAGTGTCTCCGTGCTGCCGGCCAGGTAAGGCTTGGCCAGTGCTGTTGCCGATCCGATCTCGGTGGCCGCGTCGGCTGCGTTGGTCCGGACGCTCAGCCGGACCCGCAGTTCCTTGTCGCCGTCGAGAATATCGTCGGCGCCGCGTCCCTCGATGGTGTCGTTGCCGCCGCCGCCGAGGATGATGTTGCCTTCGCCCCAGACCGCTGTGCCGGAGGTTGCGCCGGCGGGCAGCAGGGCCTGCAGACCGCGGATGCGTGCCACGCCCTCGGCGTCCAGCCAGTTGCCTCCGGAGAAGCCCTCGGCCACGGCGGTTCGGGGTACCACGCTGTCGCCGCGCAGGATGTCGTTCCTGCTGCCGCCCGAAAGCCCTTCGACTTCCGCATGGCGGTCTCGCAGGACGTCCACCGGAAGCGGGACACCCAGCAGCCTCAGCTCCAGGTCCGCATCCGCCGCCAACTCATCGAACTCGTAGCTGGACCAGTCGAAGCCGGCCGCTCCCGCGTTGCGTTCGATGCCGGGACCGGCGAGCATAATGTCGTCCCCGCCTTCGGCGTCGTAATCGTCGTCGCCGTTCTGGCCGTTGATGACGTCATGGCCCGGCTTGTTGGGGTCGTCGAAGAAGGGAGCGCCGGAATCGCCCTGCAGCAGGTCGGCTCCGTCACCGCCTTCGATCCAGTCGTCGCCGGAGTCCGCGAACACCGTGTCCGCGCCGCCGCCGGCAATGATGAAGTCATCGCCCGGTCCGCCGAAGTGCTCGTTGGTGTTGGCCCCGCCGTTGAGCAGGTCCTTGCCGTCGCCGCCCAGAATGATGTCCAGGCCGGGTCCGGCGTCGATGGCGTCATTGCCCGGACCGCCCTTGGGGACGTCGTCCCCGGCCGCGTCGGTAATGATGTCGTTGCCCTCGCCGCCCAAGGCGGTGTCGGCGCCGTCGTTGCCTTCGATGCGGTCATTGCCCGGGCCGCCCCAGAACGTGTCGTTGTCGACGCCGCCCCAGACCAGGTCCCTGCCGTCGGTACCGTTGAAGACGCTCTGGCCGTTGATACCGGGAGGGTCGATCGAGTTCATCGTCCGGTAGCGGATGGTGCCATCCGGCATCCGGATCAGCAGCTCGGTCTCGTTGCATTCCGACCCCGGATCATCCGCGATGTTCGTGCCGCTGCCGCCCAGGTTGGCCAGCTGGAACTTGCAGTCGGCGGTGGAGAAGACGTCCGCGGTGATGGAGTGCGCGTTGGTGTTGCGCATGATCATTTCACCGAAGGAGTTGCCTTCCAGCTGAGAGAACAGGTTCATGCCCGGCGTGCGCACCAGGTAGTAGAACCGGTCGCCGTTCTGCAGGTCGAGCATCTGCTTCTCGAAAACATAGTTGAAGGTTGAGCCCAACAGGCCGCCGAACAGGTTGGTGCGCTCGGCGAGGCCGCCCATCCAGAGGTCCACGGTGTCCAGGCCGGTTGGCTTGTCCGCCCAGGTCCCCGTGGCGCCCATGAAGTCCCCGGCATCGGCCGGAATGGCTTCCGGCGCGGTGTCGAACGGCGGATCCACGATCAGCCGGGCGGCCTCCCGCTTCTCCACCAGAGTGGTCTTGGAGGTGATGGTTTCGTGCGTGCCGTAGGCGGCAACGAAGTTCACCAGCGACTCGGGATGCTTGATGTTCAGCCCGAAATCGATCCAGTTCTTGTACGGCATCAGCTGGCTGTCGTTGGTCTTGGCGTGCAGCTCCTTGCGCAGGTCGTTCAGCGAAGGCAGGCCGGTCTCCCGGGCCCGGGCCATGTTGATGGCGGCGAGGTCCAGCGGCAGGCCCAGCAGGTTGCTGCGCAGCGTGTCGGTCACGAACTCGTCGAGCTCGTTGCCCACCTGGTTGGACATGCCCATGGCGATGCTGCCGGCCGCGGACTTGGAGTCCAGGACGCCGGCCGAACCGCCGTCGGTGTAGGCCACCGGGTTGAGGAACCCGTTCAACAGCGGCGTGTCGTTCGACGAGCCGTCCTCGTTGGTACGCGCGATGGTGTCGGTGAGCATCGAGTGGCCGAACCGGTACACGGCGTGGGCGAACTCGGCGCTGATCGCGGAGTTCACGTCGTCGTGGTAGCCGGAGAACGGTTCGATCAGCGGCTGGACCTTGCGGGCGAACTCCTCGAAGGCCAGGTGCTGGTATTCCATCTCGGTGATGAACCGTGCGGCCTGGAAGAGGCGCTCCCCGTTCCAGCCTTCCGCACCGGCGGCGAGCTGCCATTCCTTCAGGGCTGCATCGCCCCGGGCACTGCCGGTGTCTTCGGTGAGGACCTTCTGGATGTCATCCACCAGTCGGTTGTGCTCGGAGTGGAAGATCTGGTGGATCGAGGTCAGGCCGATGTTCTCGTTGACGCGGCCGTCACCGGCGACGAAGTGCCGGTCAAGCATCTCGTTGTCATACGTGCCCGCGGTCTGGCGTGCGGTGGCCGGGGTGATGGCGGTGTCTGTGTCTGCGATCAGTCCCGGAGCGGGAACCGCGTTGTGCGCGATGTCCTCGATGAAGGCCTCGCTGACCCGCTGAACGTTGGCAGGCGCGGGTACGGGAGCGGCAAGGTTGCCCTCCACGGTTCCCGTCGGCGTCACATACTGCGGGAGGCCGTTGGGGCCCGGAACGAACTTGCCGTACGGATCGGTGAGGATCACCGGGATGTTCAGTGCGTCGGCGTCGACCAGCTTCAGGCCGAGCAGCTCTGCAGCCTGCTTCTTCAGCAGCTGCCAGGTGCCCATGCCGCCGTCGGCCGATGTCAGCAGCTCGCCGGAGGAAACCGGTTTACCGGCGGCGTTCTTCGCATAGGTGCGGAGGAAGACCTGGTGTGCCGGGTGGGAAGCGTAAGTCTGGGACTGGTCCACGTAGGGATTGGTACGGTTGGTGGCTTCCTGGATGTCGTCATCGGTACCCATCTGGCCGTCGGGGCCGGGCTGGTTGGTTGCCCGGGTCACCGCCATGAAGCGCAGGTGCGGCGGCACGTCATCGGCCGTGTTCAGCTTCCCGTCGCGTCCGGGGATCAGCGGATCGTCTTCCTTCAGCGGGACATAGACCGTGCCACCGGACTTGCTGACCAGGTCGAGGCCGTGGTCGAAGAACTGCCCGAAGAGGGTGAACAGGCCGTTATAGGGCGGCGAGAGTCCGACGTCGGTGGTGACATTCGGGATGAACAGTGTTTCCCCTGACGGAACACAGCCCTCGGGAATGCCCGCCGTCGTCGGTGTTGGATCCGTGGTGCAGGGGGCAACGCCGTCGGTGGTCTGGCTGCGCAAGGGAAAGCCCGCCGCCTTGACGGCTGCGGGGTTGGTGGATGTCTGGTCCACAATTAGGTTGCTGATGACGCGCGGCTGCGAGTCCCAGACGTCCTTCTTGGACGCGTACCCGGGATCGCCAGCGGCGGTAACGAACGGCGACGTGCTGTCTTCGGCCGGCCGGAAGTCCGGCGTGGTGAGCCGCGGGAACTTCTCCTGCGCGGCGCCGAATTTTTCGCGGTCTTCCTGCAGGTTGTTGCAGGAACCGTCTACCGTGCGCAGGCCATAGGAGACCAGCGGTCCCGGCACCTGGTTGGGGCCGTCGCCGAGCAGCGCTCCGCAGGGACCCGTGGCGGACGTCGTGTTGGCCACATGGGCCTCGGAAATCTTGATCTGCTTGAGAATAAACGCCAGATCCGCTGGCGTAACGGTAAATCCCTGGCCCACCACCCCAGCGTGGGCCGGACCTGCAAGGGCCGGAAGGCCCAGCGACGTGGTTAGTACAAGTGCGAGCATGCCGGCGACGCCGCGGCGCCGGTACCCAGTTTGTTTCGTGGCCGGTTGTCCGGCTCCAGCTTGTCGGGAGGATGCTTTGCGCCCCCGCGCATCCTCCCGCTTATTCCCCATAACCCTGTGAGTGAACATCTAAGACCCCTCGGTCTCGATTAGCGGCTCATCAGTCGACGCTGACTTCATCGATTGTTAATGGGCCGGAGTTAATCGTCGAGGCAGGACCTTGGTAAAAACCTAGAGATGGGGGGTCTGCGGCATCCCCTAAATAAGGGGATGAGTGCCTTTAGGGTTGGATTGTAGGGAAAAGCAGAGGGGGCAAACGGTTGCCATAGGCACCGCTTGCCCCCTCCAGATGGGTTAATCAGGCTGTCAGCTGGCGTTTCGAGGAGATGACTCCGGTATCGAAACCTGCCAGGTGCAGGCCGCCATGGAAGCGTGCGTGCTCAATCTTGACGCAGCGGTCCATGACCACATTGAGCCCGGCAGCCTCGGCTTTGGCCGCGACTTCCTCGTGCCAGGAGCCGAGCTGGAGCCAGATGGTCTTTGCGCCCACGGCGATGGACTCATCCAGCACGCCGGGGAGGTCATCGTGTTTGCGGAAAACCTCCACCAGGTCCGGGACCTCGGGCAGATCCGCCAGCGAGGCGTAAACCGGCTGGCCCAGGATCTCCTTGGCTACCGGGTTCACAAAGTAGACCTTGTACTTGCTCGAGGAGAGCAGGTACGTGGCCACGAAGTAGCTGGCCCGGCTCGGCTTGTCCGAAGCACCGACAATGGCGATGGTCTTGGTGTTGCGCAGGATGTTCAGGCGCTCCGGTGCGGACGGCCCGACCCACTTGCGCTCTGGCGCGGATACGCTCACTTGGCAGCTCCTTCTTCGGCTTCGACGAGATCCTCGACCGACTCGACCACGCGCGTGCCCGGTTCGGTGTGCGCGCTGCGGGCCGCCGGAACGGTGCAGGACTCTCCGGCGTAGGACGGTGACGCGAACTCGGAGGTGTCGAACACGTCGTCTTCATGGTCGCGGCTGGGGCCGTGCTCGGCGCCGGCATGCTGGGACTCGGCCAGGGCCTGGTCCAGGTCCCACAGGATGTCCTCGACGTCTTCGAGACCCACGGAAATGCGGATCAGGTCCTCGGGCACACCGGCGGCCAGCAGCTGTTCACCGGTCAGCTGCTGGTGCGTGGTCGAGCCCGGGTGCAGGACCAGGGTCCGCGCGTCGCCGATATTGGCAAGGTGGGAGGCCAGCTGCAGGGACTCGATGAACTTCTGTCCGGCAACGCGGCCGCCCTTGACCCCGAAGGAGAATACCGATCCGACGCCCTGCGGGAGGTACTTCCGGCCGCGCTCGTGGTGCGGGTGCGAGGGCAGGCCCGCATAGTTGACCCAGGAGACGCGCTCGTCCGCCTCGAGCCATTCGGCAACCCGGCGGGCGTTCTTCAGGTGCTCGTCCATCCGCTGCGGCAGGGTCTCCACGCCCTGCAGCAGCTGGAACGCGGACTGCGCCGACAGCGACGGCCCGATGTCGCGCAGCTGCTCCGAGCGGAGCTTGGTCAGGAAGCCGTACTCGCCGAAGTTGCCCCACCAGGAGACATTGCCGTACGAGGGTACCGGCTCCGTCATCTGCGGGAACTTGCCGTTGCCCCAGTTGAAAAGACCGCTTTCGACAACGACGCCGCCCAGCGTAGTGCCGTGGCCGCCCAGGAACTTGGTGGCCGAGTGGATGACGATGTCCGCGCCGTGCTCGATCGGACGGATCAGGTACGGCGTGCTCAAGGTGGCGTCGACGATCAGGGGGATCCCGGCGTCGTGCGCTACCGTGGCCAGGCCCTCGAGATCGGCAATGTCGCCGGACGGGTTGGCGACGATCTCCGTGTAGACGGCCTTCGTGTTCTCCTGCACTGCTGCGGCGAAATCGGCCGGATCATTGCTGTCGATGAACGTGGTCTCTACACCGAAGCGGCGCAGGGTGACATCGAGCTGCGTGATCGTCCCGCCGTAGAGCTTGGAAGAGGCCACAATGTGGTCCCCGGCTCCGGTCAGCGCGGCGAAGGTGATGAATTCCGCCGCCATGCCGGAGGACGTGGCGACGGCGCCGATGCCGCCTTCGAGCGAGGCGATCCGCTCCTCGAACGCGGCCACCGTGGGGTTGCCGATCCGCGAGTAGATGTTGCCGTACTTCTGCAGCGCGAAGAGGTTGGCGGCGTCGTCGGTGTCCTTGAAGACGAAGGACGTGGACTGGTAGATCGGTACGGCGCGGGCACCGTGCTCGGCGTCGGGAGTTCCACCCGCATGCAGGGCACGGGTGCGGAAGCCGAATGTGCGTTCAGCCATTAAAGCGTGGCTCCTTCAAAGTTGGTTTCGGGCAGCAGGTCCGTGTTCAGCTCAGTACCGTTCTTGCGGGCCAGGTCTGCCTCGAGTTCGCGGACGATCGGCAGGACGTTGCGGCCAAAGGCCTCGACCTCTTCCTGGAAATGCAGGTAGCAGGTCAGCATCAGGTTCACGCCGATCTTCTTGAAGTCCACGATACGTTGGGCAATCTGCTCCGGCGTACCTATAAGTCCTGTCTTGAAGCCATCGTTGTACTGGACCAGGTCCTCGTAGCTCGAATCGGCCCACATGCCCTTGCCGTCCTTGGTGGAGGCGCCGGCTTCCTGGACCGCGGCGCGGAAACCTTCGACGGCGGGGCGGTGCGCCTTGGCCACGATCTCGCGCAGCGTGTCCTTCGCCTCGGCTTCGGTGTCGCGGGCGATGACGAAGCCGTTCAGGCCGAACTTCGGGGTGCGGCCGACGGCGGCTGCGGCGGCCGTGACGCCGGAGATGTTGTCCTCGAAGCCCGCCAGGTCCTTGCCGTTGGAGAAGTACCAGTCGGCGGTGCGGCCGGCGGCGGCCTGGGCGGCGGTGGAGTTGCCGCCGAAGAAGATCTCCGGGTGCGCCCGGCCCGGGACGTCCAGCGGCGCCGGGTTCAGGGTGAAGTTGTTGATGTTGTAGTACTTGCCGGACTGCGAGTACTCCTGCTCGGTCCACAGGCCGCGCAGCACCCGGATGAACTCCTCGGTGCGGACGTAGCGCTCGTCATGCTCGAGCCACTCCAGTCCGAAGTTCACGAACTCGTCCTTGAGCCAGCCGGACACAACGTTGACGGCCGCGCGGCCGCCGGAAATGTGGTCCGCCGTAATGATGAACTTGGCCAGCACGCCGGGATGCCACATGCCCGGGTGGACGGCGGAGATAACCTTGAGCTTTTCGGTGGCGCCGAGCAGGGCCAGCGAGAAGCTGGTGGCCTCGTGCTGCTTGTCCGCGCCGTAGCTGGCGGCGTAGCGGGTCTGCGTCAGGGCATATTCGAAGCCGGAGTTCTCGGCGATCCGGGCCAGCTTCTTGTTGTAGTCGAAGTCCCAGCTGGTGCGCTGTTCAATGGTGGAGACCACCAGGCCGCCGGAAACGTTCGGGACCCAGTAGGCGAATTTCAGCGGGGTTTCGAGATCAGCTACCTGGCTGACCGAGGTGTTGGTGCTCATGGCGAATTCCTTCAAAGTCTGCGCCGCGGCGCGATGTGCGGGAATCCCGGGCAATGACGATCCGTCGGGCGCCAGGCCGGACAGCCTTGCGCCATCCGGATCAAAGATTGCTTGCGCTCTCTCCATCGCTTCTGGCGGTAGCACCTCTCCGGTGGAGTCCGGATGGTTGCTGCGGCGTCAAAGAGCCAGATCTCTCGGCCGCTCGGGATGGTCCCGACTATTCTCGCAACTGTTACGGGCGGCGGCCAAGAATATTTAGCCGCATTGCGTTCTCCCGGGAGTTTGCCGAGTGTGCTGGATATCAACAATGTTTTCCACAGCTTCGAAGAGGCTCTGGCCGTGGAACTGCATGTTTGGACATCCTCTTGACTATGCAGAACTTGGATCCCATCGCAGAGTATGTGGCACGGTACGGGGGTACGCTCCAGGTCGCGGACTTGGTCAAGGCAGGCTTCGGGTCTTACCGCATCAGGGCAGCCATCGCCCAGGGGGACATTGTTGCGCTGAGGAGGGGCCTCGTCGGAACGCCAAATGCCGACCCGGTTCTACGGTCTGCGCTGATGCCGGGCGGGTTGCTCACCTGTGTCTCAGCCGCCAAGGAGCTCGGCTTGTGGACCATTAAGAATCCGAGCCAAGTGCATGTGTGGACACACAACGGCCGGCACCCCGGCCCCTTCGTCAAACACCGTGGCCAGTTGTTGGGCGAGCGAGGCCCGGGCAATTACGTCGCAGTCCTTGACTGCGTCCTCCACGCCATTCGTTGCCGTCCCCGGCTGGAAGCACTGGTGATTGCGGAGTCGGCAGTGCGCCGGCAAGCAGTAACCCGGGAACAGCTGTTGGAACTCTTACCGGGTAAACGGAACGGTGTCCGCCGGGCAGTGGTCAAGGGCATCGGGGACGATGCCGATTCACCGCTTGAAGTCATTGCCCGGGATCTGTTCCGTACGGCAGGACTTCATGTAGAAACGCAGGTGCGGATCCGAGGGCTTGGACGCGTTGACATGATTGTCGAGCGATGCCTCATCGTCGAGTTGGACGGCTTCGACTTTCACTGGGACCGGGCATCCTTTCGAAACGACCGGAAGCGGAACAACGCCGGCGTCCTGAGCGGCTATCCTACTTTGCGCTATCTGTACGAGGACCTGGTATTTACGCCGGAGAAAGTCGTGGCAGAGGTAAAAACGGCAGTTCGTCGAGTGGCCTGAGGCGAGTTATGCGCGATCGATGGATGCTCGAGCCCAAGTTCAGGCCTAACGGTCCATGTTCTGGAACCTGCCGACGCTGTGACTGGGCATGATGCAGATGCCCCCTTCAAAACATGGGCTCGAGCAGGGCGCGGGAAGGGCAGCAGGGCGCGGGCAGGACAGCGGGGCGTGGGGCCGGTACAGGGCAGCGCAGGGCGGGGGCATGGCAGCGGGGGCAGGGCAGGGCCGAGGGGTCCGGCTGCGGTGCCGGCCCCCGGGCCGGGCTACCGCGCCTCGCAGATCTCCTTGATGTCCGCGATGCAGGGCTCATTCTGCAGGCTCGTGGTGTCGCCCAACGTGCTGCCCTCGAACAGCTGGGTCAGCAGGCGCCGCATGATCTTGCCGGACCGGGTCTTGGGCACGTCCGGGACAAACACGATCTCGCGCGGCTTGGCGATCGGCCCGATCTGGGTCGCAACATGCGCGCGCAACTCGGCAGCGGCCGCAGCCTGCTCAGCCGTCGGCTCGGCGGCCGTGGATGCAGCGATCAGCGACTTGTCCGCCGGCACCACGAACGCGGTGGCCGCGTGGCCGGTCTTCGCGTCAAACGTGGGGCACACGCCGGCCTCCACCACCGCCGGGTGCGAGACCAAGGCGGACTCGATCTCGATGGTGGACAAACGGTGGCCGGAAATGTTGATCACGTCATCGGTGCGGCCGAGGATCCAGGTGTCGCCGTCGTCGTCGAACCGCGCGCCGTCGCCGGCCAGGAACCAGCCCTGGTCCGCGTACTTCTCCCAGTAGGAGGTGAAGTAGCGCTCGGGATTGCCCCACACGGTTCGCGCCATCGAGGGGCCCGTCTTGGTGACCACGATGTTGCCCTGCACGTTCGCGCCTACGCGCTTACCGGCGTCGTCGACAATGTCGGTGGCCACGCCGGGCAGCGCGCGGGTGGCGCACCCCGGCTTGAAGGACGCGTCCGTCTGGCGCGGGGAGAGGATGGTCGCGCCGGTTTCGGACTGCCACCAGGTGTCCACCATGGGAACGCCCGAGGCCGGATCTCCGGTCAGCGAGTCGCGGCCGACCTGGGTGCGCAGCCAGCGCCAGGCCTCGGGGTTCACGGCCTCGCCCACCGTGCCGCACAGGCGGATGGAGCTGAGGTCGTAGTCGGCGGGGATGCCGTCCGGGAACCAGCCCATCAGGGAGCGCACCAGCGTGGGCGCCGTGTAGTAGCTGGTCACGCCGTAGCGCTGGATGATCTCGAAGTGGCGGCCCGGGTGCGGGGTGTTGGGCGTGCCCTCGAAGATGACCTGGGTGACGCCGTTGGAGAGCGGGCCGTAGATCTCGTAGGTGTGCGCGGTGACCCAGGCCAGGTCCGCCGTGCACCAGTGGACGTCGCCGTCGCGCTGGGCCGGATCCGGGTTGCTGAACAGGTACTCGTGGCTGAAGGAGGCCTGCGTCAGGTAGCCGCCGGTGGTGTGGACCAGGCCCTTCGGCTGGCCGGTGGTGCCGGAGGTGTACATGATGAACAGCGGCGTCTCGGCGTCGAATGCCTCCGGCTCATGGACCTCGGAGGCGGTGTCGACGACGTCGTGCCACCAGACGTCGCGGCCCTCCACCCAGTTGATGTCGGTGTGGCCGGTCCGGTTGATCACCAGCACGTGCTCGATCGCGTTGTCGCCGGCAACGGCTTCATCCGCGTTGGCCTTGACCGGGACGGCCTGGCCGCGGCGGAACTGGCCGTCCGTGGTGACCAGCAGTTTGGCGCGGGTGTCCTCGACGCGGAACTTCAGTGCCTCGGAGGAGAAGCCGCCGAAGACCAGCGAGTGCACGGCGCCGATTCGGGCGCAGGCCAGCGTGATGACCACCGTCTCGACGATCACCGGCAGGTAGATGACCACGCGGTCGCCCTTGGTGATGCCCAGGGCCAGCAGCGCGTTGGCCGCCTTGGAAACCTCGCGCTGCAGGTCCGCGTAGGTGACGGTGCGGCGGTCGCCGGGCTCGCCCTCGAAATGCAGGGCCACCTTGTCGCCGCGGCCGGCCTCCACATGGCGGTCCGCGCAGTTGTAGGCGGCGTTGAGCTTGCCGCCGTCGAACCAGCGCAGCTCCGGTCCACGGCGCGACTCGGTATCCACCGGGGTGGAAGAGTGCGCGGTGTGCCAAGGCTCGGCCCAGTCCAGGCGCCGGGCGGCCGCCTCCCAGAAGGCGAGGCGCTCGGCCTCGGTCTGCGGCTCGGCCCAGTCGGTGGCCGGAAGCTCCGGTGCGGAGGTCTGTGCGGCGGCGGTTTCGGCTACGTTTATGCCCATCGTTTTACTGCCCATTTCTCTGCGACTCCGAGGAGCGCGTCGGTTATCTTTCCAATCACGGCCAGCAGGACGATCGCCAGCAGCAACCGGTCCGTGCGGCCATTATTCTGTGAGTCCGTCAGCAGGAAGCCCAGTCCCATCGAGGACGCGATCAGTTCCGCCGCCACCAGGAACAGCCACGCCTGCGCCAGCGCGAGCCGAAGTCCGGAAAAGACCGAAGGAACGACGGCGGGAAGCTGCACCGTGGTCAGCAGTTTCAGACCCTTGAGCCCGAAGGCGCGGCCCGCTTCCACCAGGTTGCGGTCCACGTGGCGCAGCGCCAGCGACACCGTGGTGAAGACGGGGAAGAAGGCGCCGATCAGGATCAGCGTGACCTTGGAGTCCTCGCCGATCTTCATCCACAGGATCAGCAGCGGGACCCACGCCAGGGACGGGACCGCACGCAGGGCACCGATCAGCGGCGCCAGCAGGACGTCGGCCCAGCGGGAGAGGCCCACAAGCGCGCCGAAGGCCAGGCCCAGGGCGGCGCCGAAGGCGAAGCCGATCAGCACGCGCTGCGTCGAGATCGCAATATGCGTTGCGAGTTCGCCGCGCTGGATCAGGTCGGCCGCGGCCTCGAAGACCATGGCCGGCGGCGGCAGCTGCACCACGCTGAAGAGGCCAGCGGACGTGCTCCACTGCCAGGCCGCGATGAGCGCGCCGGGAATGAGCAGTCCAAGGAACAGGCGCGCCCAGCCATTGTCCAGTACCCCGGCCGGGGACCATCCGTTTGCCGGGGAACGGTCCGATGAAGGACCGGCCGGACCCGGCTGAGCTGCGCCTGCGGTTGTTATCGTCACGCCAGTAGCCTCGAGGCCTTCTTTACTGGTGGCGATAACGCTGTTGCCGGTGGCTCCCGGATTCCCGATGTGTGTCATCAGGATTCCTTGATGGCTGACGGATCAGCCTTGAGCACCAGCGAGTCTACGAGCAGCGTGTCGACGGCGTCGTCGATCTGCTTCTGGCTGGCCACGTCGCCGGTTTCGACGAAGGCCGGGCCAATCTTCTCCAGCACCGCGCGCTGCACTTCACCCGGCGCCGGATCGACGTCGAGGTTGCTGCGCTCGGTGATCACCGTGGTGGCTACCTCAAGGTCCAGTCCGGCCACGTCGGCGAGGATCTGCGCGGTCTCTTCCGGGTTCTCGGCGGCCCAGACGCGCGCCTTCTCATACGCGTTGACCACGGTCTGCGCCAGCTCCGGCTCTTCTTCGAGGAAGGACTCGGTGGCGTTCAAGAAGCCGTAGGTGTTGAAGTCGAGGTTCCGGTAGAACAGCTCCGCGCCCTCCTGCTCGGCGCCGGCCATGATCGGATCCAGACCGGACCAGGCGTCCACAGAGCCGTTGTTCAGTGCGCTCCAGCCGTCGGCGTGCTGCAGGTTCTGCACGGTCACGTCCTCCGGGGTCAGCCCGGCCTCCTCGAGGGACTGCAACAGGAAGAAGTACGGATCCGTGCCCTTGGTGGCGGCCACGGACTTGCCCTTGAGGTCTTCGACCTTCTCGATGCCGGACTCCGGCAGCGCCACCAAGGCGGACCACTCCGGCTGCGAGTAAAGGTCGATGGTCTTGATCGGCGAACCGTTGGCGCGGGCCAGCAGCGCGGCGGAACCGGCGGTGGACCCAACGTCGACGGCGCCCGAACGCAGCGCCTCGTTGGCCTTGTTGGAACCGGCGGACTGGATCCAGTTGACCTCAACGCCGTCCTCGGCCAGCGTCGCTTCGAGCCAGCCCTTTTCCTTGATGATCAGGCTCAGCGGGTTGTAGGTGGCGAAATCGATGTTCAGGACACCGTCGCCGGCGGCTCCCGCAGCGGCAGTGGCTTCGGAATCCTCGCCGGCCACGCAGCCGGTCAGGGCCAGGGAGGCGGAGGCGGCGACGGCGGCCGCTCCGAAGAGGGAACGGCGGGAAAAGCGGCTGGCAAGCGACATGATTGATCCTTCAAAAGTAGTGCGGAACAGGAGACGATCCGCGGAACACGGGGGTAAACGGGCCGCAACGGACCCGGCATAGCTCAGGGGAAAACAGGGGAGTACGACGGCGCAACCGGCCGCCGCACCAGCCGGACGGCGTTAGTGGCCGTCGACGCCGAGGCTGGCCAGCAGGGAGCTGCGCATTCGGGCCAGCTCCACGGAACCACGGTCACGCGGGCGGTCGCCGGGGACATCGACGGTACGCACGATGGTGGCGCCGTCGTGCTCTTTGCCGGTTTCCTTGCCCAGCACGATGATCCGGTCGGCCAGCTGCAGGGCTTCGTCGACGTCGTGCGTGACCAGCAGGACGGTGGTCGGTTCGGCGGCGTGGACGTCCAGCAGCAGGTCCTGCATCTTGATCCGGGTCAGCGCATCCAAGGCGCCGAAGGGCTCATCGAGCAGCAGCACGCCGGGGTTACGGGCGAGGGCTCGGGCCAGCGAGGCGCGCTGGGCCATGCCGCCGGAGACCTCGCGCGGCCGGTGCTTGGCGAACTTGTCCAGCCCCACCAGCTCCAGCAGGCGGGCGACCTTGGACTTGCCCTGCTTCGCGCTGGTGCCGGTGGGCAGGCCGATGGCCACGTTGGCCTGCAGCGTGTGCCAGGGCAGCAGCCGCGGTTCCTGAAAGGCGAAGGCGCAGCGCGCATCGATGCCCTGGACCGGCGTGCCGTCGATGTCCACGGAGCCGGCGCTGGGGGCGTCGAGGCCGGCTGCGGCGCGCAGCAGGGTTGACTTGCCACAGCCGCTTGGACCGAGGATGGCGAGGACTTCACCACGCCGGACGTCAAAGTTGATGTCGCGGAGCACGGTGTGGGCAGCGTTCCCGGTGCCGAAGGTGCGGCGCAGCCCGCGGAAGGAAACAGGCAAGGCCGAGGCATCGTAAGCCGGGTCAACGGCCGTGCTGCTGGAAGAGTCCGGGCTGGAAGGGGCCGTCGGCCGCGCGGACGGGATTACTGCAGTCATGAAAGATCACTCCATCGATCCTGGCAGTAGCACCCTACGGATCAAGCCTTGCGGCGCAGCTTTCGCTTAGCCGTTCCCGTGGCTTGTCACCTCGTTATCGCCGGGAACCAGGGGAGGTTTCCAACGACCAGGGTTGCTGCGGCTTCATCGATCCAGGTCTCTCGGCCGCTCGGGATGGTCAAGGCCAACTAAACTGCACGCAGGACCCATTCGGCAAGGCGGCTGTAACAATCCCGCGTAACAAAAGCTGCGCCCCGGGCCCTAACCGCCGTCCACCCTTGGCCCTAACCGCCGTCTACTGTGCAGATAATGCCCTTTCCCCGTGGGCAAAAGGGCATTATCTGCACAGTCAATGAGAGACAGCAGCCAGCGGGAGGCAGCCGCGCAGATTGCCGGGGAGACTACTTCCAGAGGCGCTTGGTGGCGAGCTCCGCGCCCTGGCCCAGCGCCTCGAGCTTGGCGATCGCGATCTGCGGGTGCACGCGTCCGCCCAGGCCGCAGTCGGTGGAGGCGATGACGTTTTCGCGGCCCACCAGGCGGGCGAAGCGCTCAATCCGGTCCGCCACCAGTTCGGGATGCTCGACGACGTTGGTCGCATGGGAGACCACGCCGGGAATGATGGACTTGCCCTCGGGCAGCTTGGTGTCTTCCCAGATGCGCCACTCGTGCTCGTGCCGGACATTGGCGGCCTCGAAGGAATACGCGCCGGCGTTGATCTGCAGCACGGAATCGATGATGTCCGCGAACGGGATGTCGGTCGTGTGCGGGCCGTGCCAGGAGCCCCAGCAGACGTGCAGCCGGATCTGCTCCTGCGGCAGGTCGCGCAGCGCCCATTTGGTGGCCTCGACGCGCAGTTGGATGAACTTCAGGTAGTCCTCCAGACTGGGCTCCGGGTTGATCTGGTCCCAGCTCTCCGCCAGGGACGGGTCATCGAGCTGGACCGTCAGGCCGGCGTCGATAATCGCTTTGTATTCCTCACGCATGGCATCGGCGCAGGCGTACAGCAGCTCTTCGTCCGTCTTGTAGTACTCATTGGCCACGCGGGCGCAGGAGCCCGGGGACAGCGCGGCCACGAAACCCTCGGACAGCCCGGCGGCGTCGAGGCCCTTCTTCAGGTTGGTTGCATCCGACTGCACCAGGTCATGCCCGGTGTAGGTCAGCGGCCCGGCGATCTTCGGCTGCGTGACGGACTTGCGGTGCGCCAGAATGCCCGACGACGGATCGTTGTAGGCGTCATTGAACTTCTGCCGGTCGCGCCGGTCCGGGAAGGATGTGAGCACAATGTTGCCGGGGGAGGAGCGGCGCACTTCGGCATCGGCCCAGCGGTCCACATTGGTCGGCTCCAGTCCGCCCAGGCGCGCGAAGGAGTAGTTCCACCAGGCGCCGTAATCAACGGAGCTCGCCATGGCGTGCCCGTACTCGCCGTCGTTCGGTATATCGATGCCCAGGTTCCGCTGGCGGGCGACGACGTCGATCACCGAAGTTTCGAGCAGGTCCAGGAATTCCGGGGTAATTCCGTTGGCATCCTTGGACTCGTTGGCGGCCAGCAGCTCCGGCGTCCGCGGCAACGAACCGGCGTGGGTGACGCGGATGTGGTCGGTGTTTGAGGACATGGTGGAGTTCCTTTCCATCGGTCCTGGCAGTAGCACCGTTGCCCGTGGTCAGCCTGACGGCTTGTGCAAGGGGGCGGGTTGCTGCGGCTTCATCGATCCAGGTCTCTCGGCCGCTCGGGATGGGTCCTCCCACTAAATGGCATTTGGAGTTGCCGGCGCAAGTCCGCCTACCGCGGCCTGGCATTCCCGAGTGAATGTGACGCAGGTAGGCTGGCGGCATGGCGCATCAGAATGATCCCGAAGTCATCAAGCGGCTCCTGAGCACCCCGGCGCGCTGGGCCGTGGTAGGCCTCTCCAACAACCCGCGTCGCGTGGCGCTGAGTGTGTCCCGCTACATGATGGACCGGTTGGGCATGGAGATCATTCCGGTCAGCCTCAAGGGCGACGACGTCCACGGGCAGAAGGGGTACAAGAAGCTGGCGGAGATTCCCGGCGAGATCGACGTGGTGAACTGCTTTGTGAACTCGCACAAGGTCGGGCCTGTGGTGGACCAGGCGATTGAGGTCGGGGCGAAGGCCGTGTGGCTGCAGCTCGGCGTGATCGACGAAGCCGCGGCGGAACGGGCCAAGGCCGCCGGGCTCGACGTCGTGATGGATACCTGCCCGAAAATCGAGGCGCCGTACCTCGGTTTGTAGCCCCGCATTCACATAACTTCATCTTTGTTTCGGGGAGCCCGGCTCCTCGGCATACTGAACTCCAAGATCAAGAGTCCCAACGACAAGCTCTGGCTGGTTGGGCGGCAACCCTCTCCCGTAGTGGGGTGCCCCAGATGAGGATCTGGCCGCGCACAAACCGTGTCCGGCAAGTACGGCCCCCTCCCGGCTGCGTCCCCTTACCTCGAATCTACGTGGTTGTTGCGCGCCGCAGGCAGGCGGGAGCCTCTGCCCCAGGAGCACATCATGTCCGATAACGTATTCGCAACGGCCGCCGCCAAGTACCGGCCGATCTTCGCCCGCATCGCCGCCGGTGCACTGGACCGTGAACAGGCCAGGGAACTGCCGTTCGAGCAAATCGGCTGGCTGAAGGAAGCCGGCTTCGGCGCCGCCCGCATCCCCGCGGAATTCGGCGGGGACGGCCTGAACTGGGAAGAATTCACCCAGCTGCTCATCGAGCTTGCCGCGGCCGACAGCAACATCCCGCAGGCCCTGCGCGCGCACATCGCCCTGACGGAAGAACACCTCTACCACCACCACCGCGAAGACCGCAGCGTCTGGCTGCAGCGCTTCGCCAACGGCCAGCTGGCCGGCAACGCGTGGACCGAGCCGGGCGTCGGCGGCACCGGCACTGTGCTGGACGAGGCCGGCGGCAAGCTCGTGCTGAACGGGCGCAAGTTCTACACCACCGGCACCATCTTCGCCGACTGGATCGACGTGACGGCCAAACGCCCTGACGGCACCGACGTCTCCGTCATCATTTCCACCAAGACCGCCGGCGTGGAGACCTTCGACGACTGGGACGGCTTCGGCCAGCGGCTCACGGGCAGCGGGACCACGGTGTTCACCGACGCCGAAGTGGGCCCCGCCAACGTCTCCGCCTTCGCCGACCGCTTCCCCTACCAGACCGCCCTCTACCAGCACATCCTGCTGGTCAGCCTGGCCGGCATCGCCAAGGCCGTGGTCACCGACGTCGCGGCGAACGTGCGCGAGCGGAAGCGCGTCTTCGGCCATGGCAACGCCCCGCTGGTGCGCAACGACGCCCAGATTCTGCAGGTTGTCGGCGAAATCAGCGCCAAGGCCTACGCCGCGGAAGCCACCACCCTGCGCGTAGCTCAGACCCTCGACCGGGTCTTCGCTTCAAGATTGCAGAACGACGACGCCGAAAAGGCGGCCAACATCGCCATCGAACTTGAATCCGGCCAGGCGCAGATTGTGCTGAGCGCTCTGGTGCCCGACGCGGCGGGAGCCCTGTTCAATGTGCTGGGTGCCTCGTCGACCAGCACGGGGAAAGCGCTGGACCGGCACTGGCGCAACGCCCGGACCGTGGCCACGCACAACCCGTTCATCTACAAGTCGCGGATCGTCGGCGACTGGGAGGTCAACGCCACGGAACCGCCCTATGTCTGGACCATCGGTGTTGCCGGCGCCGATGCGGAACGCCGAACCGCGGCAGTCTAGCCTTTCCACTGTGAGGCGGGTTACGGCATGTGACGGACCGCTTTTTCGTGGACCGGTGACTGGCCCCACACTGAACGTGTAACCATCCCGAGCGGCTGAGAGACCTGGCTCTATGACGCCGCAGCAACCCTGGTCACGACGAATCTCCCTGGATTCGCGCTGATAACAAGGAACTTGTCGAGGGCTGCGCCGAACAAGCGCAGTAAGACCTGTTCCGTAGGGTGCTACTGCCAGGACCGATGGAGTAAGCGCCTCAACCGGTCCTTCCCACTGCCTTCCGCCGTGGTCCGATCGGATGTGCGCTGCATCTTCTCGGCTGACGCCACAGGAGAGACAGTAATGAGCACCACCACAAACCCTTCCCCGCCGAAGAAAATGACCACGAAGGTCGCCGTAGCCAGCTTCATCGGCACGACGATCGAAGGCTATGACTTTGTCCTGTACGGGCTCGCGGCGGCCACCGTTTTCGGGCCATTGTTCTTCGCCCCGGCCGAACCGCTGGTCGGCACCATCGCCGCCTTCGCCACCTATGCCGTCGGCTTCGTCGCCCGTCCGGTCGGCGGCATTCTCGGCGGCCACTTCGGTGACCGGATCGGTCGCAAGACCGTGCTTGTTGCCTCGCTGCTGCTGACCGGTCTGGCCACTACCGCCATCGGCCTGCTGCCGATCTACGCACAGATCGGCTGGGTCGCCCCCGTACTGTTGCTGCTGCTGCGTGTTCTCCAGGGCATCGGCTACGGGGCCGAATGGGCCGGTGCGGCCCTGATGACGGTGGAGCACGCCAAGCCGAAGCGCCGCGGACTGACCAGCAGCGCCACACAGCTCGGGCCCACTTCCGGCATGCTGCTGGCCACGGGCGTGCTGCTGGTGTTGGAGAACTCCATGACCAACGAACAGTTCCTGGCCTGGGGCTGGCGGATCCCATTCGTGGCCAGCTTGCTGCTGGTCGCCGTCGGACTGGTGATCCGGTTGTCTGTCGAAGACAGCGCAGAGTTCAAGCGTGTGCAGCAGGTAGAGAAGGTCGCTGACCGCCCGGTGCTGGAAAGCATCAAGACCCACCCGCGGCAGGTTGCGCTCACTACCGGCCTCCGCATTGCGCAGAACGCCTTCTACTACGTCTACACCGTCTTTATCCTGACGTACCTGACCCAAGTCTCCGGTACGGACCGCAACACCGGCCTGGCCGCCGTGCTGATCGCGTCCGCGCTGGGCCTGGTCACCGTCCCGCTGTGGGGCTGGCTGTCAGATGTCATCGGCCGGCGCAGGGTCTACCTCTTCGGGGCAATCAGCAGCGCCGTGGCCGTCATCCCGTTCTTCTGGCTGCTCGACAGCGGGGTGTTCTTCCTGATCGTCCTCGGCGTGGTGTTCGGCCTGAACGTCGGACATGACGCCATGTACGGTCCGCAGGCTGCGTTCTTCTCCGAGCTGTTCAGCACCCGGGTCCGGTTCAGCGGGGTCTCCCTCGGCTACCAGCTCGGCTCGGTACTCGGCGGCGGCCTGGCACCCTTGGTGGCTACGGCCCTGCTGGCGGCCGGCGGCGGGAATCCGGTCTGGGTCATCGTGTACTTCCTCGGCGTCTCGGCCATCACGATCATCGCCACGCTCAAGGCTCCCGAGACCAAGGACCGTCCGTTGTCCGGAAACGCGCAGGCAGATGCGCAGCCGGAGCTCGTCTCCGCGCCTTGACCCGAGCCGGCGACCCGGCAACCGCATGGCTTCAAAGAAAGGGACCCGTTTTGGCCACCGAGAGTACGCGCTACCCGCAGGGGCGTCCCCGTCTGCTGCTGAGCGCCTTCGTCATGAACACCAACAGCCACATCATGGGCGGACAGTGGCGCCATCCGCAGGCGCAGCAGCACCGCTTCAATGACCTGCAGCTATGGACAGACCTGGCCCGGCAGCTTGAAGAAGCGAAGTTCGACGCCCTCTTCTTCGCCGACGTCGTTGGCCTTTATGGGGACGACGACGGCGGATGGGCCTCGCACATCCGCCGCGGCCTGCAGGTGCCGGCCAACGATCCGCTCATCCTGCTGGGCGCCCTGGCCGGGGCGACCCGGGAGATCGGGCTGGCGGCGACCTCATCGGTGATCCAGAGCCATCCGTTCCAGTTCGCGCGGCAAATGTCCACCCTGGACCACATCTCCAACGGGCGCGCGGCCTGGAACATCGTGACGAGCGCCTTGGAGAACGCGCACCGCAACTTCGGCGGCGGCGGTTTGGCCGCGCACGAAGACCGGTACGCCTGGGCCGAAGAGTACGTCTCCGCGGTCTACAAACTGTGGGAAGGCTCCTGGGACGACGGCGCGCTGGTCCAGGACAAGGCGGCCGGAGTCCACGCGGATCCGGAGAAGGTCCACAAGATTTACCACCGCGGCGAACGGTATTCGATCGATGGTCCGCACCTGTCTTCGCCGTCGCCCCAGCGGACCCCGGTGCTGTTCCAGGCCGGGAGCTCGGGCCGCGGCCAGCAGTTCTGCGCCGCGAACGCCGAGGCGACCTTCATGCTAGCGGCGCATCCCGACGCCGCCGCCACATACACCGCCGCCGTGCGCAGCCAGACGGTTGCTGCCGGGCGCAGGGCCGAGGACCTGAAGTTCTTCCAGGGGCTGCACTTCATCGTCGGCGGCACGGAGTCGGAGGCGGACCGCAAAGAGGCCGAATTGGACGAATACCTGGACTCCGGAGCGATGATCGCCCACATCGCCGGCGGCCTCGGTGTAGATCTGGGCGGACTGGATCCGGATACGCCGCTGGGCGATTTCCAGACGGAAGGCACGCAGGGACACCTGGAGAGCCTGCGCAAATCTGTTCCCGGAGGCAACCCGACCTTGCGTGATGTCGCGAACTTCCGCGGGCGGGCCCACCGGGTCAAGGGAACCCCGGAACAGATCGCCGACCGGCTGGAGCAGTGGCAGGACGCCGGCGTGGATGGCATCAACATCATCAACCAGATCCTGCCCGGTTCCTACACGGACTTCATTGACGGAGTGCTGCCGGAACTACGCAGCAGGGGACTGGCGCAGACGGAGTACGCGCCGGGAAGCTTCCGGGAAAAGCTGTTCGGCCGCGGCGAGGGCTACAACGGACCGCAGCTCAACGAACGGCACCCGGCACGCCAGTACCGCGGCGCCTTCGACGAATTCTCAGCGGCAGCACAGAACAAGGTTTTGGAAGGAAGACGATGACGGAGACTATCGCGAACGAGCGCACCGAGACCGCGGAAGCAACCTATGAGCGGTTGGCCGGCCGCTTCCGGCCGGTCTTCGAGCGGATTGCGCAGGGAGCGCTGGACCGGGAGCTGAACAGGATCCTGCCGTTCGAACAAGTTGCGTGGCTGAACGCCGCCGGCTTCGGGAAACTGCGGGTGCCGGTGGAACATGGCGGCGACGGCGTCTCCTTCGAGCACTTCTTCCGCCTCCTGATCGAACTTGCGGCGGCGGACTCCAGCGTCGCCCACCTGTACCGCTCGCACTTCGCCTTCGTCGAGACGGTTGGTCTGGAAGGCGAGGCGTTTGCCCGCCGCTGGTATCCGCGCATTGTGGCCGGCGAGATCTTCGGCAACGCGGCCACGGAGAAGGCCGGAAACGCGCTGGGCACCACGAACACCAAGCTGGTCAGGGACGGCGGGAGGTGGCTGCTCAACGGTGAAAAGTACTACACCACCGGCAGCATCTTCGCGGAGTGGATCGCGGTCATGGCCAGTACCGACGGTATCGAGGGCCGGCAGTACGCCGTCGTCAATACCAAGCAGGCGGGTGTGGAGATCGTTGACGACTGGGACGGCTTCGGCCAGCAGCTGACCGGAACGGGGACAACCTACTTCCGCGATGCCGCGGTGGAGCCGGCCGACGTTATCGAACGCAAGCCGTCGAGCACGCACGAACCGGCATTCTTCCAGTTGGTGCTGCTCGCCGTACTGGCCGGAATTGGCAACGCGGCGCTCGCGGACGCGAAGATCCTGGTGCGGAACCGCAAGCGGACCTTTAACACCGGAACCGGCGAACTGTTCCGCAATGACCCGCTGATCCTTCAACTCGTCGGCCAGCTGTCGGCCAAGGTATTCGCTGCGGAATCGGTGGTTCTGACCGCGGCACGGGAACTGGATGCCGCGGCAGACAAGTCCCTCCCGCTCGACGACGTTCAGCGTTACGTCCGCGGGGAAGCCGCTGTGGAAAAGGCGCAGATTGTTGTTCCGGAGCTGGTTCTTGAGGCCACCGGGCAGCTGTTTGACGTCACAGGAGCAAGCGCGACGTCCAAGGGCAAGGCGCTGGACCGCCATTGGCGCAACGCCCGGACCGTCGCGACGCACAATCCCACCGTCTTCAAGGCGCGGACCATTGGCGACTATGAGGTCAACGGCACCACGCCCGAGGGGCTGCACAGCATCGGTGACGCGCCGTCCAAGTCCTGAACGGGGGCTCCGACGGCAGTCGCGGTCGGCGGGCGCGAAAGCCGCCGGGGGATTACCCGGTATGACGTAGGGATTTCGCGCCCGCCGCCGGACTGCGGTGGAATGGAGCTGTAACCATCCAGAGCGGCTGAGAGACCTGGCTCGTTGACGCCGCAGCAACCCCCTCTTTGAGGAAGGTGCTACCGCCAGGACCGATGGAGATCCAAAATTCTTTCGGTAGCCGCCGCGGTTTTCCGCTTCGACCGCAGCTACCGGTGTAGGGGCTCTTCACGGTCATGAAGGAGTCTGAAATGACATTGGTACCCGCCGCCAGGCAAATCCGCTTCAACGCATTCGACATGAACTGCGTTGGACACCAGTCACCCGGTCTGTGGCGCCATCCCCAGGACAAGTCCGCCGACTACAAGACGATCGGCTACTGGACGCATTTGGCGAAGGTGCTGGAAGAGGGCCTCTTCGACGGCCTCTTCATCGCCGACGTGCTGGGCACTTACGACGTGTTCGGCGGCTCCAACGAAGTCACGCTCCGTGCGGGTACCCAGGTCCCGGTCAATGATCCGTTCATGCTGGTTTCGGCCATGGCCGCGGTGACCGAGAACCTCGGCTTCGGCCTCACCGCCGGCACCGCCTACGAGCATCCGTATCCCTTCGCCCGCCGGTTGGCCACGCTGGACCACCTGACGAACGGCCGCGTTGGCTGGAACGTGGTCACCGGCTATCTGCCGTCCGCGGCGCGCAACATGGGCCAGACGGACCAGATGGAGCACGACGAGCGGTACGCCCACGCCGACGAGTACCTTGAAGTGGTATACAAGCTGCTCGAAGGTTCCTGGGAAGAAGACGCCGTGGTCAAGGACCGGGAAGCCGGTATCTTTGTGGATCCGGCCAAGGTGCACGAGATCGGCCACGAGGGCAAGTACTTCAAGGTCCCCGGCATCGCCATCACCGAGCCGAGTCCGCAGCGCACTCCAGTTATCTTCCAGGCCGGCGCCTCCAAGCGCGGGACCGAGTTCGCCGCAGAGAACGCCGAAGCTGTCTTCGTTACGTGCCCGACCAAGGAAATGCTGGCCGCCTCGGTCAAGAAGATCCGCGATGCGGTGGAGGCCGCCGGCCGCGGCCGCTACGACGTGCGCATCTACGCCATGCAGACCGTGGTCACCGGTCCGGACAGCGCCACCGCGCAGGCCAAGTTCGAGGACTACAAGTCCTACGCCGACGTCAACGGTGCGCTGGCCCTGATTTCGGGCTGGATGGGTGTGGACCTGTCCAGCTACGGCCCGGACGATGTGATCGGCGAGAACGTGAAGTCCAACGCCATCCAGTCCTCGGTGGAGACGTTCCAGAAGGCCTCCGGCGAAGACGGCAAGCCGTGGACCATCCGTCAGCTGGCCGAATGGGTCGGTGTCGGCGGTTTTGGGCCTATCACCGTTGGTTCCGGCGAAGAAGTTGCCAAGAAGCTCATAGACTGGGTGGACGAGACCGACGTGGACGGCTTTAACCTGGCCTATGCCATCACCCCGGGCACCTTTGAGGACATCGTTGAATTCGTCGTTCCGGAACTGCAGAAGCGCGGTGCCTACCCGACCAAGTACGCCGAAGGCACCCTGCGCAACAAGCTGTTTGGCAAGGGCGACCGGCTGCCTGAGCAGCACCGGGGTGCCGGCTACCGCCTCGGCGCAGCCGTTTCCGCGTCCTGACCCAGCCGGGAAGGCTTTCCTGACCCAGCCGGGAAGGCTTTCCTGACTCAGGCCGGGGCGGCGTCAGGAGGCCCGGCCACACGTAGGCCGTGCCGTGCCCGCTACATTTTGCCGTAGCGGGCACGCGCGCCCAGGTACAGTCCGTAGCAAATGAGGCCGAGGGCCACCACAATCAGCGCGGCGTCGCCGAAGGGCTGTTCCTTTAGGGCCTTCAGTGCGCCGTCGAGGCCCTTGGCTTCCTCGGGATCCTGCTGGAACGCTGCAACCGAGAACAGGATGCCGAGCACCAGCAGTGCCGCACCCTTGCCCACGTAGCCGAAAGAGCCGGCCCAGCTGATGCCGATCCTCGCGCCGCCCGGTGGCAGGGACTCCAGATCCTTCAGGAACTTCTGCGTAATGCCCTTGTAGATGTAGAAGACTCCGGCGATGGCGATGCCTGCGCCAATCAGGAACAGCACCAGCGTTCCGCCGGGAAAAGCCATCAATTGCGCGCTGGCGTCCTGTGAGGATTGACTGCTGTCGCTCTTGCCGCCAAGGGCATAGATGCCGAACGTGAAACCGATGGCCGCGAAGACGATAGCCAGACCGGCTGCCTTGATCCGTTTGCCCCACTTCTTTTTGGTTTCCAACCCGCGGTAGCCGAATGCGGCGTCGGCTAGTTGCCACAGTGCCAAGGCGGCGCAGGCGATGAGCCCGGCCCACAGCAGGAAGACCCCTCCAGGTGTGCTGGCCAGCTGGGAGATCGCCCCGGCCTGGTCTGCTTCCCCCGATGCCCCGAGGCTCAGCCGCAAGGCAATATAGCCAATCAGCAGATGCATCAACCCATTGGCGGCCCAGCCAAAGCGCGCCACCACTTCCAACGTTTTCGATTCCGAGGCTTGCTCGGCGCCGTCTTTCGCCCTTTTCGCCTGGTGCTTCGCCTTCTCCACTTCGCCGCTCATGCGCCGCACCTCCGCCTGCCTCATATCGCCAAAGGGAACGCGCCCCCACAGGGGAGCGCCGCCGTCGTACTCCTGGAACCATCCTCCCACCAAAGACTTGGACGGGACTTGGAAAGCCGGACTTCTCCACAGACGGACCGTCGACCTTCCTGACCCCGGCCGCCGGCGGTAGGCTCGATGGGTGGACGGATCAACGTTGCGCGGCATGTGCCTGGACCTGCCGGGCGCTTTCGAGGACTTTCCCTTCGGGCCTGACTTTTCGGTGTTCAAGGTGCGCGCCCGCAGCGGCACCGCGAAGATGTTCGCGCTCTCGGACCTGGGCGCGGATCCGCTGAGCATCAGCCTCAAGTGCGAGCCGGCGCTGGCCGAGCAGCTGCGCGCCGCCCATCCGGAGATCACCGGCGCGTACCACATGAACAAAACACACTGGAACGGCGTCCGCTGCGACGGCGAGCTTCCGGACGACATGATCCGCGACATGGTCGAGGACTCCTATGATCTGGTGGTGGCCGGCATGACCCGCCGCGACCGCGAATCCCTGGGCTGGACCAGGCTCGCGCGGGAGGAAGCGTGATTTCCCAGGACCTGCTCGATGAACTGTGGGATTTCTCAGATCCTAAGGGGTCGGAACAGCGGCTGCGGGCGGCGGACACCAACAGATTTGCGCTGCGTACCGACCGCAATGAGCTCGCCACCCAGATCGCCCGGGCGCTTGGGATGCAGTCCCGGTTCGTGGAAGCGCTAAACCTGCTGGAGCGGATTGACGACGGCGAACCGGTGGTCCTGGCCCGGATCCTGCTGGAGCGCGGAAGGGTCCTGAACGCGAGCGGGCATCGGGCGGAGGCTGTGGGCCTGTTCGAGGATGCAGCGCACTTGGCCGCCGAGATCGGGCAGAACTTCATCGCCGTGGATGCCATGCGGATGGTGGGGCAGGCGGACCCCTCGCTCGCCGAGGAATGGGCGGAAAGCGGGCTGGCAGTGATCGCGCGCAGCCAGGATCCGCGGCTGGAACGCTGGGCGAGGGACTTCCACACGGACCTGGGCGATGCAATGTACGACGGCGGTGCTGGCCAGGGTGCGTCCGGCCAGTCCCAGCAGAGTATGGACAGCGGACAATGACGATGAAGGGCGACAGTTTCGACGTGGATGCAGAGCTGACCTACCTGGAGCACGGCTGGACTCAGAGCAGCCGCGAACCAGGGGGCTACCGGATTGCCCGGCATCGTGTGGTCGTGGGTGCGGGACAGGACGCGTTCAGCCGGCTGACCGAGGGCATTCTGGGGTGGGAGCTGCACCGGCTGGCCGGGCTCAGCGTCAGGGCCCAGGCTCCCCGGGCAGCGGAGGGCGTGCATGTTGTACCTGGCTTCGGCTTCGGGAGATTGCGGCTGGCGGCGCCGTGCAGGGTTGTGTGGGTCGAGGAAGGCACCACACGTGCCGGGTTCGGCTATGGCACATTGCCCGGCCATCCGGAAACGGGAGAAGAGAGTTTCGTGGCGGTGCTCGAGCCGGATGGCCAGGTGTATTTCGAGTTGTTCGCCTTCAGCCGGCACTCCAACTGGTTCTACAAGCTCGGCGGATCGGTTGCCTCGGCCTGCCAGCGACTGGTCACCCGCCGGTACCTAGCAGCGGCGCGAAAGCTGGCATCCGGCATCCCAAAGGATGCGTGAAAGGATGAAAGGACAGTTCTGATCGGAGCCGTGGACCGGCTTCGCCCAACAGGAAGGCAACAATCCGTGATCTTTATCGTGGTCAAGTTCAAGGTCAAGCCCGAGTTCGCAGACCAGTGGCCGGAGCTCGTCCGGGAGTTCACTGAAGCTACGCGCGCGGAGCCGGGCAACCTGTGGTTCGATTGGTCCCGCAGCGTTGACGATGCGAACGAGTACGTCCTGGTGGAAGCCTTCCAGGATGATGCGGCCGGAACGCACGTCAACAGCGAGCACTTCAAGAAGGCGATGGCCGAACAGCCGCAGTACCTGCAGGAAACCCCGCGGATCATCAGCCGCCAGATCGACGGCGAAGACTGGGACCAGATGGGCGAAATGACCGTCGCCTGATCCAGGCTGAACTACGGGGCAGGGGCTTCGGCCGGGGCGTACAGCTCGCCGATCAGTTCGCGGGCAATGGCCGCGGCCGGGTCCCGCCCATCCGCTGCGGGTGCCAGGTTCGTCCACACCACCAGGGTCAGGTCATTACCCGGATCATGCCCCGCGAATGAGTTGAAGCCGGGCAGCTCACCGGTGTGGCCGTACAGCTCGCCGAACTTCGCAATGGCCAGCCCGTACAGCAGCGAATTCGGATCGTCCGGATTCACGGGCTGAAGGCTGTCCAACCGGATCTTCTGCATTTCCTCATCCAGGACCGCGCCGCCGACGAGGGCCTCGGCCCAATCGGCCAGGTCGCCCGCCGTCGACGTTCCCTGGCCCGCCGCCCAGGTCCACGAAGCGTTCGCGTCCGTCACATCGTTCGGTTCCAGCGTTCCCTCCTGCGCCTGCGCGATCAGGTCCGCCGGCAGCTTGGTGCTCGCGATGGTCATCACGTTGTTCATGTACACGTAGCCGCGCGGGTGCGGCGAAGGGATGGGCGTGGAGTCCGACGGCGGGAAGGTCGATTCCGTCAGCTCAAGCGGTTCGAGGATACGGTCCTGGAAGACCTCTGCCAGCGGTTTGCCATCCAGCTCTTCGGCGATCAGCCCGAGCAGCACGGTATTGGTATTCGAGTAGTGGTAGCCCCCGCCCGGCGGGAAATACACGGGCAGCGGCAGCGCGATCCCGAGCAGTTCTTCCGGCGTCCAGACCCGTTCCGGGGTTTCGTCGAGGGCCAGATTGAGCTCGTAGGACTCCGAGTAGTTGTAGAGGCCGCTGCGCATGTTGAGCAACTGCTCGATGGTGATGTTCTCGCCGTTCGGCACGTCATCCCGGTACTTCGAGACCGGGTCGTCCAGCTTGAGCTTGCCCTCCTGCACCAGCTGCAGGATGACCGTTCCGGTCCAGGTCTTGGTGATGGAGCCGATCCTGACGTGGTCCTCCAGCGAGACGGGTTCACTGCCGTCCAATGCGTCCGTGCCGTAGGTGAAAGTGAACTCGTCCTCCGGCGTCCGCAGCAGTATTACCGCGCCGGGAACCAGCAGTTCACCGGCCGTGCTCTCAAAGATTTCGCGGAGTCTCTCCTCGTCCACCGGCCGCAGGCTCGAAGAGGCCGCTTCCGTCGGTGCTGCCTCCCGCGTAGCCCCTCCAGATGATTCCGCCGTCGTCACCGGCTCAGCCTCGACCGTTTCCATTGATTGCGGCGGGCCTCCCGAGGTGCAGCCAGTGGCTCCAAGGAGGGCGGCCGCTGCCAGGCAAACAGCGGCAAACCAACCGCCGCGGGATCGGTTTCTGGGGCTGGACGTTTCGGGCATGACAGACTCCGGGTTGAAGTATTTCCGCCCCCGCCATCGGCTGACCGCAAAGCGCGCCAATCGCTACCGCCAAGATACTCCCTTTGGCCGCCCGGCAGAATAGCTGGGAGCCCGGCCCGGCCGAAAAGACCATAGAAGCAGCTGATGCCCTTCCCAAATCTGGGAAGGGCATCAGCTGCTTAGCGGATCTCGAAAGTGGAGCGGGGGACCTACGCGAAGTACTTCGGCAGGGTGCCCTCGTGGGCTTCCTTCAGCTCGGCCAGCGGCAGCGAGAACTGGTCCTGGAAGTCCAGCGCCTGGTTCTCGGTGTCCACCACGCCGATGCGGATGTGGGCGAAACCGCGGGCGCTGCACATGTCCTTGAAGCGCACCTCTTCGCTCCGGGCCACGCTAACGACGGCGCGTGCCTGGCTTTCGGAGAACAGTGCGGTAAACAGGTCCACGCCATCGCGCTCGCAGACCTCGCCCAGGCCGATGCGGGCGCCGACGCCGAAGCGCAAGGCCATATCGGACAGGGCAGCGGCGAGGCCGCCCTCGGAGAGGTCGTGCGCGGCGTCGATCATGCCGTCACGCGAAGCATTGATCAGCAGTTCGGCCAGCAGCTTCTCGGCCGCCAGATCCAGGGCCGGCGGCTTGCCGCCAAGGTGGCCGCGCAGGTTGGCCCATTCGGAACCGTCCAGCTCGTCCTTGGTGACGCCCATCAGGTAGATGGCCTGTCCGTCTTCACGCCAGCCGGAGGGAGTGCGCCGGGCGACGTCGTCGAAACGGCCCAGCACGCCTACTACCGGGGTGGGGTGGATGGCCACGCCGCCGGTCTGGTTGTACAGCGAGACGTTGCCGCCGGTCACCGGGATGCCCAGTTCCTGGCAGCCGTCGGCCAGGCCGCGGACGGCCTCGGCGAACTGCCACATGACCTCGGGGTCCTCCGGGGAGCCGAAGTTCAGGCAGTCCGAGACGGCCATCGGCACGGCGCCGGTGGTGGCGACATTGCGGTAGGACTCGGCCAGGGCCAGTTGCGCGCCCTGGTACGGATCCAGATAGGTGTAGCGGCCGTTGGCATCGGTGGAGACGGCGACGCCCAGGCCGGTCTCTTCGTCCACGCGGATCACGCCTGCGTCGTCCGGCATGGCCAGCGCGGTGTTGCCCTGGACGTAACGGTCGTACTGGTTCGTGACCCAGTCCTTTGAGCACATGTTCGGCGAAGCCATCAGCTCCAGCACGGCGGCCTTGAGGTCCTGACCGGAGGCGGGACGCTCGGCTGTGCTGCTGTTGAACGTGTCTGCCTGCACGCCGTCCAGCCACTCGGGGCGGTGGTACGGGCGATCGTAGACCGGGCCTTCGTGCGCCACGGTGCGGGGATCGACGTCGACAATCTTTTCGCCGTCCCACTCGATGATCAGGCGGCCGGTGTCGGTGACCTCGCCCAACCAGGAGTACTCGACGTTCCACTTGTCCATTATTGCCTCGAACGCGGCGACGTTCTCCGGCGTCACCACGGCCATCATGCGTTCCTGCGACTCGGACATGAGGATCTCGCCCGGGGTCAGGGACGGGTCGCGCAGCAGCACCGAGGTCAGCTCAACATGCATGCCGCCATCGCCGTTGGAAGCCAGTTCCGAGGTGGCGCAGGAGATGCCCGCGGCGCCGAGATCCTGGATACCCTCCACCACGGAGGACTTGAACAGCTCGAGGCAGCACTCGATGAGCACCTTCTCCGCGAACGGATCGCCCACCTGCACGGCAGGGCGCTTGGCCGGCTTGCCGTCGTCCTCGAAGGACTCGGAGGCCAGCACGGAGGCGCCGCCAATGCCGTCGCCGCCGGTGCGCGCGCCGAAGAGCACCACCTTGTTGCCGACGCCGGACGCGTTGGCCAGGCGGATGTCCTCGTGGCGCATGACGCCCACGGCCAGCGCGTTGACTAGCGGGTTGCCCTGGTAAACGGAGTCGAAGACCACTTCGCCACCGATGTTCGGCAGGCCCAGCGAGTTGCCGTAGCCGCCGATGCCGGCCACAATCCCGTGGACCAGGCGCGCGGTGTCCGGGTGGTCGATCGCGCCGAAACGCAGCGGATCCATCACGGCCACCGGGCGGGCGCCCATGGAGATGATGTCGCGGACAATGCCGCCCACGCCGGTCGCGGCGCCCTGGTAGGGCTCCACGAAGGACGGGTGGTTGTGCGACTCGATCTTGTAGGTCACGGCCCAGCCGTCACCAATATCGACGACGCCGGCGTTCTCGCCGATGCCCACCATCAGGTGCTTCTTCATGTCCTCGGTGACCTTCTCGCCGAACTGGCGCAGGTGGACCTTGGAGGACTTGTAGGAGCAGTGCTCGCTCCACATCACCGAGTACATGGCGAGCTCGGCCGCGGTGGGGCGGCGGCCCAGGATCTCGACAACCCGGTTGTACTCGTCTTCCTTCAGGCCGAGTTCGGCCCAGGGCAGCGGAGTCTCAGGGGTCTCCTCCGCGTGCTTGACGGTGTCGATGTTGAACTTGCGTCCTTCAATATTTTCGACGGCGTGCGCGATGTCGCCGAATTCCGCGTGCTCGTTCTTCGCCTCGTCTGCGGTTTCCAAGCGGGCGTCCACTCGTTCACTCATTACTTGGCACCTGCCACAATCTTCTTCAGTACAGAGGTGAAAATTCCCAGTCCGTCCGTGCCGCCGCCGAGCTCAACCTCGCCGAAGGCGGAGGAGTCCGGGCCGAAGCCGGCTTCCACGGCGTGCTCGGGGTGCGGCATGAGGCCCACAACGTTCCCCGCCGCGTTGGAGATGCCGGCGATGTCGCGGCGCGAACCGTTCGGGTTCACGTCGACGTAGCGGAAGACCACGCGGCCTTCGCCCTCGAGCTCGTCCAGCGTCTTTTCGTCCGCGACGTACTGGCCGTCCTGGTTCTTCAGCGGCACCACAATCTCGGAGCCAGCGGCGTACTGGGAGGTCCACGCGGTGTTGCTGTTTTCCACGCGCAGCTTCTGGTCGCGGCACAGGAAGTGCAGGTGGTTGTTCTTGATCATGGAACCGGGCAGCAGGTGCGCCTCGGTCAGGACCTGGAAACCGTTGCAGATGCCCAGAACCGGCAGTCCGCCCTTGGAAGCATCGACAACCTGCTCCATCAGCGGCGCGAACCGGGAAATAGCTCCGGCGCGCAGGTAGTCGCCGTAGGAGAAACCGCCGGGAATTACGACGGCGTCAACGCCCTTCAGGTCATGGTCGCCGTGCCAGAGGCTGACGGCCGTGCCGCCGGCGATGCGGACCGCGCGGGAAGCGTCCCGGTCATCCAGCGTGCCGGGGAAAGTGATGACGCCAATGCGGGCACCGGACAGGCCGCTGTCGGGCACGGGCGAGAAGTCGCCGATCAGGGGAGTTTCAGTCATTACTCGCCGGCTCCGATGGTGGCCTCGACGATGACCTCAACGCGGGTGACGTCTTCAATCACAGGGTTGGACAGCAGGGTGGTGGCCGCGTGGCGGGCCTGCTCCAGGATCTCTGCGGTCACTTCGCCGTCGACGGTGAGCTCAAAGCGCTTGCCCTGGCGGACCTCGCTGAAGCCGGTCTGGCCCAGTCGGTTCAGTGCGCCGGCAATGGCTTTGCCCTGCGGATCAAGAATTTCGGGCTTGGGCATGACATCAACAACGATCCGGGGCATCCGGTAACTCCTGTGCTTGGAATCTGGGCTCTTCAACGAAGCGAGGCGCGCGGAAACCGTGCCGTCTCACGCTGATCCAGCGCTCCGCGAGCTTGCATCCTCCATTCTACCGGCTCTGGCAAACCGCAAATTCTACGTGACCGCGGCCCCAAACCGGTGCCAAAAACGCGCACGCCCCCGTACGATTGCGCCATGCCCGAGAAACCCAAGTCCCTGCTCCTGCCCATCATGGCGGCGGCCATTGCCGGCGGCCTTGCCCGCATGGTGGTCCAAAAGTACCGCGCGGACAAGCAGGCCGAGCGTGCCGCCCACGAGGATCTTGCCCGCAGGGTCAGCGAAGCCGTCCGCAACCCCCGCCGCTAGCCAGCCCCGCACAGCCAAACAACGACGCCGGAACCGGGCTGCCGCCGTCGTCCTCCTTGCCCTTCGGCTGGCAGCCTAGACCGCTCCGCCAATGCCGCCGAGCAGCGCCTTCATGGCGTTCCATTCGGAAATCTTGCAGCCGTCGGTGAGGGAGAAGTGCTTGTCCACCGGCTGCCCGTTGAGCGTTCCCGTGACGTGCGCCTGCTGGGGCCCGCCGTACTCCTGGGTACAGATCAGGTTCGGATCCGGCAGCCCGAAGAACACTTTCTCGCCGGCATTCGCCAGGGCTTCGCACGCGGCTTCCGGCTCCCGCACCGTGGAACTTTCAAGCGGCTGCGAGTCTGCGCACTCCAGGATGCGTTCCTGCACGGCATCGGATCCGGCGGAGGTCAGCTCGATCCTCAGGCTGGCATCGACCATGGCGGTTCCTTCCTCTGGGGTACTCGGCGGGGCGCTGCCCGGCTCCGACGGGGACGGCGAAGCTGGCTCCGAAGGCGAGGTGGGCGCCGTCGTTTGGGGCGGGGACGTAGTCGGAGGTGGCTCCTCTTCCGGCGGTGTGCACCCGCCCAGCAGCAGAGCCAGTGCCACCGGCACGGCCAGCAGAGCCCGCGTTGCCCTTGTTGCAGCGCAATTGCCGTTCATGATCTCACCCGTCCATACGGTCCAGACTGTCCAAGTTGTCCAGCGCAGCCAGTAGCCGGCCGCGCAGTTTTTGGGATTCCTCCGAGAAGCCGCGCTGGGCCGCGGCGTACTGGGCCCGGCCCTCGGCCGTTTCGATCCGGATCGGCTCGTAACCCCAGGCGGCCAGGTCGTACGGCGAGGCCTGCATGTCCATTTCGCGGATCCGCCAGGACAGCTCGAAGCAGTCCATCACCAGTTCGCTCGGCAGCGCGGGGCTGAGTTTGTAGGCCCACTTGTACAGATCCATGTTGGCGTGCAGGCAGCCGGGCTGTTCCATATCCCGCTGGTTCTCGCGGGTGGGCCGCAGCGTGTTCAGCGGCGCGGCCTGGGGCGTGTAGAAGCGGTAGGCATCGAAGTGCGAGCAGCCGATCCGGCTTTCCTCCACCACGGTGTCCGTCCCCTCGGCCCCGAGCCGCAGGTCCAGGTATTCGTGCCGCACGCCGTTGAGCCGGGACTTGTAGACCATGGCCCATTCGTGCAGCCCGAAGCAGGCGAACCGCGCCGGACGGGCGGCAGTGCCGGCCAGGATGACCCGCGCGAAGGCGATGATCTCGGCCCGCTCCCGGCGGAACTTTTCGTGATCAAAGGTGACCGCGCCGCCGTCGTTAGCCAGGTCCCGGGCCGGCAGCTCCAGCGCCCGGTGTTCCGGCGCGGAAAGCGGGCGGTAGTACTTCCAGTCCTGCCGCTCGATTGCGGCTTCGCCGTTCAGGACGACGCCGGCGCCGGGGTGCCAGCGCAGCAGCTGCCCGGGTTTGTGGCTGTAGTAGGTGAAGAGAAAGTCCTCCACGGGATGCTTGCGCCCGGCCGAACGCCGCTGAAGATAGGGCTCCGTAAAGCGGGCAGCCCTGCGCTGGTGCTCCTGCGCCCGGAGCAACCACTCCTCGGGCGCGAGGACCTCCGGCCGGATCAACTGCCTTTGCCACATGTATCCATTCTCGCAGGTGTGCGCCGTCTGGATCACTACGCCTATATCACTATCCCGGGCGCGGCGCTACACTCAGATCACGGATTGGTGGCGCCGTGAAGGAAGTAATTCGGAAATACCTGAAAGGCTTCTTTGAGAAAAATTTCTGCTGTATTTTGAGCTCACGGGCCCGCCAAAAGTGACTCCGGTCACGCCGTTGGGGGAAGGGGGCCGGCTTCAGAGCCGGATCGCACGCCGTTCGGTGAATCGTTTCTGCACCGAGGGGCGGGCAGCCTGGCGGGCCTGCGGAGCGGATCAAGTTGGTTCGGTCCACAGGATGAAAGGCATTCCTTCTCATGACCATGCAAAGCAACAGCTTTGTGCGGCGGCCCAGCATCCGCGCCGCCACCGCACTCGCACTGGGGCTGCCGCTGCTCCTTTCCGGCCTGGCCGGACCGGCCGCAGCGGCACCTCCCGCCATCTCCGCCACGATTCAAAACTCCCCGCTGGCGGAGGTGCCCGAGCTTTACCAGGACGGGCACTACATCGTCATGCTCGAAGCGCAGCCAGTAGCAACGTACGACGGCGGGGTGGCGGGTATCGCTGCCACCAAGCCAGAGAAGGGCAAAAAGCTGGACGTTGGCAACGCCAACGCGAAGAAATACCAGCAGCACCTGAAGAAGAGGCAGCAGGCGGTAGCGGCCGAGGAGGGCGTGGAAATCCGCAAGAGCTTCACCACCGCGGTGAACGGATTCGCCGCGGACCTGACCGGCGTCCAGGCGGCCGCACTCGCCAAGACGCCGGGCGTGCTGGCCGTCACCGAGGACGAGCAGCACCATCCGGTCTACTCCAGCGTGGATTACCTGGGGCTGCCCGGAAAGAAGGGCGTCTGGAACCAGCAGTACGGCTCGGAGAAGAACGCGGGCAAGGGCACCGTGGTCGGCGTGATCGATACCGGGTACCACCCGCAGAATGAATTCCTTGCCGGCGGGGAGGTCGCCCCGCTCAAGGGCAAGCCGAAGGTCGGCGTGCCCTACCTGAACGGCGAGGGCAAGATCGCCATGCTCAAGTCTGACGGCGCCACCTTCATCGGCGAATGCCAGACGGGTGCGGCAGGCTCGGGGTTCACCGGCACCGAATGCAACAGCAAGGTCCTGAGCGCGCGCTACTACGCCGATGATTTCCTCAAGTTCGTGCCGCCGGAAAACCGGCATCCGAAGGAGAGCATTTCACCCCTGGACCTTAACAGCCACGGCACCCACACCGCCTCAACGGCCGCCGGCAACAGCGGTGTGGAAACCAATGTGGACGGCCGGGACTTCGGCACCGGCTCCGGGGTGGCGCCGGCAGCGAAGGTCGCCGTCTACAAAATCTGCTGGCAGGACAACAATGCAGCGTCCGGCGGCTGCTACTCCTCGGCGGCCATTGCGGCCATCGAGCAGGCCATCAAAGACGGCGTGGATGTGCTGAACTACTCCATTTCCGGCAACAACAACTCGGTGATCGATCCGGTGTCCATGGCCTTCCTGAGCGCGGCCGAAGTCGGCATCTTCGTCTCCGCTGCCGCAGGCAACGCCGGCCCGGCCGACACCACCGTGAACCACAGCGCCCCCTGGCTGATCACCGTCGCCGCCAGCACGTTCTCCAACGAACTGCAGGGCACGGTTGAACTCTCCGACGGCACCAAGTACCGCGGCACGTCGATCATGAGTTCCGAACTGGGGCAGACCGCGCTGGTCTTGTCCAAGGACGCCGGCACGGCCGCGGCCAAACCGGAGGACGCGGCCTTGTGCACCCCCGGTTCACTGGATCCGGCCAAGGTACGCGGCAAGATCGTCATCTGCGACCGCGGCGTCATTGCACGTGCCGAGAAGTCGGTGGCCGTGAAGCAGGCCGAGGGCGTGGGCATGGTCCTGGTCAACACGGTGCCCGGCTCCCTGGATCTCGATCTCCATGCCGTGCCGACCGTCCATATCGGAGACCCGGGCATCAAGGACAAGGTCGCCCAGGATCCTTCACTCACCGCGGCTCTGGTTGATTCGGATACCACCGGCCTGCCCGACAGTCCGGTGCCGCAGGTGGCGGCCTTCTCCTCGCGCGGCCCGTCCATGGCTGTCGGATCGGATCTGCTCAAGCCGGACGTTGCGGCGCCGGGCGTCAACGTGCTCGCCGGCGTCTCGCCCGTTGAGGGCGAGGAGAACTTCGGCTTCATGTCCGGAACCTCGATGGCCGCACCGCATGTTGCCGGTTTCGGCGCCCTGCTGCTGGGCAAGAATCCGCTGTGGTCGCCCTCGACAATCAAGTCCGCGTTGATGACCACGGCTGACGAGCTTGTGAACGAGGACGGCACCACGAATACCGACAACTTCGCCACCGGCGCCGGCCAGGTGGACGTCCGGCGGATGGCGGATCCGGGGCTGGTCTATGACGCGGGCGTCGAAGACTGGTACGGCTTCCTGCAGGGCGCGGTGGGCGACATCGGACTCGATGAGGACCTCGCCATCGAGGCCAAGGACCTGAATGTCCCCTCGATTGCGCTGGGGGCGCTGACCGGTGAAGTTTCCGTGACCCGCTCGGTGACGGCGCTGAAATCCGGGACCTACCGGGCCAGCGTGGAGCTGCCGGGCATCGAGGCCACGGTGGAGCCCTCGGTGCTGAGGCTGCGGAAGGGCCAGGAGGCCTCCTTCACTGTGACCTTTAAGAACGACGGCGCAGCGTACGGCAAGTTCGCAATGGGCGAGCTGGCGTGGCAGGACGGCAGGCGTTCGGTGGCGTCGCCGATCGCCATCCGGCCGATGGAGGTGCTGTCGCCGGAGACCGTGGTGGTTGACTCGGCCGCGAGTGAAGGCTCGGCGGCCATCGAGGTCAGCTCCGGAACGGACCAGCCCATCGACGTCGCGGTGGAGGGCATGGCGAAGGCCGATGCAATCACCGCTGAGCGGACGGCCGATCCGAATGGAATCACCGCCAAGAGCGCGGTTGTCGCCAGTCTGGTGGTCCCCGAGGGTGCCACCATGGCCCAGATGTCCATCAATGCCGCAGTTCCCACCGCGGACTGGGACCTCTACGTGATCACGCCCGCCGGCGAACAGCTGACGCAGGCCACGGCCAACTCCAGCGAGACCTTGGTGCTGGACAAGCCGAAACCCGGCACGTACCAGGTGATCGGGCATCTTTGGGGCACCTCCGATGGTGCCACTACCAGTACCGGAACAGTCAACACGGTGGCTTTGGCCGGCGACGCGGGCAACCTGACGGTAAGCCCGGACCCGCTGGAACTGCCCAACGGGGAAGCCGGTTCCGTTGAGGCCAACTGGGCCGGCCTGGAATCAGGCAGCTGGGTTGGGCTGGTGCGGTTCGGCGACAGTGCCAGTACGGCCCTGACCGTCAACGTCCCCTAGGGGAGCGGTACCAATAAAGCGGTACCAACAAGAAGTCGGTGAAGGCCGGCGGGAAACTGCCGGCCTTCATCCACGGGGTTAGTGCGCGCTGTCCTGCGCGGCGGCAATCAGATCCCGCATGGACTCGTTGAGCGCCACCAGTTGCTCGCGGTCCAGCCCGAGCCGCTGCAACATGGTGCCCGGCACAGCCAGGGCGTCTTCCCGCAGGGCTTTACCCTTCACCGTCAGTCCGATGGCCAGGGCGCGTTCGTTCCCCGGTACCCGGTCGCGGGTGATCAGTCCGGCTGCTTCGAGCCGCTTGAGCATCGGCGAGAGTGTGGCGGGTTCCTGGGCCAGGGCTTCGCCCAGATCCTTGACCATCCGGGGGCTCTCTTCCCACAGCGCCAGCATCACCAGGTACTGCGGATGGGTGATGCCGAGTTTTTCGAGGACCGGCTTGTAAGCGCCGATCACGCTGCGCGAGGCTACCGACAAAGCGAAGCAGAGCTGGTGTTCGAGCAGCAGGTCCTCGTCCCGCTGTACAGCCGCGGTCATACGGATCACACTCCTTCAGATAGTTAGTGCCCTAAGTGTTAGCCTATGCTGGAAGAAGGAATCGTTCCAATCCGCAGTGCAGACGTAAGGGGGCCCACATGGCCGGCAAGAAGAACTCGGTGCAGAGATTCATGAACATCACCGGCAAACTTCGCGTGATCTTCGGCCCCGCGCAAAAGAGCGGCGTGGACCATCCCATGACCGAGGACAACCGGCGCCTGCTCCAGGAACGCGAAGCGGACGCAGCGCAGTGGGAAACCGTGCGTCGGGCGGACGGCAGTACCTACATCGTGCCCAAAAAGCAGTAGAAGTCGTACACTGGTCATACGGATAACAGCCTCGTCAAGAAGGTGATTCAGATGGCTGAGAATTCGCGCTTCCTCCGCACATTCATGCGTATAACCGCGGAGGCCGCCAAAGTGTGGGGTCCAGCAGACCGGATCGATTCTGATACCCCAGTGGTCCACAAGCACGACGACGCCGAGAAGGCCTCGGAAGAGCAGCTTGCGGAGATCGAAGTGGAGCGGGATGCCGAAGGCCATGCCTATGCAATCCGCAAACGCCACGACGTGGCCTGAGGCCAAATCTGCCAATTAGCCAAAAGAAAGACCGACGGCGGTTCCCGCGTAATGCGGGACCGCCGTCGGTCTTCGTTTTTGGGTCAGTGTCGGATCAGCGTCCGGTGCCGCCGTAGACGGTGGCTTCGTCCTCGGAGTCCAGGCCGAAGGCCGCATGGACGGCGCGGACGGCCGTGTCCAGCAGGTCGGCGTGGGTGACGATCGAGATGCGGATCTCGGAGGTGGAGATCATGTCCACGTTCACGCCCGCTTTGTGCAGGGCATCGAAGAACTTGTAGGAAACTCCGGGGTTGGAGCGCATGCCCGCACCGATGAGGGACAGCTTGCCCACCTGGTCGTTGTAGTCGATGCTGTCGAACCCAACCGCGTCCTGAGAAGCCCGCAGCGCTTCCAGGGCTTCCTTGCCTTCCACCATGGGAAGGGTGAACGAGATGTCCGTCTTGCCGGTCCCCTTGGTGGAAACGTTCTGCACGATCATGTCGATGTTGGAGTGGGCGCCGGCAACAATGCCGAACAGCTCTGCCGCCTTGCCGGGGATGTCGGGCACGCCGATGATGGTGACCTTGGCTTCGGAACGGTCATGGGCCACTCCGGAAATGATGGGCTGTTCCATGGGTTCTCCCTCTTGGATCTTGATCTTGTCGTCGGGGTTGGGCAGCACCCAGGTCCCTTCGTTGGTGCTGAACGACGAGCGAACGTGCAGCGGGACACCGAAGCGGCGGGCGTATTCCACGCAGCGCAGGTGCAGGATCTTGGACCCGGAGGCCGCCATTTCCAGCATTTCCTCGCTGGAGATCTCGTCGATCTTCTGCGCATTGGTGACCACGCGGGGATCCGCGGTGTAGATGCCGTCGACGTCGGTGTAGATCTCGCAGGAATCGGCGTTCAGCGCTGCGGCCAGTGCCACTGCGGTGGTGTCGGAACCGCCGCGGCCCAGCGTGGTGATGTCCTGGCTTTCGCGGCTCATGCCCTGGAAGCCGGCAACGATCGCGATGTCGCCCTTCTCCAGCGCCGTCTTCACCCGGTGCGGGGAGACATCGATGATGCGGGCTTTGCCGTGGATGGCGTCGGTAATCATGCCGGCCTGGCTGCCGGTGAAGGACTGCGCCGTGGCACCCTGTTCCTGGATGGCCATCGCCAGCAGGGACATGGAAATTCGTTCGCCGGCGCTCAGCAGCATATCCATCTCGCGCGCGCTGGGGGCGGAGGTAATCTGGTCAGCAAGATCAAGCAGCTCGTCGGTGGTGTCGCCCATCGCGGACACAACAACCACAACTTCGTTGCCGGCAGCCTGCGTGTCGACCACGCGCTGGGCAACCCGCTTGATGCCTTCGGCGTCCGATACTGAGGAACCACCAAACTTCTGCACTATCAAGCTCATGCGCTCTCTAAACAACTCCTGGATTGGGGCCTACCGGCAGCCTGGCACGATAGGGAATTGGGAAATCTGCCGATGGCTACACGTCGGCTGCAGACGCACTCGGCAAGGAAAGTCTAGCGCCGCGGAGCTATCCGCGGTGAATAGTTTTGAACAAACAGGCCAGTGTGACCTTCGGAAAATCAGGAACAACGACGGCGGCGAGCCGGCTTGTGCGCGGCAGTTGCCGCCGTCGTCAGTTGGGTTTTATCGGTGTCAGTGCGTGCCGATCTGGCCGTCACTGCTGCCGAGCACCGCGTGCAGGAATGCCTGCGTGCGCTCGTGCTGCGGGTTCGTGAACATGACGTCCGGCGTTGCCTCCTCGACAACGCGGCCGCCGTCGAACATCATGACCCGGTTGGAAACATCGCGGGCAAACTGCATCTCGTGCGTGACGATCAGCATGGTGATGTCGGTGGTTTCGGCAATATGGCGCAGAATGCCCAGCACTTCGCCCACAATCTCCGGATCCAGCGCCGAGGTGACCTCGTCCAACAGCAGGATGTCCGGATCCATGGCCAGGGCGCGGGCAATCGCAACGCGCTGCTGCTGTCCGCCGGAAAGCTGCAGCGGGTGGGCATTGGCCTTGCCCGGCAGCCCCACGCTTTCGAGCAGTTCCATGGCACGCTTGGTGGCCTCCGCCTTGGACTGGCCGAGCACGTGGACCGGCGCCTCGATGATGTTTTCCAGCACGGTCATGTTCGGAAACAGGTTGAACTGCTGGAAAACCATGCCGATGCGTTTGCGGATCTGCTTCTGGGCCTTCTCGCTGCGAGCAACGCGCTTGCCGTCGCGCAGTTCGTGCGTGAGCGGTTCGCCGTCGATGTAGATGTAGCCGTCGCTGAGGCTTTCCAGCGTCATGACCAGCCGGAGAATGGTGGTCTTGCCGGAGCCGCTGGGTCCGATCAGGGTGACGCGGTCGCCCTTGGCCACCTCGAAATTGAGGTCCTTGAGGACCACGTTGTCGCCGAACCGCTTCTCCACATTCTCGAACCTGATGGCCGGAACGGCGGCCGCGGTGCCGTTGCCGGCCGCGGTGTGGGGATCAGTAGTTGTAGGCAAGGCGCTTTTCCAATCTGGAGATGAGCAGGGAGGTCGGGTAGCTGGCCAGCAGGAAAATCACGCCGGCCAGGGTGATGGCCTCCATATATCTGAAGTTGTTGCCGCCGAACGTGAGCCCGGCCCGGACCATTTCCACGACGCCGATGGTCAGCAGGAACGGGGTGTCCTTGAACATCGAGATGGCGTAGTTGCCCAGCGCCGGAACCGTTGCCCGCAGGGCCTGCGGAACGATCACTGCCGTCCAGGCCCGCCGCTTCGACATGGACAACGCGGTGGTTGCCTCCCACTGGCCCTTGGGCACGGAGTCGATGCCGGCGCGGTAGACCTCGGCCATGTAGGTGGAGTAGTGGATACCGAAGACTACGATGCCGATGGTCAGCGGCTCGACGGTCAGGAAGGTCCAATACGCGAACAGCAGCTGCACCACAATCGGCGTCATCCGGATGAAGTCGCCGATGAAAGTGATGACGGCGGCAATCGGTTTCGGCACCGACATGCGCAGGATCGCGATGAAGAGTCCGAGCACGGCCGCGATGGCGGTGCTCAGGACGGTGACAATCAAGGTCACCTGGACGAAGGCCAGGAGCAGTTCGGGCAGTACCGCCCAGGCGGCGTCCCAATCCCATAAGCCGTTCATACTTTCCGGCCTCCTTCCACTGCGGCGGTCTCCGGGGTCTTCGGAGTCAGCGCCTCGCGCAGCGATTCGCCGCGGCCGAGGCGGTGCTTGGCCCGTACCTCAAGAGCATTCATGACCAGCGTCAGGATGTACGCGATGACGAAGTAAATCACCAGGCTCACGCCGTAGGCGAAGAAGGTGTCCGTCTGTTCGCGCAGCTGCTCGGTGTGGTAGGTCAGATCGGCAAGGGTGATGAAGCTGACGATTGCCGTGCCCTTGAGCATGTGGATGAGGTAGTTCGTCAGCGAGGGAATCATTAGCGCCCAGGCCTGCGGGAAGATGACACGGATCATCTGCTGCGACTTGGACATGCTCAACGCCGTGGTGGCTTCCCATTGCCCGGTCGGAACCGAATTGATGGATCCGCGCACTACCTCGGCCGCGTAGGCGCCGTAGTTCAGCCCCAGGCCGAGGATGCCGCAGACCATTGCCGGCAGCTCCAAGCCCAGCTGCGGCAGAACGAAGAAGAAGAAGAACAGCTGGACTACCAGCGAAGTGCCGCGGAAAAATTCCATGATCGCCCGGCACAGGCCGCGCAGCACAATGTTGCGCAGCCGCGAGCCCAGGCCGAGGATCACGGCGATAACCATCGCCAGCAGGGCGCCGCCGAGAGTCAGCTGGAGGGTAATCCACAACCCGTCCAGGATCCTCGGCCACGCCTCTGCCAGCGCTTCGAAATTGCTTTCCATAAAAGTGGACTAGCCCAGTTCTCCGGAGCAGAGCTGCTCGGTGGTCAGATCCTTGGGCGGCAGGTTCTCGGCGGTGAAGCCGAATTCGCCCACTACGTCCACGTAGGTCGCTTCGGACTCGGTGATCTTGGCCAGCTCGGCGTTGTAGGCCTCCAGCAGTTCCGTGTCGCCCTGGCGGAAGACGGTGGCACCGGCGCCGATCTGCTCTACACCATCGATAACCTGGACAAACGGCTGCGTCACTTCAATGCCGGCATCCGGGTTCTTGTCGGCCAGCCAGTTCAGCGAGATTGCCGTCATAGCGAAAGCGTCAGCGCGGCCCGCCGCGACGGTGTCCATGCCGTCCTGGGCATTGCCAACGGACTGGACATCCAGGCCCAGCTTATCGGCGTAACCGGCTTCGATGCCGCCGGAGAGCACGGCCAGCTTGATGTCCTCGCCGCCTTCTTCAGCCGCCACAACCGAATCCAGGTCTGTCAGGTTCTTCGGGTTGCCCTCCTGGACCATCAGTGCCGTGGTGTACATGATTTCCGGGTCGCTGAAAGCGGCCTGCTCGCAGCGCTCCGGCAAGATGGACATGCCGGCACTGACAACGTCGAACCGGCCTGCATTCAGGCCCGGAATCAGTGCGTCCCAGTCCACCAGAAGTGCTTCAACGTTCTCGACGCCGAGCTCGCTGAAGATCTTCTCGTGCATGGCAATGGTCGCGCCGGTGGGCTCCCCGCCTTCCTGGAAGGAGTACGGGGCCTCGCCCGCGATGCCAACGGTGACGGTGCCCGATTCCTGGATTTCCGCCAGCGTGTTGCCTGCAGCGGGGCTCTCCCCGCCGCCTTCGCCGCCCTGCTCGATCTGTCCGTCGCCGCAGCCGGCCATCAGCACCAGCGCCAGCACGCTCCCCGCGGCCATTGCCGCCCGGGACTTAGTAGTACGAGCGTTCATCATGTTCCTCTTTCGGTCGTGAAATGGGCGAAGCCACCCGGTCTGCGCGCATGCGCACCCCAGCCGACCCGACCCGAATTTGGGATGACTGAGGTCAACGCTAGTAATTTTCGTCACCACATACAATCTGCAAGTCTGCATGTATGATTGTCGACAGTAGTGCGACCCGGAGTATTTCGCCCCGGTTAAGGGCCAAAATCCGCGTACTTCCGCGGATGTCGGCCCTCACACTTATACTGATTACGATTTGGCCACGATGCGGATTCGTCCCCAACCTGTGCACTGTGCAGGAGTAGTCCGGCGCCAAACGCAAGACACGTAAGGACCCAGATGCCCCAATCTTCTGCCCACCGCAACGCGCCGGCCGTCCTGAGAGTGCATCGTCCCTCGACCGTGGACCTGATCGCCACGGAACTGCGCAACGCCATCTATTCCGGTGCGCTGGCCGTGCGTTCGCCGCTGCGCGAAGTAGAGATTGCCCGGCAGCTTGGCGTAAGCCGCAGCCCTTTGCGTGAAGCCGCCCAGCGTTTGGTCCAGGAAGGGCTGCTGACGGCCAAGCCGGGGCAGGGGATGCGCGTGGCGGTGGTCGGCGAAGACCGGCTGGATGACCTGTTCGAGGCCCGGGTCGCGGTGGAGAGCCACGCGGCCAGGATGATCATCGATAAGCACGACGACGCCGCCGTCGCCAAGGTTCAGCGCGCTTTCGACCATCTGCTGCGGGCGGCCGAAGGCAACGATGCCCGTGCCATCGGCGACGCAGACCTGGATTTCCACTTTGCCCTGGTCGATGCCGCGGACAATGCGCATTTGAGCCGCTACATGTCAACGTTGGTGGTGGAGACCCGTCTCGCGGCCTTCAGCAGCAAGCGCGGCTATGTCGTGCGTAAGGACATTACCCAATCGCACCATGGCATCATGGCCGCCTTGCAGGACTGGGACGCCGAGGCCGCGGCCGATGCCATCAGGGAACACATGGTGGAAGCAGTGGACCGGCTGACAGGCAAGCTGGAAGAGCGGGGCGTTCACGTGGAAACGGTCACCGAGGAACCCGCTCCCGCAGGCGCCTACGCGCTGGGGCCGATCACGCAGCCGCTGACGGAGCTTTCCTGAACTTGGCTAACTAAGCTGGCGCCGGCCTTCGAAGGCGCGGCCCAGCGTCACTTCGTCGGCGTATTCCAGATCTCCGCCGACGGGAAGGCCTGAGGCCAGCCGGGTTACCTTGATGTCGAAGTCTTTGAGCAGCCGCGCGACGTAGGTCGCCGTCGCCTCGCCCTCCAGATTCGGATCCGTGGCGATGATGATTTCCTGGACCTGGCTATCGGTGAGCCGGGTCAGCAGTTCCCTCATCCGCAGCTGATTAGGACCGACGCCGCCGATCGGATTGATGGCACCGCCGAGCACATGGTAGCGGCCCCGGAAGGACCGGGTGCGCTCAATGGCGACGACGTCCTTCGACTCTTCCACCACACAGATTTCGGTGGGATCCCGTCGGGGATCACGGCAGATGTTGCACGTCTCCTCCTCGGAGACGTTGCCGCAGATCGAACAGAACTTCACTCGCTCCTTGACGTTGGTGATGGCCTGCACCAGTTGCTGCATATCGGCCGGATCGGCTTCCAGGATGTGGAAAGCAATGCGCTGGGCCGACTTCGGTCCAATACCGGGGAGCCGGCCAAGCTCGTCGATTAGCTCCTGGACGGCACCTTCGTACACTGAACCTCAATCTCCAAACAGTCTAGGAACCGTCGAGGCTCTGCTCCTCAATCAGCCGCCCGCCCAGTATCCGTTCAATGGCGGCGCGGCCTACCAAGCCCGAGTCTTCGATGGCTAAGTCATCTTCACTGGGAATGTCCTCGACGTGACTCAAGTTTAGGCCACTGCCGCCCCTGCTGCCGAAGGCAGGACCGGAGGGAGCGCCGGCGGGCCTGCCTTGAGCTTCGGCAGCCCTGGCCTGGTTCAGCAGCCGCTGGTACCGGCTCATGGGTTTGTTGGGGTCCAATGCAGCAGCCGTGTCAGGCGTCTCGGCCGACGTTGGAGCAGCAGCGGGGGCCGGTGCCGGGGCTTGGGATGCTGCCGGGGCCTGGGCTGGCGCGGATGCCTGGACCGGCGCTTGCGGGGAGGCTTGGGCAGGGGTCGGTGATGCCTGTGCCGGGAACTGTGGCCGCCTTGGTTCGAAGTCCGGGCTGGCCTCCCAATCATCCGACGGCGGTTCCTCATCCGAGAAGGGAATGTCGTCGTAAGGAGACTGCGGCACATCCGGCACACTCGGGGCAACGGGCTCTTCTGGCTGCGGCCGGTTGATTGCGGGGCGCTGTCCATTTTGGGCGGGGGCTTGCGGCGCAGAGGCTGCACCGGATGCCTGGGGCGGTTCCCATACCGTTGGCCTAGTGGCGGCGGGCTGCCCTTGGGCGAGGTGGCCGAATACCGGCTGTTCCCCTGGCGTCGGCGGCGGTACGGTGACTGGTTCCGCTGCTGCCACTGGGCGGGGTGATGATGCGGCAGACGGCGCGCTTGCTGCGGACGGGGCGCTCTGCGCGGAGGAGCTGCTGGGGGCCGACGGACTGCTCTGGACGGACGGTGCGCTTTGTGCGGATGCGGCACTGGTGCCCGACGGACTGCTGGCGGGTGACGGTGCGCTTTGGGCGGACGCTGCACTGACACCCGATGGAACGCTGCCCGCTGATGGCGCACTGTGCCCCGATGCCATGCTGCTGGTGGAGGCCGCGCTCTGGGCAGAGGGTTCGCTGAGCGCCGATGGAGTCCTGGCGGGGAGCGTGGTGGTCGCAGTAGCCGCAGTTGCTGGCTGAATACCCGCAGAGGCGGGGTTCGCGTTCGGAATGGGAGCCACGGGTCCCCACACATTGCCAACGTTCTGCGCAGGAACTGCCTGACGGTTCTGGGCAGGGCCGGTGGCAGGGACAGGCCAGTTCCGGTCGGCATTCAGCGCCGGGGCAGGCCCGGCCGCAGGCGCGGCAGGGGAGCCGGCGGCCGGCATGGCCGGTGCGGGCGCGTTCATAGTCCGAGGTGCCGCGCCGTCTGCCGGCGGCTGCCAGCTAGTAGGTACTTTTGGGGCGGGTTCACCCGCTGCCCGGGCTGAGCCTCCGGCCGTAACGTCGATTGCACAGTCGACGCCGAGCACCTTGAAGATGCATTGTCTGAGGATTCCGGCGTTCTCCTGCTTGCTGCTGAACGCATTCATCGCACCGGAGTTCGAGAAGGCCACTGTCAGCGTCCGGCCATCGAAACCGGCAAGCGAGGTGTGAGGTTCGACTGTCATCCAGAGGAACTTCTTCTCGGTTTTCAGGACATCCATGATTTCCGGCCAGGCACGGCGGAACATCTCCACTGATCCGGTGGCGCCAGAAGCAGCAGGGCGCTGTTGGGCTGCCGCGGCCGGGGGGCCCGATTGCGCCGGGGCCGGAGCTTGGTGGCCTGTCGGTGTGCCCGGATGCGTTGCGGGTCGCGGGCCTGACTGTGCGGGGGAAGAAGGGCCTGCTTCTGCTGCTGCAGGTGCCGTCGGCTGGCCTTGTGTGGGCTGTTGTGCCGGTGCCGGTGCTGGAGCTTGCTGGCCAGATGCTGCCTGCTCCATAGGAACTGCAGGCGCGGGAGTGGCGGGCTTTGCCGGTTCGGGCTCGGGAACCGCGCCCCAAGTGCCGCCCCAATCACGCGAGGCAGGCTGCTCTTCCGGCTGCGGTGCGGCAGGAGCCGGGGAAGCGGTGGGTGCCGGCTGAGAACCAGTCGGCGCAGTCTCCTCGGCAGCCGGCTGCGTCTGCTGCCGCGGTTCTTGCCGGGGCTGGATGGGAGCGGGGGCGTTCTGGGCCGCGGGCTGAGCGGGTGCGTTTTGGGTCGCGGGCTGGACGGGGGCCGGGGCAGACTGGGCGGGAGCCGGAGCGTTCTGCGGCGATGGCTGCGTTTCTGCTGCTGGCGCTGGCGCTGCTGGTCCCGGTGCTGCTACCGGTGCGGGTTGGGTGCGGGCGGCGCGGAGCGCTTCCCGGACCTGGGCTGCCCCGCTGGCGCCTTCCGCGCTTGGTACGGAAGGTGCGGATCCGGCGTCGTAATTGGTTTCTGCGGCGGGCGGAGCATGATTCGGCGCTCCGGCGGGGAGTTCCCCGGCGTACGCGAGGCGGCGTTCGATCCGGTCCACGCGGGCCGCGACGCCTCGTTCGGCCTGGTCGGCGACCGGCAGCAGGATGCGGGCGCAGAGAAGTTCCAGGTGCAGGCGGGGCGAGGTGGCGCCGGTCATCTCGGTGAGCGCCTGGTTGGTGATGTCCGCGGCGCGGGAGAGTTCGGAGGAGCCAAGCTGGTTGGCCTGGGTCTGCATCCGTGCGATCTGGTCTTCGGGCACACCGCGGAGGATCGCGTTGGCGCTCTCCGGCATGGCCTTGACGATGATCAGGTCGCGGAAGCGCTCGAGCAGGTCCTCGACGAAACGGCGCGGATCATGGCCGGTCTGCACCACGCGGTCCACGGCGCTGAACACGGTGGAGGCGTCCTGGGCAGCGAAGGCATCGACGACGTCGTCCAGCAGCGAGGCGTGGGTGTAGCCGAGCAGGGAGACGGCCAGTTCGTAGTCCAGCCCCTCGGGGCCGGCGCCGGCCATGAGCTGGTCCAGCACGGAGAGCGAATCGCGCACGGAGCCGCCGCCGGCGCGGACGACGAGCGAGAGCACGCCGGGGGCTACCGGCACGTTTTCCTGGTTGCAGAGCAGTTCCAGGTACTGCATCAGCGGCTCCGGCGGCACCAGCCGGAACGGGTAGTGGTGCGTGCGCGAGCGGATGGTGCCGATGACCTTGTCCGGCTCGGTAGTGGCGAAGATGAACTTGATGTGTTCCGGCGGCTCTTCCACGATCTTCAGCAGGGCGTTGAAGCCGGCCGAGGTGACCATGTGGGCCTCGTCGATGATGAAGATCTTGTAGCGGTCCCGGACCGGGGCGAAGGTGGCGCGTTCGCGCAGATCGCGGGCGTCGTCCACGCCGCCGTGGCTGGCGGCGTCGATCTCGATGACGTCCAGGCTGCCCGGGCCGCCGCGGCCGAGCTCGACGCAGGAATCGCATTGTCCGCAAGGGGTCGGCGTCGGGCCTTGGGCGCAGTTGAGGCAACGGGCCAGGATCCTGGCGGAGGTGGTCTTGCCGCAGCCACGCGGGCCGGAGAACAGGTAGGCGTGGTTGACGCGGTTCTTCTGCAGAGCCGCCATCAGCGGATTGGTGACGTGCTCCTGCCCAATAACGTCCGCGAAGGAATCGGGGCGGTAACGACGGTAGAGGGCTGTACTCACGATAAGAACCCTATCGGTTGCGGCTCGTACTTTGCATCAGGCATCCCGGCGCTGGGGATAGACGTAAAAGACCCCTCATGCACCTGCCAGAGCCCGCTTACCCTTGCTACCTTCCGGTCCTGGGGGAGTTCACAGGATGACACCACATGAGGGGCCGTCCAATAGTCTACCCGAGATGGCCGGGTGGCTGAAAATCGGTCCGGCGCGGAGGGGGCGGCAGTGACGTGCATCGCGCGATTCGCCACTTTCGGAAGCCGTCAGGTAGTCTTGTACCTGCTCTTGTTGAGCAAAACATCTGGAGGATTCGCCTAGCGGCCTATGGCGCACGCCTGGAACGCGTGTTGGGTTCACGCCCTCGGGGGTTCAAATCCCCCATCCTCCGCGGATAGGAAAAAGTCCCGCCCCTGTGGCGGGACTTTTTTCTTTAATTGAGTGACTGTCCGCCGAGGCTCACCGGTTTCGGGTACGGCCGGCGCTAATATCTGGTGATACGTATTATCGGCCCCTGGTGGCCGCACAGGCAGGGGGCGTCATGTCGAAAGTTGATGTACTGCGACGGATCGTGGCAGGCACGCTGCAGCATCGAAAGAAGACGCTCGACGCCGCCAACAAGCAGATCAAGCTCCTTGAAGAGCAGAACAAGCTGCTGAAATCGCTGGTGAAGACCCAGGATTCGCTCGTCCAGACCGAGAAGAAGCGTGACGCGGTCATCGCGAAACTGCACTGGGAGGCGCAGCGCACGCGCACGATCGCGGAGAACATCCGCGGGGCGGTCATGGCACCCATTCGCCATGACATTGCCGAGGTTATGCAGTCCAAGCAGCTGGACCACCTGGAGACGCTGGCGGTGATCCGCGATGAGCGGAAGAGTTTCGCGCGGTTCGGCGACGGGGAATTCCGTCTGATGTACCGCCGCGAGCACCAGCTGAAGTTCCAGAAGAACTCGCCGGAGCTGATGGCCGCGCTGAAGAGCGTCCTGGTGTCGCCCCATCCGGACACCTTGCTTGGGATGCCGCAGGTGTTCCTCGGACTGCACTGGTCGATCGTGTTTGCGGAGACCTGGCATTTCGTCGGGCCGCTGGTGGCAACCCAGGAGCGTTTTGGCAACAGCCATGTGACCCGCCCTGCCATGTTCACTGAATACGGTGAGGACGCCGTTGAGGCCTGGCGGTCCGTCTGGGCCGGCCGGGATGCTGCCGTGATTACCGGTGCAGGTTCCCGCTTCGACCTGATCGACCCGCTGTTTGGGTCGCTGAACAGTTCGCGGGAGTTCTTCTCGAAGCCCACGGACGCCTTTGATGATCTGGCGCGGCTCGTGGAGGAGGTGGTGGCCTCCGGCCTGGACCTGGCGTTGCTGTCACTGGGGCCTGCCGCCACGGTCGCCGCCGACATGCTCGCCGCGCGCGGAGTGCAGGCCCTGGACGTGGGGCATTTGTCCGCAAGCTACCTGAACGTCCTTGAGGGCGCCGCCCTGCCGGAGGAAATGCCCACCGCGCGACAGGTCGAGGCCAAGGTTCAAACCGGGTAGGTCCGCTCAATGGCGCGCAGGGCTGTTTCGTAGGCGGCGGCCCAGTCAGTGCCGGGCACGTCCGCGAGTTCGAGGCTGACGAGTCCATGAACCTGGCCCCAAATAGTTGCCGCAACCAGCGGCACGGACTCCTCGGAGCCAGCTGCGGCGAGTGCTTTGGCCACCGCCTCGTACAGGGGTTGGATGGCGTTCGAGGATGCGTCCGGACTTGGTTCGCAAGGGATCTGCGCGGCGGTGGAGCCGAACATCAGCGTGTAGAACGCCGGGTGCTCCAGCGCCCACTGACGGTAAGCCTTGCCAAGCGCCGCCAGGCCGCCGGGGGAGGCGGCCCGCTGGGAATCCCCGAAGGAGCGGAAGGCATCGTCGACCACCGCCGTCAGTAACTGCGACTTGCCACCGAAAAGCGAGTAGACCGCCGTCGTCGATGTGTTGGCCGCGGCCGCCACATCGCGCAACGCCACCCGGCTGGGGCCCTGCTCGGCCATGAGGTTTGCCGTCGTTTCGATTAACCGTTGCCGCAGTTCGGAATCGTAAACAGTAGGTCTTGCCATAGCTCTCATTGTTCCATAACATTGTTTTATAACGTCGTTACGAAATGAATCGGCACCAAGAACGTAGGAGAAGGCCATGGGCCAGAGCGTCATTCCCGGCAGGTTTACCGCGGTGCCGGAGACAGAAACCGTGACCGTTTTCCTGATCGGCATGCGAGCCAACCGCTGGTGGAAATTCGGCAAACTGCTGCCCATGTCCACGGCCATGGCTCGCATGCTCAAGCATCTGGCGGCTACCCCGGAGGCGGGTCTGCTGGGCTTCCATTCCTGGTTCGGCAGGACCACCCTCATGCTTAGCTACTGGGAAAGCCCCGAGCACCTTCAGCGCTTCGCCGCGGACCGGACCGCGCCGCATCTTGAACCCTGGCGCAAATTCATGCGGGAATCGGCCGGCAGCGGAGACATCGGCGTGTGGCACGAGACTTACCAGGTTGCCGTGCGCGACCAGGAGTCCGTCTACAGTGACATGCCGCCGTTCGGGCTCGGCGCCGCGACCAAGAGCGCACCTATCGGGCGCGGTGCCAACACCGCGCGGCAGCGGCTGGGCCGGCAGAAGCCCGCGAAGGTCTGAGGTTTTGCGACCCGGCGTGAGAGTCAGGCATTCTGCTGGGAGACCCGGGCGATACGCCGGCGGGCAGATATTTCGCTCGGTGGTTTCCGCCCGAGGCCCAGGCGCACAAATGCCAGTACTAGCCGGGTAGCCGAACGTACCGGGAGCGGGAACGGGCCAAGCGACGGTTTCTTCAGGCCCAGCAGATCCAGATAATGGGGTTCCAGCGTGTTGACCGCGCCAGCGAAAAGGATCTGGTAGCCGAGCCGCTGGGAGCGGGGGAGCGGCGGGTGGCGGATGAACTCCACAGCCTCTGACACCTTGGCATCATGCAGCAATTCCGGGCGGAAGGCGGCCAGCTGCTCATCCAGTTCTGCGCGGGTCCGGGGCGGATGGGGAACCTGCATCAGCTCTCCGGCCTTGGCCCACTCGGCGACGTACTGGTCCTGGCCGCCCGGTATCGGTTTTCCGTATGCGGTATGCGCGGCCAGGAAGGCCTCCACGAAGGCCAGATGTACCCAGCTGAGCAGGTCGGGATCATTGGCATAGTAGCTGCGGGTTGCTCCCCGGGCATCCGTGTAAGTGCCGCGGACCCTTTCGTGCAGTTTCAGGATGCGTTCGCAGGCGGTGTGCGCCGCAGCCGTATCGCCATAGGTGACCGTCATGATCCACCGGCTGGTGGACGCCAGCCGGACCAGCGGCCGTTCCCGATACATGGAGAAATCGTCCACGCCCGCCAACGCACCCGGATGCAGTGATTGCACCAGCAGCGCCCTGATCCCTCCGACCAGCGTGTTCACGGAGCCGTGAACAGCCCAGACGGCCGAGCCCGGGGCGAAGAAACCTTCGTCCTTTCCCTCGGCGAGATCCAGAGCCCACTGCGGCACTTCCCCGTTGGTGGCCGACAACGTCCTCCGAAGCTCGCGCCGCAGCACTTTGAGTGCGCCCATGCCTTCATTATTGAACGGGCGGCAGCAACTGTCATCGCCGCCGGGCGGATTGCCGCCGCGACTGAATCAACTGGAGAGAACAGGGGCGGTAGGCCTCCGTTGGACCCCAGTTCTCTCCACTCAAGCGGAAACCAAAGTACGACGCCGGGTGACCGGCGAATCCAAGCCGGGCACCCGACGTCGTACGCGGGTTATTGAAGCGCCAGCGAAGATGGCGCGGGAAGCTACTTGGCGAGCAGCTCGGGGTAGTACTTTTCGGTCACATCGGGGTGGGCGCGCGCGCGTCCCTTGAGCATGTTGGCGCCGAACTGGGCCAGCATCGGGTTGTTCGGATCGTCCGAGAGGCCGCGGGATTCGGACTTCAGCTCGTCCGGGAGCGGGATCGGGTCGATCTTGGCATCCAGTCGCGGCGACCAGAAGAACGGTACCGAGTAGCGGTCCACGCCGGGCGGCGGGGCTTGCACGCGGTGAATGGTTGCGGTGATGTAGCCTTCCGTGGCCACCTCCAGCATCTCGCCCAGGTTCACCACCAGCGCGCCTTCGATCGGCTCGACCGGCAGCCATTCGGTGGTGCCGGGAGGCTGCACTTCAAGGCCGCCAACCTGGTCCTGCAGCAGCAGCGTGATGAAGCCGTAGTCGGCGTGGATGCCCACGCCCTGGTCCCCGGCATCCTCGACGACGCCGCCAACGTAGTGCACCAGCTTGCCCATCCAGTGCGGGCTGCCGGCATACGCTGCGTCGAAGTAGTCCTCGGGCAGGCCGAGGCCCACGCCGATGCCGGAGAGCAGTTCCCGGCCCACGGTGGACATCAGGTCCGCCCAGGCCATGGCCTTCTCGCGCAGATCCGGCTGGGCCTGGTCCGGCCACTGGTTCGGGCCGCGCAGCAGCAGGTACTTCTGGTCCTCGGTGTAATCGGCAACCGGTTCTGACTCCGGCGAGTAGTCCAGCTGCTCGCGGGCATCCGCTTTGCCCTGGGTGCGCTCGGTGCCCATCCGGGTGTAGCCGCGGAAGTGCGGCGAGTTGCGGTTGTCCAGCTTCAACCGTTCCTCGAGCGGCAGGTTGAAGAAGCGCTTCATGGCGTCGAAGAGCTCTGCCACCTGGTGCTCGCCGGCGCCGTAGCCGGTGATCTGGAAGAAGCCGACCCGGTGAGCGGCGTCGCGCAGCTGGTCGACGAAGACGGGGTTGAAAGAGCCGTCTTCGTGGCGTGCAGTTCGGAGGTCTAGAACAGGTATGGTCCCCTGGTTGTTTGACATGCTCGCAGACTAGCACTCGTCATACTTGACATCCGCGCGTCGGTTACGAAATGTGTTTTTCTGCCCCAGGCGTGCTTTAGAGCGTCTTGGCGATGGCCGCCCAGGTACGCAGGAAAGCGCCACCCGAGTACTCGTGGATGGAGTCCGGGAAGCCCAGGTGCGCGGCGGTCAGCACCGGGTACGGCTTCTCCGGGATGCCGTCCGCGGGACGCACGTCCACGTGGACCACCGCATGCCCGTTGTAGTGCAGGGTGTCCGCCATCGCGTAGTCGGTGCGGGAATCGCCCATGGTCCGCCAGGCGTGCGGAATGACCCCCTCTGCCGCGAGCAATTCCAGGGCCCGCTGGGCGCCGAGGTCCTTGCCCAGCCGGATCGATTCGATATCGGTGGAGATGATGGTCGGATCCAGCCGGTAGTCCACCTGGTCATCGCTGTCCGGCTCATGGTGGTCCAGCCGGCTGGCACCCAAGTTGAACTTGCCCATCAAAGCCAGCGCCTCGGCGTCGAACTCTTCCTGCAGCCGCCGGTATTCGAGGTTGTCCGCCTCGACAACCTGTTCCACGGAGACCATCGCGTGCTTGGTCTCGTCGAAGAACATGTGGCTGGAGTAGCGGGTCGCCACCAGCTGCCGGATCTCCGCGGCGTAGTCCTGCGGGACGGACAGCGAGCGGTCAACGTGGATGGTGCCCGGGCCCTCGGCGCCGAAGCTGAACCAGACCGCGCCCTTCTCGCACACCGCATGGAAGCGGACGCCGCTGGGGATGCCGGCGGCCAGCATCGGCTCCATGACCTGCTCGCGGATGAAGGCATCCGAGCGGCCGGTATTGAAGACCACCGGCCAGCCTTTTGAAGCCATGGTCAGGAGTGCCTCGAGAATGCTCGCCGGCACGGTGCGGCTGACCGGGCTGGCAATCGGACCGTCCACATCAAGCAGGAGACCGATGGGTGGCTGGGCAGGGCGGTGCGGTGTGCCGGCGGTGAGAGTCATGTCCTCATTATCCCAATCCGCCGCGCTGCGTCGAAGGCAGCCGGGTGACCCTACGTTTTCTCCAAGGTTTTGGTTGCAAGCTGAAGGGACCACACCATCCAGACGTAGTTGGGGATACGGAAATGATGACAGTAGTTGGGGAACATACTGTCGCGCCTGAGTCCGAAGGAACCGAGGTTCCAACGGGCTTGACGCGCAGAGTATTTGGAGTCCTAGTAGGCGCCGGCGTGGCCGGCATTATTGGCGGAGGCAGCCTTCTCTCAGCCTCGAAGAACGCCGCGGATACCGGAGGGATCTCCCGCGGATCCGGTGTCTGGACAACCTTCGGGAGCGTCCGCATCGTAGCCGCGGAAAGACAGTCGCGGATGCCGCAGGCCCCGGGCGCGGGGGGTTCTACCGCGGCCGCTACCGGTGCAGCATCATCCGGCCACGACCATGGCGGCGCAGCTGTGTCCGGCACCCAGCCGGCCAACTTCACCTGGGGCGACCATGTGGTGCTGCAGCTCGAAGTCCACAACGGACTGGACCGACCCGTCCTCTTCTCGCCCGGCCAGCTGAGGCTGAAGGTGGGATCCGATGGGCCCACTGTCACCAACAGGTCATCCGGCGCCGGCAAGGGCGCTTTGGAACCAGGCGCTACCAACAACTTCTGGATCAGCTTCCTGGTGCCCTCCGACAATGAGCAGCTGTCCGCCGAATTCACGGATCCGTGGTCGGACGGCGCGCCGCTGGCCCTGGAACTGCCCACGGTCCTCCGCCGGCCCGGATGGCTGGAGAACAATCATGGGTGAGTTCGAAAACAACGTTCAGCACAACGACGACGGCGGGGCCCTCCCTGGCGAGGACGCACCGGTGAGCCGCTGGAGCTTCGTGAAATACGGGGCTGCCGCGGGGCTCGGCGCGCTGGCACTGGCCGGTGCGCAGCCGGCCCACGCGCGAACCGCGACGCCGACGGAGGAGGCGGAGGCCCCGGAGGCCACCGATCTAGCGACGGGTGTTGCTACCGGTGTGGCTACCGAAGAGGCTGAGGAGCTGGAGCCGGCTGACGAGGCAACCGACGAAGCTCTGGACGAGGAGCCCACCGACAAGGCGACCGACGAAGCGGAAGCTCCGGACGCAGAGCTGCTGGAATCGGACCGGGAAGTGCTGGATGTCTACATTAACGAGGGCTACCTCAAGATGGTGGATGACTCGCTGGTCTACTTCCGCGGGTTCGGCGACCGCCCCACCGAGAAGAACGACGCCAACCCCAGCCTCACCCTAAAGCCCAAGGTCTTCCTGAAGGACGACACCTGGGTGGACAGCCGGATCTACCCAGTAGGCGCGCCGGAACCGCCCCGCGGTACACCGACGCCGCTGGGGCCGGACCCTGAAAATCCCGGCCAGTACTTCGTCCGCAGAGCCCACTGGGGCAGCTTCATGCCGGAGCGGGTGATTGTGGCCGAAACCGGCAGCACGATCACGCTGCGCGTGCACAACCGGCTGGCCAAGGACCACGAGTTTGCCATCCACAAGGCCGGCGACGACGGCGAAGACGTCAGCACTGGCAAAATCGCTCCCGGCAAGGTCGGCACGCTGGAACTGAAGGCGCCGGAACCCGGAGTCTACATTTACAGCGATCCGGGCAACCAGCCGGTGGAACGGACCCTGGGCCTGTACGGGGCACTGGTGGTCATGGACCCGTCGGACGCTTGGTGCATCTCGACGGACGCGGCCGAATTTGAACGCCAGTGGGTCTGGCTCTGCCATGCCGTGGATCCGGTGTGGGCCAACATCGAGGCCAAGGGCGGCACCGTGGACCCGGCCAAGCAGAAGGCTGTGCCGCGTTACTTCACGCTCAATGGCCGCAGCGGCTACGAGTCCATGGGCATGACCCGCAACGACGCGTTGAACCGCGCCTCCGATGAGGAGACCACGATCTCGGGGTACCCGCGGCAGTTCGACGCCCGGGAGTTCGCCGAGGGCTCGGCCATCGGCTCGCTGCGCGGCGGGCAGCTGGTCCGCATCGTCAACTGCGGGATTGTCTACCACCAGATGCACTTCCACGGCAACCACCTGTGGACCGTGCGCTGCGATAACGAGGACTGGAGCCGCGACGAAGGGCATGTGGATGAGAACGGCTACGTCTGCATCCAGCAGTGGGAAGACGTCATCAAGGTCAGAGGGATGGAATCCAAGGATGCCATCATCCCGATCAAGCGGCCGCCGGACGCGGTTGACCAGGTCTGGGCCAATCGGAAAACCGATTGGGCGTACCCCATGCACTGCCACTCCGAATCTTCCCAGACCGCCGCTGGCGGCATGTACCCGGGCGGTCTGACCTCACACTGGATCATTAAAGCGCCTCTCGAAGGAGCGAAATCATGATGGAAACATTGCTCCCGGGCAGAAGGCTGAGCTTCCAGGAGCGGAAGGCCGCCGAGAAGAAGCGCAAGGAAGCCGCAGCGAAGAAGAAGCGGGAACAGGAGGCCCGGCGCAAGCGCGAGGCCGAGGCGAAGAAGCGGGCCGCGGAAGCGCGGAAAAAGCGCGAAGCCGAAGCAAAGAAGCGTGCCGCCGAAGCCAAGCGCAAGGCCGATGAGGCGAAAAAGCGGCGCGAGGCGGAAGCAAAGAAGCGCGCCGAGGAGGCCAAGCGCCGGCGCGAGGAAGACGCGCGCCGGAAGCAGGCGGCCGAGGAAAAGCGCCGCCGCGAGGAGGAAGAGGCCAGCAAGCCCAAGCCGCCGCCGACTTCGACCACGCCGCCTCCAACGGACCCTAACAAGCCCACGGAGCCCGACGAAAACACCGATCCCTCGGACCCGGAGGACAACACCGGGACCGAGCCGGAAGACAGCACTGATCCTACCGAACCGGACGGCAACACTGATCCGACCGAACCGGATGACAACAGCGGGTCCACCGATCCGGACCCCGAACCCGAGCCGGTCCCGGAGCCTCCCGTTGTGGAGGAGGAAGCCCGGCACATCTTCGACAGCCAGGTGGACTTCAGCTCGAACCAGAACGAGCAGGATATGCCGGTCACCGAATTCAAGATGACCCCGAACATCAGCTACGAACTCGACTTCTACGGCACCGACCTGAGGTTCGACGACGGCGCCGAAGTGGAGATGTGGAGCTTCGAAACCGACGATCAGCGCAAGTGCTTCCCTGGCCCACTGATCAGGCCGAAGGAAGGCCAGATTTTCCACGCCAGTTTCAGCCCGAGCAAAGGCAACCACACCATCCACTGGCACGGTATGGAACCGGACCCCCGGAACGACGGCGTGGGGCACACCTCCTTCGAGATCGCTGGGGAATACACCTACCAGTGGCAGCCGGAGAAGGGCAGGCCTGGCGTCGCCGACTACGGGACGGCCGGAACGTACTTCTACCACTGCCACGTGAACACCACGCTCCACGTACAGATGGGCATGTTCGGGCCCCTCATCATCGACCCGATCGTGCATGAGGATTTCCCCGTCACCCCGGGAGCCCGTCGGGCGTTCGTGGACGGACCGGAGTACGACATCGACACCGAAGCGCTCCTGATCCCGTACAGCCTGGATACGCGCTGGCACGGCATGAACCATGCTGCCGGCCTGTCGGGCGAAGACGCGGGCCTGAACCACTTCCAGCCGAAACATTTCTACGCGTTGGGAGGGGAGCTCGCGCGCCGTCCCAGCGGCAAGGAACAGGTTTGGTCGATGAAGTCGCTGCGCGCCAACGTGTACAAAGAGGGTGACTACCGCAAGCCCACCCTGCTGCGGTTGCTGAACGCCAACTACCTGCCCACCATGCTGCGGTTCCAGGACAAGTACGGCAATCCGGTAGCCATGGCCGAGGTCATTGCCCACGATGGCAGGCCGTACCGCGACACCCACGAGAAGGACGGGGTCTCACTGCCCTGTCGCGACGCCGGCTACCCCATGATGACCAGCGCACTGGCATCCGGGTCCGCTGAGCGGTATGATCTGCTGCTCTTCCCTCCGGCAGCGGGGGACTACCAGGTGGTGCTGGACTTCAAGGACTGGATCACCGACGAGGTGATCGGCCAGCGCATTATCCCGCTGAAGGCCTCGTAACCTTTTGGGTACAAGAAGGGCACGCGCCGGATGAAATGTTTCGTTCGGCGCGTGTCTTCTCTACGCTGGATTGGTGATCTTCAAAGCCGTAGGCGACAGCCGCCCATATCCTGACCATGGTTACGAGAGCCCCAAGGACTGGGCCAGCGTACCGCCGCGCCAGGTCCGGCTCGACGAACTCATCACCACCAAGAGCACGCTCGATCTGGAGGCGCTGCTGGCCGAAGATTCCACGTTCTTCGGCGACCTGTTCCCGCATGTGGTCCAGTGGCAGGGCAAGTTGTACCTCGAAGACGGCCTCCACCGGGCCGTCCGGACCGCCCTGCACCAGCGGGCAGTCCTGCATGCACGGGTGCTCGTGATCGATGACTAAGCCCTCGAACCTGCCGCAGAAGCCGAAGCGGAAGCCAACGGAAACGCTGCGTCTGCAGGGCCGCAATATCATCACGGAGGACGACCTGGACGAAGTCTTTCCCGACGACGGCGACGTAGAGAAGCCGGAAATCTACAGCCACCGGAAGATCCTGCATGGTTTTGTCCTGACGCTGCTGGTGGCTCTCATCATTGCCTCCGTTCTGACTGCCCTGGCGGTGGTGCGCGGCGACCTGAAGATTCCGGGCTGGTCCCACACTCCGACACCCGAGGCGACGTGCCCAGCAGCCGTGCACGAATACCCGCCGAACGATTCCATTACCGTGAACGTATATAACGGCACGCAGGAGGAAGGCCTGGCAGGCCAGACTTCCGGCCTGCTTGCCAAGCGCGGTTACGAGATCGGCGAAGTCGCTTCGAAGCGCATGAGCCGCACAGGCCTCACCGCCGTCATCATTTCCGGGCCTGCCGGGGAGGCCAACGCCTTCAACCTGCAGCGGAACATTCCGGAAACGGAATACGTGGCGGATCAACGCGAAGATGCCAGTGTGGATGTCGTACTCGGGTCCCAGTTCAAGCAGCTCGTTCCGACGGACAGCGTCGACCAAACTGCGGGAACGCTGAGCTGCCCGCGGCTCTCGCCCGAACCCACTGAAGCCGCAAAGTAGGTTCTAGGCAGCGCGCGGCGGACGATGTTTGCGGCCGTGGACAATGTAATAAAGTACGACGGTGGCAAGCACCAGGACGCACAGCGCACCGAACATTCCCGGGTAGCCTGTCAGCGGCAGGAGGGCGCCGAGGACCACTGGACCCACGCCGACTCCCAGGTCGAGCATCAGGTAGAACGTGGACGTTGCCGTGCCGAGGCGCATTTCGGGTGCCTCGGTGACCGCGATGGCCTGGATGCTGGGCGTGAGGCTACCGAAACCTAAGCCGCTGAGCACGCCGGCCGCGGCGACGGACCACACGGCCGGCTCCAGGGCGAGCAAGCCGAGGCCCGCCGCGAAGACGGCCAGAGCGGGGTAGATGATTGCGTTGTCGCCCCGGCGGTCGTGGATCCGGCCCACGAACAGGCGGGAGACCAGCACGGCCACCGCGTAGACCAGGAAGAACATGCTCGCAGCGGAGGCGATTCCCTGCTCCAGGGCATATGAAGTGAGGAAGGCCAGGAAGCCGGAGTAGGCCACGCCGCAGACCAGAATGACCGTCGAGACGGGCAGCGCGCCCGGCTCGAGCACCGCCGCCAGCGAGATTCGTCGCCGGCCGGTTCCCCGTTTCCGCCCGGACCCGGCGCGCTTGGGCAGCTCCGGCAGGCGGATGGCGAGGGCGATCAGGAACGCGGCCACCGAGCACGCCGCGCAGAAAAAGAACAGGCCCGCGTAATTTCCTCCGGCCGAAAGCAGCACAGCCAGGAACGGCCCCAACGCGATGGACAACGTGGTGGACAAGCCGAAGTAGCCCGTCCCTTCGCTCCGCCGCTCCGGCGGAATCAGCGTCTGCACCGATGCGGCGACGGCGGTGCTGCCCGCGCCGAAGGCCATGCCGTGGATGATGCGCAGCGCCAGCAGCAGGGGCAGCGAACCTGCCGGAATATAAAGCAGGGAGGCGGCCACGAAGACCAGCAGGGCCGCCAGCAGCAACCGGCGCCGGCCCACCACATCGAGCAGCCAGCCAGCGAAAATCCGGGCGAACACCGAGCCGATAATGAAGGAGCTGGAGGCCAGGCCGGCCAGCGTGTCCGAGGCCCGGAACCGCTCCACCGCGTAGAGCGCCATCGAGGTCATCAGCAGGTAGAAGACCATCGAGATGAACAGGTTGACGGCGATCGCGAGAACGAAGTCCTTGGTCCAGAGCTTTCCGGACTGCCGGCCGCTCCCGCTCATGCACTGATCCCTTCGCCCACACACTGATGGGCCGGGGAAGCTCCCGGCCCATCAGCAATTATCCCCGGTCTAGGGGTGCAGTTAGTTGCAGCCGTCCGGACCGCAGGTGGCGCCGTCGTCGTTGTTTCCGGAAAGCATAGTCAGCGGATTGCGTTCCGCCCAGGCCTGCGCCAGCGCCTGGCTGAAGCTTTCGGTGGGCTGGGCGCCCGAGATGCCGTACTTGCGGTCCAGCACGAAGAACGGCACGCCGGTCACGCCGAGCGCACGGGCCTCGGCGATGTCCGCCTGCACGTCCTCGGTGTAGCGGTCGCCCTCAAGCGCCTCGCGGATTTCCGCCTCGTCCAGACCAAGTACGACGCCGGTGCGCACCAGATACTCCACGTCGCCGATGTCTTCGCCGTGTTCGAAGTGGCCGGACAGCAGCGCTTCCTTGGCCTGCGCGTCCAGGTCGTGGGCCTTGGCCAGGTGCAGGAAACGGTGCGCGGTGAAGCTGTTGGCCACCACGATCTTGTCGAAATCGTAGGCCAGGCCTTCACCCTCGGCCTGCTCCGTGACATGCGCGAACATCTGGCGGACCTGGTCCTGCGGCATGCCCTTCATCTGGCTCAGGTACTCGGTCTCCGTGCCGTCGTAGTGCGCCGGCAGGCTGGGATCCAGCTGGTAGCTGCGCCACTGGACGTCAATCTGGTCCTTGTGCTCGAACTTCTCGAGGGCTTTCTCGAAACGGCGCTTTCCGATGAAGCACCAGGGGCAGGCAATGTCGGACCAGATTTCAATCTTCATGGACACGTCAACATTCCTAGCCGTCGATGTATTCCGGCCGGACGGCGCCGGTGCCGGTATCCCGGTCCGTCCGGCCGCGCTGCGCGGTTTCGCCATCCCGTCCGGTCTCGTCCACCAGCTCGGCCCGCACATGGCCCTTGCCCTTGATCCCGAAGTGGTACGCGACGAACAGCACCGCGATCCACGCCACCCCGACAATCAGCGCCACGCGCGTGTCCGGCATGATGCCCAGCAGCACCACCACGAACACCATGAACGCCAGCGCGGCGTAGGAGGCCACCGGCCAGAACGGCACGCCGAACTCGGAGGCAGGCAGCTTCTTCCGCGCAATCTCGCGCTTCATCGCGATGTGCGAGAGCAGGATCATCAGCCACACCCACACGGTGGCGAACGTAGCGATCGAGGCGATGATCAGGAACAGGGATTCGGGCAGCAGCACATTGAGGACGACGCCGACCAGCAACACCGCTGTCATCGTCGCCACCGTCATCCACGGGACGCCGTGACGGGAGATCCGCGCGAAGGACGCCGGCGCGTGGCCCTGCTGTGCCAATCCATACATCATCCGGCCAGCCCCAAAGGTATCCGAGTTAATGGCCGAAATCGCGGCCGTGATCACTACGGCATTGAGGATGTGCGCCGCGGCCGGAATGCCCAGCGTGTCGAAGATCTGCACAAACGGGCTGGTCTCGCCGTCGATCTGGTTCCACGGGAAGATCATCATCAGCACTCCGAGCGTGCAGACGTAGAAGAGCAGGATTCGCACCGGCACGGTGTTGATCGCCGCCGGAATCGCCTTTTTCGGGTTTTCCGCCTCGCCCGCCGTGATGCCGATGGTTTCGATGCCGCCGAACGCAAACATCACAATCGAGAAGGAGGCCAGCAGGCCCCAGAACCCGTTGGCGAAGAAACCGCCCGAAGCGAGCATCGTTCCCAGTCCCGGGTTGGCCGCGTCCGGCAGACCGAAGCCGAACACCACAATCGCGGCCCCGCCGGCGATCATCGCAATAATGGCGGCCACCTTGATGATCGAGAGCCAGAACTCGGTCTCGCCGAACACCTTGACCCGCATCAGGTTCAGCGCCGCGATGAGACAGACCACGGCGAGGATCCAGATCCAGCGCGGCACGTCCGGGAACCAGAAGCCCATGTAGATGCCGAACGCCGTCACATCGGCAATGGCCACAATCGCCATCTCGAAGGCGAAGGTCCAGCCGGTGATGAATCCGGCGAACGGACCGAGGTAACGGCTCGCGTACTGCCCGAAGGAGCCGGACACCGGATGCCGCACGGCCATCTCGCCCAACGCCCGCATCACCAGGAAGACTGCGGCGCCGCCGATCGCGTAGGCCAGCAGGACGGCCGGACCGGCAGCCTGGATGGCGGCCGCCGAGCCGTAGAACAGCCCGGTGCCAATGGCCGAGCCGAGGGCCATGAACCGGATGTGGCGGACAGTCAGACCGCGCGCGAGTGCCTGGGCAAATTGTGCCATGGGAAACGTACCTAGTTTCACGAAGGGGGAGGGCCGGAAAGAAAAAGCGGCCGGTTAATCTTACGCCCGCGCCGATGGGCCAATCTCACACACGGCGGTTCCAGTGGCCAACCCCACAGCGCAAGCGAAGTCTCGTACGCTTCTGGAATGGCCATAATTTACGACGCAGTCCTGAATCCCTCCAAAATCGATCTCCTGGCATCGTGGCTGCCGGACCAGCCGTGGTTCCCGCAGATAGGGGAGCAGCGTTCGGAGCCAGGAGAGCAGCCAGCGCTGGAGCCCATCGGTGCATTCCGCTTCGACGACCCCACCGGCGACGTCGGCATGGAAGTCCACCTGTTGCGCCTTGAGGACGGCACTGTCCTGCAGGTTCCGCTGAGCTACCGCGGCGCGCCGCTGGACGGCGCCGAACCGTGGCTCGCCGGCACCATGGAGCACTCCGTGCTCGGCAAGCGCTGGGTCTACGACGCCTGCGGCGACCCGGTCTTCGCGGCAGCACTGGCCACGGCAATCCTGCAGGGCGGCACCGAGGCCGAGCAGTTCCTCGACAAAGACGGCACGCTCGAACCCCTAAAGCGTTCGGTCAGCGTCCGCGGCAGCGGCACCCCTGGCACCGAAGTCCCGCAAATTACGACGGCGGTGCCCGCCACCGTAGGTGCGGTCACCACCATCACCGCCGGGTTGCTGGCCCTTTCCCTGTACCGCATCCCGGTTGCGAATGAACCCGGTACGCATGGCAACACGCTCACCGGTACCTGGGGCGGTAATGCTCCGGTGGTTCTGGCCTCCATTCCGTAACTCCCGAATTTCACTCCCCAATTTTCGGCGGACACTACCTATTGACCCCGCCGTCATGGAGGACTAATCTACAACCAAATGGTTGTAGATCAAGTTTCCGATGCCGAGTTGGACCGCCTGTTCCAGGCGCTCGCCGACGCCACCCGCCGCGATATTGTCGCCCGGGTCCTCACCGGCGAGTATTCCGTCTCAGGTTTGGCTGCCGAATACGCCATGAGTTTTGCCGCCGTCCAGAAACATGTGGCGGTGCTGGAACGGGCTTCCCTTGTCACCAAGGAGAAGCGCGGAAGAGAGCAGATGGTGCGGATTCATCTCGAAGGGTTGAGAAGGGCGCGGCGGCTGCTCGATGACTATGAGGAGATCTGGCAACAGCGTGTTGCCCGGATCGACGACATTCTCGCTGAAGGATAGAAAGGGCATCATCATGCCGGTTATCAGTTCGGAAAAGGACGTCGAAGCGCTGCGCTTCACCATCGTCGCTGAATTCGACGCAAGTGTTGAGCGCGTCTGGCAGATCTGGGAGGATCCGCGCCAGCTCGAGCGCTGGTGGGGCCCGCCCACCTGGCCCGCCACTTTCGAAAAGCACGAGTTCGAGCCCGGCGGCAAGGCAAACTACTACATGACCGGACCGGAGGGAGAGAAGGCCCGCGGGTGGTGGAAATTCACCGCCATCGAAGCGCCGAACCGGCTGGAGTTCGACGACGGGTTCGCCGACGAGAACTGGGCCCCTGTCGAGGACATGGGCATTACCCACGCAGCCGTGACGCTGGAGAATATCGACGGCAAGACCCGAATGACCACGGTGTCTGGCTTCGAGTCTGCCGAGCAGCTGCAGAAGATGCTGGCCATGGGCATGGAAGAGGGAATGAAGGAGGCCATGGGCCAGATCGACGCCGTCATCGCCGCGCCCGCCCCTGCCTGACCTCAAGAGTGCAGAAAACGATGCCCCGGACCACATTGGCCCGGGGCATCGCTCCTATTCATTTAGTTGCTGCTTCCGCACAGCCATCCGGCCCGCCCGGCTTTCGGGCAAACTGTGGCGAATGAGGGGCCGGACGGCTCTGCGGAAAGTTCAGGCCGGCGGCGGGGAGGGCAGTTGCTGGCCGATGATCCTCCCCGGCCGCCGGACGGTTAGGCGGCGACGAGCTCTTCGCGCTTTTCGTGCAGGTAGCGCTCGTAGGCCGGGACGGTGAGGAAGGCCGGGAACTCTTCGCCCAGGGCCACTTCCTCGAAGATCTCACGTGCGTCGTCGAAGAGGTCGTCCTCGAAGCGCGGCAGCTTGGCGAACTCTTCGTCCAGCAGCCGCTGCACCCAGTCCAGGCTGACGATCTCGCCCTCGTCGGTGATCGCGGACTGGCGGATCCACTGCCAGATCTGCGAGCGGGAGATCTCCGCGGTAGCGGCGTCTTCCATCAGGTTATGGATGGCGACAGCGCCGTTGCCCCGCAGCCAGGACTCGATGTAGCGGATGCCTACCTCGATGTTGGTGCGGATGCCGCGCTCGGTGATCTTTCCCTCCGTACCGGCGATGTTCAGCAGGCCGCGGTCATCGGGCGTGACGTCCTCGCGCTGGCGCTCGATCTGGTTGGGCCGTCCGCCGAGCACGGAGTCGAACACGTCGCGGGCCACCGGCACCAGGTCCGGGTGCGCTACCCAGGAGCCGTCGAATCCGTCGTTGGCCTCGCGGGTCTTGTCCGCACGGACCTTCTCCATCGCGATGGAGTTGGCCTCCGGATCGCGGCGGTTCGGGATGAAGGCGGCCATGCCGCCGATGGCCATGGCCCCGCGGCGGTGGCAGGCGCGCACCAGCTGCTCGGTGTAGGAGCGCATGAACGGGGCGGTCATGGTCACCTGGGTGCGGTCCGGCATCACGTAGCGGGCGCCGCGGGTGCGGAAGTTCTTGATCACCGAGAAGATGTAGTCCCAGCGGCCGGCGTTCAGGCCCGACGCGTGCTCGCGCAGTTCGTAGAGGATCTCCTCCATCTCGAACGCGGCGGTGATGGTCTCGATCAGCACGGTGGCCCGGATGGTGCCCTGCGGGATGTTCAGCATGTCCTGGGCCAGGATGAAGATGTCGTTCCACAGCCGTGCCTCGAGGTGGTTCTCGATCTTCGGCAGGTAGAAGTAGGGTCCGCGGCCCTGGGCGATCAGCCGCTGGGCGTTGTGGAAGAAGTAGAGGCCGAAGTCCACGATCCCGCCGGCCACCGGCTCGCCGCCGACCAGCATGTGCTTCTCCGGCAGGTGCCAGCCGCGCGGCCGCACCACAATGGTGGGCAGGTCAGTCAGCTGCGTGCCATGGACCTTGTACTCCTTGCCCTCGGGCGAGGTGAAGTCGATCTTCTTATCCAGCACGTCGGTCAGGTTCAGCTGTCCGTTGATGACGTTGGACCAGGACGGGGTAGAGGAGTCTTCCATGTCCGCGAGCCAGACCTTCGCGCCGGAGTTGAGCGCGTTGATGGTCATCTTCTTCTCCACCGGCCCGGTGATTTCCACCCGGCGGTCCTCGAGCCCCGGTGCGGGCGGGGCAACCTGCCAGGTCTCGTCCTCGCGGATGCTGCGGGTTCCGGGCAGGAACTTCGGGTCGTGGCCCTTGGCGATGCAGCGGCGGCGGTCCTTGCGCAGCTGCAGCAGTTCCTCGCGGCGGCCGGCGGTGGCCTTGTGCAGGCGGGCGACGAAGTCCAGTGCCTGCGGGGTCAGGATTTCCTCCTGGCGCCGCACGGGCGTAGCGGTCAGCGTGATGCCGTTCAGGGTGATCGGATCGTTCATGGCACTTACTCCTAAGGAAAGGTCCATCGAGTGGGCAGCTGATGCCCCTATTCGTCCCTCGAAAGGGGCATCAGCTGCTTTGTCGATGGGAAAACTGTTTAGTGGAACTGGCCTTCTTCGGTGGAACCCACCAAAGCCAGGGTGCTGCCATTGGGGTTGAGGGCAGTTGCGATCTGGTCGAAGTAGCCGGTGCCTACTTCGCGCTGGTGCTTGGTTGCGGTGTAGCCGCGGTCTTCTGCGCCGAATTCCTTTTCCTGCAGCTCGACGTAGGCGCTCATGCCGTCACGGGCGTAACCGTGGGCCAGATCGAACATCGAGTAGTTCAGGGCGTGGAAGCCGGCAAGCGTGATGAACTGGAAGGTGAAGCCCATGGCGCCGAGTTCGCGCTGGAACTTCGCGATGGTGGCGTCGTCCAGGTGCTTCTTCCAGTTGAAGGACGGGGAGCAGTTGTAGGAAAGCATCTGGTCCGGGAACTCCGCCTTGACGGACTCGGCGAACTTGCGGGCCAGCTCCAGGTCCGGCGTTCCGGTCTCCATCCAGATGAGGTCGGAGTACGGGGCGTAGGCCTTGGCCCGGGCAATGCAGGGCTCAATGCCGTTGCGGACCTTGTAGAAGCCCTCCGGGGTGCGCTCGCCGGTGATGAACTCGCGGTCCCGCTCGTCCACGTCCGAGGTAATCAGCGTGGCGGCTTCGGCGTCGGTCCGGGCGATGATGACGCTCGGGGTGCCGGCGACGTCGGCGGCCAGGCGGGCCGCGTTCAGCGTGCGGATGTGCTGCGCGGTGGGGATGAGGACCTTGCCGCCCAGATGCCCGCACTTCTTCTCGGAGGCGAGCTGGTCTTCCCAGTGAACACCGGAGGCGCCGGAGGAAATCATGGACTTCATCAGCTCGTAGGCGTTCAGCGGGCCACCGAAACCGGCTTCCGCGTCGGCCACGATCGGGACCAGCCAGTCCTCAACACTCTGGATGCCCTCGGAGTACTCGATCTGGTCGGCACGCAGCAGCGCGTTGTTGATCCGGCGGACCACCTGCGGCACCGAGTTCGCCGGGTACAGCGACTGGTCCGGGTAGGTGTGGCCGGAAAGGTTGGCGTCGGCGGCGACCTGCCAGCCGGAAAGGTAGATGGCGCGCAGCCCGGCCTTGACCTGCTGCACAGCCTGATTGCCGGTCAGGGCGCCCAGAGCGTTCGTGTACTGGCCGGTCTTGGCTTCCTCGGTCAGCTGGTTCCACAGCTTCTCGGAACCGCGCTTGGCCAGCGTGTGCTCTTCCTGCACACGGCCACGGAGGCGGACGACATCCGCTGCGGAATAGTCACGAGTGATGCCCTCCCAGCGGGGATTGGCGGCCCACTCGAGCTCCAGTGCCTTGGCTGCTTCTTCAGCGGTCTGGGGTGCCGGCTCAAATGATGCTGTCATTGCGCTTCTCCTTGGTTTCCCCGACGTCCCTGCCGGGTGACTTCAGTTGCGGCTTGGATGCCGAACTTCTTCGTGAAAACGACTATTCCGTACCTTGCAAGGGGTTATCTAGACCAAAATGCTGGAAAGATTTGCGTTTCTTCGCGTATCCTCAAGAAATGACTTCTACCAGCTGGCACCGCCCCGCGAAGGCCTCTGTTGAGCCAACCAACGACGGCGACATCGACCTGATCAGCCTCGGTCGCCGCGTGCGCCACTTGCGTAAGTCGCAAGGCAAGACCCTCGACGACCTGGGCGCCGCCGTCGGCACCGCGCCGTCGCAGCTGTCGCTGATCGAGAACGGCAAGCGCGAGCCCAAACTCGGCATGCTGCAGTCGCTCGCCAAGGCCCTCGAAGTCAGCATGGACCAGCTGCTCGGCACCGAACCGCCCAGTCGCCGCGCTGCCCTGGAAATCGAACTGGAACGTGCCCAGCGCGGGCCGCTCTACCAGTCGCTCGGCCTGCCCAAAGTCCGCATCAGCTCGAGGCTGCCCATGGACGTGCTCGAGTCGCTCCTGGGCTTGCAGGGCGAGCTGGAGCGCAGGCTCAACGAACAGCTCGCCACGCCGGAGGAAGCCCGCCGCGCCAATGCGGAGCTGCGGAAGAAAATGCGCGAGCAGAACAACTACTTCCCGGAGATCGAGCAGGAAGCCGAGCGGGTGCTCAAGGCCGTCGGCCACACCACCGGCCCGCTGTCCCACCACCTCGTCGCGGACATCGCGGCCCACCTGGGCTTCAGCCTGCACGACGTGTCCGACCTACCGCATTCCACGCGGTCGGTGACGGATCTGAAGAACATGCGGATCTACCTCACGCAGTCGCAGCGCTCCGAGCACAGCACCCGTTCCATCCTTTTGCAGGCCCTGGGGCACTATGTGCTCGGCCACGATACGCCGGAAAGTTATGCGGAATTTCTCCGGCAGCGCGTGGCGACCAACTATTTTGCTGCGTCGCTGATGATGCCGGAGAAGGCCACGGTGGACTTTCTGCAGCAGGCCAAGAACGCCAAGGAACTGGCTGTGGAGGACATCCGCGACGCCTTCGCCGTTTCCTATGAAACCGCCGCCCACCGCTTCACCAACCTCGCCACCGAGCACCTGGGCATTTCGGTGCACTTCCAGAAGGTCCATGAAAGCGGGATTATCCACAAGGCTTATGAGAACGACGGCGTGAACTTCCCGTCGGATCACATCGGCGCGATCGAGGGGCAGAGCATCTGCCGCTACTGGACCTCGCGCGCGGTATTCGAGGTGCCGGACCAGTTCAGCGCTTACAACCAATACACAGACACGTCGGTGGGAACATTCTGGTGCACGGCCCGCACCGAGCGCTCCGCCGCCGGCAAGTTCTCGCTGAGCATCGGGGTGCCCTACGTCCACGTGAAGTGGTTCCGCGGGCGGGACACCACGGAGCGCTCCACCTCCACCTGCCCGGACGAGCAGTGCTGCCGCCGCCCACCGAAGTCGCTGCTGGACCAGTGGTCGGGCCACGCATGGCCCAGCGCCCGCGCCCAGACCCACCTGCTCGCCGCCATGCCCCAGGGCGCGTTCCCCGGCGTGGACGAGACGGAAGTGTATTCCTTCCTCGCCCAGCACTCGCCGGAGGACTGACTCCCGCCGTCGTCGTTCATGGCTTGACCGGCGGGGCGGTGACGTACGTCATAATGGGTGCTGGTGTTTCCAACCCGCACCCTCGGCTGGTAGTGATGGGCGGACACGAAGCAACGGTGCCGTCGCGCGCGGCCTGAGCCAATGGAGGCTGGATAGATGCGATACGTGGTCGGCTGCACCGAGGACGAACGCGGCCGCGAAGCCATTGCCTTGGCGCGCGCCCTGGCCCGGGCGCCTGGCGCGGAGCTCGATCTGGTGCATGTCCTCCCGGGACCGGGGGACCAGCTCCGGCTGGCGCAGGAGCGCGAATACCAGCAGTATCTCGCCGGACGGGCCGACGCTTGGCTGGATAAGGCGCTGGCGCTCGTGCCGGCGGACGTCACCGCGCGCAAGCACATCCGGACCGCGGATTCCTTCGCGGAGGGCCTGATCGAGGCGGCGGAGGAATTCGGGGCGAGGCTGATCGTGGTCGGCGCAGCCAGCAAAGGCTTGTTCAAGCGGTTCACGGTCGGCTCGGTGGCCAACGCGCTGCTGCATGCCTCCCACGTTCCGGTAGCGCTGGCCCCCTCCGGCTACCGGCCGCCCCGCGACATCACCAGGCTCACGTGCGCGCTCGGGACCCGGCCGGGCGCCGAGACCCTGCTCGATGTGGCGGTGGATGCGGCGGCGATGCGCCATGTCCCGCTGCGGGTGATTTCCCTGGTGACGCTCGACGCCGGACCTGGCAGTTCGGCAGCCGAGGTGGAAAGTTGGGCGAAGAGCCATGCGGAGATCGCGTTGGCCAAGGCCGTGGAGGGCGTGGCCAAGCGGACGCTGGTGACGGCGGCGGTGGCGAGCGGCGATTCCATCGAGGATGCCATCGAGCGGTTGGACTGGGACGAGAGCGAAGTGGTGGTGATCGGCTCCAGCCGGCTCGCGGCGCGCAGCAGGATCTTCCTGGGCACGACGGCGAACAAGATGCTGCGTGCTCTGCCGGTGCCGATGGTAGTGGTGCCCCGCGACCATGTCCGGCTGGATGAGCAGCCCGAGCTGCCGGCAGACAGTGATTAGCGCCGGGAGCAGGGAGCCGGACCGGCAGACGCAGGCGCAGGCGCAGGTTGCCGCCGTCGCGTCCGCCGTCGTACGGACGCCGATCTCCATCAACGAAGACAGCACCGCGCCGCTCTACCGGCAGCTGCGCGAGGCGCTGGAACACCAGATCGTCAGCGGCGGCCTGAACCCGGAGCTGCCGCTGCCTTCCTCGCGGGAGCTGGCGCGCGAACTGGGGCTTTCGCGCAATACCGTCAACGCGGCGTACCAGGAACTGCAGGCGCAGGGCATCATCGAGCCGCACGCCCGGCGCGGGTTTTTCGTCAACCTGCAGATGCTGCAGGGCACGGCTCCGGCCGATGGCAGCACGGCTGCCCGAGCCGAGAAGGTGGACTGGTCCCGGCACCTGGGCCGCCGGCTGGATGCCGGGATGCCCGAGATCACGAAGGTGCGCGACTGGGCCTCCTACCCGTATCCGTTTGTGGCCGGGCAGGTGGACGAGAAGGACTTTCCGCGGCTCGGCTGGGCCAAGGCGCTGCGCGACGCGCTGGACCCGCCGCACCTGCACTACAGCCTGCGCGACGGCGTCGACGAGGACGATCCGCTGCTGGTCCGGATGCTCTGCCAGCAGGTTCTGCCAGCGCGGGGCATCGAGGCAGCCCCGGAAAATGTGCTGATCACGTCGGGCTCACAGCAGGGGCTGGACCTGCTGGCGCACACCATCATGGAGCCCGGGTCCGTCGTCGGCGTTGAGGATCCGGGCTACACGGATGCGCGGCACACCTTTGTCCGCGCCGGCGCCGAGCTGCGGCCGCTGCCGGTGGACGACGCCGGCCTGGTACCGCCGGAGCGGCTGGACGGCATCGGGCTGTTGTACCTGACGCCCAGCCACCACAGCCCCACCAACGTGACGCTCTCCGGCGCGCGCCGGCACCAGATCCTCGCCGACGCCCGCGCGGCCGATGCCCTGATCATCGAGGACGACTACGACAGCGAGTTCCGTTACCGCGGAAAACCGACACCGGCACTGAAGGCGCTGCCGAACAGCGAACGCGTCATCTACCTTGGATCCTTCACGAAGTTCCTCGCCCCGGGACTGCGGCTGGGCTACCTGGTGGCCGACGCGGAGCTGGTGGCCGAACTGCGGAACCAGCGCCGCTACCGGCTGCGGCATATCTCCGGACACCTGCAGCGCGCGATGGCCCTGCTCATCGAATCCGGCCAGTACCGCCGAACCATTCGACGACGGCGAACGCAGCTGCAGCGCAAATGGGCCGTCCTCACCGAGGCACTCGACGAAGTGCTGCCGTGGAACGTGAATGCACCGCCGGGCGGCGTGAGCATTTGGCTCCGCGGACCGGAGGGGCTCGACTGCGTCCAGCTCGCCGAAAAGGCCCTCGAGGCCGGCGTGGTGATCGAGCGTGGCGACGTGTTCTTCGCCGATCCGCTGGCCAACCGCGAGTGCTTTCGGCTTGGCTTTGCCGCCATCGACATCGCCGACATCCGGCCGGGCGTCGAGCGGCTTGGCAAAGTGATCGCCGAACTGACGGAGTGAAGCCGGCGGGCTGAACCAGCGGACTGGGGACTCGTGGAGGGTTGCCCGACGGCGGCCTACTGAGGATCGGCGTCGACCGTCCGCTGGTACCTGAACAATGGGGCCGGACTGGCCCTGTCCGTGGCCGATCCCCGTGACCCACAGTGTTGATACCGGCTGTGCTCCCGCGCGCCCGGCCCACCTGAGCCAGACCCACCAAGGCACCCGTAATTCCATCCGCACCCCACCCAAAAGGAGCAGTCATGACGGAAACACTCGCCGGTCGGCCCGCTGCGCAAGCCTCTTCGCAGCCACACCCACACCCGCACCCGCACCCGCACCCGAAGCAGCACCCGCAGCGCGTCGCCATCATCGACCTGGACGCCATCAGCCAGAACGTCGCCACGCTGCGTTCGGTCGCCCGGTCCGGCGAGCTGATGACCGTGGTGAAGGCGGACGGGTATGCCCACGGCCTCGTGCCCGTGGCCCAGGCCGCGCTCGCCGGCGGCGCCACCCGTCTGGGAACGGCCGTGCTCGAAGAGGCCTTCGCCCTGCGCGACGCCGGCGTCACCGCGCCGATCTTTTCGTGGCTCGCCTCGCCGGGAACGGACTACGCCGCGGCCATCAAGCGGGACATCGAACTGGCGGCCTACGGCACGGACCAGCTGGCCGAAATCGTCCAGGCGGCCGAAGCGGCAGGCAGCCCCGCCGTCGTTCATTTGAAGGCGGATACCGGGATGTGGCGCGGCGGGGCAGCCCCGGCCGACTGGCCGGAACTGGTGGCGGCGGCCCGGAGAGCGGAGGCGGACGGACTGATCCGGGTGGTGGGGCTCTGGTCCCATCTGGCCTGCGCCGACGAGCCGGGGCATCCGTCCCTCGCGGCCCAGCTGCGCGTCTTCGAGGAGGCCAGCGACCTGGCCCGGGCCGCCGGCCTGCGCCCGACACTGCGGCATATCGCCAATTCCGCGGCGACACTGTCCCTGCCCGAGAGCCATTTCGACATGGTCCGCCCCGGCATCGCGACCTACGGCATCAATCCGATTCCCGTGGAACATCGCACGGGCATGCCGCGCCTGCGCCCGGCGATGACCCTGGCCGGAGCCATCGTCCAGACCAAACGCGCCCCGGCCGGCTCCGGCGTCTCCTACGGCCACACCGAGATCCTGCCGCAGGAAACTACCCTCGCCGTCGTGCCCCTGGGCTACGCCGACGGCGTTTTCCGCAGTGCCAGCGGGATCGGCCAGGTGCAGGTGGGCGGCGGGCGGTACCGCGTCACCGGACGCGTCTGCATGGACCAGTTCATCATCGACGTCGGTGATGACGCGGTGGCGGCGGGGGACCGGGTGGTCCTGTTTGGCCCGGGCGACGACGGCGAGCCGAGCGCGGATGACTGGGCTGACGCGGCCGGAACCATTCCGTACGAGGTGCTGACCCGCATCGCGGCGAGGGTGCCGCGGGTCTACCGGGGATCTGGTACCTAAAAAGTCATCCCATTCTGGGTCTTTGGTGGGTCCTGGCAATAGTCCAGAGTGATACACACCACACCATGATCCGGTCATGGTGGTCCGATCAGCCCAGTGCTGATGCATCGTAAAGAATTCGACTGGAGGGTCCCGTGACTAACTCAGAGAACCGCACGCTTGCCCAGCGGCACCTGTTTCCGCACTTCACCACCGGTAAGGCTTGGCGGGACCCTAACCTGCCCATCATCGTCAGCGGCGAGGGTTGCTACCTCATCGACGAGGACGGCAACCGCTTCCTGGACGGCCTGGCCGGGCTGTTCTGCGTGAACATGGGCCACGGCCGCACCGACATCCCCGCCGCCGCCACCAAGCAGATGTCCAAGCTGGCCTATTGGACCAACTGGGGCTCCGCCCACCCGGCCGCCGTCGAGGCCGCCACCACGATCGCCAGCCTGGCCCCGGGCGATCTGGACGTGACGTTCTTCGTCAACTCCGGCTCGGAGGCCGTGGAGTCCGCGATCAAGTTTGCCCGCCAGTACCACCGCAGCCAGGGCCAGCCCGAGCGGACCAAGATCATCGCCCGCAACATGGCCTATCACGGCACCACCCTGGGCGCGCTCGCCGTCACCGGCATCCCCGCCTACAAGGAAGCCTTCGGCGAACTGATGCCCGGCGTGCGGCACGTGCCCAACACGCTCGGCGAGACCATCCCCGAGGGCGGCACGGCGGCGGACCTGCCCAGCATCCAGGCCATCCTGCAGGTCATCGAGGAAGAGGGCGCGCACACCATCGCCGCCCTGTTCGCAGAGCCGGTGCAGAACTCGCGCGGCGCGCTGGTCCCGCCGCCGGGCTACTGGCAGGAACTGCGCGCCATCTGCGACCGCTTCGGCATCCTGCTGGTCGCGGACGAGGTCATCTGCGGCTTCGGCCGTCTGGGCGAGTGGTTCGGCAGCACAAAGTACGACGTCGTTCCGGACCTGCTGACCTTCGCCAAGGGTTCCACCTCCGGCTACGCGCCGCTGGGCGGAGTCCTCATCCGCACCCCGCTGGCCAACGCGCTGCTGGATTCCCCGGCCGCCGGCATCTTCACCCACGGCGCCACCTGGGGCGGACACCCGGTATCGACGGCGGTGGCGGTCGCCAACCTCGGCGCCCTGCAGGAAGAGAACATCCCGGGCAACGTGCGCAGCCTCGAACCGTACTTCCAGGCCGGACTCAACCAGATCCGCGACGCCCACCGCAGCGTGCTGGAGTGGCGCGGCACCGGCTTCTTCTACGCCATCGAGCTCACCGGCGACCGTGAGAGCGGACGTACCCTGACGCCCGAGCAGTCCAAGGAGCTCCTCGGCAGCGTGATGCCCAAGGCCATGCGCGAGGTCAACCTGATCACCCGCCCGGACAACCGCGGCGCCACCATGCTGGTGCTCTCGCCGCCACTGGTCGCCGACCAGGCCGTGCTGGATGACCTGTTGACCAAGGTGGACCACGTCATGTCCGCCACGGACAAGCATTTGGGGCTCTAGGCAATGAAGCAGCTCAACACGTCCGGACCGGAGAGTCGGTGTACAGCATGACCACGCAGATTGCCGGCCGTCGGCTGGCGGAGAAGCAACCGGCGGATAACCAGTTGCAGGCCGGCTGGTGCGCCCGCCTCGCCGGGGACCGGAACCGGGTGGTGCTGGCGGACGGGCGGGACGAACGGGTCCTCGCCGCGGCCGCCGAGCTGGCCGGCCTGGGCATCGTGCCCGTGCTGGTCGACGAGCCGGCCGAAATCCGCCGCTCGGCCGCAGCCGCCGGCGTGAAGCTGCCGTCCGACGTCGTTATCCTGGCCCCGGAGCAGGTGCGCCGCTCCGGGGCGGGGGAGCTACTCGCCGAGCGCGCGGCCGGGCGCAAACCCGGAACCGCCGAGGCTTGGCTGGCCGATCCGCTGTTCCTGGCCATGGCGGCGCTGGCCGCGGACGACGCCGATGCCTGCGTGGCCGGCGCGAACCGGCCCACTGCCGACGTACTGCGCGCGGCGTTGCGCGTGGTCGGCACGGCGGAGGGTTCCGACTGCGTGAGCAGCAGCTTCCTGATGCACCTGCAGGATGGCCGGACGTTCGGCTACGGCGACTGCGCCGTGCTGCCGGAGCCCGACGCCGGCCAGCTCGCCGAGGTGGCGGTGGCCACCAGCCGCACGTTCGCGGCCCTCACCGGCGAAGAGCCGCAGGTGGCCATGCTGTCCTTCAGCACCATGGGCAGCGCCGACCATGCCAGCGTGTCCCGGGTCCGCGAGGCCACCGCCATCGTGCGGGACCGCGAGCCGGGGCTGGCCGTCGACGGCGAACTGCAGTTCGACGCCGCCCTGCTCGAATCCGTGGCCCGCAGCAAGGCGCCGGATTCCGGCGTCGCCGGGCACGCCAACGTCTTCATCTTTCCCAATCTCGCCGCGGGCAACATCGGCTACAAGATCACCCAGCGGCTCGGCGGAGCGGCGGCCTACGGGCCGATCCTGCAGGGGCTCGCCCTGCCCGTCAACGACCTCTCCCGCGGCTGCACCGCGGCCGACGTCGTCAATGTAGCGATCATCAGCGTTTTGCAATCCCAAACCAGCGTCACCAGGCTCGGTCCCTCCGGACTGTAGCCCGCACGGGCAGAGACCTCTGTCCCTGGAGAATGAGGTTTACATGAAAGCAACAACTGAGACCGGCAACGTGGCCGGCCGCGGAGCTTCGGCCGGACCGGCGGCAACCCCCGGACCCGACCAGCCCGAGCGGCTGGCGAAGACCCTCAAGCCCAGCTGGGTCTGGGCCATCGCCCTCGGCTCGGCCGTCGGCTGGGGCGCGTTCATCCTGCCCACCGACTGGATCGCCGCGGCGGGACCGGTGGGCGCGATGAGCGGCTTCCTCATCGGCGGCGGGTTGATGGTGCTGATTGCCGTCAGCTACGGCTTCCTGATCCGCAGCTTCCCCGTCTCGGGCGGCGAGCTGGCGTTCGCGCTGGTGGGCTTCGGCCGGACCCACGCCTTCTTCTGCGGCTGGTTCCTGACCCTGGGCTACACCTGCATCGTGGCGCTGAACGCCTCGGCGCTGGCGCTGCTGTTCCGGAAACTGCTGCCCGGGGTGGTCCAGCAGGGCTACCTCTACACCATTGCCGGCTACGACGTGTACATGGTGGAAGTGCTCATCTCGATCACCGCGCTGGCGGTCTTCGCCTACCTGAACATCCGCGGCACGGCACTGTCCGGCCGGGTCCAGTTCATCGCCTGCGTGATCATGTTGATCGCGGTGGGCTGCATCCTGACGGCGGTCCTGATCCATCCCGACAGCCTGGTCAGCAACGCCGCGCCCGCCTTCCCCCAGGGCGTCTCGCCGCTGACCGCAATCCTGGCGATCGTCGCCATTGCGCCGTGGGCCTACATCGGTTTCGACAACGTGCCGCAGGCCGCCGAGGAGTTCGACTTCCCGCCGAGCAAGGCCATGAAGCTGATCGTGCTGGCGCTGCTCGCCGCGGCCCTGCTGTACGCGGCCATGATCGCCGCCGTCGCTGTTGCCGAACCGTGGGAAGCGCTCGTTTCCGGCCAGTCGGCCTGGGGCACGGCGGATGCGGTGACCGGTCTGCTGGGCGGCGGCGGCATGCTGCTGCTGGCCATCGGCATCACCATGGGCGTGACCACCGGGCTGAATGGGTTCTACGTTTCCGCCAGCCGCATCCTGCTGGCCATGGGCCGGGCGCAGATGGTCCCGCAGGTCTTCGCCAAGCTGCACCCGAAGCACAAGACGCCGTACGTGGGCATCCTGTTTGTCGGCGCCTTCTGCCTGGTGACCCCTTGGTTCGGCCGGGCGGCGCTGGAATGGGTGGTCAACATGTCCGCCGTCGGCGTCACCGTGGCCTACCTGTACACCTGCCTGTGCGCCTTCAAGCTCTTCCGCAGCTCCGGCTCGGCACCCCGTCCCGGCGATCTGGAAGGCACGCGTTCGACGACGAAGAAGGTGCTCAGCATGGTCGGCGCCGTCATCTCGGTGTCCTTCATGGCGCTGCTGCTGTTGCCCGGCTCGCCTGCCATGCTCGGCCCGGAGTCCATGACGGCCCTGCTGATCTGGATTGTGGTGGGCGTGGTCTTCTTCCTGCTGCGGCGCAAGCACAACCGGACGCTGACCAACGAGCAGGTGGATCTGCTGGTGCTGGGCAAGCCCCGGCCGGAAGGATTCGCCATCAAGGACAAGAACGCGCAGCGGGCCCAGGGCGACACGACGTCGGTCTAGCCAAGACTGCACGGCCGGTGCGCCGCGGACATCCCCGCGGCGCACCGGCCGCCATGAACGGAAAGGAAAACGACTATGGTGAACACCGTGACACAGACGGTAAAGGGCGGTCCGGCCGGGAAACAATCGCGGCTGCGCTCGCTGGCAGAGTGGCTGGGGCGGAACTGGCCCGGCCTCACCGCCTGCGCCGTTGCCGTGCCGGCGGCGTTCGCCCTGCACCTGCTGATGCCGGCCGTGCCGGTGATGACCCTGGCCGTGATCATGGGCGTGCTCGCGGCAAACCTGCCCGGGATCTCGCGCCTCACCGTCGGCCCATGGCGGAAGGGCCTGGATTTCGCCGGCAAGCGGCTGATGCGTGCCGGCATCGTCCTGCTGGGCCTGAAGCTCAGTGTGGTGGACGTGCTGGAACTGGGCTGGGCCACGTTCGCGGTGATTGTCGCCGTCGTGCTTCTGGCCTTCGGCGGTACGTACCTGCTGGGCAAGGCCTTCCGGCTGCCGGGCGACCAGCCGCTGCTGATCGCCACCGGCTTCTCCATCTGCGGCGCCTCAGCCATCGGCGCGATGAGCGCGGTGCGCCGGTCCAAGCAGCAGGACACGGTGATTCCGGTGGCGCTGGTGACCCTGTGCGGCACCCTGGCCATCGCCGTGCTGCCGCTGCTTATGCAGCCGCTGGGCCTGGGGCCGCTGGCCTTCGGCCAGTGGGTGGGCGCTTCAGTGCACGACGTCGGCCAGGTGGTCGCCACCGCGCAGACCGCGGGAACCGCCGCGCTCGCCGTCGCCATCGTCATCAAGCTGACCCGTGTGCTCACGCTGGCGCCCATGGTGGCCGTCACCGGCATCATCAGCCGCCGCGGCCACAAGGGGACCGCCGGCTCCGAGCACCTGAAGCTGCCGCCGATCGTGCCGGCCTTCATCCTCGGGTTCGTCGCGCTGGTGGCCGTGCGCTCCCTGCTGCCGGTGCCTGAGGGCGTGCTGGAGGCGGCGACCATTGTCCAGGACGTGCTGCTTGCCGCCGCGCTCTTCGGGCTGGGCTCGGCCGTGCGCATGCGCGAACTGTTCAGCTCCCGCGGCAGCGCCGTGCTGATGGCACTGTGTTCCTGGGCGCTGATCGCCGGCCTGGCCTACGGCGGGATCCTGCTGCTGCAGTAAGCTTCTTTCGCCGAGCAACATTTTGGAAGGAAGCGATGACCGTCCCCACCCCAGCCACCCCGCAGGTCCACGCCGAAGAGGACGTCGACCGGTACGACGCCGGCTACCGCATTTGGCTGGCCGAGGCGCTGGCGAAGGTCCAGGCGGACGCCAACCGCTCTTCCGACACGCATCTGCTTGCCGTGCCGCTGCCGGAACAGTGGGGCGTGGACCTCTACCTGAAAGACGAGTCCACCCATCCCACCGGCTCGCTGAAGCACCGGCTGGCCAGGTCCCTGTTCCTCCACGCGCTGTGCAACGGCTGGATCCGGCCCGGCAAACCGGTCATCGAAGCCTCCAGTGGCTCCACGGCCATTTCCGAGGCGTACTTTGCGCGCCTCATCGGCGTCCCGTTCATCGCGGTCATGGCCCGGTCCACCAGCCTGCAAAAGGTCCAGCTCATCGAGTTCTACGGGGGCCAGTGCCATTTCGTGGAGAACCCGAACGAGGTCTACGAGGCCGCGGCAGCCCTCGCGCAGCAAACCGGCGGCCACTACATGGACCAGTTCACCTACGCCGAGCGGGCCACCGACTGGCGCGGCAACAACAACATCGCCGAATCGATCTTCGACCAGATGTCGCAGGAGCGGCACCCGGAGCCGGCTTGGATCGTCGCTACCGCCGGCACCGGCGGCACCTCCGCCACGCTCGCCCGCTACATCCGCTATACCGGGCGGGTCACCGGCATCTGCGTCGCCGATCCGGAAAACTCCGCCTTCTTCCCGGCCTGGCGGGAGCAGGACGCCAGCGTAACCACGGCTACCGGCTCCCGGATCGAGGGCATCGGCCGCCAACGCGTTGAAGCCAGCTTCATCGGGTCCGCCATCGACCGCATGATGCGCGTCCCTGACGCCGCGGCCATGGCCTCCATCCGCCTGCTGGCCGAACTGCTCGGCCGGCGGACAGGAGCGTCGACCGGAACAGGCCTATGGTCGGCGTTCCGGATCATCTCCGAAATGATCAATACCGGCCAGCAGGGCAGCGTCGTGTCGTTGATCTGCGACCCGGGGGACCGGTACCTCGATAAGTACTACTCGGATCAATGGCTGGCGGAGAACAAGATCGACGTCGGACCGTACTACAGCCGGTTGGAAACCTTCATGAACACAGGCACGCTGTCCTAAACGGCGGGCAAGACACTGCCGGGCAGCTCGGCGGTCAGAGGCGAAGACTCATTGTTTATTGTTACTGACCCACGCTCTAGACCGCCGCCTTTTTCATGCGCAACTCGGCCACTTTACGAGCGAACTCTTCCTGCATGAGGTCGGCATTCACCCTAAGACCCATGCCGAGTCCGTCGGCGGCGGCCATGATGACCTGAGCCATAGGGTTGGCGACATTTCCTGCAAGCCAGAGCCCCGGCACCTCGGTCTGGCCTCCATCGTCGACGGGCACGTGCCGGCCGAGGCCCGAGACGTGCTCCTGCGTCACCAGCCCAAGAGATTTCACGCAGGAGACATCGACGTCGAAGTTCGGCATAATGACCAACGCGTCGATCTCACGTTGCGTTCCGTCGCTGAGTTCAACGCCCTGCACGGAGCCCGCCTCGCCGAGCACAGCGGTAACCACCGCCTCCACGACTTCCACACCCAGCGCTTCCAGTTGTTCGAGTTCCTCGGCAGCAAGCACCTTGTTCGGGTCCTTGAACAGGGTGACATTATTGGACCACTGGGTGAACATCTGCGACTGGTGCATCGCCATGGCGCTGTCGACAACGCCGAGGCGCAGGTCCTTGACCTCCCAGCCGTGGCAGTACGGGCAGTGCAGCACGTCATTGCCCCAGTTTTCGGCTAGGCCGGCGATGTCGGGCAGTTGGTCTTTCAGTCCGGTGGCAAGAATGAGTCGGCGCGCCGAGACCTCCGTGCCGTTGCCAAGGGTGATGGTGAATCCGGCGTCGCTGTGCCGGCTGTCCAATGCGCGGGTTTTGATCACCTCGACGCCGTACTTGACGAGTTCTCCGCGCCCTTCCTTGAGCAGTTCCAGTGGGTTCATCCCGTCGCGGGAGAGGAAGTTGTGCATGGCGGCCGCCGGTGCGTTGCGTGGTTCGCCCGCGTCGATGACAACGACCGAACGCCTCGACCTTCCCAGCGCCTGTGCGGCACTGAGCCCAGCGGCCCCGCCGCCAATGATTGCCACGTCGTAGTCCTTTGTCTGCATTTCCATGTGTTTTGCTCCAAGTCGAGTTGTTCGCCGCGCATTGTGCCGACGCTAGTTTGAGATGATGATCCTGCCGCTGGGCCATGTCTCCGGAGGGGCTTCAGGCATTCGAGCTTGTGATTCCGCCGGGAGGCTATCCGAGAATGGGGATCTTCGAACCCACGAGGGCTATGGGTGGCTGTACGTACTTTCGATACCCGCACGCCGCATGGGTTCGGGTGGGCCGACGCCAGCCGGGTGGTGTTCCTCAGCCTTTTCGGGCTCCGGGGCGAGCGCATGAATGTGCGCGCCAAGCCGTCCAAGGAAGCCCGCCGGGCCCTTGCGGCGCGAGGGAGCTTAGCGCCCCGGACGTGCGGCCCACACGGTGCGGCTTCCGCGCATCGACAGGTCTGTGCGTCTGGTCAGGGACTGCGGGCCATGGGGATCAAGCAACTGGTCGATGGTGGCAAGGTCCTCCGCTGACAGGGTGTCTCCCAGGCTGGTGCGCATCCTGGAGAGGAACGTCTGGGCGTTGTGCGCAATCAGTTCCCGGTTTTCATCCGTGCCGTAAGTAAAGGTGCGCTGTTCGGCGATCTCCATTCCAGCTTCCCGGATGGCCGGGGCCCAATTCGGGTGCGCGTTCCAGCCAGCAATTGCCACAGCATCGTGGAGGCGCTGTTCGAGCCCCGGGGCACCGAATCCAAGGTCATCGGGCAGGTGGCGCGGCAAAGTATCCATTTCCACGACCACCAGCAGGCCCCCCGGTGCCAGCGTTTTGCCGATCTGGCTCAAGATGTTGGCCGGGTCGCTCATGTGGTGCATTGAGGATGCCGCCCAAATCAGGTCGATGTCGGCAAGTTCGGGCCATGTGGCATCGAGGTCCACTTGCAGGGTGGAAACCCGGTCCGACAGCTGGTTTTTCTCAACCGCCGAGGCCAGGTGAGCGAGCATGAACTCGGACTGATCGACTGCCACGACGCTGGCCTGGGGAAAGGTTCGCGTCAGGCCGAGGGTTCCGGTGCCCGTTCCCGCGCCCAGGTCCACAATGGTGCCCGGAGCCGGCTGGTGTTTGGCGGTCCAATCGAAGATCTCCTGCAGATGCTCGTGTAGCAGGAGGGCATCGAGGTCCAGCGTTTCGGCCAGGCCCGGTTCGTGCGACTGCTGGTCCTCGTTGTGCCGGCCCTGCTGGTGACCGTGGTGGTGTCCGCGTGAATGCTCAGTTCTCATGGATCAAGCGTAACCAGGTAATGCTTCAGTGGCATACACTCTTGCGTATGACGCAAGAACTTTCTATGGATACTGTAATTCGCCAACGCATCAAGGGCTTGCGACTGGCCAAGGGCTGGTCTCTGGACGCACTTGCCGCACGCTGCTTCCTAAGTCCATCCACACTGAGCCGTATTGAAACAGGACACCGCAGGATTGCCCTGGACCAGCTGGTACCTCTGGCCAAGGCGCTTGGCACCACACTTGACCAGCTGGTCGAGCCCACATCGGACGAGGACGTCGTCATCCGCCCCGAGCCCGAACACCAACAAGGGTTGACCAGCTGGCTGCTCTCACGCGAGCACTCGGCGAACGGGACCACCGTGGCCAAGATGCGCATCACATCCGAACGCTCCATGGCCGACGTCGACCGTAGCGTGCATCCAGGCCGCGAGTGGTTCACCGTTTTGTCGGGAACCGTTAGCCTGCTGCTCGGGGACCGCACCATTCTCGTGCACGAGGGGCAGGCCGCGGAGTTCTCCACCATGGTCCCGCACCTTGTTGCTGCCCACGACGGGCCGGTGGAGATCCTGAGCATCTTCGACCACGGCGGAGAACGCGCACATCTTCACCCTCCGGAGCGATTGAGCTAAGAATGCCTATCGACTCCCGCGAGACGAATGGTTTGGGAGGGACATGATTTGAGGGAATCGACATCGAGACAGCAGCGAAGACTTCTGCCACCGTCTGCCGGGATCTTCCCCGGCCGGACACGGAAGAGCAGCGAAGGCGACTTTGGACATCTAATGCAGTCGCCTTCGGAAAACGACATCATGAAAGTTCGTCCACGTCCGGCGATTCTCGTAACTAAGTCTCGAAACCTTCTTAGTGAATCGGTGTGTTCACGGTTAGTTGCGAGACACGTCGGAGCCGTCAGGAGCTGGTTGGCGCCTAGAGTCTCGAGGTTTCCCAGAAGAAGAACGCGAGCTGTACGATTTTGGACCGGCATACTCAGGACATTGCAGGATCCGCGGCCATGCTCCGTGCAGAGTTGATGCTGGCTAGAGATGTTTAGGGCAGACTGGTGGCGTGAGCGGAATCCCCTGGGTGCTGCACGTCGATCTCGACCAGTTCATCGCGGCGGTCGAAGTGCTGCGACGCCCGGAGCTTGCAGGCAAGCCCATCATTGTGGGTGGTCGGGGCGACCCCACGGAACGAGCTGTCGTGTCGACCGCATCCTACGAAGCCAGGGCGTTCGGTGTGGGGTCCGGAATGCCCTTACGCATTGCGGCCCGGAAAGTGCCCGACGCCGTGATCCTGCCGGTCGATCAGGAGGCTTACCTCGCGGCGTCGGAAACGGTCATGGCTACCCTGCGCGCGCAGCCCGGTGCCACGGTGCAGGTGCTGGGCTGGGATGAAGCCTTTGTCGGCACGGAGACAGAGGATCCGGAAGCCTACGCCCGGCAGGTGCAGGCCGCTGTCCTAGAGCGAACGCAGCTGCATTGCAGCGTGGGCATCGGCGACACTTTGGTCCGGGCCAAGGTCGCCACCGGTTTCGGTAAACCGGCCGGCGTCTTCCGCCTTACTGCCAAAAACTGGCTGGACGTCATGGGAAGCCGGCCCACCAAGGACCTGTGGGGCGTCGGGACCAAAGTGTCGGGCAGGCTGGCCAAACTCGGCATCAACACCGTCGCCGAGCTCGCCGGGACCGACCCCCAAGAGTTGGTCCCCGAGTTCGGCCCCAAGATGGGTCCTTGGTACGCGGAGCTCGGACGCGGGGACGGCGCCAGCGTTGTGGACGACACCCCATGGGTTGCCCGCGGCCATAGCCGCGAGACCACCTTCCAGCGCGACTTGACCGAGCCCGCGCAGGTGGACGACGCCGTAAGGGAGCTGACCGCAAGAGTCCTTGAAGATGTTGTGGCCGAAGGAAGGCCCGTAGTTGGGCTGACCCTTAAGGTCCGGTACGCGCCGTTCTTCACCAAGACCCACGCGAAGAAGATTCCCGAGACCTTCGACCGGGACGAAATCCTCGTGCGCGCCTTGGATCTTGCAATGTCAATCGAGGCTGGCCGGCCGATCAGGCTCCTGGGCCTGCGGGCCGAAATGACAATGCCCGACGACGCCCGAAAGGGACATACGCCAACGCGCGGCGGCTGGTGACGCCGTCAAGAGTCCTGAGGACGCTAGCCGGAGTGATTCGTCTGGCCTTAGACAAAGTTACGCCGTGAAGCTCTTGACACGTTTAAACGCCCAGTCAGGGGAACAAAAAGAGGGCCTCGACATGAACAACTTGTTGGGTCGCTGGGTCCAAGAGCTAGAGTTTGACGTCAACGGCATCTACTCAGCGCTCCTACAGGAGGCGCTCATCTCACTCTTGAGCAGGGTCTGGAGCCTCGGTCCTCTACGCGGTGGAGGCTGCGCGCTACCGCGTCAATCATCGACCGCTCAGTAGCGCTATTCAACGCGAATCATGGTTCTGACCTGAGCGTCTGGCAGCCTTACTGTGTGGAGACTGTGTCGAGTCCACCTCCGCAGTTTCCACTGCTTCCACTCGGAGTCACGAAACTCGCCGCCGGGCAGGTACATTCTCATCATATCCGGACATATTGATGTCTCTTTCTGCTTGTTTGCGCCGGACGCTCGCTTTCATTCGCCGCTTCTTGTCAGGCTGGCATCTGAACATTTCCATTTCGAGACAGGATCAGATGTGAAACGCGTAGTGGTCGTCGGAGGCGGCATTGTGGGCCTCTCCACCGCTTGGTTCCTGCGGCAAAAGGGTGCCGAGGTGACAGTGCTCGAACGCAAGGAAGTCGGTTCGGGGGCGTCCTGGGGCAATGCAGGGTGGGTTAGCCCTGCGTTCTCGGTTCCGTTGGCTGAGCCCGCGGCCTTGAAACTGGGTGTGTCTACTTTTTTCTCTCGCACTTCGCCGGTTTCGGTCCCTTTGCGCGCGGATGTGAACCTCCTGCAGTTTCTCGCTGGATTCGTCCGCAATTGCCGGGCTGACGTTTGGGAGGCCGGGCTTCGGGCGTTGTCACCGCTGAATGTGCAGGCGTTGGCCGCTTATCGCGAGATAGAGCGGGGAGGCGTAATGCACGGGCCGGCCCGTATGGATCCTGGCCTGATCTTTGCTCCCGATACTCAGCGTCTCGCCAGTCTGGAACATGAACTCGCCGCGGTGCGTGGCAGCGGGCAGGAGGTCGATTTCGACGTGCTGTCAGGCGACGAGGCCCGGAAACTGGCACCGATGGTCGCTGCCGGGATGAAAGCGGCCGTACGGCTCAACGACCAGTATTACCTCGACCCAAGGCCCTTCATACAATCACTTGCGGCCAGGCTTTCCGATCTGGGGGTAGTGATCGAGGAGGGCGTGTCGGTGCTCGACGTCGACTCCGAGGCAAGCCCGGTCGTTCGCACTGACGACGGGCCGCGGTCCGCGGACGCCGTGGTCATGGCCAACGGGGCCTGGTTGGCCGGGTTCCGGAAAAAGCTCGGCGTTCGACAGGTTGTCCAGGCCGGACGCGGTTACAGCTTCAGCGTCAAGCCGGCAACCATGCCTGACGGTCCGCTTTATTTCCCCTCCCACCGGGTCGTTGCCACACCGATGGACGGCAGCCTCAGGGTTTCCGGGATGATGGAGTTCCGCCACCCCGATGCCCCCTTGGACCGCAGGCGGCTGGAAGCGGTCGTCCGCACTATCCAGCCGTTACTTCCGTCGATTGATTTCAGCCAGCGGAGCGAGGAATGGGTAGGCTCCCGCCCATGCACCGCCGACGGGCTTCCCCTGATCGGGCAAAGCAAGATCCCTGGCGTCTACGTTGCGGGCGGCTACGGAATGTGGGGACTAACCCTCGGCCCGGCCGGCGGCCGGCTCCTGGCCGATCAAATGACCGGCGCTCCCGATCCGGTGGCCGCACCCTTTAACCCCCTCCGCTAGAACAGCCAAACAAAACAAGCCAGGAGTCGAAGCATGTCGGTTGAAAAACGCACCATCAGCACCCCGGACGCCCTGTCCTCACCCGCACTGTCGCAGGCTGTCCAAGTCGGCAACCTGCTCTTCGTCTCGGGGCAGGTCGGCATCAAGCCTGGCAACACCACCGCACCGGAGAGCCTGGAGGACGAGATCGAATTGGCCTTCGACGGACTCGAAGCTGTGCTGAAGGCGGCCGGAGCGGGTTTGTCCTCCGTCGTGAAGACCTCGTGCTATCTGCGGGATATCAACGACATGGGTCTGTTCAACGATCTTTACGTACGCCGGTTTCCCGCCCCGTTGCCCTCACGCACCACGATCCAGGCCGGTCTGGCCATGGGGCTGCGTTTTGAGATTGACGCGGTAGCTGTCCTGGGGCAGTAGGCTCGGCCCTGCCCGGCAGCATTACTGCAGGGCATCGCTAAGCAGGCCGCCGCGCTTACCTGTGGCAACAACAATGGCAACGTCCACGGACTCCGCGTACTCGACCCACCCGGCACCGCTGAGGAACGCGTCCAGATCCTGCCTTGATGCCAAATCCACGGCAACGAGTACCTGGTAGGGCCCTGTGATTCTGCTGGCGTACCTGATCCGGGGATTGGATTCGATGGCTGTTGAAAGAGCCTCAAGCCTGGCCGGTGTCGCACGCACCCATATCAGGGCCTTGACGCCCAGCCCTAGGACAGCGGGGTCCACCACAGCACGGACGACCAGTTGTCCGTTCTGCCGCATTTGTTCTACGCGCCGGCTGGCGGTCGCCTCTGATACGCCGGCCAGCCGGGAAAGTTCCTCGTAGGTGGACCTGCCGTTTTCCATCAATGCGGCGTGTATGGTTCTGTCCGACCGGGACAGCCCCTCAATTCCGCCCGTCTCAAGCTTTTGTCCCTGCATCGATTCCGCTTCCAGCTCCGCACACTCTTCGGCGGTCAGTACCCCCGGGCGCCACTGGTGGGCGGTCCGCAGGTACCGCAGCACCGGGTAGGCTTCGCTCGCACTCAAACCCGGGACGGCGGGCAGTTCATCCAGGAGGAAGGCCTGCTCCCGCGCCTTTGGGTAGCTGACTTCCGCAACAATGTCCTGGCTCCCGGCCACCATGTGCGCCCACATCGTTTCGGCCCACCCGCTGACAGCCCGCGAACACATGCGCACCTGGCCCGGCCCGCAGTGCAACGCCAGTATGGTGCCGGTCGATTTCAACTGCATTCCGGCGACGCGGACCAACCCGCTTTCCAGCAGCCGGCTTCCTCGCCTCGCCACTGTCCGCTCATTCTCTCCGAGCACGCGGGACACACGAAGCCATGAGGCCCGACCATCAATCTGCAGTGCACCGATAATGCGCCGGTCGAGGTCATCGACCGCCACTGGAAGGCGAAAATCTGAGGTCATTAGCCGATGATATGTCCGATTTCCCCCTTTTCACTAGAATTCTTGACCGACACAAGCAACAGGATGAAGCTGAATACATCCAATACGTGTCACACCTCACACCGAAGGCAGATCCCATGGCCACCCAGCACAGCAAGTCCATGCACGGGGCAGCAGTCGAAATGCCCGCCCTAAATGTTCCCGCCCCGCCCCGGACACTGGCCTCGCGTCTGAAGGCCATGGGCCCGGGCATGGTCCTGGCTGTCACCAGCGTCGGCGCGGGCGACATGGTGACCACCCTCAACAGTTCCTCCGAGTACGGTATGGCTCTGGTTTGGACGATCGTGCTGGGAATCATCATCAAGTTCGCCCTCACCGAGGCCGTCGGACGCCTCCAGCTCAGTTCCCCACGGACAATGCTCTCCCAGATGGCGGATATTTCAGGGCCTGTCCTGCCCCTCGTCTTCCTGCTGTTCATGGTCGTGATCGGTCTCTTTTACGGTGCCGGGCTCAGTTCAGTCGCAGCGATCGCCGTCGTTGAACTCGTTCCCGCCGCACCCATGGTGCCGGTCACCATAGCCATCGCAGTTGCTGCGGGAGCCATGGTCGCCTTCGGGCGGTACTCGATATTCGAACGCATCATGGTGGGTCTCGGCGTGGCCATGTTCGTCACTGTCATCGCCAGCGCAGCCATGGTTGCCACCGACACCCAATCCCCCTCCATCACGTTCGACAAGCTGATCCCTCAACTGCCTTCCGGCTCGATACTGGCCGTCCTGGCCCTGATCGGCGGTGTCGGAGGGGCCGCCGGAATCCTGGCTTACGGTTACTGGGTACGGGAGAAGAAGTGGCAGGGGCGCGTCTGGCTGACCCATCTGCGCTCCGACACCGCGGCCAGCTACATTGGCATACTGGTGTTCGCGGTCGCCATGAGCATCCTCGGCACCGCCCTCATTTACGGCACCGGCGAAAGCATCGCCGGCAACGCCGGGCTCGCCACCATCGCAGCCCCCGTCGCCGCAGCCGCCGGAGAGATCGGTCGCATCGTCTTCCTGCTCTGCCTCTTTGCAGTCGTCTTCAGCTCCATTCTGGGCGGCTTCAGCGCCATGGGCTACTTGATCGCGGACGCCGTCCGTGTGCTGCGCCGGATCCCCGACGAGCAGGCAGACGCCCACATGGCCAGTTCCACCCCCGTCTTCCGCCTCGTCATCCTCTACTGCGTTCTCGCGGCCATCATCTTCCAGTTCGCCGGGCGGCCCGTCGGCATGGTGGTGATCTACGCCACCCTCTCTGCGTTTATCCTACCCGTCCTCTCCGGTGCCCTCCTGATACTGCTGAACCGACGCTCCTTGCCCCGGGAATTCCGCAACAGGACCGCCAGCAACTGTGCCATCGGAATCGGTCTCGCGTTGTTCAGTGCCCTGTGCGTCGCGCAAGTCATCGAAACCATCTCAGGCCTGAGCTAACCCGAAACGACGAAAGACCCACATGACCTCCATCCCGTTCATGACCGCAACAGAGCTCACTGCTTCCATGCGAGACGGCACGCTCTCGGCCCGCGAGGTTCTCGCCGCACACATCGAACGCATTGAACACATCAACCCCATCATCAATGCGCTGGTCGCCCTCGACCTTGACAAAGCCATGGATCAGGCGATCCTGCTTGACAAACAGTGGAACAAAAATACTCCCAAGGGGCCTCTGTACGGACTGCCCACCGCGCATAAAGACATCCTGCCCACCAAAGGGATCCGCACCACCCGCGGTTCAACAATCTTCGCCAACGACATCCCGACAACCGACCATATCGTCGTCGAACGAATGAAGAACGCCGGCGCAATCACCATCGGCAAGACCAACGTCCCCGAACTCGGCCTTGGATCCCATACCTTCAACGACGTCTACGGGTTGACCCGCAACCCCTACAACCCGACCAGGAGCGCCGGCGGCAGCAGCGGAGGAGCAGCCGCCGCCCTCGCCGCGCGGCTGGTCCCCATCGCCGACGGCAGCGACACCGGCGGCTCCCTGCGAAACCCTGCCTCTTTCTGCAACGTCGTCGGCCTTCGGCCCACCCCCGGCCGCGTACCCTCCTGGCCGGAGACAGCAGCCTGGGGACGCTTGTCCGTCAAAGGCCCCATGGCCCGCACCGTGGACGATGCTGGACTCCTGCTCTCGGTGCTTGCCGGACCGGATCCCAGAAGCCCGATGGCCCTGGACACCCCAGGCCACTCGTTCCAGGGACCTTACATCGCGAAACTGCCGGGCAGCCGCATCGCTTGGTCGCCTGACCTTAACGGGACCGTCCCCGTCGAGTCTGACGTCATCGCGGCTCTGGCCCCCACCCTTGATGCCTTCACCAACTTAGGATGCACCTTGGCCGAGGCAGCTCCCGACCTGGAAGGAGCGGCCAGAACGTTCGAGACCCTGCGGGCGTGGCAACTCGAGAACGCGCTCGGCGGACTGCTCGACCAGCACCGCGACCAGCTGAAGCCAGACGCCGTGTGGAATATAGAACAGGGCCGCGATCTCACGGGCAAAGACATCGGGCAGGCCGAAATCATGCAAACCCGGATTCACCACCGGATGCGCGAGTTCTTCGAGCGCTACGACTTCCTCATCACGCCCGTCAGCCAAGTGGTACCGTTCGATGCCGAAATCACCTACCCCACCGAAGTCAATGGGCAAGCGATGGACAACTACCTGGAATGGATGCGGCTGCCCTCAATCATTTCGGTCACCGGGTGCCCTGCCATCTCCATACCTGCCGCATTTACGCCCTCCGGCTTGCCCGTCGGACTTCAGATCATCGCCCCGCCACGTGCAGAAAAGGAGCTACTGCAGGTAGCTCACGCCTTCGAACAAGCCAACAGAGCCGGCACACTGCTCCCAAGAGAAATCGGACTCGGACCAGAACTCACAAAGGTTGGCGCCCTAGGTCTGCGATACGACATTTAGCTGCCCAAAAGCCGGCAACGACGCTTATGTAGGGGTGAGCCGGCCACATAGTGTCCTCAAGACACTCATGCACCGAAACTTCGCCACCGGTTCAGGAAAGTACAGACATTTGCGACAGGAGAACTGAATGGAATGCAGCACTGATGACCACCGGTTCCGACAGCTTGTTGAAGCCTCGATGCTCAAACAAGACGACAGGGTAGCCGCACAAAGCCTGTCAGGTGTTCTCTGTGCAGGACGGATAGACGAACTTGCTCTCCACCTCGATGTCCTCTGGATTCGCGAGGACGGCACAAACGACCGCAGACTTTTGCATTTGGCGGAATACAATGTCGCCCGTTCCGGTGCTTGAGGATGCAGGTGAGGTATGACGAACCAACGCAGCCTTCCCATGGGGGCGCCAGCGTCGGCTCATTGGTCCCTCTCGGCCACCATAGTCACGTGAGCTTTGCTGCAAGAATGCCAGGGATGAGCAAAGGTCGCCCGAACCAGTTTCGATCGGGCGCTGGGCAACGGTCCCGCATTCCGGAACCCTATGAATTCCCATCGCCGCGATCAGTAACGCTGCCTAGTCGTGGCAAGACTCCGGTGCTGGTCGTGTCTTGGCCCAGTCCGAGATTCTCGGCATTAGCGCGCTGATCGCCAGTACCTTACCTCGGCGGCGGCAGCGACCGCTCCAGCAGTCCGGTCAGTTCGCGCACGCCTTCGGGCTGGCCCAGCCGCTCGGTGTCGAGGATCAACGAGCGGGAGAAGTACGGGCTCATGTCCAGGCCAAGCCCGACGCCGAAGACGTTGACCGCGCCGGAGTCCTCCAGCCCGCGGACCACGGTGGCCAGGTGCTGCTGCAGGTAATGCTCGTCGTTGGCCAGCGCGGTGGCGCCGTCGGCCGGGCTGCCATCGGAGAGGACAATCAGGATCCGGTGCTCTTCGGTCCGGTCGGCCAGCCGGCGAGCCGCCCATTGGACAGCCTCGCCGTCGATCCCTTCGCGGTACAGCGTGGTCTTCAGCAGCGCCGCGATGCCGGGCCGGGCCTTGCGCCAGTTGGTGTCCGCGTCCTTAAAGATGAGGTGGTTGACCTCGTTGAGCCGGCCCGGGCGGCGCGGGGAGCGGGCACGTTTCCAGTCGCGCGCGGCCTTGCCGCCGTTCCACGCCCCGGTGGTGAAGCCCAGGACCTCGGTGGCCACGCCGATCCGCTCCAGCGCGCGCAGGAAAACGTCCACGTAGGCCGCGATGCCCTCGCCGTGCTGCTTCATGGAGCCGGAGCAGTCGATGAGGAAGCTGACCGCGGTGGCGGGCCTGGCCTCGTGCCGCTCGGTCTGGAAGAGGCGGCGTTCGGCGGGGGAGCAGACCAGCTGGCTGAGCCGCGCGCCGTCGATCATTCCTTCCTCCTGCCCGCTGTTCCAGCCTGAGGTCACCGGCACGCACAGCAGCGGCTCGAGCCGCCGCGCCAGCAGGGCCACGTTCACGCCGCTGTCCGCGATCCGCTTATCCAGCCGGCGCCGGTAGTCGTGCAGCAGCTCGGGCCGCACCAGCGAGGCGGCGCGCTGGACCCGGTCATAAGCGGTGGTGAAGGCGCGGTAGGCCCCGCCGTCGTCCGCCAGCGTGGGGCTGGCGCCCGAGGCCGCGGTCTCCGGCAGCCAGGCGTCGTCTTCCGCGTCCACCAGCAGGCTGAACTGCTCGCGGGTCTTGCGCGCGGAACGCTCGGCGCCGCCGTCGTTGTCCGCCTGCGCGGTATCGGCAAGGGATTCAATAACGACGGCGATCGCCAGCGCCGGCTCGGCGTAGTTCGTCTGGCGGGTGCGCGTCCGCCGCAGCAGGGCCAGGTCCGGGCCGAGCAGGGCCGAAAGCCTGCCGCGGGTCTGCTCGATCAAGTCCTCGGTCTCGGCGACCACCGGCTCGGCGGTCACGCGGGACCGGCAGACCTGGGCCACCGTATAGAGCAGCAGGCCCAGGGACGTCTCGGTCAGGCCGGAGCGGTGGAACTGCGTGGACCAGGCCTCGTGGCGCACCCGCAGGTTGCGCACCACCCCGGGCTGGCCGGCGAGGGACTCCGCCCGGAACTGCTCGAGCAGCTCGAACACCAGCCGCGCGGTCTGGCCAGCAGGCCGCAGCCGGGCGTGGAGCGCGGCGTCGGAGTGCAGCAGCCGCAGCGCCATCCCGTCCGCCGCGCCGCGGAAGGAACCGAAGCCGTCGGCCGCCTGGTCCGGGTAGAGGTGCGGCGCGTTCAGCGGGAGCACGCTGCGGCCCCGGTAAAGATGGTCGCCGCGGAAGTCCAGGGCCGGGTCCGCGGCCAGCGCGCGGATACTGGCAGCGCACAGCTGCCGGATCTGCTGCTGCCGGCGCCGGGCAGCGGTATCTGCCGTCCCCGTGCGATCTGCCGTCGCCGTGCTATCCATCGTCACGATGACGCTCAGGCGTACGCGGGGGCGAGCTCGAAGGATTCCTCGAGCTCGGCGTCGAAGCAGCGCTGGAAGTATTCGGCCACCACGGTGCGCTCCGACTCGTCGCACTTGTTGACGAAGGAGAGCCGGAAGGCCAGCGCCGGGTCGCGGAAGACCGCCACGTTTTCGGCCCAGCTGATCACGGTTCGCGGGGACATCAGTGTGGACACGTCGCCGGCCAGGAAGCCCTGCCGGGTTAGATTGGCCACCTCCACCATCGACGCCACCAACGCCGTGCCCGCCCCGTCCGCCAGTGACGGAACCCGGGACTGGACAATGGCGATCTCCTCCGCGGCGGGCAGGTAGTTCAGCGAGGCCACGATGTTCCAGCGGTCCATCTGCGCATGGTTGAGCCGCTGCACCCCGTGGTACATCCCGTTCAGGTTGCCCAGCCCCACTGTGTTGGAGGTAGCGAAGAGCCGGAAGCCGGGGTGCGGGCGCAGCACGCGGTTCTGGTCCGTCAGTGTGAAGGAGCCGTCCCGCTCGAGCAGTCGCTGGATGACGAACATGACGTCCGGCCGTCCGGCGTCGTACTCATCGAAGATCAGGGCCATGGGCTGTTGCAGTGCCCACGGCACCACGCCCTCCTGGAAGCGGGTGACCTGCTGGCCGTTCTCAATCACCACGGTGTCCTTGCCCACCAGGTCCAGCCGGCTGATGTGGCCGTCCAGGTTCACCCGGATGCACGGCCAGTTCAGCCGCGCGGCCACCTGCTCGATGTGCGTGGACTTGCCGGTGCCGTGCAGCCCCTGCAGCAGCACGCGGCGGTTGTGCGCGAAGCCGGCCAGCAGAGCCAGCGTCACGTCGTGGTTGAAGCGGTAGGCCGGATCGATCTCCGGCACGTGCTCGTTGGGCTCGGGGAACATCGGCACCATCAGGCCGCTGTCGATGCCGAAGGCGTCGCGGGCCGAGACCATCAGGCCGGGGCGGAAGTCCATGCTCATCCTCCTGCCAGTGAGAGGGCCAGGGAGGGCCCATCGGACATTTGCTGCTCTTCGATCCGGCCCAGGGTTTCCGCCGCGGCGCGCAGCGAGGGGAGCAGGCGGACCAGGTCCTCCGAGGACATCCGGACAATGGGCGCCTGCACCGCGACGCACATGTTGGAACGCGTGGTCGCGTTGGGCACGAGAACGGCTATGCAGACCAGCCCGTCGAGGAATTCCTCGCGGTCCAGCGCGTAGCCATCCAGCCGGATCTGCCGCAGCTCCTCCTCCAGCAGCGCCGGATCGGTCTGCGTGTGGCGGGTGAAGACCTTCAGCGGCTGCATCGCGATCACGCGCTCGCGCTGGGCGGGGCCGAACTGGGAGAGGATCATCTTGCCGCTGGCCGAGCAGTGCACGGGCACGCGGGAGCCCGGGCCCAGATGGATGCGCAGCGGCTCGGTGGTTTCCACCCGGTCCAGGTAGATCACCTCGTTGCCGGACAGCGCGGTGATGTTGCAGCTTTCACCGATCTCGTCCACCAGGCTCTTCAGTACCGCGTGACGGGAGCCGTGTCGGGTGTCGTTGAGCAGCACGTCCTCGGCCATCCGCCGCATCCGCGCGCCGGTGCCGTAATGCTTGCCGTCGCTCTGGCGCATCAGCAGGTCCGCGCCCTCCAGCTGCTGCAGCATCCGGTGCAGCGTGGGTTTCGGGATCCCGGTCTGGTCCACCAGGGACTGCAGGGTGAAGAGCTGGTCGCGCGTGGTGATGAACTCCAGCAGGGCGAACAGCCGCAGTGCCGGCGTCTCGCCCTGGACGCTGCCTACCGGACCGAGGTCCGGCTCCGTCAAGCCTTCCATGATGCCTCCTTGCCGAGAAAATGTTCCGCTGTTTCAAAAAATAGTATCACCGGGAAGAAAAAACGGAATATGTGTTGACCAATGTGATCCAGACCGCATATGTTGATCTCAGTCCCGTTTTCGGGAGCAATCCGAACCAATTTTTGGAACTTCCTATCGCCCACCGCGGCGGCACGATTCAAAGGAGAGTTGTTATGAGCGAGCAGAACACGGGCCGGGAGGTCGTACAGGGCGTCCAGAAGATGACCCCGTCGGAGGCCTTCGTCGAGACCATGGTCGCCAATGACGTCACGGACATTTTCGGCATCATGGGCTCGGCCTTCATGGACGCCATGGACATCTTCGCCCCCGCCGGCATCCGGCTGGTCCCCGTGGTCCACGAGCAGGGCGCCGCGCACATGGCGGACGGCTACGCCCGGGCCAGCGGCCGCCACGGCGTGGTGATCGGCCAGAACGGCCCCGGCATCAGCAACTGCGTGACCGGCATCGCCGCCGCCTACTGGGCGCACAGTCCGGTGGTCATCGTGACCCCCGAGGCCGGCACCAACGGCATCGGCCTGGGCGGCTTCCAGGAGGCCAACCAGCTGCCCATGTTCCAGGAGTTCACCAAGTACCAGGGCCACGTGGTCAACCCCGCCCGCATGGCAGAGTTCACTGCCCGCTGCTTCGACCGCGCCATGAGCGAGAACGGCCCCACCCAGCTGAACATCCCGCGCGACTACTTCTACGGCGAGATCACCACCGAAATCCCCAAGCCCCGCCGGGTGGACCGCGGCGCGGGCGGCAAGGAAAGCCTGGAGGCGGCGGCGGAGTTGATCGCCACGGCCAAGGCCCCGGTCATCGTCTCCGGCGGCGGCGTGGTCATGGCCGATGGTGTTGAGGAGTGCAAGGCGCTCGCTGAACGCCTCGGCGCCCCGGTGGTCAACAGCTACCAGCACAACGATTCCTTCCCCGCCAGCCACCCGCTGTGGTGCGGTCCGCTGGGCTACCAGGGATCAAAGGCGGGCATGAAGCTTATCTCGGAGGCCGACGTCGTTATTGCCCTCGGCACCCGGCTGGGCCCGTTCGGCACGCTGCCGCAGTACGGCCAGGCCTACTGGCCCGAGAACGCCAAGATCATCCAGGTGGACGCAGACCACACCATGCTCGGCCTGGTCAAGAAGATCGACGTCGGCATCTGCGGCGACGCGAAGGCCGTCGCCACCGAACTCACCCAGCTCCTCGCCGACCGCACGCTGACCAGCGACGCCACCAAGGAAGAGCGCGCCGCGCGGATCAAGGCCGAGAAGGACGCCTGGGAGCAGGAGCTCAGCGCCTGGACCCACGAGCAGGACGAGTACAGCCTGGACGTCATCGAGGAGGCCAAGCACGAGGAAGGCAACTGGCTGCACCCGCGCCAGGTCCTGCGCGAGCTGGAGCTGGCCATGCCGGAAAACGTCATGATCTCCACCGACATCGGCAACATCAACTCGGTGGCGCACAGCTACCTGCGCTTCGAGAAGCCGCGCAGCTTCTTCGCCCCGATGAGCTTCGGCAACTGCGGTTACGCGCTGCCCACCATCATCGGTGCCAAGGCCGCCGCTCCCGAGCGTCCCGCCGTGGCCTACGCCGGCGATGGTGCCTGGGCCATGAGTATGGGCGAGGTCCTCACCGCCGTCCGGCACAACATCCCGGTCACCGCCATCGTCTTCCGCAACCGCCAGTGGGGTGCGGAGAAGAAGAACCAGGTGGAGTTCTACAACCGCCGCTTCGTCGCCGGCGAGCTGGATAACGACGGCGAAAGCTTCGCCGAGATGGCCCGCTCCATGGGTGCCGAGGGCATCGTGGTGGACCAGCTGGAGAACGTCGGCGCCGCGCTGAAGGACGCCCTGAACGCCCAAATGAACGACGGCGTCACCACGGTCATCGAGGTCATGTGCACCCGCGAACTCGGCGACCCGTTCCGCCGCGACGCCCTGAAGAAGCCGGTTCGGATGCTCGAGAAGTACAAAGACTACGTCTAAACCGGGCAACGGTCCGAAGCAGCCGGACCGAAGCTCCACCTAGCAGGACAGGCAGGCCGGTGCCCCATGGGGGTGGCACCGGCCTGCCGCACACAACACAGGAATGGCACCAACTGAAGCACTGATCGGAGAACACAATGGGCAATTCGAAGGCGCCTGAGCAAGTAGTGGTGGTAGGCGCAGGCATGGTGGGACTCTCCACCGCCTGGTACCTGCAGGAACGCGGCGTGCAGGTCACCGTGGTCGACAAGGAAGGCGTCGCCGCCGGATCCTCCTGGGGCAACGCCGGCTGGCTGACCCCCGCGCTGACCCTGCCGCTGAGCGAACCGGCCGTCCTGAGCTACGGCCTCAAGGCCATGCTCGATCCGTCCTCCCCGCTCTACATCCCGCTCTCCGCCAACCCGCAGCTGCTGCGCTTCCTGATCGGCTTCGCCCGCCACTGCACCCCGGGCAAATGGCGCGAGGCCATGGAGGTCTTCACCGAGGTCAACCGCATCGGCATGGACGCCTACGACGAACTCGCCGAAGGCGGCAACCTCCTCAACACTTCACACCAAACAACGACGACGGCGGCGGGCACCGCTCGTGGCAGCGCAGCCTCGGCCGCCACCGGGACCACCTTCGCCGGCACCACCACCCTGACCACGGCGGCCACTGCCGATGGCGCGGTCGGTGAGCCCACCAAGGTCGCCGATCCGTTCCTCGCGGGTTTCGTCTCGGACAAGCACCGCGACGCCCTGGTCCACGAGTTCGACGCGGTGCGCCGCGCCGGCGGCACGGTGGACTACAACCTGGTGGACGGCGACGAGCTCCGCGCCCTGGAACCGACACTGGGCTCCGGTGTCCGGGCCGGTGTGCAGATCCGCGACCAGCGCTTCATCAATCCGCCGAAGTTCATGGAGTCGCTAGCCGAGTCGGTCAAGGCCCGCGGCGGCGAGATCGTCAGCGGCTTCGACGTGGTGGACATCCGGGACGACGGGACCGGCGTCCGTGTCATCGCCGCCGACAGCCGGCTGCTCCAGGCCGACAACGTGGTCATCGCCAGCGGTGCCTGGATGGGCAAGCTCGCCCGCCGCTTCGGCGTCAAGCGCGTGGTGCAGGCCGGCCGCGGTTACAGCTTCACGGTGGTGCCCGAGGTCATGCCTACGCACCCGATCTACTTCCCGGCGCAGCGCGTGGCCTGCACCCCGCTGGGGGACCGCTTCCGCGTGGCGGGCATGATGGAGTTCCGCGACGCCGATGCGCCGCTGGACCCGCGGCGCATCAAGGCCATCATCGACGCGGCGACCCCGATGTTCAAGGGTATCGACTGGCAGGACCGCAAGGAGGAATGGGTCGGCTCCCGCCCGTGCACCACGGACGGCCTGCCGCTCATCGGCGCCACCAAATCCAGCCGCGTCCACGTCGCCGGCGGCCACGGCATGTGGGGCGTCGCCCTCGGCCCGCTCACCGGCAAAATGCTCGCCGCCTCCATCACCGGCGACAGCACCCCTGCCATCATGCGCCGCTTCGACCCGCTGCGCTGACCAACCCCGTACTACCCCCGACGCTGGCGACTGAGCCCCCATTCCCGGGCCTCGGTCGCCAGCGTCGCCCTATGCCAATTTCCAGGAGGCAAGAGAATGAACGTCCAAGATACCGATCTCGTCCATGTCCCGCCGGCGAACCCCGCTGCTCCAGGCGCCCTCGCATCGCGTGCCGTGGTTGCCGGCGGCCTCGTGTACGCCACCGTCATTCCCCGCCGCGAGGACGGCAGCATCGAGACCGGCAATGCCAACGACCAGACAGAGCAAATCTTCGCCAACCTGGAGGCTGTCCTGAGCCAAGCCGGGTCTTCACTGAGCCGGCTCGTCCATCTGACCATCTATCTGACTGATATTGCGGACCGCGAAGCATTCAACCAAGTCTATGAACGCACTGTCCCACGCCCTTTTCCCTCACGATGTGCCGTGGAGGTGTCCGCCCTAGCGGTCGAAGGAATGAAAGTGGAAGTGACAGCCGTCGCCGCTGTATGAGTCTCCGCGCTGACATTTTTTCGTCCAAAGTGAGCATTGCTCTTGTAGCTGATCGATAAATCAATAGATTAATTTCAGCAGCACCACTTTTGTCGGTTAGCTGCATGACAATGTCTCTTTGCAATTGAGGGGTAAGCATGAAGAAGAAGACCGCAGTTCTTTCACTCGCCACCGTTGTCGGGTTTTCTGTCCTGTCCGCGACACCTGCCATGGCCGTGGGCACCGCCTTCGACAGCTGCGCCGACGCAGCCGCCTCCGGCATGTCCAATATCCCCGCGGGGGCACCGGGATACGGCGCCCACTTGGACCGCGACCTCGACGGCATCGCCTGCGAAGAGGGCAGCCCCGGTAGCGAAGCGGTTACACCAGTGCCGGACCATGCTGATTCCGGGCAGCAGGTCACCCAGATGCCCGTCGGCGGCGTCGACACCGGTGTGCCAGCCGAAAACCCCGCCGACATCAGTGCAATCGCCCTGACTGGCGGCCTCGTCCTGGCAGCGGCAGGCGGCGGAACCTACCTGCTGCGCCGCCGCGCGGCAGTACGGGCCTAGCGCCACCTCAGTCGTAACCACCAAGGCATGACTGATTCACTACTCGGCCGCCGCGGAAGCCGCCTGGCTACCGCGGCGGCCGCTTTAATTCTCTTGGCCGGCTGCGCCGCTCCCGCAACGGAACCAGCCGTCCAAGCCGCCCCGACCGCCCCAGCCTCGACGTCAACTGCCCGAACAGAACACCCGGCCCCAGAACCAACACCAACGACAAGCTCCGCCGCAGCTGCAACAGAACGGCCGGAATCAGCACTTTCTGCTGCGCCCAAGCAGGAGAAGGTTCAAGAGCCGATCCTGCCGGAATCCCCGCCGGTCACCGTGACCATCCCGTCGCTCGGCGTGCAGTCCCAGCTGCTCAGACTTGGTCTGCAGAACAATGGCACCCTTGAGGTGCCGCCGGGAGATCCAGGCTCGCCCGCCGGCTGGTACATCCATTCCCCCACACCTGGGGAACGCGGGCCGGCAGTGATCCTGGGCCACGTCAACGCCTACGGCAACGGACCCGGCGTCTTCGCCGGCCTGCGCGAGCTGAAAGCCGGAGACACCATCGAAGTGGACCGTGAAGACGGCACCACTGCCGTGTTCACGGTCGACCGCGCTGAGGCCTATTCCAAGGACACTTTCCCCACCGAGACGGTGTACGGGAACACTGCCGGCTCCGAACTCCGCCTGATAACCTGCGACGGATACGACTCCGACACGGGCCGATTCGACGACAACTACGTCGTCTACGCCAAACTTGTCACTTGATATCCCAGCAGAGCCATCACGATTTGGCTGGAAGGATTATGAGCACGCCCTAGTCTTCGATATCCAACCTGCCGGGAGTGCGGCGCATCTACCGGCTGATGCGGCGGCAGCGGATGGTTTCAGAGTGTTGGCAGTTCGGTCAGGGAAGCCAACTTGTGGAGGCTAAGACGCCGAAGGGCCTACGGCAGCTCGTTCAGGAGAGGGAAACGAAGCATCTTTGTCATTGCCTTCAGTCAGTTTTCCATGGACAAGTTGCTGGGCTACTTCGGTGAGCATATGCAGGCCCTTAACCATGTCAGCGTCCGTCGTGAATTCCCGTTCGCAATGAGAGACGCCGTCGACGCTCGGGATGAACAGCATGACCGTGGGGACGATGGAGTTCATGGCGACGGAGTCGTGGCCGGCCATGGTTGCAAGGCGCCGGGTGGAGAGACCGAGATTGCCGGCGGTTTTGGCCGTCAGCTCCAGCCCGGACTCGGGGTAGTATCGGATCTGGCGGACGTCGAAGTCGTTGACCCGGATTTCGATGTCGTGCTCGCGGGCCAGTGCTTCGATGTCGCGCAGCAATTTTTCCCTGGCTGATCGGACAATTGCTGGGTCGCCGGATCGCAGGTCAGCGACGAGATGGACGCGGCGCGCGACGACGATGGGTGAGTTGGGTTCTACGGAGAGCCGGCCGATGGAGGAGACCAGGGCCTCCTCCTCATAGTCCTTAGTTACGTCGTGGACCATCAAGACGATCTTGGACGCGGCAATAAGTGCGTCGTGGCGGTCGGCCATGGCCGTGGCGCCGGTGTGGGACTGCTCGCCCAGTACCTCGATATCGAGTTTCTGGGTATACCAGCTGTGTTCGACCAATCCGATGTCGATGCCTTCACGCTCAAGGATCCGTCCCTGCTCGATGTGGATCTCGGCGTACGCCGCGGGCACTGGACGCGGGTCCGTCCCGAGGAACCCGATTTCGGACAGGGCCTGCCGGACGCTGATGTTGTCCGGGTCGACAATAGCAAGCGTCTCGTCCTGGTCGAAGAGTCCCGCGAAGACCGAGCTTCCCATGAGTGAAGGGGCGAATCGGCTGCCTTCCTCATTGAACCAATTGACGACGGCGAGGTTGAATTTTGGCGCCTGTCCCGTGCTTTTGATGCGGCGGCTAATCTCCTGGGCAGCATGCATCGCCGCGACTACGCCGTAGGCCCCGTCGAACCGTCCGGCCAACGGCTGGCTGTCGAGGTGAGAACCGATGAGGACATAGGGGGCACCCGGGGTCCATTCAACGAGTCCAAACATGTTGCCGATCCCGTCCACGCGTAGCTCGAATCCTGTGTCCTGGATCCACTGGGCGAACCAGGTTCGGGTGGCCGCGTCGTTGGCCGTCGCAGCCTGCCTGTCCACTCCATTGTTGGAGGTCGCGCCGATGGTCGCTACGTGATGGAAGTCTTGCAGGAAGGAGTGATCGTTCATGGGGGTGTAAACCTTTCCTCGTTATCCAATTAGGTTTATGGAAGCCGATACCAGGGCGCCCTTTCGAGAGCGGTCCTGGAGTTCTAAAGCCTGTGAGGCCGTCTCCTCCTCAGACGTCCGGACTGCTGAGGCTAGGGGGCCGTCCGTAAGCGATGCGGTGCGTCCCGCGGCACCTGCTCTAGCACTGCTGCAGCTTCACTAAGGAGCCGGTAAGCGTCAGGTCCCGCTGCGATGAGCACCAGCGCAGGTCGTACGGGGGGCAGCCGGTCATCGGACCGCGGGCGCACGTCTACTCGTCCGCCCGCTAGCTGGATTTCGTGCCAGGTCCAGTCGTTGTCCTGGACAACCCCTTTGGCCCGGACCAGCAGGTTCGCTTGTGCGCCCAGCGCGCGGGTGAGGGCGTCCACGTCCACCGGTTCCGGGCACTCAAGCGCGGTGGACACATGAGTCTCCGCGTGGTCCGTCCCGCCGTGACGGTCAGTCTTCCCACCGAAGCTGACCACGTCGTCGTCCGCCTCCGGCACCGGTGCGGCGAGGGCCTCAGCCGCCGTCGTCCCCGGGTCAGCGGGATCCTGCAGGATCAGCCGCGCCCGCGGCGCCGCTGCATGGCACGCCTCCGCGGCGTCCTCGATTTCGGCGGTCAGAGCCAGGTCGGTCTTCGTCACCAGCACCACCTCCGCCGCGGCGAGTTGCCGTGCAACCGTGTCGCCGACGTACTCATCTTTCAGCAGCCGCCGGACGGCGGTCGCGTCCGCGCACACCAGCACCGGCCCGGGAGAGAAGCCCGGGAAGTCCCGCCACATGGCGAGCTGGCCGGGATCGCCGACGCCGCTGACCTCGCAAAGCACGTGGTCAAGGTCCCCGCGCGCGGCCAGCGCGGACATGGTGCGGGACGCGTCGTCGCTGATCTGGCAGCAGATGCACCCGTTCGTCAGCTCGATCGTGTCCCCGGATGCCGAGGCAATGAGGTCCGCGTCGATGTTGACGCTTCCGAAATCGTTGACGACGACGGCGGTGCGCCCCGGCAGCACGCCCGCCAGCAACCGGTTCACCAACGTGGACTTGCCGGAGCCCAGGTAGCCACCGATGATTCCAAGCCGGGCGGTCACAGCGCGGACACCTCCGAGAGGGGCGCGACCTTCGTAGCGTGGTGCCGGCCGCCGACCATGGTGCCGAGGACATGGATCTCGCCGATGTGCTCTGGCTCGACGGCGAGCGGGTCCTCGGCCAGGACGGCCATGTCCGCGAGCTTCCCCGCTTCGAGCGAGCCGACCTGGTGGTCCACCTTCAGCATGTACGCTCCGCCGATCGTCACGGCCTCCAGTGCTTCCTGCACGCCGATCCGCTCGTGCTCGCCCATGACCCGTCCGGAGACCGTCAGCCGCGTTGCGGCATGCTTCACGGCGTGCAGCGGGCCCAAGGGTGTGACCGGGGTGTCCGAGTGCAGGGAGATCGGTACCTTGAGGCGCAGCGCCGTCGCGGCCGCGTTCATGCGCGCGGCCCGGTCAGGACCCACCGTGATATCGATGTGCTGGTCGCCCCAGGCCCAGATGTGGTTTGCGAAGATGTTGGCGCACACGCCCAGGGCCGCCATGCGCCGGTACTGCGCTGCGGTGCTCATTTGCGAGTGCGTGCAGGTGTGGCGGTGGTCCGGACGCGGGTGCGCGGTGAGGATGGCCTCGAGCGTGTCCAGGAACAGCTGGGTGGCCTGGTCGCCGTTGCAGTGGACGTGCGCCAGCAGCCCGGCCCGGTGGAAGGTCTCGAACGCCTCGCGGAACTCTTCCGGGCTGACGTTCCAGATCCCGTTCGGCTGCCCGCCGAGGTAGCCCGGCTCCAGCAGGCGCGCGGTGAAGCCCTGGATGGAGCCGTCAAGCATGAGCTTGACGTTGCCGAAGCGGAGCTTGTCGGTGGAGAGCTGGCGCAACCGCACCAGCCGCTCCGCGGCCTCCTGCAGAGACAGCGCAACTGGGCCGATGCCGGCGCCGAAGTGGAAGACGTTTAGACGGGCGGGGAATTCCTCGTCGACGGTCGAGCGGTAAAGGGCGACGCCGTCGTCGTCCATCAGCAGGCTTGAGCCCAGGTCTGTCAGCGTGGTGGTGCCCGTGTTCACGCCTTCTTGCGCGAACTGGCGCAGGGCGGCGGGACTGATGTTCAGCAGGCCCGAGCCTTCGACGAGCTCACCGACGAGCCCCATCGCCGCGAACTCCTGCAGTTCCCCGGTGGGTTCGCCGGCGCCGTCCTTGACGACGCCGCTAACGCGCATGGACGCGTCGATTCCGAACCGGCGAAGCACCGCCGAATTCACGGCGCATACGTGCCCGTTGGTGTGTGCGATGTGGATGGGGCGCGTGGCCGAGACCCGGTCCAGCTCCGCGGCGGCCAGCGGCTGGCCCGGGAAGTAGATCGGGTCAAGGCCCCACGCCATCAGCACCGCGTCCGGGTCTTGCAGCTCGGCCTCAGCCGCGCGCAGCCGGTCCAAAACCTCGTCGATGGTGCGGCAGCCAGGCCAGCGCCGGCCGTCCGGGCCGGTCCGGTCCACAAGGCCCACGTACGTATTGGCCCAAACATTGCCCGAGCCCGCGTGACTGTGCGCCTCCACGAAGCCGGGCAGCAGGACGGCGTCGGCGTAGCGCTCGTCCAGGACCGCGCCGGGGTAGGCCATGAGTTCGGCAACGGTGCCGACGGCTCGAATCCGATCGCCGCGCACGGCGACGGCCTCCGCCGTCGGGCGGGCAGGGTCCATGGTGCGGACGATGCGGGCAGGGTAGACGGTGGTGGGTTCCAAGATAGTCCTATCGGTTGGTTTCCAGATGAACAGCACGAAGAGTTCGCGTTGGATGAATTTGAGGGAAAGAACAGGGCTCTTTCAAGGGCGGTCCGGGTGCTCTGAAACTGGTGTCGCTGTCTCATCCCCGGGGCTTGGAATCGAATGTTGTTGATGCGGAATCGCGCGGAGCCGCCGCATCCGGAGCGGAGTCGGCCTCTGCAAGGAGGGCTTCGGCGGCTGACGCGACTTGGCCTTCCGCCGGAACCTTGTCGCTGGTAAGGCGGCCACGCCGGAATGCGTGGTAGTACGCGATGACGGTTTCGTCGTCGGAGTGCTTCGTGGCGAGACTGACCACGACGAGCAACACGGCGGAGGCCACGAGCCCCGGAGCGATCTCATGGATCCCGAACGGCGTCCCGGCGAGGCGCCAGGCCAAGGAGGCGACCAGGGCGCCGATGGTGCTGACGATGACGCCGGCCTTGGTGGCGCGTTCCCAGAACATGGCGGCCAGCACTGGTGCTACCAGTGCGGATGCCGTGAAGGCGAGGGCTATCTGGTAGATGGCGATGATGTCCTTGACCAACAGCGCGACCACGAGGCCGAGGACGGCCATGAAGCCGACTGACAGGCGGGAGACCTTGAGGATCTGGGCGTCTTTGGCCTGGGGATTGATCCACCCCTCGTAGATGTCCTTCGAGATGTTGATGGCGCCGCTGAGCAGGAACGAGGTGGCGCCGGTGAGGAGCGCCGCCAGCAGCGAGACCATGAGCAGACCGCCGATGGAGCCCGGGAAGATCTCCGCGATAAACGAGGTGTAGATGGCATCCGGCGCGGTGCCGGCTGGGAACGCCTGGACCGCGGTGATGCCGATGACGATCGCCAGGAGGCCGATCACTCCCGAGATGATAAAGCCGATGACGACCGCGGAGACGCCCACTTTGGTGGACTTCGCGGCAGTGAGGCGCTGCCAAGTTGTTTGCCAGACGAGGTAGAAGGGGCCGAAGATCAGGAACCAGTTAAGCAGCTCCGTGAAGCCGATGCTGCCGAAGCTGACCAGATGCTGCGGAGTCGCAGCGGCGACGACGCCGGGACCACCCACGTACGCGATACCCATGACGAGCGTGAGCACCACGCCGGCCAGGATGACTATGGTCTGGATGGCGTCCGTCCACGCCACTGAGGGCATCCCGCCGATGAGGGTGAAGACGAGGGTCACAGCGAAGCCGAGGACAATGCCCCAGAAGAACGGCAGATCGGTGATGGAGGAGAGGATCGAGCTCATGCCCACCAACTGCATGCCGAAGGTAGGGGTCATGTAGAGGAAACCGATGATCAGCGCCGGGATCAGGGCGGAGAGCTTGCCGAACCTGCGGGCAAACAGCTCCGGGACGGTGAATAGGCGCAGTTTCCGGATCACCGGCCCCAGGACCAACATCCCAACGATCGTGAACAGCACGAAGCTGATGACAGTGACGAAGTACGAGATCCCCATTTCGAAGCCCTTGCCGGCCCCGCCGATAAGCGCAGCAGAGCCTGTCACTGTCGCGATGATGGACCCGCAGATCGGGAAGAAACCGAGCTTGAAGTCAGCCATCGCATAGTCGTCTGCCGTCTTGACCGTCTTTGACGACCTCAAGCTAACGGCAAACAGAAGGAGCAGAAATCCAACAATCCATATCAGATACCAGTTCACGGGCAGTACCGCCGTTCCAATCGGAGCTCGAACTTACTAAATTCGCACACTTGATGCGGAGTCTCTTGATGAGGGTTACGGAGTCCCTGTGGGTGCCGCGGCTCACCACCAAGTCGGTCCACTATGTGTTGTAAATCACCTTCGCTGTGTTTCTGGGTGGGGAAAAGGTCCAGATTGCCTCGCTTTAATGGGGACCAGCACCTTTGTGCCGCCGTTTTCAGGTCCGCGAATTCATCGATCGGGATAGCACGCGCCAACCCGCAGCTGCTGCGCTTCCTGATCGGCTTCGCCCGCCACGGCACCCCGGGCAAATGGCGCGAGGCCATGGAAGTCTTCACCGAGGTCAACAGCATCGGCATGAACGCCTACGACGAACTCGCCAAGGCGGCAACATCCTCAGCACTTCACATCAGACAACGACGACGGCGGCCGGCGGCGCCGGGGATAGCGCAGCTTCCGGCACCACCGCCCTGACCGCCGCTGCCACTAGCGACGGCGCGGTCCGCGAGCCCACCAAGGTCGCCGATCCCCTCCTGGCCGGCCGGCCTTGCTTTGGTCTAGTGTCCTACGCGCCGTTATTGGCCGGTGGCCGTCGGGGCGTCGGTGTGTCCAGCGGCCGGCTGGGGGGAACTCTTCGTCCGAGCGGGATCCACCTCAGCCTCCCCGTGCGCAAGAGAATGCTCAGGAGAAGAAGCTGCTGTTGGAGGTAAGGCCGCCTCCTCAAGCGCTAAATCCTACTTGTAGTAAATGGCGTCCTAAATATTACGGCCGAGCCAAGCGTGTAATTCAACGTTTAATGCCCGGATATCGGGGAGTAGCCCGGTAAATGGGTAAACGTTTATTCTCCCGATGTTGACTGGATCACACTCCTGCCATAGCGTTCCTGTAAAACTGATATATCACCTTTCGCAAGAAGTAGACATGGCACACCCATCTCCCACCAAAGCACATCTGGCCACCGTCGAGAAGACAAGCTTCCTGCGCGTCCTCACGTACGCCGGCGCGATTATTGCGTTCCTCATCGGCTCCGGATTCGCCACCGGCCAGGAAATCCTCCAGTACTTCACGTCATACGGCTACTGGGGCATCTTCGGCACAGGCCTCCTGGTCCTGGTCCTGATGACGTATGTGGCCGTCGAGTTCTTCACCGTCGGCCAGGCGAAGAAGTTCGAACGACCGTCACTGATCTTCCACTACTACTGCGGCAAGCACCTGGGGACGTTCTTCGATTTCTTCTCGATCCTCTTCGTCTTCCTGAGCTTCACCGTGATGGTCGCCGGCGCAGGCGCTGTTTTCGAAGAGCACTACGGCATGTCGAAGTACATCGGCGGCGTCGGGCTGGCCGTGGCGGTCGGCATCAGCGTGTGGTTCGGCCTGAAAAGTCTGGTTGACGTCATCGGCAAGATCGGGCCCCTGATCGTCGTCATTGCGATCGCACTTGGCATCGTCGGCATCATCCAAAACCCGGCCGGGATTGCCGAGGGCAACGCACTGCTGCCCGAACTGCAGCTGACCCAGGCGTCCACGAACTGGTTCATGTCCGCCCTGTCGTACGTCGGCTTCTGCATGCTGTGGCTGGCAGCCTTCCTTACCGCGCTGGGCAAGACGGCGCGCAGCCGCAGGGAAGCGGCATCCGGCGGCCTGGTCGGGGCGATCGCCTTCTCGGTAGCCTGCATCATCGTCGGCCTTGGCCTGCTCGCGAACATTACCCGGGTCGGCGGCACCGAGATCCCGATGCTCGTTCTGGCGTTCGACGTTAGCCCGCTGCTCGCCTCCGGGATCTCGGTCATGATCCTCGCCGGCATCTACACGACGGCGGTCCCGCTGCTGTGGACCGTCTCGTCACGCTTTTCCGCCGACAAGACGCCCCGCTTCAAATACCTGACCATCGCCCTCGCCGCAGCCGGCACCGTGATCGGCCTGATCCTGCCGTTCTCCCAAATGGTCAATCTCGTGTATGTGATCAACGGCTACGTCGGCATCCTGCTGCTGGTCCTGATGCTGGCAAAGACCGGTACGCGGCTGGCCCGGCGCCAAGCCCTCTGACTGGCCCAGTCCGCGGCACGCCCGTCCGATCGACGACGGCGCGTGCGGCGGACTGCGCATACAGCCGAATCCTCCGAACATTGCGAATTCGGACGGAAGGACTATTGCCAGCCCTTGGGCGCGCGTATGCGCTTTATCAGCCTGAAATGGCCGGAGTTTCTCAGCAGAATGAGCGCTGAAGCCGCTGCTCGACCTGCCGTCAGGGCCGAGCGCTCTCACTCTTTTTCCGGTGCAGTTTGGCCTGCTCCACGAGTTCGGTCATCCAAGGTCGGTGCCCTGGGTAGAGGACCATGCCCTCGGGAAGCCCTTCACTTCGAACAGGTCCGCGAAATCCGATTCAACGGCCAGGGCGATCATGCACTCGGCGGGGTCTGCCGAATAGTTCCGGATGGTGATCTCCTCCAGAATTCCAGACCCAACTTCGCGCAGCCGTTCCACGATGAGCGGGGTATCCGCGTAGCCGTCCGAGCGGGGAACGCGGCCCGCGAACAGCGCCCGATAAGGCTCCTTCATCGTCGCCGCAAGGGACTCCAGCGGCTGGCCGTTGATTGTCATGCTCCAGCGGGAGAGGATACGCGTGTCCTGGAAGAAAACCCCGTGCGGGTATTCGGGATACATGTCCCCGTTCGCCGAGGATATGCAGAAGGACGTGCCCTCCACCAACGTGACAGTACCGGACCCGAGGGGCCCGGCGGCCGTGTCGGCATTCCATCCAGTCATTCCCCGCTCCTTCTCAAGGATGCGCGTCTGCAAGCCGCGGCAAGATCCGTCCGGTCTAACTACCTGCAGCGCCTTCGTGGATGCAACCGACGCTACGCCGGTCTGTTCCGTGAAGCCAGTGCCTGCGTCGACTCATCTAATAACTCCGGAAATCCAGAGATATTGCTTCATTTGAGAACCTCCGCCCGAGTAGTGATTTCACGGCATTGGGTACGCCTGACGGATGGAGCTTTCGATGAGTGAGCGCAGCTGGGATGAAGAAGTTGGTTAACGAGTATGCGTCTGCAGGTTGGGCAAGTTTTCCGTATCAGGTTGTGCCGGGGCCTCAGTCTTCTTGCCCGACCCCTTGAACGACCTGTTCCTTCGCCTCCGAGTAGTGCCCTCGAAGCGCTCCTCTGGCTGGGAATATGTGTAGCCGTTGTCGTAGTCGGTCCAGCCCGTGCTGCGCCAAATTGGCGTGCCCGTCATCGTGGAATGTGCTGCCGTTCAACCAGCGGAGAGACTTCCACACCCGGTCCTGTCATATGCGCCGTTATCGGCGTTTTTCAGGGAACTGAACAGCAAAATGTGCTGAAGGGTGGCGTCGGTTGAACTGCCGACCCCACTCCGCGCTACCTCTACCTGACGCCGATCCAGAGCTTATTTAGAAGGGTAGTTCCAAATCCATCCCGGCTCCCCATACGGATCGAAGGCTACGGAACCCTTCTTTGTTGCCACGTCCAGAATGACCACTCCTTCTACCTTCTCCCCCTTCCCGAGGTAGTCGGGGAGCTTGCGTGTTTCATCGGCAAGGCAGTTGTGAGTGATGTCAGACTCTACGGTGTTCATGCGGGTTCCGTTGGCCGCATAACCCTTCCAGTAGTAAGGGGTAAAGCTGATCATCCCGGGTTGTCCATTGACTTCTAGGGCGCCCTGGAATTCTGGGGAGGTTTCGATTTCCATAGTCACAGCAAGCGGGATGCCGTTTGGCTTCCCGGCATATGGGGCATCGCATTCAATCGGTTTGATGGATGTGACCTTGAGCTTGAGGTCCTTGGTGCCATCAGGCAGCTCAGTCCAAGCTGTTTCTCCGACGTCTTTAATAACCTGGCCCCGTGAATTGGCGTTCCGAGTTGGTGTCGGCGTCGGGGTGGGTGTTGCTTTGGCGCTGGCGGCCGGCGCGACGGATATGGTCGGCGCTGGTTCCGTTTCAGGTGCTCCGCACCCTGCCAACAGGACGCCTCCGACGATGCTGAGAAGCAGCGGCTTCATGTTCATGTATTCCCCCAGAAGTACGATTGATAGCCCCCAGTTTAGTTACTAGGTATGACGTTTAGCCCCCTTGCTTGCCCAGAAAGTTGGAGCTTCAACGCCTGAGACCTTTTCGCGATGTGGTAGGCACTCGACCCCCTTAGACCAAGGAACTATTACGGGGACGAAGATGTAGCGGGTGGCGCTGTTTGAACTGCCCACGCGCCTCACTTCTGGCGGGCTTTCAGTTGGATATCGTAGAGCTCATGACATACCGTCTTCGGCACCACAGCAGCCGAAACTTTTCAGTTTATTTCCCGGTAGATATTGGTGGCAATGATCGTGGAAACCTCTTTACGATAATTATTGGTCCAAACGGCTCAGGCAAGAGCCGTCTCTTGGCGGATATTGCTGAAAACACTCTTACGACTCAGGCTTCGATTCACCTGTTCGAGGAATTTCGGCGTCCGGAGGCCGTCTTAGCGATATCGAACATGGTGCATGATCGATTTCCGATGTCTTCATCGAAGGACTCTGGGTATATCTACTTGGGGGTTCGTCAGGCATCGAACATGGTAACGAGTGGGGTGTGGGGGGACGAAATCCACGCTGGGCTGGCCCGCTTGGCACTCAATCCGGAACGCGCACTCGACATCAGGCCTGCGCTCAATCTGCTTGGTTTAACGACTGATGGCGAAGTGCAGATAGCCCGGGCTCCGCGAGCACGTGATCAGTGGCGCCTCAAGCGGGGACGTTTGGAGCGGGAGTGGGATCAAAATGTTGCTGGTCATTTCGAGATGGTTGTGGATAATCTTCTCATGCTATTGCCCACGGCAAAGAGGAAAGACAAGGGGTACCTCGAAGATTTGCCCTCTTGGGCACCACTTGGAGTTCTTGAGAATTTCGCACACCATAGCGAAATTGATCCACTCGTTTTGCTTGAAATCTGCCTCCAATCGAAACTGCTCTATCTGCGTCAAGTCTTTCTGAAAGGTGACAAGCCTGTATTGCCTTGGGATCTCAGTTCGGGTGAACAATTAGTACTGTCGAACGTCATGCGTATACTGGGCAATGTTCAGCCCGAATCACTGGTTCTTATCGACGAGCCTGAAACCGGCTTACATCCGGCTTGGCAGAGCCGGTTTATTCCGCTCCTCGAGTCCATGATCCCCCAGGACTATGGGTGCCATTTTATTATGGCTACTCACTCCCCACATATTGTCGTAGAAGGCGCACAGCTAGTGGTGCCGGGCGAATATCAAGGTGAGTTTGAAACATTTCAGGGTGAGATTGAAGGGCGGTCAGTCGAGGAGGTACTCTACCAAGCGTTTGAGGCCCGCACTCCCCGGAATCACCAAGTTGAGCGAGATCTTGCTCTGATTATTAGATCTATCAAATCCCCTTCTCTGCGGAGGAATAGGGTGAAAGAAATCCGCGCGGCACGGGTTAGGTTAGAGGGAATTGCTGGTTTTGACACTCCAGAAGTTAACAGTATTCTCGCCCAGGTGCGAGAGATCGCAACAGGGGAACAATGAGAAACCTTTCGGCGTTACGACCGGAAATTCTTGGTATCTCGGTCGAACGACTATCCCAGCTGTCTAATGCGAGTTGGACTTCTGGTGCGGATTTTAAGCGTGCGTTTTATAGAGCGGCTCTTACATCACAAGTGGGGCTCTGTGCCTATTGCATGAATCAGGTCGGGGAGGAGTTTCGAAACAGGCCAGACATTGAACATTTTGCCGACAAGTCGAAGTACGGCCAATGGACTTTCGAGATTCTCAATCTATCGCTTGCCTGCAAATACTGCAATCAGACTCGTAAGGGCAAGTATGATGTCGTGGTCACACTTGCTCGGAACTATGGCCAATGTTCCTTCGCGCTGATTCATCCCTACTTGGATGACGTCGAAAAGCACCTTAAGGGCGGCTATCCCGCTTTGCAAACAAAGCCAACCATTCCGCAACCACTGACTTTAAAGGGAGCTCGGACGATCCGACTGTTTAAGTTGGATAGTATCTTTGCGTTGTCGATCTGGACACGTGTTTATGATGACTTAGAGGCCAAGCGCAACATGGACGAGAGTGAACGTCTTCAGTATGAGAAGGCGAAAGATGAGCTCGGAGGCTATTGATGCCTGCTCGATTCCGGGGTGTGCTAGTGCATAGAGAGCTTGCCGCTAGTACTGAGAAGTGCCTTGGCGCGGCCTAATCCGCCCCTTCCCCCGACTAGGGGTGGCCAGAGTCTCTTTTTCAGTCTACAGGCTGGGTAACTGACGTATGCGATCTTCTCGATGTTGGAGGGTTCAGGCCGGAGGCCGGCGCTAGTGGGTTAATAGATCCGATCGGCCATTAGTCGTTCCCTGATCTGTTCAGGTAGGAGCCGATGCTCCCACAGAATCTCAGCGACTCTTGCCGGCGCATCCGTACCTGTCAGGGATACCGTCTCCAGATCCTGCCATGTCCGTTTCACTTCAAGCCCGATCCCCAAGAGAGTGCGGGGCTCTGCGAGATAGAGATGTTCTTCAGCAATGGGCACAGCGTCAGGGTCGACAACTTGGCGTGGCGACGTCGTCTTTCACTATGCGAGTCCAGAGCTGCGTGCTATCAGCCGGGTGGCCACAGCGCCGCGGCCGGCCTACCCGCCACGGGGCTACGATGTGCCTGAAACGGCCGAGGGTACGCTGGTGCTCATTGAACCGGTATGCGAGATCGAGGTTCCGCGGGAGACGGTCCTTCAAGTGCTTGAGGACGGACATGGTCCGGTCAATGCGGACGGGACGTTGAGGCGGGGCTACTTTTTCCCGGTAGATAGCAGTCAGGCGCTGGAACTGCTCGGGTGCGCGGGTCTGGAGGCGGTTGAGGAATCAGGCGTTGAGGACGTGATCCTAGACGAGGCTTCGGACGGATTTCTCGGAGGCGCAAGTGACCGGCTGGCGATCAGGGCAGTCCGGGCTGAACAACGCTTCCTCCGAGACCAGCAGATGCGGCGATGGGATAGTTCGTGCTGCCTCTGTGGTCGGTCTCTTCCGGAAGAGCTGCTCATTGCAGCCCATATCAAGCCGCGCTGGGCATGTACGGAAGTAGAGCGCATGGATACCTTGAACGTCTCCATGCTGGCGTGCCTGTTCGGCTGCGATGCGCTCTACGAACTCGGTTACGTCGTCGTCGGCGAGGACGGAACGATCGAGTACGGCCCCCGCCGCTCCATTCACGTTGAGGAAGGGCTACGGCACATCGTCGGCCTTCAGTGTCCGGCCTACAGAGATGATTCGCGCCTCTACTTTGCCTGGCACCGGAAACACCACTTCAACACCCAGGGAGAACACAGGTAAAGGAACGCCTTGCATAGTGCCGTCACAAAGGAGAGCCCAGAGGATATCGGTCTAAGCGTTGGCAGTGCAGTGAGCGCGATAACTGCAGACGGCAGGCCGCTGGGGCTGTGCGCGCCGGGCATGAGCGTGCGTCCGTGGACGAGCGTCTCCTGGACGTGGTTGTCCGCTTTGACTGTGTGGCCGCCGTCGGAATGAACAGGGCTATGGCAACGCAGACCACGGCAGCCAAGGCGGCTTCCGCGCGCAATAACAGGTTCGGTGTCACAAACTAAATGCTTGGCATCGCTCCACTATTCTCGATCATATGGCTAAAAACGGGGGGAAATGGGCAAAATCTCAGCTCATTATGATCACGCTGCTCGCTGCTGCCGTTATCGCGCTCGGTGTGGCACTCGTGGTGTCAACTGGCAGCCAGGTAGCTCCGCCCGAGGCCGATGTCGCATCGGTGGCACAGGCATTGCCTACTCCATCGGCTAGTGAGCCGACCACAGCCGTTACTCCTGATTCCGAGCAGAAGCAGAACTCTCGGGAGGATTCGACAGAGCCGGAGTGGACGCCGCCGGCCGATGAGCCCGCAACTGAGTCTGAAGATTCCGCGCCGGAGTGGACGTCACCTGCTGATGTACCCGCAACTGAATCTGAAGATCTCGCGCCGGAGTGGACGTCACCTGCTGATGAACCCGCAACCGAGCCTGTATATTCCGGGCCGGTCTGTCCAGGGATTCACCTCACTTCCCATATAAGCTCGATCGCGTACGAACAGGCAGATTATGAGCACGAGTACTACGTACACGTGGCAGGGACCTTGGTCAATGAAACGCCCTACCCCGTCGAAATGTATTTGGATCTTGTCCCAAGTGTGGAGGGCTTGATACCTGACGGAACCTCTGCTGTCTCCGTCGACGTGGGTGACTACGAATGGAAACCTGCTCCCGGAAAACCTCGCCCCAGCCAAGTCATCATCGAGCCTGGCCAAGAGTTCCCCTTCAACTCCAGAAGCAACTTCCCGAGTGATGTCGAAAGCCTTCAAAAAATAACACAGTGGTACACGGGCACCGAGTCGGTGTACTACTCGTACTATGTCAGCCAGGATGCCCCGGATTGCTCGCCCACAAACGACATAGGAGAGGGTAAATCCATTCCTGTTTCAGCGTTCCCACCGCCGATAAAATAACCGGCGGTTCCCCTCCCCTTATGGGATCGATTTGCAGAAGCGTTGTCGCATGCGGCCTAGGGTGAGTGCGCAAGCCTCTGTTGGTCGGAGCGGCCGGCTACTCAGCTGTGGTTAAGCCAAGTGAGGTTGCGTGCGCCGATTCTGCGGATCGTCGCGCAGAATGCGACCCACGTAAGTGGATTGCCAAACCGCCATCGTTAGATTTGGCCGGTGAACTCATGACGCTGAGCAATGTGACGCCGACTATTCGAGGGAATTTGTCTACAAACGGCCGTCCGGGCTTGGACTCGCCGTAGCGGACCGGACTTCCTTCGGCAGGGATCGGTCAAAGAAGCGCTTGTGAGGGCGGGCATTGATTCCCGCCAGATTGGCATGTGAAGAGGATGTGGCCGGCGGCCATGCCGTAAGTCCTGATCGGAAGGTTCGTTGCTGTCAGTTGCGTGCGGCCGTGCGCAAGAGCCGAGCGACCTCCGGGGTCATGGAGTAGCGCTCACCGTCCCAACCCCAGATGTAGTGCCAAGAGGTGCCCCTAGGGGTGGTGTACATCGGAAGGCCGGCGCGACGGATTGCTTTCCCCACGCCACCGAGAATGCCTGCGATGCCCGACGTGCCTTTCGGGTGCGACATCGCCTTGGCGATCTCGTCTGGAAGGAAGTGCACGGTCTCATCGCCAGTCGCTCGTATCATGTGAAGGAGAACTGAGTGTCCCGGCAGTGAGATCTCATCCCATAAGGTCGCGGCGATTGCTGGAGCTTCGTCGGTCTGAACCCAAGAGGGGACGGTCCCCGACGGCAGCACGGTGGGTGCATCGGGATTAGGTACGTTAGCCACGAATTCTCCAAAACGGATGTAAAAGTCCTCAACCCGGTGGTCGGGGACGTGGACGGTAATAGGAATAATCACGCGAACTCCAAGATAGGTTGCAACACAGGTTGGTGCTCCCAGTCTGGGTTATGGAAACTCCAACGTCAAGAGGGGTTGCAACCGGGCTTGGAGTAGGCCGCGTTTACAGAAACGCCATAGGGCGAATCTCAACAAAGGATCGTTTATCAGGATGCGGCGGACCACTAGCCAGCTGACGGGCTCATCTTGAAATCGAAGATTTTGTCGGTCTCATCAACATGTCTTACATCTATTTTCTTGGAAACCACAGATCGGAACCTTTGATGGGATGACTATGACCGCGAGTTGGCCACATTTCCCAGGTAGCCGACCAGTGGATGCAGCTCCGGTGAAACCGACATGGCCAAACAGGTCTGCCAGGTGATGGCGTGTACGGCCACACTGTAGCCATGGAACACCGAACAGTAGGCGTTCGCGCAGCAGGAGGCATCGGGAAAAACTATTTGGTCCTAACGTCCGTCGCACGATTCGAAGAGCGGGACGAGGCGTCTGTGAAGTGCTCGCGTTCCCGGCGGGCGTGGTTGTCCTGCCGATGTCATGGGTTCCGGTACGTAAGCAGTTAGGCCGTCCTCGCGTTGTGTACGTGGACAAGCAGCGCGACCGCGAACTGCCGGGCATCCAATGTCTTCGCCGCCCGCTTGGCGGGTGTCTCCAGAATCTGTTTTAGTTCGGCATCATAGGGAGAGATAAGCAGGAGCCCTGTGGTAGCGGGCTTCGTGGTTATCTCTGCGGCTTGGAGTTGTTCCCAGTTGACGTCCCCGGTTTCAACAACGCGCTCGGCTACTTCTTCAAGTTTCCGGGCGATAATCTGCTGGCCGGTGCGTTTTCGCAGCAGCCATTGGCCTCCGAACCTCGACAGGATGATGCGTTTGCCGGCGGCCCGTTGCAGCAGGTCGGTTACCTCGGCGGTGAGGCCGTTCAGATTCGCATAGGCGGTTAGGCGGGAGACGACTGTTCCGCCTGGGCACGCTCCGCACATGGTTTTCTCCTGCTCCGCGAGCTGAATGTCGATACTGCCCGGACAGTGAGACTGGCCGGGGTGAAGCACCTTAGCCGCGGAGGTTGCAAGCGGCAGGGACGGGTCTCCGGCCAGCGTCCAGTTTTAGCGGGGGTTGCGCTTGAGGAAGTCGCGTGCGATGTCTTCCATGGAGGTGAACCGGACGCCGTCGTGGCCCTGAATGTGGTCGAAGAGCCGCTCGAGCATGAGCAGGTTCTGTGGTCGTCCGCTGACGTCCGGGTGGATGGTGATGGGGAAGACGGCGTAGTCCATTTCGCGGTAGACCCAGTCGAACTGGTCTTTCCAAAGCTGTTCGATATCGCGCGGGCTGACGAAGCCGTGGCTGTTCGGGCTGCCCTTGATAAACATCATCGGAGGCAGATCATCCAGGTACCAGTTGGCAGGGATCTCGACGAGTTCTGTTTCCTGGCCGCGGATGAGCGGTTTCATCCATTCCTGCGCTGACTCGGCCTCGTAGTTGATTTTGGTCCAGTTGTCGCCGACGCGCACGTAGTAGGGCGTGAAATCGTTGTGCATCAGGGAGTGGTCATAGAGGAATCCGCGTTCGAGCAGGATCTCATTGGTTACCGGGGAGAATTCCCACCATGGCGCAACGTAACCGACCGGTTTCTTGCCCGTGCGGGAGACGAACAGGTCGATGCAGTGGTCCAAAACCTCCGTTTCCTGCTTGCGGGTCATCGCGATCGGGTTCTCATGACTGTATCCATGGACGCCGACTTCGTGGCCGGCAGCGACGGTGGCCTCAAACTGCTGGGGGAACGTCTCGATGGAATGTCCCGGCCAGAACCACGTGACGGGAATTTGCCGGTCGGTGGCGAGTTTCAGCAGGCGGGGAACACCGACTTCGCCGGCGAACAGGCCGCGGGAGATATCGCCCGGGGAATCCTCACCCCCGTAGGAGCCCAGCCAGCCGCCGACAGCGTCGACGTCGATACCGACCGATACGTAAATCTCCTTGGACACAGTTCCTCCTGTAGGGATGACGGGTTAGCAGTAGCGGGAAAAAGCATGGGGAAAGTCGTTCATGGGCGTTCCGTGGGACAGCAGCAGGGCCGCCAGCATGCGGGACTGGAACGGGTTCAGGTCACCGGAGGGGACCGCACCGGCTGCGACCAGATCGGTGCCCCCGCCGTTGCCGTAGGTGGGTACCACCGGGCCCCACGGAGTGCGGGTGCTCAGCACGACCGGACAGCCGGTGCGCACGGCGGATCCGATGGCGTCGGCGAAGCCGGGTCCGGCGTTTCCGACCCCGGACCCGGCCAGGACGATGGCATGGGCCCCGGAGGCGACGGCAAAGTCGAACAGGTCCGTTGTTGCCCCGGGATAGACGGTAATGATCTCCACCCGGGTCGTATCAAACGCCGTGGTAGGCAGCGGTAGGGCCGGGTGCCTGACCGGCAGGCCGGTCACGACGAGTTCCTTCCCGACCATATGCGCTACCTTGCAGCCGCCGGAGAACGGGTTCGCCGCAGTGGTGTGGGCCTTGCGTGCGCCGCGGGCCGAGCGGACGGAACCGCTGAAGGAGATCAGCGCCCCCGATCCGCGCAGCTGCCGGCACCCGGCCGCCAGTACGGCTTCTTCCAGGTTGCGAGGCCCGTCCGGATTCAAGCTGTCGGCGGTGTTTTGGGCCCCGGTCATCACCACGGTCTTGGGTGAACCGTGAACCAGTTCGAGGAGGAAGGCGGTCTCTTCCATCGTGTCCGTGCCATGGGTGATGACCACGCCGTCAACCTGCTCATCGTCCGAGGCCTTATGGACGAACTCGGCGATCGTGCGCAGATCACCCAGTCCCAGCCGGTAACTGCCGGTCGTCAGGATGTCCTGGGAGTCGACGGTGTGCTCGCCGGATAATCCCCGGAGCAGATCCTCGGCACTGTCGGAGGCAACAGCACCGGTACCGCTGCCCTTCCTGGAAGCGATCGTGCCGCCTGTCCCAAAAATCCGAATGTGAGCCAAACGCCTGCAACTCCCTAACGTCTTTGTATGAAAAGTCGGCCAACAGTTGGACAAACGCAGCCTGCAATCGTTTGCGTAGCCTTCTTGAAAGATAGTATGGCGCACGGATGTGAGGCGCAACACTTTTTTGAAGAAGGCTGATACCGCTGGAAAGAGTCACACCGGAAATAATTTCCGCTGGGTTTCCACAAAATAAGCGGTTGTTGCTGGAGATGACGCCGAGAGCCCGCAAGGACTTGGAGCTCAGCCGATTAGTCTGTTCCGTGCTGACAGAACCGCGACGATGCATAGGACAAGCATGGATCCCGCGGTCGCTGCCAGAGGCAGTGTCCAGCCTCCACTGAGGTCGTGAAGGGCACCGAAGGCAACGGGACCGGCTGCTGCGATGGCATAACCGATGGATTGTGCCATTCCGGAAAGCGCCGCGGCCTGTGTATGGTGCACCGTGCGCAGGCTGAATAGCGACAAGGCGATAACGATGAGGCTGCCGCAGCCAAGCGCAGCCACGACGCACCAGAGCAAGGACACTTCAGGGGCCACCGCCAGCCCAACATACGCGCCGACCGCGAACACACTGGTGATCAGGGCAAGTGGCCGCTGGTCGGTGAATCGGTGCAGCAGTGCGCCGGCGCCAAGACTGGCCAGCGTCCCCGTGGAGAGGAACACCGAAATATGCATGCCGGAAGCAACCTGTGAAATGCCATGGTCCTGTTCAATGCTGGGCAGCCAGGCCATGAGGATGAAGAACGCCATGGACTGCAGGCCCATGAAGACGGTGACCTGCCAGCCCAACGCCGACTTCCAGGGTGAACGGTAGGTCGGGGACGGGCCGTCGGCAGCCGGTCCTGCACTGGAGACGTGGCGGCGGATCCGGGGCAAAAGGACGGCCAGGGCAACCAACGCCAAGCCGGCCCAAATCCCCAGGGCCAGTCTCCAGCCCGAGTTTGTGGCGTGCGCGATTGGCACGACGAGTGCAGCGCCCCCAGCCGAGACGGCGCCCTGGGCTGCGGTATAGATTCCCGTCACCTGGCTGACCCGCGTGGGGACGTCCCGTTTGACCAGGGAAGGCAGCAGGACATTCAGGAACGCGATCGCAGCCCCCAGGAGAGCGGTTCCGACCCAGATGGCGCCTTCCACCGGGGCTGACCTGGCAAGAACGCCAAGCATGAGCAGCAACAGTGAGACCCACAGAGCACGGTCCAGACCCAGCCGAAACGCCAATCCCGGGGCTACGGGAGAGAAGACAGCAAAGGCGATAAGCGGCAGCCCGGTCAACAGTCCGGCGGTGCTGTTGGACCAGCCCTGGTCGCTGCTGATCTCCACCAGCAAAGGACCGACGCTGACAAAAGCTACACGCAGGTTCACCGCTATGACCATGATGCCCACGAACGCGAGCCCGAAGCGCACAGTACGTTCTGTCTTCACTCCGTCAACAACCGACATTTAGTCCTGATCCTCAAAGCGACGCAAACCCACCGTATAGCCTTGCCGGCCCCTTGGCATGCGGAAAAGCACCAACCACGCCAGTGTTGCATCCGCGAGACGGGAATGGGTCTGTATGACAAGCCTCATGTTAATTGCCGGGGGCTTGTGCTCGACCCGCTCAGGGCCCGGCTATTCCCCTAACCGTCGGCGACGAGGGCTCCCTGAACCAGCTCCCAGGAGAGTTCTGTCAGCAAATCGACTCCTGCTGTCATATCTTCATCGGTGGTGAATTCACGTTCGCAGTGGGAAACTCCGTCGACTGACGGGATGAAAACCATTACTGACGGCACGATACGGTTCAGGGCGACCGAATCGTGGCCGGCCATGGTCTGCATGCGCCGAACACCCAGGCCCAGGTTCGCCGCCAGTTTTTCGGTGAGCTCGACACCGGATTCCGGGTAGTACTGGTTCTCGCGGATATCGAAGTCGCGGACGTTGATCTCTACTTGGTGTTCGTCCGAGAGGTCGTTGAGCTGCTTGAGCAGGGACGACCGTGCGGCTTTTACTATTTCCGGTGAATTGGAGCGAAGGTCAGCTACCAGCTGCACTCTCCTCGGGACAACTATGGGCGAGTTGGGTTCCAGGGTCATCCGGCCAACCGAGGAGACTATGGCCTCGGGCTCAAAATCGTCCACCACGTCGTGCACCATCAGTATGACTCTGGACGCGGTGACGAGCGCGTCGCGTCGATCGGCCATCGCTGTAGCACCGGTGTGTGACTGTTCACCGAGGATTTCGATATCGAGTTTCTGGGTATACCAGGAAGAATCGACCGCCCCGATTTGCAGTCCTTCCCGCTCCAGGATGCGGCCCTGTTCGATGTGGATTTCGGCATAGCTTGCTGCTTCCGGCGCGGTGTCGCTGCCCAGATAGCCGATGCTGCCGAGGGCTTCTGCGACGGTCGTTCCCCCAAGGTCCCGTACCTGCAGCATCTCCCCGCGGTCCATGATTCCGGCGTAGACGCTGCTTCCCATGATGGAAGGGGCGAACCGGCCGCCTTCTTCGTTGAACCAGTTGACGACGGCCAGGTTGAACATCGGCAGTTCCCCGCCGTTGTCCACGCGTTTCACCAGCCGTTCTGCCGCGTGCAACGCCGCGAGGACGCCGTAGGCTCCGTCGAAGCGGCCGCCGAGCGGCTGGCTGTCGAGGTGGGAACCGACGACGACGTACTTGGCGTCCTTGCGCCAGGTTATGAGCGCGAATTGATTGCCGATGGCATCGACCCGGGTTTCCCACCCCCGCTCGGTGGCGAACGTACGAAACCAATCCCTGGTGCGGCGGTCCTCAGGCGTGGCTGCCTGCCGGTCTACTCCATGATTGAGGGTGGCGCCGATGCTGGCGACATGGTGAAAATCTTTGAGGAAATTTTCGGCGTTCACGTTGATTCTCTCCTGTGATGGACCGTAGCTAGGCGTTAACTTTTAGTTCCGTGGCGGGCACGTAGATCTGCTCGAGCAGTGGGTCAAGACCTGGCGATTTTTTGGCGGGAGGCCGGTCGTAGCTGTTGATTTTGCTGGTCGTGATCCCGTATTTGACGCATGATTCGGCGAGGGGCACAGCGCATGCCACCCCGTCAAGAACAGGAACTCCCAGCTCCTCCTGCAACCGTTTGTCGAGTGGGCCCATGCCGGCGCAGCCCAGGGCGATGGCTTCGGCTCCGTCTTCGCTGATGGCCTTTAACGCCTCAGCAGCGATGAGTGTTGCGGCCCGTTCGAGGTCGGCATCGATGTCCAGTACACCCAGATCCACGCCGCGGACCGAAGCGCATCGCGATGACAGTCCTGCGGCGTCGATGACGTTTTCGACGTGGCGGACGCCGCGGCGAAGCACGGTCACGACGGAAAATTTCGGGGCGACCAGGCTGGCCATGTGGGCGGAGGCTTCTGCGATGCCGATAACAGGAACGTCCAGGACTTCCCGGAGCGCCTCGAGTGCCGGGTCGTAGTAGCAGGCGATGACCAGGGCATCATAGGGTTCCGGATATGTCGTTGCGGCTTCTATGAGCCTGTAGCCGGCGACGATGTCCTCCGCGTGGCTTTCAATTGAGGCAGGAGCCATCTCCGGGGAGATGGTTGAGATTATTGTGTCTGGACCGGCCATGCTCTTGGCCATGCGGTCGATGTTCTGCGTCATGGCTTGGTTCGAGTTGGGGTTGATGACAAGAATTCGCATCGTGGGTATCCTTCGCCTGATGAGGCCGGTTCGGGCGGCAGGTGTCGAGTTGGACCGTCCTCGACACCTGCCCGCTTGACGTAGGGAACAGAGGTTTAGTCGAGCGTTTGTACAGCTTCAGCCGAAACGCTTTCGCTGGAGCGGGAGTAGTCCGGACCGGACTTCACAATGTCTTTGCGGGAGATGAAGTAGTACAAACCGGCACCGACCAGGACACCTACCGGCCAGGCCAGGGGCGCCCAGCTTGCGAAAGCCGGAATAACCGACATGACGATCGTGAACAGGCCCGCCACCGCCAGGGCCCCTACAGCTTTGGGGTTGTATCCCTTCTTGTAGTAGTAAAGCCCTGACGGTTCGGCATTGAAAAGTTCATCGGTCTGGATCCGGCACTTCTTGACCAGGTAGTAATCGGTCATGATCACACCGAAGAGCGGTCCCATCAAAGCGCCCACTCCACCAACGAACTGGTTGACGATCACCGGGTTCGCGAACAGGTTCCACGGGGTTATAACGACGGCCAGCACCGCGACGAGCACGCCGGCGCTGCGGAACGTGAACACCTTGGGCCACACGTTGATGAGGTCGTAAACGGGGGAGACGAAGTTCAAAATGATGTTGATGCCCGCGGTCGCCAGGCCCACGGCAATGATCGCGATGAGAAGCAGCGTGATGCTGTCGATGTCAGCCAGCAGCGCGATGGGATCATGGATCGCCTCTCCGTAGACTTTCACGGATGCAAGCGCAATGACGACGGAGATGATGCCGAAGGCGATGGCATTAATCAGGAGGCCGAGCGCGTTCCCCTTCCTCACGGATGCTTCAGACGGGGCGTTGCGGGTGAAGTCGGCGAAGTTCAGCGACGGGCCGGCGAAGTATGCCACGATGATGAAGATGGCCGAGGCGAAGCTGATGGTTTGCGCGCCTGCGCTTCCCAACTGCGCCATTGAATAGGTGAAGTCGATGCTCCAGTCAGCCCTGGACAGCACCCAGATCGCCAGGGCGAGCATTGCGACCCAGATCGTGGGCCCGGCGAAGTCGGAGAGCCGGCGTACTGCTTCCATACCGCCCAAAAGCACAAGGAGCTGGATGAGCGAGAGCCCCAGGAAGCAAATCCAGCCCAGTGCAGACAGGCCCAGGAAGCTGACTGCCTCAAGACCGGCCGCTCCTGGCACTATCTTGATGGCCAGGAGCATGACGACTGCCGACGCAAGGTAGGTCTGGATTCCGTACCAGGCGATGGCGACCACGGCCCGGAGCAGTGCCGGGATGTTTGCCCCGTAGACTCCGAAGGAGGCACGGGCGAAAACGGGGAACGGCACCTTGACGCGCTGGCCCGCGACGCCGCTGAGGTTGTTGACGAAGTACAGGATGACGATGCCGATGGAGAAGGCCAGGATAACCTGCCAGCCCATCAGCCCCAGGGCGAAGAGCCCGATGGCTACGGTGTAGCCGCCCAGGCTGTGCCAGGCGGACATCCACCAGTTGAACAGGTTGACGGTTTTCCATGTCCCGGAGGCGGATTCGGGGGACAGTTCTTTGTTATAGAGCGGAGAGGCTTTTTGCTGTGAAACAGACATTTAGCGTTCCTTTAGTGAGCGGTCTCCATTGACCGGTAAATAGTTGTTGAGGTTGCGATACCTGCAGCGCAGTATCTATCGCTTGATGAATTCGCCGCGTCCGCTTGCACCGACATAGTCGCCTTTGACGCTGATCAAATCGCCGCGCGAGAAGACCTGGTCGATGGAGCAACGGATTTTGAAGCCTTCGAACAGGGTGTAGTCCATGTTCTGCTTTTGGGTGTCGGCGCTGATGAGGGTTGTTCCGTTGGGGTCGACCACGATAATGTCTGCATCGGAGCCCGGCGCTATTGTTCCCTTTTTGGGGTACATGTCGAATTGCTTGGCCGGGTTCTCGGCGGTCACCTCGACGAATTTCTCGATCGTCATTTTTCCTTCCGCGACACCGGTCTCGTACATTACGAGCATCCGGTGCTCCACGCCGGGTCCGCCGTTGGGGATCTGCCGGAAGTCGTCCGCCCCCATCCGCTGCTTTTCCTCAAAGCAGAACGGGCAGTGGTCCGAACTGACGACACTGAGCGCACCGGTGTTAATGCCTCTCCACAACGCGTCCTGGTGTTCCTGGGTACGCAGCGGTGGCGTGAGGACGGCTTTGGCCGGCTCGAAACCGGGCTGGTCGTAGATGTCCCGGCTCAGCGACAGGTAGTGCGTGCAGGTTTCGGCGCTGATGGGCCATCCTGTCATCTGCGCGGCAGCTACTTCCTCGACGGCCCCCTGGGTGGAAAGATGCACGAAATACAGCGGTACCTCGGCCATCCGGGAGATCTTGATGGCCCGGCTGACTGCTTCGACTTCCGATGCCGGCGGGCGTGCGATCTCGTGGGTCCCGGGGCCGGTTTTTCCCTGGGCGTAGAGGTCGGCGGCGATCCTGTCGATGACGTCGCCGTTCTCCGCGTGGACGCACAGTTTCGCACCGCTGGAACCGACTCCCTTCAGGATGTCGAACAGTTCGCCGTCATTGATCATCAGACTGCCGCGGTAGGCCATGAAGACTTTGAAACTGGAGATCCCGTCCTGGGTCAGTTCTGCCATATGTGAATCGAAATTCTCATAAAGGTCCGTGACGCACATATGGAAGCCGTAATCGATGACGGATTTGCCCTGTGCCTTTTTGTGGTGCGCGTCGGCGGATTCCAGCAGGTTCTTGCCGGCGAGCTGTTGTCCGAAGTCGACGATGGTCGTGGTTCCGCCGGTCGCTGCTGCAATCGTTCCGCTGACAAAGTCATCGGCGGTGGTGGTCCCCATCAGGGGGGAATCGATATGGGTGTGGACGTCGATGCCGCCGGGCATGACGTATTTTCCGTCGCAGTCGACCCGTTCGACAGCGTCCGGTGTCGCGGCGTCCAGCATGCCGACCGCGGCAACTTTACCGTTTTCGATGAGCACGTCGGCACGGACTTTGCCGGTCGAGGAAACAATGGTGCCGCCAACAAGGAGTTTCGCATCCATTTTTGGTTACCGTCTTTCTTGTTTGATTGGTCTCTTAGTCATTCACGTTGAACGCGACGGGCAGCGGGGCGCCCCGCCCTTTTCTTTCGGCGATGATGCCGTACGCGTCGGGGCGCCGGTGGGCGGCGAAGTCGAAGACGCTTTCCTTATAGGGCCTGCCCATGTCGATATCTGCTTTCACAACGACGACTTCATCGCCCTCACCGGCCGCTTTGGCCAGGATTTCGCCGCTGGGCGCGACGACCGCTGATCCACCGATCATGTGGTGCCCGTCCTCGAAGCCCGACTTGCCCGCGGCAGCGACAAATACCGAGTTCTGGTATGCGCCCGCCTGAAGCGAGAGAAGGTGCGTGAACATCTTTGCGTGCGGCTCTTCCTGCCAGCCCGGAACGAAATCGGGGGTGTTATAGCCCAGGACAACGAGTTCTGCTCCCTGCAGGGAAAGCGAACGGTAGACCTCGGGCCAGCGCCGGTCATTGCAGAGACACATGCCGACCTGCACGCCATGGAAGTCGAAGACACCGAACCCGAGGTCTCCTTCGAGGAAGTACTTCTTTTCGAGATGCTGGTTGGGAAGTCCTTCCCGGTTATCGGCATGGCCCGGCAGATGCATCTTGCGGTACTTGCCCACGATGTCCCCGTGCTTGTTCACCAGGATCGATGTGTTGTACCGCTTCTGATCACTGGTCAGTTCCGCGTACCCGAGATAGAAACCAACACCAAGGTCTTTGGCCCGTTCGAAGAGGGGCCGGACATCGTCATTGGGCATGGATTTTTCGAAGTATCCCTCGAAGTCCCCTTCTTCGAACCAGGTCCGCGGGAAGAACGTGGTCAGCGTGAGTTCGGGAAAGACCACCAGTTCCGCGCCCTGGGACGCTGCTTCTTCCAGCAGGGCAATCAGGCGTGCGACGACTTCGGGTTTTGATTCCGAACTATCGATACCGCCGACTTGAGCAACCGCGAGCATCAAGTTTTTCGCCAATTTGTTTTCCTTCTTTCCGTTTTTTCCTAGATTTGTTTCCCTTTGAAAAGCGCCGGTTCAAGGCCGTGATTCATCGACCAGACGGACGCTTTTTTCGAGTACCGCAATGCCGTTGAGTATGTCTTTTTTTGGGCGTGAACTCTTCCGGGCAGTGGCTTCGGCCGTCGATCGACGGAATGAAGATCATGCCCATGGGGGCTATCCCCGTCATATGTACCGAGTCGTGGGTGGCCCCGCTCGGAACCGCGGTCCAGGTCAGTCCCAGACTGGTTGATGCAGCGGCAATGGTTTCCTGGAGCGTGGCATCGGTGTGCGTGATTTCGTTATCGAGAAACCATTCGACGTCCAGCTCGCAGCCGAACTCTGCCGCGCGCATGGACAGCCGCAGCGCGAGGTCTTTCTCGATGGCTCCGAACCAGGCGGAATCTGTTGAGCGTAGTTCCGCCCGAAGTTCCGATCGGCCGGGTACAACGTTCTGCGCCAGCTGCAGGGAGTCGATATGCGTTGTGGTTGCCACTGCATATTCCGGACTTCCACAGGCGAACTCATGAAGCGCCAGAGCGGAAGAAGCAGCGGCAAGCAGCGCGTCTTTTCTGGTCTTCATCCGGGCACCGCCCGCATGGTCGTATTGGCCCATGTAGCGACCTACCAGTCGCTTGATTCCGGCGATGGCCGAGACGACGCCGATATTGCACCCCGTCTGATCCAAGGTTGAACTTTGTTCAATGTGCAGTTCGAGGTAGGCATGCCAGCTGCCCTGCGCCGGATGCTTGCCGCTGACGGCACGTGAGGGGTCCAGGCCGAAGGACTGCATCGCATCGCCCAGGCGCTTGCCTTCCGGGCTCACACGCTCCAGATCCGTCACCGTCAGACTGCCCGCAAGCGCCCTGCTGCCGAGGCAGGTAAGCCCGAACGGGTTAGCCTCTTCGCCGAAGAAGTCAATGACCATCAGCGGCCGGTTCAGGACACTTCCGGATTCCTTGATCCGCTGCGCAACCTCGAGTGCGCCCAGGACGCCAACGATTCCATCGAACCGGCCGCCGCGCTCGACAGTGTCCGTATGTGAGCCGATCACGATGGGCTTGGCGTCACTGTAGCGTCCGGGCAATATCCCGACGATGTTTCCAAAGTCATCGACACGCACACCCTCGAGTCCCGCGAGTATGAATTCCTCGGTCATCCAGGAACGTTCCGCCCGATAAGAAGGGCTAAAGACAGTCCTCGTCCAACCGTCAAATGCGGGATCGACAAAAGCTTCAATACCTGCAAACAGCCGATCGATCCGGCCCGTAGAAATGCCGTCAAGTGTTTCCATAGAGAGTGCCTTTGAGAGAGCGAATACCGGCATCAGGCCCCGGAGCGGAAGTGATCCCCATCACTTTTGATGCCTCTGGGCAACAACTTTAGCGAGGGCAAGAGGACATTGCAATCGATTGCAGAAATTTTTTTGAGATTGCTTAGCGGGCCCCGCGACCTGAAGGATATGCAGTCGTGCTGAGGATCCCGCCTGGAACGGGATGCCCGGCAAGGACATGGCTTGATGGCGGGGAGGCAGAAAGAGCGGCCAAGTCGCGACCGCGAACTAACGGTGTTCCAGCCCAGGCGGGAACAGACGGGGTCACACGGAGCAGGCCAACATCTTCACGGTCATGATGAGAGCAAACGCTTGGAGCAGGACGGCGGAAGCTGTTCGGAAAAGATCAGGCGTTCACCGGAGCGAATGCAAGTGTTGATTCCCTGGCGAGCAGCTGCGGCGTGAGTTTCAAGGAGCGTGGCGTGCGGCCTTCGATGGCCTCGACCAGGGTGTCGAGGCTTCTGGCTCCCACCTCATGCAGAGGGGAAGCAATGGTGGTCAGAGGCACCGGCAGATGCTTGGAAATTTCTATGTCGTTGTAGCCGACCAGGGCGACGTCGCGCCCTATCGTTATCCCTGCCTCCCGGAGCCTGAACATGATGCCGGCGGCAGTCAGGTCGTTGCTGGCAAAGATGGCTGTGGGAAGTTTAGGCCAGTCAAGCAGCGTTTCGGCGGCGCGCTGGCCGGAGGCAATATCGAATCCCGCAGGGACTATCCGTGAATCGTCAATCCTTGTGCCCAATTCCAGCATGCGGCGCCGAAAGCCTTCGACTCTGTCCCTGCCCGTGCTCACTGAACTATCAGGCGAAATGATCGCTATCTCCGTATGTCCCGCTGCCGCCAGATGTTCAGCAGCCAACCGTCCACCCAGCAGATCGTCGACGGCGACTGAAACCTCGTCGTCGTTCTTCCTCAGGCACATCACATACGGTATGTGCCGCTTCCGCAAAGTCGCCGGGAGGAGATCGCCCTCAAAGGTGTCTTGGATGATGATTCCTTCGACACGGCTGCGGATAAGGCTGTTGGCGCGGCTGGGAGAGCGATCATCAAGATTGGCCGACATGCTCAACATGGTCGAGTAGCCTCTGCGCAAGGCCTGCTTGTCGATGCCTTCATAGGTGGTGGCGTGAACCGGATCGGTCAGGCTCGGGACCGTGACGCCGATGAGCCGGCTGCGGCGGGTCCGTAACCGTGAAGCTGTGGCATCCGGCTGAAAATCGAGTTGGTCGGCCAGCTCCCTGATTATCAGGGTGGTCTTGTTGGTCGTATGTTGCCGCGGTTCCTGCAACGCCCGCGAAACCGTCGAGATGTGCACTCCGACCCGCTTGGCAAGGGTTGCCATAGTAACGGGTGAAGTATCCCGCGTATCTTCCATGGGACTCTCCCCGTCATCGGTGATTTCCCGTATCAGTTTACCGCTATCGCTTTGCGCGCGATTAGGGCTAGACGGCGCTTCAGAGTGCTCAATCATGACCAGTCCCTGTTGAATCAAATTTTGTGGGGTATCTCCCCCCCCCTGAGACATGAGGGGTCTAACGAGCATAGAACCGGATGATACTCATGGTGGTACTCGTGAGAACCGCCGCTATGCGTGTCGCTGTGCAGAGAAGAGCGACAGACAGCGGCAAGCCGCCAAGCGAAGACATCGAAAGAACGGCCCGATTCTTACTGCTTGTGCAGCACCATGTTCTTCGAAGAAGAATATGTGTCTCATCTACAACGTGTCCCCTGGAAGAAAATTCTTACGATTTTCGTTCCTCCGTTCCTCGGGACAAATCGTGGTCCTTTTCAGCGCGCCGATACTTCCCCTGCTGAAATCGTGTGGCAATCAAGGGTCGCGGTAAAGGACCGGCTTGTGCGACTGCGGGGACGCTTGGAGTGAGCCGGAGTTTCAATAAGGGGTTTCTTAGGCCGGTGGTAACCGGCGGAACGGAACGGACGCGCGGGGAGTCCTGGTAGGGGAAATTGCCGGCGTTGCCCTGAGGGAGGCATCCGTCTCAGTGGGCGCGGGGCGTGGAGCATTCCATAGGGTTCTAGCATCCTGGCGGACGGACGCTTTGCCTTCGGCGAGCAGCTAGCCCATATGGAGATGCTGTCCTCCGTTGCTTACCCCGTGACCGTCGAGCTTGCCGGATGGATGGAGATTACCCGGAACGCTCCAAGGCCTTCGTGACCGACGAGCCTTTGGCTTGTCAGCACGACGCAATGGACGGGTTCTTCGTCAAGACGCGTGCCTCACTAGCTCGATGTGCGGAATTCCTAAATTTTTTAAATTTCTAGTGCAAACTCTGCAGCACATGTGTAAGGTAGTCGCATAAGCAATGAAGTGATGAAGGTCACCTTGGGGGAGGCGCCGCGATAGTTCCCGCGGCTCGCAACTAATGGCCTTCCGCTATCGCGGTGCACACCTCGCAGTCTGGGCGGGTGTGCCTAAGTCTTCGACGGCAAGTAGTTCAAGGGCGTGCGACGCCGCTGCAACATGAAAAAGGAGAACCTCATGATTACTGCACCCTCTCGTTTGGAGACTCTGGTGCCTCCTGCGCAACTGCGCGATTCCATCGACGTCGACACCTTCAAGTCCGCGTTCCGCATGCATCCGGCCGGAGTCTCCGTTATTGCGGCAGACGCCGGCAACGGCCCAGCCGCGATGACGATCAGTTCGCTCACCTCGGTCAGCACCGAACCGCCACTGGTGACTTTCTCGCTATCAGCGCTCTCGTGGAGCACCCCGGTCTTCCTGGAAGCGGACACCGTAGTCGTTCACCTGCTTGGTTCCGAGCACCTGCGGCTAGCGCAGCTGGGTGCCACCGGTCGTGTCGACCGGTTTGCGGATAAGTCGGCCTGGACGCGTCTGCCAACGGGGGAGCCCGTCTTTAAAGAGACGTACGCGTGGCTGCGCGGGCACATCGTGAACCGCCTGGAAGCAGGAAACTCGGTAATCTGCGTTGCGCACATCGTGCAGGCCTCGGTTCCTGATGCGGCCGCGGCGGAGACGTCCGTCCCGCTTGTTTACCACGGGCGCACCTGGCATCAGCTGGGTACGCATTCCGCTATCTGATTTGTTTGCGTGCGCTCCGGGCCGCATAGCTGCAGCGCCGTGAGCCCTGCCAGACCCGGTACAGGGGGCCCGGTGATGCGCGGGCACCGGCCGTTGCCACCGGAGTTTAGACCATCTCTACCCGTTCCATCCTCACCACGACCCATGAAGGAAATCATGAGCATAGAAAACGTAGAAGCGTTCGCGTCCGTCAACGCCATGCGCAACGTCCAGGAAATCCTCAATCAAGGCACCGAACCACATCTGCTCTCCGGTGCCCAGTACCTGGAGTCACTTCGCGACGGCCGTCGGGTAATTGACAGCCAGGGCAAGGAAATTCCGGACGTCACCGAACATCCGACGACCGGGCCTTCAGCCCACACGTTCGCAAGCGTCATGGATATGCAGTTCGACGAAAAATACCGCAACACCCTGACTTACCTGGACGACGCAGGTGACCGCCGAGCCCGCGGGTGGCACATCCCGCGCAACAAGGAGGACCTTTTCCTCAAGCGGGAGCAGATTGGCGCGACCGGTGAGCGTACTCTCGGCATGTTCGGGCGTCCCCCGGAGTACGGCCCGGCGATGTCGCTCGGCTTCCTTGCGATCATCGACCGGATCGAGAAGGAAAACCCCGTCTTCGCAGAGAACATCCGCCGGTTTGTGGACCAATCCAGCAGGCTGAATCTGCTGAGCACCGACCTCATCGCCGACCCGCAATCCGACCGCCGCGTGCCGCGAAACGAACGTCCCGGCACCCTGCGCGTCGTCGGCGAGACCGACGAGGGCATTATGCTCCGGGGAAGCAAAATCGCAGGGAGTTCCGGCTCCATCTCGCACTTCTTCACACTGTCGACGACCCTCGGCGAAGGCCTGGGTCCGGACGCTGCCATCTGGGCAGCGATCCCGGTCAACCTGCCGGGAGTAACACTCGTGACCCGTGAGCCCGCCCTGCACAAAAAGCAAAACCCCGTTGACAATCCCATCGGGGTGCTCGGCGAGGAGGTCGACCAGATCATCCTCTTCGACGACGCGGTGCTTCCAAAGGACCTCGTGTTCAGCCTGGGCAATACGGAGCTGCTCACGGCATACTTCGACAGCTGCGTGTTCGTGTTCTGGCACATCCTCACCCGCCTCGCCTATCGTGCCGAACTCTTCGCCGGCACCGCCCAGGTGATCGCCGAGACCCTGGGCACCGACAAGATCCCGGGCGTGCGCCGGACGATCGCGGACATCACAACCTACGCCCAGGTCCTCAAAGGCTTCTCGATCTCAGCGATCGCGGAAAGCGAGAACTGGAACGGGGTGGAGGTCCCCAATCCGGGCCTGGTTTCCGCCGGCCGCTACTACTCGATTTCCGAGTACGACAACGTCATCTCGAAGCTGAAAGACCTCTGCGGCCAGGGGCTCATCTCCCGGTGGCCGACCGAGATCTGGGAGCACCCGGAGTTCGGCCCGAAGCTGAAATCGTTCCTTCCCGGGCACGACATCGACGCGTTCGGAAAGAACCAGCTCTTCAACTTCGCCTGGGACCTCACCGCCAGTGCGAACGCCGGCCGCCTCGGTCTGTTCGAGAAGGTCAACGCGACTCCTCCGGCGTTTGTCGCCGAGATCGTGTACCAGCACGTCGGCCGCGATAAGAGCGCACAGTTCGTCCGCGACTTTCTCGCCCGCAGCCGGTAGCAGGGGTGAGCGGGGCCGCGGCCGCTGACCGCGGCCCCGCTCACCCCCACCAATCCCCGAAACGACCAACCTAAGGAAAAACCATGAGCATTGAAACGACCAATCGAACGTTTCCGAAGCTGGGCACCGATCTGCTGGACCGCTCCCTTGACGTGATTGACCTGACCCGTCCGATTTACGAGGGCATGCCTCAGTGGTTCGGTCATCAGAAGACCTTCATCATGGTCAACCAGACGCACGACCAGTTTATGGAGAAGTGGAAGACGACGTGCGGGTTCGAAGCCCACAACCTGCTCATCAGCGAACACGTCGGCACGCATACGGACGCCATCTTCGAGTACGCGAAGGACGGTCCCAAACTCGACGAGTCGCCGTTGGCCTTCTATTACGGTCCGGCCGTGTGCATCGATGTCGAACCCTTCGTGGAATCGGACGTGGAGCTGCTCTCCCAGAAGAAGCTCGTCCAGGCCGTCGCCGCCAGCGGGCAGGAGATCCGCCGCGGGGACGTTCTGCTGCTGCACTTCGGCTACGGTGACCGCGTCTGGCCGGAACTCGCGTACGCGGAACGGAACCCGGGCCTGTCACATGAGGCGGCCCTGTGGATCGCCGAGCAGGGTGTCGTGAACATTGGCGTGGACCAGATGAGCATCGACAGCAGCGAGGACGCGGAGTTCTCCGCCCACGTCGTCTGCGCCGAGTACGGCATCGTCAATACCGAAAGCCTCACCAACCTCTCGCGAATCAAGAACGAGCGCGTGCTCTACCTCGGTCTGCCCCTTAACATCCGGGGCGGCACGGGCTCTCCGATCCGCGCTGTCGCCATCCGCCAGGCCGGCTAACCGTGTCCGCGGATCCAAGACAGGCAGCATCTGCGGCCGCCGCCGGTGGCATGGAGGTACACGGCGTCGAACTCAGAGGCCTGCCACTTAATATCTGCGGTGGGAGCGGCTTTCCCCTCCGCGCCGACGCAATCCTAAATAGAGGGTGATCGAATATGGCTGAACCGATCCGGCCCGAGCCGGGGACCGCTGGCAAGACTGTCAATTTCGAACTTCGGGGCATTGATTACGTGCCGGATGATATGAGGGACTCGACACCCTCTAATCTCTTCCGGGTATTTGTCGGTGCACAACTGACCTTCGGCATCATGATCCTGGGATGGCTGCCGGTTGTCTTTGGGCTCGATTTCTGGAGCGCTGTAACTGCGACAACACTCGGCACGATCGTTGGTGCAGTGATGTTCGGCTTGTTCTCTCTCCTGGGACCCAGAACCGGCACCAACAGCGCTGTCAGCACGGGTTTCTGCTACGGGGTAAAAGGCCGCCTACTGGGTTCCTTTAAGGCTCTCTTTATCGGCGTAGGCTACCTCGCCCTGACCGTGTGGGTCTGCGGAGATATGGTTGCCGCGGGGGTGGCCAGGATGACCGGGAGCGGGACATCGGATGCCTTGCGGGCGATATCGTATCTGGTGATCATGGCAGCGCTTATCATTATCGCGCTGGTTGGTCATGATTTGCTCGTCAAGCTTCAAAAATACGTCATCCCACTAGTGCTGTTGGGTCTTGCAGTGATGGTGGCGACGACGTTCTCCGCCTTCGGGAGCACGCTCGAGACTCAGGCAAGCACTTTGAGTCCTTCCGAATACTGGGTGGCCTGGGTTGCGACATTCGTAATTGCAATGCAGCTGCCGGTCTCTTACATGCCTTTCGCTAACGGGTTTACCCGGTATATCAGCCGAAAGAGATGGAATGACCGGTCCGTTTTCCTCGGCATGTCCCTCGGGGTTAGTCTAGGCGTCCTCATTGCCCTGATCGTCGGCATCTATATTTCCACTTTGTTCGCGGCTGACCAGATGTCCTTTGGTGACGGTGTGGTTAGTGTCGTTCCTTCGTGGTTCGTGCTTCCACTGGTTCTAATAGCGCTCATCGGCGCCTTTGACCAGGGCGGGTTTGCGCTCTACGGGTCAGGACTCGACGCTTCTTCGGTTATCCCGGCCTTGCGTCGGCTGCCGGCGACAGTTGTTCTAAGTGTCATATCTTTGCTCCTGGTATTTCTGGGATCTTTCGTATGGGACGCCGCCGTTATCGTTTCGGGCTTTGTGACCATCATTGCCGTCTTCGTGCTGCCATGGGCTGCCGTGGGCTTTACTAGTTTCCTGTTCCAGAAGGGCCGGCTATGGCCGCTGGACCTTCAGGTCTTTGAGAAGGGGATTCGCGGCGGAGCGTATTGGTATAACCGGGGATGGAACTGGCGGTCTACGGCAGCGTATGCGGCCGGCGTGCTTGTGGCGCTCCTGTTCGTCAAGAGCGACGTCTACAACGGCGTTTTGGCTGACGCTTTCGGCGGAGCCGACCTGAGCATGTTTGTCAGTACGATCGTCGCGGTCGCGCTGTATACAGTCTTCCGACTCATCTCCCCCGAGCAGCTGGAACTGCCGGCAAAAGGGGAAACCTCTACGGCATCACCTGCCTTGAAAAATCCGGCGTCCGCCTCCGTACCGGAGTGACCGGAGGGTGTTGCCCCGGCCGCGGCGGTCACACTACCGGGGCAACACCCGTAAACCTGCTGCAGTCCTGCTACGACTCCAGGAGGAAGCGTGTTTCTGGCAATCGCGAGATCAACACGAATGAAATTTGAAATGTTTTACTGCACATCATCTATTGACGGAAGGGGCGGTTATGCGGCTAGAGGAGAGTGTTTTGGCTGTTGACGATGAACTTCTGAAAATTTACAAGCAGCTACATGCGAACCCTGAATTATCAATGGCAGAATTTCAAACATCTGCGTTTATCCGACGCGAGTTGGAACAACTGGGTTTTGAGGTTCGCAGCTGTGGGGGAACCGGACTTGTCGGGACCTTGAAAAACGGTGCCGGCCCCTCCGTGGCATTTCGCGCGGACATGGACGGCCTGCCTGTGCGTGAGGAGACCGGGGCATCTCACGCCAGCGCAGTCAAAGCCCGTGATCGTTCAGGTTCCGAAGTACCCGTGATGCACGCCTGCGGACACGATATTCACATGACGGTAGCCCTCGGTCTGGCGCGGCAAATGAAAGCTGACGTAGGCAGGTGGTCCGGCACTCTAATCCTCATATTTCAACCTGGAGAAGAGACCGGTGAGGGAGCACGCGCAATGCTCGACGACGGTCTGTGGGACATCGCGCAATTACCTGACTGCGTCTTTGGGCTGCACGTCTGGCCTCTGGCTGCCGGCTCCGTCGAGCTCGTTGTGGGCGACACCATGGCCATGGGCGATTCACTCCGCGTCACGGTCAAAGGCATCGGCGGACACGGGTCACAGCCGCAAGACTCCGTCGACCCCGTCGTGATCGCCGCCAATATGGTTGTCGCGCTGCAGTCTGCCGTGTCCCGTAATCTTGATCCACTAAGTGCCGGGGTTGTGACCGTTGGCACCTTCCACGCGGGCACCAAGGAAAACATCATCCCCGCTGAGGCCGAATTTACCATCAACATCCGCTCTATTGACCTGGACGCCAGAAAGGTGTTGATGGGGGCGGTCGAGCGAATTATCGGTGGTGTTGCTTCAGCCTTCGGTGCTCCCGAACCGTCGATCAGTGTGATTAACAGCTTCCCGCATCTTTATAGTGACCCTGTCCTCATCTCGGACATCAAGTCGCGTTTCGATGTCGCGCTGGGCGAGACGAATGTGCGATACGGAAAGCCCCGCCTCGCAAGCGAAGACTTCGGACTGCTGGGGGAAGCTATCGGCGCGCCGAGTGCGTACTGGTTTATCGGCGGTCTTCCTGAAGGCGTTATGGGGAATGAGCAGATCCCGAGGAATCATTCCCCGTTCTTTTATCCGGATCCGGTCCCCACGCTCGAGGTGGGCATTCGCACTGCCTACGAAGCCTGCCTCTCGGTGTTGGATACAAATGCGTAGCGTCGCGTATTCCTCGCGACGCGCTAAATGAAAGGAAATACGATAATGAACAAAACCCGCATCATGCCCGCTGACCTCTGGGACTGGCCGGTCCCGACTCCCTTCACCCAGGGCTGGAAAGTAAGCGGCGACTACGAGACCATCTTTGTCGGCGGCCAGATTTCTGTTGACCACAATAACAACGTGATCGGCAAGGGCGATATCGAAGTGCAGACCAGAAACGTCTTCGAGAACATCCAAAAGGTTCTCAAAGAGGCCGGGGCCGAGATGACCGACATTGTGAAGTTCAACACCTTCTACACATTTGAAGGGTCCGGGGAGGACGTGCAGCATTTTTGGGAAAAGATGAATCGCGTGCGTTTGGAATTCCTTAAGGAGCCGGGCCCCGCCGGGACCGCGGTCCGATGCTCAGGATTTATGCTGGACGACATTCTCATTGAGGTGGAGGCAATAGCTGTCATTCCGCGGAGAGACTAAAAGACTTCGATCATTTAGGAGAGTCACCGCATGATCGCCAACCCTATTCAGTGGCCTAACGGTGCGAAGGTAGCCGTGGCGCTAAGCTTCGATATGGACTCGGACAGTACGCTGCTTCTGGACCATCCGGACCGTGCCCACCGCCTGGTGTCACCAAACTCCTGGCTTCGGTACGATGAAGTTGCGATTCCGCGCATCCTTGAAATGTTCAGGCGCCACGGTATCAAGCAGACCTTTTATGTGCCGTCATGGTGCATCGAGCGCTATCCCCACTTGGTCGAGTCAATACTGGATGGCGGACATGAGCTGGCGCATCACGGCTACCTGCACGAGAACCCGAATTCACTTTCTGCCGAGGATCAGGCTTATTGGCTGGAGAGGGGGATCGGCGTCTTCGAGAAGTTTACAGGTTCCCGACCCCGAGGATTCAGGTCACCGATGTATAACTTCTCCGAAGTTACCGCCAAGCTACTCGGAGAAAACGGCTTCCTCTACGATTCATCGTTGATGGGAGACGACGTCCCCTATTTGATAGATGGAGGTGCCGGAAAGCTCGTTGAGCTGCCGACTCACTGGGCACTGGATGATTGGCCCCATTACACGCACATGCCGGATTTCGGCTATACGATGCCGATTAGCTCCCCGGGGCGCGCGATGGAGGTGTTCCTTAGCGAATTTGATGCTGCCTGGGAGTTTGGCGGTATGTGGGTTTCGGTTTGGCATCCGTTTGTAAGCGGGCGCCTGGCTCGTTGCCGGGAAGTGGATAAGATGATCACCTACATGCAAGACAAGGGCGATGTATGGTTCGCCACGCTTGAGGAGATTGCCCGGCACGTGGTTGAGTCCGTTGATCAAGGATCCTATGTTCCCCGCGAAGTCCGCTTGCCATACTACGATGGGGCCGCCATGGGCGTGGGAACGCGCGATTTTGCACCTGGAACCCCTGATAAATGAACCGCTGGATGCCAAGCTTGCATCTTGTCGCTCTTGCCCAAGGATAGGTTAGCTGCCGGCGTCGGCGCGAACGCGCAGGAGCCGCCTTTCGGCGCGTGGGCGCAGGCCCTCTCGGAGGCTGCGCCCACGCTCGGAACCGTGTAACTAACAGACGTCTGCATATCAGCGTCCTCCGCGGGGTCGAGATTGAAAACAAGCTTATGTCCGTGAACGTAGGGGCCCCGTCGTCATACTCGTAAGACGACATGGTGGCCATGCTTATACCGGCGCAGTCAGTTCCGAAATTCCAAAGGCGTGGCCTATGAACAGGAACACCGGGCCATTCCAAAAGCAATACCCATCCTGCCTCCACACGCCTCGAGACCCGGCGGGACCGGGAACGGTGCCGTCGGCAACGGATGCCTCCGCCAAGGGCAACAGCAGCCACCCGGTGCCGCGGCATTCGTTCCGTCGGCACTGCAGGCAGCTGTGCCGAGTTCGGAACTCTTCCCCCAACGAGGTCCGGACCGACAAGTTCCCATCAACACGCCCTGTGCGGCACGGGCATGCTGGCGCTGCCTGCTTCTTCATGTTCGCCGCCTGCAACGGCCGCATGTCAGAGGACGGCGTCGCACCGTTTGTGCGGCTTCCTTCAGTGCTTGTGCGGCTTCTTTCATGTCTGGTGCAGCGAACACTATATGATCGATTGAAACACTCATCTTTCAGGAGAACTTTTCTGGCAGCGGGGCAGGAGGAGAGAACCATCACGACCGGCATCGACCAGGACCAGGCCGGGAATGAAGAACAGGCCGCTGAAGCGCCCATTCTCAAGATCGGGCATGTCGCAAGCATCCTCGGGGTGCCGACGGCACGCATCCGCTTGTGGGAACACGAGCGGCTCATTAACCCTTTGCGCACAGACAGTGGCCAGCGGCGATACTCGCCGCGGGATCTCGAGCGCCTTCAGACGATCCGGGACCTTCTCGACACCAAGGCTATGACCCTCACCGGCGTGCGAGAGGCACTCAGCGAAGAGGTCGTACCGCCAAGCTCCATGGAACCGTCTCCGGCTCCCGCCGATCCGGTCGGCGCCCGGGCGAAGGCCTTGCGCCTCCAGCAGGGCATGAGCCTTCGGGACCTTGCCAAATTGAGTGGAATCAGTCCTTCAGCTCTGGGAGCATTCGAGCGCGGACTGAACAAACCGAACACCGGTCGGATCTCGAAAATCGCCCATGCGCTCGGAACAACGGTTCCGGAACTTCTCGGCACCGCGCCACCGGAAAGCGGGACAGTCGTCCGGGCCGCGGAACGTCCATCATTACCGCTAAACGACGAGGGCGTCACCATCGAGTTGCTGTACCGATCTGCGACCGCCCTGCAGCCGCAGTCGATCGTGGTCCAACCCGGATGCGGAATACGTGAAGCGATCACTCACACGGGAGAAGATTTCCTAGTGGTCATGACCGGGGAAATCAATCTCGTTCTCGACACGATCGAGGTGCACCACCTTGGACCGGGGGACTCCGCGACATTCCCGAGCACGCGGCCGCACAGTTTTCACAACCCGGGAACAGTACCTGCCCACCTCATCTGGGTGAACACGCCAGCGACATTCTGATTTAGCAATGTCGGCGTGTACGGTCAGCGCCGGACGAAGGGCGTTAACCATGCCGGACGGTGATGGCCCCGACATCGATGAGGTAACCGTCCGATATGAAACCGGATATGCGGATTCGCTAGGAATTCCATACCGACGCGAGTAATTCATCCGGCTCTCCACGTCTCCTGGTGCTTGGTCCTGTGTGCCCTGGAAACCGCGGTTCTTCATCGCTGATAACCGTGAATATGTCGAAGGTGCCATGGAGATCAGTGCTGAGGCCAAACCGCTGTCGAAGGCCGGCAAACGGAAGTTCGCGTCCTGTCAGAGTGAACTCTAAGACCCGAGTCGCAGAACGTCAGAAATTGGGGAAATGGGAGTCTATCCTGACGGGGTTCCGGCCGCTCACCTGACGTCAGGTTGAGGTGTACTTCAAGCTGCGCTTGAGATCATATTCCTTGCGTATGCCTGGGTCGCATTTGGCCCCGCTCACCGGGCCTTTTTGGAGGGGCTGCGCGAATCGGAGCAGCCGGGGTTTACAGGTGTAATTCTCACAAAGCCCTGGCCGAAACAGGCCTGAGACAAAATGCATTGAGACGAGTTGCTGAGATGTGAGAAGGACTGAAAAGACCGGGAAGCTGATCGCGGCCGTCAGCATCGGTCGCTGTCTTGAAAACCTGTTGTTTTCCAAGACGCTACTCCGCCATGGCGAGCGGCAGGTGATAGAAACAACCGGCCCTCGAATAGGAGGGTCTATTGGGAGCAGCGGAACCCCCAGAAGTAAGCATCGGTCATTCCGTACCGAGGAACGCTTCCGACGTCTTCTTCTCTGCCAGCGCCGCTGCATATGCGTCGGCGACTTCAACTGCGAACTGTATGATTTGGTCCACCTGTTCGTGACCGACCCAACCAGGCGGGGTGCGACCTGTCCACCTTGTCCCGGCGGACCCGAAGAGCGACTCGGCCCGCCTGCGGAAGTCGTCAGTCGTAAGTGCCGAGATCGGGATACCAGTATTTTGGCCTGCAAAAGCCCCGTACGGCACGGCAACCTGCCCATTTGGAAAGAGGGCAAGTACACCGCGCTCCCCACTCTTGGCCGGCCCCCTCGCCGCAAGGCTGACGTATCCCGAGTACCGCCATACGAGGTGGCCCAGTGCTCGCCACCGCTTGACGAGCACGCTCATCGCCTCCCTGATCTCAAGGGTCTCGCACAGCGCGAGGAACTCGTCGAGACTCAGCGACTTCTCGGACCGCTTGGCCTGCTCGACTTGAGCCGTGAAAGAGTTCGGCGAGATAACGGCGCTGAATAGAGGGGCCCAGGGACTCCCCGAAATACGAACCGCCTTGGCTTCTACCAGCCACACCGCAATTCCCTGCTCTGCATCGTGCTCGGCAAGTTCGTTTAGGTATTGCGCTACTGCCCGGAACTCATCTCGGTGCTCCTCCGCCACGACAATAAGACCCCGAGCACCGCGCGCGATAGCGTACGCAAGGCCTCGGGTTAGATGGTCATGGTCGGCACGCCCGTACTGGTTCTCAATAACAAACTCGGGGCCGTCGGACGCTTGGGCTACGATGTCGATGCTCCGACCACCAGCCGTCGCAACCTCAGTCTGGCCGACAGCCAGAAGGTTTACGCCAATTTCGTCGCCAATGGCATCCAACTGCTCCGCCAGCAACGGTGTGAAGTCCGCTGCCTCGCCCTTCCAAGCTTCGCGGAGCGACCCAAATTCGAGCTTTGCCATCACCGGCTTCACTGATACGTCACTCGTCTTCACAGTTGGGGCATGCACCATTCAGGGGCCGTTCCATAAAGCACGACTCACAGACAGCACCCCTTCGGCCAGCTGAATCACGCTCGACGGCGCCGGAGCCGGGGGACATTTCGGCACAGGTCTGGCAAGGGGGGAGAGTGCGCATCTGCTCCTCCGACGCGCGGTACGGCGCCGCGCCGATCATCGAACCGTCGCTGGCACGATAAAAGTGCGAGCAGTCTTCGTGGTGCCTTCGTCGCGGAGCTGCGCCGGTCGGCTGGCCATCAAGGTTAATCGGATCCTTGACCCAAACGAGACCCGGATACTCAATGCTTTCGTTCACATCACCACCTTAGTCCCGCGATCTGATACTTTGCCTCTGAGATGCCGGGGTTCCGGGGTTAAAGCGCACCGCCGCATTTTGTGACCGGTGAACGAGATGGCCTATCAGATGCAGCACTTGAGCTACCTGTACGGGCTTTTTTACGGGCGGGGTAACCGCCCATCGGTAAACCACGGAAACGCGGCAAACTTCTACGCCTTATTTCTTATGGGGAGTGGTGCGTTGGAGGACCGGCTTTCGCAGCTGTTTCCCTCAGTTACCATTCACGGGAGCAGCGGTAGCTGAAGCCACTGACCACTGTAACGAGGCTGCTTCCGATACGTGGGCCGTGGACGTGGTTCACGAGACGAACATCCGATATTGCGACCGGTCTTTCTGCTGTCTCGCGACTGCGCATTACGGAAGCCGCCCAGGTCTCGGCCGCGCGGCTGCGCCAGCTTGATCTGGATGGAGTGGCACCGGACTGAGGCGTGATGCCGGTCCGCGGTGGAGGATGCCGCTTTATAGTGGTTGGCAGCGCAGGCCTCCTCTTCCGCGCATAGCGGCGTGGGCACCGGGAGCGAGCATCCGGTCCATCCGGACACAGGGATGGGCATGCCGTCGGCCGCGCAGCTGCACGATGTCGCCACCTGATTCCAGCGCGAATTCCTTGCCGATCAGCGGAGCCAAGTGGGCGCCCCGCAGGACTACGTTGCGGCGAGCCAAAAGTGGGTCAAACGGCGGGACGTCGAGCTCGGCGGCGATGGCCTCGAGAGATTCGACTGCCATCAACGTGACGGCCGCATCCATGTGGGCTGCTTTGCCGAAGAACCTGTCACCGAGGATGCCTTTGCCCGCCACCACCTCGACCCGGTCGAGATCTGCGGTGGGGACGCTTGCTGCGCCGTCGTTAGCTCTGCCGAAGTAGGCGTGGCCCGATGATACCAGCAGGTGCAGGATCTCCACTGGGTACCTGTACGTCGTCGTCATTTCACCGGGCTCTCCCGGACTGCTCCGTGCGCCTGTAGGGCGATCCTATCGGTCGGGAGTGTGTCGTGTGTGCGGCGGCGTGCTGCGAGCGGATTCGGTAGTTGTAGGCGGCTAGGCGACGGGCAGGGTTTCGGGGCTGGTGGTAACCGGAGGGCGGTTTCCGGTGCGGGTGGCGCCGATGCCGGCGGCGATGACCAGGGCGATCCCGAGGATCGCGAAGGGGCTGGGCACCTGGCCGAGGAAGGCGAGCCCGACGATCATGCCGATGGCCGGTTCCAGGCACATCAGCGTGCCGAAGGCTGCGGCGGTGAGCCGGCGCAGGGCCAGCAGTTCGAGGCTGAACGGCACTACCGGCAGCAGCAGGGCAAGCCCGACGCCGGCCAGCAGCAGGCGCCAGTCGAGGTGGGTGAACGCTTCCGGTCCCACCGTGAACGTTGCGACGAGCGCCGCGACCGGCATGGATACAGCCAGGGCGCCCAGTCCTTCGGCGGCGTCGCCCGCCCGCTGGGTCAGCAGGATGTAGGCGGCCCAGCAGAGGGCCGCGCCGAGCGCGAAGAGCACGCCCACGCCGTCGGTCTGGCCATGCCAGGGCTCGGTCAGCGCGACGACGCCTGCGCCGGCTACCAGTGCCCACAGCCGCGACACCCCTCGACCGCGCACCAAGGCCACGCCCAGCGGGCCGAGGAACTCCAGTGCGACGGCGGTGCCCAGAGGCAGTCGCTCGGCCGCGGCCATGAACAGGATGGTCATGCCGGCCGTGGCGACGCCCAGCAGGACGCAGGTGCGCAACGCGGCCGGGCTGAAGCGGATCCGCCAAGGCCGCGCGATGGCAACCAGGATCACGGCGGCCCATGCAAGGCGAAGCCACGCGACACCTCCTGCACCGAGTCGATCCACGAGTCCCACGGAAACGGCCAGACCCATTTGCACGCAGCACATGGCGGCGAACGCCATGGCGGTGCCGGAGGTCGTGCCGGAGATGCGGAGCGCAGTTGTCATCCCACCAGTAGAACCGGAATCCTCTATTCACGTCCACGTGATGGTCACGTGCATACCGTTCACGAAACGTGGACAATGAGGAAGGTGGATATTCGACGGCTTCGAACGCTGCTTGAGCTCTCGCGCAGTGGGTCGATGCGCGAAGTGGCCGATCTGCTCGGCACCACCACCTCGACGGTCTCGCAACAGATCGCGCTGCTCGCCCGCGAGACTGGTACGGTCCTGCTGGAACCCGAGGGCAGGGGAGTCCGGCTCACGCCGGCTGGGAGGCGCCTGTCGGAGCACGCGGCCACTATCCTCGCCGCAGTCGAGGCCGCGCGGGCGGACCTTGATCCGGAAGCCGCGCCTTCGGGCACCCTCCGGGTGGCTGGCTTCGCCACGGCGATCCGCAGAAACATCATGCCCGCCGTCAAAGAGGCTGCGGTCAGTCATCCGGCACTGCGGATCGCCGTGCAGGAACACGAGCCGGCCGAGGCGCTCGAAATGCTTTTAGCGGATAGGACGGACCTCGCACTGACCTACGACTACAACCTCGCTCCGGAGCTGGAGGATCCTCGGTTGGACAGGCTTCCTCTCTGGTCAACAGCCTGGGGCCTCGGCGTCCCCATGGACGACCAGCGATCCGTCAAAGGCAGCGCCTCGGAGGTTTTCAAAGCGTTCCGCGACCGGGACTGGGTCGGTAACTCGCGCAACCGGGCCGACGAGGTTGTGGTGCGGTCCATCGGTGCCCTCGCCGGCTTCGAACCCCGCCTGCGCCACGAAGCCGACAGCCTCGATCTCGTCGAAGACCTCATCCTCGCAGGTATGGGAGTCGGACTGCTGCCCGCGGACAGGAAGCCGCCATCCGGCGTCGCGGTCATCCCGCTCGCCGAGCCTGAAGTCCGGCTGCGCGCCTATGCCCACACGAGGAAAGGACGCACCACGTGGCCGCCCTTGCGTTATGTGTTAGCCCGCCTCTCCTCAGAACAGAGTTAGGTCGACATTTGCCACCTGTCGAGACGAACGGGTACTTCTGCGTCGACTCGCCGACACATCGGAAGTCCACCGCAGGTAGTTCCAAGTTGAATCGCTAAGCTTGCCAGGAATCCTCGGGCATTTAGCCCTGCATGCCCACGGGGCAATGACGAATGGAGTTTTTGTGTCGAACGAGCCGATCTTGCTGTTTTTGCATGGCGTTGGAGACGGCGACCGAGATGATGACTGGAAAGTCGGGCTCACAGACAGCCTGCTCCGCCTTGGTTACCCTAATCTGGACGGGGTGCGAGTTATCGCGCCCAAGTACGCGCACGCATTAAAGGGTTCGGATGACAACGAGCCAGTGCCAGGCTTGACGATCAAACAGCCACTCCGCGATGCGGCCAAGAAGAACCGCCGAGACTTCGAGCGTCGCATTGGATCCGTGGAGTTCAGATTGGGACGTCATGATCAAGGCAATGGACGCCTCGGCGGAGATGCCGTCATCAATTTTGCCGTCGGGCTGCCTCTCTTCATCCAAGCGCGCAACTACATGAAAAATCCTCAAATTCGCGCCCAAGTCCTAAACCGCATCCTTAAGATGCTGCCCGAGTCAGGGAGGCTTGTGATCGTCGGTCATAGCCTTGGCTCCGTAATCGCTGCCGACCTCGTGCGCCGCTTGCCGGTTGGCCTCGACGTTGCCGGCATGTTGACCATCGGGAGCCCCCTGGCGAACGGAAACTTCGACGTCGACAAACTCCGGGAGACGCTGAAGGAGCCGCCGGCGAACCTGGCGTGGTGGGTAAATTTTTGGAACATCCACGACCCTGTGGCCGCCCACCGGGGTGTGTCATCTGTCTTCCCTTGGATGATCGATTTTCGTATCCAGACGAAAGTAAGCCCCCGGGTCCACGACGCGGCCGAGTATCTAACCAACGAGGCGGTGGCCGCGGCCATCGGTTTTGCACTGTTTGGGTCCAGATCGACGGAGCTCGCGGATATCAATAGGGGCCTCGACATCCCCTTGGACGCCCCAGAACACTTCGCTCTTTTGGCGCTGAGGTACGCGTACCTTTTGAAGATGAGTCTGGAAGGAGACCAACTGGATCGTTTCGCTGGCGCACTTCGACAAGTGCAAGCGGCGGTCGTCGACGACATAAGGAGGAGGAATGCCAGCGAGGGGAGAGCGATGCCGTCAGCGGTTGCACGCCTCGCATTCGACCTCTCCGATCCACACGGGACTGTGCCCGAGCCACTTCCGAGCAGCCATATCGCGAAGGACGAGGCCGTCGTCCTGTTAACGATCCTCGCGGCTGAGAACGTCATTCGACCCTTCGAGATCTCGATCTCGAAGGACAAGTGGCAGGATGCCATGAAAAATCTCACCGCCGAGATGGGATTGGGAAGCCAGTATGGCGCCGATGTATTCATCGCAGCCAAACTTGCGCAGGAGACATTGAGCGGTGGCCGCGGAGTGAACTGGATGAAGTGGGGCGCATTAGGTGCCGGAACGGCGGCGATTGTCGTGGCGACCGGTGGGCTTGCGCTTGCTGCTGGCGCCGGTCTTGCCGGAGCCGCAGTGATCACCAGCGCACTGGCGAGCTTTGGGCCTGGCGGAATGATTGGGGGACTGATAACTGCGGGCACCCTCGTCACTGCGGGTGGCGGCGGCATCGCATTTAGCCTAGCCAGTCCTGGAACGACCGCGGAAACTCTCGAAGCCGTTGTTGAGCGAAGGCTGGCTGCGGCAATTCTGCGGCAACGGCAACACCTGGAGCCAGATACAGCCCTTTGGAGAACGCTGGCTGAGACCGAGATCGAGGTGCGGCGCGAACACGAGCGGCTCGATGAGTTTTCTGATGAAGCAGCGCCGGCTCTCAAAGAGCTGAAGCGGAAGATTGATGCCATCGAACGTGCGCTGAAATATCTGAGAGACAACGGCCTAGAGCCGGGCGTCCCTCTTAGTACTACTGGCGAGACGGATTGAAGTTGCAAGCAGCGGCTGCATCACCGTCAGGAGTTCCTTCGGCCGATCGGATGAGACAAAATCGCATGCTCAACCTGGCAGCTCTGTCCCGCTACACGATCCGCTTTCCGGACAATGCAAGACGACTCAAAGCTCACAGCTTGAGGTTGCGACACCGAGCCGCTACAAAGGGCGCCACTAAGAGTTGAAATACACACCTCGCTCGAGTAGATGCAGGTCGCGGCGCAGACACGCCTCGCTTCCGTCAGACTGTGCCGCCGAATCCAATATCGCTGCCATCTGGGCTTCGAAAAGTCGCTCTGCCGTGCTGTTGTCGTAGGTTGCACACGGTTGGTGACGGAAGCTGGATTGCTTCCGCCACCAACGATTAGACGACGGACGCGCTGAGGTTCGCGTCCGCCGTCGTTATTTAAATGGATTGGTTGGAGCGGATGAGGTCGGAGCAGCGCTCGCCGATCATCATGACGGTGAGGTTGGGGCTGAGCCTCATGTGCTCGGGCATGACCGAGGCGTCGGCGACGTGCAGGCCGTTGACGCCCTTGACGCGCAGTTCGGGGTCGAGCGGCGGGATTCCGTCGCCGAGCGGGCCCATGTGCACTGTGCAGATGAGACAGTGCAAAGAGCCGTTCGCCGCAGATTGATGACCTTTCATCTACTGTGGCCCACCTCACTCATTGATCTTCCGAAGAGGCCGGGACACCGTGAAAGCGGAGGTTGGGCGTTTAACCACTCAATGAGGAGAACCATGAACGATTCACTTGATGCGACTGCGGTGACAAGCTCGCCGCTCGGACGACGCACCTTTCTCGGGGTCGCAGCACTCGGGGCTACTGGCCTCGCGAGCACCAGCCTGCTCAGCGGCGCCACGACAGCGAAACCGGCGGCAGCTGCAACTTTAGTGCCGGAGGCGGATAAGGATCCGCTCAATCTGCTTCAGCGCATGCTGTCCTTCGACACCCAGAATTCTGGTTCAGGGGCGAACACTCGCCCCCATGCCGAGATGCTCAAGGCAATTTGGGACAACGCCGGCGTTCCCGCCGAGATCATCGATACTCCGCAACCGAACAACGTGCATCTGATCGCCCGTATCCCCGGAACCGGTTCTGCTAAGCCGCTGCTGATACTCGGCCACTCCGACGTGGTGCCGGTCGAACGCGAGAATTGGTCCGTGGATCCGTTTTCCGGCGAGGTACGCAACGGGGAGGTGTACGGGCGTGGCGCCCTCGACATGAAGGGCGCGAACTCGGCAACGATCAGTGCCCTGCTGCGGCACGTCTCCGAAGGTGCTCGCTTCGACCGCGACATCATCGTGCTCACGGATTGCGACGAAGAGGCCGGTTCCTTCGGATCCCGCTGGTTGGCTGCCAACCATTGGGACAAGCTGGACGCAGGCATGGTGCTCACCGAGGGCGGCTGGTTCTTGGCACAGAAGGATCAGACCAGTCCCATGCTGATCACCGCCACCCGCCAGGACAAGGTCTACTTCAACCTTGACCTGACCGCCAGCGGCATCGCCACCCACTCTTCCAAGCCCAATCCTGAAGCGGCTATCGTCACCCTGTCCCGCGCAGTGGCCGAGCTGGGCGACTGGCTCGCACCGGTGCACCTGACTCCGGTGACGCGCGACTACTTCGCCGCGCTGGCAAAGGCAACCGACGACGCCGGATTCACCCGCGCCATCGAGTTGATGCTCTCCGCTAATAGCCAGCAAGCACGTGAACGGGCCGCGCGCGTGGTGGTTTCCAAGTCGTCCTACCCGTGGCTGCATCAGGCCCTGCTCCGGACCACGCATGCGTTTGTTATCGAGGATGCCGGCTACAAGGAGAACGTCATCCCGTCCTCGGCGCATGTGCGGGTCAACTGCCGTGCCGTCCCGGGCGGGCAGAAGCCCCGGGAGTTCCTTGAGCAGGTCCGCGAGCTAATGGCTGACCGGGGAATCGAGGTTGCCCTTGCTGCACCGGAGGGCACATCCGAGGAGCAGTACCTCAACGAGCTCGACGAAACTTGGGCAACCCCGCCTGCGGACATCGACACGCCGTTGTATGGTGCCATTTCCGAAGCCGCCACCGAGACGTATCCAGATGCTGTCTTCGCGCCGGCCCTGTTTGAGGCGGGCACCAGCCTGGCACCATGGCGTCAGCGCGGCATCCCTGGCTACGGGGTCTACCCGTACGTGCTCAACAACGAGCAGCTCATTGCGATGCACGGCAACGACGAGCGAATCTACGTTGAGGCGCTCCAGCAAGGGACCGACTTCATGTACCGGATGTTCGCCCGCTTCCTCAGCTGACTAGTCGTGGCAGCACGCCGCGGCCCTGCCTGCTCGTTCTGAAAACCATCCGTTGTTGGTGGCGGAAGCACGAACGCTTCCGCCACTAATGGTTAGACGAGGGACGCGCTGAGATTCGCGTCCGCCGTCGTTGTTTGGATGGGTTGGCTGGCGCGGATGAGGTCGGCACAGCGCTCGCCGATCATCATGACGGTGAGGTCGGGGTTGACCGTGACGTGTTCGGGCATGACCGAGGCGTCGGCGACGCGCAGGTCGGTGCTGACGAGGTTGTGTTGCGGTCCATCGGCTCCCTCGCCGGCTTCGAACCCCGCCTCCGCCATGAAGCAGACAGCCTCGATCTCGTCGAGGACCTCATCCTTGCCGGCCTGGGCGTCGGGCTGCTGCCCGCGGACAGGAAGACGCCGCCCGGCGTCGTAATCATCAGGCTCGCCGAACCCGAAGTCCGGCTACGCGCCTACGCCCACACGAGGAAAGGGCGAACGACGTGGCCGCCGTTGCGCTATGTGCTTGCGCGGCTCGAACCGGGAACGAGCTAGACGCCCTCTCCGCAGTAGCGAGGAACGGGGGACCAGTTACCAGCCGTGGGCTTCCAGTCATCGCGCGCGGACGAATTCGTACGGTTCTACGACATAGGGAGGACCTGAATCTGGGCAGGCGTAGGGTGGAATTTAGACGATAGGAGCACTTCATGAAGAAAATCCTCATGGTACTGACCAGCGTTTCCGAGATCGGCGATACGGGCGAGAAGACCGGCTACAACGTGGCCGAGGCTGCACATCCCTGGAAGGTCTTCAAGGATTCCGGGCATTTCGTCGACTTCGCGTCCATCCAGGGTGGCCAGCCCCCGAGCGATGAGGTGGACTCGGAAGATCCTATCCAGGTTGCCTTCACGAAGGACGAGGTCACGCGCGCTGGGCTTTACAACACTGCCCGGGTTGACGTTGTTGATCCCGGTCAATACGACGCCGTTTACCTCGTGGGAGGTCACGGCACCATGTGGGATTTCCCGGATAGCGAAGGCTTGCGGAATCTGGTGGCCAGCGTCTACGACGCCGGCGGCGTGGTGGGAGCTGTCTGCCACGGCCCGGCCGGCCTGCTGAACGTGGAATTGGAGAACGGGCTTCGCCTCGTCGAGGGCCGGAGGGTGGCGGCCTTCACCAACGAGGAGGAGGTCGCCGCAGGGAAGGACAAGGTCATCCCGTTCTTTTTGGCAGACCGACTTGAGGAACAGGGGGCGACCCACGTCTCCGCTGATGTCTTTGAGGAGAAGGTCGTGGTCGACGACCGGCTGGTGACCGGCCAGAACCCGGCTTCAGCCGCCGGCGTGGCAAAGGAGATGGAGAAGCTCCTTGCGGAGGTCATCCACCAGGAAAAAGCCGAGGAACAGCACGAGACGGAGACTCTGCGCGCCGAGAAGAACGCCGAGAAAAACGCCAAGAAGGCTGCCGCAGAAGCGGAGCACTAACCCCAACAGCGCACTGAAACTGGCGGCCACCCCGACGACGGGGCGGCCGCCAGTTGGCGTACGTGCCGGGAACTTTCTAGACGAGGGACGCGCTGAGGTTCGCGTCCGCCGTCGTTGTTTGGATGGTTTGGCTGGTGCGGATGAGGTCGGCGCAGCGCTCGCCGATCATCATGACGGTGAGGTTGGGGTTGACCGTGACGTGTTCGGGCATGACCGAGGCGTCGGCGACGCGCAGGCCGGTGACGCCCTTGACGCACAGCTCGGGGTCGAGCGGCGACATTGCGTCCTCGGACGGGCCCATGCGCACGGTGCCGACGGGGTGGTAGACGGTGTTGTGCGTCTTGCGGATGTAGTCCTGGAGTTCCTCGTCGGTCTGTGCCTCGATCCCGGGGGACAGCTCGCGGCCGGCCCATTCGGCCATGGCGGGCTGGGCGGCGATTTCGCGGGCCTTGCGGATGCCGGCGACCATGACGCGCATGTCGTGGCCTTCGGGGTCGGTGAAGTAGCGCGGGTCCACCATGGGCTTGTCGCGGAAGTCGCGGCTGCGCAGCCGGACGGTGCCGCGGGAGCGGGCGTGCGTGACGTTCGGGGTGAGGCTGAAGCCGTTCTCCGTGGTGGGGTAGCCATGGCGCAGAGTGTTCATGTCGAAGGGCACGGCGCCGTAGTGCATCATCAGGTCCGGGCGGTCCAGGCCCTCCTCCGTGGGCGTGAAGATGCCGATCTCCCACCACTGGGTGGAGGTTTGGACCATGGGCTGCTTGGCCTCGAACTGGACGACGCCTTCGGGGTGGTCCTGCAGGTGTTCGCCGACGCCGGGGGAGTCGACCAGGACGTCGATGCCGTGTTCGGCGAGGTGGGCGGCGGGGCCGATGCCGGAGAGCATCAGCAGTTTCGGCGTATCGATGGCGCCGGTGGAGACGATGACTTCCTGCCGGGCTGTGAGCCGGTGCGTCCGCCCGAAGGCTGAATCCACAACATCGACGCCGGTGCAGCGCTTCTCGGCGTCGAACACCAGTTGGCGGGCGCGCAGGCCGGTCAGCAGGGTGAAGTTGTCGCGTTCCATGATCGGGTGGATGTAGGAGACGGAGCTGGAGGAGCGCGTGCCGTCCGCGCGGCGGTTGATCTGGAAGAAGTTGGCGCCGTTGACCACGGTGGTGCCGTTGTTGAACTTGGCCCGCGGGATGCCGGACTGCTCGCAGGCGTCCAGCAGGGCGACGCCGGCCGGGTCAGCCGGCGGGACGTTCATGACGTGGACGGGGCCAGAGTCGCCGTGGTGCGGGGCATCCGGTCCGGCGTCCTCATTGGTTTCCAGCCGCTGGTACAGGGACCAGGCGTTCGCCGCGTTCCAGCCGGTGGCGCCGTACTTGGCTTCCCATTCGTCCAGGTCCTCGCGCGGGGCCCAGAAGGCGATGCAGGAGTTGTGGCTGGAGCAGCCGCCCATGACCTTCGCGCGGGAGTGCCGCATGAAGGAGTTGCCGTTCTCCTGCGGCTCGATGGGGTAGTCCCAGTCGTAGCCGGATTCGAGCAGTTCCATCCAGCGGTCCAGCTGCAGGACCTCGGGGATGCTGCGGTCGTCGGGGCCGGCCTCGACCAGCGCCACGGTCACTTCGGGGTCTTCGCTAAGCCGGGCGGCGACGGCGGCGCCGGCGGATCCGCCGCCGATCACGATGTAGTCAAACTCCCGGTCCATCAGGTTGTCGATGTTGTCGAGGTGCATTTAGTTCTCCTTGCCGTGGTCAGCGAACCAGCCGGTTACCTGCGGGCTGGTGTTCTGGTAAATGTGCTTGGCTTCCTGGTACTCGGCCAGGCCGGTGGGGCCCAGCTCGCGGCCGACGCCGGACTGGCCGAAGCCGCCCCATTCGGCCTGCGGCAGGTAGGGGTGGAAGTCGTTGATCCAGACGGTGCCGTGGCGCAGCCGGCCGGCCACGCGCTGCGCCTTGCCGGCGTCCTGCGTCCAGACCGCGCCGGCCAGGCCGTAGATCGTGTCGTTGGCGGTGGCCACGGCCTCGTCCTCGGTGCGGAAGGTCTCGACCGTCACCACCGGGCCGAAGGCTTCATCGACGACAACGGACATTCCCCTTCCCACGCGGTCCAGGACGGTCGGCTGGTAGTAGAACCCGCCGTCGTACTTCTCGCCCGCGGGGGCAGCACCGCCGCAGCGCAGCCGCGCGCCCTCCTGCACTCCGCGCTGGACGTACGCGTCCACCTTCTCGCGGTGTGCCGCGGAAATCAGCGGCCCGGTCTCCGCGGCCTCGTCGAAGGGGCCGCCGAGGCGAATGCCCTCGGCGCGGCGGACCAGCTCGTCGACGAAGCGCTCGGCGATCGATTCCTCGACCACCAGCCGGGCCCCCGCAGAGCAGACCTGCCCGGAGTGCACAAAGGCGCCGTTCAGCGCATTATCGACGGCGGCATCGAAGTCCGCGTCGGCGAACACCACGTTGGGGTTCTTGCCGCCGAGCTCCAGGGCCACCTTCTTGACGGTGCCGGCCGCGGCGGCGGCGATGCGCTTGCCCGTCTCCAGGCCGCCGGTGAAGGAGACAAGGTCGACGTCGGGATGTTCCGATAGCGGTGCGCCCGCCTCCGCGCCGGGGCCGGTGACGAGGTTGGCGACGCCGTCCGGCAGGCCGAGGTCCTGGAGCAGCTGCATGGTCAGGATGGCCGTGGACGGGGTGAGCTCGGAGGGCTTGAGCACAAATGTGCAGCCGGCGGCCAGCGCGGGCGCGATCTTCCACGCGGCCTGCAGCAGCGGATAGTTCCACGGCGTGATCAGGCCGCAAACGCCCACCGGCTCGTGGACAATACGGCTAACGACGGCGGGGTCTCCGGCATCGACCACGCGGCCCGCGTCCTGCCCGGCGAGCCTGCCGAAATACTCGAAGCAGGCGGCAATGTCGTCCATGTCGATTCGGCTCTCGACCATGCGCTTGCCGGTGTCCAGCGACTCGGCGCGGGCGAACTTCTCGCGGCTTTCGCGCAGGCCGGCTGCGACCTTGAGCAGGAAGGCGCCGCGCTCAGGTGCCGGGATGGAGGCCCAGACGCCGGAATCGAAAGCGGCACGGGCCGCGGCGATGGCGCGTTCGGCGTCTTCCCGGCCGGCCTCGGACACCGTGGCGACCAGTTCGCCGTCGGCCGGGTTGCGGATCTCCCGCACCGCGCCGGACGCGGCCGGCTCCCAGGCGCCGTTGATGAGCAGGGTGGAGGCGGTATCGGTCATGTTGTCTCCTTTGTAGGTGCGGCGACGGATTCGTCGACCGTGGTGTAGTCGGTTTCCCAGTCCGCCTTGGGCGGGACATTTTCGGCGACGGTGCTGTAGTGCAAGGTGTCGCAGTGCTGTTGCAGGAACTCGAGGTGCACTTCGTAGTGGTCCAGGACGTCCGCGATAACCTCGTCCTTGCTGTAGCCCATGAGGTCGTAGCCGTGGCTGCCCTCAAGCGAGAACACCTCGATCCGGTAGTACCTCCCGCCGGCGGCACTGGACAGGGCGTGGGACGGGACGTTCCGCTGGACCGGGTAGATCTGGTACTTGAAGGTGCGCTCGCCGTCGAGCTCCACGCACAGGTCCGCGGTATCGATTCCGAAAGCCTCCACCGTGCTGGTTTCTAGCGTCGCCTTCAGCCCGCGGGCACGCAGATCCTCGCACACCTCGTTCAGCGCGGGAACCGCGACCGTGGAGACGAAGTTCTGGACCTGAGGGTGCCGGGGATAGTTCATGGCCCGGGCCAGACGCTGGCGCCAACCCCGGCGGCTGTCCGCGCCTCCCGGGACGTTCGTGCGCGAATTGAGCACGGAGTGCAGGCTTGTCTGGTAGCTGTCCACCAGTGCAGTTTCCAGCCGCAGCGCCTTGTAGAGGCCCAGCATGATGAAGACCAGCACCACGGAGAACGGCAGCCCCATGATCACGGTGGCGCTCTGCAGCGTGGGGACCCCGCCCACCAGGAGCATGCCCAACGTCAGGAGGCCGGTGGCCACGGCCCAGAAGACACGCAGCCACTTGGGGCTGTCCGAGTCCGCATCCTTCAGGTGCGAGCTGAAGTTGGCCATCACGAGGGCGCCGGAATCTGCACTCGTGACGTAGAACAGCAGTCCGGTGAAGGTGGCCACGGCCGCGCTGAGCGGAGCCATCGGATACTGCTCGAGCAGTCCGTAGAAGGCGCGCTCCGGGTTGCTCATCGCCATTTCGCCGAACTCGGCGTTGCCGCCCATCACGATCTCGAGGGCGCTGTTGCCGAAGATCGAGATCCACAGCAGGATGAAGCCGAACGGCACCACCAGCACTCCGAAGACGAACTCGCGCAGCGTGCGGCCGCGGGAAATGCGCGCCAGGAACAGTCCCACGAAGGGAGCCCAGGCGATCCACCAGGCCCAGAAGAACAGCGTCCAGCCGTTGAGCCACTCATCTGGCCGGTCGTAGGCGAAGGTATTCAGCGCCATCGACGGGAACCGGGACAGGGTGTCGCCGATGTTGGTCACGATGCCGTCGAAGAGGAAACGCGTGGACCCGGTGACGAGGATGAAGATCATCAGCGCGATGGCCAGAATGATGTTGAGCTCCGACAGCCGGCGGATGCCCTTTTCGACGCCGGTGAGCACAGAGACGGTCGCCATCACCACAGCGACGGCGATCAGGGCGATCTGCACGAGGGTGTTCTCGGGGATTCCGAACTGGAAGCTCAGTCCGTAGTTGAGCTGTGCGACGCCGATGCCCAGGCTGGTAGCGATGCCGAAGATCGCACCGAGCAAGGCGGCAATATCGACGGCGTGCCCCAGCGGTCCGTGGATCCGCTTGCCCAGGATGGGGTAGAGCGCGGAGCGGATGCTGAGCGGCAGGTTGTGCCGGTAAGCGAAGTAGCCGAGCGCCAGGCCCATCAGGGCATAGAGGCCCCAGCCCAGGATGCCGTAGTGGAACAACGTCCAGACCATGGCCTGCCGGGCTGCCTCAACAGTGGAAGCTTCGCCTCCCGGCGGAGCCAGGAACTGTGTCACGGGCTCCGACACCGAGAAGAACATCAGGTCGATCCCGATGCCGGCGGCGAAGAGCATCGCCGTCCACGTGAACATGTTGAACGTCGGGCGCGAGTGGTCCGGCCCGAGGCGGGTTCTTCCGACTCTGGATACAGCCACAAAGAGGACGAACGCGAGCACTGCGACGACGATCAGGGAGTACCACCAGCCGAACGTCTCGCCCACCCACGTCACGGCCGTACCGATCACGGCATCTGTCGATGCGCGGTCCAGGATGGCCCACAGCGCGATGCCGAGGACACCGGCCGCCGAGCCGATAAAGACGGTCTTGTTCACCCGTGTCCGCGGTGTGGGATCAGGCGGGGTTTTGCTCGAAGGCGGGACGGTGTCTGGTGCTGGGCGCTTGTTGTTTCCGTCGTCGAGCTTGGGCTCGACGATTTCGGGAGGCGTGCTCATGTCGGTCTCGTACCTCGCATCAATAGTTTGTGCTGGTCGCGGTCTCAGTGATAGTCAGGCCCCATCAGGGGCGGAATCTGACGCTAGCAACAGCCGGAAACAGTCCGTCTGCGCGCGCTTAGCACATCCAAAAGGTGGTCAGAATCACTGGTCTAATAGAGCAACATCACTCAAGGCATGGCTCCCGAACAGGGTCCGGGTTGAGCTTTCCCCAGGTTGGAGAAAGGGACCAGCCAAGCCGCCGCTTCAATGAGGCGGACTCCAGTTGATGTGATGCGGATCATATCGTGCACAGTAGTCGAGTTTGAACATCTGTTCAAGACTATCTTTGAACGAATGTTCAAGAAAATTTAGGCCGGAGGACCGGCTGCTGTAAGAAGAGGCTGATCAGAGTGCGGTGAGACCTTCTATCGCCGGGATGCAGTCGCACTACTGACGTCTCGTCCCCGAGAAGCTGCTCGAGTTTTGTTACGGGGCGAAGGCGATCTCTTCTGTGCGGCTAATGCTTCTCTCGGTGGACGCGCGGTCCAAGCCAAGGAGTGCCGTTATCCACATTCCATTTTGGATTACCACAATGTCATCTGCCCGCTTCCGGCATTCCTCAGGTGACAGTTCAGGCCTGGCGTTCCCGATCAACCCAGCGAGGCCGTCGACGTACCGCTCGAATGCTGCGTCGTTTATGACAGCGAAGTCTTCATTGGCCTGCGCTAGCGCCCATAAGTGGAGGCGCAGCGACAAGTATGGTGTGGTCAGCAGTTCCGGATCGGCTACGCGCCGAAGTGCCTCAAGGAGCCGCTCCTTTGGCGGCGATGCGGAATCGGCTTTGACCAGCGCAATGTCATGCTCGTCAACGCGTTTCAATGCAGCCCGGATCAGGCTCGTCTTGTCTTCGTAGTAGTAGTTCACAAGCCCCAGCGCGACACCTGCTTCACGCGCGACGGCACGCATGTTGACGCCCGAGATGCCATGGCGCGACAGCAGGTCCATGGCGGCCTCGAGAATGCGCGCCTGCCTGTCGACCCGTTCGCCGGGCTTCACGGTGCTTGTATCCATTCGGCCAGACTATTGCGAAAACTCCGGATGAGTGAATTGAGGTGCTCGCCTCGCCGTCCAGTGCCAATGATGATGATCCGACACTTGGCTTCCACCGCTGACCGGAGGACGATTAAGGGACCGAGATAGAGGAGGTTCGTGATGTGCTACGCCTCGAATAAGGATTTCGGTTGGGGCTTCAGAAAGGAAACCGCACGCACGCCGGAACCCCGCAGGGAGGACCAGGACGCCGGGGCCGAGACTTGGACGAAGTCCGATGACTCCGAAGTGAAGGCTTTCCTCGACAAGTCCGAAGTGGAAGAGCCGGCCAGCGACCGCGCCCCGTAGCCGAAATACTGTACAGAGCATTGAAGCCCCGCAGGATTCTGCGGGGCTTCAATTGCGCGCACCGTTTCATAGGTTTCGCGCACAGCCACCTCGAGTCTGATCATTCATCGACTGTCGGTGCGCTCGCGACGTCATATACAGGGTCTTCGGTTCGATCATGAACTGCCTCGCAGAAAAGCTTGATTATCAAGCTGGCTCGAGGTATGGGAGGACCAGCTTGCCGTGGTGGGGTGCGTCACATTCCGGTTCGTTCGATGATTTTCGCGTTCTTGGCCGATCAGGTATTGACACTGCAGGCGTCTATCCCGGAGTCTGGTCCGCATAGTGAAATGAATTGCACATGTGGCAACAGCTTCGTTTTGATCCAACCGGTTTCGGAGGACATTTAACTTGTTGAACTTTATTGCCGACCGCTGGGAACAGGTTCTTTTCTCCTCCTGGCAGCATTTCAGCCTTGTAGTGCAGTGCGTCGTTTTAGCCAGCGTCATCGCCGTCGTTCTTGCTGCGCTCGTTTATCGCAACGGGACTTTGGCTTCCGTCGCCAACGCCGTATCTGCCGTAGGCCTAACCATTCCGTCCTTCGCCTTGATAGGGATCCTTATCGTTCCGTTCGGTTTCGGCGTGGCCCCGGCCGTCATCGTCATCACATTCTTCGCCGCTTTGCCTGTCCTTAGAAACGCCGTGGTTGGGCTAAGCGGCGTAAGCCCTGCACTTGTGGAATCCGCGCGTGGAGTGGGAATGAGCCGCATCAAAACTTTGCTGCGGGTCGAATTGCCGCTGGCCTGGCCCGTTATTTTGGCCGGCGTGCGGGTATCCGCGCAGATGGTGATGGGAGTCGCGGCCATTGCTGCGTTCGCCCTCGGTCCGGGCTTGGGCGGGTTCATCTTCTCCGGGCTGGCCCGTCTTGGCGGGGCAAACTCCCTCAGCTCGGTTGTCACCGGAGTTGTGGCAGTCATTATTTTGGCGCTGATTCTTGACCTTGGATTCATCGGCCTAGGCCGTCTGACTATCTCGAGAGGTATTCGTGTCTAATACAATCTCCACCTCAAGCCAAGGGACCCATAGAGAGGGTTCCGCCAGTGACCGCGGCGCTGGAATACTTATTGATCGGGTAACCAAGCGTTACCCCGGTCAAAAAGCGCCGGCAGTTGATGGCATTACTTTGGAAATCCCCGCGGGCAAGACGGTCATGTTTGTTGGCCCGTCCGGTTGTGGCAAGACCACAACGCTAAAGATGATCAATCGCCTCATTGAGCCAAGCGAGGGACGCATCATTCTTGGTGACGACGACGTCACTGATATCGACGGAGACGAGCTGCGTCGCCGGATCGGATATGTTGTCCAAGCCGGGGGCCTATTTCCGCACATGAGCGTGGCCAAGAACATTGGGCTGGTTCCCAAGATGCTGGGCTGGGACAAGCAACGTATTTCCAATAGGGTCGATGAACTGCTGGATTTGGTTTCGCTGGATCCGGCCATCTACCGGGACCGCTACCCGAAAGAGCTGTCCGGCGGCCAACAGCAGCGCGTTGGCGTTGCGCGGGCCTTGGCCGCTGATCCGCCAGTGCTCCTAATGGACGAGCCCTTCGGCGCCGTGGATCCAATCACGCGCCAGCGGCTGCAGGATGAACTAATACACATCCAGAGCGAACTGCATAAGACCATCGTGTGCGTCACACACGACTTCGATGAGGCCGTAAAGCTCGGCGACTGGATTGTTGTCTTCTCGGAACGGGCGGAAATCGTCCAATACGACACTCCCGAACGTATCCTCGCCGAACCGGCGAATGAATTCGTCGAAGGATTCATCGGATCCTGTGCCGGGCTGAAACAACTGACACTTAGCCGCGTCGGTGACGTGGATCTGCTTCCGGGAATCACCGCCCGGTCGGGCGACCGGGCCCAGGAAGTCATCGCCCGAATGGAACGTGCAGGGGAGCACCACGTCGTCGTACTCGATGACCGCGACCGCCCTGTCCAATGGCTTTCACGCCGCCAACTCTCCCGCCTCAATGTCATAGATGGACTCACTGACCCCAAACTGCCGGTCGTCGGCAACCGTGCCACCTTGAACGATGCGTTGGACACCATGCTCGTCTGCGGCGAAGGTGCAGCAGTGGTGACCGGCCCGCGGGACAAGTTCCTAGGCATTATTGACGTCGAAACCGTGATGCGCGCGATCACCGCCATTCGTCAGCAAGTCGCCAATTCGGTGCCTGCCGACGCGCCAGTTGGCACAAATACCGGGTCTGTTCCGACAACAGCAGCCGCCGGAGCACGCCTGTGAGCGTCACAGCCGCTGCAGAGACCAGGACGGATGCACCGGGACGCTCGAAGTCCGCGCGCGGTTTGGTCATCCAGCTCGCGGCGATTCTTACGCTGTTGGGCCTATTCACCACTTGGCTGCTGACAGTCGAACTCACCCCCACGGAATCGGCCACGTTGAACCCCTCTGCTTTGTGGGGCTATACCGCAGAACACCTTTTTCTCACGTTCTCCGCCGCAGCCATCGTTCTCGTCATCGCCATTCCTCTCGGCGTCATCCTGACCAGACGCCCATTCAGGCGCTTGACCGGCCCGGTCCTTGCCCTAGTCAACGTCGGCCAGGCAGCACCGGCCATCGGGCTGATCGTTCTTCTGGCGTTCTGGCTAGGGTTCTCGCAAGCCGCGGCCACCGTTGCGCTCATCCTGTATGCGCTTCTACCAGTCCTGCGCAACACCATGGTTGGCCTCGACGGAGTGGATCCACGGCTTGTGGAGGCCGGCCGAGGCGTCGGAATGAGCGCCGCAGCGGTCTTGTTCAAAGTCGAGCTGCCTTTGGCCGTTCCCGTGATGTTGGCCGGGATCCGCACGGCCCTCGTTCTCCTAGTGGGAACTGCGGCACTGGCCGCTTTCGTCAACGGCGGCGGCCTCGGTCTGCTCATCACAACCGGAGTCAACCTCTACCTACCCAAGGTGCTTGCCGCCGGCGCCTTACTTACAGCCCTGTTGGCACTCTTTCTGGACTGGCTGGGCGGAATCGTCGAACACTTCGCGCGTCCGAAGGGAATCTGATACATGAAAAGAGAACGACGCGGACAACACGCCATCAGACTCCTGGCCGCCGTGGCGACACTGTCGGTGGCTGGTTGCGGCCTCCAGCCCGCCACGTCCTACGTCCCCGAGGTGGCGCCGGGATCAATCCAGGAGCTGGACCTGCCCAAGGGCGCATCCTTAACCATTACCGGCAAGAACTTCACCGAACAGCTCATACTGGCAAAGATCGCCGTGCTGGCTGCGCGTGCCGCTGGCTTTGAAGTTAGGGACATGAGCGGCCTTCCAGGGAGTGTTCCCGTGCGCAAACTCATGCTCTCCGGCCAGGCCCAGATCCACTGGGACTATACGGGAGCGGCCTGGTTGACCTACCTTGGCCAGGACCGAGGCCTCGCTGACCAGACAGAACAATGGGAAGCCGTCCGCGACGCTGAGCTGACGAACGGGCTGACGTGGCTGGAGCCGTCGGGATTGAACAATACGTATGCGATCGCAGTCAGCGAGGAAGTGCAAGAAGAGCTGGGGGGCATCTCCACACTGTCCGAGATCGCGGAGTTGCCTGTCGAGGAGCGCACCTTCTGCGTCGAATCGGAGTTTAATTCACGGGCAGACGGGCTAACGCCAATGCTGAAGCACTATGGCATCGAGCGAGGAACGCCGGCCGGAGTTTCCAATTCCAACATCGCCATCCTCGACACCGGCGCCATTTATGAGGCGACAGCGCGAGGGCAATGCAATTTCGGTGAAGTCTTCGGCTCGGACGGACGGATCCTGGCGCTGAACCTGAATGTGCTCGAAGATGACCGCAAGTTTTTCCCGGCCTACAACGCCTCGGCCATCATCAATACCGAAACGCTGCAGCAATACCCGCAGCTGCGGGACATCTTCGACAGCATTTCAGCCGAAATCACGACAGAGACCATGCAGGAGCTAAACCGAAAGGTGGACGTGGATGGCCAGGAACCGGCAGAAGTCGCCGCGGATTGGATGATCGAAAACGGCTTCATCCGCCCTTCCTGACCCCCTCATTCAAAAGAACGGAGCAAGACGAATGGATTCAAGAATCCGAGAGATACTTCCCATCCCGGTGAGGACGAACCCTGTCCCTACATCAATGGGCATCCAGGGACAGAATGCCGCATTCACGCCGGTTGAGGCACTGCGACCTCCCGAGAACGCCCCCAATGTAGTCCTTGTCCTCATTGACGACATGGGCTTCGGGGCTTCGAGCGCCTTCGGGGGGCCGTGTGAGATGCCTACGGCAGAGCGTCTTTCCGGTGGAGGATTGCGGTACAGCCGATTCCATGTGACAGCTCTTTGCTCCCCGACCCGGCAGGCCCTGATGACCGGCCGCAACCATCATTCCGTGGGCATGGGCGTTACAACGGAGATGACGACGTCGGCTCCTGGTTACACAGGGTTCCGGCCCCCCAGCGCCGCCACCATCGCCCAGACCCTGAGCGGTAACGGGTACAGCACAGCTGCGTTCGGTAAATGGCACCAGACTCCTCCACGGGAAGTTTGCGCTTCCGGTCCCTTCGACCGCTGGCCTACAGGCGAGGGCTTCGATAAGTTTTACGGCTTCATGGGCGCGGAGATGAATCACTGGTACCCGCAGTTGTTCGATGGAACAACACCGGTGGAACCTGCCCGCCGGCCAGAAGAGGGCTACCACCTCTCCGAAGACCTCGTCGATAACGCCATTGACTGGGTCCAAACACAGAAAACCCTCACACCCGACAAACCGTTCTTCACGTACATCGCCTTCGGCGCCACCCATGGCCCATTCCACGTGGGCAAGGATTGGAAGGCCAAATATCGGGGCCGCTTCGACCAAGGCTGGAACGTACAACGCGAAGAGACTCTGGCCAGGCAAAAGGAGTTGGGCATTGTGCCCGAGTCTGCCGATCTTTCCCCTTGGGCGGAGGTTGTCCCGGAGTGGGAGGAACTGGACGAAACCGAGCGTGCGGTTGCCTGCGGCTTCATGGAAACATACGCGGCCTTTGCCGAGCATACGGACGCGCAGGTCGGCCGCTTCGTTGATGCATTGGACGACATCGGCGAGCTGGACAACACGTTGTTCATCTATATTCTGGGCGACAACGGCGCCTCAGGAGAAGGCGGCATTGAAGGAACCACCAGGGAACATCTTGTAGGCCACGGTTTCGCCGACAGTACTGAGGTCATGGCTGCAGAAATGGAATCCCTCGGCGATGCCAGCACGTACGCTATTTATCCTGTTGGTTGGGCGCTGGCGATGAACACTCCCTACCAGTGGACCAAGCAGGTGGCTTCCCACTACGGCGGGACGCGCGACGGCATGATCATGCACTGGGGCAACGGCATCAGGGGTGGAGGCGATATCCGTCATCAGTGGCACCATGTCATCGATATCGCCCCCACGATCTTCGAAGCTGCAGGGGTGCCGCATCCGGTCATGGTCAACGGCGTCACCCAGCAGCCGATAGAAGGCACCAGCATGGTCTACACCTTCAACGATCAGGCTGCGCCGGATCGCCGCCGTACCCAATATTTCGAAATGTGCGGCAACAGGAGCATCTATCACGAGGGCTGGACCGCGGTCACTCGCCATGGCACCCCGTGGCTGATGGTGCCCGAGGGGCTGCCATCATTCGAAGACGATGTTTGGGAGCTGTACGACACCACGATCGACTGGACGCAGGCACATAATGTCGCCCACCTCTATCCCGAGAAACTCCGGGAACTCCAACAGCTTTTCCTCATTGAAGCCAGCAAATACAAGGTGTTTCCCCTGGACGACCGCGTCACTGAACGGGAGAATCCACAAGTCGCTGGTCGTATAGATGTATTCGCCGGCCGGCAGTCCGTTACCTATCGCGCCGGAATGGGACGCTTTACAGAGGAGACGGCACCGAATGTAAAAAACCGGTCACACCGGATCACCGCTCATGTAGACATTCCGGAATCCGGGGCTGAAGGGGTGATCATTGCCCAAGGAGGACGTTTCGGCGGTTGGTCGCTGTATGTCCTGAACGGTTACTTGAATTATGCCTATAACTGTTACGGCCGCCACCTCTATACGATCCGTTCACGCGAGCAGTTACAGCCTGGGAGCCAGAAGCTGCTGTTCGAATTCGACTACGACGGCGACGGCATCGGTTTGGGCGGCGAGGTTCGGCTTGGTGTTGACGGCAGAAATATCGGCCACGGACGTGTAGAAAGGACCACGGCCTACTATTTCTCCTTCGACGAAACACTCAATATCGGCATCGACAGAGGCACACCCGTGACGGATGACTACGAGCCCTTGGATAATTCCTTCACCGGCACTATTCATACTGTGCGCATCGATCTGGACAGTGATGTTCCGGATGGGCACATGGACGCAACAGATCGTCAACGGCTGCTGCTAGCGCACCAATAGCATCTGAGCCCGGCGTTCTTGGAGGTGACAGACGGCCGCTTACCTCCAAGAACGTCCGGAGCTGTTTAATGAGCAATGGGCTGGTCCTGTTCGGTTTATCCCAGCAATAACTGAACTCACCGCAGGACCGGATAGAAAGGTAGTCCACATTGAGTAACTGTTGCGGCCCATCAAGAGGGTCTGCGGAAGCGACGCCTCTGCGCCAGCCCGCAGCCCTGGGCCGCGCGCGGGGGCACGTCCGCGCTGAAGCCCACATTTCAGCAGGTACCTTCCTCATGGGAGATCATTTCGATGAAGGCTATGCCACCGACGGTGAGACACCGCTACATCGTGTGGAATTGAGTAGCTATTCGATTGATGCCACTACGGTCACCAATGCTCAGTTTGCCGAATTTGTCACCGCTACCGGCTATCGCACTGAATCAGAAATATTCGGATTCTCTGCAGTCTTCCACCTTGCCACCAAGGCGGACCCTGCCGATATTCAGGGAACGGCAACCGGTACTCCTTGGTGGCACGTAGTGCGCGGTGCCGACTGGGCGCATCCCGCCGGACCGAAAAGCACTTGGGAGGACATACCTGATCATCCCGTTGTTCAGGTTTCGTGGAACGATGCAATCTCGTACTGCCACTGGGCGGACTGCAGGTTGCCTACTGAAGCGGAATGGGAATATGCCGCCCGGGGCGGTTTGGAAGGGCGCCGTTACCCCTGGGGAAACGAGCTTCAGATCGATGGTCAGCATCTGTGCAACATCTGGCAAGGCGAATTTCCCGCACGCAACACCCAAGACGACGGTTTCCTCACCACTGCACCCGTGCGGCAATTCCCGAGTAACGGGTTCGGACTGTACGAGGTCAGTGGAAATGTTTGGGAGTGGTGCTCGGACTGGTTCCTTCCCAAGTACTATCGAAATTCACCTACTGCTGATCCGCAGGGCCCGACGATTGGCATGGGACGCGTTATGCGCGGCGGCTCATACCTCTGCCATGACTCCTATTGCAACAGATACCGCGTTGCTGCGCGGAGCTATAACACCGCAGACTCAGCAAGCGGAAACATTGGTTTTCGAACCGTCGCCTTATGAGTATTGAACTTCAGCCTCTTGCACGCCGTATAGGATTGGCCACCATGGAGCGTTCGAATACATCGCGACAGGTTCCTTTCGAACACACGGGTGCCTCTGCCGGCGGCGTGCAATCCGTGGACCGGGCCATCACAGTTCTGGATATCCTGGCCCGCGCTGGTAGTGCCGGAGTAATTGAAATTGCACGCGAAATGGGCGTCCACAAGTCCACCGCCTCTCGTTTGCTCGCCGCCTTGGACGCGCGGGGCATGGTCAACCAGAACCGAGAACGCGGTAAATATCAGCTCGGGTTCACAGTCCTTCGACTAGCCAATTCGATACCCCGCAGGTTAAGCCTCGTCAAGGAGGCCGGACCAATCCTCGAGGAACTCGCCGAGCGGTTCCAGGAAACGGTCAACCTAGCCGTGCTTCGGTCGCGGTATGCCGTCAATGTGGACCAAGCAATGGGCCCCTCGTCGCTGGCCACCACAAACTGGGTTGGAAGGCTGACCCCACTTCATGCCACCTCGAGCGGAAAAGTCTTGTTGGCTGGTTTGTCGGCCGACAGGCGAGAGGAGATCCTCAGGGAAACCGGTCTTCCAGCCAGAACAGCGAAAACCGTTACATCACGCAGCGAACTGGAAAAGTCGCTTGTGGAGATAGCTGCTGCCGGTTACTCCATCGTCCACGAAGAGTTCGAAATTGGCCTAAATGGCATTGCCGTGCCGGTTCACGACCATACCGGCTCTGTTGCGGGCGCGCTCAGCATTTCCGGTCCCTCATTCCGATTTACGCCCGAAGAAACACCTGGTTTGATCGAGGATCTTAAGCAGTCCGCGCTGCGCATCAGCGCCCGAATGGGTTATCCCGGCTGACTCGACCTGCACGCAAGTGGGGCTGTCTGCAATTTCGGCTCCTTCGACTATCGCCTCGATCTCAACATATCAGCGGGTGTATCGTGCACCAGCCAGTGCCGGGTTGCTACGGCAACCGCCCTGGCCTCAACCGTGCAGCCACACCGGCTAGTTCGGGCTGGAGCGGGACCGGGCTGAGCAGCATTGCAGGTCCACGGTTAAGGAACCCGTCCGATAGCGGCTGGCAGCGCAGGCCTCCTCGTCCGCGCATGGCAGCGTGGGCGCCCGGAGCGAGCATGCGGTCCATCCAAACGCAGGGATGAGCGTGCCGTCCGCCGCGCAGCTGCACGATTTCGCCACGGGATTCCAAAGCGAATTCCTCGCCGATCAGCGGAGCCAGGTGGGCGCCGCGCAGGACCACGTTGCGCCGGGCCAGGAGCGGGTCAAACGGCGGAACGCCGAGCTCAGCCGCGATCGCTTCGAGAGATTCGACGGCCATCAGCGTAACAGCAGCATCCATATGCGCTGCCTTGCCGAAGAACCTGTCGCCCACAATTCCTTTGCCTGCCACTACCTCGACCCGGTCGGGATCCGACGTGGGGACGCTGGCGGCGCCGTCCTTCGAACGGCCGAAGTAGGCGTGCCCCGAGGACACCAGCAGGTGCAGGATTTCCACTGGGTACCTGTACGTGGTCGTCATGCCATCACGCTCCCCGCGCTGCCTTATCCGTCCGTCCGGGCGATCGTACCCGTGCTGCGACGCCGTGCAAAGGAGCTGGACGTGGCTTCAATTGCGAGGGAGCCTCCTGGAGGCGGGCGCGAACTGGTGTCGGATCAGTCAGACTGGTGCACCACCGAACCCGATCTCGTTGCCGTCCGGGTCGCGGAAGGTCGCCTTGCGGACCCCGTTGTCGTAGGTTTCGCGCACGGCCGGCTCGAGTCCGCGTTCGGCAATCTGCGAGATGCGGGTGTCAAAGTCGCCGAGGAAGACGGTGTGCATCGCGTGCCCTGCATGCTCGGGTCGGACCTCGATGAATACATACCGGTGCTCGGCGAGCTCCCACACCGCCTCGGTATCGTTGGGCAGGAATGCTGGCGGGGCTCCCAGAAGCCGCTCATACCAAACGACGGCTTCTGCGTAGTCGCGGACGGGGATGCCGGCGAACAGGTCTATGTCCGTGGCTTCCTCCTCTGGCGAGTTGGACAACGCTACCTCTCTTTCAGCTGGCGGGCTGTTGTCGTCGTGGTCTGCACACCAGGCCTTGATGACGGCCTGCAATTCGTCTGCAGCTTCCCTGACTTCCGCACTGTCTTCGAACCGCATCACTCGTACCAGCCGTGCGTCACCGGTCAGCCGGGGGTGCTGTCCGCTGATTTCCGCGCCGCGGTGGAACATCAGGCTGACAAACTTTTTGGCCGGGCTGAAGCTGACGATGTCGCCCTTGAAAGAAAAGGTCGGTGTCTTCCACTTGATCGACTCGGTAACGCGGTCATCAGCAGTCAGGATGAGCTCGCGAGCCAGCTGCATGGTCTCTTCCAAAGGATGGGCGCGGTCTGCGAACCAGGCGTCGACCTCCGGTCGCTTATTCAACTGTGCTCCTGTCCGCCGATCATGCCGAAACGCTCCGGCCGGTGAACGCCAAGAGCCGTTCCAGGCTTCCGGCCGTCTCCGCCACTGGCTGGGCTGCCGCGAAGCTGCCGCTGGCCCGGACCTGATCGGAGATGGTCTCTTCGGCAAGGCGCGTCACGTGGTCGCTAACGACGTCGGAAACATGGATTTCCTGCGCGGTGGCCTTTGCAAAATCCCAGGCGTGCACGAGAAGTTCCAGATTTACGATGCCCGCCACGACCGTTGCGGGCAGCTCGGCGAAGCCCATGTCGATGGCGCCCTCGGCGCCCCTGCGGGTGAAGGCCTCCAGCGTTGGCTGGGCGAGACCGGCGATACGTACCTCAGGTGCGGCGTCGGTGCGGTCGGTCGGGTTGGCCCCTAACGCCCCACCGACGCTTTTCAACGATCCGGCCAGGTGATCCAGCAACTGCCCGATGTTGAAGTTCTGGCACGGGGTGGGCTTGCCGTAGTCCTCGCTACTGATGTTCCGCAGCACGCGGAGCAGCACTGCGAGCGAGGCGTCGGCTGCGTTGAAGTGATCGATGGGGTCCGGCGCGGCAGCCCAGTCGTCCGGTCCGGCTCCGGTGGCCGATGATGTCTCGGCGGTCAGCCGGTCAAGGTAGTGGTTCCAGCCTTCGGCGTGGGCCGCGGCTTGTTCATCGGTGAGTCCCTCGTGCTCAAGCCGGAGCGAGGTGCCGTTCTCGTCGGGCTCAAGTGTGATCGTCACGGTCGATGAGCCGGGTGCAAGATCCATTCCGGATTCCCAGCCCCACGTGAAGACCACCCGCTTGCCGGGCTCGATCTCCTGGAAGGTTCCGGAGGCGTGGTGGCCCGGGGTGACGGTCCAGCGGTACTCGCCGCCTACCCGCAGGTCCACTCTGGCCGCGACGGTCTGCCAACGGCGCAGCCGCTCCGGGTCGGTCACAAGGGCGAACGCCTCATCTGCGTTGACGGGCAGGTGGATGGTCTTGTCGAATTTCATGGCAATGTCTCTTTTCTGTCCAAGGGTGCTTTACCGGCCAAGGCTTCGGCGTCCGAAGCGAGCAGATCCAGTTCGCGGGTCCAGAATTGCTCCACCAGCTCCCGAAGCCGGCCCATGCCTGCTGCATCGAGCCGATAGAACCTGCTGCGTCCTTCTTTGCGCGCCGTCACCAATCCGGCCCGTTCCAAAGCCAATAGATGTTGCGAAATTGCCGAACGGCTCACCTTGAAATGGGCAGTCAGTTCTCCCACCGATTGTTCGCCGCCTGCCAAGAGGTGCAGTAGGCGGCGCCGGCTCGGCTCTGCGGCTATTTCCAACGGATCCATCATCGAATACGTTAGTCGCCGCTAACGTATCTGGCAAGAGGTAGAAAAGGCGCCTTGGAAAGCATGGTGGCGCGCCCCGTAAAAGGGACGCGCCGCCGTCGTTTATTTGGATTGTTCAAATTACATTGCATCGCCACGATGCCGAGTTGCCGCGCAGCGCGTCATCAGCGAAGGATGACAGCGGCCGACGTGGATTGCAGATGGTTTAGGCAGCGGCGTGCCAGGCCCTTGCTGAGGTCAGTGCGTCGGGCGAGGTCGATGGTGTTCGTCCTTCTACCTGCCTGTTGTTCGGTTTCGAGTGCGCCGGCGACGCGTTGGACCGCCCACCCGGGAGGAGCGGAACGGCGGTGCGCAAGGGTTCCTTCGGTGGCCGGCATGGGGCTTCCTATCGCGGGGCGGACTTGGTCGAGGAATGGCTGCCGCACCTGACCGGGGCCAGGCGCGGCAGCGGTATCAACGCTGGCCGTTGAGCGTTTGCGGCACGTCGAGCGGGTTGCCGTCCTGGAGAGCCTCGGGCAGCAGGTGCTGCGGGAAGCCTTGGAAGGCGACGGGACGCAGGAAGCGTTCGATCGCGGCCGTGCCGACCGACGTGGTGCCCGGTGCGGTGGTGGCCGGGTAGGGGCCGCCGTGCTGCTGCGCGTAGGTCACGGAGACGCCGGTGGACCACTGGTTCCACAGCACGCGTCCCGCCTTGTCGGCCAGCACCTGCACCAGCTCTGCCACGGGGCAGTCATCCTCAGCTTGGATCGTGGCCGCCAGCTGGCCCTCGAAGGACTGGGCCAGGGGAACGAGCTGGCTTTCGTCGTCGTACTCAACAACGACGGCGGTGGGCCCGAAGCACTCCGCCTCCAGTTCGCGCGGGGCGGCTAGGACATGCTCGGCGCGGGTCAGCAGCAGCGTGGGCGAGGGCGGATCGGACAGGGGATCCGGGCCCTGCGCCAGGACGCTGATGTGCTGGTGTGCGGACAGCTGCCGGAGGGATTCCAGGTAGCCGGACTGGATGCGGTCATTGAGCAACGCCGCGCCTGCGGGCAACGCGGCCGACCGGAGGTACTCGACCATCCCGGAGCCCGCGGGAACGAAGATCGTTCCGGGCTTGGTGCAGAACTGTCCGGCGCCGAGGGTGAACGAGGCGACGAACTCCTCGGCGATCCTCGGGCCCCGTGCGGCTGCCGCCTTCTCCGTCACGAAGACGGGGTTGTTGCTGCCGAGCTCCCCGTAGAACGGGATGGGGTCGGGACGGGAAACCGCAATGTCCATCAGCGCACGTCCGCCCTGGATGGAACCGGTGAAGCTTCCGGCCTTGATTCTCGGGTCCCGCAGGGCCGCACTTCCGGCCTCGGTCCCTTCGATCAGGGCGAAGACGCCCTCCGGTGCGCCGGCGGCGCGCAGGCAAGAGACCACGATCCGGGCGGTTCGGACAGAGAGCTCGGGGTGGCCGGAATGGGCCTTGAGGATGACGGGATTGCCCGCGGCCAAGGCAGAGGCGGTGTCGCCGCCGGCTACCGAGAACGCGAAGGGGAAGTTGCTCGCGGCGAAGACCAGCACCGGGCCGATGGGGCGCTGGGCCCGGCGCAGGTCCGGTCGCGGCGCGCCCATGGGCCAGTCGGGGTCGGCGTGGTCTATCCGGGCATCAAGGTATCCGCCGTCGCGCAGCACCTCGCCGAAGAGGCGCAGCTGGAAGGTGGTGCGCTTCAGTTCCCCCGTGAGGCGGCCGTTGGTGAGATTCGTTTCCCGGGCGGCCAGAGGGATGAGCTCCTCGGCCGCTGCATCCAGCGCAGCGGCCACATTGTCAAGGATGTCCGCCCGTTGCGCCGGGCGCAGGGCGCCCCACGGGCCGGCGGCCTCATGCGCGGCGGCCAGGATGTCTTCCAGCTCGGTGGCGGTCGTGACAGTGGAGGCAGTAGTTGTGGTCATGAATTCTCTCCTTCTTAGGCCGCGGCACTCTCACGGAAACCGCCGAGGCGGCCGCCGTGGAAGACGAGGGGTTCGCCGTCGGCTTCCTGCATCTCCTGGACGCTGGCGACGATCAGCAGATGGTCGCCGCCGTCGAGCTCCTGCTTGATGGTGCAGTCGATCCAGCCGAGGGCGCCGTTGATGTGCGGATTTCCGTGCCGGGATTCCTCCCAGTCGATCGCCACGAACTTGTCTTCGGCTTTGCTGGAAAGGGCCTTGCACACCGTCTGCTGGCCGTCGGCGAGCAGGCTGACGCTGAACGTTCCGGAGCGGGCGATCTTGGGCCAACTGGTGGAGGTCCGGGTGACGCTGAAGGTCACCAGCGCCGGTTCCATGGACAGCGCTTGGAACGTGCCTACGATCATGCCGCAGGGCTTGCCGGTCTCCGGGTCGATGGCGCACACGGCAGCGACGCCGGTGGGGAAATGACGCATGACGGAGCGGTAGTGGTCCGGCGCGATTGCGGGGGAGAGGGTCGCGATGCTCATGGTTCTTCCTTAGGTTGCAGGGGTGAGTTGGGCGGAAGCGGTGATGGCGGCGTAGATTTCGCGGGCGGCGTTGAAGCCGCTTTCGATGGCGCCGTCGATAAAGCAGGGCCAGACGTTGGCGTAGTCTGCGCTGGCGAAATGCAGGGCCCCGGTGTTCTGCTGCTGGGCCTCGAGGTACTGGGTGAGCTGCCGCGGCTGCTGGATCAGCCAGGTCTCCTGGGAGTATTCGTCGGCCATCCAGTCGTGGCCCGTGGTCTCCAGCACCTCCAGATCATCGCGCCATACCTTCAGGGCTTCGCGGACGGCGTCGATGTCGTTGACGTCGAGGCGCGTGGAGTCCGCGCCGAAAGCCACGAGCACGGCTTCGGTGTCGTTGATGTACTCCGTGCGCACCACGGACAGCGGGTGGTGCTGCGTGGAGTAGGCGAAGAACGGCTTGATGGGGCCGCGGACCCGGATCCAGGCCTTCACGCCGCGTGAGCCGGTCTTCTCGAGGCTGGGACGGATCTTGCCTTCGGGCAGCGCCGGGGTGATGTCGAGCTGGTGCAGCGTATTCATCGGGACCGTGATGACCACCCGGGCGGCCCGGATCGTTTCGCCGGCACCGTAAGTGATCTCGGCGGAATCGGCGTCATGCTCGATCGAGCGGACGGGGGAGCCGAGCCGGATGTCGGCCCCGGCGTCCTGCGCGATGGCGTTCACCAGGCTGCGGGTGCCGTTGGCGAGGCGGAAGATAGCGGACGCCTCGTGCATCAGGTGCCAGGATCCGGCCGCTGCGGCGGTCCAGCGCAGCGCGTTGGTGTAGGCGCACTTATCCAGAGGGCCGTTGAAGTGCCCCACCCAGGCGGCCTCGTTGGCGTTGCGCTCGTCCACGGACAGATCCAGTTCGTCGAGCATCTCCTGCAGGTTGAACTGGTCTACCTCGGCGATTTCCCGCACCTTCAGCGGCTGGTCGGGACGCGGGATCCACTTCATGGTGTCTTCCAGCAGCCGGGTCATGCCCGGGTCGATGAGCTCCATGAAGTCTTCGAGCGTGCCGTGGCGCACCTCGTCGCCGGCGAGCCAGAAGGTCTCTTCAGAGCGGGGGCCGCGGGTCACGTCCAGGCCGTAGCGGGTGACCTCGGCCCAGACATGCGGCTGCGTCCAGTGCAGCCAGGTGCCGCCGATCTCCAGGTCGTGGCCGAGCCGGTGATCCGTCCAGGTGCGGCCGCCGATCCGGTCACGTGCTTCAAGGACGACGACGTTCAGGCCTTTGCGGGTGAGCTCGCGGGCGGTGATGAGCCCGGCGACTCCGGCGCCGACGACGACGACGTCTGTGGTTTCAGTCATGAGGTGCTTCTCCTGCTTGTGTTGTTGTCTTGCCTGGATCCCGCTAGGAAGCGAGGGCGACGGCGGGGGCGTTGCGGTATTCGGTGGCTGCGTGTCCGGGCAGCGTGTACTGGTTCCCGGGGCCGTAGAGCTTCTCTCGCAGCGTTAGCTGCTGTCCGTCGGAGGCCTGGGCGGGCTCGGCGACGAGGCCTTGGCGGCGCAGTTCGGGCAGCGCGTGCTCGATAAAGCGCTTCCACCCGTCGGGCTTGGTGGTGTAGCTGAGGTTGATGCCGTCCACGTCGGCCTCGTCGCGCCAGCGCTTGATTTCGGCGGCGACCGTTTCGGGCGAGCCGACAATGGTGCTTCCGGTACCGCCGATGCCGAGGAACTCGGCGATGGCACGGGGTGTCCACACCCGGTCCGGGTCGGCCTTGGAGAACATGTCCACAATCGACTGGACACCGCGGGTTTTCACGTGCGTAAGCGGGGCGTCGAGATCGGCGGTGGACAGGTCGACCCCGGTCCAGCCGCCGAAGCGGGCCAGCGTCCCTTCAACGGTGACGTTATCTAGCGCCTGCCGGTGCAGGACTTCGGCTTCTTCGTCGGTCGGCGCGGCAATGACCGTCAGCAGGACGACGACCTTGATGTCGTACGGATTCCGACCATTCTCGACGGCGGCCTGCCGGATCTTTTCGACGCTCCGCCGGGCCTGCTGTACCGAGACGGCGTTGATGAACACGACCTCGGCGTGCCGTCCGGCGAAGGCCATGCCGCGGGGAGAGGCGCCGGCCTGGAACAGCACGGGAGTCCGCTGCGGCGAGGGCTCGCACAGATGCATGCCTGGAACAGAGAAGTACTTGCCGGAGTGCTTGATGGGGTGGACTCGGGACGGATCGATGAAGGTCGCGCCTTCCTTGTCGCGGACCACGGCGTCGGACTCCCAGGAGCGCTCCCAGAGCTTGTAGAGCACCTCCATGTATTCCTCGGCCAAGTCATAGCGCTCGTCGTGGTCGAGCTGCTGCCCCGTCCCCAGGTTCTTGGCTGCGGACTCGGAGTACGAGGTGACGATGTTCCAGCCCACTCGTCCACCGGTCAGGTGGTCGAGGGTGCTGAAGCGCCGTGCCATTAGGTACGGCTGCTCGTAGGAGACGGAAGACGTGACGCCGAAAGCGAGCTTTTCCGTCACGGCGGCCATCCCGCTGATCAGCAGCATCGGGTCGTTGACGGGGAACTGCGCAGCATCGCGCAATGCCGCGTCCGGCCGGCCCTCGTAGACGTCGTGGTAGCCGACGGTGTCGGCGAAGAAGATGCCGTCGAAGCCGGCGCCTTCGAGCATCCGGGCGACGTCCTTCCAGTAGGCCAGATCGGTGTAGCGGTGGCCTTGATCAGCCTCGTCACGCCATGAGCCCGAGGTCAGATGGGCGGGGGCGTTGACGTCAAAGGCGAAGAGGCTCAGCGGTTCATTCTTCATAGCAGCGTGACTTCCTTGACCGGTGCAAACGGGAAACTGTAGACGTTCAACTTCTGAACGTGGTGTTCAATTTAGTAGTCGCCTACGTCACTGTCAAGGGTTAAATCCGCGGATAGAAAAAACTTGACGAGCGTGTGAGCCGTGTCATATCTTCGAACGTGGCGTTCAATTACTGAACGTTTTCAGCGCGAGCAGGGGACTCCCCGAAGCTGCTCCCGGCCGTCATGTTCCTCGCGCCCCCTCAGACAAGACAAGGACATCCACCGTGACCTTTACGCGCATGCAATCGCCGCCCGGCAGGCCCACGCTCCAACCCTTGCAAGGCAAGCAACGTCGCTTCCTCGGCAAACTGAGTCTGGTCATCGCCGGAGGCATGTTTATCGACGGGTTCATCCTCGGAGGCATCGGCGTCGTCATGCCTTCCATTACGGAAGATCTGCAGCTGTCCGCCGCCTGGCAGGGGCTCATCGGTGCCTCGGCCTTGATCGGCATCTTTTTCGGCGGGCCGCTCGGCGGCTATCTGGCCGACAAGGTCGGCCGCAAGCCGATGTTCACGTTCACCCTGGCGGTCTTCCTGATCGGCTCGGTTGCCCAGTTCTTTATCGCCGACGCAGCGATGCTGTTCTTCGTCCGGCTCCTGATGGGCATGGCTATTGGTGCCGACTACGCCATCGGGTGGCCCTTGCTCGCAGAGTTTGCGCCGGCCCGGCTACGCGGGAAACTGCTCGCCATCCAGGAGGTCGCCTGGTATGTGGGCTATCTGTTCTCCTATGCCATGGGATATGCGCTGGTCAGCTCCATCACCATTGACTGGCAGATTGTCCTGGGCCTCAGCACCATCCCGTCCGTTATCGTCTTCCTGATGCGGCTCGGCACTCCCGAGTCTCCCCGCTGGCTGATGAGCAAGGGGCGGACCAAGGAAGCCGAGGCGATCGCCGCCGAGTTCATGACCGAGGAAGAGCAGCGCGATCTCAGGGAGGAAAAGGTCCGCAAGTCCAGCTTCCGCCTCCTGTTCTCGCCCGAGCACATCAAGACGACTACTTTCGTCAGCGTCTTCTGGATCTGCAACGTCACGCCGTACTTTGCAATTGCAACCTTCGCCCCCGTGGTCCTCACCCAGTTCGGTCTCAAGGACGGGCTGACCGGTGCACTCGCACTCAACGGCATAGTGGTCCTGGGATCCATGGCGTCCGTCCTGCTCATCGAGCGAGTCGGTCGTCGGAAGCTGGCCATCCCGCCGTTCTGGATTTCGGCTGCCGCGCTGCTCCTTGTGGCCCTCTTCGCGGGCGCCTCGCCCACCGTGGTGATCTTGTGCTTCCTGGTCTTCTCCTTCTTCAATGCCGTGTCCACTGCCCTCACCGGCGTCTACCCCGGAGAGGTATTTCCCACGGAAATCCGTGGAGCCGGCGTTGGATTTGCCACCGCAGCATCACGGATCGGCGCCGCCGTAGGTACCTTCGTCCTTCCAGTTTCGATGGAAGGCCTGGGCGTCGCAACGACTATGGTGTTCGCCGCTGCAGTCTCCATTATTGGCGGGGTCGTGTCCCACTTCCTGGCCCCGGAGACCAAGGGACTCGTCCTCAGTGAAGCTTCCGGCGGCAGCAATCGGAAGTAGCCCCTAAGCCGGTGGGGCAGCACAGTGGCCGGGGGACCACTGTGCTGCCCCACCTTCGGGCGTCCGTGTCCAGACGTTCGGATTCGGCCAAAGGAACACTCCGCCGTCGGGCTTGGATGACTCTTCACCGCATAAGGTGGTGTTGCTGCAATCAAAGGGTTGATGCCCCCGAGAGGAAAACGTGATCATGCCGGAAACCGAACCGACCGACGAGTCCGCCGAAGCGCCGGACCTCACCAACAAGTCGGTAGTCAAGGCCATGACTCTGCTGCGCGAGCTGGGCCGCCACCCGCGTGGAATTACGGTCACCGAACTGGCCCAGATCGTCGGCATGACGCGTCCCACTGCCTTCCGCCTCCTGTTGAGCATGGAACAGGTGGGGTTTGTTGACCGGACCGAGAACAACTACACGCTCGGCTGGGAGATGGCCCGGCTTGGACGGCTAGCCGACCCCACGGCAGGGGTAGCTGCGAAGGTCCAGCCGATCCTTGAAGGGGTCGCCCAGGAGATCAGCGAAACGGTCAGCTTCGCGCTCGTCAAGAGCCAGACGGAATACGAGATCATCGCCGAAGCCTCGGCCTCCAGGCTGTTGCAGGTATCGAACCTTTACGTACGCCGCCAGTACCCGCTGCACGCCAGCGCAACGGGGAAGATCCTGCTGGCAGATCTCGCTGATACACGGGTTTCCCAGCTCCTCTCCGGGACTCTGGCGTCCTTCACTCCGCAAACCATCACCGACAGCAAAGTGTTGGTGCGTCAGCTCAAGGAGATCCGCGAGAACGGCTACGCCGTGATCGACAACGAACTCGAAGAGGGCCTGTTCGCCGTCGCCGTTGGAGTCCGCGACGCCGACGGACTCCTGCTCGGCGTGGTCACCGCAACCGGCCCGGACCAGCGCATGAAGTCCGGACGCCTCGCCGGTACCGTCGAACAACTCCGCAGCACCGCCGAGGAAATCGGCAAGACCCTCGAGTAGCCGAGCTTACGTCGGCGGCTACGGACTGTTCGCGTGACGTGCCGATCCGGTGGCGTTGCTCGGCCATGGACAAGTAATGTTCAATGCCAAGCATGGACCCGCAGGAGGCGAGAGACCATGATGGCTTCGCCGGTCCGGCCGGAGAGCTCGAGGGCCGCGTCCAGCGCTTCGCGGTAAGACGCATAAGATCCGGCGTCCGTCGCATCCCTTTGCAACAGCAGCCGGTAGATTCGCCAGGCAGGATCATGGTGCGGCGGGACCGAGGGCGTGTCGGTTTCAGACCAGGCAGCGACCAAGGTTCCTTGATTGACCACGGCCAGCTTTTCGTGGGCCACGAGCGATTTGTAGCCCATAGGCACTCCGCCGCGGTACGCGTCGTCGTAAGCCTGGTTGTCCGCTTCAGCAGAGGCGATCCAGCCGCGGCACCAGCCGCGCGCTAGGAAGAGATGCTGGGTTTGGGGCTCGTCGATGTCGAAGGGGTCCAGGCCGTCCTGTGGACAGTCCCAGGTGATTATCGACGGCGTTGGGCTGGGCCCACCTTCAGGCGAAGGCAGGACCTCCGCGCCTGAAGGGCCGGCGTCATGGCCATCGTCGGGCTGGAAGAGGTCCGCGAGATGCTTATCGACGATCGCCGTCAGTGCTTCGGCTAGGGGGTTCCACAGGTAATCGGTGCTTGGGTCACTGAGGCTGTGGGCCGGTTGGTTCAGATCCCTGTCCAGGAAAGCCCATTCGGCGCTCAGCGTCCGGGGGTACGACGTGGCATTGGCTTCGTACAGCGCCTTGGAGATATCCCAAAGCGCGCCCCAGGTTTGCGTCGCAAAGAAATCGAAGACGTCGTTGTAGACATCAACCTGGGCCGAATTAGAGTCGAGCTCATCACGCCCTGCCTCTTGCAGCTCCTCCTGCCACCGCGGAATGCCGTCCCGGAAGGAACGTTCCACCACCGCGATGAGGCGCTGCCAGCTGGAGTTGTCCTTCAGGAACGCGAACCGGGTAGGCGGGACCAGCGGCTGCTCCAGCTGATTCCTGCAGCCGTCCTCCGGTATCTGGATATTTGCCATACTTCATCCTGACAGGACGCGAACGGCTAACGACAACCGGGACAGGGACGCACGCAGTGAAGATCGACTTCAAGAAGCAGATCGGAAGCTACTCCGCACCACGCGGCAGGTTCTCGGTCGTGACCGTCCCGGTGATGCAGTTCCTCATGATCGATGGTCACGGCGACCCGAACACCGCTCAGGCGTACGACGACGCACTAAAGACCATCTACCCCGTCGCCTACAAGTTGAAGTTCTTCAGCAAGACCGAACTGGACCGGGACTACACGGTCATGCCGCTCGAAGGCGTCTGGTGGGCGGAAGACATGGAGGCCTTCACAAATGCACGGGATAAGTCCCAGTGGGACTGGACGCTGATGATCATGGTCCCCGACTGGATTACGCCCGAACACTACGAAGCAGCGCGGGAGACGGTGGCTTCCAAGGGCGGCGCCCCGTCACTCAACGCCGTTCGCCTCGAGCGGCTCGACGAAGGCTTGAGCGTGCAGATTCTCCATGTCGGCTCCTACGACGACGAAGCAGCCGTGCTCTACGAGATGCACAACCGGTTCATCCCCGACAACGGATTGCGGATGACCGGCAGGCACCACGAGATCTATCTCAGCGATCCCCGCCGCGCAGGTCCCGACAAGCTCAAGACCATCGTGCGCCAGCCCGTAGCCCGGCTTCGCGAGTAGATCAGATGAACCGGAACCTGGCCGCAGCCGTGCCCGGTTCCTACCGCAACCGCGGCTGCCCTAATCCCTTGCAAGCGGTGTCAGATGAACCGTCAGGAGTCGTATTGAGCGACCGGGTCAGCCTTGACCGGAGGCTGTCGGAGGGCGAGCTCCTGTGCGATCGCCGGGATTTCGGGATCCAACAAGAACCTCTCGTAGTCCTCGATCTTCCAGTCGAAGAAAATCCACACCCGGTTCGGGTCATCGGGGTCTCGGAACACCTGAGAGCCCTTGCACCCGTACTCCCTCCTCTTGTCCACGCCCCTCGTCGAGAAAGTCTTCAGGAATTGATCGAAGTCGATGACATTAGCGATGGTGACGATCATGTCTCTTCTCCCAAGCAGGCAGCCTGCAGCGGATCGAGGTTTACCCGTCGGCGCGGACGAGCGTGACGTGGGCAGCGGCCGACGAGCTGGTGATGTCCGCGCGTCGGTAGTGCTGTATCTGATCGCCAAGATCAGTGAGCAACCGCTCGCCCGAACCCAGCAGGATCGGAACGATGCTGAGCTGCAACTCGTCGACGAGCCCGGCCTGCAGGTACTGCCGGATAGTCGACACTCCACCGCCGAGCTTCACGTCGAGGCCACCGGCGGCGTCGATCGCCTGCTCGCGGGCGGCATGGATGCCGCCGGTGACGAAGTGGAAGGTAGTTCCGCCGTCCATCTCGATCGGCGCGCGTTCGTGATGGGTGAGGACGAACACGGGATGGTGGAAGGGCGGATTATCGCCCCACCAGCCAGTCCACGTGTCGCTGTCCTCCCAGGAACCCCGCACCGGGCCGAACATGTTCCGGCCCATGATGGTGGCCCCGATGTTGGCGTCGGAGCGCTCAGCGACGTCGTTATCGGGGCCCGTTTCGCCGTCGTCGCCCATGCCGTGCTTGCTCCGGAACGCGCGGGTGGGCAATACCCACTCATGCAGACGTTCGCCGCCCACACCAAGCGGGTTCTCCATGCTCTGGTCCGGCCCCGCACCGTAGCCGTCGAGGGATATGCAGAAAGGAGCTACGCGCAGCTTCGCCATCATGTTTCCTTCGTTGCAGCCCGTTACTCGGTCGCTTCGGACTCCGGGGTCTCTTCCAGATAGCGCTCGCCGTGGCCGGCCTCGCGCACGGTGAATTTCTCTTCCATGTACTCCATGGCCGCCGCATCAACCGGACCCGGAGGCGTGACAGGGTCATCCGTGTTCGTGCGGTCGGCATCGCCGTAGACCTGGGCGAGGCCCTTTGCATCCGGAGTGACTTCGCCGGGCGAAAGCACTTCTTCATCCCGTGACACGCGGCCCTCGTCGTCCGAGTTCTCTTTCCGCTCCTGGCTCATGGTTCTCCTTTGTTCAAGTCAAGATTCGCCTGATCCCAGCTAACCACTCCAGCACTGGAAGGTGGAGAGAACAGGGTAAATTCCCAGCGAATTCGTCGTGGTGTTCCGGCGACCACCGAGCGGAAGGCCTAGGAACGGTCGCGGACGGTGAACCGCTGCCTGTGATGGGCCGGGTGCTCGATCTCGTCGAGGATGGCCTCGGCCATAGTGCCCGACGTCGTGTGGGAGGTTCCGTCGTCGGCGACCAGGAGCTCGTCATTGCCCAGGACAACGCCTCGTGCCTCGCCCGGTTCGAAGGTGGCCGAGGGAGAGACGCCGACCCAATCGACGTCGTCCACGGTGCGCAGGTACTCAAGCTCCTTGAGCTGGTTCTCGGGGATCGAGACCCAGGCCTCGGCTCCCGGCAGCTTGCGGATGTCCTCCACGAAGAGGTGGTTGTCCTCGCCCGTAGTCAGGCTGCCGGCGCCGAGGATGAAGACCAGGCGCAGCGACTCATTGCCGCCTGCGTGTTTCACGAGGGCCCGGGCGAGGTCGACGTGCTGCTGGGCCTGATCCGGTGCCATGCCGACCGCATTAACGACGACGTCGAACGCGCGAAGGTCCTCGGCGGTCAGGTCGAAGGCATCGCGGGCCAGGACGGGGACGCCTCCGCCGAACAGTTCGGCGGCCCTCGCAGGATTCCGGACGATGGCGGTGGTCTCGTGGTCGCGCGAGAGGGCCTCCATAACGACGGCACGCCCCGCCTTGCCCGTTGCTCCGATGATGCCGATCTTCATGAATGATCCTTCCCTGTGGTCTTCGGGCGGCGGCCCACTTTCTAAGTTGTGCCGCGCCGTCGCGTAACGTCCTTGTTCTGTCCCCAACATACTCCTGCAGGTACTGCCCGATGGTTGACACTCCACCAACCGATGACCTTGGCGAGATTCTTTGACCGGCAGGCCGGGCGCTGCGGTATCGGCTGGCGGCCGGCGTCGTTGTTTGTGCTTTTGGACTCGAAGTGAGGAAACCCGTACGTTTCGCGCAGGATGGCGGTGTTGGGCTCTGGCGTGCGGTGATAAAGTCAGAGACAAGTATGCCGTTCCGCCGTTGCTGCTGCGGGGCAGGCCGCCGATCCGTCGCAGGGCGTCTCGGCCCCAGAATTTCACTGCCGGTAAGCCGGCTTGGGGCGTTGCCGTCCCGCCATTGCAGAATCACATAGAGATCGGATCCCATGACTAGGACTTCACGCCACTCCGCGCCCGCTGGCAAGCAGACCCCGCCGAAGCTCGACAAGGGCGCCATGCGCATTGTGTCGCTGGGCGGGCTGGAGGAGATCGGCCGCAACATGACCGTGTTCGAATACGGCGGCAAGCTGCTGATTGTCGACTGCGGCGTGCTGTTCCCGGAGGAGCATCACCCGGGCGTGGACCTGATCCTGCCTGACTTTTCCTACCTGCGCGACCGGCTGAACGACATTGTCGGCGTTGTGCTCACGCACGGGCACGAGGACCACATCGGCGGAGTGCCGTACCTGCTGAAGGAACGCTCGGACATCCCCCTGATCTCCGCGAAGCTGACGCTGGCGTTCATCAAGACCAAGCTGCAGGAACACCGCATCACCGCCAAGACCGTGCAGGTCAAGGAGGGCGACCGGAAGAAGTTCGGACCGTTCGACCTGGAGTTCCTGGCCGTGAACCACTCCATTCCGGACGGCATGGCCGTGGCCATCCGCACCGGCGCCGGACTGGTGCTGGCCACGGGCGACTTCAAGATGGACCAGTTCCCGCTGGACGGCCGGATCACGGACCTGGCCGGCTTCGCGCGGCTGGGCGAGGAGGGCGTGGACCTGTTCCTGCCCGACTCCACCAACGCCGACGTCCCTGGTTTCCAGATTTCCGAGCAGGACCTGGCGCCGGCGATCGACGAGGTGTTCCGCACCGCTCCGCGCCGGATCATCGTCTCCAGCTTCGCGAGCCACATCCACCGCATCCAGCAGGTTATCGACGCCGCCCACTTGTACGGGCGGAAGGTGGCCTTTGTGGGCCGCTCGATGGTCCGCAACATGAAGACGGCCCGGGAGCTCGGCTACCTGAACGTGCCGCGCGGCATGTTGGTGGACTTCAAGGAACTGGACAAGATGGCGCCCACGAAGGCCGTGCTGATCTGCACCGGCTCGCAGGGCGAACCGATGGCGGCGCTGGCGCGCATGGCGAGCCAGGACCACATGATCGACCTGACCGAGGGCGACACCGTCCTGCTGGCCAGCTCGCTGATCCCGGGTAACGAGACCTCCATCTACCGGCTGATCAACGACCTGACCAAGCTCGGTGCCAACGTGGTGCACAAGGGCAACGCCAAGGTCCACGTCTCCGGCCACGCCAGCGCCGGCGAGCTGGTCTACTGCTACAACCTGGTGCGCCCGCGCAACGTAATGCCGGTGCACGGCGAGCACCGCCACCTGAAGGCCAACGCCGAGCTGGCTGTCCGCACGGGTGTGGACCCGAAGAAGGCCCTAGTGGTCGAGGACGGCACCACCATTGACTTGAAGGATGGCGTGGCCCGCGTGTCCGGTCAGGTCAAGGCGGACTACGTGTACGTGGAGAACATGATTGCCGGCGCCGCGACCGAGGAGTCGTTGCAGGACCGCATCCGGCTGGCCGAGGACGGCGCGGTTACCGTGTTGGCGATCGTCAATCCGGACACCGGGAAGCTGGAGGAGGACCCCGAGTTCTTCCCAGTCGGGTTTGCCCCGGCAGACGGCGAGCTGGACAAGGCCACCGGCATCATCGAGAAGACGCTAGCCGGAATCAAGGGCGACAGGACTGGCCCGGGCGCCGAAAAGGCGATCGCCGAGGCACTGTTGCGCTGGTCCGACCGCCAGCTGCGGCGCAAGCCCGTGGTCACCGTGGTGATCGTCGAGGCCTGATCTCTCAGAACATGTGAAAACGCCCGGCCGGGGTAACTCGGCCGGGCGTTTTTCGTGACGGGATGGCCGCCGGTCTGGACTACCTCTTGGAAGCCCGGTAGCCAGCCTTCTGCGCCGCCGACTGTGTGGAGAAGCAGATCTCGGGGGTCGTCCTGCTGTAGAACGCCCCGCTTGGGACGTGATAGATGCCGCTGGACTCGTTGCCCTTGATGGGAGCCCAGGATGGGCAAGTGGTACCCGAGGGAATCATCGAGGTCCGCTGCTTAACCCGGACGGATTTCTTGTAGGAACTTACAGACTTGTACTTACTGGTCGGAGTGACTTTGGCCCACCAAAGCCCTGTGCGCGAGGTCCGGACTTTCGTAGAGAATTGCCCCTTGTCGTTGCCTGTCACCGTTTTGACCTTGTACGCCTTGGCCGCGCCCGCGGGATCGAAATAGATCTCCACCCTCGGTTTCGCAGAGCGGATCCACTTGGTACCTGCCTTGCGCTGCACGCTTCCCTTAAGCGTGAAGTTCTGGCTCTTGTAAACGGACGTAGGGGCAGTAAAGCTGACGACCCGTGTTGCGGCCTTGGTCGCAGCTTCGGCTGGCGTGGCAACGAGGCTGACACCTCCGAAGGTCACTGCCATTGCTACAAAGAGCGCGCAGAGGCGCCTGAACTTATTCATTTTTCCCCCAACGGAAAGTTTGATGTAACGAACAATCAAAGGATAGCGGCAGCTGGCCCTGGATTGTGATGACAGTGATCCGGGCTGGCGCGACCAAGCGTTTCGCCCGCAGTTTCCACCTACCGCCGTTCGGACAGGCGCACGGCCAGCAGCCCGCCGACGCCGAAGGCCAGAGTTGCGGCGAGGACCAGGAGCAGCGGGGCAGACCAGCCGCCGGTGACCGAGTTCAGCCAACCGGCGAGGGGCGGTGCGCACGTGGCCGCCAGATACCCGCCGGACTGGATGCGGGCCGAGGCCGAAGCCGCCTCTTTGTCGCTGCGGGCGATGCGTGGGATGAGGGAGAAGATGGCGGTAAAGCCGCCGCCCTGGGCGATGCCGCCGATGATCGACCAGAGTACGTAGGCCTCCGGTGCGATGAGCAGCCCGATCGGCAGGGTGATCCAGCAGAGCCCGATCACCGCGACCGGAATCCACGTGCGGGTCCGGGCCGCCAGCAGCGGCACGCCGAACGCACCCGCGATGGCGGCAACTTGGAACAGCGAGGCCGTAGCACCTGAGGCAGCCAGGCCTAGTCCCCGCGTCTCGGACAGCAGCAGGGGCAGCCACGCGGTGGTGGCATAGTAGGCGGCGGACTGGCCGCAGAACGCCAGGATCAGCAGGCCGACAATCCGCCGGTTGTGGTTCCCGGCCATCGCCGCTCCGGGGCCGTCCGACGCTGGCTCCGCCGTCGTTCGCTTGGTTTGCGTCCCCTCGGTCATGGACTTCGCGGCAACCGCCCGGGCGCCGAACTGCCGCCGTCCCCACACCAGCCAGTAGGCCAGGCCCGCCGCGATCACCACGCCCCACGAAGCGATCGCCCACCGCCAGCCGAAGAGCGCCGCGAGCGGCGCGGTGCCGAGCAGGGTGGCCATCGAGCCGACGTTCATCGCGGCCGAGTACGCGCCGGTGACCGTCGAAACCTGCCGCCAGGACACGTCGCGCCGGATGATGACCGGCACCACGATATTGCCCAGCGTCATGGCGACGCCGATAAGCGCGGTGCCTGCCAGTACGACGACGGCGGGGCCGGCCGAGCGGATAATTGTTCCGGCCAGCACGCCGGCCAGGCACAGGACGACCGTTGCCTCCGGGCCGAAGCGGCGGATGGTGCGGGTAGCCAGCGGGGTGGCCAGGGCGAAGAGCAGCACCGGCAGCCCGGTGAGCAGGCCGGCGCCGATGGCGTTGAGGCCGGTGCCGGCCTGGATGTCGCCGATCACCGCCGTCGGGGCGATGATCGGGGCGCGCAGGCTCAGGGCCAGGACCACAATCCCGGTGATCACCCAGGGCAGGGCGGGGCGAGCGGCTGATGGGCGGTGCGTAGGAGTCTCCTTGGCGTTGGTTTGGGCGTGGGCGTCGGCGCCGCGGGCGGGACTGTCCGGGTCCATCAAAACCATATGCCACGCGGGACCGGGAACGTCTTCCCTGCCGCTGCGGACGGGGCTAGCCTCGAGTTGTGACCCCTGATGAACTGGCCAACCTGGCGCATCTGCGCCGCGCGCGGGACCTGATCGACCGGGACTACGCCCGGCCGCTCGATGTGCCGACGATGGCGGCCAAGGCGCTGATGTCGCCGGCCCATTTCTCCCGCCGGTTCAAGGCCGCCTACGGGGAGACGCCCTACAACTACCTGATGACGCGGCGGATCGAGCGGGCCATGGCATTGCTGCGTTCGGGCATGAGCGTCACCGACGCGTGCATGACGGTGGGGTGTACATCGCTGGGTTCGTTCAGCACACGCTTCACCGAAATGGTGGGGGAGAGCCCGAGTGCGTACCGCGCCCGCGAGCATGACGCGATGGAGTCGATGCCGCAATGCATCGCGAAACTGCTGACCCGGCCCCCGCGGTTCGGATCGAGCAGGATCGAAGAAGCGGCTGCCGCGGCACGGACGTAGCTTGGCTACATGACTATTTCACTGCAGTATTGCCAAATCACCGTCAACGATCCCGAGGAGTCCCTCCCGTTCTATCGCGATGGCCTGGGCCTGGAAGTCCGGAACGATGTGTCCGGCAACGGCTTCCGCTGGGTCACCCTCGGCAGCGGCGCGGAGCCCGCCGCCGAGATTGTGCTGTCCGCACCGCATGCCGGCCGTTCGCAGGCCGACGGCGACATCCTCCAGGAACTGCTGGTCAAGGGCGTCCTGCCGATCATCGTGTTCCGGACCGACAATCTGGACGCCGCCTTCGAGAAGCTGGTGGCTGCCGGGGCGGAGGTCCTGCAGGAGCCGATGGAGCAGCAGTGGGGGCCGCGCGACTGCGCGTTCCGGGACCCGTCCGGGAACACCGTGCGGATCACGCAGAACGCCTAACCTTCCCCCTCCGAAAGCGGCGGCTGTCCACCTGAGGTGGGCGGCCGCCGTCGTACTTTTCTTACGACGACGACGGCGGCGACGACGGCAGCGGCAGCGGGCGGAACGCTGGCAGTTCCAGCTGGCACGAGGTCAGGCGGGGAGGCCTAGCATTTGGGCGCTTGCTTCCCAGTGCCGGCGGACGAGGTTGTCGTCGGCGGCCTGCGGATTGGTGCGGCTGATGCGGCGGCGGTCGCTGTAGTAGCGGCCGGACTCCCAGTCGGTGCCGGGCGTGCCGGTGCAGAAGTAGGCGAGGTTGGCGCCGCCGCGCTCGGGGGTGATGAGGAAGCGGCTGAGGGCGGTCCGATAGACGTGGCGGAGGTAGCTGGTGGTTTCGGCCGCGAAGTTGGTGGCGACGTTTCCGGGGTGGAATGCCACCGCGGAGAGTCCCTGGGAGCTGTAGCGCTGATGCAGGCCGCGGGTGAAGAGGATGTTGGCGAGCTTGCTGTTGCCGTAGGCCTTGTTCGGCGTGAAACCGTTCCAGGTGTTCAGGTCGTCGATGTTGATCCGGCCGAAGAGTTTGGCCGCGATGCTTGAGGTGTTGACGATGCTGGCGCGGCTGTCGAGCAGGACATCGAGCAGCTCGTGCGTGAGCAGGAACGGCGCAAGGTGGTTGACCTGGAACGTCTTCTCGAACCCGTCGCTGGTGCGTTCGGGACCGGCGAAGAGGCCACCCGCGTTGTTGGCCAGGACGTCGATGCGCGGGTAGGCGGCTTTCAGGGTTTTCGCGAGGGTTCGGACCTGGTGGAGATCCTGGAAGTCGGCGGTGAACCAGTCGGCGCCTAGCGGCTCGGCGACGCCTTCGGTCTTCTCGGGTGACCGCCCGACGAGGACCACTTTGTCGCCTTGGGCATGCAGGATCTGGGCAGCGGCTGCTCCGATTCCGTCGCTCGCGCCGGTGATGACGATGGTCTTCGGTGCGGTCATGTGCGTTCTCCTTGGCAGAGGTGGCAAAGGCTGTCTCTCCTTAACCGTAAAGCCAAGCACCGCCGTCGTAATTCGGGGCAGAATGAAGCCACTAGCCGGAACCCGATCAGGAGGCGCAGGTGGAGGATAGCGAACGCAAGGTAGTCGTGGTGGGACAGGTGGCGCGGGACCTCGTGTTGTCCATCGACGACCTGCCGGAAGAAGGCGGCTCAGCCACGGTCCGCGAGCGGCGGGAAATGCTGGGCGGCAAGGGCGCAAACCAGGGCGTTGCCTGCCGTCAGCTCGGTGCGCGCGTGGAACTGGTCGGCGTGGTCGGGGATGACGCCGCAGGGCGGGAGGTTCTCGAGCAGGCCGCGGATGACGGGATTGGGGTCGCGGGTGTGGTGCGGCGCGCGGGCGCGCGGACTGCGCTGCTGCTGGACCTCGTGGGGCCGCCGGGCGCCCGGAGGCTGGTCGAGGACGTCGATGACCAGGTGCTGCTCAGCCCTGACGATGTGGAGGCGTGCCGGGAGTCGCTGCGCTCCGCCGACGCGGTCCTGGTCCAGCTCCAGCAACCGGGAGCCGCCGTGGCGGCCGCGCTCGACGCCTGCGGGGAGGATGCGCTGGTGGTCGCGGATGGGGCGCCGGCAGATGAGGAAACCCGCCGACGGGTACTCTCGCGAGCGGATGTGGTGCGGGCCGACTCCGCCGAGCTCGAGTCGCTTGTCGGCTGGGAACCCGATGGCGCGGCGGAAGTGGTCCGTGCGGCGCAGGAGCTTCTGGGCCAGGGTCCGCGCGTTGTCGCGCTGTCCGTTGCCGGCGGGAGAGGCGATGTTGTCGCCTGGCCCGGCGGCCACGTGGTCCTGCCGCTGTTAGGTGAGAAAGCTGTGGATCCGACCGGCGGCGGCGACTCCTTCGTTGCGGCGCTGGCAATGGCGCTGCTGGCCGGAGAGACACCCGAGCTTGCGGCGTGGTGGGCGGCCGTGGCGGCGTCGGACGTTGTCCGAAGGCCCGGCGGCCGTCCGGAACTCGAGGCGGACCGGCTGCGCACCGAGGCGCGACGTGCTTACGAGGAAGCTGCCGCCACGACGGGATAGCGTTGTTCCGTGGCTAACCAAACCTTCACTACGCATCCTTGGCAGGTCCGCGAAACCTCCCTCGATTCGGAATCCCTCGGGGTGGCGGAGTCCGTCTTCGCCCTAGCTAATGGCTATGTGGGATTCCGCGGAACTTTGGATGAAGGGCAGCCGAGTGCGTCGCGAGGCTTGTTCCTGGCCGGCGTCTACGAGTACCACCCGCTGTCCTATCCGGAAGGCGGCTACGGGCACCCCGAGCACGGCCAGATCATGATCGGGGTGGCCGACGGGACCGTGATCCGGCTCCTAGTGGACGGCGTGGCGTTGGATGTGCGCGAGGCGGCCGAGGGACAGCACGAGCGGGTGCTCGACCTGCGGGACGGCACGGTACGCCGCGAATTCGAGTGGCGCACTCCGAGCGGGGCCAGGATGCGGCTGGTTTCCACCCGGCTGGTGTCGCTGTCCCACCGCTCGGCGACGGCCATCCGCTATGAAGTGCAGGCCGTGGACCAGCCCGTGCAGGTGGCAATCCGCTCCGAACTCACGGTCAACGGCACGCCGCCGCCGGTGGACAACAGTGATCCCCGGGTGGACCAGGCATTGCGCCGTCCGTTTGAGCCCTGCCTGCGCGGTTCGCACGAAGCCGGAGGCCACCTGGTGCACCGCACGCGGGGGAGCGGAACCTGTGTGGCCGCCGCCGTCGAGCATGAACTTGTGCTGCCGGAGGGCGCCGACGTGCGCACCACGGACAGTGCGGACCAGATTGCCACGAGCGTTGCGGCCGAGCTACCGCCGGGCGGAACCGTCGGCTTCGTGAAGTATGTCAGCCACGCCTGGTCGCGGGAGGATCCAGCCGCGGACCTGCGGGACCAGGTTGCGGCGGGACTCGAGGGTGCGCGGCAGCTGGGCTGGGAGGGGCTGCTGGCAGAGCAGCGGCGCGTCCTCGACGACTTCTGGGAGACCGCGGACGTGGAGATCGACGGGGATCCGAAACTCCAACAGGCCCTGCGCTTCGATCTTTTCCAGCTGCTGCAGGCCTCCGCGTGCGTGAACGCGGCGCCGGTGGGCGCCAAGGGCCTGACAGGTTACGGCTACAGCGGGCACACCTTCTGGGACATCGACGGCTTCCTGATCCCTTCCATGTCCCTGCTGCGGCCCCAGGATGCAGCCCGGTTGCTCCGCTGGCGGTCGTCCGGACTGCCCCAGGCGCGCGAGCGGGCGCAGGTTCTGGGACTCGAAGGCGCCTCCTTCCCGTGGCGGACCATCGACGGCGGGGAAGCGTCCGCCTACTGGCCCGCCAGCACCGCCGCCGCGCATATCAACGCCGACGTCGCACGGGGCTTCACCTTTTGGGCGGATGCCACCGGGGGAAACCTTGAGGACGTCGGGGGACTGGGCGTTCTGGTGGAAACCGCCCGCGTCTGGGCGCGGATGCTGCATCACGACCACGCGGGGCGCTGCCACCTGTACGGGATGACCGGCCCGGACGAGTACACCGGCGTCGTCGATGACAACGTCTTCACCAACCTCATGGCCGCGCGGAACCTGCACTGGGCAGCCGACGCGTGCGACGGCGACCCGGCGGCGGCGCAACGGCTCCAGGTAACGACGGCGGAGCTGGGACTCTGGCGCGAGGCCGCGGACTCGATGTACATCCCGTACGACGAGGTTCTCGGGGTGCATCAGGCCAACGAGGGGTTCACCACCTACCGCGAATGGGACTTCGAGGACCGGCAGGACGCCTACCCGGTGCAGGACCATGCGCACTACGCGAAGATCTACCGGCGCCAGGTGATCAAGCAGGCAGACCTGGAGCTTGCCCTCTGGTGGTGTTCCGAGGCCTTCACGCCGGAGGAAACGGCCCGGAACGTGGACTACTACGAGGCACGGACCGTCCGCGACTCCTCGCTCTCGGCCGCAGCCCAGGCGGTGGTCTGCGCGCGTACTGGGCATCTTGACTTGGCGCTCGCCTACCTGCGTGAGGCTGCCTTGGTGGACCTGCGCGACCTGCAGCAGGACAGCGACCAGGGGCTGCACCTCGCGTCGCTGGCCGGAGCGTGGCTGGCGCTCGTCTGCGGTATGGGCGGGCTGCAGATCGAAGGCCGGGTCCCCCAGTTGGCACCGCGGCTGCCCGCGCGGCTCGGGCGCATCGCCTTCCGCTTCCAGTGGCGGGGCCACCGCCTGGGTGTGGAGACCACCGCCGAGGGCACAGTCATCCGGCTGCTCGACGAACTCCCCGCGACCACACGTCTTGAGACGGAGATCGTTGTGTCGATCGACGGCAAGGACTACAAGGTGGCATCCGGACAGCCCGCGGTAGCTCCGCTTTGTTCACCGGATCCGCTGCTTCCGACGCCGACCCAGCCTGTGGGACGGGCACCGGACGGAATGTAGGCGCCTGTTGCCAAGCCACGCACCGCCGTCGTAATTCCTGCAATAAGGTTGGTGCATGCCCGAGATGCCCGAAGTGCAGGGACTCGTTGACTTCCTGCGGCTGAAACTCCTTCCGCCTGGCGCCGCGCCGGCCACGATCGCGCAGGTGGAGGTGCTTTCCTTTTCGGTGCTGAAAACCGCGGACGTCCCGCTGGAGGCGCTCATCGCCGAGCCGCTGTCCGGCGTTGAGCGACGCGGCAAGTTCATTGTCCTCACCGCCGGTGGCGTGCATCTGGTGATGCATCTGGCCAAGGCCGGGTGGCTGCGCTGGTCGGATGCGCTGAAACCAGGGCCGCTGCGGCCCGGCAAGGGGCCGATGGCGCTGCGCGTGCGGTTCGCGGCCGAGACAGAAGAGAAGCCGGGGTTCGACCTGACGGAAGCCGGCACCAAGAAGTCGCTGGCTGTCTACGTGGTCAAGGATCCGCTCGACGTGCCCGGTATCGCGCGGCTGGGGCCGGACGCGCTCGACGTCGACCATACGGCTTTCGCGGAGATCGTCACCTCGCACCGTGGCCAGATTAAGGGCCTGCTGCGGGACCAGTCGGCGATCGCCGGCATCGGCAACGCGTACAGCGACGAGATCCTGCACGCAGCGCACCTGTCACCGTTCGCCAACGCCGCCAAGCTTGATCCCGACGAGGTGACGAGGCTGTTCGAGGCTATGCACGCGGTGCTGGCGCACGCGATTGCCAGCGCTTCGGGCCGCCCCGCGGCCGAACTGAAGGATTCGAAACGGAAAGCGATGCACGTGCACGCCCGCACCGGCGAAGCGTGCCCGGTGTGCGGGGACACGATCCGGGAAGTGTCCTTTGCAGATTCCTCGCTGCAGTACTGTCCTACCTGCCAGACCGGCGGGAAGCTGCTGGCTGACCGAAGGACGTCGAAGTTCCTCAAGTGAGCGGCAGCGCTGTCGGCGTCGTCTATCTGATCCAAGGTGCGCAAAGTCTCGTTGCTCAGGTATGGGCCTAGATTCCCACGGCGGACAGCGCGAACGCCCTCTGGAGTTGCTGGGCCGTGAGCAATGGCCTAATGCCGACCATGGAATTCTCCGAGTCGAGGTCCTTTGGTGTCCAAGGCCGACTCTGACTGGCATGAGTTTGCAGATCCGATTAGCACTTCCAATGCAGGGCGCCACGTTCGACGATCAGGTGGGGTCTGGATGAGCAGGCGTCGTCGACGACTGCATTCCGCTGCCCTGTTTGGCGAGACAGGAGGAAGCCGGCCCAAATCTGGCAGCACTATTGCACCGATCGATTGCCGAATACTTCATTCCGCCTAGCGCAATTGTGATACTGCGCACTGGATGTGATCGCTCGCGCACTGTCTCAGCCAGAGCCTTCTATGCCCCGTTGGTGCGGCCATATGGTTGCAAAGCACGGCGGATCAAAGCTGATCTGTGCCAGCCCTCGGCGCCCTCGCCAGAAGAAGGTGGCCGAAGGTGTCTCACTTCAAAGGCGATGGACACTGAAAGAACGGACAGGTAAATGACCAATCTCTCCCAGACAGACCCGAAACACGCCAGGCGTCTCCGCGGGGGCTTGATGATGGCCCTGGCAATGCCCGCAGTGCTCGCGCTCTCCGCCTGCGGCGGCGGAGGCTCGTCAAGCGCCGGCGGTAGCGCCGAAGCAGCAGGTACGCAAACCGAGGTGGCCTGCGGCGAAGTTCCGGTTGTCGAGCCCAATGATCCGGAGGGCCTGCTCAAGGACATGCCCGAGCAAGTGAGCGCAGCATTCAACGGCTGGCCCGACAAGGTAGAGGCCAGTGCTTGGGCGGATTTGGAATCAAAGGTGGCCGAGGGGCCGATCAACGTCGGGTATCTGCAACAGGACTCGGGAAGCCCGGTAGCAGCAGCCCTCGCCGCAGAGATCAGGCGTCAGGCCGAAGAGTCGAAGGCCGCAGGCGAGATTGCCGAACTGCTCGTCGAAACGCCCGGCGGCGCTGGTGGCGAAGTAACGGCCGCAGACCAGGTACGTGCCTTCGAGCAGTTGGTGCGAAAGGGCGCGGACATCATTATCGCCCAACCGCTGTCGGGCGAGGCTCTTGTGGGCGCTGTCAACGCGGCCGGCGAAAAGGGAGTGCCCACGGTGACCTTCACCGGTTACGTTGCCTCGCCGTACGCACTGAACATCAGCCCCAACGGCTTTGACGCCGTGGCCCAGCACGTGGCACGCGGCGCGGAAATGATCGGCGGCGAGGGCAACATGCTTATCGTCCAAGGCATCGAGGGCATGACCGTCAACACGACTTCGGTTGAAACGGCCATGAAGGTGGTTGAGCCCTGCGAGGGTATCGAGGTCGTAGGCAGCCCATCCGGCGAGTTCAGCGACCCCGGCGCAAAGTCGGCTGTAATGAGCTTCCTCGCCTCTCACCCTGGCGACATCGACCTCGTCTACCAAGTGGCTTCGATGGGAGCCGGAGTGTTTGCCGGATTTGCTGACTCTGGACGAGACCAGATGCCGTTGATCCTCGACAACCTCCCGACGGCGGCTTCGCTGGCGTGGTGGGAGCAAGGGCGCGCAGCCGGTTACGAGGGTCTTGCAATCCCGGGGACCGGAACCCAGTTCGGTGAAGCCCTTTGGGAAGTTGCCCTCCGCACAATGAAGGGCGAGGGCCCGAAGGTCAACCAGATCGCTCTGGAAACCCAGTTCATCACGGACGACAACATCGACGAGTACCTGGTGCCTGGCGCGACCACTACCTCCGCGGAGGAAACTGCAACGGTCGGTTCCCTACTTCCCGCGGAGTACCTCGATGGGTACTTCACCAGTCCCGGCAAGTAGGAACAGTCTCGGGGTGGGCCGCCGGCAGCTCCGGCCAAGGGCGGACCCCCCCCGGTCATCGGGGCGCAGTGCCCCAGAGAAGAAGAAAGAGAGCGAAAATGGACGCGAAACTCCGCGCTCCTGTAGCCCAAGCCAGCAGCCGCGACCCCAATCCCACACTGCTCGAGGTGCGATCACTGAGCAAACGCTTCGGGCCGACTATCGCGGTGCGTGAGGCATCATTCGATATCCGGGCGGGCGAGGTGCACGCCCTGGTCGGTGAAAACGGCTCGGGCAAGTCCACGCTCGTGAAGTTGCTCAGCGGCGTGCACACGCCGAACGCCGGCGAGGTAGTTGTTGACGGCAAGCGCTACCAGAGCTTCACCTCCCCACGGATGTCCCAGACTGCGGGGATCGTGACGGTGTTCCAGGAAGTGCTATCCGTGGGTAGCCGCACGGTGCTCGACAACCTGTGGCTCGGTGCCGATGGTTCGTTCACCACTATCGTGCGTAAAGGGGAGAAAATTGAGCGCGCCAAGAGGGTGCTCGACCAGCTGCTCGAACATCCGCCGCAGCTCGATACCCGGGTTGAGGATCTCTCGCTGAGCGACAGGCAGGTGTGCAGTATCGCGCGGGCGCTGCTGCGAAACCCTCGTGTCCTCATTCTGGACGAGGCGACGTCGGCGCTCGATTATGACAGCAGGTCGCGGCTCTTCCGTGTCGTTAAAAAATTGCGCGATGAGGGCGTCGGCATCATGCTCATTACGCACCGCATGGACGAGATTGAGGAAATCGGCGACCGGATCACGGTACTTCGTTCGGGCGCAACTGTGGGTACCGTTGACGACGAAAACTGGACGACTGATCAGTTGGTTTCGATGATGGCCGGCGACGACCACTTCGCGCCGACGGCCGCCCGCGTTGAGGGGCGCGAACACATACTGGACGCACCGGTTGTATTGGAAGTCCGCGGGCTAACACTTGCCCCTGGCCGCACACCCGTCAACACCCAGATCCGCGCCGGGGAACTTGTTGGCCTGGCCGGGCTCGAAGGGCAGGGCCAGGACGATTTCCTCAAATCACTGGCCGGTCTCGGCACAGCCGCCGGAGAAGTGGTGCGGAAGTACGAGGACCGTGGAGCGGCAATCTCGAACCACGAAACCGCCCACGCGGAGCGGATCGCCTATGTGCCCCGGGAGCGAAGGGGAGAGTCGCTGTTCGAATGGATGTCGATTCTGGACAACTTCTCCATACCAACGGTACGGGAGGACGTCAGGGGCGGATTCCTCAGCCCCCGCGCCGCCGCTGAACGGTTCAGTGACTATGTCTCCCGGCTGAGCATTAAGACCGGGAATACCTCGAACGCGATTACCACGCTCTCAGGAGGTAACCAGCAGAAGGTCATCATCGCCCGCTGGCTGGCCACAAAGCCTGACGTCCTGCTGTTGAACGACCCCACCCGCGGCATCGACATTAACGCCAAACGGGACCTTTACCGCCTGCTCGGCGAGCTGACCGCCGCGGGCATGGCCGTCGTGATGCTTTCCACGGAAGTTGATGAGCACATCGAGTTGATGGACCGGGTCCTCGTCTTCGACGATTTCGAATGCACCCGCGAATTCAGCCATGCAGAGGTGACCAGGCAGAAGCTGGTTGCCAGTTTCTTCGGAAAGGAGAGCCGCGATGAGCACGGTTCTAGATAGAAGCCGCAGTGGAACTGTCGTGCCAGCATCTCTGGGCGAGCGCGTACAGCTCTTCTTCCGGTTGCACCCCGCGGCGTTCGCAGCCATTATGGCTGCTGTGATGCTGGCGATAAACCTCGCCATGCAGCCGCAGTTCGGCCCGACACAGCAACTCGCCGCCTTTGCCCCGATGGCTCTCGCCGCCATGGCGACTGCGGCAGCAGTGGTCGGCGGCGGGATCGACCTCTCCATCAGTGCGCAGATGACGTTTTCATCGATCCTCCTGGTGGGGTACCTGACGCCTGCAGGGCTCGGCGGTTACATCGCCATTCCCATCCTGTTGGCGGCCGGGGCCATCCTTGGAACGCTTAACGGTCTGCTCGCCGTCGTTCTTCGACTTCCCCCGATCGTGGCCTCGCTGGCTTCGATGTTCATCCTCACCGGGATCAATCTCCGGATGGCCCCCACACCGGTGATCCTTTTTGACGGCTGGGTGTTGAACCTCGCCCGGCAGGTGTGGTTTATTCCCGGCGCGCTGCTGACCGTCGGCCTGCCACTCATCCTGTGGTCTGTTTTCGTGCGCTCAGCGTTCGGACGCAACCTCTACGCAGTCGGCGGCAATGATGCGACAGCCTTCTCTGCCGGGGTGAATGTCGGACTTATCCGCGTCACTTCATACGCGATCGGCGGTGTGATTGCCGCAATAGGCGGGATTGCACTGACCGCACTGGTTAGTTCTGCCGACGCATCAACCAGCTCCGCCTACGTCATCGGTGCCATTACAGCCATTGCGCTCGGCGGCATAATCATCACCGGCGGGCGGGGCGGCCTACTCGGCGCGGTAGCCGGTGCCGCTGTCATCTTCCTGGTCCAGAACATGCTCACACTGTTCAACGTGTCCCAGGTCTGGCTGAACCTCGTATTCGGGGCCCTGCTGTTGTTCGCTGTCATCACCGGCTCGATCATGGCCGCCCCGCGTAAGGAGAAGAAGCAATGAGTGCAATGACGGCAGACCCCGCCCGCGCTACGGATGACCGTCCCCGGACAGCCGAAGTCCTTACCCGCGCCCAAAGCCGCTTCCCGGTACTGCAAATTGCCATTACCGCGGCCGCTTTCCTGATCGGCGCGCTGACCTTGGACGGCTTCGCATCAGGCAACAGTGTGAAGTCGTTGCTGATCCTCGCGTCGCTCGTGGGTCTCGCGGGTATTGGCCAGACTCTGGCGATCCTCATCGGCGGTGTTGACCTGTCGGTGGCGAACTTCCTGGTTGTCGGGGCGGTGTTTGTAACGCAGCTCACCCAGATTTACGGCATCAGCTTTGCGTCCGCGCTGCTGCTGCTCATTCCGTTCACCGCCATCCTCGGTGGCTTTGTCGGATGGGTTTGTCACCGGTACAACGTGGAGCCGTTGGTCGTCACCCTGGCCATGGGCACCTTTGCCCTCGGACTCATGCAGATCCAGACGGAGGGCATGATCGCCGGCGGCGCCCCACAGTGGCTGATGGCACTGACCTCACTGCGTTCAACGACGTTCGGCCTGCCGTTCCCGCCCGTTGTAGCGATCTGGGCAGTGGTTACCATCGCTCTCGCAGTCTTCATCCACCGCACATCCGTGGGTCGGCGCATGCTGGCCGCGGGCGCGAACGGCAGGGCCGCTGGCCTGTCACTGATCAAGGTGCGGCGCATGTGGATTGTGGTGTTTGCCCTCAGCGCCGCCTTCGCCGGGCTTGCCGGCGTCGTGCTGGCGGCATTCTCCGGCACGGTAAATACCTCGATCGGCGGACCTTACCTATTCCAGAGCTTGGCCGCAGTCATCATCGGCGGCACGGTTTTCGGCGGACCAGGCGACTACACCCGCACGGTCATCGGCGCGCTGATGCTAACGGTCATCACAACGGTGCTGATCGGCCACGGCCTGGCGACCAGCGACCAGCAGATCCTGTACGGAGCCGTGATCCTAGTTGCGATGGCACTCTACGGCCGCGGACGGAAACTGAGCGACCGCATCTAACGCCCTGCGCAAGTCTTGGAGCCTGCACGGCTTCCGTGGAAATGAATCAATTAAGAGGAGAATGAAAATGCATCAGGCAGACCCCATCCAGTACTGGCAGGTACCCCATCTCGCAGCGCTCGACTATGACGCACTGCTGGATCTGTTCAAATCACTGGATTCCCCCGCGCCCGGAGAGGTCTCGGGCGAGTACGCCGGGATCGACTACCTCGGACAGACTGAAGAAACGTTCGAGGCGGCCCTCGGCCGGGTAAAGGCCGGCAACGGTGTGTTCTGGCTCGGCAAGGGTTTCCCCGGTGAAGAAGGCGATGGGGCCTCCGGCTACAACCGGCTGCGCCAGCCCGACGGGACAGTCGCACGGTGTGACCGGTTCGGGGTGCACCGCGGAACCTCGCCGATCGACGGCAAAGAAACATTGATGCTGAAGTATAGCGATTATGACAACGGGGCCGGAAGCATCGGCTTCCTCGATGAGATCCGTAAGGTAAACGACCGGCTGTTCCTGTGCACGGGCACCCCGGAGGAAGGAACAGCGAAACCGGGCTTCTTCTTCCTCGCCGGCCCTCCCGCCCCTTTCCGGGGCGTCGACGACCCCCAGTCCGAGCTCCTGCATGCCGGAGCTGAGGCCTGATGCGGGCCGTCATCGTTAATGCCGCCGGCGCCGGCTTCGCGGTAGAGGACATCGATCTGGCCGACCCGATGCCGAACGAAATCGTGGTTGAGGTCCGGGCCAGCGGACTTTGCCACAGCGACCTGTCGATTGCTGAGCAGGGCATGGGCTTTCCGATGCCGGCCTTGCTGGGACACGAAGTGGCCGGAGAAGTCGTCGAGGTCGGCGCGAGTGTGACCTCCACGAAGGTGGGCGACCGCGTGGTGATCTGCATGGTGGCAGGCTGCGGTGCCTGTCGCGAATGTAGGGCCGCCCGGCCCTACCGCTGCCAGCGCACAGCCAATCTGGAACGGAACCCGTCCCAGATGCCCCGGATCTCCCGCAACGGTGAGGCGCTGACACAGTTTATGGGCGTGGGCGGATTTGCCGAACGTATTCTCGTCCATGAGAACCTAGCGATCCCGCTCTCTGATGCCGTTCCCTACGACGTCGCCTGCTTGCTGGGCTGCGGAGTGGTTACGGGGGCGGGTGCCGCGATCAACACCGCCGGAATCCGGCCCGGGGACACGGTAGCTGTCCTCGGCTGCGGCGGCGTGGGGCTCAACACAATCCAAGGCGCGGCACTGGCCGGTGCCTCGCGGATAATCGCCGTGGACCTTCAGCCTGCGAAGCTGGATCTGGCAAAGAAGTTCGGGGCAACCGACGTCGTCAATGCCGGTGACGGCGACGCCGTCGAAGCCGTGCGGGAGCTCACCGGCGGGGGTGTCGATTTTGCGTTTGAGGTGATCGGCATGCAGCCCACCGCGGAGCAAGCTGTGCGGATGCTGGCGGTGGGCGGTAGCGCTTTGCTCATCGGCGTGCAAAAGCCCGGAAACCGGCTGGATCTGGATCTGTTTGGCGAGATTGTCCTGCCGCAGCGCCGCATCATCGGTGTCGCAATGGGATCCACCAACCCCCATCTGGACATCCCTATGTTCGCCGAGTTGTACCTGCAAGGCCGCTTTAACCTGGACGACCTGGTTTCGGACCGGATCACCCTCGGCGAAATCGACCGAAGCTACCAGCTCCTTGCCGGCGGCGCTGTCGCCCGGGCTGTCGTTACGAAGTTCTGACTTTCGGCGAGCCTTGTCTGGGCTCGCCAACCAGCTATCTGAAGGAAGCAAGTTACCGTGAAAGCTCTCGTATTGGATGAGATCGGATCAGCGTTCCGGCTCACTGACGTTGACATCGCAGCCCCCGTTGCCCAAGAAGTGCTTGTGGAGGTCAAAGCAAGCGGACTCTGTCACAGCGACCTGACCGCCAGCTCGCTGGGCGGCTGGCCGGTCCCAGCGATCCTGGGGCACGAGATCTCCGGCGTGGTCGCCGGGGTCGGCCCGAATGTTACCCGTTTTGCTGCGGGCGACCATGTTGTCGCCTCGTTACAGTCGCACTGCAACGACTGCGAAGCCTGCCTCCGAGATGACATCAACATGTGCACCAACCCCGGCTTCGTTGCGCGCGCCGAGGGGGAGGAACCGCGGTTGTCTCTCGACGGTGAACCCGTGACGGCGGTGGCCAATCTTGGCGGTTTTGCCGAACAGGTGTTGCTCCACGAGAACAACCTCGTCCGAATCGACCGGCCGATTCCGCATGAAGTGGCCAGCATCCTCGGATGCGGGGTGCTCGCTGGGGCCGGGGCAGTACTTAACGCCGCAGAAGTTCCCGAAGGTGCGACCGTAGCCGTCTTCGGGTGTGGCGGCCTGGGCCTGGCCGCCATTCAGGCCGCCCTCTTGGTCGGCGCTTCGCGCATCATCGCCGTTGATATTGCCGACGATAAACTCGAATACGCGAAGCGGTTTGGAGCCACCGACGTGGTGAACTCTGCAGCACAGGATCCCGCTGCTGCGATTAAAGAGTTGACCGACGGCGGCGCCGACTATGTTTTCGACTTCGTGGGCCGCCCCGAAGCGACGAAGCAGGCCTACGAGTCCGTGGGCCGGGCAGGCGAACTGGGTGTCATCGGCATTAACAAGCCGGGGGCTACCCTGCAGATCGATATCGGGCCGGAGTTTATCTGGAATCAGGTCCGGATTCGCCCAATCTTCAACGGGTCCACCAACTTCGTGCGAGACGTTCCCCGCTTCGTTGAGCTGTACAACGAGGGACGCTTCAAACTGGACGAGCTTGTTTCGCGGACGATCTCACTGGAAGAGGTGAACGACGCCTACGCAGAAATGACGAAGCACATCGGGCGCACGGTGGTGACATTCCCCTAACCGGACGAACGACAGTTCCAGGTGGGTTTGCGGGTCTAGGCCCTGCAAGCCCACCTGTTTTTTTTAGTTTGCGTAACCGTGCAGTTCATCCGATAGGGCGAGATAGTCCCATGGAATGAGATTTAACCATCTGACGAGACAGCATCAAATGTAATCTAACTCTCACTGTGCGATAGACGCAGGAAAGAGGGAGGATGCAGTGAACAATTCAGCGGTAGCAATGGCAGGGCCAGGGCTTGGTGTACAAACGACGGTCACGCGTACGATTGACGAGTTCGCGGACCTACTGCGCAATTCGGTCATGCCGCTGGCTGTGAAAAGCCGGCACAGCAGCGCCTTCGTCGGCCGTATGCGGGCAGCGGGACGGGGGCGGGTGTTCTGTTATGAGGTCACGGCACCGGAGCACACAATTGAACGCACTCCGGAACTCATCAAAGAAAGTGCCGTGGGGGAGTACTACAAGGTCAGTCTCATGCTGCAAGGGGAAAGCATGGTCATGCAGGATTCGCGAGAGGCTGTGCTGCGGCAGGGCGACATCGCCATCTACGATACGACCCGCCCCTATTCTTTGCTTTCAAGCGAGGGAGCGCGCACGGCCATTGTCATGTTCCCCAGGGAAATGATTGCTCTCCCACCGGAGCTGGTGGGGCAACTCACTGCGGTGCGCTTCGACCGGTCCCAAGGGTTGGCAGCCAGCGTGTCACCGTTCATGACCCAACTGATGATGCAGCTTGACCAGTTCGCGCGCCCAGGTGGTTCGAGGTTGCCGCACAACATTGTCGACTTGCTCGGGACGATGCTTGTTTCGGAACTTGATCTGGCACCCACAGAAACTTCGCACGGCAGCCAGTTGCTGCGTCAGATCATGAGCTACATCGAAGACAACCTGAGCGTCCCGGATCTTCGGCCGGGAACCATCGCCGCGGCTCATTTCATCTCACCGCGCTACCTGCAGATGCTCTTCCAGCGGAATGGCGTTACCGTGAGTTCCTGGATCCGCGAGCGGCGGCTCGAGCGCTGTCACCGGGATCTTGCCGACCCCTCCCATGCCAGCGATTCGGTGACTGCACTGGCGGCACGATGGGGCTTTCTTGAGCCAGCCCACTTCAGCCGTACCTACAAGAAACGGTTTGGAGTGAGCCCGCGCGAAACGCGAGTGGCTGTCAGCGAACGGATGGCAGCATAGAAGCAGACAAGGAGTGCGCGTGGTGCCAAGAACGATGTGGCATGGGGCAAGCCGTTGCGGGGCGTTCTCGGTACTGTGAAGATGACCACAAAACGTGACGGTCAGGACGCTTTCGCTCAAGGAGAGGGCGTGCGAGCGTCTACTCAGGGTGAGGAGCTGCAGTGAAGGTCAAGGGTTATGATCCCGTGGAGTTCGAGGCGGCTCCCGCCATCCTCCGTCCCACCGTTATGCACGGCGTCGCAGCGGAAGCTGGCACCCCCGTGGCGCCGCTGCTCTCGCGCGCAGTAGCGCTGCTCAGGTGCTTCACCCAAGCCGAGTACACACTCTCGGCGAAAGACCTCGTCGAGCGATCGGGAATCCCGCGTTCAACCGTCCACCGCCTCATTAGCGACATGGTCAACCTGGGCCTGTTGACCCGCACCACGGGCGGCCGTTACTGCGTGGGCTCCCTGGTGTGGGAACTCGCGCAGCACTCCTCGATTCAACTGCATCTGCGCCAAGCCGCGCAGGTCCACCTGACCCGTCTTTACGACGCCAGCGGCGAAAATATTTTTCTCGGCGTCATGACCACCGATGCTCCGGAAACGGCAGAGACCATGTACGTCGGCCATGTACGTGGGGCACAATCCGCGCGGACGAACGCTCAGGAGGGACGGGTCTTCCCACTCCTGACGACGGCGATGGGGGTGGCGTTGACGGCAGCCCAATCTCCAGAGTGGCGTGATCAGATACTCCGCAGGCTAGGGCCGCGCGAGATGCCCGCGTTCACCGGCGGAGCCGAGGGGGCGGGCGATGCACTGGATCAGTGGCATCGACGCGGGTACGTCGTGCAGGTCGGCGAAGGCAGCGTGGCAATAGCCGCACCGATTCTCTCGGGCGAGGGATACCCCACCGCAGCAGTTGAAATGGTGGTGGCTCCCGAACGCTGGGATGAAAGGCGACTGGCGCATCTGATCAAGTCCGCAGCCGGAGCGATCGGCCGCGATCTCCAGCGCCACGACTGACCCTGCAGCATTCACTGCAGGAAGAAACGTAGAACGGAAAACAACCGAAAGGAACAAGCATGGTAGAAACGAGTGTCATGGCGGCGCCGCTTATCGACGAGTCGGTGTTCGGGGGCAAAATCTACATTGACGGCGAATGGGTGGAAGGTGCCGGAGGAAGCATCGCTTCCGTCGCACCCGCGACAGGAGAGAGCATTGCCACCGTGGGGATGGCCGGGCCGGAGGATGTCCGGCGGGCAGCGGAGAGTGCTGCGCTTGCGCAGAGGGAATGGGCAGCCACACCACATCCGGCACGAGCCGCTGTACTGCGCCGCGCCGGACAGCTGTGGGAGGAGCATGCCGACGAGATCGGCAGTTGGAACATCCGCGAGGTAGGCGCAATTCCGCCACTCGCCGGATTCGCGCTGCATGTCTCTGCGGCAGAGTGCTATGAGGCCGCCGCACTGCCCTCGGCGCCGCTCGGATCGGTTCTTTCCAGCGAAGAGCCGCGCCTGTCCCTCGCCGAGCAGGTGCCGGTGGGAGTCGTTGGCGTGATATCGCCCTTCAACGTGCCGCTCATTCTTGGCATCCGCGCAGTTGCCCCGGCCCTTGCCTTGGGGAACGCTGTTCTGCTCAAGCCTGATCCGAGGACAGTGGTGACCGGCGGCGTCTCAATGGTTCGGATCTTTGAGGAGGCGGGACTACCCAAGGGGCTACTGCAGCTGCTTCCCGGTGGTGCAGATGTGGGCGAGGCACTCGTGTCCGACCCTCATGTCCGGGTGATCGCTTTCACCGGATCCACCCGTGCCGGACGTAGCGTCGGCGAGCTCGCGGGCAAACATCTCAAGCGCGCGCACTTGGAACTGGGCGGCAATTCCGCGTTCATCGTGCGGGAGGACGCAGACGTCGATCAAGCGGTCAACCTCGCGACGTGGGGCGCCTTTCTTCACCAAGGCCAAATCTGCATGACCGTCGGGCGGCACATTGTCCACGAGTCGCGGTTCGAGGAGTATGTGTCCAAGCTCGCCGCGAAGGCTGATTCGATGGTCGTTGGCGATCCGTCGGCCGGTCAGGTACATCTTGGGCCGCTCATCGACGAGGTGCAGCGTGACCGTGTGCATTCCCTGGTTCAGGACGCTGTGGCACAGGGCGCCAGGCTTGCGGCAGGTGGCACATACGACCGGCTTTTCTACCGGCCTACGGTGTTGGCAAACCCTCCGAAGGACGCTGAAGCTTACTGTGAGGAAGTTTTCGGACCGGTCGCTTCGGTTGTGTCCTACGCTGATGATGACGAGGTTGTTGAACTAGCCTCGGCCACCGAGTATGGCTTGTCCCTAGGCATCGTGAGTCGCGACGCGCTCGGTGCGCTTGAGCTTGCTCGTCGCATCCCGACTGGCATCGTTCACATCAACGATCAAACCGTGAACGACGAGGCGAACACGCCCTTCGGCGGCGTTGGCTCCTCCGGAACCGGTTCCCGGCACGGAGGAAAGCAGGCCAACATAGACGCATTCACTGAAACGCGGTGGATTACGATGCGTCGGGAACCGGGACAGTACCCGCTGTAGTGACCAGCACGGTGCGGGCCTTGATTCAGCGGCTCGCACCGTGCGCGGGCGGTCTACTGGGAAGATCATCCATCCTCCGAGCCGGGTCTAGGGATGATGCGGGACCTAGGCAGCACGGGCACCAAGCCTGGCCAGCCGCCGCAGGTCTTTGCCGAGCCTGTAAGCGTTACAATCCAATACTCGCCTCCCTCACATCCATGCTCGACCGCAGCAGAGGAAAGTTCTCCGCTGCTGCCAAGTGCTTGCCGTCGTCGGGCTTCAAGGTTCCCGTTTCCGCTTTCCACACTGCAGTGCACTATTTCCGGCATCGGCTGAGAAGAAGGCTCTTAGCGCTACCCCGTCACCTTCGGCCTTCGGCATTGTTCCATTGGCACCTGGTTGGAGCTGGAACAAAACCGGGGGAGTTGGAGGCGTGAAGCGGCCGATCGGTACCGCGGCCGTAGGCTGGAACCCGAGACGCGAATAACCGGGAGGGTGAAATGTCCGAGACGACGGTGTCCGAGGTGATGGCCGAGCTGGCCGCGCTGGAGGATCCGAAGATGCGCGAGGCGAACGAGAAGCGCGGCGACGACCACGGCGTGAATCTCAGCAAGCTTCGGGCGGTCGCGAAGCGGCTGAAGACGCAGCAGGACCTCGCCCGCGAGCTCTGGGCGACGGATAACACCGCGGCGCGGCTGCTGGCCCTGCTGATCTGCCAGCCAAAGGCCTTCGAGCAGGACGAGCTGGACGCGATGCTGCGCGAGTCGCGCGCCCCCAAGGTGCACGACTGGCTGGTGAACTATGTGGTCAAGAAGAGCCCGCACGCCGAGGAATTACGGTTGAAGTGGACCGCGGATGCGGATCCGGTGGTCGCCAGTGCCGGCTGGGCGCTGACCACCGAGCGGGTGGCGAAGAAGCCCGAGGGGCTTGACCTCGCAGGGCTGCTCGACACCATCAAAGCGGAGATGAAGGACGCGCCGGACCGCCTCCAGTGGGCAATGAACCACACGCTTGCTCAGATCGGGATTGAGCATCCGGAACACCGGGCCCGGGCGCTCGACATCGGCGAACGCTTGGAGGTACTCAAGGACTACCCGACGCCGCCGAACTGCACCTCGCCGTTCGCGCCGAGCTGGATCAACGAGATGGTGCGTCGGCAGACCGCCTGAGGTGACGGACGCACACAGGGCGGGCACCGCCGTCGTTAGTCAGCTGGCGGTGGCCCGCTCGGTGGAGCCGCGCACGATCAGCGAGCTCTCCAAAGTGAGCTGGGGCTGCTCGAGATCGCGGCCTTCGATCAGGCCGCGCAGCTGTTCGCCGGCCTTGAGGCCCAGGCGCGCGGCTGGCAGGTGGACGCTGGAGAGGCCGGGGTTGCTGGTGGCGGAGTAGGGCAGGTCGTCGAAGCCCGCGACGGCGAGTTCGTCCGGGATCCGCACGCCGGCCACGCGCGCTTCCTGCAGCACGCCGTACGCATGGGTGTCGGTGGCGCAGACGACGGCGGTGACGCCAGCCTGCTGCCACTGCGGCCAGGCGGCGGCAAACGCCTCGGCCGAAGCACCGACGTCGATCGTGGTGCTGATTTGGTGCGCCGGATCAACGGTCACGCCGCGCGCGGCAGCCTCCTCCAGGAAGGCCGTCCGGCGGATCGCGAACGTGGCCGTTCCGGTCACGCTGTCCAGGTAGGCGACGCGCCGGTGGCCTGAGCTGGCCAGATGCGCCGCGAGTTCGCGCGCGCCGTGGGCTACGTCGAGGTTGACGGAGGGGGCGTAGGCCTCCAGTCCGGGCGCGTCGAGCAGCACCATGGGGCCGGTGGTGGAGAGGTCTTCGAGGAACGCGGCATCGGGAGCATCCACCAGCAGGCCGGCCGGGCGCAGCGCGAGGATCCGCCGGATGTCGTCGGCGCGCGGGAATTCGCCGGCCTCGGTGACGGAGAGCAGCAGCTGGAAGTCCGCGCCGAGGGACTCGCGGACGCCGGCGATGACCTTCGCGAAGAACGGGTTGGAGATGTCCGGCGCCACCAGGACCACGATGGAACTGACGCCTCTCGCCAGCGAACTGCCAACGCTGTCCACCACATAGCCCAGCTCGGCGATGGCCTGCCGGACCCGGGAGATGTTGTCCTCGGAAACCCGGCCGCGCGTCTTGCCGTTGGCAACCAGGGAAACCGTCGCCGTGGAGACGCCGGCACGGGCCGCCACCATCGCCGCAGTCACCCGTGCACCGGGGCGCGACGGCTGCTTCAGAGGGCGCGAGGAATCCATTAGCCCATGATAAGCACGTTCAACTGCCACAAGGCATCAAACGCTTGACGCAGTTAACGTCAAGCGTTTGACGTTAACGCCAGAGAGGTGTCACACTTCCTGTGACTGAATCCCGCTGCGGCGGGCCCCGATGACGTGGAGAGAAAACATGGACGCCACTTCCGTGACCCCTGGACCGAAGAAGATCATCCTGGACTGCGATCCCGGGCACGACGACGCCGTGGCGCTGCTCCTGGCGCATGGTAACCCGGACATCGAGCTGCTCGCCGTGACCACCGTGGTCGGCAACCAGACCCTGGCCAAGGTCACCAAGAACGCCCTGGCCGTGGGCACCATCGCCGGCATCACCGGTGTCCCGTTCGCCGCCGGCTGCGACCGCCCGCTGGTGCGCACCATCGAAACCGCTCCGGACATCCACGGCGAATCCGGCATGGACGGCCCCGCGTAGCCCGAGTCCGCCATCGAGCTGGACCCGCGCCACGCCGTCGATCTCATCATCGACACGGTCATGGCGCACGAGCCCGGCACCGTGACCCTGGTCCCGACCGGCGGCCTCACCAACATCGCGATGGCCGCCCGCAAGGAGCCGCGCATCGTCGAGCGGGTCAAGGAAGTTGTCCTGATGGGCGGCGGCTACCACGTGGGCAACTGGTCCGCCGTCGCCGAATTCAACATCATCATCGACCCCGAAGCCGCGCACATTGTCTTCAACGAGAAGTGGCCCGTGGTCATGGTGGGGCTGGACCTCACGCACCAGGCGCTCGCCACCCCCGAGGTCGTCGCGCAGATCGAAGCCGTCGGCACCGGCCCGGCCCGCTTTGTCCGCGAGCTGATGGACTTCTTCGCGCAGACCTACAAGGACGCGCAGGGCTTCGACTTCCCGCCGGTCCACGACCCGTGCGCCGTCGCGTACGTCATCGATCCCACCGTCATGACCACCCGCAAGGTGCCCGTGGACATCGAACTGCAGGGCAAGCTGACCCTCGGCATGACCGTCGCCGACTTCCGCGCGCCCGCCCCGGCGGACTGCCACACGTCCGTGGCCGTGGACCTGGACCGCACCAAGTTCTGGAACCTCGTCACCGACGCGCTGGTCCGGATCGGCGAGGTGGACCTCGGCACCGCCAACCCAAGTACGACGGCGGCACCCGCCTCCGCAGCGCCCGTCACCACCGGGATGGCCGCGAAATGAGCGCCGTTCTCGACGAAACAAAGACCACCCGCGGCGGCACCACCGCACTGATGGTCGCCCTGCTGACGGCCTGCGTGGCCTTCCAGCTCAATGCCTCCATGCTCAGCCCCGCCCTGGTCACCATGGGCGAGGAGCTGCAGACCGACCAGGCCGCCATCGGCCTGTCCCAGACCTGGTTCTTCACCACGGCCGCGCTGTTCTCGCTGTTCCTGCCCCGGCTGAGCGACATCGTCGGCCGCAAGCGGATCCTCGTCGGCATGATGCTGCTGACCGCCGCCGGTTCCGTGATCGCCGCGCTGGCCCCGGACGTCACCTGGCTCTTCGTGGGCCGCATCATCCAGGGCGTCAGCGGCCCCACCGTGCCGCTGTGCCTGATCATGCTGCGCACCGCCGTGCCCAACCTGAAGACCTACGGCACGTTGATGGGCGTCATCCTCGCGGTCAACGGCGGGGTGGCCGGCGTGGATTCCTTCCTCGGCGGCTACATGGCCGAGCACTACGGCTTCCGCAGCATCTTCTGGTTCATGGTGCTCCTCGGCGTGATCGCCGCGGTCCTCGTCGCCGTGCTGACGCCCGAGAGCAAACCGCAGGCCGGAACGCGGATGGACTGGACCGGCGTCGTCTTCATCGTGGTCGCCGTCGGCGCCCTGCTAACCGCCCTGAACGAGGCCGCGAAGCTTGTGGGCGCGTTCTCGATGGGCACGCTGGTCCTCGCGCTGGTGCTGATCGCCGTGGCCGCCGCCGCGTTCGCCGCCTTCTGGGCCACTGAAAAGCGCACCAAGCAGCCGATGGTCGAGATTGTCCACCTGCGCCAGCGCTCCACCTGGGCCCCATTGCTGACCACGGTCCTGACCATGACCGGCATCTTCGCCGTGATCAACGGGATTGTCCCCGCCTACGTGCAGGCCGCCGCGCCAGGCTTCGCCATCGGCCCCACCGAAACCGCGCTGCTCATCCTGACCCCGTACGCGCTGCTGGGCTGGGTCTTCGGCCCGATCAGCGGACGCCTCGCACCGGTGCTGGGCTACACCAACGTGCTGCGCATCGGCATGATCGGCAGCATCGTCTCGCTGCTCATCATCGTGCTGTTCGGCCTGGACAGCCTGCCGCTGATGGTCGCCGGCACCGCGCTGCTCGGAATCATGTACGCCGGCACCGCGAACATCATGCTCAACGGGCTCGGCGTGGTGCTCTCGCCCCCGGGCAACCCCGGCTTCCTGCCCGGCATGAACGCCGGTGCCTTCAATCTCGGCGCCGGGCTGAGCTTCCTGGTGCTGCCGGCGGTGCTCGTGGGCACCTCGGCGCTGGGCGACCGCGGCTCCTACCTGACGGTGGTGGTGGTCGGCCTGGTCATCACGGTCGCGGCCTTCGGGGCCTCGCTGCTGATCCCCAAGCCCGTTGATGCAGAGGTGGAAAAGTGAATCCGGAAGCAGGACGCATCGTCGTCGTTGGTTCGCTGAACGCGGACTTGGCCATCTACACGGAGCGGCTGCCCAACCCGGGCGAGACCCTGCACGGCGAAGGCTTCGCGGTGAACCCGGGCGGCAAGAGCGCCAACCAGGCGGTGGCCGCGGGCCGGCTGGGCGGCAACGTCGCCCTGATCGGCGCGGTGGGCGAGGACTCCAACGGGGACATGCTGCTCGCCTCCGTGGCCGGGGGCCGGCGTGGACGTCTCCCGCGTGCGCCGTATCGCCGACGCGGAGACCGGCGTCGCCGTCATCACCGTCGACGCGCAGGGTGAGAACACCATCATCTACTCCGCCGGCGCCAACGCCACGGTCGCGTCGGCTGACATCGCGGCAGCGCAGGGTATTTTTTGACGGCGCCGCCGTGGTCTGTCTCTGCCTTGAAGCCGGGCTGGAGACGGTGGAAGCGGCAGCAAAAGCAGGGCACGACGCCGGTGCAACAGTGCTGCTCAACCTCTCGCCTTATGCGCCGGTACCGCAGAGCCTGGCCGAACTCAGCGACGTCCTGCTGGTCAACGCCCACGAGGCGTCGCTGTTCCTCGGCGGCGCCGACATGCCCGGCGCCGCCGCGGAACCGGCCCAGTGGGAGCCCGTGCGGCTGAAGTTCGCGGAGCATGGGCTGGAGCGGGCCGTGGTCACGCTCGGTGCGCACGGCTCCGTGGTGCTGGACTCGCGCGCCGGCGAAGGCAAGCGGATCACCCGGATTGCCCCAACCAAGGTCGACGCCGTGGACACCACCGGAGCTGGCGACGCCTTCACAGGCTCCCTCGCCGCACGGCTTGCCGCGGGGCAGGCCCTGGCCGAGGCGGCCGCCTTCGCCTCGGTCGCCGCCGCCCTCGCCGCCACCAAGAAGGGAACCCAGGCCGCGTATCCGCGGCTGGAAGAAGTAGAGCGCCTGCGGCTAGGCCGCTGACCCTGCCGGTCCCACACCCGCCATCCAACGGGTCCCGCGCCTGACGTTAGACCTCAGGCGCGGGTAGCGGCGCCTTCGAATTCAGCCAGCACTTGGACCTTGGCCGCGGAGGCCGAGGACGGGTCGAAGGTGTAGCCGATCCATTCCTTGGCCAGCCGCCGCGCCAGCTCCAGCCCGATGACCCGCTGGCCCATGGTCAGGATCTGGCAATCGTTCGAGAGGACGGAACGCTCCACGGAGAACGAATCGTGGGCGGTGGCGGCGCGGATCCCCTCGACCTTGTTGGCGGAGATGGCCACACCCAGGCCGGTCCCGCAGAAGAGAATCGCGCGGTCGGCCAGGCCGTCGCGGATCATCTCGCCCGCGGCGATGCCGATGTACGGGTACGCCTTGGTGAAGTCCTCGTCCGCGCGGTTGACGCCGATGTCGATGACCTCGCCTACGCGCGGGTCCTGCCGCAGGTCAGCCAGAACCTGGGCCTTGTAATCGACGCCGGCTTCGTCCGAGCCGAGAATCACTCGCAGTGTCATGGTTGTTCCTTAGTTAGCTGTGGAATGCGCTGCTGATGGCGCGGGTGCAGTAAAACGGCGTACGACGGCGGCACTCACCATGGCCAGGGAGGTGGCACCCGGGTCGGGGGTGCCGATGCTTTCTTCGGCCAGCGGCCGGGCGCGGCCCTTCCGCGGAGCCAAGGCAGCAGTTGCTTCGGCCGCCCCGACTGCTGCGCGGCAGGCCTGCTCCCAACCGGCGAACGCGCCGTTATTGTGTGCAGTTGCTTCTGTCAGGGTCCGGTGGAAGGGCAAGAGGGCATCCACCATCGTCTTGTCGCCCGGTTCCGCTTTACCGAGAATGAGGATGCGGTCGGTGAAGGACTTTACCGCGGCAACGAGCGCGGTGGGGGAGGGGGCCGCGGCGTCTCCGATGCTTTCGCCGAAGGCCCGCAGCCCCGCACCCCACAGGACGCCGGAGGTGCCGCCGGCCTTGGCCGCCCAGGAATCTCCGGCAGCGGTGAGAACGGTTCCGGCGCCGGCGCCGTTGTCGGCCGCCAGAACCGCGGCGTTGAAGGCGGCATCGATCCCGCGGACCATGCCCCGTCCGTGGTCGCCGTCGCCGGCCACGGCATCCATCTCACCCAGTCGGGCCTCGGCCTCGTGCAAAGTCAGTCGGGCTGTTTCCAGCGCCGCCACGCAATGCTGCGCAAACTCCCGGGATTCGGACGTGGAGTCCGGGACTACAGTGCGCTCGGGGTCGTCGGCCTCGGCAGCATCGGCCGTCTCGGCGCCGTCCACGGCGGCGGAAAGTGCGCCGCGTCGGTAGGCCGGCGTTTCGGCCGGAGCGGCCCACAGCAACTCGAGCTCTTCGTCCAGCCAGGTGACGGTCAGTGAAACGCCCGCCATGTCCAGGGATGTGACGAGCTCGCCCACCTCCGGAAGCACCAGCGTGCATCCGGCCTCGCGCAGCTGTGCGGCGACGGTCCGCCAGAGGACAAACAGCTCCTCGTGCTTGGTGGACCCCAACCCATTGAGGATGACGGCAATCCGGTTCCCACCGCCGTCGGGCTTCTCGGCAAGGACCCGCGCCACGAGTTCCTGCCCGAGCTCGGCAGCTGAAGGCAGTTCGGTGTCCAGCAGTCCGGGCTCGCCGTGGATGCCCAGTCCCAGTCCCATCTGCCGGTCCGGGATGGTGAACAGCGGGGCCTCCGCGCCCGGGAAGGTGCAGCCGCCGAAGGCAGTGCCGATGGTACGGGTCAGGCTGTTGGCCTTGCGGCCCAACCGGACCACGTCGTCGAACTCCGCTCCCGCTTCTGCGGCGGCTCCCATGATCTTGAAGACCGTGAAGTCGCCGGCGATGCCGCGTCGCTTGTCCGCCTCGACGGGCGGCGCTGAGGCAATGTCATCCGTGACCACAACGTTCGCAACCGGGATGCCTTCGGCCGCCAGTCTCTCGCTGGCGAGACCGAAGTTCATCACGTCCCCGGCGTAGTTGCCGTAGGTGAACACCACGCCTCCGCCGGACGCTGCCGCCCGGGCTACCGAATGCGCCTGCTGGGCGGACGGCGAGGTGAAAATGTTGCCGACCACGGCGCCGTCGGCAAAACCGCGGCCCACCAAACCTGCGAAGGCGGGGTAGTGGCCGGAGCCGCCGCCGGCAATAACGGCAACCTTCGGCTGGGCGGGACGGCGACGGCGGACAACACCGCCGTCGACCCGGCGGACCAGGTCGGCGTGGAGTTCGCAGAAACCTTGCAGCGCTTCTTCGGCGAAGACGGCCGGGTCATTGAAGATTCTGGTCATGAGGATTTCCTTTGGGGCGGGAGCGTCAGGGTCGGCTGCGGCGCGGCCTAGTACATGTGGCTGCCGCCGTTGATGTCGAAGGTGGAGCCTGTCAGGTAGGAGGCATCCTCGCTGGAGAGGAAGGTGATGACGGCGGCGACTTCCTCGGTGCTGCCGGTCCGTCCCAGCGGGATGTCGCGGGCGATCGCAGCTTCCAGCTCGGGGGTGGTGCCGACGCGGATGTTGGTGTCAACGGCACCGGGGGTGACGGCGTTGATGGTCACGCCGCTGTCCCCGAGCTCCCGGGCCAAGGCCTTGGTGAAGCCGAGGATCGCGGCTTTGGCCGAGGAGTAGGGGACCTTGCCGAAGACGCCGCCGCCGCGCTGGGCGGAGACCGAGGACATGTTCACGATCCGGCCCCACTTGTTCTCAAGCATTGCGGGCAGGAAGGCCTTGGTGACCAGGTAGGTGCCTGTGGCGTTGACGGCCATGACTTTGTTCCACAGCTCCAGGCTGGTCTCCAGGAACGGGACAGGGGAGGTGATGCCGGCGATGTTGGCCAGGGCGCCGACGGCGGGTAGATTGCCTGCCCGTACTTCCGCCTCCACCGCAGCCTGCGCTTTGGCTACGGAGTCTTCGCTGGTCACGTCGATCTCGTAGCCAAAGGAAGGAACGTTGAGTTCGTTGCCGATCTCGCGGGCAACCTTGGCGGATTTTTCGCCGTCGAGGTCCAGAACGACGACGGCCCAGCCTTCGCGGGCGTAGCGGCGCGCAGTGGCCATGCCGATGCCGCGGTCCGAGGTTGCTCCGGTGATGACAGCGGTGCGCTGGATGGTGGTCATGATGTCTCCTTGGGTGCTGTGTTGCAGGGTTAGATGAGGTTGGTGATGGTTGCCGCGGCGCGGGCCGCCGCGGCCGGTCGTTCGTCATGGGTGACGTCGCGGGTCTCGAGTTCGAGTGAAAAGTGGCCGGTGTAGCCCTTGTCCGCCAGTTTCTTCAGCCCGGAGGCGAAGTCGGCCTCGCCGTTGCCGATGCTGAGGTTGATGTCCCCCGGCACCGCATCGCGCAGATGGACGTGCGAGATCCGCTCATGGAAGCGGTTGATGAATTCCTCCGGGCTGCCACCGGACGCGACTATATGGCTGAAGTCCATGACCAGCCGCACATCGGTGCAGGCCAGCCGGTCGGTCAACTGCTGAGCGCGCTCAATGTCGTAGCAGAGCCGGAAGAGGTGCAAGGATTCCGTCCAAATTTCGACGCCGGCAGCAGCGGCCCGCGCGGCGGCTGCGGTAAGTTCGGCGGCCACCAGGTCAAGGTCGTCGTCGAGAGTGCCTACAGGGTTATGGGCGAGCGCGCCGCACGGCAGGACCAGGGCCTGCGCGTTGGTCTGCTCCGCGAGGGCGAGCAGCATGTCCAGGTGCCGCGTCCGCTCCGCGCGTTCCTGAGGACCGAGTGGCCGGTTGAGGTCGCCGATATCGCCGTTGATGGAACGGACCCGCAGCCCGGAAGCCGCCACGGTCTTGGCAACGTAGGCAACCGCGGACTCGTCGAGAACGTAGGGCACGTGGTCGCAGACACCGGGGAGTGCGCCGAGGTCGATCTCCATGAAACCGAGTCCGTCAATAGTCTCCAGCGCAGCCTGCAGGTCCAAGTGTCGGAAGCTGATGGTGGAACAACCCAAGCGGGGATGGAACGTCATTGATGGTCCCTTGTTGAAGTCGGAACGCCTCCGGCAGCTCTCCGCGGAAGCGGACCTGCGTCGAGAGGAGTGTGATGCGAACCACGGTAAGTGAGTTGACTGTCAACAGTCAACCTTTGAAATAAGTTTATGTTGACTGTTGACATAGCCGAGTGGTGCCGCTCACACTGATTGACGTATCCTGTTGACTGTCAACAGTGACGGTGACGGCCTCCCCCCGTCTCCGGCATCGCTTCGAAAGGTAATTCCATGGGCAACGAAGCTCTGACAATGCGCGGACCAGTTCACGGCACCAAAGACGCCAAGCGCGTCGCAATCGGCTCAGGTGTTGGCGCTGTTATTGAGACCTATGACTTCATCGGCTTCGGCACTGCCGCGGCCCTCTACTTCGGTACAGCTTTCTTCCCCAGCGCTGATCCGCTGACCGGCACGCTCGCCGCGTTCGCCACGCTCGGTGTCGGCTTTGCCGCCCGTCCGCTGGGTGGGATTATCGGCGGGCACCTCGGCGACAAACTGGGCCGCAAGCCGGTTCTAGTGGCCTCGCTCATCCTCATGGGCCTGGCGACTTTCGCCATCGGCCTGCTGCCTACCTATGCACAGGTCGGCCTGCTGGCTCCGGCCCTCCTCGTGGCCGTGCGCGTCATCCAGGGCCTAGCCTTCGGTGCCGAGTGGGGTGGGGCCATCCTGATGAGCTACGAGCATGCACCCTGGAAGCAGAAGGGGAAGTACACCGGCATCGTCCAGGCAGGATTCCCTGTCGGCTTGCTGCTGGCCAACCTGGTCTTCCTCTTCAGCGTCCATCTGGGCAACGAGTGGGCCTGGCGCGTTCCGTTCCTGGCCAGCATCGTGCTGGTGGCCGTCGGTCTGATCATCCGCTCCAAGGTTCCCGAGTCGCCGGTCTTTGAAGATGTGAAAGACAAGGGCGACATCGTTAAGTCCCCCATCGTGGAGGTCATCCGCACCGACTGGCGCAACATTGTGCGCGGGTTCGGCCTGCGCATTGCTGAGACCGCCGGCTACGCCGTCTCCATCACCTACATGATTTCCTACCTGCACAGCTCCGAGCTCGCCAACAAGACCGAGACCTTGACTGCCCTGTGCATCGCTTCCGCCGTGGGCATCTTCGCCACCATGGCCTGGGGCAAGCTCACGGATGTGGTCGGACGCCGTCCCGTTTACATCGTTTCCTGCGCCTTCGCCGTAGTGTTCGGCATCCCGATGTTCCTGATGGTCAACACAGGTATGTTCCTGTTTGTCATCGCCACAGTGGTGATCGCCTACGCCGTTTGCCAGAACTCCCTGGCCGGCGCCCAGGGTGCCTGGTTCCCGGAGCTATTCCAGGCCAAGACCCGCTCCTCCGGTGCCTCGCTGGCGTACCAGTTCTCGGCCATGGTCTCCGGCTTCACCCCGTTCATCACCACACTGCTGTTCGTGGCACTCGGGTGGATGGGTCCGGCGCTGCTATTCAGCGCTTACGGAGCCATCGGTCTATGGGCCGCGCTGGCGACCAAGGAAACCTGGGGCAAGCGGGAGCGCCGCTTGGCGGACGAGGCCGCAGCCACTGCCAGTCCGGCCAAAGTAAGCGCCTGATCTTCACCCAACCGGCACCCGGGTGGGGCATGCCGCCCCACCCGGTGTCCCGCCGTCGTACTTTTACGTTAGGAATCCACGTTGACACTGACATCGAGCATCCAGAGTCCGGAGGCCACGGCCGCCCGCACCGAACGGGTCGAGGCCGCCGCCTACCGGATCCGGCACTATGCCCTGAACATGGGGGAGGTGCAGGGGCAGGGCTACGTCGGCCAGGCGCTGGGCGCCGCGGAGATGTTTGCCGTGGTGTACGCCGACCAGCTGCGCTACCGGGCCGAGGACCCGGAGTGGGAAGCCCGCGACCGGTTCCTGCTCTCCACCGGGCACTACGCCATCGGCCACTACGCCGCGCTCGCCGAGGCAGGCATCGTGCCGGTGGCGGAGTTGGACAGCTACGGCTCGGATGATTCTCGACTGCCGATGTCCGGTATGTCCACCTACACACCCGGGATGGAGATCTCCGGCGGGTCGCTCGGACACGGGCTGACAATCGCCGTTGGGACCGCCCTGGGCCTGCGCTACCAGGGGTCGGAAGCCCGAGTGTACAACTTCCTTTCCGACGGCGAGCTGGACGAAGGCTCCACGTGGGAGGCTGCGATGGGCGCGCACCACCACCAGCTGGGCAACCTGACCGCGATGGTGGACATCAACGCCCTGCAGGCGGACGGCAAGACCGACACCGTGCTGCGGACCGAGCCGGTTGCGGACAAATGGGCCGCCTGCGGCTGGTTTGTCCAACGGGTGGACGGCAACGACATGGGGGCGCTGCTCGCCGCCTTCGACGCTGCGGCAGCGCAGGCAGCGCCCGAGGGCAGGCCCTCGGTCATCCTGTGCGACACCAAGGTCGGCCGCGGCGTGCCGCTGCTGGAGAACCGTGAAAAGGCGCACTTCATGCGCATCGAGGAACACGAATGGCAGATCTGCCGCGAGCAGTTGACCGCCGGGTACGAAGGAGAAACCAAGTGAGCACCACCGTCGCAACCACAGCCAAGCCACGGTTGAAGACCTCGGCGATGATCGCCTCCTTCGCGGACCCAGGCCAGAAGACCGCCCCCGCACCGTTCGGCCACGCGCTGGTAAAGGCCGCGCAGGAGAACGACAAGATCGTGGGCCTGACTGCGGACTTGGGCAAGTACACGGACATGCACATCTTCGCGCAGGCCTACCCGGAGCGGTTCTTCCAGATGGGCATGGCCGAGCAGCTGCTCTTCGGTGCCGCCGCCGGCATGGCCCAGACCGGCCTTATCCCGTTCGCCTCCACCTACTCGGTCTTCGCCGCCCGGCGCGCCTACGACTTCCTCTGCCTGGACGCTGCCGAACCCAACTTGAACGTCAACATCGTGGGCGGCCTGCCCGGCCTGACCACCGGCTACGGTCCGTCGCACCAGGCCACTGAGGATATGGCGATCTTCCGCGGCATGCCCAACCTGACGATCGTGGATCCGTGCGACTCGGTCGACATCGAGCAGGCCGTGCCGCAGCTGGCCGCCAGCGAAGGACCCACCTATCTGCGCCTGCTGCGTGGCAACGTGCCCACGGTGCTGGACGAGTACGGCTACACCTTCGAACTGGGCAAGGCCAAGGTGCTGCGCGACGGCGCCGACGTCGTCTTAGTTTCCAGCGGGCTGATGACCATGCGCGCGCTGCAGGCCGCCAAAGACCTGGCGGTACACAATGTGGACGTTGCCGTGGTGCACACCCCGACCATTAAACCGTTCGACGCCGAAACCGTCCTGACAGAAATCAATACCGACAGGCTGATCGTCACGCTGGAAAACCACACCGTGATCGGCGGTCTCTTCGAAACCGTCGCCGCCGAGGTGGTTAAGGCGGGACTGGGCAAACGGATTGTCCCCATTGCGCTGCCGGACGAGTTCCTGCACGCCGGCGCACTGCCCACCCTGCATGAGCGCTACGGACTGTCCTTGGACCGCATCATCAACACGGTTCTCAGCGAACTTGAGGTGTGATGAGTGCCGTCAGACCCGGGACGGCCGTAAGATCGACTGTTAACAGAACTACTGTCAACAGTCGGTCCCGACCGCACCTTAGGAAGTTGAACCCCATGGCTGCCGAATCGATGTCGCTGCTCGGGTTGGAAAAAACCAGCCTTCGGCAGCAGGCCCTTGCCGCGCTGCGTCGAGCCATCACCACCGGAGAGCTCGCGCCGGGCACCCACCTGGTGGAGACCGAGCTGTCCGAGATGCTGCAGATCAGCCGGGGCACGCTCCGCGAGGCGATGCGCGAACTGCAGCAGGAAGGCCTGATCTCCGCCGGTGCGCGTGGCAGACTCTCGGTCCGGCATTTGGACGCCAAGGAGATCCGCGACATTTTTTCCGTCCGCGCCGCACTGGAGTCACTGGCCGCCCGTGAACTTTGCGCACTTGAGGACCGTGCCAGCGTTATCAAGGAACTCCGGGCGGCCGTCGATGAAATGGCGGCGGCTGCCGAAGACGGGCTGGAGGGGCGGATTGAAGCGGACCTGAACTTCCACCGGACGATGTGCCGGCTCACGGGCAACGAAACGCTCCTGCACTCCTGGCGCTCACTAGAGGGCAATATCCGCATGTCCATCATGTTCGCGGGGCTGGAACGCGCCGTACAGAACATGGACGTCAAGAGACACAGCGACATCGTCGACGCCCTCGAAACGGGCGACGAGGCCAAGGCAACCGAGACGATCGGCGCGCATATGGAAGGCGCAGCAAGCGTCCTGGTTGGCTAGTCCCGCCAAAGCGCATTCCAACGCACGACGCCGGCCGTTCAGTCCGTACTTACGGAACCGAACGGCCGGCGTTTTATTGCGCTGCGCCTGAAAGCGCTCCGGCCTAGGCCTTCTTGAGCTGGCGGGCCCGCAGGAGCGGGGCGAAGAACTCGCCCAGCTCAGCAGTCGCCGTCAGCGGCAGGATGTTGGCCACGTACTGGTCCGGCCGGACCACCACGACGACGCCGCCGCGGTCGAGGCCGCGCGCTTCGAAGATGTCCTCATCCTTGGCAACGCCGAAGACCTTCTCGAGGTTGGTCAGCTGGAACGGTCCGACCTGGGGCTTGAATACATCGGGCACCGCATTGATGTCGACGTTTTCGTGCTTCTGCTGGTAGATGACCTTCACATCGAACCAGGCGTCGAGATCCGCGCCCTCCGGGGTGGCTGCCAGCGGCGAGTCCGGGGCGTTCTTCAGCCACTCGGCGAAGTCGGCGACGGGCGAGGCTGCGCCGGCCTGCGCCTGGTCGGCGAAGACATAGATGCGCCAGCGGCCGTCGGCGGTGGCCAGGTGGCCGAGGTGGAGCGGGTTCGTGTCGCAGACGCGCGAGACCTTGGCGGACTTGAAACGCTTGCCGAGGGGGAACCCGGTGGCGAGGTCCTGGTGCGCGTTCTCGCCGGTCAGGATCGAGGGGGCGTACTCGGTCATGAAGCCCGCGGGGAACTCCGCGGTGCGGACGTAGAAGTCCTCGAGCTCGGACGGGGAGCTGAACTCTTCGGGCTTCTTCGCCATCAACGTCGACCATTCCTTGTCGAAGTCGATGAGGTTCTTGGCCACAACCTGGCGCTCGGCCGAGTAGGTGGACAGCAGGCTCTCCGGAGCGCGGCCTTCCAGCACATGCCCGAGCTTCCACGCGAGGTTGAAGCCGTCCTGCATGGACACGTTCATGCCCTGGCCGGCCTTGGCGCTGTGCGTGTGGCAGGCATCGCCGGTGATGAAGACGCGCGGGGTACGGGTGCCGAGGTCCTCAAGTCGCACGTCGTCGAACCGGTCGGTGAGGCGGTGGCCCACTTCGTAGACGCTGTGCCAGGCGACGTTCTTCACGTCGAGCGTGTAGGGAGTCAGGATCTCGTTGGCCTTCGCGATGATCTGCTCGATGGAGGTCTTGCGGACCGCACCCTTGTCATTCTCGGGCACGACGCCGAGATCGACGTACATGCGGAAGAGGTAGCCGCCTTCGCGCGGGATCAGCAGGATGGAACCGCCGTCATGCGACTGGATGGCGCACTTGGTGCGGATGTCCGGGAAGTCCGTGTTCGCCAGGACGTCCATGACGCCCCAGGCGTGGTTGGCCGCGTCACCGGCGAGGGTGCAGCCGATGGAGGCGCGGACCTTGCTGCGGGCGCCGTCGCAGCCGACAACGTACTTGGCGTGCACGACGCGCTCCTGGCCTTCATCCGGTCCGGCGCTGCGTACCAGGGTGACCTTAACGGGGTAGTCGCCCTCGTCGGTGACCTCCAAGGTGCTGAACGCCCAGCCGAAGTCGGGCTTCAGGCGTGCCGGGGAGTTGTGGGCAAACTCGGCGAAGTAGTCCAGCACGCGGGCCTGGTTGACGATCAGGTGCCGGAATTCGCTGACGCCGTGCTCGTCGTCGAGGGCGCGGCCGCCGCGGACGATGTGCTTGGGGTTCTCGGTGTCCGGGCGCCAGAAGTTCATCTCCGTGAGCCAGTAAGCCTCGGCGGTGATCTCCTCGGCGAAGCCGAAGGCCTGGAAAGTCTCGACGCTGCGGGCCTGGATGCCGTCCGCCTGGCCAAGCTCCAGCCGTCCGCCGCGGCGTTCGACCAGGCGCGTGTTTATGTCGGGGAACTGGGCGAGCTGGGCGGCAGTGAGCATGCCGGCCGGCCCGGAACCCACGATGAGGACGTCGATCTCGTCAGGGAGTTCCTCGGGGCGATCGATGCCGACGCCGGCAGCCGGCTGGACTTTCGGGTCACCTGAAACGTAACCGTGGTGGTGGAACTGCACGGGCTTTCCTCACTTCGTTGTGCCGTTGTCGGCCTGGGTGTGTTCGATAATAGAACGTAGCGCTCGATAATCGAATAGCTTTCGGTGTAAATACTGTAAGGCAAACATGACGCAGGTAACAACTACTGTTTCGTGAACAGGGGGAATGTGGGTATGTTCGCGGCTCGCCTGGCTCGGCGGGGAGGCCTGGGAAAGGCGGCCGCGGCGTTCTGCAGGGCAGAAATTGCTGGGCCTGGAAACGGTGCACGTCTTACGTTCAAGGGCAGGTAATACCCTTACGACGACGCAGGAGAACCATGCAGTTTTATCTAGACGGTTACCGGCCCGGCGACCCCGAATTCCGGCCGGCTGCCCCAGGCAATGAGGGCCGCAGCGACCAGCTTCCGGAGGAAGTGGACGTTCTGGTGGTCGGAACCGGCCCGGCCGGAGCGGTGCTGGCCGCCCAGCTATCGGAGTTCCCGGGCGTTAAGACCATGGTGGTCGAGCGCCGCGGTGGTCCGCTCGAGCTCGGGCAGGCCGACGGCGTCGCTTGCCGCACGGTGGAAATGTTCAACGCGTTCGGTCTGGCCGAGAAGCTGGTCCGTGAGGCGTACTGGGTCAACGAAACGGTGTTCTGGCGGCCCGGCGAGCAGGACCGGAGCCGGATTGTGCGCAGCGGCCGGGTGCAGGATGTGGCCGACGGGCTCTCCGAGTACCCGCACGTCATCGTCAACCAGGCCCGCATGCAGGACTACCTGCTCGAGCACATGGCCAAGTCGCCCAGCCGGCTGGAACCGCACTACGGACTGGAGGTGACCGACGTCGTCGTTAGTCCCGGTGGTGAGTACCCGGTGCGGGCGACCATGCTGCGGACCAACAACGACGGCGGGACCTAGGAAGTCACGGTCCGCGCCAAATACGTGGTCGGCTGCGACGGCGCGCGCAGTGCCGTGCGGAAGTCGATCGGCGTGGAGCTTAAGGGCGATGCGCGTAACCACGCGTGGGGCGTGATGGATGTCCTCGCCGTCACGGACTTTCCTGACGTCCGGTTCAAGGCCGCCATCCAGTCCGCCAGCGGCGGCAACATCCTGCTGATTCCGCGCGAGGGCGGCTACCTGGTCCGGCTGTATGTGGATCTGGGCGATGTAGAGCCGGGGGACCGCGAGGCCCGCAAGCGGTTCACCCAGGAGAAGATCATCGAAACTGCGCAGAACGTCCTGCACCCGTACACGCTGGAGGTGAAGGACACCGCCTGGTGGTCCGTGTACGAGGTGGGCCAGCGGATCGCCGACAGGTTCGACGACGTGCTCCCCGAGGAGCGCGGTACCCGCACCCCGCGCGTCTTCATTGCCGGGGACGCCTGCCACACGCACAGCGCCAAGGCCGGCCAGGGGATGAACGTGTCCATGCAGGACGGCTTCAACCTGGGTTGGAAGCTCGCCGCGGTGCTTGAGGGGCGCAGCCCGGAGTCGCTGCTGGACACGTACACCGAGGAGCGCCAGGCCGTGGCGCAGGAACTCATCGACTTCGACCTGCTGTGGTCCTCGGCCATGGGGGCGAAGCCGAAGGATCCGGACAACCCCGACGACCAGGGGATGGACCCGGCCGAGGTGCAGCGGATCTTCACCGAGGGCGGCCGCTTTACCGCCGGGTTCGCCACCGATTACCAGCCGTCCATGATCACCGGCGAGGACTCCTACGAGTACCTGGCGAAGGGCTTCCTGATCGGCGAGCGGTTCCACTCGGCCCCGGTCATCCGCCTGGCGGATGCCAAGCCGCTGGGGCTGGGTCACGTGGCGCAGGCCGACGGCCGCTGGCGGACCTACGCCTTCGCTGACTCCGCCGCTCCGCAGGATCCGGAGTCACGCTTCGCCGGGCTGTTCCGGTTCCTCGCCGAGTCGGAGGACTCGCCGGTTCGCCGCTTCACCCCGGCCGGAGCCGACTCTGACTCAGTGTTCGACATCCGCGCCGTCTTCCAGCAGGGACACCGGGACCTCGACGTCAGCGTCATGCCCGAGCTGCTGCTGCCGAAGAAGGGTCCGTTCGGGCTGACCGACTACGAAAAGATCTTCACCCCGGACCTGAAGTCCGGCGAGGATATCTTCGACCTGCGCGGCATCGACCGCGAGCAGGGGGCCGTGGTGGTGGTCCGTCCGGACCAGTACGTGGCGCACGTCCTGCCGCTGGACGCCCACCAGGAACTGGCGTCCTTCTTCGCGGGAGTTATGCGCGGATAACGCAGCGGACGGGACTGCTGCTTGAACTTGCGTGGAACGAGCGTGCGGGGGCGGACTCAAACATGCAGGGCGGGCCGGTAGATGAGCTCTTGGATGTTGCCGTCGAGCGTCCGGCTCTCGATCAGTTCGAGGTCGAAGTCGGCCGCACCCTGGAAGATCGGCTCCAGTCCGGTCTGACCGGTGATCACCGGGAAGAGCGTCACCTGGACACGGTCGACCAAGCCTGCGGCCATTAGCGCCCGGTTCATCGACAAGCTGCCGTGGGAGCGCAACGGCACCTTGGACTCTTCCTTGAGCCGGGCGACGACGTCGACGGCGTCACCGCTCACCACGGTGGCGTTCGGCCAGTCGAGGGGAGCCTCCAGCGTTGTCGACACCACGGTTGCCGGCAGGCTCCTCATCCGTGTGACCCATGGATCACGCACCTCGGACTCCTCGGTGCTCGAGGCCAGCATCCGCGCGAACGCCCGGTACGTGTTGGCGCCGAAGACCATCCGCTGCTCCGCGTCATACACGGCGAGGCGGTGGTCGAGCAGCTCCGGGCCTTGCTTGCCCCAGTAACCGGTCCAGTTGCCGCCGGCGGCGCCGAAGCCATCGAGGCTGGAAAAGACATCGAACGTGTAGGTGGCGGTCATGATGTTCTCCTCGAATTGGTTGCTTCTTATTGTGGTCCAAAACCAGGCTTAGCCAGCGAATGCCTCCCTCAGCTTCACGCTCACGGCACGCGCGGCCGGAGCCAGCACCGACAGGACAGGCTCCACGGCGAAACCTCCGGAGGGAACGACGACGGCGAGGGATGCTACCGCTTGGCCATACGGGCCCAGTACAGGCACGGCGACCGCCGTCGAATCCTGGTGGATGTAGCCGCGGGTGACCGCGTGGCCTTCCTGCCTGACTTTGGCCAGCCGGTTCTTGAAGTCTGCGTTGCTGTCCTGCGGTTCAAGGGCGAAGCGCGGCCGGGGGAGGGCCAGCAATCGGTTGAGTTCCTCGGGGCTGGCGCTGGCCGCGAGCACCAGCCCGCTGGAGGTGGCGTACCAAGGGATGCGGCCGCCAACCGCGGTGAAGTTGATGGCCGATTCGGGCGCCGACAGGCGTTCGACGTAGAGCACTTCGCCGCCCTGGAGGATGCCCAGTTGGGCATGCTGCTGCAGGCGGTCCCGGACCTGCTCCAAATAGGGAAACGCTGTTTCGCGCAACCCGAAGACGCCGGGTGCACGGACGGCGACCTCCCACAGCCTGACACCCAGGATGAGTTCGCGGCCACGGCGCTCAAGCAGGCCCAGCTCCACGAGTTCGGCAACGATCCCGTGTGCGGTAGCCATCGGCAGGTCGGCACGCGCTGCAATCTGCGTCAGCGTAAGTTCGTTGCGGGACGGATCGAACGCTTCCAACACTCGGACCGCGCGGGAGAGCGCGGACTTCCCGCCCGAAGATCTGGCCATGGTTTTCCTTCTTGTTCGTTTGATGCGAATTATTCGCCAACATCGTCGTGACTCACATCATACTTTCGGAAGAGATCGTTCCCTTCCGAAAGGCCGGACATGACCATCACCCCTGCGACGACGTCGCTGGACCTGCCCAGTGTTGATTGGCTGGATCCGGCCGAGCTGGCCCGCGATCCGTACCCCAGTTATGAGCGCTTGCGGCAGGAGGCGCCGGTCGCATGGTCGCCCGCGGTCAAGAAGGTCCTCATCTCAACGTTCGAGGGATGCTCTTTCGGTGAGCAGCATCCCGAGATCTTCTCCTCCAGCATCGCCGGCGGAACACTGGTCCGGGCCATAGGCGGTCGGCCGCTGATCCGCAAGGACGATCCGGAGCACGCGGCGGAGCGGGCGCCGATGAACCGGGCGTTGCGGCCCAAGCAGATCATGGAGGTCTGGACGGAGCGGTTTGAAGCCAACGCCCGGCAGTACCTCGAGCGCATGATCTCTTCCGGCAATGGGGCCGCGGATCTGAACACCGACTACGCCGTCCCCGTGGCCGCGAAGAACCTGTGCGACATGGTGGGCATGCCCCAGGTGGACCCGCTGGATCTGGCCCGTTGGTCCACCGACTTCATTGCCGGAACCGGAAACGTGCTGGACCGGCAGGACATCTGGGACAGGTGCGAACGTTCCCGCCAGGAATGCGATGCCGCGCTGGACGAAACCATTGCCCGCCTGCGCCGTCAGCCGGATCCCTCGATCACCTCCATGCTGCTCGAAGGCGGGATGGACGAGGAACAGGTCCGCAACAACGTCAAGCTCACCATCTCCGGCGGCATGAACGAACCGCAGCACATGATCACCAACATGGTGTGGCTGCTCGAAAGCGCCCCGGAGCAGAAGGCGGAGGTGCTGGCACAGCCCGAGCTGTGGAAGCAGGTCTTCACCGAGGCGGTGCGCTACTTCTCGCCGATCGGGATGATCACCCGCCAGACAACGTCCGACGTCGAACTCCAGGGTGTCACTATCCCGGGCGGTACACAGATCGGCATGATTCTGGCATCCGCCAACCGGGACGCCGGCCGGTTCCAGAACCCCGATGACTTCGACATCAACCGGGCCGGCGGAACCAACCTGGCCTTCGGCAGCGGAGTGCATCAGTGCGCCGGAAAATGGGCCGCACAGAAAGCCATCGGCGAGATCGCGGTGCCGATGCTGTACCGGGAGCTGCCGGGACTCCGCCGGGACCAGGAGCGCGCAGAGACCTGGGGCGGCTGGGTCTTCCGCGGCATGACCAGTCTCCCTGTCATTTGGTAATCAACCCTCCCTATCCGAAGGACGATGATGTCTTCACCAACCATCCGCGACCGTCGTCGTGTCATCTTTTCCAGCTATCTGGGCACCACGATCGAGTTCTACGACTTCCTGCTCTACGCGACCGCTTCCGCCGTTGTCTTCGGGCCGGTCTTCTTCTCCGGGCTTGAACCGTGGGCCGGCGTCGTTGCCGCCTATGGAACCTTCGCGGCCGGCTACGTCGCCCGTCCGCTGGGCGGAATTGTGTTCGGGCACTTCGGCGACCGCGTGGGCCGCAAGAAGCTGCTGGTCCTCTCCATGCTCATCATGGGACTGGCCTCCACCGCCATCGGCCTGGTGCCGAGCCCGGACCTGATCGGCGCCTGGGCCGCTGTGCTGCTGGTGCTGCTGCGCGTGATCCAGGGAATCGCGATCGGCGGCGAGTGGGGCGGCGCCGCGTTGATGGCGTTGGAGCATGCTGATCCGAAGACCCGCGGCTTTGCGGCGTCGTTCACCAACGCCGGGGCGCCGACCGGCTCCGTCCTTGGACTGCTGGTTATGAGCGCCTTCTCGGCCCTGCCGCAGGAAGCATTCCTGTCCTGGGGCTGGCGGGTGCCGTTCCTGCTCTCCTTCGTGCTGCTGCTCGTTGGCCTGTATGTCCGCTCCCGGGTTTCGGAGAGCCCGGTCTTCGAGCAGGCCATGGCCAAGCTGGACGAGAAAGCCGCCCTCGCCAAGGACACCCGGCGGACCGTCCCGTTGCTGCAGGTGCTGCGCCGCCCAGGCCTGCTCGTGACGGTCATTCTCGCCGCCACCTCCGCGTTCGCGCTGCAGACCCTGCTCTCCACCTTCGCCATTTCCTACACTGTGGCCACCGGCGTGCCGCGCTCCCAGGTCATGCTGGCCTTCGCCGGCGCCGGAATCATCAGCATCGCCACCACCTTGCTGATGGGCAAGCTCTCGGACCGGCTGGGACGCAAACCGCTGATGATCGCGGGCAACATCCTCTTCATCCTCGTCCTGCCCGCCGTCTTCGGACTGCTGTCCAGTGGGAACCTCGGACTGATCTTCCTCGCCTTCACCCTGGGCATCGTGACGCAGACCGTCCTCTACGGACCGATGGCGGCCTTCATCGCAGAGCGGTTCGGCACCTCGTCCCGCTACACCGGCGCTTCCATGGGCTACCAGATCGCCACGCTCCTGGGCGCAGGCTTCACCCCGATCGTGCTGGCCAACCTGTACGTCGGCGGGGAGTCCACCCTCCCGGTCATCATCTACCTGTCCGTCATCGCCCTGGTCAGCCTGGTTACCGTGGCCTTCATGCCCGAGTCGAACCGCCGGAGCCTGTCCGAGGACGAGGCAACCAGCCCGGATCATTCCGGCACCGTAGAGCCCGCGCAGCGCTGAGAGTAGAGGAGAAAATCATGGCAAAAGTTACCTTCAACCACGGTGACGGTTCGGTTGATGTGCTCGACGTCGACCCGGGCACTTCGCTGATGCGCGCGGCCGTGACCAACGGCGTCGCCGGCATCGTCGGTGAATGCGGCGGCCAGGCGATGTGCGCCACCTGCCACGTCTACGTCCGCCCCGAGTATCTGGACGGCTTGCCTGAGGTAAGCGCCGACGAGGACGAGATGCTGGAGTGCACCGCCGAACCGCGTGACGACTCCCGGTCCCGGCTGGGCTGCCAGATCCAGGTAGGGCCGGAGCTGGAAGAAATTGCCGTCGACGTGCCGGACAACCAGACCTGACCCTCGCATAAGTAAGGAGAGGGAACGACGACGGCGAGCGCCCACCTAGGTGAGCGCTCGCCGTCGTACTTTCGCTGCCATTGTCTTTCAGCCGGCCAGCAGGTCCGCGAGCGGGCCGCTGGGCAGATGGATCCATCCTTCCTGGCGGGCAGCTTCGAGGTGTTCGTCGCCCGGTTGAAGCGTTGCTCCAATGCGGGTGGCGCGGGTTGTCAGCGATGCGATGAGGGAATCCAGCAGGTCATCGGACGCAACCAAGGCATCCCGATGCGGTCCGAGTTTGAGCCACGGTGCCATGTCTTCCAGCTGGTTCAGAATGAGGTGACGGACTTCTGATTCGGGCGTTCCCTTGCCCTTGTACTTCCGCGCTTCGATGTGCCACAGCTTGAGCGAAGCCGCCGGATAAACCTCCATGAGCCGGCCGGATCCATCAAGAGGTTGGTAGCCGTGTTCCTTGGCGATCTTGGCCTGGATGACCGCGCAGCGCATAGCGGGATGGGCCAGGCGGTCCGCCGAAACGCTCAACGGAATCAGGCCGGTGATGCTCGTGACGAACCTGTCGCAGTCCCGATAGGCCAGCAGGCGGCGGCCAGCGATGCCGTCGTGCTGGAGTACGGCATCCGCGTCGCGGTTCAGGTGGCCGCTGAGAAAAGGCCGCAACGCTTGCGGCCAGCCGACCGGGCAATCAATCCCGGTGGCATCCGCGCCCGCGAAGAGGGCGACGATATCCTCGTCGGTAACGCCGAGGGACAAATGGGTCAGCCGTGCGGCATCCGGCGTCCAGTCGAGGACGGCAGCCGCGGTTTTCTTCGGGTCTGCGGCAAGATCGATGCCGAGGGTCTTCATGCACCTACTCTATTGGTGGCCCGTTGAAGAAGTTCGGGCCGGGGTGATGGATCCACAGCCAGGGGGAGGACGCTTGAGTGAGTGACGCCGCTGAGTTCGTGGACGCCGCGCTCCAGCGTGAATCGTCGTGGGAACGGGCCGAGGCTTGGGAAGCGCAGCTGGGCAACGGCCTGAGTTACTACGGGGCGTCGGTCGGGGCGGTGCGCGGAACGATCCGCGACGCCGGCCGGCGGTACCCGAAGCTGTCGCACGACGAGATCACCGCGCTGAGCTCCGAGCTGTGGGCGGTGCCGGTGTTTGAGCGCCGCCTTGCCGCCGTCGTTCTGCTGCAATCCAACCTCCGCCTGCTGGACAATTCCGACCTGACGCGGTTGGAGGGCTTTGTGCGCTCGGCGCGATTGCGTGCCCTGGTCGATCCGCTGGCCGTGGACGTCGTCGGGCCCATGGTCGAGAGGCTGGACGCCCCGCTACGTGTCCGCGCGGACGCGGTGTTGGACCGCTGGGCGGAGGACGACGACGTGTGGTTGCGTCGCGCCGTCGTGCTCTCGCCGCTGCGGGCGCTCCGGAAAGGAGGAGGTGACTGGGACAGGTTCGTCCGGCGCGCGAAGATCCTGCTGGAACAGTCCGAGGGTGCCGGGGCGGAGGGCGACGTCGTCCGCGAAGCTGTCGCCCTGGTGCTGGCCGAGGTGGCGAAAACCCGGCCGGAGCTGCAGCTGCCGCCGTAGCCGCTTGCCGCGGTACTCCAGCCTGGGCAGGGTCACATTTTTGGTGGAACCGAAGCGGCAGCGGGTATAAGATCAGGCCTCATCGGGCCGGAAGGCCGGCCCGTCCCGGTGCTTCGGCCGGGGGCAGGCCGAAAGATTGCCGGGCTGAGCAGGAAGGCCAGCCATGGAGCACGTTCGGGCCCTTGAGCAGTCGATGAACCCCTACCCCCACTACGAAGCGATGCGCGAAACCGCGCCGGTCTTCCACGATGAGCAGACCGGCATGTGGCAAGTTTTCAAGTACGACGACGTCCACCGCGTCCTGTCCGAGCACGCCACGTTTTCCTCCCAACGGCCCGATGATGATCAGTCGGAAACGGGCCGCCTGTTCGCGGCCAGCCTGATCAACACCGATCCGCCACGGCACCGGCAGTTGCGCTCGCTGGTCAGCCAGGCGTTCACGCCCAAGGCGGTGGATGCGCTGGCCCCGCGCATCGCGGAGATAACCGAGGAACTGCTGGACGCGTTCGCCCCGGCTGGCACGGCCGATCTGGTCAAGGAGCTCGCTTACCCGCTGCCGGTAATCGTGATCGCGGAACTGATGGGCATACCGGCCGAAGACCGAGACCGTTTCAAGCTGTGGTCAGACGCGATCGTCAGCACGGTCACGGGTGATCAGGGGGAATCCGGGCATGCACTCCACGGTGAGATGATCGAATATTTCCTGAGCATGATCGAACAGCGACGGCGAACCCCGGGACACGACCTGATCAGCGCATTGCTGGCTGCCGAGATCGACGGGCAGCAACTGACCGTTCCCGAACTGCTCGGCTTCTGCGCCCTGCTGCTGGTGGCCGGCAACGAAACGACCACCAACCTGATCGGCAATGCTGTGCTGACCTTCACCGAACATCCCGGCACTGTCGAGCGGCTGCTGGCCGAACCGGAACTGCTGCCGCACGCGATCGAGGAAGTGCTGCGCTACCGCTCTCCGGTCCAGGCCATGTATCGGGCAGCTGCCGCCGAGACCATGCTGGGGGACCAGAGCATTCCGGCAGGCTCGGTGCTCATCGCCTGGATCGGTTCGGCAAACCGCGACCCGCGGCAGTTCGAAAGGGCTGAAGAGTACGACGTCGACCGACCGCCATTCCACCACCTCGCCTTCGGCCAAGGCGTCCACTTTTGCCTCGGCGCACCACTTGCCCGGCTGGAGGCGCGAATCGCCCTGCAGGCCGTGCTCGCCCGTTTGCCTGGAATCAGCGTGTTGGCGGAGCCACCGCTGGAACGGGTGGACAGCACTATCGTGTTCGGCCCGAAGCAGCTCCCGGTCACCTGGCAGCAGGCGTGAGCGCCAGACGAACACTCGACAAACTTGCGATGTTGTCCGTGTCGAGGTCGTTCCGGCGGCCCGGCGACGCCTGCTGCTGTCCCACTATTTTTTCTTGAGGGTCAGTTCGATGATTTCGAGAATGTACGGCGCGATCACGTTTCGGGAAATGCGAAGGTCGACGACGAGGGTGCCGCGTGCACCTTCGTCCACCCAGTGCTGGACAGCGTCGAGGTCGTCCATGGTATGGGCCACGAGGCCGGTGGCACCGAAGCCTTCAGCCAGCTTGGCGAAATCCACTTGATCGATTTCCATGATCTTCTGGTCCAGGCCCTGGGATCCGTACTGGTGGATCTCCGCACCATAACAGGCGTCGTTGAAGACGAGAACGACGGCGCTCTTGGCAGTGCGGACAAGGGAATCCAAGTCAGGAAGTCCCATGAGTCCACCGCCGTCTCCGGTGGCAACTATGGTGGTGGCGTCGGGACGGGCGAGTGCGGCGCCGGGGGCCGAGGGCAGGCCGAGGCCTATGGACTGGTACTGGGTGCCGACCATGGTGAGGCTGTCGGGTGCCGGCAAATCGAAGTAGTAACTGGTCCAGCCAATGAAATGTCCTCCGTCCGAGACGATCTGCCGATTGGCCGGGAGGATGCGGTTCAGGTGCTCCATGGCTGTCCGAGGGTCGAGACGTCCGTCGGGGGCCTGGCCCGTGCCGGGGTCGCGGCTGAAATTCAGTCGGGAGCCGCGGGCATCTTCGGCGATTCCTTCCCAAGGGCGCGCGGGTGGAGTGTGGTTGGTGAGTAGTTCGAGCAGCACAGAGGCGGCTTCGCTGGCGTCGCCGCGGATGTAAACGTCGACCATGGGGTTGGTCTTTTCGGGAAGCACATCGATCTGGATAAGCGTGGCTTCGGGGGAGAACTGTGTTCCGAATGCGGTGGTGAATTGGTTCAGTCCGACGCCGACGGCGAGCACGACGTCGGCCTGCCTTATAAGTTTGGAGGTGTCCTCCGATGCGAAGCCGCCGCAGACACCGAGGTCGAAGCCCCGGCCGGCGAAGGTTCCCCGGGCAGGGGCTGACGTAGTAGTCAACGCGCCGATGCGATCGGCAAGTCCACCCAGATACGCGGCCGCATCTCGGGCGCCGCGCCCGGCGAGGATCAGCGGCCGATGGGCGCCGGAGAGCAAGCCTGCCGCTTTCGCGATGGCCCGCTGGTCCAGCGGTTCAGCGCTGACAGTCGACGGCGCCGTTGAGGGTGTGTGCTCGTCGGCTGCTGGCGCTGCGGCGGTGTCATAAGGAATGAAGAGGACCACGGGAAGGCGTTCGGCTTGGGCCAGACGGAAGGCTTCGCGTGTGGTTGCTGCTGGTGTCTTCGTGTCGACGGTCAAGGTGCGTGCGCCGACTCCTTGGGCGAGGGCGACCTGGTCGACGTCCCATGGCCGGGGCCCGGTAGTGGGTTCTCCACCGACGACAAACACTAGCGGGGTGCGCGAACAGACCGCCTCGGCGAGCGGTGTCAGGGCATTGGTGTAACCGGGACCATAAGTGGTTGTGGCGACTGCGATGCGCCGGCTGACCCGATAGTAGGCATCGGCGGAGGCAACGGTTGCCGCCTCATGGCGCAGCCCGGTCATGCGGACCCGGCCGCCCCGCGCCAGGGCATCGGTGAAGTAGGCGTTGCCGTTACCCATGAGGGCGAATACTTCGGTGGTGTGTTCGACGACAGCGCCGGCGACGGCTTCGGAGACAGTAATCATGAATCAGTCCTTGAAAGTCAGAGGTTTGTTTAGACGGTCCCGCCACAGGCCGTTATGGCGTCGGCAGCTATTCCGGCGACAACGTCCAGATGGCGCCGGACGGCCGCGCGGGCAGCCGTGGAGTCTCGGGCGACTACTGCGTCCGCCAACTCGATCAGGTTGCCATGGTCCAGCATTTCGGTCCGCGCCCCCTCCGGCAGGATGCTGAACCACAGTGCGGCCGTGGACAGCTCTTCATATGCCCCCAACAGTTGTACGGAGGGAGAGAGCCCGATCAATCGGCGATGGAAGAGCCTGACTGCATCCAGGTATCCGGCTAGGTCCGCCGATGCCTGGGTGCCGACAACGGCGGTGAGAGCTGCCCTCGCCACCCGGAGCTCCTCGATCTGCTCCTCGCGTGCGTGCGGCAGGTACGTGTCTATTACGCCGGCTTCGATTGCCGCTTGGGCGGCGAAGAAGCCCTGCGCGAGTTCGGCGGTGATGGGGGCGACCAGCACCGAACCGTCCGCGGTTCGCGTGACAAGCCCTTCGGATTCGAGCCGCACCATTCCTTGCCGAATGTACTCCGGCCGGCTGCGCAACTGCTCCGCCAGCACCTGGGGGTCCAATGGGGCCGATAAGGGCGTCTTCCGTTGGAGGACGTGCTGCCGCAGCGACTTGTATGCTTTCTCGACCGCGCCGTGCTCAAAGCGTCCGAAGGTCCCCCGATAGTAGGTCAGTGGTTCTCCGGGAAACGCGGCAGCGTCGACGACCTCGCCCATGAACACCGTGTGGGTTCCGCCTACAGTCGTTTCAGCCACGCGGCAGGCGATGGTAGCCAGAGACCCCTCGATCAGCGGTACACCGTTCCCTGCCGGGGCCCAGGGGATGCCGGCGAACTTGTCGGTGCCTTTGCGGGCGAACGCCGAGGCGGTGTCCCCCTGGTCCTGGGCGAGGATGTTTACGCCGAAAACTCCCGACGCCGCAATCTGATCGTGCGTGGCGCTGGACCGGTTGAGACAAACCAGCATCATTGGAGGGTCCATCGAGAGGGAAGCCACCGCCGATGCCGTGGTTCCGGTTGGAAGCCCCTCGTTCGTCGTCGTGATGACCGTAACTCCGGTGGCGAAGTGTCCCGCCACATCCCGGAACAAGGTCTGGTCAACCAGCTGTTGAGGACTTTCTCCAGCCTGCAGATCGGTGGTTTTCATAGTGTTTCTCCTGAAGTAGCGGGTCCGGCGCGAGCGCCGCTTGGAAAGACAGTAGCAAGGTCACAAACATTTGTTAATGAAAAACTATTGCCTTGGTCACATTCCATCCGTAATGTAACACTCGTTACTGAGACGGTCGATGGACCGTGATTCTCCGCATTCTTCTGATTCAAAGGTCAGGTACAGCAATGACAGTTAGTTACCTCTCTCCGGTGGGGATGCTCGGTGGCGGTTTCACGCCCGAGTATTTCGAGACCGCCGTACGGGAGCGTCCCTTGGATTTTGTGGCTGTCGATTCCGGTTCTACCGACGGCGGCGCCAACAATCTCGGTGAAGACAAGTTCTTCTTCTCCCGTGACGCGGTCAAGCGCGATCTTCGGCTGCTCCTGATCGAGACCCGGCGCAAGGACATTCCGCTGCTGGTTGGATCCTGCGGCGGGTCAGGCGGAAACTGGAATCTCAATTGGATGTGGGAGATCGTCGAGGAAGTGGCCCGGGAAGAGGGGCTGAGCTTCACCGCTGCCCTGATTCCCGCTGAACCCGACAGGGAGGTCTTGATCGGGAAACTCCGCGACGGCCGCATCCGGGAGCTCGATCCCGCACCTGAGATCACGGAAGACACCTTCCGGGACACCCACCGTATTGTGGCGATGATGGGCGCCGAACCATTTCAGAAGGCGTTGGAAGGCGGCGCCGACGTCGTCCTTGCCGGCCGCGCCAGCGACGCAGCCCTAATGGCCGCAATCCCCTTGATGAAGGGCGTCGACGCCGGTCTGGCGTGGCATGCTGCGAAGATCGCCGAATGCGGCGGGGCAGCCGTCACCCAGATGACAAAGCCCGAAGGGATGATCTGCACTTTCGACGACGACTACTTCATCCTGGAGCCAGTCAGCCCCGAACAGCAGTGCACCCCCACAAGCGTCGCATCCCACGCCCTCTATGAGACGGCGAACCCCGTAGAAATGCAGGAGCCCGGCGGCACGATGCTGCTGGACGGGGTCAGGTATGAGGCCCACACCGACCGGAGCGTCAAGGTCAGTGGCAGCCGGTTCCAGCCGGCCGATGCGTATACCGTCAAGCTTGAGGGAGCCGCCCTCCAGGGCTATCGGTCTGCCGTTATCGGCGGTGTCACCGACCCGGTGATCCTGCGCAACTTTGACGAGTGGTTCGAAAATGCAAAAGCCGGAGCGGACTACACCATGCGCCGGGCGCTCGGAGACGAGCGGGCCGATCTATGCAAGACAACATTCCGCATCTATGGCCGCAACGGCGTCCTGGGAGACAGGGAAACACGCAAGTTCGACAACGACCACGAGATCGGCATCTTCATGGTCACCGTCGCGCCGACCCAGGAACTGGCCAACAGCGCCATGGCCACCATCAGCCACACCATTCTGCACTTCCCGGTGCCGCAGTGGCATGGATTGGTATCCAACCTGGCGTTCCCCGAGGCGCCGCACGAAATCGAACTTGGCCCGTCCTATTCCTTCGTTCTGAACCATGTGGTCGAACTGGACGACCCGCTGGAGTTTTACGACATCGAATTCAAGGAGGTATGACCATGGCGACCCTTGGTTCCCTGGCAAAACTCATCCGGAGCAAGAACGCCGGACCGTGGAAGCTGACCGTTGACGTGATGCTTCCCGACACCGAAACCTACGACCGCGTCGTGTCCTCCGGGATCATCGATCAGGCCACCATCAGCAGGTTGTTTGGGATGGATCCGGACAAGGTGGAGATCTACAACTACGCCCCGGCCAAAGCCATCAAGATCAGCTTTCCCAGGTTCCGTCCCAACGGCCATCCCGAGGACACGGACCTCTTCGGCGGCCAGCAATTCGCTCCGCTTGTGGACCTTGAGGTCCCACCTGTGCATTCCATCCCATAACAATCCACAATTCGCTCCCGCAACGACGCGGGTTTTTCAGGAAGGTCCACCATGCACCGCACGAAGTCACGCATTTTTGCCATTCCCGCTGCCCTGGCCGCCCTCGCGCTGGCCGGTTGCGGCGGAAGCACATCTTCATCTTCTGAAACTGCCGCCGCGGCGCCGGAAGGCGAAATGACCGCCGTTACCATCAGCATTCCGCCGTCGTCCTTTGCCACACCCATGTATCTGGGCGTTGAGGAAGGAATCTTCGAGAAGCATGGGTTCGACGTCACCCTCCAGCCGGGCACGTCCATGGCTGAAATGATGCCGCTGCTGATGAATGGCCAGGCGCAGTACATCTTTGCCGACCTGCACAACACCATCATCGCCACGGAAGAAGGCATGCCGATCGCGGTCGGCGCACCCAACGGCGTCAACGCCGAATCCGAACCTGACGGCAAGGGCTTCGCGAACCTGATGGTTGCCGAGGACTCGGGTATCAATGGACTGAAAGACCTTGAGGGCAAGAAGATCGGGACAAACAGCATCAATGGGCAGGCGCAGCTTGACACCACGACCTACCTTGAGTCCAAAGGTGTAGACACCTCGGGCATCGAATGGATTGCCGTTCCAACACAGCAGGCGGTGGCCGGCCTCAAGCAGGGCCAGTACGACGCCATCACCATCGCTGAGCCCGGCGGCACCGCCGCCATGCAAGGCGGCGGCGTAAAAATGATCGGCTCCGCGGACGCGGCAATGCCCGGTGCCCCGATGTTCGTACTCGCTGCGCAGGAGTCCTACCTGCAGGAGGACCCGGAGCGTGCCCAGCGTTTCCAAGAGGCCATGATCGAGGCCAACACCATGGCCAACAACGATCGCGCCGCCGTCGAGGAAACGCTGGCTTCCTTCATGGAACTCCCCAAGGAAATTATCGGGGAAACGGTGCTTCCCAACTTCTCCGAGGTACCTTTCGAACCGGCCGCAGCTGAACCGGTTATCGAGCGGCTGAAGGTAAACGGCATCCTGCCGAAGGACAGCGCACCCGACCTCGAGGCGCTATTCCCCGTGAAGTAATCCCGCGCTACCCGGAGGAGCGAATATGACTCACCAAGCAACGCCACTAGCCGCATCGGGACAGCAGGTCTCCGTCCCGGTGCGGGCGCGTCCGGCCCGCAGGACCTGGGGGCGGGAACTGGCCTCGCAGGTCGGCGCAGTGATCGCCGCATTGGTTCTCTGGCACATGTTTTCACTGACCGATATTGCCCAAAAGGCGGCCATGCCCGCACCCCTGGAGAGTTTCGTACGCTTCGCCGAACTGCTCGTTACGGCCTCCTTCTGGACCACCATCGGCTCGACACTGTTCAGTTGGTCGGTAGCGTTGCTGCTCAGCCTGGTCATCGGCATTCCGTTGGGGATGCTGATCGGCCGGTCCCGGCGGGCGGCAGACAGCGGCAAATTCCTGATTGATTTTCTGCGGACTATCCCGTCCCTAGCTATCATCCCTCTGGCCCTTCTCCTGCTGGGGCCTTCGAACGGCATGGTGGTCATGGTCGCGACGTTCACGGCCGTGTGGCCGGTCCTCATTCAGGCGATGTACTCAGCCGAGCACTCCGACCCTGTGCTGTCGCGCGTGGCACAGTCCTTCCGGCTCACGCTGGGGGACCGGATCCGCTACGTGCTGGCACCGGAGTTCCTGGCATTCTTCTGGCCGGGAGTGCGGATGGCCGTCACTGCCTCGCTGCTCGTGACGGTGGGTGCCGAACTAATCGGCGGCGCGCCCGGGATCGGACGCGCGATCCAGGATTCCCTGCTGGTCAACGAACAGGTCACGATGTTCGCCTACGTAATCGCCGCCGCGTTGATAGGCCTCGCCATCAACGCCGTCCTGATGCTCCTGCAGCGCAAGCTGCTGTGGTGGCACCCCTCTATGCGAAAGGAGCAGTGAAGCGTGGCACTCCAATCACCACAGGCCGTGGCTGCCCGCCGTTCGCAGCGCAGGCCCTGGTGGCAATCGCTGCTCTGGCAGGCTTGGCTCCCCTTGGTCGTTCTGGCCGTCATCTGGGTGCTCAGTGCACAAAGCACCTCGTTCTACTTCCCGCCCGCCGAGGAGGTGTTCAAGAAGACGTCGCAGATATGGTTCCCGGACGGGCTGGTGACTGAACTGGGGCCAAGCCTCGCGCGCCTTGCCCTAGGCTTCGTGATTGCTGTCCTCCTAGGTATCCTCCTGGGGGTTCTGCTGGGCCTGGCGAAGCCCGCAGAGGTGGCGGTTCGGCCTCTGACGGAAACGGCGCGAGCCATACCCGGTGTGGCTCTGCTGCCCATCGCCATGATGTTCTTCGGTACCGGCGAGTCGATGAAGCTCGTGATGATCGTCTTTATCTCGATGTGGCCAATCGTGCTCAACACCATCGAGGGAGTCAGATCCGTCGACCCGGCCCTGCGCAGCGTCATGGCCTCGTTCCGGATCACGCCGATGGACCGTTTCCGCAATGTTTACCTGCCTGCGGCGATGCCGCAGATCTTCTCCGGAGCACGTATTGCACTGGCGATCGCGGTGGCAGTCATGGTTGCCGTCGAGATGTACGGCACCCCCGGCGGCATCGGCTACTTCATCCGCAACGCGCAACAGACGTTCCGGATCGTCGACATGTGGACAGGTCTCGTCATCCTTGGCCTGTTCGGATACCTACTTAATGTTGTCTTCCGCTTGCTGGAGGGCCGCGTCCTGCGCTGGCACAAGCGCATGGTGAAGCACGTTCAAGGAGAGTCATGACCACCACCACGAATACCGATGCCCGGGGCGGACAACCGATCCTGGAGATCGATGGGTTCTCCTTCGCCTATGGGGAGACTCAGATCCTTCAGGACATCAACTTCACTGCAGCGTCCGGCGAATTCGTCTGCATTGTCGGCCCTTCAGGCGCCGGCAAGACGACGCTGCTGCAGTGCCTCGCCGGGCTCCGTCGGCCGACGGCCGGGCAGATACGATTCAAGGGCGCCGAAATCACCAGCCCTCCAGCAGGGCTGGCCGTTGTCTTCCAGGACTACTCCCGCTCGCTGATGCCGTGGCTCAGCGCTAAAGAGAACATCGCCCTGCCGCTGAAGAGCGCGGGAATCGGGAAGCGGGAGCGCGAGGCGAAAGCAGTGGCCGCGCTTGAGGAGGTCGGCCTCGCCGCCGCCGCAGACCTGTACCCCTGGGAGCTGTCCGGGGGCATGCAGCAGCGCGTGGCGATCGCCCGCGCTTTGGCCTACGAACCCGCTCTCGTCATTATGGACGAGCCGTTTGCCTCGGTCGATGCCCAGACCCGCGCCGATCTCGAAGACCTAACACTGCGGATCAAAGAACACCGTGGAATCACCGTCATCCTGGTGACGCACGACATCGACGAGGCCGTTTACCTCTCTGACCGCGTGCTGGCCCTATCCGGGCGTCCTGCAAAGGTGGCCGACATCGTCGAGATCGACCTCGGAAGCCAGCGCGACCAGATCACGACCAAGGAACGCCACGAGTTCGCCGGACTCCGTTCACGGCTCTACCGGCTCATCCGGCGGACCGAGCAGCAGGAAACTGTCACCCTCCTGCCCGAAGCCCACTAGTAACTGCGAAGGATCACCATGGAAACCATTCCCACACTCATCGGCGGCAAGTTCGTTACCGCGAAGAGCGGCCAGTACATTGATTCCATCAGCCCCTCCACCGGCGAGGTCCTCGGACGCATCCCGCGCCTGGACAAGGAAGACGTCGACGCCGCCGTCGAATCCTCGGCGGAGGCCGCCAGGTCCTGGCGCAGGACCCGCGTACAGGAACGCATCACCCTGGTCCATGCGCTGGCCGACCGACTCGAGGAACGTGGCGAGGAATTGGCGCAGTTGGATGCGAAGGACAACGGCACTCCCATCTGGGTCATGCGCCGTATTGTCACCATGGCAAGCACCTTCATGCGCTACCAAGCCAACCTCGCAACCGAGGTCCACGGCGAAACCGTCCCGGACGAGTACGACCACCTGAATCTGTCCATCCACGAGCCCTTTGGCGTCACCGCCAGAATCGTTCCCTTCAATCACCCGCTGATGAACGCCACGGTGAAGATCGCTCCTGCCCTCGTGACGGGAAATACGGTGCTGCTCAAACCGTCGGAGCACACCTCGCTCTCGACTCTGGAGCTGGCGAAGGACTTTAACGACATTTTCCCGGCCGGCGTGGTCAACGTGATCACGGGTTTCGCGAACGAGGCCGGCAACGCGATCATCGACCACCCGCAGGTGCGCCGCATCGCCTTCATTGGGGGAGCCGCAGGCGGCCGGGCAATCCAGGAGCGCGCAGCCCGGGCCGGGGTCAAGAACGTGACGCTGGAGCTCGGCGGCAAGAACCCGCTCGTGGTCTTCCCCGATGCCGATCTCGACGTGGCCGCAGAGGCCGCGGTCACGGGTATGAACTTCGGCTGGCAGGGCGAGTCTTGCGCGTCGACTTCGCGACTGATGGTCCATGAATCAATCCATGACGAGTTCGTGGCGCGCGTGGCCGCAAAAATCGAGGCTCTCCGCCCGGGCGATCCGCTCGATGAGACCGTCGACACCGGAGCCATTGCAAGCCGTCCCCAGTTCGAGAAAGTGCTCAGCTACATCGAACTCGGTAAGAAAGAGGGCCGGCTCGTAGCCGGTGGTGGACGGGCGAATGTGGCAACCCTTGAGCAGGGCCTGTTTGTGCGGCCCACGATGTTCGACGGGATCGAACCCGGTGCACGCATCGCCCAGGAAGAAATTTTCGGTCCGGTCCTGGTGGCCATCAAGTTCAAGGACTACAACGATGCCGTCCGCATCGCCAACGGCATCGAATACGGTCTGACAGCCAGCGTGTTCACCAACGACTACGGAACAGCCCAGCGCTTCGCCCGCGACGTCGAGGCGGGCTACGTCTGGGTCAACACCGTTTCCCGCCTGTTGCCGGGCACGCCCTATGGGGGCATCAAGAACAGTGGCATTGGCCGCGAAGGCCATCTCGACGAGCTCTACTCCTTCACCACCACCAAAAACATCACCTTCAAGTTCTAGCTTCTGAGACACGTAGAAAGGGCAACACGATATGGAATACCGCGAATTCGGACGAACCGGCTGGAAAGTCTCGTCACTGATGATGGGCACGATGCAGTTCGGCGGTGACTGGGGAGACCAGGACGACAAGGACTCCGTCCGCACGCTCCACGCAGCGCTCGACAACGGCATCAACTTCTTTGACACGGCTGACATGTACGGCTTCGGCCACGCCGAGGAAATGGTCGGTGAGGCAGTCAGGGGTAGGCGCGACAAAGTCTACATTGCCACCAAATTCGGCTATCAATGGCAGGAATACCGCGAAGAATGCGGCCGCCAGCCGCGTATCTACTCCGGCCAGTTTGTCCGTGACGCCATTGAAGGTAGCCTGCGCCGGCTCGGCACCGATTACATCGACCTCTACCAGGCCCACAATTGTCCGCCGGAGATTCTGGCATCCGAGGAGTGGTGGGCCGAGATGGGCCAGCTGGTCCAGGAAGGCAAGATCCGTTCAGTCGGCGTCACTGTAGGGCCCGGCGATTTTGGAACTCCCGACGCAATCGAGGCGGCAAAGCATCCCGAATGCGGTTCAGTGATGATCGCTTACCACCTGCTCTCGCAGAACCCGTCTCGCGTAGCCTTCCCTTTCATGAAGGACCAGGGCGTAGGAGTGATTTCGCGGGGCCCGCTGGCCATGGGCCTGCTGACCGGAGCGTACGACGAGGACACCGTCTTCGCCGAAAACGACACCCGCAAGGTCTGGCACCGTGACGACTATCTGCGCCGGCTCAACCAGGCGCGGGAGTTCGATTTCCTCGTCGAAGGTCCCGTAACCTCGAAAGCCGATGCCGCACTGCGGTTTGCACTGTCCAACCGCGACCTCTCGACGGTCCTCGTGGGAATGCAGACCCCGGAACAGGTTGAGCAGAACGTCCGCGTCGCGGAGATGGGCAGCTACGGAGTCGATCAGCTGCAGCAGATCGCCGAGCTGTACGACTCCTGGGACGAGCACGAGTCGAAGCTGCCTGACATGATCAAGAAGTAAACCAGGGATACGACACCTGCTGCGGGGCCTGGGCCCCGTGGCAGGTGTCTTTCTGAAAGAATCACTCAAATAGACCACACGATGGGTGGAACAATGAGCGATGGGGCGCTCTTTGGAAAGGACAGGACGCCATGGCGAATAACATCGGGCCGACGGTCGAGGACGAGGTGATGGAAGGAATCTCACCGGTTTTCCAAGACGTCATCAATCTCACCAGAATCGGCGGACTGCTCAGCCGGCCGTTCTTCCAGACATACGCTCAGAGCTATTCTTTGACACTGAACGAATGGCGCGTGGTGGTGATGGCGCATGCCGTACCCGGTGTGGCCGGTCAAGATGTCAGCAAGAGGACCGGGATCCATCCGATGAACGTCAGCCGTGCAGTTTCGAGTCTGCGGGACGCTGGGCGTATCACGTCGGAACCGGACCCCACCAATCACCGGAGACAGTTGATCCGGCTGACCCCTGCTGGAGAGAAGCTCTACGAGGAGCTGTACCCTAGTGCGCGCCAGCAGGCCGAGCGGTTGTTTTCCGTTCTCGATGAGGACGAACGTGCGACGTTCGGGAATCTACTGGCCCGTCTCTACCACCAGGCCGAGGCTTTGATGGATGATGACGAAGACGAGGCGGGTGCCAGCCCAGAATAGCCAGCATGATGCTGGTACAGCGTGCAGGAGGGAGGCGGAGCACAATCGTGCCCCGCCTCCCGCCTGTCATCCCGCTAAACCCGCAGCGCTTCCCAGCCACGGTGGACCGAAAACGGGAAGAGCCAGCCCGCCAGGGAATGCCCCTATCCGATTTCGCCCAAAAACCTTGCATCGTCGATTTTCCCAGGCTTCCTCTCAGCCGGACCAGACTGTCTTCCAACCCCCATTCGACACACCAGCTCTGCCCTCCGGCGACACCGCTCGCGGTATCGCCGGAGGGCAGAGTCTTCCGACTGGTGAACTGGGTGCCCGTCACCGTGGGGGCCAATCCGATCTCATACCGAATTTGCGTACCGCTAAAGTCAGCGGTGGTGCGTCTCCCGCATCTGTCCGCGCAACACGTTTGTGGCAGCTTCGTCCAGGACGAGGCCTTCGGGGTCAAGTTCCGGATCCCCTGATACGACCACGCCGTACTGCTCGGCCGCGAAGTCAATGGTGATGTAGCCATCCCGGACATCCCTGATGACGCGTTCGGGTTCCCTATCGAGTGGCTCGCCCCAGCCGCCTCCACCGTTGGTGAGGTATCGGAAGACGGCGCCTGGTGGCGTTGGCCAGTTCTTTTGAGCCCCAAAGTAGGCGTAGTCTCCAGATCCATTCACGGCTCCGGTCTCCGGGTCGAAGACACCTGCCACCTTCGTGGCTCCGGCAAGGTCACCGCGTTGTCCGCCATCTTCCCAGAGCCACACACCGCCGTTGGTTCCGGACATCCCGCCGTTGACACCGAAGCCGGTGACCTCGCGGACACGGTCCGGAGTGATGTTGTGCTGGGCCGGGGCCAGCCACATGGTGTCCTTAAGGATCGCGGCGCCACCGCGGTGGTATCCCGCGCCAAGGGTGTCGGGTTCGTATTCACGGGAAAGAACAGCCACTGGGGCGTCGACTTCGCTCATTTCTACTGCGAGATCCAGCCCGTTTGCTTGGAAGAACAGTTGGTAGCTGTCCGCGTCTCCGGCCTTCGTGGCACCCCACGGCCCACGTTCGCCACCGCCGACGCCGCTGGAAACCCACACCTGCCCAGTGGCCTCATCGAGGCCGAAACCCGTGTGGATGTTGGGTGAGCCATAGTCTCCGGCCATTGCTTCCTCACCCAACACCTTGCTCAGAGCCTTCATCATGGCCGTGATAATCGCATTGGTGGCGTCCCCGTACAGGAACACGACGCCATCTGGCGGGAGGGCATTGACGATGCTTCCGTCGGGCATCACGATATCTACGGAACGGTAGAGACCCGAGGTAAACGGGTTCGACGGATCTAGCAAGTACTTGAGAGCCACGCCGACTGCCGTCTTGGTGTCCAGGTACGTGCTGTTGGCTGAGGTCCGGGTCTGGCGTGCGGAGCCGGATAGATCCACCTCGAGGCGTTCACCGCGTTTGCGCAGGGTGACCTTGACGGGGTAGCTCTCCGAAGCGTCCAAGCCGTCGGCGTCGATGAGTCCCTCACCGGTCCATTCGCCGTCAGGAAGGGCAAGCAGCGCCGTCGCTAGCCGCTCGGCGTCGGCATCGATCATGAAGCGGGTCGTTCCATGGATGGTTTCGACGCCGTAGTGCTCGATCGTCTTGAGCATCAGTTCGTTGCCGAGTTCCAAGCAGGAGATGATGGTCTTGATGTCGTCGCCGATGGTGTCGCCGAACCGCGCATTGTCCATAATTAGCGACCAGGTCTGGACATCGAGCAGTCCTTCGCGCACCAGAGTCCGGGGCGAAATCACGAGGCCATTCTCGTAGATGCTCGTCTTCGTCGCGGAGAACCCTCCGGGTACCGACCCGCCGATGTCCAACTGGTGCGCCTTGATGGTGATGAAGTTGACGATCTGGCCGTTGTAGAAGACAGGCCGGATGAACAGGACGTCGTTGACGTGGGTGCCGGTGCGGTAGGGATCGTTGGCGATGATCACGTCGCCCGGCCGTAGGGCGTCGTGGCCGTACTCTTCCACGGTGTTCTTCACGGACTCGGTCATCGTACCGGTGAAACAGGCCAACCCCTTGCCCACAACGGGGGTGGGATAGTTCAGGTGACGGGGCCCCGTCACTGTCGCGCCGAAATCGTACAGGTCGCGCAGCATGGGCGAGAACGCGCATTGCAGTAGTTTGGCGCATACGTGGTCCAGCAGGTATTCGAGCCGGTTGGTCAGCACCGTCGCCGTGTACCGGTCGCTGGCGTAGCGCTCACGGAAAGCAGCCTCGTCAAGATCCCGGATTCTCAGTGTCTGTGTCTGCTGATCGGTAGTGGTCGTCATGATGGGCCTTCCTAGGCGAGGGTGATCCGGAGTTCGCCGAAGCTGCCGGCTGTGGCTTTTTGCCCCCGGAGGACCATCGTCGTGCACAGGTCCTCCTCGATGATGGCGGGGCCGAGGATGCTTTGGCCGACCCCGAGGTCAGCCCGGTTGTAGACGGGCGAATCAACGGTGGCTTCGCGGAAGTGGGAGACCGCACGGAACGCCTTTGGCTTCGGATGCTGCGCACCACCGGTGCCGGCCGCTGCGGAGTATTCGAAGCGCTCGGAGTCGACCACCAGTTGGACACGGTAGGTGGCGGCCTGCACCGGTATCGCAGGGAACCTCAGGGTGTTCCTGCGCTCGTACACCTGATGGAAGGCTTCCACCAGTGCGGGGACGGTCTCCTCTGTGATGGGACCGGCCGGTACTTCGACGAACGGGGTTTCCCAGGACTGTCCGAAGAGCCGCCCGTCGAAGCTGCGCTTGATGGTGACGTTCGCCGGATCCACGCCGGTGCGTTCCAGCAGTTCGCTCTCCATCTCCTGGAAGATGGTGTCGATCTCCCCGGCATTCTCGGGGAAGAGGGGCAGGTAACGCGTTCGGCTGTCCGAGAAGACGGTGTCGGTGCTAAGCAGTCCCAGGGCTGAAAAAAGCCCGGGGTTCGGCGGCACAATAATGCTCTTCACTTGGAGGATGTCCAGCAGTGGGGCCAACAGCATGGGCCCGGCCGATCCATAGGCCACGAGCGAGAAGTCACGGGGATCCGCACCCTTGCGGATCGCCACGTTGGTCACTTCCTCCGCGATGTTGTGGACGGCTATGCGGTACGCGTAGTTGACTCGCTGCTCGAAGGACAGCGGCGAGTCCAAGCTCTCGAAAGCCGTCCGGGCAGCGTCCAGGTCCATCTGGATCTGGCCGCCGGCAAAATCCTTCGGGTTGAGGATGCCCATTAATGCGCATGCGTCGGTGACCGTTGGCGCTGTTCCACCGCGCCCGTAGCAGGCGGGGCCCGGGTAGGCGCCGGCGCTCTCCGGGCCGACCTGCACGTCGCCAGTGGACGTGATCGAGACGATTGAACCGCCGCCTGCCCCGACGCTTGAGATATCGGTCGACAGTGCGCTGATCACCATGTCGAACTCGATCTCGAACGAGTCGTTGGTGAATGTCGAGCCATTTTGAATCAGGGCCACGTCCGTGGAGGTGCCGCCGACGTCGCAACAGATCAGGTTCTCGTCGCCGGTCGCCTTGCCAAGCTGGACACATGATGCTGCCCCCGCAGCTGGACCGGCGAAAAGGATACGGTAAGGATTCCTCAGGGCTTCCTGCCATGGCACAAGGGAAGCGGTGCAGTCGGCGAAGTTCAGACGGCCGTCGAAGCCCTGCTCAGACAGACCGTCGCTCAGTTGCTCGGCATAGTCGTCGTACATCATTTTCATCATGACGTCGATGACCGTGGTTGAGGCGCGTGTGTACTCCTTCGACAGCGGCGACGTCTCTGAGGAAATCGACAGCGGAATCGGGCCGAGGACCTCCCGGACGAGTTCCTTCAATCGCTGTTCGTGCTGCGGGTTGACGTAGGAGTTGATCAGGCAGATGGCTACCGCCTCAACACCGCAGCGCTTAAAGACCTCGAGCTGAGTACGGGCACGATCTTCGTCGAGCGGTTGCAGGATCGAACCATTGGAGAGGATTCGCTCGGGAATGCCGCGGCGAAGGTAACGAGGCACCAGCGGCCTGCCAGCCGCATCGCCGAAGGAGCGCCGCCAGTGTGGGTTCAACTGGCCTTCAAAAGGCCGCCAGCCGCGACCAGCATCGAGCATGTCGCGATGTCCCTCGGTGGTCAAAAACCCAACCTTGGGCAGCGACCTTGTAAGGACGGCGTTCAGGCCCTTGGTGCTTGCATGGTTGAAGACCCGCGATCCCTCGACACCCAGCCGCCGGGCCCCCTCGAGCACGGCCAGCTGGGGATTCTGCGGATTGCTGGGAACCTTGGTGACATGGACGGTTCCGTCTTTGACTGCGACCACGTCGGTGAAAGTTCCCCCAACATCAACTCCGAACATTAGCTTGATTCCTTTCCGAACCGAATGGGGGCCGTGAGGCCGAGAGGCTTGTAGCTTCCGAAGAGACCGGCGGGTTCCCTCGAGACAGAGGCCAGACATTCCTGACATTTGGTTACGTGCCACCAGCCGCCCTCACTCAAGGTGCGGTAGCTCGCCAACTCGCTCTGTCCGCACTCCGGACAGGTGCCCTCTGCCGGCGCTCGGGTAACGCTTAGGAGCGCTTCCTGAGGCCGTGGGTGGGCCGCCTGTCCTTGGGCCAGGGGCTCGGGAAATTTGGGCTTTGCCCACGGATCGAAACTTGGACTCACACTGGACTCCTTTGTGGCGTGTGTGGGAACAGAAAATCACTCGGCGAGTGTCTTCGTAACAAGTGTTAGCAACAGTAGAAGAATGACGTGCGTCATGCAATGGGCAATTTTTGGGTCGTCATGAAAAGGCTGCAGTGGGAGTGTTTCAAAGAAGTGCGTGACAAGAGTGCGCTGCATCACTACGATAACAACTGTTACTCAGGATTTTGATAACAGATGTTACTTAAAGGCCGCGGGCGGAGTTCGCGGAAGCGGCACCACCATGCGACGACGAATCGGAGGGTCTTAACGAAAGACCACCCGCCTGACGGCTTGCATAACGGGCCAATCGGCGGACACAGATATGTGGAAGAAGCCGGGTCTGCAGCGGTTACTGGACCGCGTGAGATCTTGCTCCATCATGTGGACGACGTGCTGTTCAACTTATTTTCGAAGGTCCTGCGCATCGGCGCTGGAATGTTGCCGATCACTGCTCAAGGGCGAAGAGAGAAGGACAAATGACCAACAACAAGAAGCACCTGGCTTTAACGGTGTTCATGATCACCGGCGGGTACCACTACGACAGCTGGCGGCGTGAAGGGAGCCGCGCCGAAGGACTCGGCTATCTGGACCTCGTGGTCGACATGGCCAAGAAGGCAGAGGCTGCCAAGCTCGACGGCATTTTCTTCGGCGACACGGTTTCCGCCGGCAAGGTGCCCGGTGTCGATCCCACAGTGGCCGGTCACTACGAACCGCTGACTACGCTGTCCGCACTGGCTGCAGTCACCAGCCGCATCGGTTTGATCGGCACGGCCTCCACTACTTTCAGCGAGCCGTACAACGTGGCGCGCCAGTTCAGCGGCCTTGACTCGTTAAGCGGAGGCCGCGCCGGCTGGAACGTTGTCACATCCGCGATGGGCAACGAGAACTATGGCATGGACGAGATGCCGGCCCCGGCCGACCGGTACGCCCGTGCGACCGAGTTCGTTGACGTCGTCACCAAGCTATGGGATTCGTGGTCGGACGACGCAGTTATCGTCGATCGTGAAGGCGGCCGCTGGGGCGATCCCGACCGCATCCGGAGGATCGATCACCAGGGCGACCATTACAAGGTTGCCGGCCCCATCAACATGCGGCGTTCGCCTCAGGGGCATCCCGTCCTCGTGCAGGCTGGCTCATCAGGTGACGGCATGCGGCTGGGTGCATCGATCGCGGATCTGATTTACACGGCACAGCCGGACATGAAGCTGTCACAGAAGTTCTACGACCAGTTCAAGGCCGCGGTCCAGCAGGCGGGCCGCCGGCCCGAGGCTGTCAAGATCCTGCCCGGCATCGTCCCGATCATCGGCCGCACGGAAAAGGAAGGCCAGGAGCTCGCCGCGGAACTCGGGAACCTGGTCAACATGGACACCGGACGCACGATCATGGAGCAGCGGCTGGACATGAGCTTGGCCGACATCGATCTTGACGAGCAGATTCCTGCCGAGCGCTTCAACCTCGAATCATCCCGGAGCAGCCGCCAGCGTACGGAAATCTTCATGCGGTTGAGCGTGGAGCAGGGCTACACCTTGCGGGACCTGATTATTGAAAATGCGCGCGGCCACGGCCACGGCTGGGTCATCGGCTCGGCCTCCCAAGCCGCGGACCGAATGATCGAGTGGTTCGAATCCGGTGCATGCGACGGCTTCTCGCTGAACTCCCCGTACATTCCCGGCGGGCTTGACGATATTTGCGAGCTGCTCATTCCGGAACTGCAGGAACGCGGATATTACCGCGATGAGTACGAGGGCACTACGCTCCGCGAGCACCTGGGCCTCGAACGCCCCGGGGCGTGGGATGTCCAGAAAGTTCGTGCCGAAGAGCCGGCGAACGCTGGCTGAGGCACCCCCAGATCGATCCGCTAGCGAGCCCCTCAGATTTCGGAGAACCATGACCACCTCTGCAATGACCCAAACCGGTGTCCTTCGTATTGCCACGCCCGATGACGGGACACCGAAGCCGGTGCCTGTGGCCGACTGGGTGACAATCGAGGCCCTGCGGAAAGACAGCGACGCTGTTTACACGAGACTGCTGCGTGAGAGCCCGGTCGCGTGGGTGCCCGTCATGAAGAGGATTCTCATCTGCCCGGCGGCGGCCTGCACGGCGGCGGAGCAGCATGCCGAAGTTTTCTCCTCCCAGGCCGGTGCGGCGCATATGGTTCGCGCCTTGGGTGCCCGCCCTCTGATCCGGAAGGACGGCGCCGAGCACTCCGTGGAACGGAAGAACATTAACCCGAGCCTCCGCCCGAAGAGCATGCTGGAACATTGGTCGGAAATCTTCGAACGCAATGCCGCCCTGTCACTCGAAGAACTGCGGGCTATCGGACCCTGCGAGGCCGACCTCAACACCCACTACGCGGCGCCGGTGGCGGCCCGAAACCTAGCGGCGCTTGTTGGTCTTCCCCATGTTCCGTGGCAGACCATTGCGCGGTGGTCGCGCGACTTCATCGCCGGTTCCGGCAACGTCACTGAGAACGCGGATGTATGGGCAAGGTGTGAGACAGCCAAGGCGGAATCAACGGAAGTTCTGGGTGAGGCATTCGGGCGGTTGCGGCGCGAACCCGACAGGTCCATCACTTCCCTGATGCTTGAGGCCGGCATGCCCGAGGAGAACGTTCGGGCAAATGTATTGCTCGCAATTTCCGGCGGCATGAACGAACCCCAGCATGTCACCACTGGCAGCGTCTATTACTTGGACCAATACCCGGCGGTCCGTACTGCCGTAATGTCTGATCCCCAGCTGTGGACGGCGCTTTTCGAAGAGACGGTGCGGTATCTGACTCCCATCGCCATACTTACCAGGCAGACGACCGCCGATGTAGTAGTGGCGGGATATGACATACCAGCGGGAAGCCAGGTCGGACTCGTACTGGCGGCTGCCAATAAAGATCCGGATTTCGTGGAAGATCCACACGAATTCCGACTGGACCGCAAAGACCGTCGACATGTCGGTTTTGGCAATGGGCCACATCTTTGCGCAGGAAAATGGGCTGCGCAGGCAGGCATCGGGCGTATCGCTGTACCTATGTTGTATCGGGAGCTTCCGCACTTCCGTGTGGATCACAGCCGTCCGAGCGCTTGGGACGGATTCATCTTCCGCGGCCTATCAAAGCTGCCCGTGACTTGGGATTAGGTCGATCAGGAAGTGAGCCAAGAGCAAAAGCCGGGCACCGCCGTCGTTGTTTGACGGCAAACGGTGCCCGGCTGCTTGGGTTCTGAGCGCTACTGCTGCGGCAGCTCCTGGACGATGAGGAACATGGCGCCGGTGGGGTCGGTCAGGGTGGCGACGCGGCCGAAGGGGGTGTCCTCCGCCGGCTGCACCACCTGGCCGCCGAGTGCGGTGGTCTTCTCGATCGCGGCGTCGGCGTTTTCGACGGCGAAGTAGATGCGCCAGTGGGCTGGGATGCTTTCGGGCAGGAACGAGCTGACGTCCATGATGCCGGCCTTGGCGTTCTCGCCCGCGCCGAGGGTGGTGTATTTGAACTCGTCGGTGTCGCTCATGACGTCCGTGTCCCAGCCGAAGACGTCCTGGTAGAACTTCACTGTGGAGGGGTAGTCGCGCGTGAAGATTTCGTGCCACGCTGGCGAACCAGGTTCGGCGGCAAGCTGGAAGCCGGTGTGGCCGCCGAATTCCCAAACGCCGACGGCGGCCCCTCCGGCGTCGCCGATCATCGCCATTTTGCCCTGCTCGGGAACCTCCATCGGCGGCATGAAGATCTGGCCGCCGCTGTTGGCCGCGGCCTGGGTGGTGGCGTCGATGTCGTCCACGCGCAGGTATGTGGTCCAGACATCCGGGTAGCCGGACTGGCCGTCGTTCTTCATGAGGCCGGCGACGGACTGGCCGTTCTTGAAGGCCATGATGTAGCCGCCGTACTTCTCCTCATCGCCGGTCTCGTAGGTCCAGCCGAACAGTTCGGTGTAGAAGTTCTTGGCCTTTTCCGGGTCCGAGGTCATCAGATCGATCCAGCACGGCGCTCCGGGGGTGATGTCGGGCTTGGGCATAGCGGTTCTCCTATCGGTGGTGTGGAGATGGCAACAGGTGGAGTCTATGCGCGACACGGGTGGGCAGCAATGGGTATCCGGCGTCCATTGGCTTGAGTAGGTGCACGGACTAGGCTTTGAGACGTACCTCACATCGAGTCCGGAGTGCGTCATGTCGCCATCAGAAAATCCCGCGCTGTCCCGACGCGCGATGCTCGGAGGATTTACGGCCGCGGGAGCACTGCCGTTGCTGGCGCCGGGGACAGCCGCGGCCGTAGCGAAGCGGGCGCCGCTGCAAGCGAATACCCGTACTAAAGCCGTCCTCCTGGGTACCAACGGTGGGCCTGGCTGGGGACTCACGGATCCGCCGCGCATGGGGATTTCCTCGGCACTGGTGGTGGGGGACCGCTATTACTTGATCGACGCCGGTGAAGGTGTGGGCTTCCGGCTCATGGAAGCGAGGCTGGGCAATTGGGAGGCGCGGGCTGCATTGAGCGGGCTTCGAGCCATCTTCCTAACGCACTTGCACTCGGACCATATCAGCGATCTCTCGAACATCCTGAGCTTGGGCCTGTACAACGGGCTGTCTGCCGCGGACCGGCCGGTGCCGATCTGGGGTCCGGGCAACCGCGGAGAGCTGCCTCCGGTTGCGGGCGATCGGCCCGAACCGCCCGTTGTTTCGCCGCAGAGCCCGACGCCGGGCACCAAGGAAACCGTCGAATCGATCGTCCGCACCTTCGCCACCGACTTTAACGACCGGGCGCGCGACGGCGGGACGCCGGTGCCGCAGCAGCTGTTTGCCGGTCACGACATCCTGCTTCCCGAGCAGTACCTCGCCGACCCGAATGGCACCCCCCATCCGCGGATGAGCCCGGTGCCGTTCTATGAGGACGACCGGGTGAAAGCGTCGACGACGCTGGTTCAGCACGCCCCGGTCTTCCCTGCCCTGGCGTTCCGCTTCGAGACCGAGGACGGTGTGGTGGTTTTCTCTGGTGACACCGGTCCCAGCAAGAACCTCGTGGAGCTGGCCCAGGGCGCGAACCTCCTGGTGCACGAAGTCATCGCCGAGGAATGGGCGGCCGAGCGGTATCCGGAACCGCGCAGTCCGGAAGCCGAAGCGGCGTACCAGCACCTGATCCAGTCCCATACCGCGGTGGAAGAAGTCGGTGCCATCGCCGAGAAGGCGGACGTGTCCACCCTGGTCCTGAGCCACTTTGTGCCGGGCGACTGGCCTGTGGGCAAATGGCAGCGTGCTGCCCGAAGGGGTTTCAGCGGGAAGCTGGTGATCGGGGCGGACCTGGACGAGATCGGGATCTGACCTGCTTTTACCCGAGAACTGTGAAGAGGCCATGTTGTGGGCCACCAGCCATTCAATAAGCGTATTTTCCGTGATTACCCGCGCGTACGCTCGTCGCGACGGGCAGGTTCTTCCGAAGGGATGCAGGTTGCCCGGACTGCACCGCAGGCGGCTGTAGAACCTGACGACCCGGCATTCTGGGACGCCCGGCGCCGTTCCCGCCGCGGCTGGACGATCACCGTATTCCTGCTGGTTCTGATGATGATCAGCTGGGCGGACAAGTCCATCCTGGGCATCGTCGCAGTTCCGCTGATGCGTGACCTGGACATCAGCCCCGAAACCTTCGGGTTGCTGGGCAGTGCAGTCTTCATCCTCTTCGGTGCAGCACAGTTGGCGGCAGCCCCCATAGCCAACCGCGTCAGTTCCACCTGGATCCTGCTGGCGCTGTGTCTAGTCTGGTCCATCGCACAGGTGCCAATCTTTGTCTTCGCCTCGCTCCCCGCATTGTGGTTCTCACGCATCCTTCTGGGAGCGGGAGAAGGACCGCTGGCGCCAATCACCATGCATGCCGTCTACAAGTGGTTCCCCAGCGCCAGAGGCGCTACGCCGGCAGCCGTCGCCGCTTCGGGTGTGACCCTGGGAATCGTCGTCTTCGCGCCCATACTGGCGTGGATCACGGTGGATTTTGGTTGGAAAGCTACTTTCATCTTCCTGGCACTGATTGGTGTGGTCTGGGCAACCCTCTGGTTCTTCATCGGTAAGGACGGCCCCTATACGTCCATCCGTGCCGAGCACGCGATCGAGGGCACCATACCCGACCAGGGCGAGGAAAAAGCGCTGCAGGCAGCGGACCGGAAGGTCTCCTACTGGAGCTCATTTGCTACCCTCAGCTGGCTGCTCGCCGTCCTCTCGGCATTCCTCGCCTACTGGACTTTTACGGTGGCAATGACATGGTTGCCGGCCTACTTCGAAAACGTCCTGGGTATGAGTACCCAGCAGGCGGGTTCCCTGATTGCGTTGCCAGCAGTGTGGGGCACGGCGGCAACTGTCGGCCTGAGCTGGCTTACCGGGCGGTTGGCCGCCCGGGGCTGGCGATCCCGCTACTCGCGGGGACTCGTGCTCGGTGCAACGGCACTGTTCTCCGGTGCGATGGTCCTCGTTGGCACCAACGTGGAAGAGCCCGCTCTGGCGATCGCATGCTTCACTTTCGGCTTCGGCACGGCACCCTCCATCTTCGCGCTGACGTACCTGGTGATTGCCGAAACCACCACCATCGGCCAGCGCGGTGCGATGCTGCAATACAGCAACGCGATCCTGACCAGCGCAGGGTTGTTCGCACCGGCCGTAGTAGGCATGCTGGTCGGATCCGCCTCCAGCGCCGTCGTTGGCTTTGAACATGCATTCGTTCTGACGGGCGCGATGATGTTCGGCTCCGGGCTGCTGTCCCTGCTCTTCATCAACCAGCAGCGCGACCGCAAGCGGCTGGGACTGGACGTCTAAGAACCGCCTGTCGGTATTGCAAAGCAGCCCTTCAAAACACTGGGATACGACTCGCTGTCAGCCCTCACTGCTGTTCTGGTGGGCCAGGAAGCGTTCCACCCGCCGGTCCGGAATCAGCCACAGCGCGGCCACTACGGTATACGCGGCGATGCTGATCAGGGGCTGCACGAAGGCGGCACCCATACCCAGGAGATAGATGACAGGGGAGACCTTCCCCTTCCAATCCCGGCCCAACGCCCGTGCCAGTGCGCCGTCCTTGCCCTGGTTCCGGACGAGGCAGACTTCCAGGATGTCGTAGGCGATGGCGGCCAGCAGAAGGTTGGCACCGTAGACGAGGACGGGGATGTTGACGAAACCCGTTTGGTCCATCCAATGCGTGGTGAAGGGAAACAGCGAAAGCCAGAAAAGCAGGTGCAGGTTGGCCCAGAGGATTGTGCCATTGATTTTCCCGGCAAGGTGAAGCATATGGTGGTGGTTGTTCCAGTAGATGCCCACGTAGACGAAGCTGAGCAGGTAGCTGAAAAATGCGGGGGCCTGCTCGAACAAAGCGTGCCACGTGGGCTCTTCCGGCACATCGAGTTCCAGCACCATGATGATGATCGCGAGGACGCCGTCGCTGAAGGCTTCCAGCCGGTTCTTGTTCATGATCGGACTTCCATGCACGAAATCATGGTTGATTCGGGCCCGGATGGGAAGACTTAGGGTCCTCCGGCTGAGGGTCTGGCCGGCGACGGCGCAGGAGCCACCGTCCTGGATGGACGGTGGCTCCTGCTCTGGTTTCGCGCCGGCTTATGCTCAGTCCGCCGTCTGGTCCCAGCCGTAATCTGGGTAGTCGAAGAAATCGTCGCCGTCGAGCGAATCGACTTCGCCGGTGGCCATCGAATCAACCAGCGACTCCAGCCCGGTCTGGACGGTCTGGACCAGCATGCCCTTCATCTTCTGGCCGAAGTCATCGGACTGGCCCCGCACTTCGAACAGCACGGTCGCCGAGCCGTTGAGAGCAAATGCGGAGCGGCCCTGCCCCGCATACTCCCGTTCCGCCGGGTGGAAATAACGGCCGACGGCGGCAAGCGGGGATTGCGAGCCGTAGCTGTCCTTGATCCCGTCGGCTACTGCCAGGGCATACCGGCGGGACTTGTCCTGGTCGAGCAGCGGCCAGTCCTCTTGATAGGCGGCGCCGTCGTTGACGCCCAGCGGCGGGTAGTCCAGGGCGACGGAGATGTACTTGCCGTCCTGCTCGCCTCCCGTCTGCTGGTCGCACCGTCCCATGTGGTGCAGATCGACGACGGCGTCCACCTCGCCGAATTCTTGTTGCAGGTCTACGTAGACATCCCTGATGGTCCGGGACTCTGGCGCGAGGAAGAATCCTGCGTCCTCCTGAAGTCCGGGTAGATCTCCGGGCTGAGGTACGTAGTCCAGGTCTGCATTGAAATCGCGGTTCAGGTCGAAGCCGGGCAGGTTGACCCCGCCGTTGCTCGGTCGGTGGTACCAGGCCGGCTGCGTCCCTTCGAGCTGGGGGAAGAGGCTTTCGACGTCGTTCCAGGACATGACATTCGTGCGGCGGTTGAGTTCGCCGCCGTCGGGATTCACCATAGGCATGGCGACTAGCGTGACGCCTTCGAGTGCGCGCTGCGTTTCGGCATCGTTGCTGGAGCCCAGTTTCTGAAGGATCCCGAGGAGAGCCTCGGTTCCGGTCCGTTCGTTGCCGTGGATGGCGCTTTGTACGAGCAGCACGCGGTCGCCCGTTCCGACCCGGGCTGTGTAGAGGTCACGGCCGAGCGCGGATTGGCCCACGACTTCGACGTCTACCCGGCCGCTGCTGTTCTTCTCAATGCGCTCGAGCTTCGGACCGAGCTCCTCATAAGTGGTCCATCCGTTGAACTGGGGATCATCGGAGGTCTTGCAGGTACCCGCGCCTGGCGTGCTGGATTCCCCCGGAGCGGCTCCAGCCGGGACAGCCGTAACCATCGTGCACAGCATCGTTGCTGCACCAATGGCGCCGAGTAATCTGCGGGGACTTCTGGCGAAATTGCTCACTAGTTTCTCCTCATGCGAGTGATTGGGACAAACCAAGCGTTGCCAGAGCCTGCTCCTGGGTCAATAGTCACTGATGGTTTTGGGCCTGCAAACTACGAAGTAAATGTTTGTGGACGTGCTGCCCTGCCACACGCATTGCTTCTGCGTCGCTGGCGATAAGGATCCCGGAAAAGTTTTCGGCGTAGGCACCGAGATCCGCGGCAACGCTTCCGACCACGGCGAAGACCGGTTTGCGGGCAGCGCGGCCGAGAATGGCCGAGATGATTTTGCCTTGCCCTGTCTGTGAGTCGAGGCGGCCTTCACCCACGACGACGAGGTCGGCCGCTGCTACGTGCCGGTCAAAGTCCAATGCGTCGAGAATGAAGTCGGCGCCGGAAACCAGTTCAGCTCCGTAACTGGCCCACATACCGCCGCTGAAACCTCCTGCGGCACCGGTTCCGGCGAGTCCACGGGGGTCGTTCGGGTAGCTGGCCGCCTGTTGGTGTAATCGTTCGGTCAGATGTTGAACTTGCGCCGGGTCGGCACCTTTTTGCGGCCCGAATATTCCTGCGGCGTCCTCGAATGCGGTAGTGACGTCACTCAAGACCACCACCTTGGCCCCGCGCAGACCGCCATGCTCGTCGATGGCGGTGACCGCCCCTGTGCCGCCGTCCGTTGTCGCGCTTCCTCCGGCCGCCACCACTATCCGGGTAGCCCCACGGCTGGCGGCATCCGCCATGAGCAGGCCGGTGCCGTACGTGTCCGCGGTGAGGGCGCTCCGCTCGCCGGAGCAGGGGAGCGTGATTCCGCTGGCCGCGGCCAAACCGATCACCGCCGTTCCGTCCGAAGCCAGCGCGTAGGAAGCGCGCAGCGGATCGCGCCACGGCCCCACCGTGTCTACATCAACCAGTTCAGCGTTGAGGGCGTCGCGAAGGATCTCATAGGTTCCTTCGCCGCCGTCGGCCACGGGAAGTTCGACGGCGGCGCCTCCTGCCGCGCGCACGCCGCTTGCGATGTTGGCGGCCACTTCGTTTGCCGTGTAGGTGCCCTTGAAGCTGTCAGGCGCGATCAGGATTTTCATGGTGCTGATCAGAATCCGACGTTTTCGCGGCCCTTGAGGTTCAACATCTCGCGGGCTTCGTCCGGGCTGGCGACTTCGAAGTTCAGCGCCTCGAGGATCGTGCGGATCCGCGTAACCTGTTCCGCATTGGACCCGGCGAGTTGCCCGGGGCCGATCCACAGCGAGTCCTCCAAGCCAACGCGCACGTGCGAGCCCATGGCCGCGCCGATGGTGGCCAGCGGCATTTGGTTCTTGCCTGCACCCAGGATAGACCACTGGTAGTCTTCGCCGAGCACCCGGTCGGCGGTGCGGCGCATGTGCATCAGGTCCTCTGGATGTGCGCCGATGCCGCCGAGCAGCCCGAAGACTGACTGGACAAACAACGGACCCCTGGCCAGGCCGCGGCCGTGGAAATGGGCCAGGTTGTTCAGATGGGAGATGTCGTAGCACTCGAACTCGAAGCGCGTCCCGTTGCCGTTGCCGATGTCCAGGATGGTTTCGATGTCGGCAAAGGTGTTTTTGAAGACCAGATCGCGGGACTTCTCCAGGCCTTCGCGCTCCCATTCGTGCTGGAACTCGGGGTAGCGGTCCAGCATAGGATAAAGCCCGAAGTTCATGGATCCCATGTTCAGCGAAGCGAGTTCCGGCTTGAACGTTGCCACCGGGAGCATCCGCTCTTCCACACTCATGTGGGGCGAGCCGCCGGTGGTGATGTTGATGACGGCATCCGTGTTGGCCTTGAGCTTGTCCAGAATGGGCTCGAAGTGTTCCGGATCCTGCGAGGGGCGCCCGTCCTTCGGATCTCGCGCATGCATATGCACAATTGCGGCGCCGGCTTCCGCTGCGCCAATTGCTGCGTCGGCAATTTCCTCTGAAGTGACCGGCAGGTGCGGAGACATGGTCGGGGTGTGGATGGCGCCGGTGACGGCGCTGGTGATGATGACTTTACGTTTGCTGGCCATGGTGAATCTGTCCTTAGTGCCGAGGGAGGTTAGTAGAGCTTTTCGGTGTTGCCGTCGACGGCCATCGCCTGCCCGTTGACGCTGCGGGCAAGGTCGCTGGCAAGGAACGCCGCCATATTGGCGATATCATCCGCCTCGACCAGGCGCTCCAGCGAAGACTGCTTGTGGTACAGGTCCGAAACATCTTCGACGGGCTGTCCCAGCATCGAAGCCTTAGCCTCGATCACGGCGTCGATGCGCGGGCCGTTCACCGCACCGGGGCAGATGGCGTTGGCTCGGATACCTTCGGGGCCCAGCTCGATCGCCAGGGTCTTGGTCAGTCCGATAACGGCCCATTTCGACGCCGAATAAGGGCTGCGGCCGGCCATGCCGAGCCGGCCGGCGGCGGAGGAGAGGTTGACGATTGAGGCATCCTGCGTCTCGCGCAGCAGCGGCAGGGCGTGCTTTATGCAGAAGAACTGGCCGTGGATGTTCACATCAAACGTGGTCTTCCACGCCTCAGCGTCCAGCGTCTCGATGGGGCCGGTGGGTCCGGCGATGCCGGCATTGTTGACCAGCACGTCCAGTCCGCCGAGCCGGTTGCGAACGTCAGCCATCAGCTCACGGACCTGTGCTTCGTCGGAGACGTCGCTGACGGCGGCGATGAATCCGTCCTGCTTGGCTGCGTCGACCGCCGCCGGGTTGATGTCTGTGACCATGACCTCTGCGCCAAGGTCACGGAAACGGTTAGCGATTGCCCGTCCAATGCCTGCAGCGCCGGCCGTGACGAGGACCTTGCGTCCGATGAAATCCATGAGGTTTGTGCTCCTGTGAAACTGTTTTGGGTAGGTGGTGAAGCGTTAGGAGGTGTACGACGGCGGAGCGTACCGCCGTCGTACGCCTTTGGTGGTCAGTGGCCGCTGACGGTGGCCTTACTCGGGTCCTCGGTGCCGCGCTTGAGACGCAGGGTGAGCAGTGCGCCGATGACACACATGGCGACGATGAACCAGAGGCCGGCGAACTTACTGCCGGTGGCCTCTTCCATCAGGCCCATAACGTACGGACCAAGGAAGCCGCCGAACAGGCCCACGGTGTTCACGAAGGCGATGCCGCCGGCCAGCGCTGCGCCGGAGAGGCGGGTGGCCGGGTAGGTGAAGAGGATCGGCTGCAGGGCGAAGAAGTTGAACGCGGCCAGACAGAAGCCGATGAGGCCGAGTACGGGTCCGCCGAGGGCGCCGAGCGTGAAGCCGGCGACAATGCCGACCATCGTGCAGGTGGCGATCATTCGGGAGCGGGTGGCATTGGTCGCCAGGCGCGGCAGCAGCAGGGCTCCGGCGGCGGAGAAGATCCAGGGCACAGAGGTCAGCAGGCCGATCTGGATACTGCTCAGCTCTCCGTAGGTGCCGATGATCGAAGGCAGGAAGAAGCTGAGTGCGTAGACGGCGATCTGGTGGGTGAAGTAGATGCCGACCACCAACAGGATCTGCTTGTCCTTCAGAACGTGGCGCAGCTTCGAGTTGCCGGAAGCCGCGGCGCCGGCTTTCTCCTCCGCCGCGATACGGGATTCCAGATCCTCGGCCTCGGCCCGGCTGAGGAACTTCGCATCTGTCGGCTTGTTCGGAAGGTACTTCCACACGATGAACGCCAGAGCGCACGCCGGCAGACCCTCGATGATGAACATCCACTGCCAGCCGTGCAGGCCACCTACGCCGTCCATGGTCAGCAGCAGGCCGCCCAGCGGGGCGCCGACGATGTTCGCGATGGAGACACCGAGCAGGAACATGCCGTTGGCTTTGGCTCGGTCCTGGACAACGAACCACTGTGTGAGGAAGTACATCACACCGGGGAACAGCCCGGCCTCGGCGACACCGAGCAGCATGCGCAGGATGTAGAAGGACCATTCGCCTTGAACGAAGGCCATACAAGCGGAAATGATGCCCCACGTGATCATGATGCGCATGATCCAGAAGCGGGCGCCAACCTTATGCATGATCAGGTTGGAAGGGATCTCCGAGAGCGCGTAAGTCAGGAAGAACAGACCTGCACCAATGCCATAAGCCGTGGCAGAGATGCCGAGGTCGATCTCCATCCGGTCCTTGGCCATGCCGATGTTGGTGCGGTCCAGGAACGCCATGACGTAGGCGGCGATCAGCAGCGGCATGATGCGCCGGAAGATGAGCTTGTTGATAACGTGCGGTGGCCTCTTTGCCGTCGCATTCGTGGTGGTCGACATGATCAGGACTTCCTGTTGGAGGGCGTAGTCAGGTAGGGCCGGGTGGATGCCGGTCCTTGCGATGCTTGCTGTTTTAGGTGTTTCTCGTGGCGCCCGGTGGGCAGCCACAGGTCCGCCCTAAGTGCAGCCGGTGTTCACACAGGATGTGCGTGAAAGTGTTGCGCGGATGGGTGATCTGGTCCAGCAATAGGCTGAACGCGTTGTTCGCCATTTCCTGGATCGGCTGGACAATGGTTGTTAGGCCGACAAGCTCGGACCGGCTGTGGGGCAGTCCGTCACTGCCGACGACTGCGAGGTCTTCGGGAATGCGCAGGCCCATAGACAGGGCATGTTCCATGATCCCGATGGCGATCTCGTCGGCACCGCAGACGATTGCCCGCGGCGGGGTCGTGGAGGCGAGCAGCTTTTCCGCGGCTACCCGTCCGCCGTCGCGGTTCAGCCGCGTGCTGATCTTCCGCTCACCGGTAATCGCAACGCCTGCCGCAGCGGCAGTACGCACGAAGGCCTGTTCGCGGGCGAGCGAGGCTGTGGAAAAACGAGGGCCAATGACGGTGGCGATCTCGCGGTAGCCATGGTCGAGGACATGCTGCATCAGCTGGGTTGCCGCCGCGTCGTCGTCAATCCCGACGAAGTCCCCGGGGAGGTGGTCCGAGCGGCGAGAGAGGCAGATGTAGGGAACGCGGCGTTGACGTAAGGTGCGTAGTGCCCGTGAATCCTCGCGCAGGGCGGCGGCAATGATGATGCCGTCCACATTGCGCGCTGCCAAGGTCATGGCAACTTGCGCGAGTGTATCGGGGTTGTCCTGTGTCGTGGCGACGAAGACTTCGAAACCGTCCCGGCCTGTGGCCGTGATGATGTTCTCGGCCCAGCCGGTGTACATCGGATTGACGATATTCGGCAGGATCAAGCCGATGACCCGGTTTAGATGCGGGTCGAGGCGAATGCCATCCTGCCCGGCGTTTCGATTAGGTCGGAAACCCAGTTCGTTGGCGACCTTGATGATGTGGCGGCGGGTTTCTGTCGAGACACCGGGCTTGCCGTTCATAACGTAGCTGACCGTTGCGGGTGAAACCCCACAAGCGCGGGCTATAGCGGCTGCGGACATCTTGGGAGGACGCATGGCCGGCTCCGTTTGAATGTCGGTCATGGGATTCTCCTTCCTGCTGATGTCCTGGCTTCGCTTCACAGTGTCCCTGCATTGGCGGTCACCGTTTAGTGACGTGAATTGCGCCTTGCTGTGATGACTATTACAGACCGGGCTTGCTCATTAAGCAATGTTAAGTAGTGTCGCTCAACGCTTCTGAATGCAGGCATCAAGACGTCACGCGCATCTGACCAATCCCGAACCGGCAGCGGCTGCGAATACATTGCATGAGCACGACACCAGTTGTCGGTTTTCAGGCGGAAGAGTCCGCAGTGGTCGCGTCCGCCCGCCGTGCCGCCGCGGGATCGCTTTTAGAACTAGAGCAGGCGTGGAGAAATCCGCAACCGGACGCCGTCGTCGTTGCGGCACGCAGGCATCTGGCTGGCGCCGAGAACTGGGCCGATGCCCGCCGGGAAGGGGCCTGAGCCGAATCAAGCGATGCCGCCGATCGGCAAGCGTTCTCCGATGACACCTCGCGGGCAGATTCCCCCCTACGGCTCCCAGCCCAGCCGGCGGCTTAGTTCCCGCGTGGCGCGGTCCAAGGCGGCCAGAATTACGTCTTGGGCGGGAACGTCACCTGACCCTGCAGTCAAGCCGGCCGGTTGCGTGCTGTAGGAATAGGTGACGGCGATGGAGGCCACAATGCGGCCAGTGCGGTCGCGGACGGGTTTGGCAATAGACGCCAGGCCTTCGGTGACTTCCCCGAATTCACGGGCGAACCCCTGCCTTCTCGTGGAAGCCAGCTGCTGCAGAAACTCGGCGTGCGTCGTCGGGCCCTTGCCGGTCCTGAGTGTAAAGGCATAGTCAGGCGGGAAGAGGGCCTTGAGCTGGTCTTGTTCAAGGCCGGCGAGAATGACCCGGCCGGACGCAGTGAGGTGCGCCGGCAGCCGGACGTTCTTTGCCGTGACCAGCGCGGGCCGCGATGGCGAAGTTTCCTCGTGGATGTAGAGCGTTTCGTGTCCGTGCAGGACGGCCAGATGCGCAGTTTCTCCGAGCCTGTGGACGAGCCGCTCCAGCACCGGGCGCCCGAATCTCGCCAGCGGAACCTGGATGCCGAAGGCCTGGCCGATCTCAAGGGCGGCGATGCCCAACGCGTACGCCTGCAGTTCCGGCAGATGCGTCACGAACCCCAGCGACTGCATTCCCCGCAGCAGCCGGAAGGTTGAAGACCTCGGAGCATCAATCGCATCCGCTATGCGCACCGCGGAGACCGGGTTGGCCTGGGTAGCCAGAAAGCTTAGGATCCGCAGCGCCCGCAGGGAGCTGGCCGGGTCCTCTGCCATGGCGCTCCCCTCGAATGTAACCAGGATCTCATATATGAGACTGCTTCTGCCGGTATTCCATTGTCCCCGCAACGGGCCAAAGGGTCCCATTGGTTCTAACAGAAAACGAGCCGTTGATCCCGCGGCCCAGCGTTAGGAGTCCACCATGGCCATCACCTCGACGGCCCCGCAGACTAAACAGCGCCAGATGTGGAAGCTGTTTGCGTACAGCGGCATCGGCGCATTCATGTTCTTCGTTCCGCTCACCATCGGCGGCAAGAACACGATCATGCTCGACCATATCGTCACCTTCCTGCAAGCCACCATCGGGCCGGCGCTGCCGTACTACGCGCTGGCTGTCATCGTGGCGGGTGCGGTGTACCCCTTCGTCACGGGGACCTGGAAAAAATCCGTCGTCGAGACAGTGTTCTCGTTCTTCAAAGTCGCTGGCATGGTCGTCGGCTTCATGATGGTCTTCAAGGTTGGTCCGGCCTGGCTGTTCGAGAAGGATATGGGTCCGTTCCTGTTCGACAAACTGGTGATCCCGGTCAGCCTGCTGGTTCCCATCGGAGCCGTGTTCCTGGCGCTGTTGGTCAGTTACGGGCTGCTGGAGTTCGTCGGGGTGATGGTCCAGCGGGTCATGCGGCCGATCTGGAAGACGCCGGGCCGTTCCGCGATTGATGCCGTGGCCTCCTTCGTCGGGAGCTACTCGCTCGGCCTGCTGATTACCAACCGGGTCTACAAGGAAGGCAAGTACACGGCCCGTGAGGCCGCCATCATCGCCACCGGATTCTCTACCGTCTCCGCGACATTCATGGTCGTCGTCGCCAAGACGCTGGACCTGATGGGCCAGTGGAACACGTACTTTTGGGTTACCTTCCTCGTCACGTTCCTGGTCACGGCGATCACCGTCAGGATCTGGCCGCTGAATGCTGTGCCGGACACCTATCACCCGGACGCGAAGCCGCAGCCGGAGGAGGAAGTCAACGGCAGCCGCCTGTCCTTCGCGTGGCGCGAAGCGCAGGAAACGGTGGCAGCGGCACCCTCGCTGGGCACGAACATCTGGATCAACGTCCGCGATGGCGTGCTCATGACCATGGCCATCCTGCCCTCGATCCTCTCGATCGGGCTGCTCGGCCTGGCGCTGGCCACCTACACGCCCGTCTTTGACTGGCTCGGCTACGTGTTCTACCCCTTCACCTGGGCGCTGCAGATTCCGGAACCGATGCTCGTGGCCAAGGCCAGCGCCGTCGGTATTGCCGAAATGTTCCTGCCGGCCTTGATCGTCGCGAAGTCCGCCATTGTGGCGAAGTTCGTCATCGGCGTGGTTTCCGTTTCCGGCATCATCTTCTTCTCGGCCCTGGTGCCCTGCATCATGGCCACGGACATTCCGATTCCCCTGTGGAAGCTGGTGGTCATCTGGTTCCAGCGGGTGGTGCTGACACTGATCCTGGTTACGCCGATCGCGTTTCTCCTGTTCTGATGTGAGCCGGGGCCCGGCTGCGGCACAATGGACGCATGTGCGGACGCTACGTAATGGCCAAAGCCACGGCTGACCTGGTTGCCTCGTTCCGGACCGATGAGACGGTGGGGGACGATGTGCCGCCGTCGTGGAACGTCGCGCCGACCGACGGGGTGCGGATCGTGACCGAGCGGCTGAACCACGACGGCGAGTTGTCCCGGCGGCTCGCCACGGCTAAATGGGGCCTGGTCCCGGCGTGGGCCAAGGACCCGAAATCCGGCGCCAAGCTGATCAACGCGCGGATGGAGACGGTCACCGAGAAGCCGTCGTTCCGCAAGGCCGCGGTCAAGAGGCGTGCGTTGGTTCCGGCCGCCGGCTACTACGAATGGGAGAAGAAGGACGACGGCGGAAAGATCCCCACGTACCTGTTCTCCGAGTCGGAGCCGCTGATCGCGTTCGCTGGCCTCTACGAATGGTGGCCCGATCCGGCCCTGCCCGAGGACCATCCGGAAAAGTGGCTGATGTCCTGCACCATCATCACCACAGCCGCCGCCGACGCCCTGGGGCACATCCACGACCGGACCCCGCTGATTGTGCCGCGGGACCTGCAGGAGGATTGGCTGAACCCGCAGCTGACGGACAAGGCCGACGTGCAGGGACTGCTCGAGTCGATTCCGGAACCGCACCTGGTCCCGCGCCGCGTCAGCAGCAAGGTCAACAGCGTCCGCAACAACGGCCCCGACCTCATCGAGGAAGACCCCGACGCCGGTTAAGTAGCGCGCTTGGGGCGGGCGCGAAGATGGGCGCGTTCGCCCTGCGGCCCGAAGAGCGCGAGGAACTCGACTGGCACTTTGTCCGCGTTGCCCATCCAGTGGGGGAGCCGGGTGTCGAACTCCGCGGCCTCGCCGGGTACGAGCACCAGCTCCTGGTCGCCCAGCACCAGGCGCAGCCGCCCGCTCAAGATGTACAGCCACTCGTAGCCCTCGTGCGACCGCGGATCAGGCTCGGCCGGACGGGTGACGGCGGGCAGGACGTACTTGTAGGCCTGCAATCCGCCCGGCCGTTGGGTGAGGGGCAGGATCGTGGCGCCGTGGTGCTTGATGGGGCGAAGGTGGACCCGCGGATCACCGGTTGGCGGGGCCCCGACCAGCTCGTCGATCGGCACCGCGTAGGTCTGCGCCAGCGGCAGCAGCAGCTCCAGTGTGGGCCGCCGCTGCCCGGACTCGAGCCGGGAAAGCGTGCTCACGGAGATGCCGGTTGCCGCGGACAGCTCTGCCAGCGTGGTCTCCCTTTCCTGCCGCAGCGACTTCAGCCGCGGGCCAACGGCGTCGAGCATTGAACCCAAGTCTTCGTTCATGCATTCCATTTTGCCATTCCAGCAAACTTACTTGCCACTTTTCGTCCCCAGGGCGAACACTTAAGAAACCGCCGTATCCCGAGGACCGGCGGGTGGGTTTGAACAAGGAGGACATGGACATGACTGAAGCAAAGGCAACTGTGCCGGCCAAGGAGCTGTACGACGTCGTTATCGTAGGTGGTGGTGCCGCCGGTCTGGGTGCCGCTCTGACGCTGGGGCGTGCCCGCCGCTCGGGGCTGATCATCGATTCGGGCGAGGCGCGGAATGCCCCGGCCGGCCACGTGCACAATTACCTTGGCCGCGAGGGCACACCGCCGGGCGAGCTGTACGCCATCGGTAGCGAAGAAGCTCTCGGCTACGGTGCGGAGATTATCTCGGGAACGGTGACCACCGCACACAAGGAGAACGACGGCGGATTCCGGGTGGGGATCGGCGGCGGACGTTCCGTACGGGGCCGGCGCCTGTTGGTGACAACCGGCCTGGTGGACGGGCTGCCCGCCATCGAAGGGTTGGCGGATCGGTGGGGACGCGACGTGCTGCACTGCCCGTACTGCCATGGCTGGGAAGTCCGCGACCAGGCCATCGGCGTCATCGCTGTGAACATCGGGTTGGCCATGCATCAAGCGCTGCTGTGGCGCCAGTGGACCGATGACGTGACACTGTTCCTGCACACCGCCGAGGCGCCGTCGCCGGAGCAGGCAGCGCAGCTGGAGGCACGAGGCATCACCGTGGTTACCGGCGAGGTTGCTGCCGTGGAGACGGAGTCGGACGTGCTGGCAGGTGTCCGCCTGGCAAGCGGGGAGGTCTTTGCCCGGCAGGCGGTTGCGGTCGCGACCCGGATGGATGCGCGCGCCGCGTTCCTTGACGATCTGGGACTGGAAACCGTGGAGCAGAACTTCGGCGACTGTGTCATGGGAGCCTTCATCCCGTCCGAGCCGACCGGTGCCACTTCCGTGCCGGGAGTCTACGTGGCCGGCAACGTCACGAACCTGTCGGCGCAGGTGATTGTGGCCGCAGCCGCGGGCGTCAACACGGGCGCGATGATCAACGCCGACCTGATGGTCGAGGATACGCGGCTGGCTGTGGAGGCCCGCGCGGTGTCTGTCTAAGTTCGGCGTTTCCTGAGGCTGGCAATTCGCTTATACCTAACGTTCCTGCAACGCATCCTTTAACCCGTCGTATTTTGTCGTTGGTGCCAACTAGGTTGGGAGGGTAATCGAGGTCACAACTTCTCTGGGGGAATCATGCAGTTGTCAGAACGGCTTGCAGCGCTGGCGGCAAAGATAAAGCAGCAGCGCGGAATTATTGAGACGGAAGAAGCGACGAAAAACGCCTTCGTGATGCCTTTCATCTCGACAGTCCTCGGATACGACGTTTTCAACCCACTCGAAGTTGTTCCCGAGTTCACGGCGGATGTAGGGATAAAGAAGGGGGAGAAGATCGACTATGCCATCGTCCGAGATGGGGAAGTCCAGATACTGATCGAGTGCAAGCGATCGCTCGGCGAGCTGCGGATTGAACACGCCTCCCAGCTGTTCCGCTACTTTGCCGCAACCAATGCTCGCATCGCCATCCTGACTAACGGCGAGGTCTACCAGTTCTACACTGACCTCGATGCTCCGAACCGGATGGATGCGAAGCCGTTCTTGATTTTGGATCTCAATGACGTCGACGAAACTCTGATTCCAGAGATCATGAAGCTCTCGAAGGATGTCTTCGATCTTGATTCAATCATCAGCGCGGCGGAAGAACTCAAGTATATCGGTCAACTGAAGCGGGCAATCGCTGCGCAGTTCCAGTCCCCGGAGGATGACTGGGTCAAGTTCCTGACGGCGAAGGTTTATGAGGGGGCCTTCACTCAGCGAGTACGCGAGCAGTTCACGGGCCTTGTCGTGAAGGCGACCAGGCAGTTCCTCAGTGATCAAGTGAATGACCGGCTCAAAGCTGCGTTGGGTGAATCCTCAATTCCGGCAGTTACTGACGCTACGCTCGCGGCAACTGTCACCAGCGAGAAGCCAGTGGAAGACGACCTGGCCCAAGACGGTGTCGACACGACCATAGAGGAGTTGGAAGGTTTTCAAATTGTCCGCGCTATTGTCTATAGCGATGTGAAGCCGAACCGGATTGTTCATCGGGATGCGAAGTCCTATTTCGCGGTGCTGCTCGATGACAATAACCGAAAGCCGATTGCGAGGTTGCACTTCAACCGGAGCCAGAAATACCTGGGCATCTTCGGGCCTGACAAGGCCGAAACGCGTCATCCCATCGCCTCACTTGATGAGATCTACGAATACGCCGACCAGCTACGAGAAACAGTCCGCCAGTATGAGGGGCAGGCCGCGGCATAGCGTCTCGAGTGGGCGTCGCTGAGTTCCTCGATCTGGGGCAGGGAAATTTACCGTCGTTGATCTAACGAGGGATGTCGTATGCGGTGGACCGAGACCGGAACCGGAACCGTTGGGCAACTGAACTTCGGCGCTGGTAGACAAGGGTCCTGCCGGGAAACACAAGACTGTGAACTGTGGTCCAAGGCACAGTTGTGGGTGAGCGATCCATTGCGCCGGAGTCAGACCGGCGCCGAATGAACAGGAGACTTCGATGTCGGCCCAGCCCGAGACCCATAGCACCGCCTTCCAGACTTACCAGGACCTGCTGGCCGCAATCGCGCCGGCGGGGGAGTCCCGGCCGATTAAGGATCCGGCCACGGGTGAAGTGGTCGCCGAAGCCCCCGTCCACACCGCCGCAGATCTGGATGCCGCCGTTGCCGCCGCCCGCGCTGCGCAGCCAGAGTGGGCTGCGCTGGGCCACGAGAAGCGCAGCGAGTACCTGAACCAGGCCGCGGACGCCATCGAAGCCAGTGCCGAGGCGCTCGCCGAGCTGCTCTCACGCGAGCAGGGCAAGCCGCTGAACGGACCCAACGCCCGCTTCGAGGTCGGTGCCTGCGCCGCCTGGCTGCGCGCCACGGCGTCGTTCGTCTTGGAGCCCGAAGTCGTGGTGGACGACGGCGAAAGCCATGCCGAGGTGCACTACCGTCCGCTCGGCGTCGTCGGCGCCATCGGCCCGTGGAACTGGCCGATGATGATCAGCGTCTGGCAGCTCGCGCCCTCGCTGAGGATGGGCAACACGGTGGTGATGAAGCCGTCCGAGTACACGCCGCTGAGCGTGCTGGCACTGGCCGCGGTGATTAACCAGGCGCTGCCGGCGGATCTGCTGCACGTGGTTTCCGGCGGCCGCGAGGTCGGCGAGGCGCTGGCCTCCCACCCGGAGATCGACAAGGTGATGTTCACCGGTTCCACCGCCACGGGCAAGGCCATCATCCGTTCCTCCGCGGACACGGTGAAGCGGCTGACGCTGGAGCTCGGCGGCAATGATGCGGGCATCGTGCTCGAGGACGCGGATCCGAAGGCCATCGCGCAGGATCTGTTCTGGGGCGCGTTCATCAACACCGGCCAGACCTGCGCCGCGCTCAAGCGTCTCTACGTCCACGACTCGCTCTACGACCAAGTCTGCGAGGAACTGGTCCAGGTCGCCCAGAACATGCCGATGGGCGTGGGGCTGGACGAGAACAACGTCCTTGGCCCGCTGCAGAACAAGGCCCAGTTCGACATCGTCGCGGACCTGGTCCAGAAGGCCAAGGACAGCGGCGCCAAGGTGCTGACCGGCGGCAACCCTGAGTCCGGCCAGCCCGGCTACTTCTACCCGACCACCCTCGTGGCGGAAATCGACAACGACAATCCGCTGGTAGCCCAGGAGCAGTTCGGCCCGGCGCTGCCGATCATCCGCTACAACACGGTCGACGAGGCTGTCGAAATGGCCAACGGGCTCGACGTCGGCCTCGGCGCCTCGGTCTGGTCCTCTGACCCGGCCAAGGCCCGCGAAGTCGCCGCCCGGATCGAGGCCGGCACGGTCTGGATCAACAAGCACGGCGCCGTTGACCCGCGCGTGCCGTTTGGCGGCGCCAAGCAGTCCGGCTACGGACTCGAATTCGGCGTCGCCGGCCTCAAGGCCCTGGGCACCCCGCAGGTGATCAGCCAGTGACCGCGCAGGAGACTCCGCAGGACTTCGACTACATCGTTGTCGGCGCCGGCTCGGCGGGCAACGTTATCGCCCGCCGCCTGCTCGATGCGGGCAAGCGCATCGCCGTCCTCGAGGCCGGCGATGACGACACGAACCCCAACATCGCGCACCTCTACAACCTCGGCGCCCTCTGGCATAGCCCGCAGGACTGGGACTACCAGACCACCGAGCAGCAGGGGTGCTCCGGCCGCACGCTCCACCTGCCGCGCGGCAAGGTGATGGGCGGATCGCACGCACTGAATGCCACCATCTGGGTCCGCGGCGCCAAGCAGGACTACGACACCTGGGCCTACCTGGGCTGCCCCGGCTGGTCCTGGGAAGACGTCCTGCCGGTGTTCAAAACCATTGAAAAGTACGACGGCGGGGCCTCCGAAACGCGCGGCGATTCGGGTCTGCTTGATGTCGCCCAGGACTTCCCGCGCAATCCCATCCAGGAAGCCATGCTGGAAGCGGCGGTGGAAACGGGCATCAAGCTCAACGAGGACTACAACTCGGGCGACGTCGAGGGTGTGTCCCGGATGCAGCTGAATGTCCGCGATGGGAAGCGCTTCAATACCTGGCACGCCTACCTCAAGCCCGTTGTCGACAATGCCAACCTCACGCTGCTCACCGGTGCGCACGTGCGCCGGCTGATCGTCGAGGACGGCACCGTTGCCGGCGTCGAGTTCGAGCACGACGGCGAAACCAAGACGCTGCGGGCACCGGAGACCATCCTGTCAGCCGGTGCCATCAACTCGGCGGAGCTGCTGCTGCGCTCGGGGATCGGACCGGCCGACGAACTGCGCGAAGCCGGCGTCCGCCCGATGCACGACCTGCCCGGCGTGGGGAAGAACCTGCAGGACCATCTGCTCTCCCCGGTAGTCTTCAGCACGAGCAAGCCGGTGCCGGCATCGGAAGTGGCCCCGGCGGAAGTGCACTTCTTCGCGAAGAGCAGCCCGGATCTGGCCGTGCCGGATACCCAGCCGATCTTCTTCTCCGTGCCCATGTACTCACAGGGCTACGGGAAGGGCGACATGACCGGGCCGGAGAACGGCTTCTCGATGCTCGGCGGGCTGGTGCGGCCGCAGAGCCGCGGCGAAATCAGGCTCACCGGGCCGAAAGCCAGCGATCCGATCAGCATCGACCTCGGTGCCCTGTCGGAACAGGCCGACGTCGACGCCCTGGTGGCATCGGTGCGGCAGTGCCGGGAGATTGGCCGGAGTTCGGCACTGGCCGATTGGGGCGCGGAGGAGCTCTACCCCGGCGCGGAGGTCTCGGACAGTAACGAAGACCTTGAACAGTACGTGCGCGATTCCGTGGTCACCTACCACCACCAGGTCGGCACCTGCCGCATGGGGCTGGATCGGGACGCGGTGGTGGATCCGCGCACGCTCAAGGTCCATGGCCTCAACGGCGTCCGGATCGCCGATGCGTCCATCATGCCGCTGGTACCCACCGGCAACACCAACGCTCCGACGATCATGATCGGCGAACGCGCCGCGGCACTCCTGGTGAACGAGGCCGCCACCGTGACCGACGAAGCCGCAACGGTTCCTGCCGGATAGGCGCAAAGCAACCCTCCGCCGTCGTTAGTCGGCGGAGGGTTGCTTGCGTCCGGCGGCACACCGGCGAGCGTGGTGATCACTCGTTCGGATTCACCAGGATCTTGACGTGTTCCTCGTTGTTGTTGATGAGCTGCTCGAAGCCGCCGGTGATGAGTTCGTCCAGCGGAATCTTGGCGGTGATGAACGGGGCCAGGTCGAGCTTGCCTTCCTGGACCAGCTTGATGGTGCTGGCATGGTCGTTGGCGTAGCCGATGGTGCCGCGCAGATCGATCTCCTTGAGCACCAGGGACGGCATGTCCACCTCGGGCTTGTGGCCCCAGATCGAGACGTTGACGATGACGCCGCCGGGCCGGACGGCGTTCATCAGCATGTCCAGGACCACTGGAACGGAACTGCACTCGAAACCGACGTCCGCGCCCTTACCGCCGGTCAGCTCGCGGACCTTCGCGGCGACGTCGCCCTCCCTCGGGTCGAACACCTGATCCGCCACACCGGTGTCCCGGGCCATCTTCTTGCGGGCCTCGCTGAGTTCCGAGATGTAGACGGTCAGGCCGGAGGCTTTGAGCACGGCGGCGGTCAGCAAGCCGATGGGTCCCGCACCGCCGACAATGGCCGTGTCGCCGGACTTCGCCTGGCTGCGGACAAAGGCGTGGTGCCCCACCGACAGCGGTTCGATCAGGGCCGCCTGGTCCAGGGGAATGTCCCCGATCGGGTGGACCCAGCGCCGCTCGACCACGATCTTCTCGGACAGCCCGCCGCCCCGACCGCCCAACCCGATGAAGTTCATGTCCTTGGACAGCTGGTACTCCGCGCCCGGCCCGGTGTCGACGTCGTCGTTGATGATGTAAGGCTCGACGACGACGTTCTGGCCCACTTCGAGATCGGTCACTCCGTCCCCAAGGGCGGTGATGGTGCCGGAGAATTCGTGCCCCATGGTCACCGGAGCCTCTTCGCCGGAGATGGGGTGGGGCGAGCCCTTGGGTGGAATGAAAATGGGCCCCTCGAGGTACTCGTGCAGGTCGGTGCCGCAGATGCCGCACCAGGCCACGTCGATGGCGACGGTTCCGGGCTTGAGCTCCGGTTCCGGAATTTCCTCGATCCTGATGTCCCTTTGATCGTAGTAGCGGGCAGCCTTCACAACAGACCTCTTTCCTCACGACGTCGGAAACTTCAGCCTACTGATGATCGGCGAGGTTTTGAATGGCGGAGGGACGGTTTAGTCCGTGGCGGAGCCCGGGTTCTTCGCTCCGCCCGCGAGCGGCACGCGCCAGCCAAACCGCAGGGACAGCACCCGCAACAAGAAAACGACGGTGGCGACCGCGGTGCCGGTGTAGGCGTTGAACCAGCCCAGCTGGGAGAACAGGGTGACCAGCGATGCGCCGAGCATGGCCGGGACAGCGTAGACACCACGCGGGTTGAAGATCTGGGGCACCTCGTTGGCCACCACATCGCGCAGCACGCCGCCGCCCACCGCCGTCGTAATTCCGAGCACTGCGGAAGTCACCGGGCCCATGCCGGAATCCAGAGCCTTCAGCGTGCCGGTGACACAGAACAGGGCCAGCCCGCCGGCGTCGAAAATGAGCAGTGTCCGCCGGAACCGCTGCACACCGAGCACGTGGAAGTACACGATGACGGCCGCCAGGACCGGGGCAACCAGGTAAATCGGTTCGACGAAGGCGGTCGGGACGGACTGGGAGATGATCAGGTCGCGGATGACGCCGCCGCCGAGCCCCACCAGGGACCCGAGCAGCAGGGAGCCGACGATGTCGAAGTTCCGGCGGGCGGCCAGGAGGCAGCCGGACACGGCGAAGAAGAACGTGCCGAAAAGATCCAGTATCAGCAGGATGTCCACGGCCGCGCCCCTTGCTGCCTAGCGCTCAAGACCGACCTTGGACAGGATTGCAGCCACGGCGGCGCGGGCACCGGTGGAGAGCGTCGGTTCCATGACCGGGGCGAAGAGCGGCGAATGGTTGACCGGGATGCGTTCTGCGGCCAGCGTTTCCGCCGGATGGCCGCCGAAGAACCAGAAAACGGAGGGAACGCAAATGGGCTCGACCAGATGGCCGAAGTCTTCCGAGGCCATCACCGGCTCGCCCTCGATGACGCTGGCCTCGCCGAGTTCCTGCCGCAAGGCTTTGACGACGTCGTCCGTTGCCTGCCGGTCATTGAGGTTCGGCGGGAAGGAGGACAGCACCTCGATGGTGGGTTCGGGCGCGTTGGACGCATCGGCCTCTGCCTTGATGATCCGGCGCAGCGCCCCGAGCACGGTGTCGCGCACGGATTCGTCGAAGGCACGCACATTGAGGGTGAATTCGGCGCTGGAGGGAATGATGTTTTCCTTCAAGCCGCCATGGAAGGTGCCGACGGTGACCACGGCCGAGCGGCGGGGATCCACCTCGCGGGACACGATGGTCTGGATGCGGGTGATGATGTGGGCGCCGAGCACAATGGGATCGATGGAGTCCTGCGGCTGCGAGCCGTGGGACTGCCGGCCGTGCAGAGTGACCTTCCACGAATCCGCCTGAGTCATAGGGTGGCCGTGCACGTACTGGACGGTGCCCGCCAGCCCCGGCATGACATGCTGGCCGAAGACCACCTCGGGCTTCGGCGCCTTTTCCCACAGGCCGTCCTCCACCATCGCCCTGGCGCCCGCCCCGGTTTCCTCGCCGGGCTGGAAAATGAACACGATAGTTCCTGCCCAACGGTCCTTGGCGCCGGCGAGCAGTCGAGCGGCCGTAAGCAGGGCTGCGGCGTGGGCATCATGGCCGCAGCCGTGCATGACGGGAACTTCGGTTCCGTCCGCCAAGGTGCCGGTAGCGGTGCTGGCAAAGGGCAGGCCGGTGTCTTCCTTGATCGGCAGCGCGTCGATATCGGCGCGGAACGCCACCACCGGTCCTTCGCCGTTACGCAGCACGCCGACGACGCCGGTGCCGCCGCAGCTGAAAGTATCGATCCCGCATTGCTCCAGCTCGGCCTGCACCAGTGCGGCGGTCCGGTGCTCCTGCATGGAGAGCTCGGGGTGCTCATGCAGCTGACGGTAGAGGTCATGCATGCGGGTGCGCTGCTCGTCGGTCAACAGGACAGGTGCTGGCATTTTTTCCTCGGTTTCTCCAGGCGCTTCCACGGCAGTAGGCTGCGGCACAAGGCGCCTGCCCTCAAGCGGAGGCCGCGGTTCGACTCATCGTAACAACGAAAACGCGACCCTCCGCCGTCGTCACGGTGGAGGGTCGCGCTGTCAGTTGTGCCGGGAGTCCTTAGTACTTGTAGGACTGGCCGCCGTCGATCGGGATGACCGCGGCTTTGATGAAGGCCGCGTCGCCGGAGAGAAGGAAGGCGACCAGGTGGCCGACCTCTTCGGGCTTGCCGAAGCGCTTCATCGGGTTGGGCTCAACGAAGCCCTTGCCGACCTCTTCCCAGTTCTCCGGGTCGATCTGCTTGAGCGAGCCCTCGACCATCGGGGTCATGATGGCACCCGGAGCGATGGCGTTGATCTGCACGCCGTACTGTCCGTACTCGACGCCCGAGTTGCGGGTGAGGCCGACGACGCCGTGCTTGGAAGCGGCGTAGCCGGACTGGTTGCCGACGCCGCGGATGCCGCCGACGGAAGCGGTGTTCACGATCGAGCCGGAGCCCTGTTCCTTCATGACCTTCAGGACGTGCTTGAGACCGTAGAAGACACCGTTGAGGTTGATGCTGACAACCTTGGAGAACTCATCGGAGCCGTAGTCCTCGGTGGGATTCTGCTTGCCTTCGATACCGGCGTTGTTGAAGAACCCGTCGATCCGGCCGAAGCGCTTGACGGCCTCGGCGACATAGTTCTCGACCTCGGACTCGTTGGCAACGTTGGCGGTAACGTTCAGCACCTCGGCATTGGGTGCGACCTGGCGGATTTCCTCCGCGGTCTCCTTCAGGCCGGCCTCGTTCAGATCCACCAGGGTCAGCTTGCCCTCTTCCTTGGCGACCTGGAGTGCCGCCGCACGGCCGAGCCCGGATCCGGCGCCGGTGATAATGACGGATTTACCTGAGAACCTTTGCATGTTCTGCCTTCTTTCCCATTCGATGGACCGGCTGGTTGGCCGACCGCTATCTATGCAAACGCATGAATGCGGGCTAATCATCCAAAATCGGATGTGACTCTGCGGACATTACGCCGCCACGCCGCGGTTTTGTCCGTTGCACACCCGATTGCGGAGGTGCACTGGTTTGGTTTCCCTGCGTCTGGCAGTGTGGAAGAAGTCAGTACTGGCCGGTGCCTGCAGGATGATCAAGGAGATATCTCGATGGTCGATTCGCTTTCTTCGACGGAACACCTTGACGACGGTTCTGGTGGCGGCTCCGAAGCTGCCGACCCGGATGCCGTGCAGGAGGAGGCGCTTGAGGCGCACATCTCGGAGATCAACTTCGACGAGCAGTTCTATCCGGCTCGTCCGCGGGCTTTGCGCCCCAAGGCTCGGCGGCGCCACTTCAATCCGGGCCAGCCGCCGTTCGAGCCGGATGCCCGCAACACTGTTTATGTGGAGTGGCTGCGCAACCAGTCCATGCTCGGCGACGCCAAGGTGCTGGGCCGCCAGCTTTCGGGCCAGGCCAGCATGTGGCAGAACCCCTTCGCCTGGCCGAACCCGCGGGCCGCGGTGGAGCGGGCCTCGGTGTGGTTTACCGCCTACCCGCTGTCCTTCATGACCAAGCCCGGGCAGTCTTTCCTCGGGGCCTTGGGGGATCCTGGTCTGTGGGAGGCATTCGAGCAGATCGGCATCAACGCCATCCACACCGGACCCGTGAAACTGGCCGGCGGGCTCTCTGGCTGGGAGCAGACGCCGAGCGTGGACGGCCACTTCGACCGGATCAGCATGGCCATCGATCCGATGTTCGGCACCGAGGACGAGTTCCGCGAGATGTGCCAGGTCGCCAACGACCACGGCGGAACCATTGTGGATGACATCGTGCCCGGACATACCGGCAAGGGTGCGGACTTCCGGCTGGCCGAGATGAACTTCCGCGACTACCCGGGCATTTACCACATGATCGACATCCCCGAGTCGGACTGGCACCTGCTGCCGGAGGTGCCCGAGGGCGAAGACGCGGTCAATATCGACGCCGAAACCGAACGCGCCCTCCAGAAGGCCGGGTACATCATCGGCGAACTGCAGCGGGTCATTTTCTATGAGCCCGGAGTCAAGGAGACCAACTGGAGCGCCACCGGCCCGGTCCTGGACGTTACCGGCCAGATGCGGCGGTGGGTGTACCTGCACTATTTCAAGGCGGGCCAGCCGTCCATCAACTGGCTGGATCCCACCTTCTCAGGCATGCGCCTGGTGATGGGCGACGCCCTGCACTCGCTGGTGGACCTGGGCACCGGCGCGCTGCGGCTGGATGCCAACGGCTTCCTGGGCGTGGAGAAGAGTGCCGAGGAAACGCCGGGCTGGTCCGAGGGCCATCCCATTTCCGAGGCCGCGAACCAGATCATCGGCAGCATGGTCCGCAAGGTCGGCGGCTTCACGTTCCAGGAACTGAACCTGAGCATTGACGACATCAAGTCCACCTCCGCCAATGGCCCCGACCTGTCCTACGACTTTGTCACCCGCCCCGGCTACCACCACGCCCTGGTCACCGCGGATACCGAATTCCTCCGGCTGACCCTGCGTCTGGCCATGGAGATCGGCGTGGACCAGGCCTCCCTGGTCCACGCGCTGCAGAACCATGACGAACTGACCTACGAACTGGTGCACTTCACCACCAAGCACAAAGACGATATCTATGAGCTCGACGGCGAGGAACTGACCGGCGCGGAACTGGCCCTTAAAGTGCAGCAGACCTTGCGGGACGGCATTACCGGGGAGGCCGCACCTTATAACTTGGTCTTCACGGCCAACGGCATTGCGTGTACGACGGCGAGCGTGATCACCGCGGTGCTGGGCATCAAGGACCTGAGCACCATCACGCCGGAGCAGACCATCGAGGTCCGCAAGGTGCACCTGTTGCTGGCCATGTACAACGCGCTGCAGCCGGGCGTCTTCGCGCTCTCCGGGTGGGACCTGTGCGGCATGCTGACGCTGGACCGGTCGCAGGTGGCCCCGCTGCTGTCCCGCGGCGACACCCGCTGGATCAACCGGGGCGCCCACGACCTGATGGGAGTCAACCACACCGGACAGGCTCCGACCTCCGGAATGCCCAAGGCCGTCAGCCTGTACGGGACGTTGCCGGACCAGCTCGCGGACGAGTCCTCTTTCGCGCGGCAGCTAGCCAAAATTCTGGCCGTCCGGGAGCAGTACGGCATCGCCAAGAGCGCCCTGCTCGATGTTCCGGACGTCTCACACCGCGGCATGCTGGTCATGGTGCACCAGCTGGAATCGGGCGATTGCGAAGTCACCGTCCTGAACTTCTCTGACCAGGAGATGGCCGGCACGGTGCGCTCCGAGCAGTTGGAAACCGGAGCCTTGGTGACCGATCTGTTCAGCGGTGAAGAGGTGGGCAGTGTGGATGATCTGCACAGCTTCTATATCCAGCTGGAGCCGTACCAGGGAACCGCGCTGCTGGTGACCCTGCCCGAAGAAGAGGAGCCGGACACGGAGGCGGCGGCTGAGGCGGAAGCAGGCGCGGACAGGGACGCGGGCACGGCTGCCGGCTGAGCCTGCGGCGCAGGCACGTCAGCCCCTGTCACGTCCTGATCTGGGGTAATGCCCAGCGCGCTCCGAATGTGACCAGCATCTCACATGAAAACGCGGTAGGCGGGGAACCGGTTCGGTGGAACCGGCGTTACCTTTCCGTAACTTTGCCTACCCGAAGTGTGTGTGAAATATGGCTGAAGACTCCTCCGCCGAAGATAAGCCGAAACTCCTCGGCCTCAACGGTGCCCAAACTATTGCCTCCGCCCTGGCCGCTGTGACCTCGGCCTTCGCGGGTTCCTTCCTCGGTGTCGCGGGAACGCTGATCGGCGCTGCCCTTGGTTCGGTCATCGCCACGGTTGCCGCAGCCATCTACGCCAGGACGCTGAGTTCCGCCGCCGTCGCGGCCCGGAAGACCCTGCCCGTGCCGCGGCTGCGCGGCCTGCGCAACGGCGGCTTGCCTGCGAGCGACGACGGAACCGAGCGCGCCGGTGTTCCCAGTGCCGTCGCGGATTTCAAGGCCAAGCTCACTGCCCGCCGCTTTACGCCCCGGACCTGGGTGAAGATCGGAGTGGTCAGCGCAGCCTCCTTCCTGATCGCCATGGCAGGCATCACGATGATCGAACTGGGAACCAGCAAGCCCATTTCGGCTTTGGTTGCATCGTCGACCAGCAGCACCCCGGCCGCCGAGCAGCAGACAACCTTGGGCCGCGTCCTGACCGGAACCGCGGCCCCGGCCGAGGACGGAAGCGAAACCACGGAGCCCGGCGAGGCTGAGCCCGGGCAGGTCGACGACGGCGCCGGCCAGACCGGGACTACAGGCGAGACCTCCGGTGATACCTCCGGAACAGACGGATCAGCAATGGTCGAGGACCCGGCCACCGACCAGACCGACGGCACGGGGCCGGTGGAGACCGTGCCCGAACCGGTTCCGGCGCCCGGCTCCGAAACGGGCGAAGTAGCGGAGCCGGAAGTCGTCACCGACTCCGGCGCTGGCCAGCAGGATGCCGGGCAGGAAGCCGTGCCGGACGACAGTGGCGCCGTCGATCCGGCACCCGTGGACAGCGGTCTGACCGAAGGCGACCAGACCGGCACCGAGCAATAAGGCCTGCCCAGGCGACGCCGGCACTCAGGTGAGTGCCGGCGTCGTACATCGTCTGCAGCGGATCCGCCGCTGACTAGGCAGTAAAGAAATGATGTTGCGTTAGCTCCTCGCGTGCCGCTAATCTGTGTGAGGCGGGTCACGAAGCTGTGGCCCAACGCTTTTGATCTGCGGCGGGAGAGTCCTGCCGGTACGTTCGTCAGGCGCCGTAGGAGCAACTCCTCCCCAGGAATCTCTCAGGCCCACGTACCGCCGCGGCTAGGCAACTCTGGAAAGCAGCCGGGCAACCGGCTCACCGACGGTGCAAGCGGCCCCCACGGGGGCGGCGGAAACTCTCAGGTCCCAGACAGAGCGGGGAGGAACCCGAATCATCGTGGCGTGTTGTGCGCTGCCTGAAATATGGAGTTCCTTATGACCATCCAGTCACCGTCCACTTTCCAACAGGTCGTGTCCCCGAGCCTGAACAGCCAGCTGTCCGAGCTGGACCCCGAGGTCGCCGCCAAGATCGACGACGAGCTCACCCGCCAGCGCGACGGCCTGGAAATGATCGCCTCGGAGAACCACACCGCCGCCGCAGTTATGCAGGCGCAGGGCTCCGTGCTGACCAACAAGTACGCCGAAGGCTACCCGGGACGGCGTTACTACGGTGGCTGCGAGCACGTCGACGTCATCGAGCAGTTGGCCATCGACCGCGTGAAGGACCTGTTCGGGGCGGCCTACGCTAACGTCCAGCCGCATTCCGGTGCCCAGGCCAACGCGTCGGTCATGCACGCGCTGATCAAGCCCGGCGACACCATCATGGGGCTGAACCTGGCCCACGGCGGCCACCTGACCCACGGCATGCGGATCAACTTCTCCGGCAAGCTGTACAACGTGGTTCCGTACCAGGTCCGCGAAGAAGACCACCGGATCGACATGGTGGAAGTGGAGCGCCTGGCCCACGAGCACAAGCCGCAGCTGATCGTGGCCGGCTGGTCCGCCTACGCCCGCCAGTTGGACTTCGCCGAATTCCGCCGGATCGCCGACGCCGTCGGTGCCTACCTCATGGTGGACATGGCGCACTTCGCCGGCCTGGTGGCCGCCGGATTGCACCCCAGCCCGGTGCCGCACGCCCACGTTGTCACCTCCACCACGCACAAGACGCTGGCCGGCCCGCGCGGCGGCATCATCCTGACCAACGACGCCGACGTCGCCAAGAAGATCAACTCGGCAGTGTTCCCGGGCCAGCAGGGCGGGCCGCTGGAGCACGTCATCGCCGGCAAGGCCGTGGCCTTCAAGATTGCTGCATCGCCGGAGTTCAAGGAGCGCCAGGAGCGCGTGCTCGCTGGAGCAAGCATCTTGGCCGAACGCCTGATGCAGCCCGACGTCGCCGCCAAGGGCATCTCCGTGGTTTCCGGCGGCACGGACGTGCACCTGGTACTGGTGGACCTGCGCAACTGCGAACTGAACGGCCAGGAAGCCGAGGACCGCCTCGCGGCCATCGACATCACCGTCAACCGCAACGCCGTTCCGTTCGACCCGCGCCCGCCGATGGTCACCTCCGGCCTGCGGATCGGAACGCCCGCACTGGCTACCCGCGGCTTCGGCGAAGCGGCCTTCACCGAGGTAGCTGACATCATTGCTGAGGCGCTGATCGCCGACGACGAGGCAAGCCTCGCCGATCTGCGCCACCGCGTGGAGGCCTTGGCCGCCGCGCACCCGCTCTACCCGAACGTGGCACCGCTGGCAACGGCCGGCGCCTAACCGGGACTGGCAGGGACCGCGGGGCCCCTGCCCAGGGGCCGGCCGCATACATGGGGAAGCGGCCGGCGCCCTGACCAACCTGCATGCAACCCACAACCAGGGCCATGCAGCCATGCGAAATATCCTCGCTCTGAAGGAGTAGTAAATGAAAGATGCAACAGTGCAGTCATCCGGGGCACCCCATCTGGAAAGACAGCTGAGCAACCGCCACATCCAGCTGATTGCGATCGGCGGTGCCATCGGCACGGGGCTTTTCATGGGCTCGGGGAAAACGATCTCCGCGGCCGGACCCTCCGTCATCTTCGTCTACATGATCATCGGCTTCATGCTGTTCTTCGTGATGCGGGCGATGGGCGAGCTGCTGCTGTCCAATCTGCATTACAAGTCCTTCAGCGACTTCGCGGGCGACCTGCTCGGCCCCTGGGCCGGATTCTTTACCGGCTGGACCTACTGGTTCTGCTGGGTCGTGACCGGCATTGCCGACGTCATCGCCATCGCCGGCTACGCCAACGAACTGGTTCCAGGCATCCCGCTGTGGATTCCGGGCGTGTTCACGATCGCCGTCCTGCTGGTGCTGAACCTGGTCACGGTCAAGGCCTTCGGCGAGACCGAGTTCTGGTTCGCGCTGATCAAGATCGTCGCCATTGTGGCCCTGATCCTCACGGGTCTGTACATGATCCTTTCGGGCTTCAAGTCCGAGGCCGGCCCGGCCACTGTCGAAAACCTGTGGATCCACGGCGGCTTCTTCCCCAATGAGTTCATGGGCTTCGTGGCCGGCTTCCAGATCGCCGTGTTCGCCTTCGTGGGCATCGAACTGGTGGGTACCACCGCTGCCGAGACCAAGGATCCCGAGAAGAACCTGCCCAAGGCCATCAACTCGATTCCGGTCCGCATCCTGCTCTTCTATGTAGGTGCACTCATCATCCTCATGGCAGTCACTCCCTGGACCCAGTTCGAGGCCGGACACAGCCCCTTCATCGGCATGTTCTCGCTGGCCGGGCTGGGCATGGCAGCTACGGTGATCAACCTGGTGGTCCTGACCTCCGCCATGTCGAGCGCCAACTCCGGCATCTACTCAACTTCGCGCATGGTCTTCGGCCTGGCGCAGGACGGCGACGCTCCGTCGATCTTCAGCAAGCTGTCGGTGCAGAAGGTGCCGCGCAACGCGCTGTTCCTGACCTGTGTGCTGCTGTTCTCGTCCGTGGCCCTGCTCTACGCCGGTGACGACGTCGGCAAGGCCTTTGGCATGGTGACCACGGTTTCCGCCGTGTGCTTCATGTTCGTCTGGTCCATCATCCTGGCCAGCTACCTTGCCTTCCGCAAGCGCCGGCCCGGCCTGCATCAGGCTTCCAAGTTCAAGATGCCCGGTGGCCCGGTCATGGTGTGGGTGGTCTTCGCATTCTTCGGCTTCGTGCTGTGGGCGCTGACCACACAGCCGGATACGTTGCTGGCCCTGCTGATCACGCCCATCTGGTTCGCAGTGCTGGGCGCCGCGTGGGCGATCCTGCGCCGCAACCCGCTGCATGCAGCCCGCTACGAAACGTTCAAGGCAGGCGTCATCGCAGACCACGCCGAGGTGAAGGAAACCGCCTCCGTTTCCAGCTAACGACGGCGGAAAACTAACGACGGCGGAAAAGCGGCTACCTGACGGCGGCCGGGCATGGTGAATCCACCTGCCCGGCCGCCGTTCCGGCTTTCTAGAGCCGCCAAGCGGACTGGTAGCCGGTGTGGGTTTGGTAGGGGAGCGCCATGTGCTGCAGGAAGGTCAGCATGTAGTCGTAGTCGCTGGCGGGTTCGTGGTCCCAGTCAACGTCCCTCACATGGGCGATCATCCGCCGCTTGGCATCGCACTCGGCCAGATTCTGTATCAGGTGGTGCCGCAGGACCGTTTGTCCCACCATGCCGACATCGGTCATCAGCGCCCGTATCCGAGCCTCGTCCTGCTGGATCTTGGCGAGCAGGAAATCGATAAGATCACCCATGTGGCCATCTTGGACCATTCGGTGGGTTCAAGGCCATGGGCCATAATCGAGACCATGGGTATCACCGAGACAGATCTTGAGCACCTGCGCCGCTGCGTCGAGCTGGCACGCGAAGCACTCGAGGATGGCGACGAGCCGTTCGGCTCAGTCCTTGTCGACGCAGGGGGCCACGTACTTTTCGAGGACAGAAACCGGGTCAAGGATGGCGACCAGACGCGGCATCCGGAGTTCGAGATCGCGCGCTGGGCTGCTAGCAACATGGACCCGGCGGATCGTGCCGCGGCCACGGTCTACACCTCCGGCGAGCACTGCCCGATGTGCTCGGCCGCGCACGCCTGGGTCCGCTTGGGGCGGATTGTCTACGCGGCATCCTCCGAGCAGCTTGGCAACTGGCTGAAGGAGTGGGAAGTGGCACCGGGGCCGGTCAACCCATTGCCCGTCCAGACCATCGCCCCCGGAGTGGAGGTGGACGGACCGGCAATGGAGCTGGCTGAAGACGTCCAGGCGCTGCACCGGAAGTTCCACTTCCCCCAAGACCCTGCCTAGTTCCCGGCAGGGACCCCTGAATACACATGTGGCGAATCGCCCAGCTCCCATTGACCGCCACGCTCCGGTACTGTGCACTGTTGAGGTGGATACCCATCACAATGTGCTGATCATCGGCGGCGGCAACGCAGGCATATCGCTTGCCGCCCGGCTTCGGCGCTACAAGGTCGAGGATGTTGCGCTGGTCGAGCCGAGCCCGTGGCACTACTTCCAGCCGTTGTTTTCCCACATCGGTGCCGGGGCCGCCCAGATGAAGGAAGCGGTCCGTGAACAACGGAAGGTAATGCCGCGCGGGGTCGACTGGATCCGTGTCGCGGCGGCGGATATCCAACCTGATTACAACGCGGTGGTACTCGCTGACGGCCAGCGGGTGCACTACAACCAGCTGGTGGTTTGTCCGGGACTGCAACTGGACTGGCAAGCCGTCCCCGGGATGGCCGATGCCATCGAGTCCCCGTACGGAACGTCGAACTATGAGTCGCGGATGCCCACCAAAACCTGGGAGCTGGTCCGCCGCCTGCGCTCGGGAACTGCGGTTTTCACCCAGCCTCCGGGCCCGGCCAAGTGCGCCGGAGCAGCGCAGAAGATTGCCTACATGGCGTGCGACTTCTGGCGTGAGCAGGGCGTGCTGGGAGACATCAGGGTGGTGCTGGTGGTGCCAACGCCCACTGTTTATGGCGTCGACGGCGTTGATGGGGTGCTGGAGCGCAAAATCGCGGAGTACGGGATTGAGCTGCGGACCTCAACTACTGTGGACTCCGTAGACGCAGCGGAGCGGACCATCCGGCTGCAAGGCCCGGCCGGCGGCGAAGACCTCGGCTATGACTTGCTCCATGTAGTACCCCCGCAATCTGCGCCGGACTGGCTGAAGGCCACCACGTTGCCGGCCCCGGAGGACCAAAGCGGTTGTGTGGAAGTGGATCCGGAACTGCTACGGCACCCCCGCTACCCGAACGTCTGGTCCCTGGGCGATGCCGCCGCAACCCTGAACTCAAAGTGCGGCGGCGCCCTGCGCAAACAGGTCAAGATGCTGGCGCTGAATCTGAAGGCCGTGCTGGACGGGCGCGAGCCGGAAAACCGGTACAACCACTACGGCGTCTGCCCGTTCACGCTCACGCGCCACACCGTTCTTTTCGCCGAGTTCGACCATCAGTACCGCCCCATGCCCAGCATCCCGTGGCTGAATCCAGCCAAGGAGCGGCGCTGGGCATGGGTGCTGGACAGGCGGATCTTCCCTCAGGTCTACTGGCATCTGATTCTGAAAGGCAGGGCTTAAGGAGAACATGACAACGACGACGGCAAACCACACCACCCGAATCGTGCTGGCCGAACGGCCTCATGGCGCACCGACGGATCAGACCTTCCGGACGGAAACTGCTGAGCTTCCCGCGCTCGCCGACGGGCAGTTGCTGGTGCGCAACCGGTACATTTCGCTGGATCCCTACATGCGCGGACGGATGAGCGCGGCGAAGTCCTACGCCACGCCGACGCCGGTGGGCGACGTCCTTCCGGCCGAGACAGTTGCCGAGGTCGTCGAGAGCCGCGACCCCGACTTTAAGCCGGGCCAACTGGTGGCGACGCACGGCGGTTGGCAGAGCGCCGCCGTCGTTCCCGGTAAATACTCGCGTCCGGTCAGCGACAACGGACAGCCGGAATCGACCGCGCTGGGTGTGCTCGGCATGCCGGGCTTCACCGCCTATTCCGGCATGGCGGAGATCGGACGCATCCAGGCGGGTGAGACGCTGGTGGTCGCGGCTGCCGCCGGACCGGTTGGCTCCGCCGTCGGGCAGTTGGCCCGTGCGGCGGGAGCGCGTGCGGTCGGCATCGCCGGCGGGCCGGAGAAGTGCGCCTATCTGGTTGATGAGCTGGGGTTCGACGCCGCCGTGGACCACCGTTCCGAGTCGTTCGCCGAAGAGTTGAAGGCCGCCTGCCCCGAGGGGATCGACGTCTACTGGGAGAACGTGGGCGGCAAGGTGCTCCAGGCGGTGCTGCCGCTGCTGAACCTGTATGGGCGGATGCCGGTGTGCGGGATGGTCGCCCAGTACAACGCGACCGGCGCTCCGGAGGGGCCGGACCGGCTCCCCGATTTTATGCGCACCGTCCTGAACCAGAGCCTGACCGTGCGCGGTTTCATCCAGACGGAATTCCGGGCCAAGCACTGGGACAACTTCCAGCGGGACATGGCTGGACTGGTCGCCGACGGCAGGATGAAGTACCGCGAGGACATTGTCGACGGGCTGGAGAATGCGCCGTCGGCCTTCGCCGGACTGCTGGAGGGGCGCAACTTCGGCAAGCTCCTTATCCGGGTCTGAGGTTGCCCTGGCGGTCTTGGCGGTTTCCGCCCGATCAGCATGGCAACCGCAGCGGTAGGAGAGCCGGGCTGGTGGTGATGCGCCCGGTTGCGCCGCCGTAGGCCCTGCAAACTTGGAGTCCCCTGTCTTCCAATCCCTCCTTCATCCGGTCCAGCGCCCTTGGATGGAAGCCCCGCCATTGCATGTGCATGAGGATTGTGCCGCCCTTTCGGCCGAGGGCGATGACGGAATCGACCACCTCACTCCTGGACAGGCCGGTCCAGTCCCTAGTGCTGCCGGTCCAAAGCCAGGGCAGCATGCCGACTTTGCGGTAGCCACAGAGGACGGCCTCGTTGAGCCCGCCATGCGGCGGCCGGCCAAAATTGGTGACGACGCCTGGGGCCCGCAGCTCGGCAGCCGCTCCGGCGCAGTCGAACTGCCGGAGATCCCTGTGGTTGATGCTGTGATTGATAACGTATTGGCCGTTGCGCCTAGCCAACGTCACAATATCGACCCCATACTCGCGCCTAAAACTGGTTATGCAATTGCCAGACGGTGCCAGCACCAGCCCCATGTTCTCCCGTCGAGCGTAGTTCAGCACTGACCTGTAGGCCGACAACGTCCGCGGGCAATCATCGAACGTCAGCACCACCCGTTCGGTGTAGTTGGGCCCATTGCGCATGTTGTACTGCGGAGCGGCATTCGCTGCGGTAGGGAGGATCTGTCCGGCTAGGCTCAAGGCCATGATGGACAGCACTGCGGCGATTCGATGGCGGCGTTGCATCGCGCACCCGCTTTCCACCGGCGGCACATAACGCCGGGCCAGCGTTCCCCAATGACCAGCCGGATCACGCAAGTATCCGCCCGGCTGCGGTCCGGGTCAATACTTTGAACCTGGCAAAATTCGGCAGCGGTCAATGCAGTATGATCGGCATCACTTGCCGGAGGAAACGAAGGAGTTTTCGTGGGAATGGATGTTGCACCCGAGGTCCTGGGATCGTCAGCCGCCGTCCTGGATGCTGCCCGCAGGGCATCGGTGGACTATGCGGACAGGGCAGCGGTGAACACGGACCGCTCGGGCTTTGTCCCGCAGTCCCTGCCGGACGGGGTGGTGTTCGCCGAATCAGTGGAGGACGTGGTGCAGGCGGTGAAACTGGCGGCCGCGCACAAGGTTCCGCTGGTCCCGCGCGGCGCGGGGACCGGACTCGCGGCTGCTTCCTCGGCATCGGCGGGGGAGGTGGTGCTGGATCTCTCCCGGATGAACCGCATCCTCAGCATCGATCCAGTCGAGCAGATCGCCGTCGTCGAACCCGGCGTCCTGAACGCTCATCTCAACGCGGCTGTGGCCGAACACGGGCTGTTCTACGCGCCGGACCCGGCCAGTACTGCCATCTGCTCCATCGGCGGCAACATCGCCACCAACGCGGGCGGCATGCGCTGTGCGAAGTATGGCGTGACCCGCGAATCCGTACTGGGGCTGCGCGTGGTGCTGGCCGACGGGCGCGAACTGCGCACCGGCCGCGACACCATCAAGGGCGTGACGGGGTACGACCTGAACGCACTGATGATCGGGTCGGAAGGCACTCTGGGCGTGGTCGTTGAAGCGACGCTCCGGTTGCGTCCACTACCAATAGCGACGGCGACCGTGGCCGCCTTCTTCCCCGACGTGGCCGCCGCAGCCGCGGCAGCCTCGGCGGTGATTGCCGCGCGGCTCCAGCCCTCGGTGCTGGAACTGGTGGACGGCCCGACCCTCGCCGCCATCGACGCCGCGCTGGGAACCAACTACCGCAGCCGCGGGGGCGCTTTCCTACTCGCGCAGACGGACGGCTTCGGCGCCCATCTCGAAATGGATGTGCTGGTCAACGCTATCGAGCCATTCACTGCAGAACTTCAGCGTGCGGCCGATACGGCGGAGGCAGAGGCACTCCTGACGGCCAGGCGCGAAGCCATTCCTTCGCTCGAAAAGATGGGACGGGTATCCATCGGTGACATTGGCGTACCGCGCGGCCGCTTGGCCGAAGCAGTTACCGGACTGGCGGATATCTCCCGGCGGACCGGGGTGCGCATCTTTACGATCGCCCACGCCGCGGACGGCAATCTGCACCCCATTATCGTGGTGGATCCGCAGGAGTCAGTGACGGAAGGGCCGGCGAAAGCGGCACTGGGCGAAATGTTCCGGCTGGCGCAAAGCCTGGGCGGAACACTGACCGGCGAGCACGGCGTGGGCCTGCTCAAGCGCGACTGGCTCCGGGACGAACTCGGCGATGTCTCGCTTGAGGTCCAGCACGCCATCCGCCGCGCGCTGGATCCGCAGGGCATTCTCAACCCGGGCAAGGCGATCTAGTGACCCGATTCGAAGGCGCGGCGGGACGACGGGCCAGACGGGACTACTTGCGCGAATCGGCGTCCTCGTCGCCGATGTGTCCGGCCGCGTTCGCGTCAAGAACACGCTGGACGAAGGCGCAGTACTCGTCCATGTAGTGCCGCAGGAATTTCTGCGTGGACTCGTCCTTGACCTCGCCGTCGTCGCCGTAGGCTTCCGGCTTGAAACTGATGTAAGCCTCGGGGGTGTTGAGCTGCGGGGCGTCGAGGAAGCTCAGCACACTCCGCATGTTCGACTGCATGACGGCCGTGCCGATGCCGCCCGGGGAAGCGCCAATGATGCCGGTGGGCTTGCGGGCGAAGGAATTGGTTCCCCACGGACGCGAGCCCCAGTCGATCGCGTTCTTCAGAGCACCGGGGATGGATCGGTTGTATTCGGGCGAGATGAACAGGATTCCGTCTGCGGCTTCAACCGCTTCCTTCAGCGCCCGGCCTTCGGCGGGGAAATCGGCGTCGTAATCCGAGCTGTAGAGGGGCAGGTCCTTGATGGGAATCTCGTTGAATTCCAGGTCCTTTGGAGCGAGTTTGATCAGAGCCTTCGAGAGAGTGCGGTTGATGGAGCCGCTGGCGAGGCTCCCGACGAAATAACCGATCTGGTAAGCGGGCATAAGTGCATTCCTTCCACGGCGGCCGGGCGGAGCCGGCCTGTTGCGGCTGATGGACAATCCCGACGCGGCGGCAAAGCGGAGCGCCAGCCCCAGTCCAACACAGCCCGTGGGTATCGTCCATAGCTTTAGGTGCAACGGGGCCCACACCGGTCAAGCAACCGCATCCTTGGGAGTCCTCGACTTCTTGAGGCAGCGGATGAGGCTGGTCAAGAAGCTCGCAAACATTAACCGAATCGAATCTGTCGCGGTATTCGCGTCAGTCGCTCGCGGAGAGGAGCGGGCTGACAGCGATGTAGACCTCCTCGTTAGGCCCAATCCTGAGGCGAGCCTGTTTGATCTGGCACAGTTCGCCGAGGACATGGAGGAGCTGTTGGGCCATCCGGTTGATGTCGTCTCGCGGCGAGGGCTGGATTCGGTCCGCGACCGAAACATCCTTTCTGAAGCCTTGGAACTGTAATGCCCTCGAACCAGGACCGGACGGAGCGGTGGCTGTTTGATCTGGCCGTGAACCTTGATCACGCGGCTGAACTGGTAGGGCGAGGGCACGCGGCCTACGATACAGATCTTGCGCTGCGTCTTGCCTTTGAAGCATTATGCAACCGTGTTGGGGATTTAGCGAAAAGACTCATCGCAGCTGATGAGTCAAGATTCGCCCATCCCATTTGGCGTCAGGCGGCGCGAAACCGGGACTTCGGGGTGCACTATTACGATCGTGTGGACGAGCAGGCACTGTGGGTCACCGTTGCGGTGAGTTTTCCCGAGTTGCGGCTCCACCTGGAGGAATAGACATGGGAAGAACCATCCATGCGTCACTGCCGGCCGATGTCTGTGCCGCGGGCCAGCAGCACCAGCTTGTCCGGGTTGCGGACAATGTAGACGCCGGTGACCTGGCCGTCGCGGACCTCCACCATGGCGGCCAGATCCAGCCGGCCGCCGCTGAACACCAGCAGGCCGGGCAGATTGTTGAGCGTGGAGAACTGCACCCGCATGTCAGGCAGCGGGCGGGACTGGACACCGACCAGGAAACGGGCGATCTTCTCCGGGCCGTGCACGGGCCTGCGTGCAGCGGAGACCTTGCCACCGCCGTCGGCGAGCAGGACGGCGCCCGGGGCCAGGGCATCCATCAGGGACTGCAGGTCGCCGCCGAGGGTCGCGGCCATGAACCGGTCCGCCACCTCGCGCTGCTGCCGCGTGCCAACTTCGAAACGCGGCTGACGGGCGCTGACATGCTCTTTTGCCCTGTGCGCCAGCTGACGGACGGCCGCCTGGGACTTACCGGTGACCTCGGCGATCTCGGTGTAGGGAAAGTCAAAGATCTCGCGGAGCACAAAGACGGCGCGCTCGTCCGGCGTCAGGGATTCGAGCACCACCAGCATGGCCACAGAAAGCGCCTCGCCCAGCACCGCATCCTCGGCGACATCCGGCCCGGTGAGGATCGGCTCGGGCAGCCAGGGACCCACATATTCTTCCCGCCGGCGCTGCGAAGACCTCAGCGCGTTCAACGCCGTGCGCGTGGCGATCTTGGCGAGGTAGGCGCGGGGGTTGCCCACGCCGTCGTCGTTCACCTCGGCCCATTTCAGGTAGCTGTCCTGCACCACGTCCTCCGCATCCATGGCGGCGCCGGTGATCTCATAGGCAATGGTGAAGAGCAGGGAGCGGTGCTGCTCGAAGACCTGTGGCGATCCCATGCGCTACAGTGCCTCCGCCAGCGCCGGCTGCTCCGCCCGCGGGCCCTTCGGCCAACTGTAGGACCCGCTGTGGCGAAGCTCGTCCCGCATCCACCTCAGAGCCAGGCGGCACACCTGTTCTTTCAGGAAAGCGCCCGGGCGCCCGCCGATGGCCAGCGGGCGAGGCCGGTCGTCGGCATGCACAAACTGGATGAGGCCGGCCGTCCGTCCAAGGCTGATGCATCTCGCCATAAACCCGTTGGAGAACGCTTGGGGAGCATGCTGCTCCAGCCGGGCGATGATGTTATTCGCCGCGTGCGCGCCCATCGGCATGGCGACGGCGCAGGCCATCCGCAAGTGCGCAGCCACCGAATCCGGCGCGCGGACGGCGTCGCCGGCTCCGAAGATTTCCGGAAACTCCGGGACGGACAGGGTTTCATCCACCAGCAAGCGGCCGTCCGGATCGACGGGCAGTCCGCTGGCGCGGGCGAGGTCCGGCGTGCTGAATCCCGCGGTCCAAACCGTGCAGTCCGATTCGAGCCTTGCTCCGGACGACGTCGTTAGTTGGCCTTCGCCCGAATTTTCCACTTCGGTGTTTTCCACGAGTTCGACGCCGAGCGCACGCAATTTCCGCTGCAGTTCCCGCTGCCCGGATGTGGACAGATCCGCGCCGATGCCACCCTTGGATACCAACCGCACGCGCAGCCGCGGATGCCGTTCCGCTATTTCGGAGGCAGTCTCGATCCCGGTCAAACCGCCGCCCACTACCGTGACCACGGCGCGGGCATCAAGTTGCTCCAGCCGGATCCGCAACCGTGCGGCTTCTTGTGCAGACTGCACTCCGTAGCCCTCCGATCCGGCCCCGGCGGTTGCGCTGCCCACCGCGTACACCAGCAGGTCGTATGCCAGTGGCTCGCGGCCATCCGCGAATTGCACCAGCCGGGCGTGGGGGTCGATCCGCGTTGCAGTTCCAACAACGACGGCGGCGGCCGGGTTGAGCAGCGATGCCATGGGCACCGCTGCCGACTTCCTGCTTCCCGCGGCCACTTCGTGCAGCCGGATCCGGTCAATAAACTCCGCGTGCGGATTGACCACGGTCACCTGGACTTGGCCGACGAGGCTTTTGCTGCCGGCCAGGCGATTGGCCGCCATGACTCCCGCATAACCGGCTCCGAGAATGACTACTCGCTGATATGCAGACACCGTTCTCTCCTTGCTGTTGGCGATGTACACATAGGACACCGGCAGATTCCGATTTGTGACAACCGAGGGGCTGGATCACTTTTCCCAGTGCGCGTGCAACGCCGCCAGCGCCTCATTGACTAGCGCGCTCCGCACAACTCCCGCGGGCAAGGCTGCTAACACCGCGTTGCTCGGAACGTCTCCGGCCAGCTGCCGGAAGACCAGCGGGCGGCCTTCAGGGCTCAGCGGCGACGGTTGCATCAGCAGCGAATAGGCCAGGTTGCGCCCCACAACGTTATGGATGGCCTGGACGCTGGCCGAGCGCCACCGCACTAATGGTTCCACCCCAGCCCTGGCGAACTCCGCCATAGTCCGCTGGAGGGCAGGCTCTTCGTCGATCATTATCGCGGGATACTGAGCCAACTCTGCCAAGCTCACCTTGTCCTTGGCAGCCAGCGGATGATCGGGGCTGAACACCACCTGCCGCTTCGCCTCCATGAGCAACTCGGGCGAGCAGTCAGGCATCAACTGGGCTTCGTACAGCACACACAGCTGGGCTCGACCCGCCAGCATTGCCTCCTGTATGTCCGGCCCGGCGCCCTCGATAAAGTCCAGTTCCACCTGCGGATGCCGTGCCGTGAACCAGTCCACCAGAGGAGGGATGGCGTGCATGGCCAATGTCCGGAACACGCCGATCACCAGCCTGCCGGACAGTTCGCCATGCACCCGGTCCACGGCGGCGGCCAGATCGGCGATCTGTTCAGCTACCTGACGTGCACGGGTGGCCACAGCCTGCCCTTCAACGGTGAGCGCCATGCCCTTGCCCCGGCGGCGAATGGCGAGCGTGGCGCCGACGGCCTCCTCCAGCTGGGCCAACGCCAGGCTCACGGCAGCCTGCGAAACGTTGCAGCGCTTGGCCGCCTCGGTCACAGACTGCGTCTCCGCGACGGCTGCGAAGTACTCCAGCTGCCGGAGGGTGATCTCCTTCATAAGCTCTCCTTGTGGGTCTGCTCAGTTATTGTAGTTCGACAAATGTGATCCGGCGCACCATCCTCGAAGAAGGAACATTTTCGCCCCTTTGGAAAGGACCGGCCCCGTGCAGCATCAGGCCCCCTACGTGATCACCCTCGGTACCGCCGGCGGACCCCGCTGGTGGAAGGACCACCAGGGCACGCCGCGCTTCGGCATAGCCACCGCCGTCGTCGTCAATAACATCTGGTACCTGGTGGACTGCGGCCAAGGGGCCGGCCGCCAGGCGAATGCGGCTGGCCTGGATATGGCGAATCTGGGCGGCATTTTCATTACCCATATGCACTCGGACCACACAGTGGACCTGCCCTCGCTGCTGCTCTTCGGGGCCTTCGAACTGAAGAACTCTCCGCGGGGGGCCATCCCGATTGTCGGGCCGGGGGACCGGGGGAAGCTCCCGCCGCTTTCGCCCCGTGCCACCTCCGTCCCGGTGCCTGTCGCGCCGTTGCGGCCGACGCCGGGCGTCGCCGGGCTGGTGGAGGGGTTGCTTGGCGCGTATGCCACGGACTGCAACGACCGGATTTTCGATTCGCTCGCCAAGAGCCCGATCGAGCAGTTCGAGCCGCGGGAGATCGCCTTGCCCGCGGGCACCGGCTTCGATCCGGACACCAACGTCGCCCCGGAGATGGAGCCCTTCGAGGTGTTCCGGGACGCGAACGTTACCGTGAGTGCCATCCTGGTTTCGCACCACCCGACGGCGCCTGCCTTTGCCTTCCGGTTCGATACCGAGGCCGGCTCCGTGACCATCTCGGGCGACACCGCCCCCTGCACCAATATGGTGCGCCTGGCCAGCGGCACGGACCTGCTGCTGCACGAGGCAATCAATCTGGAAATTCTCGCCCGCCAGTACTCGGACGCGGAGATGCTCCAGGCCACCATGGACCATCACCGCCGGGCGCACACAACGGCCGCGGAGGCCGGCCAAATTGCGTACGACGCCGGTGCGCGCCACCTTGCGCTGCACCATCTGGTTCCGAGTTATTCACCACCGGAGGCCTGGGCCGAGGCCCGCACCACCTACAACGGGACCTTGAGCATCCCCGATGATCTAGAGGTCATCCCTTTCGGCCGCCACGACAGCGAAGTGCTTGCCACACCCGTCACGGCCGGCAGCGCTGCCGCACGGTAAAGATTTAAGGACACATCATGACCACTCAGCCGCAGAACCCGGTTGTCCCCGGCGGAAGCTATACCGCGGGCCCGCGCGAAATGCGCCGGATCCTCTTCTCCAGCTTCCTGGGCACCGCCGTCGAATATTACGACTTCATCCTCTACGCAACCGCCGCCGGCATTGTGTTCAACCAGGTGTTCTTCGCCGGTATGGACCCGAATCTGGCAATCCTCGTTTCCTTCGGCACTCTCGCCGTGGGTTATATCGCCCGTCCCCTAGGCGGATTTATTTTCGGCCACCTTGGTGATCTCCTGGGGCGCAAGGCAATCCTCGTCGGTACTGTCCTGATGATGGGCATCGCGTCCACGCTCATCGGCCTGCTGCCGACGAGCGAACAGATCGGCGTCTGGGCTCCCATCCTGCTGGTTGCCCTCCGCCTGTTCCAGGGCATCGCCGTTGGTGGCGAATGGGGCGGGGCGATGCTGCTGGCCTTCGAGAACGCGAAGAAGGAGTCCCGTGGATTCGCGTCAGCCTTCGCCTACATGGGCGCACCTGCCGGCACCATCCTCGGCACACTGATGCTCTCGGCGATGACAACCCTGCCGGACGGACAGTTCCTGGAGTGGGGCTGGCGAGTGCCTTTCGTTCTCTCAGCTGTACTGATGGGACTGGCGATCTTCATCCGGATGCGCGTCTCGGAGTCCCGGGTCTTCAAGGAGATCTCGGCAAAAAGCGAGGCGAAGAAGAAGCGCGTTCCGGCAGCCGAGCTGTTCCGCGAGCACCCCAAGTCGCTGCTGATCGCCGTCGCCTCCGGGCTCTCGGGCCAGATGGCACAGGGACTGATGGGCGCCTGGGCCATTTCCTACGCGGTACAGCAGGCCGTGCTCGCACCGGGAGAGGTGCTGAACCTCAAGGCCCTTGGCGGCGTTAGCACGATCGTGATGATCATCATTGCCTCCAAGCTCTCCGACCGGCTGGGCCGCCGCAAGGTTCTGATTTGGGGCAACATCGGCGCCATGCTGCTGGCCTTCCCCGTCATGTCCCTGCTGGAGATGGGCTCCACCGTAGCGTTCATGCTCGCGATCTTCCTCGGTCTGTCAGCCGTCCAGGGCTTCACCTCCGGGCCGTACGGCGCTTTCGTGGGCGAGCTCTTCCCGACGTCCGTACGCTATTCCGGCACCTCCATCGGCTACCAGCTGGCCTCCACTCTGGGCGCCGGTTTCACACCATTGATTGCGACGGCGCTGGTAGTCGCCGGCGGCGGCTCCCTCTGGATGGTGGCATGCCTCTGGATCGCCTTCTCCGGCATGAGCCTGGTGGCTCTGCTTGCTGCGAAGGACCGCTCAGGCCAGGATATCCAGCAGCTGGACGGGCCGGCAGCGGTAGCAGCCCCAGAAGCCAGCACCTCCTCACAGAACGACGGCGAAACAGCAGCTGTACGGGCCTAAGAACCAGTAGCTGTACGCGGGCCGGCCGGGAAGATACAACTCTTCCCGGCCGGCCCGCGCGCGTCGTACTCGGACCAGACGATTAGGCGCCTGGGAACTCCGTGACGCGCCACTCGTCGATCAAGCCGCCCCGGACGGAAACCTGCCACAGGGCCGGGCCAGTCAACTCCGGGACGCTGCATTCGGACCGGCCCAGCACTTCCACCCGTCCGTTCGCTACGGCCCGCACTTCGTCAAAGAAGTTGCGGTAGTCCGGAAATGCCGCGAAGAAACGGCGCCAGGCGTCGACACAGGCGTCCTTGCCTTCGATCGCTGCACCTGAGGTATCAATGAAGCGGTGGGCCGGCGTCATTAGCGCGGCTAGACCATCGAGGTTCCGGCGGTTGATAGCGTCGTTGAAGGCCAGCACAAGGGCCTTATCATCGCGCATGCTCGTCTCTTTCTCGGGTCTCTGGTTCAAGAGGAAGCGCGCGATGTTCTACGTCAGATTTAAGATTCATCGCGGTATCGGCGTGGGTTCGTAGCTATCGATTTTCACAGTTGTTCTGTGCGAGGTCAGCGATTGTGTGCAGTTAGTTGCGAGCCTATGACTTTGGCGGTCTCAGCAACTGCCGCGCCAAACTCTTCGTACTTTTCGGGGACGATACGGTTGCTCGGACCCGAGATGGAGACACTGCCGACAGGTGCTCCTAATGGGTCAACGATGGCCGCTCCCAATGAAGTGATCCCATCGCTAAGACCTCCTTCGTTGATGGAGTAGCCGCGCGTTCTGATTTGTCTCAGCTCGGCCCAGAGGTTTTCTTGATCCGTGTGCGTGCGAGCCGTGCGTTGTTCTAGAGGGCCCTCAAGGTATTCCTCGACGAACGAGTCTGAGGACGCAGCAAGGAATGCGAGTCCAGTGCCGGATGCGTTCAGCGGAATCCGGGTACCGAGTGCCAGGAAAGCACGAAGCACGTGCGGCGTGTCTAGGCGCTCAATGACGATTAGCGATTCCCCGTCCGGCACGCAGAGGTGCACTGTCTCCGTCGTGTCCAATTGGAGATGGTTCATTGGGCCAAGGGCAACGTCGCGCAGATTTGTGCCGATACCGCTCCTGGCCACGACGGCGTATGCATGAAAGGTGGTCGCCCAGGTGGAAGTCGGCGGCGCGCCCTGGGCGACCCAACCAAGTTCTTCGAGCGTCGTCAGGACCCTTAAGACAGTCGCCTTTGAAAGGGAGAGGTGGCGGGCTAGTTCCGACAAGCCGACAGGCTGCAATTCAGATATCGCCTCTATAACGCGAATGGAGGTCACGACGCTTTGTGTGCTCATGCAGTAGAAAATCTCCAATCGTTGACGACCCTCGTAATGTGGGCTAGCTTACAGCAACACCAGTTTTTGAACCATCGGTTCATTAGATGAACCGATGTCTTTAGAAGGGAAGAAGGCCTATGCTCGAGCCAATCGTCGCCTTATCGCTCTTTGTTGCTATCTTCGCGCTAGCCACTGTGCGCAAAGTCCACCTGGGCGTCATTATGTTCGCCTCCGCTGCCGGAGTTGGGATCTGGCTGGCAGGAATGGAGATGGACGACGTTATAGCCGGATTCCCCGTGTCTATCCTGGTGCTTCTCGTGGGAGTGACGTACTTTTTCGCAATTGCTCAAGCGAACGGCACCGTGGATAGGATCATCACGTTTGCCATTTCTCGTGTAGGTGACCGCGCGGCGCTTCTTCCGCTGGTGTTTTTCGGTTTGACGGCGGGGATCGCCGCCATGGGATCTCCTCTGGCTGGCCTGGTGATGACCCCAATAGGAATGCCACTGGCCAAGAAGTACGGCATAGACCGCATGCTAATGGGGTTGGCCATTGGTTGCGGCCTGAGTGCTGGGGGATTCGCCCCAACGAGCCTCTTTGGAATAGTGACTTATGGAACCGCACATTCTGTTGGAATCGATCTGAATCCGCTTACCCTCTTTTCTATCGCGCTTGTTGCGAACCTGGTTCTCCTGCTTGCCGCCTACGTGATGTTCGGTGGATTGGGCCTACTACGCCGCCGGCACGCCGGACAGTTTGGTGATAGCCGGTTGCCGAATCTACGAGGGAAGGCGCCGCTGCCCGGCCATCCTTTTGAGCGCGAGGGCTTTGCTGAGCGGAGTCGACGCGCAGCGCAACAGGTTCAAGTCATCGACGACACTGTTGGCGAAACTACTCCTGAGCGGTTCACATGGGCGCAACGTACTACCGTACTTTGCATGGCAGGTCTTGTAGTGAGCGTCATTTTGCTGGCGATCATCGGCCTTGATCCGGACATCGGCATTCTCTGCTTCGCCTTCGCGACCGTTATGACGCTTGTTGATCCGAAAACGGGCAAGACTGCCGTCTCGAAGATTGATTGGTCAACGGTACTCATGGTGGGCGGCATCATCACCTTTGTAGGTGTCCTTCAGGAGATCGGGGCCGTGGACTTGCTTGGCGAAGCCGCCAGCCAGGCCGGCGCCCCCTTGGTCGCTGCACTCTGCATATGCATTATTGGCGGGCTAGTCTCGGCCTTTGCATCTACTACAGGCATGCTTGCAGCACTCGTTCCGCTGGCCATTCCGTTGGTTGCTGATGGCAACATTGCTGGTTGGGCTGTCATCGCAGCGCTGGGCGTCTGCTCGTCGATTGTGGACGTATCGCCCTTCTCCACGGTCGGTGCGACGCTAGTCGCGACGGTGGACGAAGAGGAAAGGCCTCGGATTACCAAAGTATTGACGCGTTGGGGACTATCACTGGTTGTCGTCGGACCGGTCGCCCTTGTCGGCACACTCGTGCTGCCCACAATGCTTTAGAACGCTGAACAAGGAGTCAGAATGCCGTTGCAGGGAATTACTGTTATCGACTTGAGCCGCGCGCTCGCCGGACCATACTGCACCACGATGTTGGCCGATATGGGTGCCGAGATCATCAAAGTGGAAAGCCCCCGAGGAGGAGATCCGTCCCGTGCATGGCCGCCATTTGAAGGTGAGCATAGCTTGTACTTCGACTCGGCTAATAGGAATAAGAAGTCCGTAGCCATTGATCTGTACACGATTGACGGGAAGGCTTTGCTGACCCGAATGCTTGAGAATGCTGACGTGCTGGTGGAGAACTACAAACTCGGAACGCTCGATGCGATGGGATTCGGTCCTGAGGTGCTGCGCCAAATCAATCCAGACCTGATCCACATGTCTATCAACGCCTATGGGAATAAGGGACCGCTCATGACCAGGCCGGGGCTCGACCAGGTTGTCCAAGGAATCTCCGGCTTGACCTCAGTCACAGGAGATGAGGATGGGTCTACTTACAGGGTCGGCCTGCCGATCGTCGACATTACCTCGGGTATGACCGCTGCCTTCGCCGTAGTCTCTATGCTCCTTGGCAGGGAACGAGGCAATCAATCCCGTGAGGCTTCTACTTCTCTTTTCGAGACTGCTCTGGCCCTGTCAGCATTTCAGGGCCAGTCAGCGCTCTCCCTCGGCGTCGCACCGACGCCCCAAGGTAACAATCATCCGAGCATCGCACCTTACGGTGCCTTCCCGACAGCGACGGAACCTGTGATCATTGCAGTTTCGACCGAGCGCCACTGGTCGTCCTTTTGCAGTGTCATCGGTAGGACAGAACTGGCGGATGACCCGCGCTTCTCCACTGGTCGTACCAGATCGCTCCATCGGCAGGAGCTGACGGAACTGATCGAGGAGGTCCTGCGGCAGGAAGGGGCAGACGTGTGGATCGACGGTCTGAGCGCAGCGGGAATTCCGTGCGGTCCTATCTATGACTACGCCCAGGTGATGGACTGCGAGCAAACCCGGGCACTAGACATGGTGCAATCGGTTCAGCGAAGCGACGGTTCCGAGCTGCGTCTACTCCGCGGCCCGCTCAGCGTGGATGGTGTTCCTGTCTCAGTTCGAACGGCACCGCCGTCTCTCGGAGAGCACACGAGGGACGTCCTCGAGACCATGGGCATCTGCCCTGAACAGATTGAATACCTAGAGAACAGCGGGACCGTGCAAGCAGGGACGCGAGTGGCAGCAACGGCGGGAGCGAATCAATGACAGCGCAAGCGTTACCCTTAGCCGCAAACGACGGGGCGACCGTAGACGTCACCGTCGAAGGAGACATTGCAACCGTAGTTTTGAACCATCCGAAACGGCGTAATGCCCTCACAAAGGGGATGTGTCTTGGTCTAACGGAAGCCGTGGGCAGACTAGATGACGATCCGCAAGTCAAAGTTATCGCCCTCCGTGGTGCAAACGGCGACTTCTCCGCTGGGGCGGCATTGGATCAGCTCGATCACGTATTGTTTGACAAGGCTGATGAGGCACTAGGAACCGACCGTTTGAGCGAAGCAGACGCAGCAATCTGCTCCGTCCGAAAACCAACTGTGGCCTTGGTCGAGGGTATCTGTATGGGCGGAGGCTGGCAGATTGCGTCAGCTTGCGACGTCCTGCTGGCGGCCGACGACGTCAGACTCGCTATCACGCCATCAAAGCTTGGGATCCTCTATCCCCGAGCCGGATTGGAACGGCTCGTCCGACGGGTGGGGGCAGACCGAGCCAAGTACTTGCTGTTCAGTGCGGAGGAGATTGGCCCGGATAAGGCCGCTGCATGGGGACTTATCACCGATCTGGTGGCTACGCATGAATTTGAAGAAGTTTCGATGTCATTCTTGCGAACCATCTCGCGACGGTCGCAATACTCCAATGTGACAATGAAGCACTTGATCCAAGCCGATGAGAGTCAAGAAAACGTAGAAAAGCGTTGGGATGCGGAGTGGTCACATTTCCCAGACAACGAGGATTTGGCTGCTGGACGAGCAGCCTTCATGGCGAAGGAGAGACCCGCGTTCACCTGGAGTCCCACTTCTACCCGGATCTAAATTGAGCAGCTTGGTGTACCTCGCGTGAACAGTGCCACATGTTCGCTGAAATATGATCCCTACGAAAAACTAAATGGGAGCCGGGCAGTAAGAAGGCGCTCTTCCTGCCCGGCTCTTTTTGGTTCAATGGCTGCTTAGGCAACGGGTGCTGCAGGCTCAACGCGGACATCGATGCTCCCACGGCTGCGGAAACCCGCAGCTGAACGCCCACTACCCCAGGTGTTCAAGATGGGCGCGGACCCTGGTTCGGTCTTCGTTGAGCCAGCCTTGCTTCCCGGCATACGAGATCATCCCGTCGAAGCCCTCTCTCCACTGGGTCAATTCGGCAGGCCCGCTGCGGCGAAGCCCCTCCACATCCAGCCAGGCGTGGTCGCCTTCCACCGTTCCCAGGCCGCTGGCCTGCAGCGCGGCAGAAATCCCATTCACATCCACGCCGTGAGCACGAACAGCCAGCTCGCGGAGGTTTTCAACGTCCTGCACGGAAGCTTCCCCGGCTGAACGGACCTCCACATACATTAGGCCCGCTCCTGTTCCAGCGCCGCCTGCTGCCGTTCCGCGATGGTCTGGTTCCCCTTGGACCAGTGCGTGGTGGGAACCTCACGGATAATCACCGTGGTGTTCTCGGGAAGCGCGCCGACGGATTCTTCCGCGGCCCGGTGCAGGGCAGCGGTCAGTTCCCGAAGCTGCTCCGGCGTACGGCCCTCGGCAATGGACACATCAATCAGTGGCATTCGTTTCTCCTATGCACGCATGACGAACGGGTCCGCTACTGGGCCCTCATCGGTGTTGATCCAGACGCTCTTCAACCGCGTGTACTCGTGCATGGACTCCAGCCCGTGCTCGATGCCCACGCCGCTGTTCTTGAACCCCTGCCGGGGCGACATCGGCGACATGGCGCGGTAGGTGTTGACCCAGACGGTGCCGGCTTCCAGACGGCGGCTCATCCGGTGCGCCCTGGCCAGGTTCTGCGTCCACACGCCGGCGGCGAGGCCGTACTGGGTGTCATTGGCCAGGCGCAGGACCTCTTCCTCAGAGTCGAAGGGCATGATGGCCGCGACCGGTCCGAAGATCTCCTCGCGGACCACGCGCATGGAATTATCGACGTCGGTCAAGACAGTCGGCGCGTAGAAGTAGCCGGGGAGGTCGATCTCCGGCCGGCCGCCGCCGGTCAGTACCTTGGCGCCTTCCGAGACGCCCAACTCAACGTAAGAGCCGACCTTTTCCTGCTGGGCAGCGAACGCCAGCGGACCGAGCTCGGTGCTGTCTTCGCGCGGATCGCCGATCACGATGCTCTTTGCCCGAGCGGAGACTTTCTCCAGCAGTTCGTCGTAGACGGACCGGTGGGCGAAGACGCGGCTGCCGGCAATGCAGGTCTGACCGGCAGCGGCGAAGATGCCGGCCACCACTCCCATGGCGGCATTCGAAATATTGGCGTCTTCGAACACAATGTTCGGGCTCTTGCCGCCGAGCTCCAGAGTGCATCCGATGAAGCGGGCTGCCGCGGATGCCGCGATGGCGGAACCGGTGGCGGTGGAACCGGTAAAGGAAATCTTGGCAATCTCCGGATGGTCCACCAGCGCGGCGCCGGCCTCGGCGCCGAGGCCGGTCACTACATTGACCACGCCGTCGGGGAACCCGGCCTCGACGGTCAGCTCGGCCAGCCGCAGCACGGTACGGGACGTGTATTCGGACGGCTTGATGACCACGGTGTTGCCGGCCGCCAGCGCGGGGGCAAGCTTCGACGTCGTCAAGGTCAACGGGGAGTTCCAGGGGGTGATGGCGCCGACCACGCCGAGCGGCTCGCGCTGGGTGTAATTGAGGACGGCGGGATTCATCGTCGGAATCTGGCTGCCCTGCACCTTGTCCGCCAGCCCGGCGTAGTAGTACAGGTACTCGGGCAGCGTTGCCAGCTGCCCGCGCATTTCACGCAGCAGTTTGCCGTTGTCCGCGGTTTCCATCTGCGCCAGTTCCTCGGCATGCTCGCCGACGAGGTCGCCCAGCTTGCGCAGGAGATGGCCGCGCTTGGTCTGGCTCAGGTCGCGCCAGAGCGGATTCTCGAAGGCGGCGCGGGCAGCGCGGACGGCCGTGTCGACATCGGCCTTGCTGCCGCGGGCGGCGGCGTAGAGGACCTCGAGGGTGGCCGGGTTGGTGCTCTCGAAATAGGCGCCTTCGGCCGGGGTGGCCCATTTGCCGTTGATGAAGTGCTCGTATTGCCTAGTCATGGATATCTCGACTCGATTCTTCGATGAACTCGATGATGATGCGTGCCAGTTCCGCCGGGCGCTGCACGGGAAGCATGTGCCGGGTATTAGGTACGACGGCGGTGCGTGCTCCCGGAATTGCCTCACCTAAACGCCTGGTCATCTCCGGCGTGGAGCCCGGGTCCTGGTCTCCGGTCACGGCCAGGGACGGTACCGCGATGGCCCCAAGCTCGGCCCCGATTTCGGCGTCTGCTGTGGCAAACACACGGTACGCGTGCAGGTAGGAGCTCGGATCGTTGGCCAGCAGCGTCCGGCGGACACCGGCCACCGTGGCCGGATCCGTGCCGGCATCGGCCGGGAACCAACGCTCGATGGACGCCTCCACGCTCCCGGAGAAGTCCGCGGCGGCATTCTGCAGCCGGGCATCCACGGACTCAGCCTCCTGGAGTGTCCGAAGGCAGACCGAACTGACGCTGGTGAGGGTGGCCACCCGCTCCGGCTGGAACCGGGCCAGATGCTGTGCGATCAGCGCCCCCAGCGAAAACCCCACCAGGTGGGCTCGCGCTGGGAGCCGGTTTCCGACGTCGTTAGCCAGGTCGCCAAGCGAAACTTCCCGTTCCAGCGGCGGCCGGCTGCCGTGGCCGGGCAGATCCAGGGCAAGGACCTCACGATCGCTGGCCCGGCGTACTTCGTCCCGGAACTGGTCCCACATGGTGCTGTCCAGCCCCACACCGTGGAGCAGGACGATGGGCAGTTTCGCGTCCATGGCTACTGTTCCGTTGACAGGGCTGCCAACCGCTGCTGCGGACGGCCCTGGGACGCGGCGGCGAGGGCAATGACGATCTCGCCCGGGTGCGGTGCGTCGGCCAGACGGACCTCAATGCTCTGGTGGTGCGAGCGGATGGTCGCGTCGGTGATGTGCTTGAGGGGGATGTCGAACGTGACTCCGGCCGGTCCGCGCTTTTCCACGGCCGGCAGCAGGGTGGTGGCGTTGGCCGCGTTGCGGAAGTGGTCGCCGAACTTCAGCGTGTGGATCAGGGCCGAACCATGCTCGATCTCGCCGTCCAGGCCGACAATCGCGGCCTTGCCGTAGGCTTCGACGTTCCCGCCCAGTGTTTTGACCACGCGCGGTGCGAGCAGTTCGCCGATGTCGGAGGCTACCGCGTCGATGCCTTCGGTCAGGTCTTCGACGAAGCCCTGTCCGTGCCAGGGGTTGTCGATGATGGCGGCGACGACGACGACGCGGGCGTTAGGTTCGACGGGCCGGCCGCCCTCGGTGAGAGTCTCTTCAACCAGGGTGACGATCTTGCGGACGTTCATGCGGAGGCTCCTTCAAGGGTGCGGGAAGTTACTGCAGGGTCTGTTTTACGGTCGCCGATTCGGGCGTGCGGACGCGGTCCGGTTGAGGCTGCGGCAACGACGACGATCTCGTCCGCCCGGGGCCCGTCCGGAATCCGGGCGGTTATGGTCTGGTAGTGGCTGCGGGTTGCCGCGTGGGTCTTGTGCCACATCGGCACGACCAGCGGTTGCCCGGCTTCGGCCCGGTCGTCGGCAAAGCAGATGATGGACGAGCCGTCGAGGTACTCCCGGACGAGGTTGCCAAAGAACGGAGTGTGGATGAGTGCACCGGCGTGCTCGATCTCGCCTCCGGTGCCGACGATGGCGGCCTTGCCGAAGGCCTCGATCTCCTCGACACCGCCGAGCCCGTCAATCAGACGGTCGGTAAGAGCCTTGGCGAGGTGCGGAGCGATCCGCTGGGCCTCGGGTCCGAGATCGGTGTCCGGCGCGGTGCCTTTCCAAGGGTTGGCAATAACGGCGGCTGCGGTGGCCCGCAGGGCCGGCACCGGCGGCATGGAACCGTTCTCTACCAGGATCTCCTCCTGGTAGTACACGATCTTGCGGATGCCGGCGGCGGCGTCGGGGCTGGGCTGCTCAATGCTAGTCAAAGTGGGGCTTCACTTTCTCGGAGAACAGCTCGAGGCTGCGCATTGCCTTCTCGTGCTTCAGGCCGGGATGCGTGGTCCAGAGCATCATGTGCTCAAGGCCGACCTCGCGCTTCAGCTCGTGGATCTTTTCGGTGACGAATTCGGGCGTGCCGACCAGCATGTTGCGGTCCATCAGGAGATCGAAGTCCAGCTTGTGCGCGTCGGTGAGCTCTTCGCCCTCTTCCATCAGGTTCGACAGGCCGCGCCAGTGGGTGATCCATTTGTAGGTGTTCAGGACCGCTTCCTCGAACTCTTCGCGGGCCTGCTCCATTGTGTCCGCCACGTAGACATCGCGGACCAGGGCGATGCCCTCGCCGAGCGGAACCTCGCGGCCCTGGGCCTTGGAGGCATGTTCGCGGTACAGCTCGAAGCGGCCCTTGAGCGCGGACACCGGCGGCAGCCAGAAGATGCCCTGCACGCCGGTTTCGGCGGCGCTAATGATGGAGCGGGGCGTATCGATGACCTGCCACAGCGGGAGTTCGGGCTGCAGGGGGCGGGGAACCACTGCCATCTTCGTGATCTCCCCGTTTTCGGTGAAGTCCGGGGTTGCCGGCGAGAGCGGATGGCTCCACTTCACGCCCGGAGCGGGGAACTCGTAGAACTCGCCCTTGTGGCTGAAGAACTCGTTGTTCCAGGCCTTCTGCAGGATCTCCATGGTTTCGGCGAACAGCGCGCGGTTCTTTTCCTGGTCGCGCGGATCGGCCGCAGGGTTCAGGTTCAGTGCTTCGCGGCCGTACAGTCCCCGGCCCACGCCTACTTCGAGGCGGCCGTCGGAGAGCTGGTCCAGCAGGGCGAGATCCTCGGCAAGCCGCAGCGGGTGCCAGAAGGTGACGATTGAGGCGGCCTGGCCGATGCGGATCTTCGAGGTGCGGGCGGCAATGTCGACACCCATCATGATCGGGTTCGGAGTCAGCTCCTGCCCCTCGTGCCCGAAGTGGTGCTCCGTGTACCAAGTGGACCAGAAGCCGTACTTCTCGGCGGCTACCGCGTACTCGCGGGCGTCCTTCATATGCTGGTTGTAGTTGGCCAGATCGCCGGGGGCGCCGAGGCCGTGGAAAATCGAAAAGCGCATGGTTGGTCCTTTCAGGATGGCTCAAAAATGGTTTAGCTAAGGAAGTCTTCAGTCAGTTCGGTCGCGGGAGTCCGTGAGGACTTCGCGGGAAGATGCATAAACGTGGTTGCGCATGGCCGCTTCGGCGCCGAAATGGTCTTTGTCTTTGATCATGGCCAGCACGGTGCGGTGTTCGGAGGTGGAGGCGCTGATACGGCCGGGATGACCAGCCGTGCGCAGTACCAGTCGGTGGTAGGCCAGCTGGTTCATCAGCCGCTCGTAGTGCTCGGCAAGTTTGCTGTTGTCGGCACCAGTGATGATCGTGTGGTGGAACTCGTGGACCAGCTCGGCGTAGCGTTCGACATCCTGCTCGGCCGCGGCTTCGTCGGACTCCTCCACGTTGCGCTCAAGGATGGAGATCTCCCGTACTTTGCCCCTGCGGGCCAGCAGGCCTGCTGCGAGTCCTTCGAAGCTTTCCTTGAGTTGGAACAGTTCGACAATCTCGCGTCGCGTGGGTTCACGGACGAAGGTGCCTACCTTCGGGCGGATCTCCACCAGGCCTTCATGCTGCAGCTGCTTCAACGCCTCGCGGATGGGAGTGCGGCTGACATCGAATTCCTGCGCGAGGAAGACCTCGGACACTGGGGCCCCGGGTGGATAGTCGCCGCCGAGGATAAGGGTGCGCACCTTGTCGAGCAGAGGCTCTCCCTGAAGGGCGCCATTTCTGCCCGGCTGATTCACGATCGTCTGTTGCATACATGAGAGATTATGTTGCATGCATCACGTCGTCAAGTATGAGAGGCGGTTACTGAAGAGAAACCCCGTATTTTCGGGACTTTTGAAGATTCTCGATTTCCCTGTTGACCGTTCGACGTGATGCAGATTACTCTATCTGCCATGCAACAGACTTTTGAGAACGCAGTAGCGAACGCGTGGGAAGCCGCTTGGGACCAGGGAGAGGTGGAAGCGCTTGAGGCGCTAGTCACTCCGGACTACGTCAGGGTCAGCAAGGGCAGCGGCAAGGCCTCCAACCTCAGCCAGCACCAAAATGAAATCCTCGCGATCCGGGAAGGATTCCCGGATCTGGTGACTTCGGTCGATGCTGTAGTCGTGAACGGTGAGACCGCCGCGATTTTCTGGACGTCGACAGGGACGCATAGGGCTCCGTTCATGGGTGTTCCGCCCACGGGACGCCAGGTGCAGACGCGTGGCTCCAATTTCCTGACCATGGAAAACGGCCGGATCAAGCAGGAAACCGTTACCTGGGACAGCAGCGAGCTCCTCGCCTCCCTCGGCATCCGCCATTTGGGCGACGCGATGGCGCCGGCAGACCCCGCCGTCGTCGTTGATTCCCTCGCGGGTGAGCCGGACCTCGAAATCATGAAGACCTTCAACCGCCAGTTCGTCACCGGCGTTACCGTAGTCACGACCAGCGAAAACGGCGTTCCGAAGGGTCTGGCCGTCAACGCTTACGCATCCGTTTCGCTGGAACCGCCGCTGGTCATGGTCTGCATCCAGAAAACATCCTCCACCTACCCCGCCTTGTTCGCCTCCAGCCACCTGGGCATCAACATCCTCAGCAACCAGCAAAAGGACACCGTTTCCACTTTCGCCTCAAAATCGGCGGATAAATTTGCGGATCTGGACTGGCACGCAGGCCCCAGCGGATCACCGTTGATCGACGGATCTTCCGCGGCACTTGAAGCCGAGATCCGGGAACGCTTCCAAGCGAAGACCCACACCATCTTTATTTGCCGCGTCCGCCACGCAGAAGTGAGCGAGACATCGCCGATGGTTTATCAGGCAGGCCGCTTCTTCGACAGCGAAGGCCTGTCCCAGCTCTGACGTCTACGCGACGCCCTACTCCTGAGAATCGGAGACCACTCATGGTTCAACAAATCACCCGTCCGACGGCGGATGACATGCCTCACGACAGCCTGCCGGACAAGCCGGAAGGGACCGAATCACGGCGTCTTGGTGCCGTTTTCTGGTCGTCCATCGCACTGATCGCGGCCTTTGTCTTGTGGTCTTCGGTGTCGCCTCAGGGCTTGGGCGACGTCATGACGGCCAGCATGAACTGGGTAGCAGCCTCCGTAGGATGGAGCTACCTGGTGGTGACCCTGCTGTGCATTGGTCTCATGCTCTACCTCGGCTTCAGCCGCTTTGGTGGAATCCGACTCGGTTCCGATAGTGACCGGCCCGAATACAGTACGTGGGCGTGGCTGGCCATGATCCTGTCGGCTGTGATGGGGATCGGCCTCATCAGCTACGGTGTAGCGGAACCCATTTCCCATTTCATGGCGCCGCCGCATGCTCTGGCGCAGCCCGAAACGATGGAAGCCGCAGTCCGGGCCATGCAGTTCAGCTTCTTCGATTGGGGTCCGCATGCCTGGGCGGTCTTCGGAATTTTCGGCCTGGCGATCGGGTACTCGACGCACCGCAAGAAGCGTCCTGGCTTGGTCTCCCCAATGCTGCGTCCGATCTTCGGCAAGCTGGTGGACGGTTGGTTTGGCAAGATGATTGACGTTTTCGCCATCATTGCCACTCTCTTTGGCACCACGACTTCGCTGGGGCTGGGCGCTTCGCAGATCGCTGAGGGCCTGGGGCGTGTCTTTGGGGTCTCATCCGGCCTCGTCACCCAGATTCTGATTATTGCAGTGGTGACTGTCCTGTTCACCCTATCGGCACTCTCCGGCGTGAACCGAGGCATTAAGTACATCAGCCAGATCACTATGACGCTGTCGCTGGCATTGGCGGTCTATGTCTTCATCGCGGGCCCCACCAACTTCATTTCCAACCTGTTTTTCCGCTCGGTGGGGCAGTACTTCAGCGACTTCCTGCAGGTCAGCCTGATAACGCCCAGCACTCCGGACGATCTCCAGTGGATGCAGTGGTGGACCTACTTCATGATGGCCTGGTGGCTCAGCTGGGGCGCTTTCGTCGGAGTCTTCCTGGCGAAGATTTCCCGCGGCCGCACCATCCGCCAGTTCGTGGCAGGCGTGCTCGGTGTGCCCAGCTTGGTCTTCTTCGCTTGGTTCACCATCTTCGGCGGCTCCGCCATTCAGATGGACATGAACGGCGCAGGTATCGGTGCGGCGACAACTGAGAACATTAATTCCGCATTCTTTGCAATGCTGGAGAACCTGCCGCTGGTCCAGCTCACGGCCGTGGTCACGGTTGTCCTGGTTGCCCTCTTCTTTATCTCGGGCGCCGATGCGAATACGTTTGTCCTGAGCATGCTCTCCTCGAAGGGAAGCCTGGAGCCAAGCAAGCCGGTTCTCGGGCTATGGGGCGGACTGACCGGAGCCTGCGCCGTTCTCCTGCTGCTGGTCGGCGGCCTAACGGCCCTGCAACAGGCGGCGATGCTCTCAGCATTGCCCTTCACCGTCATCGTGGCACTCCTCGGAACATGCTTGGTCATGGAATTGAGGAAGGACCGGGAGTTCGAGGCTCTGCGGCACGCACGGCTCAAGGACCTGGACGAAAAGGGTAAGAACACGTCGGCATAGGTAGCTGCTGGTCAGATTAGACAAAGAGCCGGCCCGGGAAGATGCAACTCTTCCCGGGCCGGCTCTTTTATGGCTCCCTAGCCGATCAGGCAGCCGGTGCCGCAGACCTTACGCGGCCAGCGGTGCTTCCACACCTGCGGAAACCCGCAGCTGCCCGCCGTCAACGCTCACGGTGACTCGTCCGCCGTCGTGCAGTGCCTCGGTGACCAGCAGGTCCGCGATCCGGTCATCGAGCTCGCGCTGGATGACGCGGCGCAGCGGGCGGGCGCCGTACTCCGGCTCGTAGCCGGCCTCGGCGATCCACGCCACGGCGTCCTCGCTGACCGCCACGCCGATGCCCTGGGCTTGGAGCCGGGCCTCGGTCTTGCCCAGCTGCAGGCGGACAATCTCGCGCAGCTGCTCCTGGTTGAGCTTGCGGAACAGCACGATCTCGTCGATCCGGTTGATGAACTCCGGCCGCATGCTCTCGCGCAGCCGGCCCATCACCCGGGCGCGCAGCTCCGGTTCGGAACCGAAGCCGTCGCCGTCGTTGTTCGCGGTGAAGCCCAGGGCGCCGCCCTTGCTGGCCAGGAATTCCGAGCCGAGGTTGGAGGTCATGATGACCACGGTGTTGCGGAAATCCACCGTGCGGCCCTGGCTGTCGGTGAGGCGGCCGTCGTCGAGCACCTGGAGCAGCAGGTTGAACACGTCCGGGTGGGCCTTCTCGATCTCGTCGAGCAGCACCACCGAGTACGGCTGACGCCGCACGCGTTCGGTCAGCTGGCCCGCCTCGTCGTAGCCCACGTAGCCCGGGGGAGCACCGACCAGGCGGCTGACGGTGTGGCGCTCGCCGAACTCGCTCATGTCGAAGCGCGCCATGGCCTTCTCGTCGCCGAACAGGGACTCGGCCAACGCCTTGGCGAGCTCGGTTTTGCCCACGCCGGTGGGGCCGAGGAACAGGAAGCTGCCCACGGGCCGGCCCTCGTCACCCATGCCGGTGCGGTTCCGGCGCACGGATTTGGCGATGGCGGCCACCGCGTCCTCCTGCCCGATGACCCGCTGGTGCAGGTCCTCCTCGAGCCGGGCGAGGCGCGCGCGATCGCCCTCGGTCAGCCGGGCGGTCGGAATGCCGGTGGCGCGGGCGATGATCGCGGCGATCTCGGCCTCACCCACCACGGACGGTGAGCGTACGACGCCGGCGCTCGCCCCGCCGTCGTTAGGTTCCGTTGCGCTGTGGCCGTCCTGGGTTCCCTCCGCGGCGGCGATCTGCTGGTTCAGCGCCTCGATCTCGTCGCGCAGGCGGGAGGCTTCCTCATAGTGCTCCTCGGCCACCGCGGCGTTCTTGGAGGCCTCCAAGGTGGCGGCCTGTTCGCGCAGTGCCGCGACGTCGACGCGCGGACCGCGCTGCAGGCTCAGCCGGGCGCCGGCCTGGTCGATCAGATCGATCGCCTTGTCCGGCAGGAAGCGGTCCGTGATGTACCGGGCGGACATTTCGACGGCGGCGCGGATGGCCTCGTCGGTGTAGGTGACGCCGTGGTGCTCCTCGTAGCGGTCCTTCAGCCCCGCGAGGATCCGGACCGCGTCCTCGATGCTCGGCTCGCCGACCGTGACCGGCTGGAAGCGGCGTTCCAGCGCCGGATCCTTCTCGATCTTGCGGTACTCGCCGAGCGTGGTGGCGCCGACCAGGTGCAGTTCGCCCCGGGCCAGCCGCGGCTTGAGGATGTTGCCGGCGTCCATGCCGCCCTCGCCCGAGCCGCCCGCGCCGACCACGGTATGCAGCTCGTCGATGAACACGATCATGCTCTGGCTGTTGTCGCTGATCTCGTCCATCGTCTTGGTCAGCCGCTCCTCGAAGTCGCCGCGGTAGCGGGTTCCCGCGAGCATGCCGGGCAGATCGAGGGAGACCACGCGCTTGCCGCGCAGCTGCTGGGGGACATCGCCCGCCACGATCGCCTGCGCCAGGCCTTCAGCGATAGCGGTCTTGCCCACGCCGGCTTCGCCGATCAGCACCGGGTTGTTCTTGGTACGCCGGGCCAGGATCTCGATGGTCTGCTCGATTTCCTCCGACCGGCCGATCACCGGATCCAGCTTGTTCTCACGCGCCAAGGCGGTCAGGTCCGTACCGAACTGGTCCAGCATCGGGGTGTCCGAATTTTCGGTGGCCGCGGTTGAGCCCTGCCGGTTGCCGGCGCCGTTGGACTGGGCTTCCCGGGCACCTTCCTGCAGCGACTGCGGCGTGACGCCGGCCGCAGCCAGCACCTGTCCCGCGGGCGACTCTGTGTTAAGGACGAACGCGATAAAGAGGTGTTCGGGATCGATGTAGGTGGACCCGAAGGAGCGGGCTACCTGGTGGGCGTCGAGCAGCACACGCTGGGCCGACTGGGTGAGCGACGGCGGAGTGTCCGGCTTTTCGTCCGACTCCTCGGGCAGGCGCTCCTCGGCAGCCTTGGCGATGGCGGCTGGCTCGGCGCCTGCCTGCTTGAGGTGGCTGGCGCTTGGCTCCTGTTCGACTGTGACGCGCAGGATGTGCAGCGCGTCGACCTCGGAATGGCCGTGGTCGGTGGCGAAGCGGGCCGCGTGGCCGAGCAGCTCGTGCGAGCGGCGGCTCAGCAGCCGGGTGATGTCGATGGGGCGCCGGGCCTGTGCGGCCCGCTGGCCCTGCAGGTAGCGGGCCAGGAATTCGTCGAATGAGCCGCTGCCTGATGTTGCGGGTCCGAAGAACAATGGCATGTATCCTCCTCAGGAACTTGAGTACCTTCGACTCATGTTAACGCTGGTGTCTGAGAATTATTCCGCCGACCTGAAAAAATTGAGCGATGGTGACTCAAGTCTTAGATTCTTCGGGCTCGTCCGTCATCGAAAGACAATCCGGACGACACCCGAGGTTAACCTGGCGACGCCAGACTGGAAGCAGTGCCGCTATGGCTGGAATCCGCACAAACCGTCCACTACGAAGATCGGTTGGTAGAGATGAACGCCCAAGAACGAGATCCCACCGCTCCGCAACCGCACAACGTAGGGCAGGAACGGCCCGACCTGGCCAACCCACATGTCCGCGAGGATGTCGGGCGGGCCGGCCGCTGTGCCAACCTCCACCTTCCGACCGGCCGGACCTGCCTGCTGCCGGAACGCCATCCCGGTACCTGCGATTTCACCGAGCCGCTGGAAGCCGGAGAGGCGCTGCTGTGAAGCCGCAGACATAGTACGGCCACGGGAACCGTTGGCAGCCCCTTCCGCAAGATTGCGGAGGGGCTGCCAATGTGCAGCCTGCGGGCTGCTTAGCGGCCGCCCCTGGACCGGGAACGTTCCTGGGTCTTTCCCTTGGAAGCGTGGAACGAGTAATCGGACTTGGAACCGCTGCTGTCGGAGTACGAGTATTTAAAGTGCGTTTCTTTGGTTCCCTCGTCGTCCATGAGTTCATGGCCGTGGCTGGAGCTCTTCCAGGACGAATCCTTGCCGGATCCGCTGTGCTCGTTGTACTGGACGATCAGCTTCGAGCGCGAAGTCTGCACCATGTTGTACTCGTAGACAGAGCCGGAATCTTTGTAAACCTGCGCTCCATAACTGCTCCGTGCGGCCGACGCAGGTCCGGCTCCCATCGCTAGGAGTGCACTGGCTGCTAGCGCGGCGGTCACGGCTTTCAAGATGTTGTTGTTCATAGTTCTGCCCCAATTGCATAGATAGATACGGGATCGAGGCACGAAGACCTCCTCGTCTCCGGGCACACGTTCCCGCTGGGCTAAGCGCCCTTAGCTGCGACTTTCCCCTTCCGGCTGCCCCGTCCCAGTGGGATAACCCCGGAACCCTTGCGGGGAGGATGGATGACCTCCGAACGCAAATCCGAAAGGAGGTTCCCTAAGATAGGAGCGGAAGCTGAAGGCAAGCTGGAAATAACCTTGGGGAAGCCTTGGCTGGGAAAAATCGGGCCGAAAGTCCCGCCGTCGTACGTTTTCTTGGAGTCAGGTGCCGGGAGCGCGGTAGCGGACCTGGTCGGCGTGCCGCAGCGCCTGCATCGTGTCGTCGACCGTCATCAGCACGGTTGTTTCCAAGGTGCTCAGCGCGCCGCCTCCGGTGATGGCGAGCGCCACGGCGGCCATGGAAACGTTGTCCGGTGCTTCCCAGAGCGTGTATCCGTCATAGGAACCGAAGGCGTACCAGAAGCCGTGGAGCTTGCCGCCAACCGCCTCGATGTACGCCTGCGCGGCCTGGCGCCGGTCCTCCGGTTTGCTGATCAACCTGGCCCAGGTCTCCGGCGTGTAGCTGAACTTTGAAAGATAGAGCGGCATGTCTATTCCTCTCGTCCACCGGACCGGCGCGGTTGCGGTTCGGCTTAAAGTCTAGATCCGGCAGCCGCGAAAAGATCGGGTATCCACCGCCCTGATTGCGGCTCTTTTCTGCGGGCTCGAGGCGGCAGGTTGGAACCGATACGTACCATTTGCGAGTGGGCCCGCGTAGGGTACGGGCATGGATATCATCCTTGTGCCCGGATTCTGGCTCGACGCTTCCTCATGGTCGGAGGTCACGCCGGCGCTGGTCGCGGCAGGTCACACCGTCCACCCGCTCACGCTGCCAGGGCTGGAGTCCGTGAACGCATCGCGGGCCGGCATCGGGCTGCGGGACCATATCGACGCCGTTGTAGCGGCGGTCGATGGGATGGACGGGCCGGTAGTGCTTGTCGGCCACTCCGGAGGTGGTGCCATCATCCACGGTGCCGTCGACGCGCGGCCGGAGCGGGTGGCCCGGGCGGTTTATGTGGACAGCGGTCCACTGGCGGAGGGTGGCGTCATCAACGATGCGTTGCCGGCGGAGGGCGATGAGATTCCGCTGCCGCCGTGGGACGCCTTTGAGGAGGCCGACCTGGTGGACCTGGATGATGGACTTCGAGCGGCTTTCCGGGCGCGTGCCATTCCGCAGCCGCGCGGTGTGGCTTACGACCAACAGCACCTGACCGACGAACGGCGCTTCGACGTCCCAGTCACGGTCATCGCATGCGAGTTCCCGTCGTCGGTGCTGACCGATTGGATAGAGTCCGGCCACCCCTATGTGGCAGAACTGGCGCGGATCCGCGACGTAGGGTACATGGACCTGCCCACGGGGCACTGGCCGCAGTTCACGAAGCCTGCCGTGCTTGGCGCGGTCATTCTTGCCGCCGTCGAACGTTGAATCGCGCGACGAAGGACCTGTCCGCCGGGGCGAGCCGGCGGGCACACCGGAGGAACGGACGTCCGGTTTAGCTCCTACCTGCCCGCTCCGAGCACCAGACCCTGGAGGGAGGAAAGCGGTAGCGTACCGAAATCGCGGGAATCGATGGAGCGCTCGCGGTTGTCTCCCATGACGAACACCTCGCCCGGAGGTATGCGCCGCAAGGAGAAATGAGTGCCGTCAATACTCTCGTGGTCCACAAACGGCTCATCCGGAGCGAAGCCGTCGACGTACAGCACGGCGTCCCGAACCTCGACGGTCTGGTTTCCCACCGCCACCACCCGCTTGATCATCATCGAGTTGTCCTGGGGTGACTGGAAGACCACGACATCACCGGGGTGGATCCCGGACAGCTGGGGTGCCGCTTTGAAGACAAACACCAAGCTGCCCGGATGCAGCGTGGGTTCCATACTGTCCGAATCAACGACGGCGGGCTCCATCACCCAGATCCGGATGGCCAAAAGGCTGGCCAGGCCCAGCAGGACAAGGCCTGCCCGGCCCCTCCGTTTCCGGGGACTGGAAACGGAGGGACGCTGTGCCGCGCCGGTAGGCATGACCGGTTAGTCCGGGTCAGTGTCGAGTTCCGCCGGCGCCGCAGTCATGGGATCGCAGGGATCCGGATCGTCTTCGCCCAGCCCCACCCGAAACTGGAACATCATGGAGTGGTCCTCGTGCGGCAGGTTGTGGCAGTGGACCATGTAGCGGCCCTCATGCGGTCCGAACCTCATGACGAGGTCCACTTTTTCGTTCTCGCCGACGTAGACCACGTCCTTGGGCCCGCGCTCCCAGGCAAAAGGTGCCTTGCCATTGCGGCTGAGGACCCGGAAGTCGACCAGGTGGATGTGCACGGGATGGAACCACCCGCCGGACTTGTTCTCGATCTCCCACACTTCCACGGAATTGAGGGCCGGATCTGCGCTGGCAAGTTTGAAATTGCTGGCGATGACGTCTTCCCACGTGACTCCGTTGAAGGTCCATGGTTCCACCACACCGTCCTTCTCCAACCGGAAACGGCGCTTTTCGTCTGCGTCGTCGTCGGTCAGGGACATGACTTCACTGTCCACCAGCTTGGTGGGAATATGGTTCCACTTCGGATCCGATTTCATATCGGGGGCGGCAGCAACGACGTCGAACCTCATCACCTTGTTGGTGTGGTCGTAATCGCGGTTGTTGTCGTTGGAAAGATTCTTCAGCTCCACCCGGGTCCCGGGCGTATATTTGCTGAAGTCGATCAGGACCTCATACCGCTCGGCCATGCCCTGGCGGAAATTCTTGACAGACTGGGTCGCCGGCACGAGGCCGCCGTCCGTTCCGACTATGTGGAAGGGCTGGCCGCTGCTGAGGGCGAACCGGTAGGACCGCGAAATGGAGGCGTTCAGGACCCGGAAACGGTAGACCCGGGGCTGTACCTTCATCACCGGCCATGGCTTCCCGTTGACCAAGATGATGTCGCCCCACAAACCCGAATGTTCCCGATCGTCGTAGGCGAGGGAACCGTTCGCTGCGAACATCGCATCGCTGACCACCAGGGGCACATCAAAGTCGCCCTGCGGCAGCAATTCCCGTTCCACCTGATCATGCATCACGTACACCGCGGCCAGCCCGGAATAGACATTCTGTGCGGTGAAATGCACGCCGTGGTCGTGGTACCAAAGTGTCCGTGCAGGCTGGAAATTCGGGTAGTGGTAGTCCTTGCAAAAGCCTGGCTGGATGACATCGCTGGCGTAGCCGTCATACTGAGGCAGCGACGCCGAACCATGCAGGTGCGTCGATGCCGCCAACAGGTGGTGGTTCCACAGCGGGTGGTTCTTCGGCATCCGGTTGCGCATGTGCACCACGGCCTTGGTGCCCTGGTCGAGCTCGATCGTCGGACCGGGAAATATTCCGTTGTAGCCGAGAATTCCGGTTTTTTTGGTCGGCAGGATCTGGGCTTGCGCTTGGCGCATTGCGAGCGTGTAGTGGTTGACCGGCGTGCCGTCGGATTCGTAGCTGACGGAATCCGGCTTGAGCTTTGGCGGTCTGGTAAAAGCGGCCTTGTAGGGCCGAGGCATATCCCTCGAACTTAGTTGGCTCGCCGATTTGGCGGTCACGGTAGAAATAGGGACGGTTACCAAACCGGCCCCGACAACTCCTAGACCTCCCCAGGTGAGGAGTTGCCGTCTTGTTACTGACATATCGAGTCACTTCCCAACGATGACTTCGTGGATCAGGCTAGGCTGCTTAGCCCGCCGTATGATGTTCGACGCCGAGGGAGAGTCGGCTGCCTGCAGCATCTTCGAGGACCAGGGCTATGGCCTTGTCCGGAAGTTCGAACACCATGGTGGTATTGACGGATTCACCCTGAGCCAGCGTCGTGGAGGACGACGAGGTCCACAGCGGGCCGGGCATCCCCGAGCCCAGTCCGTCAACGAAAAATCCTTCAGGATCCAGCGGCAGGCCGGTCTTGTCCAACGCCGTGAATTGCACCTGGATGCGGACGCGGTGTGCGCCTTCCTGCGGATCTTTCTGAAGGGTAGCCACAGGAGAGGGCGGCAACCATCCATCGCTTTCGAGCGGTATGACCCCGGTAATGCTGGCCACCCCGCCTTCAACCTCGGCAGATGCGCCCAGCGGAGTACTGGTTTTTACCTCTGCGGTGAGGAACAGGTACCCGAACGCAAGTCCGAGCAAAGCCACGAGCGCCAAGGGAACGACGATCACGCGGCGGCGGTCGGTTTTTACGCGGCCGTCAGTGCTGACATTTATTGCTGACATGTCGCCATGATTCGCCGAAAACTTGCAAAAAACTTTGGTCGGGCCACACGACGGTCCGGCGCGTTCCAAGCGGTGCAGTTCTTCCTTCAATACTAGGGTCCGAAGTCCCGGGTCCTGCTCCCCGAATTTGAGGGTACATTCCACCCTCAACCGTGGGCTGGCGAACCGGTGACAGGAGGCCGACTATTAGGTCAGATGCCCGCTAGGGCGTTGGTTTATCGGGGGTTGGGGCACATCATGAACAGACCTATTGGTCCATCCGTGGGTATTTCCATCAAACTCATTGGTCCTTTGCGCGTGGAGCGGGACGGGCAGGTATTGACGGCCGCCAAGCTCGGCAGCCCGAAGGCCCGCCAGATCCTGGAAATTTTGGCGCTGCAGTTGGGCCGGCCGGTCCCGCGGGAACAAATCATCAACATCCTTTGGCATGGCAACCCGCCGTCGGCGGCCAGCGCCACGGTGGAAAGCTATGTCAGTGTCATCCGCAGGAACATCCAGCCCGGGCAGGCGAAAAACGGTCCGCTGCGCACGGATAAGGGCAGCTACATTCTGGACCCGAAGCTGGTGCAGGTGGATCTTGACCTGTTCGAACGCACCATCGGCGCGGCAGATGGCACCAAGCCGGCGGAGGCTTATCCTAAGCTCGTCAGCGCGTTGGACCTGGCGTCCGCGCCCTTGCTGAGCGATGAGCTGACTTTCGAATGGGCGGAATCTGCCCGAGCCCGGCATGCGGCGCAAGTCGCCGACTGCAGTGCCAGGGCAGCCGAGATGGCAGTGAAGCTGGGAAAAACGGACGAAGCCGTCCACTGGGCGCGGCAGGCTGTTGCTGCGGAGCCGCTGAACGAACGCGCATGGACCGCTTTGGTGGACGGACTGGAACAAGGCGCGCGCTACATTGAAGCGCTGCAGGCCTACGACAACTGCCGGTTACTGTTTCGGCGTGAGCTGCGCTGCAACCCAGGACCGCTGCTGCAGGCCGCATATGCCCGGCTGCTTCGCTGCACGTCCGACGAGGACGCGGAGCTGGAGGAGGTACTGTCCGCGCTGATTTGCTTGAACGAGCGGGTCAAGAGCCGGACCGGCAAGGCCTGCACATTGAAACAAGCCGATGGCCATGACACCACTGTCTACGAGACCGCCGGCAGCGTGATCGACTCGTTCTTGCGCAGGGCACTCGCCTCCGCATGAGGCAAATATCCCCTTCCGTGGCTCAAAAAGGCTCCGGGGCATTGTGAACGTGACAGGCTCATGCCTAGTCTTGAAGCGGTGAAGCAGGCGCCGCAATTCCCATTCCTTTGAGAAGGACCAATGGAACATAGTTTGAATGTCTGCGTGTGCCTCGATACCGATATGTCTTCGGTCCGCATCGAAGTCCGTGGCTGTGTAACCGCCCGGAACTATAAAGCGCTCCTGCCTCTGCTGACTCGTGCCAAGGGGCTGCCCGCTGATGCGCAGATCAGTCTTGACCTGCGCGAGGCCGCTCACCTGGAGCAGGATGTCCTGGACGCCCTCGGCTACACGGCGTTGGGCGAAATGACGGGACAGCTGGAGATTGCGGGAATCGGCAGCATGAGCATCGTCCTTCCCCCGAATCCAGGCGTTTGCATGCAGGGCGAACTGCCGGGCAGCAGCCAACCGATCAGGCCGGCACAGCCGGCAGCAGCGTAAGTGTTTCGATGACTGCCAGCAGTCTGCCGCCGCATGCACCCTTCCCCATGGACCTGACGACGCTTTCAGACACGCGGCTCCATGTGCTCAACAGCTTGTTGCACCGGCAGCTGGATCTGGAATATCAGCGTGCAGGTTCCCCCGACCGCGAGACGGAATTCCGCGTCGACGAGATCCGGCAGGAACTCGACCGCAGGGACGCGAACGAACTGCTGCGCAGGGCATCGAACGGCCGTCCTGCCGGAGCAGCGGTGTAGGCATGGCATTCCGGTTCGCTTAGTGTCCGACCGCCTGCCGCCGGAGCTGCGGCCACCGCTGGATGTGGCGTTGGCCCGTAGCGTCCCATCGATCCCGAAACCGGATGCCCTGCCCGGCGGTTGCCTCTTTGAACCCAAATGGGACGGCTACCGGCTCCTCATCGGCCGGGACGGTGATGCCACGTCCTTGCAGTCCCGCCAGGGCAAGGACCTCACCCGCTACTTCCCGGATTTGGTGGCAGCTGCCCAGGAGCAACTGCCACCAGGATGTCTGCTGGACGGCGAGGCGGTGATCTGGTCGCAGGACCGGCTGGACTTCTCGCTGTTGCAGCAGCGACTGAGTGCCTCCGCCCGTTCCTTGTTGCGTCAGGTGCAGGACAAGCCCGCGCACTTCGTCGCCTTCGATCTTCTCGCCGTGGCTGGCCATGATATTCGACGGGAGCCGCTGCACGACCGCCGCGCACTGCTTGAGGAGCTGGCCAAGGAATGGTCCGGCCCGTTGGAGTTGTCCCCGGTAACCGCCGATCCGGAAATAGCCGCCGGCTGGTTCCGGGATTTGCCGGCAACCGGCGTCGAAGGCCTGGTGATCAAAGGCACCGGTCAAAGTTACGACGGCGGCCAGCGCCAGTGGCTCAAGGTCAAGCACAGGGAAACACTGGACGTCGTCTGCGCAGCCGTCATCGGTCCGATGGCCAGGCCACAGGCAATTGTCGCCGGCCTGCCCATCGATGGTGAGCTGCGGATAGTGGGGCGGTCTGTTCCGCTCAAGCCGGCGGCGGCCAAGCTTCTGGGGTCGCGGCTGCAGCCGCCGGCCGGGGAGCATCCGTGGCCGCACCGCGTGAAGTCCACCGCCATGGACCGGTTCAACGCAAGCGGGGGAGAGACGGAACTTACCCTCATCGAGCCCATCGTCGTCGAGGTTTCCGCCGATACGTCCTGGTCAGGGCGGTCATTTCGGCACCCTCTGCGCTACGTGCGTTACCGTCCCGAGCTGGATCCGGATGAGGTCTCAGCTCCCTTCGGTAACCCCTGAATGCCGGCGTCTTGTTTCCGACACCCCGCGGAGCCGGGTTGGTTCATAAGGGCTACTGCTCTGGCACCGTCAGTCGAATAAGGGCTTGGTACATCTGCCCCTTGGTGGGCGGGTCCGGAGCCCGGCGGGCTGGGGCGAGCTTCGCCGGACTCCGGAGTCTTGATCACTTCGGGACCAGTGTCAGCGGGTTTCTGGGGATCAAGATAGGACAAAGCTTGCCCTGTCATCCTTCGAAAAATCTCAGTCCCAAAAATCAATCCCCAACGGACCCCCTATTCTGGGGATCCCAGTTGGAACATTTGCCTAAAGGAATCTTTCTTTAAATGGGCTGGGCCGGTTCCAGCAGTTGCATCCGCCTGGCCACGGCCACCGCTTCGAGCTGGGTGTGCGCGTCCAGCTTGGACAGCACGGACTTCACATATCCGCGGCAAGTGCTGATCGTGACATTCAGCCGCTTGGCAGAAGTCTTGACGTCGCAGCCTTCGGCCAGCAGCGCCAGAACCTGCCGTTCGCGCCTGCTCAAGGTCGGCAGGCCAGCAACGCCACTGGGTGGCGTGACCGGTACGAGGAAGGACGGATGGATCACCATGGCGCCGGGCCGGGCGTGCTCAATCGCATCGAACAGCGAATCGACTGTGCCGTGCAGCGGCAGCAGTCCGCAGATGCCCAGGTCGGCCGCGCGGCCCAGCAGGTCGTGCGACGGATGCGCGGTCAGCAGGATGATCCGCGCAGCCGGTGAATCGGACAGGATCTGTTCGGCCGCCTCCAAGCCCTCGCCGTCGGGTAGCCGGTAGTCAAGGACCACGGCCTCCGGGTGCAGGTTACGGCACAGCTCGATGCCTTCCGCCGCATTGCCTGCAAAGCCTCCGGACATTAGGTTGTGGGATGCAAGCGCGCCGGAGAGCAGTTCTGCGAACAGCAGCTGGCCGCTGATGATCACGATGCATGGACGCTTGTCTGTTGGTTCGTTCATTTGAAGGGCCCCCACCCTGTCTGACTCAACCGAGGAGATGCTCGGAACTCGTACCCGAATCTGTGCTGTCCCCATCGTCTATGACCATAATCGTGCCAGCGGCAACTCAAGCCAAGGTTCCGTTCTTGCGCAAAATTAGCTCAAGAAATCCCTGTCCACCCGGTGGTAAGGTTATCTATCGAAGATAGATTCGAAGGGTGGCGGCTGCTGTGTTCGGTATGGAGACGCCTTCACCATCCAGTTCAGGTCCGGAGATGAACGACGGCGGCGGGCCCGGGGATGCGCGCGGTTTTCCTTCTCCTGCCCAGGACTACTTCCACGGCGGTATCGACTTGAACCGGCATCTGATCCGCGACCGCACCTGCACCTTCGTCATGCGGGTAAGCGGCAATTCCATGGCGGCGGCGGGCATCAGCGACGGCGATGAGCTCATCGTGGACCGGTCCCTTACCCCGCGGGACGGCTCCGTGGTGGTGGCGGTGGTTAACGGCGAACTGCTCATCCGGCGCCTGCATCTCTCCGGCGACCACGTCAGACTGCAGACGGACGACGGCGGAGTCCCCACCGAAGTGCCCGAGCTCGCCGACTTGAGCATCTGGGGCGTCGTCACCCGGTGCCTGCACCATGTCTAGCGAACCATCACTCCCCGGCGGGCGGATCGCGCTGGTGGACGTCAACAATTTTTATGTCTCCTGCGAGCGGGTCTTCGACCCCGCGCTCGAGGGGCGTCCCGTCGTCGTACTTTCCAATAACGATGGTTGCGTGGTGGCGCGCTCCGAAGAAGCGAAACAGCTCGGCATCGCCACCGGAACGCCATGGTTCAAGGTGGCCCCGGAGGCTGGGCGATGGGGGCTGGTTGCCCGTTCCAGCAACTACGAGCTCTATGGTGATTTGAGCGCGCGGGTGATGGAGGTCCTGGGCCGGTTCGGCAGCTGGCAGGAGGTGTACTCGATCGACGAGTGTTTCCTGGGGCTGCCCGGGGACGAGCGGCAGCTGCTCGGGACGGCGGCACGGATCCGGTCGGCCGTCATGCGGCACGTCGGCGTGCCGGTGTGTGTAGGAGTAGCCGGAACCAAGACGCTGGCTAAGTTTGTGAACCACATTGCCAAGCGAAACCCGCACATGCAAGGCGTCTGCTCGCTGGACTCCATGCCGGCCGCGGAGGTCGCGCGAATCCAGTCGCGCGTGCCGGTCACGGGGTTGTGGGGCGTGGGTGGACGGACCGCGAAGCGGCTGAATGCGATGGGGATCGAGACCGTGGCGGACCTGAAGGCGGCGGACCCGCAGCTGATCCGCAAGCGGTTCTCGGTGGTGCTCCAACGGACGGTACTGGAATTGAACGGGACCGCCTGCATCCCGCATTCCGAGGAACGGGCCGACAAACAGCAGATCATGTTCTCGCGCAGTTTCTCGACGCCGGTGACCACTGCGGAGGAGATGGACCAGGTCATGGCGGTCTACGCCCAGCGAGGTGCCGCCCGGATGGCGGCCCAGGGTTTGAACGCCTCGGTGCTCACCGTGACCGCGGGAACCAGCCGCTTTGCCGGCGGGGAGAAGTCCTTCCCCTCTGCATCCGCGCGGCTGCCGGTGCCGACACAGGATCCCATCCAGCTGACCCGGGCCGCGGTGGCGACGATGCGCACCTGCATCTCTGAAGGGACCCAGTATGTGCGGGCGGGCGTTTTGTTTACCGGACTCGAGCCGGCCGACGGGCAGCAGACGCTGGACCCGTTTGTCAGTGATCTGGACCAGCGGCACATCGGCGACCTGCTCGGCAGCGTGCGGGCGAAGTTCGGCGAAGCGGCCATCGGCCTCGGCCAGGGCGGGCTGGCCGTTCCGGCCGCCTGGTCCATGAAGCGGGACTTCTCCTCTCCGCGCTACACCACCGAGTGGAGCGACCTGCCGGTGGTCCGGGCCTGAGGCCTTAAACCACCCGTCCCCGGGCATCGCTTGCGTGCAATGCCCGGGGACGAGTTTATTTCCCGGTCAGTTTGCCTTGACGGTGAGGACCGGACAGCCGGCGTCGAGCAGGATCCGCTGCGCGTGGCTGCCGAGGATGAGCTTTCCCACCCGCGAACGCCGGCGCAGGCCCAGGACGATCAGTGCGACCTTGCGCTCCTGCTCGGTCTGCAGCACCAGATCCGCGGCGTCATGGATGACCGACGACGGCGGCAACACGGCAACCGTGCGGCCCCCGCTGCTGAACGAGGCCGGATCGATGTCCAACTCCGCCAGCGACAGCTCCCGCCGATCCGTGTCGATATTCGCGATCAGCACATCGGAGTCGAGCCGTCCGGCTTCTTCGACTGCGCGGCGAACGGCAGTCCGGCCTTCAGGACTGTCGGTAAAGCAGGCGAGGATTGTCATCGGTGGTTCCTTTCGTTTCCGTATGGTTCGCTGGCTCAGCCGACAAGCTGGCTGAGCCAGCCCTGCGGCAGATCGATGGGCAGGAGTGTCGGCAGGGCCAGCAGTACCACGTAGAGAACCGCCGTGTAGATGATCGTCGTCTTGGTTTTGGCCCGGGCGACGATGAGCAGGAAGGCCGGAACGAAGATCATGACGGCAACGAGGTAGCCAAGGATGCCGATCAAAACCAGGAACCCTGCCATCCAGCCGAACGTCTTGAAGGCAAACCCTGCCTCCTTGGTCCAGCCGGGTCCATACCCTGGTGACGCCTGACCGCTCGCAGGAGCTTCGCCGGTTGCGGACTTCGCCGAAGGCACGGCCGTGGCCACTGCGCCGGCGGCCCGGCGGGAGCCTGTCCCAGTGCCTGCCGGGGAAATCGATTCCCTAGCGGTTGAGCCGGGGAACCCGGCGGAACCAGCCGAGCCGGTGGCATGAACGGAGCCCGTGGACCCGGTGGCGATGGACGACGACGCCGCCGCTTCCGCCATAACCTGGGTGGCCATGGCGGCTTGGGGCTGCCTGGCCCGGCGCCGGATCAGGATTTCCTGGCAGAGCAGGGCAAGGCCCATGATGAGGCCGCCCCAGCCCACCAGTTGCGGCACCAGCCGCGCTTCCGGGGAGAAACCGGAGGAGATGACCAGCGAGCCGGCGAAGATCACGATGACTACCAGTGCGGTGGCCAGCGACCAGGTGGAGTTCTTCAGCGGGCTTTCGGCGTCGACAGCATTCTCCTGCGTCGGGTCGTCGTCGCGGTCCAGCCGGCGGCGGGCACGGATCCACTTGAAGATGTTCCACAGGATCGGCAGCACCAGGACCGCCAGGAAAACCATGGTGCCCGGACGCAGCATCCACTCGAACCCGTTGTACAGGCTGTCGGTCAGGAAGTAGTAGCGTTCCAGCGGAATGGCCAGGACAAAGCCGATCAGGAACGGAGCCCGCGGGAAGCCGGTGGACTTCAGGACCCAGCCGGCCACGCCCAGCAGCACCATGACCCAGAGGTCGCCCAGCTGGCCGCCCTCCTGGAAGGAGCCCAGCAGCATGATCGCAACGAGGCCGGATGCCAGGACGGCGAACGGAACTTTGGTCAGCGAGGCCAGCGGGCGAACGGTCAGGAAGCAGAACAGCGCACCGAGCACGGAGGCGATGGCGAAGGACCAGACGATCAGGTACATCAGGTCAAGATGGTCGGTGATGATGGACGGTCCCGGCTGGATCCCGTAGGTCAGCAGCATGCCGAGGAGCATTGCGGAGGGGACGCCGCCGGGGATACCGAACAGCAGGGTGGGGATCAGGTCCCCGGCCTCCACCGAGTTGTTGGCGCTTTCCGGCCCGACGATGCCGCGCGGGTCGCCCTTGCCGAACTTGCGCTTGTCTTTTGCCGTGGCCACGGCCTGGCCGTAGGCCAGCCAGGTGCCGGCGGTGGCGCCGACGCCCGGAAGCACGCCGGCCCAGATGCCGATCAGCGAGCCGCGGATGACCTGCGACCAGTGGGTGAGCCACTCGCGGATACCCGAGCCCCAGCCGCCCGTGACCTTGACCGGAGCATTTTCGCCGCGCCGCTGGCTGGCCCGCGAAGCGATCTCGGCGAGGCCGAAGATGCCCAGGGCGACGGCGACCAGGGAGAGCCCGTCGCCGAGGAACAGGCTGCCGAAGGTGAAGCGCTCTTCGGCTGTTGTGGGCGAGGTGCCCACCATGCCGAGCAGGAGGCCCAGGAGGCCGGCGACCAGGCCCTTCACTACGTTGCCGCGCGAGAGAACTGCGGCCAGCGCGACGCCGAGGACGGTCAGCATGAACAGTTCCGGGCTGGCAAAGGAGAGCACCAGCGGCCGGGCCAGCGGGATCGCCAGTGTCAGGCCAACGGCACCGATGAGGCCGCCCGCCATGGAGGAGAGGAAAGCTAGGCTGAGTGCACGTTTGGCCTGGCCCTTGCGGGCCATTGAGTAGCCGTCGAGCATCGTCACCGATGCCGACGCCGATCCCGGTGCGCCCAGCAATACCGCCGAGACGGTGTCCGAGGTATGGACGACGGCGAGGGCTCCGATGAGCAGGGCCAGTGCCGGGGCGGGTTCCATGCCGAAGGTAATGGGCAGCAGGATCGCCACCGCTCCGGTGCCGCCGAGGCCCGGGATGAGGCCCATGACCAGGCCTGCCACAACGCCGACGAGCAGCATTAACAGCAGCGCCGGGTCCGCCAATGAGGCCAATGCGGCCATAGCTGAATCAAGCATTGTTATTCCTTAGTCGACTTCGATGTCGTAGGTGTCTTTGAGCAGGCGCAGCACATATTTCTTGGTTGCATCCGTCACCGTGTAGGCCTCGGCCACGCGTGCGGGCAACTGTGCATCGGCCGTAATCGGGTAGCCGCCCAGAATCTTGTCTGCCTTGGCATTGAAGGCCTTGTCCGAGGCCATCTTGTGGGCGGACTCGCGCAGCAGCTTCACGGCTTCGTCCGGGGTGCCGGCGGGCGCCCACAGACCCTTCTGGTACGTGTAGGTCAGGCCGAGCAGTGTCTTGTACGCTTCGAGCTTTTCGCCGCTCGGCTCGGTCCCGTGCAGCTCGCGGTAGACCTCGACGACGGTGGGGACGTCGGGGAAGTTCGGATCGCGGATGACCTTGCCGCCCGCGTCCAGCTGGCCGAAGGACATCAGTACTACGGCCTTTCCTTCCTCGGCGATGCCTTCGACGGCCGAGCCATAGGAGGAGGTGGTGGTGTAGTCGATATCGATCTCCCCGCGCTGGAGCGCCAGATTGACCGGCCCGCGGCCCTCGAAACCAAAGGTGGCCGTGGTCTCCGCCTTGAGCAGGTCGAAGGCGACGAGAGTGGTGAGGTCGAGGCCGGTCGCGCTGATGCCGCCGAAGACCAGCGGCTTGTCGCGTCCGATCAGATCCTTGACGGACTTGATGCCGGCGGCGGTCCGGGCATAGATGACTCCGCCGGTCCCGTTGACCAGAACCGGAGTCAGGTCGCTGAAGGAGTACTTGACCGCATGCCGGCCGAGAACCCAGGGAACCACGGTGGTTGCGGTGCTGACCAGCAGCTCCGTGCCGTCGTCCTTAGCGGAGGTGGCGAAGTGGTTGCTTCCGGTGATGCCTTCGCCGCCGGACTCGTTGGTCGGCGCGAATCCGGGTACGCCGGGAACAAAATGGACCATCTCCGTGCCGATGAAACGGGCCCAGGTATCGGTGCCGCCGCCCTCCGCCAGCGGGATAACCATCTTGATGGTCTCCCCGGCGTAGTCCCCGTCGGCAGTCGTGACGGGCGGCCGCAGCAGTCCGCCGCCGAATACGGTGGTGCCCAGGCCGAGCGCGGCGAAGAGCCCGACGGCGGTCAGCACGGTGCGGCGCGAATGCTGCGGCGGATCGGCAAGTTCGGCCAATTCGTTGTCGGCGGGCGGCAGCTCATCGCGCCCGTTGCCGCCGTCGTTATTTGGCGTCTCATGGGGCAGCTGGACCATCGGTGTCTCCTTTGACTGGCTGGGCCTGGCAGATTCCGCTGCCTGCGCCTTCGCAGCAGGCAGCGGGGGCAACGGAAGCGAAGCACGGGCCAGGATCCTGGCGGTGCGGACGGAGCCGACGATTTCGCTGCCGTCCATGGTGCTGCGCCACGTGGAAATGATTCCTGCCGGGGTGCGGATATTCAAGGAAGTTTCCGCCGGTGACTTGAGGGCACGTTCGACAACTGTGCCGGGGGTGCCCGCGGCCAGCGTCAGGCCGATGCTCCCGGTGATGGCCAGGGCGGGGTGGGGGTTGCCCATGGAGAGCATCATGATCTGGACGTCGGCCTCGCCCGGGCTGTCCGGCGGCGCGGCGATGGCCAGCTTGGGGATGGCTCGTTCGGCGCTCTCCGGCGTGGCGGACAGGCCCATGGCTACGGCGCCCACGCGGCGGATCGCGTCCAGATTCTCCAGTTCGGGGAGTACTTCCAGGCCCCACTCGCGGAAATCCGTCTCGCCGAGTCCCGCTGTGGTGGCGGAAATGATCACGAGCGGCGCGCCGGCATCAACCATTGAGGCTTCGACGAAGCGGCCGTCCACCATCAGCAGGTCGGCCGCGTTGCCTGTTGGCAAAAGGCTGCCGGTGGTTTTGCCTGCCGGTTCGACGAAGCCCAAACCTACCTCGGTGCCGGGGAAAGGTACCCCGGGAATCATCGTGTCGAGTTCGGGCTCCCACCTGCCGCCCGGCGTCGCGACCCGCTGCACAATCTGCTGTTGCGTGTTCGTGTTGAGGGCGCGGACCAGTGTCTCGTCCGCCTGCGGCCGGACCCAGCCGCGATCCATGGCGTAGAGGGCGACTACGGCGGAACAGTTGCCGCAGTTGCTGCCCCAATCGACCTTGCCTTCGTCAATGCCGACCTGGGCGAATGTGTAGTCAACATCCGTATCCGGTTCCTGGGAAGGGGACAGGATGACGGCCTTGCTAGTTGTCGAGGTCCCACCCCCAACGCCGTCGACCTGTCGTGAATCGGGGCTGCCGAAAAGACGAAGCAGGACCTCGTCCACCGTGTAGCCGGGGATATTCAACTGCTCGCGCTCGAACACCCAGCACTTGCTGGTTCCGCCGCGCATCCAGACGGCGTCGACTGATCTGGTAATTGTCCTCACCTACTTTACGAATCGGAGAGTGGGTTCCCCAGATGTGATGGGGCCCACGAAGTTTGTTGATTCGATAGTGAGGGCAGCAAGAGTTAATTACCAGTTACCAAAAGTAGACTTCCATGTAGTACTCCTTCATTCATTGGCAACTGAAGGCTTAGGGGACACTCTTTGCCGGAAAGACGCCCTGTCGCGAGCCGCGAAGCGGGTGGGGCAGCAAGGAGCATGTAGCCGAATCTCATTTTCTACAGTATGTTGAAGCAGCGCTTAAGGAGGCGGCATGCTGGATATCAAGAGACTGCAGATATTACTGAAGGTTGTCGAGACCGGTTCGGTTACCGCCGCGGCTGACGAGTTGTTCTATACCCCCTCGGCGGTGTCCCAGCAGCTGCGCAAACTTGAGGAAGAGGTGGGGCAACCGCTGCTTCAGCGCCGCTCCCGCGGCATGGTCCCCACCGACGCCGGTCACGTCCTTGCCAGCCATGCCCGCTCCATCCTGAGGGAAATGGATGCGGCGGTTGCGGACCTTGCGCAGATCGCGGGGCTCAAGCGCGGCAGCTTGAGCCTGGGCACCTTCCCAACTCTGGGAGGATCCTTCCTGCCGATCGTTATCAGCAGGTTCCGCCGCGAGTACCCTGCCATCCGGCTGGATGTACGCAGCAGCAGGCTTGAAGGACTGGTGGAACTGCTTGCCAAAGGCGAAGTGGGGCTCTGCCTTCTCTGGGAGTACGACTGGCACCGGCTCGATCCGAAAATGTTCGAGCTCACGCAGGTCTTCGTCGAACCCACGGTGCTGGTAGTCGGCGCCGAACACAGGCTGGCAGGGATGGGCAAAGTGGAGATGGCCGATCTTGCCCAGGAACAGTGGATAGTCCGGGCAAACGAGCATCCGGTGGCCGAGGTGCTCGAACGGAGCTGCAATTCCGCCGGCTTCGCACCCCATATTGCTTTCCAGGCCAACGACTACCAGGAAGCGCAGGCGATGGTGAGCGTCGGACTCGGCATCGCGCTGGCGCCGCAGACCGCCGTCGTCAATCAGCATCCTGGGGTCAGGGTGCTGCAATTGGGTGATTCCGTGCCGTCGCGGCGGGTCATGTTGGCCCAACGCCACGACCGGGTGCGGGCGCCGGCGGAGGTTGCGTTCCAGTCGATGCTGCTTGCCGTCGGGGAGCAATGGAGCGCGGGCATCCACGCTTGATGCCGGTGCAACTAGCGGCAGTTGCGCGCCGGGGTGCAGTTAGCGGTGTGCGAAGCTCAGGCCGAGGCGCTTCTCGCTCAGGTAGAGGCTCAGCCCGATCCCGAGCGCGGCGAAGGTACAGGTCATCCACCAAGTGGAGTCCCACCCGCCGGTGGCAGTGGCCAGCCAGGCGACGATGGCCGGCCCGGTAAAATTGCCGACGTTGAAGATCTGCTGCATCAGGCCCATGGCCGCGGGGGTGGAGCCGCCGGGCGGCGCCAGATCCACTGCCATCCGCGTGAGCGTGGAGGGAATCGCGGCCCCCACCAGGGAGAAGGCCGCCACACAAGCGAACTGGATTGCAATGCCTCGCGGCACCGCGGTCCAGTCCACCGCAAAGGTGAGCAACGACGTCGTACCCATGAGGATGAAGGTGGGGATGATGAGCCGGCGGGCGGTGACGCCGCGCTGCAGCAGGGGAGCGGTGGCGATGGCGCCGACCGCATTCAGGCCGCCCACCACCGCGCTGAGCACGCCCGGCCAGATCCCGGTGACGCCGTTCTGCTGGTAGACAGTGGGCAGGAAACCGACCACGGCCATCCACTGGATGGTGTAGCAACCGAAGACGACGCCGGCCACCCACGGTTTCGGCGACCGCACGGTCACGCCGATCCGCTGCACCGCTGCCTTCGGTCCGTTGCCGTCGCCCGCCGGATCCTTCGGGACAAACGCGAGCACCAGCGGCACCGGCACCAGCGTCAGGGCTGCCATGATCCACCACCAGGTATGCCAGTCCGTCACCTGCAGCACCAGCGCGCTCGCGATCAAACCAACGAACGTGGCGCATCCTTGGTAGGCGCTCCAGAAACCCACGGCGGTGTTGACCCTGCGCAGAGGGGTGTTGGCGCGGATCAGGCCGGGTGCGACGACGGTAGCCAGCAGGAAGCCGGCGCCTTCCACGGCGCGGCATGCCATCAGCAGTCCGGCGGTCTCCGCGAAACCGCCCACCACGGAGCCGACGAACAGCAGGCCCAGTCCGATCAGCAGGCAGCGGCGCGCGCCGATCATCTCGGCGAACAGGGAGACGGCCAGTCCGCCCGCCATACCGGCCACCTGCACGAGGCCCAGCAGCACTCCGGCCTCCACCAGGGACATGTCCAGCTCGGCCTGGATGACGGGGATCGCCGACGGCAGCTTCCAGATGTGCATGGCTGCGGTAATGCCCGCAAGCACGACGACGATCCACGCCGCATCGGTTCGCTGCCGAGTCATGACCGGGGCCGCCACAGCTCTCCTTCCGCCTTCGGGTCTTTCCGTCCACATTATCCGCAGGCGCTCAAAGGCGACGCCGGCCACGTAAGACGCGTGCCGGCGTCGTAATAATGCGGTGCTTGGCGGCGGCTGCTCAGTCCTTGGGCGTTGCCTTGGTGGGATCCACGAAAGGTTTCTGGACGACGGTTCCCGGGCGTTCGCCGTCGGGCGTATGAATGGTGAGTTCCGTGCCGAGGCGGCTGTGGGCGATCGTGACCATGGCCAGGCCGATGTTGCGTTCCAAGCGCGGGGAGTGGCACGCGCTGGTGACTTCGCCGGCCGGGACGCCGCCGTGGGTCGTGATGGGGAACGGCTCGATCATCGATCCGTCGTTGTAGCTGCCCAGCGGGTCGCCGCCGATCTCCACGCCGACCATGAGCCGGCCGATCCCGTCGGTGCGGGCCTTGCGGAGTGCCTCCCTGCCAACGAAGTCGGCGTCCTGGTCCAGATCCACCATCCAGTCGTAGTCGTAGCCGACCTCCAGCGGATTGGTGTTCAGGGTGATGTCGCAGCCGTACGCCAGCATGCCGGCTTCGATCCGGCGGATGTGGCAGGGGCCGATCACGCGGAGGTCGTGAGGCTGCCCGGCTTCCCAGATCGTATCCCACAGCTTTCCGGCGTTCAGGGTGGCGTTGTAGAGGTAGATTTCGTAGCCGATCTCGCCGGTGTAGCCGGTTCGGCTGACGACGACGTCCATCCCGTTGAGCGTGTGGTGCTGCAGGTGGTAGTAAGGCATATCGAGGATCTGGGGCCCGAAGAGGTCGCTCATCAGCCCCTTGGCCTTGGGGCCCTGGATCTGGACCGGTGCGACGTCGACCTCCTCGACGGTGACGTCCCAGCCGCCGGCGTGCGCCAGGCCCATGGCCCAGAGGCGGACGTCGCTGTCTGCGAGCGAGAGCCAGAACTTGTCCTCCGCCACGCGGAGCAGGATGGGATCGTTGATGATTCCGCCGTCAGGAGCGGTGATGAAGACGTACTTGCACTGGCCTACCTGGCACTTGGTCAGGTCGCGCGGGGTGAGCATGTTGGCGAAGTCGAAAGCCTGCGGGCCGCTGATCTGCAGCTGCCGCTCCACGCCGACGTCCCACAGGGTGACATCGTTCAGCAAGGACCAGTACTCGCTGACCGGATCGCCGTAGTGGCGCGGGTGGTAGGTGTGGTTGTACACGCTGTAGGCGGCGACGCCGTGCTCCCGGGACTTCCAGAAGTAGGGCGATTTCCGCAGCCGGGTGTAGAGCGTGATCTCGGGATGCGGGACGGGGCCTGGCAGGTTCGCGGCGGCCTGCCGGGCGGGACCCGAACCGGGAATGGTCTGTGACATGAGGTGCTGCTCCTTCGAGAGTTTGGCGCCAGTCCGAACTCTTCAGTTGCGCATGCTGCGCAACGCTGCGCCATGTGCCGTTTATGGTGGCAGTCGTTGCGAGGGGCAGTCAAGGGGTAGGTGGGTGCGCTAGCTGCGCTCGGCGACTGTCTTTACGCCCTGGACCAGGCTGTCCCACATGCCCTTTGAATGCTCCGCCTCTTCGGCGCTGGCGTTGTTGTCTTGCGAGAGCGTCAGTTTGGTCTTGTCTGCCTTGTTCTCCAGCGTCCAGGTCAGCGTGTGGTAATTCTCCGGCACGTCCGCCTGGCCGGAGAGCGGGCTGAAATGCGTGTGTACCAGCCGCTTTCCGGAGTCGATTTCAAGGATTACGCCCTTGTCCTCGTATGCCTTGCCCTTCCACTCACCGCGCCAACTGATCGGGCTGCCAACGGTCCAGTCAGTGACGACGGTGGTGCCGAACATGAACTCTTGGATCGATTCGGGGTTGGTGATGACGGACCAGACTTGGCTCGTCGGAGCGTCGATCAAGATTGTCGAGGTGGCGACATAGTTCCCGGGCACAGCCTTCTCCTTCGTCGAAGCAGCATCGGCGCTGGCCCTAGAGTACTCCCGCTGAGGGGAGTTCGGGAGGGCTGGCTGTTCCGCTTCCCGTCCCCAAACGGGACAGCGCCGACGCACCGCCGCTGACCTGCCGGCGGTTGACGCCCGGGGATGGCTGGGACAAGATCGCGGAATGGAGCCATTGAGCAGCCGCATACTTCTGCGGCCTTCCGACTCGGCGAAGAGCCAGTCCTTTTACCGCGACGTTCTGGGGCTGGCCGTCTACCGTGAATTCGGCGATCCTGAAAGCCCCGGCATCGTCTTCTTCCTGGGCAATGGTCTGCTGGAGGTTTCCGGGCAGCGCGGGGATGAGGGCGCCGGGCGGCTGGAGTTGTGGGTCCAGGTCCGCGACATTGAGGCTGAGTGGAAGAACCTTCAGGCCGCCGGGGTGGAGATTCTGCGTGCGCCGGTGGAAGAACCGTGGGGGCTGCTGGAAATGTGGATCGCCGATCCGGACGGCGTGCGCATCGTGCTGGTGGAGGTCCCGGCGGACCACCCGATCCGGCGCGACACACGGAATCCCCGGGACCTCTGACCGGCGGAATCCCTGGGACCTCTGCCCGACACGGCCCCCGCCGTCGTCGTTCCACCTGGTCCCCGCTAACGACCCATGTTTAAAACGCGCCCCAAACATCGTCCCAAGTCAGCGCCATGCTTGAAGCCTAAAGTTGGACCGATAAGCCTGAACGTGGGTCTGAACGGGCGGACAGAGGGCGGGAAGGCCTGAAAGGCGGGCGGACATGGGGCGGGAAGGCCTGAAAGCGACCGGTCCGGCGACCGGACCGGCCGCCGCAATCGGCTTTAGCCGGCGAAGCCCTGCCACAGTGCGTCGAACGGGGCGTGGGAGGAGACGCGCGCCTTGATGCCCTCGGTCACGAAGGCCTTGGCGGTCCGCGCGGCCTCCAGCGGGGTGGCGCCCTTGGCCAGTTCGGCGGTTACCGCCGCGGCCAGTGAGCAGCCGGCGCCGCTGACGGCCACCTCGCCGATCTTCGGCGCGCTGAGCACTTCCAGGGTCTCGCCGTCGAAGAAGACATCCACGGCGTCCGGTCCCTCGAGGCGTACGCCGCCCTTGGCCAGCACGGCAGCGCCGGAGGCTTCGTGGATGATGCGGGCGGCCTTTTCCAGATCCTCGACGTTGTTGATGGTGATGCCGGACAGGGATTCGGCCTCGAAGTGGTTGGGGGTGACGAAGGTGGCCAGCGGCAGGACCTGGGCCTTGAGCGCCTGGTCGGTGTCCAGCGCGTGGCCGGGTTCCTGGCCCTTGCAGATCAGCACGGGGTCCAGCACGATGTTGTCCCACTCCTGGTTGCCCAGAGCCGTGGCCACGGTGTCGATGGTGGCGGGGGAGCCGAGCATGCCGATCTTGACGGACTTCAACGAGCCTGCGTAGCAGGTCTGGATGGCTTCGAGCTGATCGGCGATGACGTTTGCGTCGACCGGAACAAAGCGGTGGTTCCAGTTGTCCTGCGGATTGAAGGACACGATGCACGTGAGGGCGGTGATGCCGTAGGTGCCGAGCTGCTGGAAAGTCTTCAGGTCTGCCTGCGCACCGGCGCCGCCGGTGGCTTCCGAGCCCGCAATAGTCAGGGTGATAGCGGGACGGGCGGTCAGGGCAGCGTCGGCGGAAATGTCAGTGGAAGAAGGCATGCGTCCATTTTCCACCGTGACCCCCGCCGATGGCCAACCGGCGGGACGACGGCGCTCAGCCAGGACGTTTGGCCGGCGCGCACCGGAGAGGCCGGACCCGGCCGCACCGCACCGGCACCCGCCTCAGTCGTAGACGGTCACGAGCTTCCACACGGAGGCCCGGCCGATCGCGGCGCACAGCCCGATCAGCGCGGCCAGCAGCAGCGTCTCCCACGCGGCCCCGCCGTACATCACGCTGAAGATCAGCCAGGCCACCAGGGTAATGACCACGAAGAACACCAGCACGTGGACCCACTGGCGCCGGACCGGCCGCAGCGCCAGGCCCAGCAGGAAGGCAATGGGTGCCCCGATGATCAGGCCGATGCCGGCGGCATAGAGCAGCACCACGAACGCAATGCCGAAGGTCGGCCAGACCTGCCGCCAGCTGAACGTGCCGCCGGCGATCGAGATCAGTATCAGGGTTAGCGAGAAGGCCGCGATGGTGACGAAGAAACCGGTGAAGAACGCCAACGGGCCGAACGTGACGCGGTGGCTCTGTTTGTGATCCAGCAGTTCGTCCGCGAACTGCTCGTCCTCGGGCAGGCCCGGCTCGAGCGGATCCGCATTGGTCCCGTCCTGCGTCATTGCGTGCCCCTTCCGAGGTCAGTGACAGTCGCCGCGGCACTGTCCCCTGCCGGCGCCGGACTGAGGGTCTAACCCCAGAATAGATCGAAGCGCCCGTAACGCAACCACTCATCCGGCGACGTGGGAGAATTGATGCCGGTCCGGGTGCAGACGGGCCCAGTGCTAATACAGCCAACGCTTTCGACGCCGGCCACACCGGCAGCATCGCGGCGCTGCGCGAACCACTACTTCTAAAAAGGTACAAAACCACCATGACTGACCTGCAGAAATCCCGCCCCGGCCATGCTCCGGCCAAGTTCGCCTCGATCGGCAGCCCGTACTTCGGCATCATGCTCGCGGCCATGGCCGTAGTGCTGATCCTGTCCAACATCGGCGCGTCCAAGGGTGTGGCCATCGGCCCGATCATCACTGACGGCGGTTTCTTCCTCTTCCCGCTGGCCTACATCCTGGGCGACGTGGTCAGCGAGGTGTACGGCTTCAAGGTGGCGCGCAAGGCCATCCTCACCACGTTCGCCCTGTCGGTTTTCGCCTCGCTCTGCTACTGGATCATCATCGCGCTGCCCGGCTTCAACGACGATTTCGGCATCGCCAAGCAGGAAGCGCTGGAGCTGGCCCTCGGCCCGGTGCCGCTGATTGTGCTCGCCAGCCTGTTGGGCTTCCTAGTCGGCCAGACGCTGAATTCGTGGGTGCTGGTCAAGATGAAGGAGCGCTTCGGGGAGCGCAAGCTCTGGGCACGGTTGATGGGCTCCACCGGCGTCGGCGAATTCGCGGACACCCTGATCTTCTGCTCGATCGCGGCCTCGGTCATCGGCATTACCGACATCCCGACGTTCGTGAACTACGTCGTCGTCGGCTTTGTCTACAAGACCCTGGTTGAGTTCCTCTTCGTTCCGCTTACGACGGCGGCCATCGGCTGGGTGAAGAAGCGCGAACCTTCGTACGGGGTTGCGCCCTAAACCCAGGGAAGTGTCCGCACCTCGGGCCGCGCCCTGGCGGCAGGGCCGTCCTAACGCGTGCGCCGCTTGCCTAGCGCGGCGGCGATCCGATCGGCAACATCGTGCCAGTGGTCCAGCATCTTCTCCCGCTCCGCGGCACTGGCCAGATGCTCCTGGTGGAAGCCGATGGTAGTCCCTGCCTGGACCTGCATCAGCGTGATCTGCAGGATGGAATCGTGATCCCAGTCCTGCGGCTCCCAGGTCAGCCTGATCCGCTCATGCGGGTGGAAACTGCGGATTTCGCCCCGGGTGCCATCCGCGGTTTCATACTGGTCGCGGCGGCGGGTGCCGAGGGCCGTTTCGCCCAGCCACAGCGGCAGACCCTCGCCGATGAGGAAATCCCAGACCTGGGGCAACGGGGCCGGAACCGTCTTGCGGACTCCCATTTCCCAGCCGGCATCCTGCGTTAATCCTGTTGGAGTCATGTACTCCGGATTACCCGCTCGCAGGGCAAGCGTCAATGGCCCGGCCATGGGAAGTGCCGCGGGAAAGTGCGGCGGGTCAGGAGGGAGAACGGAGCGGCCATCTTCAGGCGAGCGACAGCACGAACGACAGGACAAAGCCGGCGGCGGTACTGAGCGCAACGGCCGGCCCGCCGTGCTCGAACGCCTCGGGCATGAGCGTGTCCGCAAGCGAGGCGATGACCGCGCCGGCGGCGAAAGCCAGCGGCAGGGAGATCGTTTCCGGGTCGCTGCCGGACAGGGGACCAGCCCCAATAACGACGGCGGCGACGAGCAGCACCGCGCACGCCAGCCACAGGCCGAGGATCGTGCCCGTGGACTTGCCCTTGCTGCGCATGGAGGAAGCGCCGACGAGCGACTCCGGCAGGTTGGACACGAAGATCGCGGCCAGCAGGGCCAGCCCGCCGGTTCCTTCCGTCAGCGAGACGCCCAGGGCGATGTTCTCCGGCACCCCGTCGAGCGTCACAGCGGCCAGCAGTGCCATGCCTGCCGCGCCCCGGGTGGATTCCTTGGTGGGCGCGCGGTCCTCGGCGGCCGCGTTGGTGTCCAGTTTGGCACTGCCCTGGTATTTGTCGGCCGGGGTGGGCCGTGACTTGGGCTGGGCCCAGCGGTCAAGCAAGGCACTCAGGGCGGTGAAGACGGCCGCCCCCACGAAGAGCCCGATGGCCGCGCGCCAGATGCCGCCGTGCTGGTAGGCGTCTTGGAAGAGCTCGAAACTCAAAGCGGTGATCAGGGCACCCGCCGCGAAGGAGAGCAGGATGGCCAGGAAGCGCTTGGGCAGCTCGAACTTCACTCCGATGAGCGCGCCCAGCACCAGTGCGCTGGAAGCCACGGCGCCAAATACCAGCGACGGTCCCATGGCGCCAGTATAGAAGCGTTTTGCCGCGTCAGAGCCGCTGAATTGGGATTACTCTTATGCCATGTTCGAAATCCTGACCGGCACGGGATTATCTGCGGCAGCGGGACTGAATGCGTTCATTCCGATGCTGATCCTCGGCCTGCTGGACCGGTACACGGACCTGGTCCAGTTGCCCGCCGAGTGGTCGTGGCTGGGCAACGGGTGGGTGCTGCTGATTGTGGGCCTGCTGCTGGTGCTGGAGATCGCCGCGGACAAAATCCCGATGGTGGACAGCATCAACGACTGGATCCAGACCGTCATCCGGCCCGCGGCGGGCGGCATCGTCTTTGGCAGCGGCGTGTCCTCGGAAACCGTGACCGTTTCGGACCCGGATGCCTTCTTCGGGGGCGACGCCTGGATCCCCGTGGTCATGGGCATAGTCATCGCCTTCGCCGTCCACCTGGTGAAGATGATGACCCGGCCGGTGCTCAACGCCGCGACCGTGGGCGCGGCGGCGCCGGTGGTCAGCACGGTCGAGGACACGGCGAGCCTGTCGCTCGCGTTGGCTGCCGTACTGTTGCCGGCGCTCGTGATCGTGGTGATCGCCGCCGTCGTACTTGGCTTGTGGTTGCTGTACCGCAGGTTCCGCCGGCCGGGGGTCAGGCGTAGTAGCGTCCCAAGGTCTCGTTTTTGAAGTCGAAGAAGGAACCGTCCTCGATGGCCAGGCGGGCGTCGTCGACCAGTTTCACCGTGAACCGCTCGTTGTGGATGGAGATCAGGGTGTGGCTGACCATCTCGTTGGCCTTGAACAGGTGGTGGATGTAGGCGCGCGTGTAGTTGGCGCAGGCGTAGCAGTCGCAGCCCTCCACCAGCGGGGTGAAATCGCGCTTGAACTTGGCGTTGGAGAGGTTTTTGCGGCCGTCCGGGGTGTAGAAGGCGGAGTTGCGGGCCACCCGGGTGGGGGAGACACAGTCGAAGGTGTCCGCACCGTTTTCGATGGCGGTGAAGATGTCATCGGGTTCGGAAATGCCCAGCAGGTGGCGCGGCTTGTCCTCGGGCAGTTCCTCGTTGCACCAGCGCACGATGGTGCCCAGGTTCTCCTTTTCCAGCGCGCCGCCGATGCCGAAGCCGTCGAAGTTCATGGCGCCGAGGTCGCTGCTGGCCTTGCGGCGCAGGTCCTCGTACTGGGCACCCTGGATGACGCCGAAGAGCGCCTGGTACGGCCGGTGCGAACGCTCCTTGGTCAGCCGCTCATGCTCCACGATGCAGCGCTCGGCCCAGAGCCGGGTCCGTTCCAGGCTGAGCTCCTGGTAAGCGCGGGAGTTCATCAGCGTGGTCAGCTCGTCGAAGGCGAACATGATGTCCGCGCCGAGCTGGTGCTGGACCTGCATGGAGATCTCCGGCGTGAAGCGGTGCCGGTCGCCGTTGAGGTGGGACTTGAACCAGACGCCGTCGTCGTCCACGTGGGCGAGGCGCTCCTTGCCCGCCGCCACCCGGTCATCGGCGCCGGAACCCGCCCCGGCCTCCGCGGCCGCGTCCATGTTGATGACCTTCTTGAAGCCGGAGCCCAGGCTCATCACCTGGAAGCCGCCCGAGTCGGTGAAGGTGGGGCCGGCCCAGTTCATGAACTTCCCCAGGCCGCCGGCCTCGTCCAGGATCTCCGGGCCGGGCTGGATATAGAGGTGGTACGCGTTGGCCAGCAGCGCCTGGGCACCGAGGTCCTTCATGGATTCGGGGAGCACCGCCTTCACCGTGGCCTTGGTGCCGACGGCAATGAAGGCCGGCGTCTGGATGTCGCCGTGCGGGGTGGCGATGGTGCCGGTGCGCCCCTTGAATTCACCGCCGTTGGCCTCGACCTGGGCGGCGGTGGGAGGGGCGGTTTCGGACAGGCGTTTGCCTACGGTGAAGGAAAAATCAGATTGCGGCACCTATCCATTTTGCCTTATCCCGCGGGGCGGGCTGTTCCGTCCAGCTGCTGGGCAGCTAGCGCACGGGCAGCTCGTCGCGGGAGCGGCTGCGCGTGGACAAGGGCTCCGAGGAGGGGAAATGCTGCTCCCGCCAGCCATCCCAGGCCTCCCGGAGGGCGGCCAGCGATTTGGCACCCAAGCCGTAGGTGGTAATCAGAACCTGCGTGCCGCCGTCGGGCCTTTCGTCCATAAGCTGGGGCATGGTGGCGAGGATCAGCAGGCCGTCCCCGTGCTCGGCATAGGACTGGACCGTCAGCCCGAGCTGTGATTTCGTGCGGAACCAGACCTTCCCGCTGATCGATTCGCCCGTGCTCAGGGCTGCCTCGTACGGCTCGCCGGGCTCCGGCAGGTCCGTCAGGCCCAGGCTCTGCAGCAGGCCGCCTTCGGGTACGGAATCGGCCGAAAAGTACGTGGTCTGCCGCGGCGTGTTCGGGTGCCGTTCGAGCATGAAACGCAGCTGCTGCAGGAACGTGGTCCACCCCTCGGTGAGGTCCTTGTCCCAATGCGCCATTTCCGACGCCGGGTCCAGGAGTCCGCGTTCGAGTGTCAGCTGGACGCCGTCCTCCACCGGCTCGATGATGAACGTATCGCCATTGCCCAGGGTGAGCTTCTTGTGGTCAGGGCTTTCGACGGCGCCGGCAAAGTAGATCTCTTTGATCTCCTCATCGAGACCGTCCAGCTCCCAGCCGTGCCATTGCGCTAGCCGTTTCGGTTCGCGCAGCATGATCCATACCTGCTGGGCGTCTGCGTTGATGTGGACGCTGAGCTTGCGGGGACCAGATTCTGATTCTGTTTTCACAGCGCTATCCGTCATGAGGCCGACTTTACCCCCGGCCCCTTGGACCCGCCAGAGGTCTGGGCGGGCTGGAGATCAGGGAGCGGTCAGCTTGCCGTTCAGTGCGCGGATGGCCACCAATTCATTCGCGATGCGGCGGTCCAGTTCGGCCGGCTCCAGGGTCTCGGAACCGCCGTGGGTGCGCAGGTACATCAGGGTGGAAAGGCGTTCGACGCGCCACTCGTGCTCCGCCGACTGGTCGCCGGAGGCCATGGCCCGGTGGATTTCCGAGTCGTAGAGGTTGGGCTCGTTGAGCTGGCGCTGGCGGACCACGGCGTTCATCTTCGCGCGCAGCGGATCTTCCTCTTCCGCCTCGTCCGGGGCGCGCATGGCGTCGCCGAGCCGCTGCGACTCCTCGATGTCGCCGGCCTCATGGGTGATGTAGGCGGCGATCGCCAACGTGGACTGGATCCACTTCCAGCGGCCGAAGTTGCCGTCGAAGGGCAGATCCGTTACCAGCCGGCAGACATGGAGGGCGTTGTCCTCATCCGCCAGGTCGACGAACAGCCGGTGCGCCAGATCCCGCACATCCTGTAGGTTGCTGCCGGCCTTGGTGTTCAGCCCCTTGCTCAGGCGGGCCGCGAGGCGCTGGACCCTGATGTCCTTCGGATGGGCCCGCGCGGTGCCCACGATGACCGCCTCGGGCGTGCCCTCCTCGGCGGGGATCAGCTCAAGGTCGCTGTTGGTCAGGACGGTCGGAGCCTTCTGGAAGGGCCGTGTGGAGGCAACCCGGATGCTCGATCCGTGGGCGATACGCACCTGCGTCCCGTCGGCGAGCTTGGCGATCACCAGCGCCGGCGAGCCGAAATCATCCTTTTCGACGGCGGAGGACACCACCGCGGCCGATTGTTTTCCGCGCCGCCGCAGAAACATATGGCCCGGTTCAACCGCCTCAGCTTTGACATTATGGACGTATGTCTGTGGCTGTTGCTCGGTCATTGGGTGGTCCTCCAAAGCTCAGGGTCAAACCTCAGTATATGAATTTGTTACCTCTCAAGCCGAAGTTGCGCCACGCCGGTAGCACGTGGCAGCAGCCGCACGTTAGGACGCGCGGCTGATGACGGCTGTGCCGGTCGAGCAGTTGGACCTTCCGCCGTCGTTATCTAGTTGAGCCGCGGTCAGCGGCACCAGCCGGCATGGGCCAGCGCATGGCGCAGCAGGTTGCCGCGCCCGCCGACGAACTCCGACTGGACCTCCGAGCTCAGGGCGTCGTCCGGCGTCATCCAGGTCAGTTCCAGGGCATCCTGCCGTGGCTCGCACTCACCGGTAACGGGGATCAGGTAGGCCAGCGCGACACAGTGCTGGCGGTCATCCGTCATCCCGGTTTCCGATGGGGAGGGGAAGTACTCGGCCACGGTAAAGGGCACGGGGGAGGCTGGCAGTTGCGGGAACGCCAGCGGCCCAAGATCCTTTTCCAGATGCCGGATGAGCGCCGCACGGATGGTCTCCCGGTACATCACCCGACCCGAGACGAACGTGCGCACCATCTGTCCCTCGTCCGAGGCCTGCAGCAGGAGCCCGACTTCGGTTACGTAGCCGAGGGAGTCCAGCCGCACCGGAACAGCCTCCACATAGACCATGGGCAAACGCTGCCGGGCCTCGTAGAGATCCTCTTCGGAGAGCCAGCCTGGATACGGGTCGGGAGTGCGAACATTCATGTACTTGTTGTACCGCACGGCTGATGCGCCCGTCACGCGGGACCAGCCGGGAGGGGTCGGGTTTTCCGCAGAGCGTAAGTTCAGGCCCGGGGTGCGGTTGCCTCGCGAATGCTGATGTTCCGGCCGCCTGCGCTGGTAGCACCTCCAGCGGCGTCGGGGTCCGGCACGAAGAGGACGCGGGCGCCGGCGTCGTCCTCCGCCAGCCGAGCCTGGATCCCGGCCGAAGCCAGCCTGTCGCGCAGAACCTCGAGCCCGCCGTCGTACTCGAAGCCGAGGGCAATCCCGGCGGCAGCGCCCTGCTGAACCGTGATGATCCCGCCGTTCTTGGCGGCGAAATCAACCCGGCCCACGTCGGTCAGGTCCCAGTCCACATGGCCGGATTCGTTCCGGCCGCCAGCCCGTGCCGCGGAGGGCCGGCGGGCACCGATATCCGCGAGCACCTTGGCCGCCGTGGGCAGCTCGGTGGTGGTCCACACCGCGGCTACCGTCAGCGACGGATCCGCGTCATGCGGTTCGGCCGCCTCGTTGGCGCGGTCCACCAGGAACACGGTGCCCTCCGGCGAAGTGACCTTCACACTGCCGCCGTGGTCTGCCGAGAAGGGCTCGGCCCGCGTCCCGGCCTCCTCGGTCCGGCGGCGGAATTCCTCCAGGTCCCGTGCCTCGAAGCCGAGCGAGGTGACGCCGTCGTCGGGCCCCGCGGGCATGGCGTGGACCGCGAGCCGCCCGTGACCGGCGTCGAACTCCATCCAGGTCCCGTAGTCGGCGGTGACGGCGAGCCCGAGCGCGGTCAGCAGTTCCTTGTACTCGTGCATGCGGGAGGTGTAGTGGACGGGGCGGACTCGCAGCATTTTTGTCTCCTCGGTAGCGGCCTCTTCCCAGAGTATGGCGCGGCGGCCGGTTGCGCGGCTAGTGTTTGCGCATGGCCGCCGAACTCCCCGAACTGCTGCTGCCCGACGCCGCCGCCTGGCGCGACTGGCTGCAGGAGCACCATGACAGCTCGCCCGGCGTGTGGCTCGTGCTGCACAAGAAAGGCGGAACCGTCACCACTCTCGACTATGCCGGCGCGCTCGAAGAGGCGCTGTGTTTCGGCTGGATCGATGGGCAGGCCAAGCGGCGCGACGCGGAGAGTTCCTTCCAGCGGTTCAGCCCACGAAGCAAACGCAGCATCTGGTCGCTGCGCAACGTGGCGCGGATCGAGCAGCTGGAGGCGGCAGGAAAAATGCACGACGCCGGACGCGCGGCGGTCGCGGCGGCGCAGGCCGATGGGCGGTGGGACAAGGCCTATGCCGGACCCGCGACGGCTGAAGTGCCCGAGGATCTCGCCGCGGCGATCGCTGCCGTGCCCCGGGCGCAGGCCATGTTCGACGTGCTGACCTCGCAGAACCGGTTCGCGCTGATCTTCCGGCTCAGCCAGCTCAAGACCGAGGATGCCCGCCGCAAGAAGATCGCAGGTTTCGTGGAGATGCTGGCCCGGCACGAGGCGCCGTACCCGCAGAAGAAGAAGCCTGCTGAATAGTTGAGTGGCGAGAACACGGGCGGCCGAGCGTTCCAGCGCCCCTGTTCTCGCCAGGCAACCTGGCGCGGGCCCGCAACGGCCCGTTCAGGACGCCGGGAAGGCCACGCCCTCGCCGATCACGCGCAGGAACAGTTCCGAGCCGGGCTTGGCCAGCGTCGCGTTCCAGTGGCGGATGGTGATGGTCTCCCCGCGCTGCCTGTTTCCCTGCGCATCCCGGGGCCCGTGCAGTTCCAGCCGCACCGTCACCTCGGGCCCGAAGAAGTCCGTCTCCAGCACGGTGCCGCGGATAGGGCCGCCGTCGGAAATGCGGATCTGCTCCGGGCGCAGCATCAGGTGCACCTTCCCCTGGCACGTTGGCCGGCGGACTGGGATACCGCCAAGCGCGCAGGTGGCCAGGGAACCCTGCAGTTCCGCGTTGAGGATGACCGCATCGCCCAGGAACTCTGCCGTCTCCCGGTCTGCGGGCCGCGTGTAAACCACAAAGGGGTTGCCGATCTGGGCCAGGATGCCGCGGCGCATCACCGCCACCTGATCCGCGAAGGAGAGCGCCTCGGCCTGGTCGTGCGTGACGAGAATGGTGGTCACCCCGGCGGCGGCGAGGGTGCGAGCCACCGCCTTGCGGGTGGCTACCCGGAGACCGGCGTCCAAGGCACTGAACGGTTCGTCCAGCAGCATCAGTTCCGGCTCGCGGGCCAGCGCCCGGGCCAGGGCGACGCGCTGCTGCTGGCCGCCGGAAAGCTCGTCCGGCCGGCGCCCGGCGTACCCGGGTTCCAGCGAGACCATGTCCAGTAGTTCCGCGATCCGGCCCTCCACCGCAGCCTTGGAGCCGAACCGCTTCTTCTCCAGTCCGAAGGCGATGTTCCGCCCCACGCTCAGATGCGGGAACAGCGCTCCGTCCTGCGCCACATAGCCCACGTTCCGCCGGTGCGCGGGGACCAGTCTGCCGCCGTTGGCCACCGCCTCGCCGTCGAGCGTGATGGAGCCGGAGTCCGGTGCCTCGAAGCCGGCAATCAGCCGCAGCAGCGTAGTCTTGCCGCTGCCCGAGGGGCCCACGATCGCCGTCGTAATTCCGCGGTGAACGGACAGGCTGACGCCACGGAGTACGGACGTGTCGCCAAAGGACTTGGTGACGGCGTCGATGACCAGGTGGCCCTTCGGCGCCGGAGCGTCAGCAGGGCTCATGAGCGGGTCCTTCCACAAGGTCATTGGCCGGCCGCCTTCTGCGACTGGGTGTAGAGCAGGTAGGTCATCGGCAGCGAGAGCAGGATCAGGATCAGCGCGTACGGAGCGGCGCCGGTGTAGTCGATCTCCGAACTCAGCGCCCAGAAGCGCGTGGCCAGCGTGTTCACACCCGTGGGCGCGAGCAGCAGGGTGGCCGTCAGCTCGTTGGCGATGCCCAGGAAAACCAGTGCGGCTCCGCCGGCGGCAGCGGGGGCAGTCAGGCGCAGGGTCACCCGGAGGAACGTCTTGAACGGCGGACTGCCCAGCGACTGTGCCGCCTCTTCGAGCTCCTGCGGCGCCTGCGCCAATCCGGCCCGCAGGTTCACCAGCGCCCGGGGCAGGAACAGCAGGACGTAGGCGGCAATGACCAGCGGCACCGTTTGGTACAGCGGCCGCGCGACGTTGATCGCCACGGTGATGAACGCCAGCGCCACCACAATGCCGGGCAGCGAGGACGTGATGTAGTTGGTGCTCTCCAGCTTGGTGAACCAGCCCGGATACCGCACGGCGAGCCACGCCACAGGGAAGGCCAGCACTACGGTCAGCAGCGCGCCGGCCAGTCCGAAGCCGAGGGTCTGCAGCAGTGTCTCGCCGATCACCGGCAGGTCCCAGATTCCGGCTCCGCCGGCCAGCAGCCAGCGCACGATGTTGCCCAGCGGCACCCCGAGCGCCAGCACCGCCAGGGCCAACACACCAACGACGGCGGCAATCCTGTACCGTCCAAGCGGCAGGGCAGGCGGGCGGCTGGCTACCCCGGAACCCAGGCGGGCATACCGGGCGTTGCCGCGCAGGCGGGATTCGGCCAGCAGCATCAGCAGGCAGATGAAGACCAGCACGCTGGCGAGCATGTTGGCGGCCGCGCCGTTGAAGGTGGACTGGTACTGCTCCATGATCGCGGTGGTGAAGGTGGCGAACCGGATCATCGAAAACGCGCCGAACTCGGCCAGCAGGTGCAGGCCCACCAGCAAGGAGCCGCCGGTGATCGGCAGCCAGAGCTGGGGCAGGACCACGCGGAAAAAGGTGCGCCAGCGTCCCAGCCCGAGCGACGCCGCGGACTGCTCGAGCGCGGGATCCATCCGGCGCAGGGCCGCGGCCGCGGGAATGTAGACCAGCGGGTAATAGGAGAGCACCGAAATCAGCGTGCCGCCGCCGATCCCGCCCAGCGACGGAATGGTGCTGACCCAGGCGTAACTGTTGACGAACGCGGGCACGGCCAGCGGCGCGGCGAGCACCAGGGACCAGAACCTCGCGCCGGGCAGCTGCGTCCGCTCCACCAGCCAGGCCGCCGCGATCCCGATCACGATGCACAGCGGCACCGCGGCCAGCACCAGCGCCACAGTGTTGAACAGCAGTTCGCCCACGCGGGGCCGGAAGATCAGCGCCGCGGCCGTCTCCCAGCCGGTGGCCACCGTCATCACGATGACAAAGCCCAGCGGCACCAGGGTCGCCAGCGAAATAACGACGGCGGCCGCTACCGTTCCGTACGGCGGCCGCGCACCGCTGCGCCTGCGCCGGAGAGGGCCCCGAACCGGAGGTCGCGGGCCGGGCGGTGTGGGGCCGGACGGAACGATGCGGGGTAACGCAACGCTGGGCGCAGCCGTGCCAGACGGAGCAGCGCCCGGTGGAGCAGCGTCGGTCAGCTCACCCGGAACGTCTACAGCGGGCGCGCCGGTAGCCGGGACCGCAGGGCCCCGGCTACCGGTGGACGTTCGTGGATGAACCGACATGGGCAGTTCTACAGCAGGCCAGCATCCGTCATGAGCTCGACAACCTTCTGGCTGTTCAGCTTGGCGGCGTCGACGGAGGGAGCTGCGAGCTCCTCGAGGGGGACGAGTCCGTCGCGCGGGGTGACGTCCTTGCCCACCGGGTACTCGTAGTCGCTACCGGTGGCCAGCGACTCCTGGCCCTGCTTGGAAGTGATGAACTCCAGGAACTGCATCGCCTCTTCCGGGTGCTTGGAGGATTTCAGGACCCCGCCGCCGGAGACGCTGACAAAGGCGCCCGGATCCTGGTTCTTGAAGTAGTGCGGGGCGACATTGCCGGAGTTCTCCGCCGTCTCGGCCTGGTCCGCGGTGTAGTAGTAGTGGTAGATGACGGCGCCGTCGACCTCCCCGGTGTTGACGGCCTTCATGGCAGCGCCGTTCTTCGGGTAGGCCTTGGCGTTCTCCTTCATGGCCTTGAGCCATTCTGCGGTGGCCTCTTCGCCCTCAAGCTCCAGCATGGCGGAGACGATGGCCTGGAAGTCCGCTCCGCCCGGAGCCGCTCCCCACTTTCCGGCCCACTTCTCATCGGCCAGATCCATGATCGACGCCGGCAGATCGGCTTCCTTCACGGCGTCCTTGTTGTAGACAAAGACCGTGGACCGCGCGGCGACGCCCGACCACTTGTTCGACGACGGCCGGTACTGTTCGGGCACGTTCTCCTGCACTGTGGACGAGATGTCGGCAAAGAGACCGGCGTTTTCCACCTGCGTCATGGCCGGTGAATTCTCGGTGATGAAGACATCGGCGGGAGAGGCCTCCCCCTCGGCGATGATCTGGTTGCTCATCTCGGTGTCCTTGCCCTGGCGGACGTTGACCTTGATGCCGGTCTCGGCCTCGAACGCGTCCACCCAGGCCTGGGTCATCGATTCGTGCTGGGCGTTGTAGACGGTGATTTCACCGGCTGCGGCCGCGGTAGATCCTTCGGGGGCCGGCGACGCGGAACCGGAGCCACAGGCGGACAGAGTCAGTGCAGCGGCGGCGACGATGGCGGCTGCTGAAAGCTGCGGAAATCGGATCTTCATGGAGAACCTTTCAGGAAAATGAGGACCGGGCGCGGTCCCCACCGCAGTACCCGGAAAAGAAGCTTAGGTAAGGCTTAGCTCACCTGTGCTCAGTCATTGTGGCAGAAGCCAGCGTAAATCAGCAACGCTTTTGTGACTTATTGTCGAAACACAACAACGACGCCGGTTGTCAGGCGACGGAGGCGGCGGCTTCGAGCGTCATCCAAGCCTGCAGCTGGGTGGAAAGCTGCACGCGCTCGCCCGGGGGATAGGTGGTCTTGGCCGGCAGGGCCGGATCCTTGGAAAACACCAGCACTTCCCACGTACGGTGGTTCTCCAGCCGGCGGCCGGACCAGAACGCCCCGGCGGTGTTGGCTACCAGCAGGCGTGCCTGCTCCCGGACATCGGCGGGCAGCCGCTCCGAGTTGGCCGCAACGGCCAGGTAGCGCGCCAGGATCCCGGTGAACAGTCCGCCGTCGCCGTCGCTGTGGGTGCGCAGCACGGGCAGGCCGTCATGGTCCGTAGTGAGCCCCGCGGCCACCGCCTTGATCAGGTCCGCGGCACGCTGCAGGTCCGCATCCCGGCCCAGTTCCAGCAGCGCCGCCAGCACCGGGCCCTGGTTGTAGCTGTAGATGTCCGGCACCAGCACCGGCTCTCCGTTCACAATACGTAGCCCGTCCTGGTACAGCCCGGAAGCGCCGTCGTAAAGCTTGTCGTCCAGCCAGTCCAGCAGGGCCGCCGCGCGGTCCGTCTGGCCGATGCGGGCAAAGTGGAGGGCTGCCGGGGCCGTGGCAGGGGTGTTCTTAAAATCGCGCTTCGTGTTCCAGAACAGGCCGCCGCCCAGGTCCGCGGTATGGGCGGATTCCAGTGCCGGCAGCAAGGCGCGGGCAGCGGCCCGGTTGCGGAACCGCGGCTTGCCCGCCGCAGCGGCCAGCGAGTCCAGGCGCCCGACGGCCAGCGCCAGCCAGGCCATGTCGTCATAGTAGGAGTTGGTGAACCGGAAGCAGTTGCGCCACTTGATGCTGCGCAGCAGGCGCGCCCCGAGCTGGCCGGCGCTGACGCCGAACCCGCCGTCGTAATGCTGCTGGCGTTCGAGTTCGCGCCGGCCGGCATCCACCAGGCAGTCCAGATAGTGCGCCTGCCACCAGTAATGCCACGGCCCGACCAGCGGCAGATAGTTCTGCCGCGGCCTGGCTACCGCACCGAGGTGGGTGAACGGAAGGCCCAGCAGGCGCTGGCCGAAGTGCCGGATGACAGCGGCGGCGGCCTCGTCCGCCCGGCCGGCGGCGAATCTGGGCGGGGGCGGGTGTTCGCCGGGAAGCTTGCTGGACTCTGCGACCATCTGACCAGCGTAACCGTCCGGGTCCGGGTAATCACGGAAGGCGTTTTGCCCAGTAGGCGGTCGGCCGAATGCGCTGTGCGCCGGACCACACTAGGCTGGCGGAAAGGATTCATGACAGGAGGATCACGTGGAGATTGCCAATTCCGTTGCGCTCGTGACCGGGGGTGCGTCCGGCCTGGGAGCTGCCACCGCCCGCCGCTTGTACGACGCCGGTGCCTCCGTGGTGCTCGTTGACCTTCCGGGATCCGCAGGGGCTGAGTATGCGGCGGAACTGGGGGAGCGGGCCGTCTTCGCGCCGGCCGACGTGACCAGCGAAGAGGACGTGCAGGCGGCGGTCGATGCGGCCGTTTCGCTCGGCCCGCTGCGCGTCGTCGTCAATTGTGCCGGAGTCGCCACCCCGGGCAAGGTGCTGGGACGCGGCGGCGTGCTGCCGCTGGAAAACTTCAGCAAGGTAGTGCAGATCAACCTCGTCGGCACCTTCAACGTGATCCGCCTGGCCGCCGCCGCCATGGCCGAAACGGAACCGGTCAGCACGGAACTCGGCGGGCCCGAGCGCGGCGTCATCATCAACACCGCGTCCGTGGCTGCCTTCGACGGGCAGATCGGCCAGCCCGCGTACGCCGCTTCCAAGGGAGCCGTGGCTGCCATGACGCTGCCGATCGCCCGCGAACTGGCGCGCTCGCTGATCCGCGTGGTCACCATTGCCCCGGGCATCTTCGAGACGCCGATGATGGCCGGACTGCCGCAGGAGGCGCAGGATTCGCTGGGCCAGCAGGTGCCGCATCCGTCCCGGCTGGGCCGGCCCGCCGAATATGCCAACCTCGCCGCGCACATCATCGACAACGCCATGCTCAACGGGGAAGTCATCCGGCTGGACGGCGCCATCCGGATGGCGCCGCGCTGAAGCCGGCATGGAGAATATTGTGAACAAAGTGAACATGGCGGACCTGCCGCGGCCGGACTTCTACGGGTTCGAGTCCCTGCTCAGCGGCCGGGAACGGCTGAAGCTGGCCCAGCTGCGCGAGTTCCTCGCCGCCGAGGTGGAACCGCATGCGGTGGACTGGTGGAACCGCGGCCGCTTTCCGGCGGAGCTGCTGCCGGGGCTGGCCGGGCTGGAGCTGAGCACGCCGGTCCAGCAGGGCTTCAGCCATCTCTTCGCCGGGCTGGTGATCGCCGAAATGACCCGGGCCGATACGTCCATCGCCACCTTCTTCATGGTCCACCACGACCTGTTTGTGCAGGCGTTGTACGAGTTCGGCAGCGCGGAGCAGAAGGCACGCCTGCTTGAGGACGCCCTGGCGCTGCGCATCACCGGCGCCTTCGCGCTGACCGAACCGGAGCACGGTTCCGATGTGGCCGGCGGCATGGCAACCACGGCGCGGCGCGAGGGCGGAGACTGGATCCTCAACGGGGCCAAGCGGTGGATCGGCAACGGCACCTTCTGCGACTACATGCTGGTCTGGGCGCGGGAAGAAGACACCAACCAGGTGCGCGGCTTCATTGTGGACTCGAAGCTGGAGGGGTTCCGGGCGGAGCGGATCGGCAACAAGATTTCCCTGCGCACGGTGCAGAACGCGGACATCATTCTGGACAACGTCCGCGTTGCGGAAGCGGACCGGTTCGCCGGGATCAGCAGCTTCGACGACACCAAACATCTCCTGCGCGGCTCGCGCATCATGGTGGGCTGGCAGGCCGTCGGCCAGCAGCTCGCGGCCTACGAGGTGGCCCGGCGGTATGCGCTCGAACGCGAGCAGTTCGGCCGCCCGATCGCCGGCTTCCAGCTGATCCAGGACCAGCTGGTGCGGATGCTCGGCAATGCCACGGCGTCGCTGGGCATGCTGGCCCGGGTCGCCCAGCTGCAGGAGGAGACCCATGCCGGCCCGCAGGGCATCCGGCACAGCGGGGCCGACATGGCACAGGCCGCGCTGGCCAAGTCCTATACCTCGGCGCGGATGCGTGAAACCGTCTCGCTGGGGCGGTCCATTCTCGGCGGAAACGGGATCGTGACCGATTACCTGATGGCCAAGATCTTCTCCGACGCCGAAGCGATCTACACCTACGAGGGCTCGTACGAGATCAACAGCCTGATTGTGGGCCGGGCAGTGACGGGGATATCCGCGATTGCCTGAGCCGGTCAGGCCGGCAGTTTCTCCCCGGCGCTGACGGCGAAGGGCAGCTGGTTCGCCGCCACCGGCGCCGGGCAGACCGCGTACCCGGTGAAGGCAAACGGGTAGTTCTGCGCGCGGTTGAAATCCAGCAGTACCGTACCGTCCAGCGCAGGCGGCGGCAGGTCGAGGAAGCGCCAGTCTGCCGTACCAAGTCCATTGGTCGCGTCGTGGAAGGTCACCCGCAGTGCGCCCGTGCCCGGTTCGAATTCGGCCAGCAGCCGGTAGTTTGAGGCCTGGTGGTTGAAAGTGATCTCGCCGGCCAGCACTGCAGCGAGCGAGGTATCGCTGCGGGCCGTGGCGATCCGTGCGACCTGGGGCGAGCCAAAGGGAACATAGCTGCCCTTGATGATCCAGTCGGGATCGAAGTCGAAGACCGGCACGCCGCTGAAATTCTGCTGTGCCGGCGTGGAGGCGGCTCGCGTGCGGATGAGATAGCGGCCGTCCCGCCTGGCCAGCTCCACTGCCACCGCTTCCGGACCGCCGCACCAGCGCACCCACATTTTCTGGCCGCGCTCGGCCACCGTCTGGGTGAGGATCCCGCGGACCGGTGTGCCGCCGTCGTACATCCTGAAGCCATCCGAGGCACCGGCGTTCAGGGCCGCCACCGCGCGGTCGGCGCTCCACAATCCGGGGACAAGGTCGACGGCGGACGGTTCGGTGGCGAGCCACTGGAACGAGGTGAGGGTCAGGAGCCCGAAATCCTCGGCCAAGGCATCGTTGCGCTGTCTGTGCCAGGCACCGAACTCCGCTTCGGCCGTAGTGACCTCGTTTTCCAGGCTGGTCATTGCGCTCCTTGGGGCTGGCTGAGGCTGTCACCGCCCACCCGGGGCTGTATCAGCACAGTCTGCCCCTGGGCCTGCCACAAGACAAGCCGCACCGGACGAACGGGGAGGTTACCTGAGGCAGTGCCGGGCGCTAGCCTAGGTCCATGATCACTTCCGTGCACACGCTGATCTACTCCGATGATCCAACGGCTACCCGGGCGTTCCTGCGCGACGTACTGCAGTGGCCCTCGGTTCCCGACGCCGGCTCGGGCGATGACTGGCTGATTTTCAAGACTGGTCCGAGCGAACTGGGCGTGCATCCGACCAGCGGCGTCTGGGAAGGCGAGGAGTTTTCCGCCCCGCGCCACCACCAGATCGCCCTGATGTGCGACGATCTGGCGGTCACCATGTCCGAACTGGAAAGCCGCGGCGCGGGCTTCAGCTCAGAGTCAACGGACATGGGCTTCGGCACGGGCGCGATGCTGCAGGTGCCCGGCGCCGACGACATCCTGCTGTACCAGCCTTCGCACGCACCCGCGTTCAATCTGTAGGGCCGGTTGATGGCACAGGAGGGTTTTGATGCCTGAAGGCGATCTCGATGCCAGGCTGCGTGCGGACGTCCGGCGGGTCAGCACGCTGCTGGGCCAATCGCTGGTGCGCCAGCACGGCCCGGAGCTGTTGGATCTGGTGGAGCAGGTACGGCTGCTGACGAAAGAGTCGAAAGAAGCGGCCCGCGGGGGCGGGGAGGCCAGCGGGCCATGGACAGCCCGGGACGTGGCGGACCAAGTGCGTGAATTGCTCGCGGGGCTGCCTACCGTCCAGGCGACGCAGCTGGTGCGCGCCTTCGCCTTCTACTTCCATTTGGCCAATGCAGCCGAGCAGGTCCACCGCGTCCGGACCCTGCGGACCCGGCCGGAACAGGACGGCTGGCTGGCCAAGGCGGTGGCGGACGTGGCCGCGAAGGCTGGTCCGGCAATGCTGCAGGAGGCCGTGGACGCGCTGGATGTGCGGCCGGTCTTCACAGCGCATCCTACTGAGGCATCGCGCCGTTCTGTGCTGGATAAGCTGCGCAAGCTCTCCGATGTGCTGGCGGTGCGGACCGCCGAGGACAGCGTGGCCAGACGGCGGCAGGACCGCATGCTGGCGGAAATCATCGACCAGATGTGGCAGACGGACGAGCTGCGGCAAGTGCGGCCCAGCCCGGTGGACGAGGCCCGCAACGCGCTCTACTACCTCGACAACATTTTCCGCGGCGCGGTGCCGGAACTGCTGGCCGAACTCGAGGAACTGCTGGACGGCCACGGCGCCGCACTGTCGGCCGAGCGCTCGCCGCTGCGGTTCGGCAGTTGGATCGGCGGCGACCGGGACGGCAACCCGAACGTCACCGCCGACGTGACGCGGGAGATCCTCGCCCTGCAGAACCAGCACGCCGTGCGGATCGGGATCGAGCAGGTGGACGAGCTGATCTCGGTGCTCTCCAACTCCACGGCGCTCGCCGAAGCGGAGCCGGAGCTGCTGGAATCGATTCAGCAGGACCTGGAAAAGCTGCCCGGGCTGGATAAGCGCGTGCTCGTGCTGAACGCGCAGGAGCCGTACCGCCTGAAACTGACCTGCATCAAGGCGAAATTGATGAACACTTCCGCCCGCGTGCGGAACGGGACCGCCCACCAGCCCGGGCGGGACTACGCCTCCGCTGCAGAAGTGCTGGACGAGCTGGGGCTGCTGGAACGATCGCTGCGCGCCCACGGGGCCTCGCTGGCGGCGGATGGAGCGCTGGCGCGGGTGCGGCGGATCATGTCCGCCGTCGGCCTGAACCTGGCCACGCTGGATGTCCGCGAGCATGCCGAGCGGCACCACGCCGTCGTCGGTGTGTTGATCGACCGGCTGGGCGAACTCCCCGGATGTTATGCGGACCTGGAGCGGGCGGAGCGCCAGGCGGTGCTGTCGAAGGAGCTGGCTTCACGCCGGCCGCTGGCGCCGGTGCCGGCTCCGCTGGCAGGCGAGGAAGCCAAGACGTACGCGGTGTTCGGCGAAATCCAGCGGGCGCTGGAGACCTACGGTTCGAACGTGGTGGAGACCTACATTGTGTCGATGACCCGCGGACCCGACGACGTGCTGGCCGCCGCGGTGCTGGCGCGGGAAGCCGGCCTGCTGCGGCTGCACGGCGGGGACGCGTTTGCGCGCATCGGCTTCGCGCCGCTGCTGGAAACCGTGGAGGAGCTACGCCGGTCCGGGCGGATTCTGGATGGGCTGCTATCGGATCCGCAGTACCGGGAGATTGTCCGGCTCCGCGGCGACGTGCAGGAAGTCATGCTCGGGTACTCGGATTCGAACAAGGAATCCGGTGTGCTGACCAGCCTCTGGGAAATCCACCAGACACAGCGGGTCCTGCGCGACGTCGCTGCCAAGCATGGGGTCCGGCTGCGGCTCTTCCACGGCCGGGGTGGCTCCGTGGGGCGCGGCGGCGGGCCAACCTACGACGCCATCCTGGCCCAGCCGAACGGAGTGCTGGAAGGCGAAATCAAGTTCACCGAACAGGGCGAAGTCATTTCGGACAAGTACTCGCTCCAGCCGCTGGCACGGGAGAACCTGGAACTGTCGCTGGCAGCCGTGCTGGAAGGCTCTGCGCTGCACCGGGAGCCGCGCACCTCCGCCGGCGAGCGCCATCGCTACGGCAAAGTGATGGCAACCGTCTCCGATGCGTCCTTCCGCTGCTATCGGGAGCTGATTGAAGATCCGGACCTGCCGGAGTATTTCTTCACCTCGACGCCGGTGGAGCAGCTGGGTTCGCTGAAGATCGGCTCGCGACCTTCAATGCGGCCGGATTCAGGGGCCGGTCTAGAAGGTCTGCGCGCCATCCCGTGGGTTTTCGGCTGGACGCAGTCCCGGCAGATCGTGCCCGGCTGGTACGGCGTCGGTTCCGGGCTGAAGGCGGCGCGGGAGGCGGGCCATGGGGAGGTGCTGCAGGAGATGGCGGACCGGTGGCACTTTTTCCAGACCGTGGTCTCCAATGTGGAAATGACCTTGGTCAAGACGGACCTGGACATCGCCGCGCACTATGTAGCCACGCTGGTGCCGGCCCGGCTGCAGCACCTGTTCGACCGGATCCGCGAAGAGTTCGAGCTCACGGTGTCCGAGGTCCGGCGCCTCACCGGCGAAGTGCGGCTGCTGGACAACCAGCCGGTGCTCAAAAAGTCGTTGGAAGTGCGGGACCAGTACCTGGATCCGATCTCCTACATGCAGGTGGAACTGCTGCGCAGGCTGCGCGCGAACGGGACCTCGGGCGGCGGCGCACCGGATGAAAGCCTGCAGCGGGCCATGCTGATCACGGTCAACGGCGTGGCGGCTGGCCTGCGCAACACCGGCTAAGGCTGGCGGCAGACGCCGTAACCACGCCGCCGGGCAGGAAGAGGACGTCGGCGACGCTTCCGGCCAGCGGAAACCGATTGTTGCCACGGCCATGGCGGCTGGTCCACGGTGGGAAGATGACCAAGTTCCTGCCTTCCGCCAACCAGTACGGCCACGACGTCACCGGCGCCATTGCGGCAAATCCCGATGGCGTAATCGCACTGGGCCCGGTCCTCGCCGGGATCTGGGAGCTGGCGGCACCCTTGCTGGCCGTCCGCGACAACGACGCGCACACCCTCTACGCCTTCGGCCTGGCCCACGCCTTACTGGACTTGCACGCAGAGGCGGATGCCGACGTCGTTCTTCCGGCGATCATGCTGCACGACATTGGCTGGTCACAGGTGCCCCCGGACGAGGTGCTCTCCGCAATTGCTCCCGGCGGCGGGCGGCCAGATCTGGTGCTGCTCCATGAGAAGGAAGGTGCCCGCCTGGCCGCGGACATTCTGGCCGAGGTCCACTACGACGCCGCCAAGGTGCCGGCGATTCTGCAGATCATCGACGGGCACGACTCGCGGCGCCAGGCCCTCTCGATCGAGGACGCCATTGTGAAGGACTCAGACAAGACGTGGCGGTTGAGCCCGCACGGCATCGACACCGTGATGGACTGGTTCGGCCTGGAGCGGAAGCAGGCCGTTCGTCTGTGCAGCCAGCGGGTCCACGGTCACCTATTCACCGAAGAGGCGAAAGCCATGGCGCGGGCGTTGTCGGCGCTGGAATCGGTGACCCTGTGGCCGCAACGGCGTGCCCTGCTCGGGGAAGGCTAGACTCGGTTTCGGCCGGCGGAAGCGGCCGCACTGGACCGGACGGACGGTCAATAGCCGGACTTGATCCGCAATTGGTGGGCCGAGGGCAGCCGGAGGAGGAGGCAACGATGGCGGGCGGGAGCCGCGACGCGGGACGGTCCGTGACCTCCAAGGTGCTTGCCATCCTCGAGGCCTTCGAAAAGGCCCGCGGATCGCTCAGCCTCACAGAGATTTCCGAGGGATCTGGCCTGCCGCTGAGCACCACCCACCGGCTGGTCGCCGAGCTGACCGATTGGGGATTTCTCTCGCGTGGAGCCAACGGCCGCTACCAGCTGGGCATCCGGCTGTGGGAGCTGGCGCAGAACGCAGGACGGCAACTGCGCGAGGCCGCGCGACCGTTCGTCCAGGACTTGTTCTCGCTCACCGGTGAGACATCCCAGCTCGCGGTCCGCGAGGGGCACGAAGTGCTTTACATCGAGCGCATTTACGGAACGAAACGTGTCCCGCGGGCTTCACGGGTCGGCGGACGGCTGCCCATGCACGCGACCGCCGTCGGCAAGGTGATCCTGGCCTTCGAGGAGGAGTGGGTCCGCATCGCCTACCTGAACCGCGAGCTGGAGCGCGCCACTGCCCATACACATATCCACGCCGGGCGGCTGGCCAAGGAGCTCGACACCATCCGCGAGCAGGGCTTCGCCACCACGATGGAGGAAGTTCGGCTTGGCTCCTGCTCGATCGCCGTGCCGGTTTTCCACACCGGCGCCATCGGGGCCGGTCTGGGGCTTGTGCTGCCGACAGCGCAGGCAGCCACCATGAACCGGCACCTGCCGGTGCTCAAAGGCGTCTCGCTGCAGATTGAACGCGCCACTGCCCACATCCCGCTCGAAACGCTGCTAGGCAGCCACCGCAAGTAAACGCAGCCGCCCGCAGGCAGGGAACCTGGCCGCCGTCGTCGTTCAATTCGGTTTCCACTGAGTGGAAGACGGTGATGTGCGCCATGGGGTGATCTGGACAACACTGGTGTGAACGAACCCGTTGGATGGCCCAGCAGCCGCCAACGGGAACCAACCCCAAGGAGAACAGATGTCACCCTCGACGGAAACGGCGGCCCGTTGCCCGTTCGGCCACGGAGCCGAGGCACCTGCCGGGCACCACGGCTACGAACCGTTCCAGATGAAGGATCCGTTCCCTGCCTATGCGGAACTGCGGGCCGAGCAGCCGGTCATGTTCGATGAGCGCATCGGCTACTACGTGGTTTCCCGCTACGACGACATCAAGGCAGTCTTCGAGGACTGGGAGACCTTTTCCAGCGAAAACGCACAGGCCCCGGTCCGCGAGCGTGGCCCGGCTGCGAAGAAGATCATGGAAGAGGGCGGCTTCACCGCGTACTCGGGGCTCTCGGCACGGCGTCCGCCGGAGCACACCCGTATCCGCTCGGTAGTGCAAAAAGCTTTCACACCCCGCCGCTATAAGGCGCTGGAGCCTTTCATCCGCCAGAACGTAGTGGACCTGGTGGAGCAGATGCTGGCCCGGCCGGAGCGCACCGGCGACCTGGTGAAGGACCTGGCCTACGATGTCCCGACGATCACTATCCTCACGCTGATCGGCGCCGATGTCAGCCAGGTGGATCAGTTCAAGCGTTGGAGCGATTCCCGTGCGGCGATGACCTGGGGCGACCTGAGTGATGACGAGCAGGTCCCGCATGCGCACAATCTGGTGGAGTACTGGCAGGAATGCCTGCGTCTGGTCCGGGTCGCCCATGAGGAAGGCGGCGACAACCTCACCGCCGACCTCGTGCGTGCGCAGAACGAGGGCGCGGAGATCTCCGACCACGAGATCGCGTCCGTCCTCTACAGCCTGCTTTTCGCCGGCCACGAAACCACCACTACGCTGATCGCCAACTCGTTGCGCGTGCTGCTGGCCCGCCCGGAACAGTGGGCGATGCTGGTCGAGGAGCCGAAGAAGATCCCCGGCGCCATCGACGAGGTGCTGCGCTATGCCGGCTCGATTGTCGGCTGGCGGCGCAAGGCACTCAAAGACACCGAGGTCGGCGGGGTGAAGATCGAAGAAGGCGGGCAGCTGCTGTTGCTGATGGGCTCGGCGAACCGCGAAGAGGGCAAATTCGAGAACGGCGAGGACATCGACATCTCCCGCCCCAACGCCCGCGAGCACCTGTCCTTCGGCTTCGGCATCCACTACTGCCTGGGCAACATGCTGGCCAAGCTGCAGGCCAAGATCGCCCTCGAGGAAGTCGCCCGGCTTGCCCCGAACCTCAAACTGCAGGATCCCGAGAACATCGCGTTCCGCGAAAACCTCTCCTTCCGGGTCCCCGAAACCGTTCCAGTCAGCTGGGAGGCATAAGCACGTGGAAAGCAACGAGTACATCCAGTTTTTCGACGGCGGCCTCGAGCCGAAGCTCGAAACGCTCGGCGGCAAGGGCGCGTCCCTGGTCACCATGACCGACGCCGGCATGCCGGTTCCGCCCGGATTTGTGGTCACTACCGCCCAGTTTGATGCGTTTATGGCAGAAGCGGGCATCACCCTGCACATCAACGAACTGCTGGCAGGCCTCGATCCCGAAAACGTGGCCCAGGTAGACAAGGTCTCCGCTGCCATCCGCGAGGACATCTGCTCCCGGCCGGTGCCGGAAGCCATCCGGGCCATGACCATCCAGGCCTACGACTCCCTGATGTCCCGGTTCGAGACGCCGGTCCCGGTGGCCGTGCGCTCCAGCGCCACGGCCGAGGACCTGCCGGACGCCTCCTTTGCCGGCCAGCAGGATACCTACCTGTGGCTGGAAGGCGTCAAAGCCGTCACCGAGCACATCCGCCAGTGCTGGGCCTCGCTCTACACCTCACGCGCCATCATCTACCGGCTGAAGAACAACATTCCCGACGAGGGACTGTCCATGGCCGTGGTGGTGCAGAAAATGGTTAACTCCAAGGTCTCCGGCGTGGCCATCACCATGGACCCGGCCAACGGGGACCGCTCCAAGATCACCATCGACTCTTCCTACGGGGTCGGCGAAATGGTGGTCTCGGGCCAGGTCACCCCGGACAACATCGTGCTGGACAAGGTGACGCTTGCGCTCGTGTCCGAACACCTGGGCGACAAGCACGCCGAACTCGTTCCCGACAGCACCGCACGCGCCCTGGTGGAACGGGAGGTCGATGCCGAGCGACGCGCCCGTCGCAGTCTGAACGATGAGGAAGCCAAGGCCGTGGCGCAGATGGCCAAGCGGGCCGAGAAGCACTACAAGTGCCCGCAGGACGTGGAATGGGCGCTGGATGCGGACCTGCCTGACGGCGAGAACCTGCTGCTGCTGCAGTCCCGCCCCGAAACAGTGCACTCCTCCAAGCCGGCGGTCCCCGCCGCCGCCAGCACCGGCGGATACGCCGCAGCCTTCGGCGCCACCGGGACCAAGGCTGGTTCCACCACTACCGGCTCCGCCCCGGCAGCGGGCTCTGCAACAGTTGCCGGTTCCGTCACCAGCTCCACCGGCACCGCCAGCAGCGGCTTCAGCCTCGGCAGCATCACCGCTTCGCTGCTCAAACCCTCGGTCTGAAACCCGCCGCTACCGACCCACAGGCTCACCGCCGAGCCACCATCGAAAGGACCGCCATGTCCATGAAGTCTTTCCCGAAACCCTCCGAACTGCCGGTGCCCGCCGGCGCCGAAGGATGGGAGAAAATTTATCCGTACTATCTGGTCTTCCAGGACAAGCTCAAGGAGCAGGAAGACGCGAAGTTCTGGTTCTGCGACAGCCAGCACTGGCCCACGGTCTACAAGCCGTTCGAAACGATCGGCGGGGAGTTCGCGGTCAAGTGCCTGGGCCAGTACAACGCCCGGCACCTGATGATCCCCAACGCCAACGGGATTGAGTTCCGCGTGCACCTGGGCTACCTGTACATGTCACCCATTCCGGTCCCCGAGGACCAGATCGCGGCGCGGGTCCCGCATTTCGAGCAGCGCGTGGGCCATTACTTCCAGAACTGGGAGGAACTGCTCAAGCAGTGGCACTTCAAGGTCCGCGGCACCATCGACGAGATGGAGAAGCTGTCCTTCAACAAGCTGCCGGACATGGTCCCGATGGACGACATCACCACCGGCAAGGCGATGGACGGCTCCGAAGTCCTGCTGGAAAACTACGACCGGCTGATCCAGTTGGCCTACCAGAACTGGCAGTACCACTTCGAGTTCCTGAACCTGGGCTACATCGCCTACCTGGACTTCTTCAACTTCTGCAAGGAAGTGTTCCCCAACATCCCGGACCAGTCCATCGCGACCATGGTCCAGGGCGTGGACATGGAACTGTTCCGGCCCGACGATGAGCTCAAGAAGCTCGCCAAACTGGCCGTGGAGCTCCGTCTGGAATCCGCCTTCGGCAATACGGACGACGTCGATGCCACCCTGGGTGCCATCGCTGCGGCACCGGGCGGGGACCGTTGGATTGCCCAGTACGAGGGCGCGAAGGATCCGTGGTTCAACTTCACCGTGGGCAATGGTTTCTACGGGCACGACAAGTACTGGTACGAGCACCAGGAGATCCCCCTGGGCTACATTGCCGACTACATCCGCCGGCTCGGCGAGGGCCAGAACATCATGCGCCCCACCGAGGAACTCATCGCGGAGAAGGAACGCATCGTCGAGGAATACCGGGACCTGCTCGAAGGTGAAACTCAGGCTCTCTTCGACGCCAAGCGCCAGCTCGCCGCCACCGCCTACCCGTACGTGGAAAACCACAACTTCTACATCGAGCACTGGACCATGGGCGTCTTCTGGCGCAAGATCCGCGAACTGTCCCGGATGATGCATGCCGAGGGCTTCTGGACCGAACCCGATGACCTGCTCTACCTGACCCGCAACGAGGTCCGCGATGCACTGTTTGACCTGGTCACCGGCTGGGGCGTGGGCGCCGAACCGATCGGCCCCACCTACTGGCCGGAGGAGATCGAACGCCGCCGCGGCATTGTCGATGCGCTCAAGACCGCCCGTCCGCAGCCGGCGCTGAACACGCCGCCGGAATCCATCACCGAACCCTTCACCCGCATGCTCTGGGGCATCACCACCGAGCAGGTCCAGCAGTGGCTGGGCGCGGGCGAGGAAGTCGAGGGCGGCGGACTGCGCGGCATGGCGGCCTCGCCCGGCGTCGTCGAGGGCCTGGCCCGCGTCGTCCATGACTCGGATCAGCTCACCGAAGTCCAGCAGGGCGAGATCCTGGTGGCCACCGTGACTTCGCCGTCCTGGGGCCCGATCTTCGGCAAGATCAAGGCCACTGTGACGGACATCGGCGGCATGATGAGCCACGCCGCTATTGTCTGCCGCGAGTACGGGCTGCCGGCAGTCACCGGAACGGGCAGCGGCTCGACCACCATCAAGACCGGGCAGCTGCTACGGGTCGACGGCACCAAGGGCATCGTCCAGATTCTGGATATCGAGGAACCTGAACCCCTCGTGACCGGTCCCGGCGCCCACAGCCACAGCCACGCCTGAGTACCTCCACCTCAGGTGATCCCAGTGCCGGGCCGGGCGAGCCAGCCCTTCCCACGGCCCCGGTCCGGCACAACCCAACGCAAAGGTTTGAAGATGACGCAGCAACCCACCGATGCCAACGACGCCGCTGCTACCAGCAGGGAGCGGACGGATGCTGGTACGGCACAGCGGACCGTGCTGATCACCGGTGCCGCCGGGGGCCTCGGCCGGGCCTTCGCGCTCGGTTTCGCCGGCCGCGGCTACCGGGTGGCCGTCGCGGACGTGAACCTGGAAGGCGCGGAAGAGACGGCCAAGCTGGTCCGCGAAACCGGTGCCGACGCGGCGGCCTACCGGGCAGATGTGACCGACCCGGCGTCCACTGAGTCGCTCGCTGCCCAGGTGGCGGAATTCGGGAACGGTCGCATCGACGTCGTACTCAATAACGCGGCCATTTACGCCACGGTGACCCGCACGCCCTTCGAGGACATCGACCCGGACGAATGGGACCTGGTCATGAATGTGAACCTCAAGGGGCCTTGGCTGGTGACCCGTGCGGCGAGCCCCTACCTGGCCGATGGCGGGCGCGTTATCAACCTGTCCAGTGCCACCATCTTCTCCGGGTCCGAGCAGTGGCTGCACTATGTCGCTTCCAAGGGCGGGGTGGTGGCGCTGACCCGGGTGCTGGCCAAGGAGCTGGGCCGGCGCGGCATCACGGTCAACGCGATCGCGCCGGGCTTCACGCTCACCGAAGCCAGCTACTCGCTGATGGAGGACGCCGAAAGCTACGGCGTGGACCGCGGGGCGCTCAAGCGGGCCAGCCAGCCCGAAGACATCGTCGGGGCGGCGCTGTTCCTGGCCGGTCCGGACAGCTCGTACATCACCGGCCAAACCATGGTGGTCGACGGCGGCCGCCAGTTCATCTAAAAACTTCAACCGTCATTTCCAACAAGATTTCCAGCACAAGGAGGAGCCATGCCAACGGTTTATTTCACCGACACGGAAGGCACCACACGCGAGATCACCGGCAACCCCGGGGACTCGGTCATGGAGACGGCCGTCCGCAACGGCGTCCCCGGCATCGTCGCCGAATGCGGCGGTTCGCTGTCCTGCGCCACCTGCCACGTCTTTGTCCGCGAGGACGAGCTGCCCGAGCTGCCGCCCATGGAGGACATGGAGGACGAAATGCTCTACGGCACCGCGGTGGACCGGGAGGAGAACTCCCGCCTGTCCTGCCAGCTGAAGCTGTGCGAGGGTCAGGACCTCCACGTCACTACACCGGAAACGCAGGTCTGATGATGGGCACCGGAACCGCTGACGCGGAAGCCAAGACCAACGACGGCGCCGCCGCCGCTGCAGGGAAGGCGCCGGCCCGGACCGGGCTGCTGATCATCGGCGCCAGCCAGTCCGGCGTGCAGCTGGCCGTGTCGCTGCGGGCCCTGGGCTTCGACGAGCACATCACGCTGCTCGGCGACGAGGACCACCGGCCCTACCAGCGCCCCGCGCTGTCCAAGGAGTTCCTGCAGGGCACGGTGGAGAGCGAATCGCTGATTTTCCGCTCCAACGAGTACTGGGACGAGCACAACATCACCCTGGTCAAGGGCGAGTACATCACCCGGATTGATAAGAACGACGACGGCTCCGGCACCGCGCACGCCGCCTCCGGTGCCGAATTCGGGTTCAAGCGCCTGGCCCTGACGGTCGGCGCCCGGGCGCGGAAACTCGACCTGCCCGGGGCAGACCTGGGCGGCGTGGTTTACCTGCGCAACGCGGACGACGCCCTGGCACTGAAGGCACAGCTGGACAGCGTGCGCGAAGCCGTGGTGGTAGGCGGCGGCTTCATCGGGCTGGAAGCGGCGTCCAGCCTGCACAAGATGCGCAAGTCCGTCACCGTCCTCGAGTACGGCCCGCGCCTGATCGGCCGCGCCGTGGGCGAGGACACCAGCGACTACTTCCTGCAGGCCCACCGCGGCCGCGGCATCGACATCCGGCTCGATGCCCGGATGAAGCGCCTGACCGCAGCCGAAGACGGAAGCCGGGTGGCCGGCGTCGAACTTGAGGACGGCACGGTGATCCCCGCGCAGCTGGTACTCGTCGGGATCGGCGTGGTCCCCAACACCGAACTCGCCGAGCAACTGGGACTGGAAGTCGACAACGGCATCGTAGTGGACTCCCACGCCTTGGCATCGGACGGCACCACCGTGGCGGTGGGCGATGTGGCGAATATGCCCAACCCGCTGCCCGGCTCGCCCGAGGGAGAGCACATCCGGCTGGAAAGCGTGAACAACGCGATCGAGCACGCCAAAGTGGCCGCCTATTCGCTGATGGGCCGGCGCGAGGACTATGCCGGCATCCCATGGTTCTGGTCCAACCAGGCGGACCTGAAACTGCAGATCGCCGGACTGACCCTCGGCTATGACCAGACCGTGGTCCGGCGCGACGACGAACGCGGCAAATTCTCCGTGCTCTACTACCGCAACGGCCGGATCATAGCCGCGGACTGCGTCAATGCACCGCTGGATTTCATGTCGGTCAAGAACGCTCTGGCCAAGGGCCAGAACATACCCGCGGACGCGGCGGCGGATCCCGCCGTCATGCTGAAGACCATCATCACGGACGGCTAAGGAACCCCATGAGAACCCCCGACACGCAGAGTCCGCAGACCAACCCCGACGCCGCCGCCGGCACCGCCTGGTCCGCAGCGGATCCGGCAGCGCACGCGGAAGATCCCCGCGCCACCGCCTTTGCCGCCGCGTACCCCGTACGGCCCGTTCCGGCCACCGGCACCCTGGACACCTCGCCCATCGCCGGCACACCGGCGGCCGAAGACCTGGACAGGCTCTGGAAGGCCGTGGTGGAGGAAACCCGCAGCCGCGGCAACGACATCCACCTGCCCATCTCGCTGGCCTACGCCGAACGGCTCTGCCGGGCCTACCCGGAGGCCGACGCCGAAGTGGTCCGCGTGGCCATCGTGCTGCATGACACCGGCTGGGCGCACGTGGACGAATCACGCATCCTCTCCGAAGGTTTCACCGGCGACTGGCGGAAGGCCGCCATCCGCTTCGAGCACGAAACCGAAGGCTGCAAGGTGGCCCGCCGGGTGCTGCCCGGACTGGGCTACCCGGACGGCTTCATCGCGCGGGTCTGCGAAATCATCGACGGCCACGACACCCGCCATGTGGCCTTCTCGCTGGAGGATGCCCTGGTCCGCGACGCCGACCGGCTGTGGCGCTTCGACCACGCCGGCATCGCACTGGCCTCGTCCTGGTTCGCCATGACGCCTGCCGTCTACACGGACCGCCTGGCCGCGGAGATCATCCCCGAACTCATCACCGAAGCCGCCTACGCGATGGGCACGGCCGACCTCGCCCGGTCCAACGCACTGCTCAAGACAGGAGTGATCCGATGACTTCCGCCGCCCACAGTGCCACCGAGGCAACCAGGCAAGCGCCGGCGGCGTTCTCCGGCCCTGCCGTGGACGCCCGCGCCGCGCTCTCCCTGCCCTACACCCACGTGGACGACGTCTTCATCAATGGCGCCTGGGTTCCCGCCCGCGGCACCGGCCGCAACCCCGTCACCGATCCGGCCACCGGCCAGATCTGGGGCTCGGTTCCGGACGGCACGCCCGAGGATATCGACGCCGCGGTCGGTGCGGCGCGCAAGGCGTTCGACGGCGGGTGGGCCCGGCTTGCTCCATCCGAGCGGGCCGCCTACCTGCTGCGCATCGCCGACGAGGTGGACAAGCGGGCGGAGGAAATGTCGCTGACCAACACCCGCGAAAACGGTTCGCCGGTCTCCGAGTCCACCGGGGCCGCGGCCAACGCGGCGAGTATCTTCCGCTATTTCGCCACCCTCGCGGAGTACCTGGAGCGCGACGACGTCCGCCCGTTCCCGCGCGGCGGCGGTGAGTCGGTGGTGCGCCGGGATCCGGTGGGCGTGTGTGCGCTGATCGCGCCGTGGAACTTTCCGATCAACCTGATGGTGATCAAGCTGGCGCCGGCGCTGCTGGCAGGCTGCACCGTGGTGATGAAACCGGCCTCGCCCACTCCGCTGTCCTTCCGGCTGGTTGTCGACGCCGTGGCCGCCGCCGGTGTACCCGCCGGCGTGGTCAACCTGGTCACCGGTTCCGGCCGGCTGGGCGATGCGCTGGTCAGGCACCCAGGCGTGGACAAGGTGGCCTTCACCGGTTCAACCCCGGTGGGCCGGAAGATTGCCGCGGCCTGCGGCGAACTGCTGCGGCCGGTCACACTGGAACTCGGCGGCAAGTCCAGTGGCATCGTGCTGCCGGACGCGGACCTGGACGCCATGTCCAGCGGACTGGTGCGCTCCTGCATGCGCAACACCGGCCAGACCTGCTACATCTCCACCCGGATCCTGGCCCCCGCCGGACGCTACGACGAGGTGGTGGACATGGTGACCGCAACCATCGCCGCCGGGGTGCAGGGAGACCCCTTGGATCCTGCAACCGTCTTCGGGCCGGCAGCCACCGAATCCCAGTACCGGACCGTGCTGGAATACGTGGACGCCGGCCGGGCCGAAGGCGCCCGGGCGACCACCGGTGGCCGCGCGGCACGGCTCGGCGGCGGACTCGAAGGCGGCTTCTTCGTGGAACCCACGGTCTTCGCCGACGTCACACCGTCCATGCGGATCTCCCGCGAGGAAATCTTCGGCCCGGTGATCTCCGTCCTGAAGTACACGGACGTGGACGAGGCTGTCGCCTTGGCGAACAACACCGAGTTCGGCCTGGGCGGCCTGGTATTCGGCACGGACCAGGACGCTGCCCTCGCCGTCGCTGACCGGATGGACACCGGCTCCGTGGGCATCAACTTCTTTGCCTCCAACCATTCCGCGCCGTTTGGCGGGCGGCACGATTCGGGTCTCGGCACGGAATACGGCATCGAAGGGCTCAACGCTTACCTCAGCTACAAATCCATCCACCGCCGGCCATAGTCTGCCATCCTGCAGGCTCCTGCTGCCGCACGGAAATGCCCGGATGGAACCTCCACCCGGGCATTTCCTTATCTAGATGTCGGCGGTATGTTCCGCGTCAGTCGAGGTTGACCTTGGTGCCTTCCGGCGTGGCGCGGACGGCAATGGTGCCGGCGAGGATGACGGCGATCCAGAACGCTCCGACCAGCCAGATGCTGCCGTTGCCCGCGATCATCAGGCCGGTGGCGATCATCGGGGTGAAGCCGGCGCCGAGCACCGAAGCGCCCTGGTAGGACAGCGAGGCTCCGGTGTAGCGCATGCGGGTGGGGAACTGCTCGGCGATGTAGGCGCCGATGGGGCCGAAGAGCGCGCCCTGGACGATGCCGTTGCCGACCACGATGGCGATGGCGAAGCCCCACAGCGTGCCGTTGCTCAGCAGCATCAGCAGCGGGTAGGCCAGCACAATGCCGGTGATGCCTGCAACGGTGAGGACCTTGCGGCGGCCGATCCGGTCACTGAGCCGCGCAGTGTAGAAGCACATGATCAGGGTGAGGACGGCGCCTGCCGCCTTCCAATTGAGTACGCCGGAACGGTCCACCCCGTTGCCGACGGCGATGGAAACGCCCCACACGGTCAGGATGCCCTGGCAGGCGTAGAAGCTCATGGTGGCGATCAGGGCAACAACGACGGCGCGGGGATGGTTTCGCAGCACGTCGAAGAGCGGCATGCGCTTTTTCTCGCCGGCTTCCTGCAGCTTCTGGAACATCGGCGTTTCAGCAACCTTGAGCCGAATGATCATGCCGACGGCGATCAGCACCGCGCTGAGCAGGAACGGAATGCGCCAGCCCCACTGCAGGAACGCATCGCCGGTCAGGGCGGACGTCAGCGAAACCACCAAGGTGGCCAGCACGGCACCGGCGGGTCCACCGGCGGTGGCGAAGGAAGTGGCCAGGCCGCGCTTCTTCTGTGGTGCGGACTCCAGTGCCATCAAGGCCGCGCCGCCCCATTCGCCGCCCACGGCAATGCCCTGGATGACGCGCAGGGTCACCAGCAGGACCGGCGCAAGGATTCCGATCACTGCGGTGGTGGGCAGCAGGCCGATGAGGACCGTCGAAGCGCCCATCAGCAGCATGGACAGCACAAGCATTTTCTTGCGCCCGAGCTTGTCGCCGAAGTGGCCGAAGACGATGCCGCCGAGCGGACGCGCCAGGTAGCCTGCGGCCAGCGTCGCGAAGGAGGCGAACAGGCCGAAGGCGGGGCTGAGGTTGGCGAAGAAAACGGTATTGAAGACGATGCTGGCTGCGGTCGCGTACAGGATGAAGTCGTAGTACTCGATGGCGCTGCCGATGAAGCTGGATGCCAGGATCCGGCGCATGTCCTTCGTGTTCAAGGACTCGGAGCCGGACTGGTGCTGCGGTGCGGACGGTGCGGACTGCGTAACGGTCTTCAGTGACTCGGACACAATTCCTCCTGATGATGAGGTCGAGGTATCTGGGGAGGGGTTCATGGATGGAGCGCTGGTATTCAGCGGGACGGGCGGAGCTCGATGTGTTCGAGGTCTGCCGGTACGTGGAAGGTGCCGTGGAAATGTTCCGCGGCCTGCTTCCAGACGGAATCGCCGGCCATGCCGGGAACGAGGTGGTGCAGGGCCAGTTGCTTCACGCCGGCCTCGCTGGCGACCTTCGCGGCGTCGCGGACGCTGGTGTGCGACTTGTAGTGGTGGTCCCTGGCCGCGCGGGAGCCTTCGTCCGTCTTATCCGCGTACATAGCCTCGACAAAATCGAAGTCGATCGCCTCGTGCAGCAGCAGATCGGTGTCCTGCGCCAGCGTGACCATGTTCTGCGTGTAGGTGGTGTCGCCCGAGAACGTCACCGAGCCCTCCGCGGTATCGAAGCGGAACCCGAAGGCCGGTGCCACCGGCGGGTGCTCCACCAGGATGGCCGACACCTTGACGAGGTCGTCTTCGTAGATCACGAACGGATCCATGGCCGGCGTCGGGTTCTCATTCGCGTGGTAGCCGATGCCATCCGGAATCTCGATATCGGAGGCTTCGAACAGCTCGAACGGGGACGGGCGCAGGCTGTCGATGATCCTGTCGTTGAGGTCCGTGGCATGCGCGTACATCAGCTGCTCGAACATTTCGCGGGTTCCCGGCGTCGGGCAGTGCGGGGCCACCGGGACGGGCTCAACCGTGGCCCGCGGCGAGGTGTACGGCAACATGCCGCGGTTGCCAGGACCGATGATCCGGACCGGATCGTTGCGCCGGTCGAGAAGGTCGTACAGCCCGAAAATCGCAAGACTGGCCAGATCCACAGTGTGGTCGGAATGCAGGTGGGTGAGGAAGATGCCGCGCAGGTTGGCCAGCTTCAGGCCGGCCTGGCTCAGCCGGCGTCCAACACCGTGTCCGCAGTCCACCAGGTAGAAGGAATCCCCGACGACGACGGCGGTGGCGATTCCGGTCCGGTTGTTCTCCTCAGCGGGCGTCCACCACCGGGGGCCGCCGGCCGTGCCGAGGGTGACGATGCGGGGCTTGAGGTTCGACGCGGTCATGAATGCTCCTCGAAATGAAGATCGTTGATTTCTTCAAGTGTGGCTCCAATCACATAATGTGTATAGTCAATCAATTTGATGGAGTTCATAAGGGGAGTTGATGGCTGAGTTCACCATCCGCCAGTTGCAGTACTTCGTTGCCGTGCTGGACCATGGTTCCGTCACGGCGGCCGCGAAGGAATCGAATATCTCGCAGGCCGCGGCGTCCATGGCCATCGCCCAACTGGAGCACGCGGTAGGTGTTGATCTGCTGATCCGGACCCGCGCGAAGAAAGTCGTGGCAACGCCGGCAGGATTGGAGCTCGCGGCGAGGGCCAGACACATCCTGAGCATGATCGGTGACATCGAAGGTGCCGTTGCCGGCGGCTTCGACGAAATGCGGGGGGCGTTGCGTACGGGCTGCAGCCCCACCCTGTCCCCGCGCTTGCTGCCTGGCCTGGTGGACTATTTCAGCAGCGAGTATCCGGCAGTGGACGTCTCATTCCGTGAGGCCAGCGCTGCCGAGTTGCAGCAGGACGTCCTGGAGGGGCGGATCGATCTTGCCCTGATCTACTCGCTGCAGGCAGTCGACGGCGTGGAGCTGGCGGAAATCGCCCGGGTGCAGCCACACCTGATGCTGTCGGCAACGCACCCGCTGGCAGGCCAGGAATCCATTACCTTCGCCCAGGTGCGCGATGAGTGGGCCATCCTGCATGACGTGCCGCCCACCATCGAAAGGGTGACCGGCATGATGCGCGCCACCGGCGTCGAGCCAAAGCTCCGCTGGCCCAGCACGGACATGGAAACCATCCGCTCCCTCGTTGCCCGCGGCCTTGGCTATTCCATGGTCAACACCCGCCCGGTAAACGACACAACGGGGGACGGGCTCAAGGTCGCCTATGTTCCGCTGGCCGACGAGTTGCCGCCCAACTCCGTGGTGGCGGCGCTGCCGCCGGGGACCCGCGTCCCGAGGCGGGTCAAAGAGGCGATCCGGTTCCTCCGCGAGGCCGCGACGGCTCCGCCCGCCGGCACCTCTCAGTAGTAGTACAATATCCAGTACCACTAGGAGGAATCATGGCCATAACCGCATCGGAAGCACGCGCGCGCCTCTTTCCCCTGATCGAACAGGTCAACGAGGACCATGCCCCCGTTGAAATCGTGTCGAAAAAGGGCAGCGCAGTGCTCATGTCGCTTGAAGATTACGAGGCCTTGCAGGAGACGGCATACCTGCTGCGTACCCCCGCAAACGCCGCCCGCCTTACCGAAAGCATTGCCCAGCATCGGGCCGGAAAAGCAGCAGCCAGGCAGCTCGCCGAGTGAATGTGCTGTTTACCGACATCGGTTGGCAGGATTACCAATACTGGCTCGCAACGGACAGGGCCATCCTGAAGCGCATCAACCGGCTAATTGAGGAATGCCGGCGCACTCCGTTCGAGGGCATTGGCAAGCCGGAAGCGCTTAAGCACCAACTGGCGGGATACTGGTCACGCCGGATCACCGAAGAACACAGGCTGGTCTACGCCGTGGAGGAGAACCAGTTAGTGGTCATCGCCGCCCGCCATCACTACTGACAGGCTTCTCCGACGGGATTCGTCCGCGCGGCGCAGATAGAGTTGAGCGGTGCCTTCCTTCCGAGCCCAGCTCAACATCACTGGCCTGCACCCCGGACACGTCCCCGAGCAGGTGATGGAGGCCGCCGTCGACGCCATTGGCTCTGCCCACGTGGTGGAAGCGAACCAGCTCGACGTCGTTGCCGGGGTCCCGCGGATCACTGTGCGTTTCACAGTGGAGCCAAATGCGTACGACGCCGAAAACCGCCAGGCGCTGCAGGCCGCCGCCAACATGCGCCATGCCGTCGAGCAGGTGGCCATCACTGAGAGGCTCGCCGTCCTGCGCCGTAGCCGCGGAAAGTGGCAGACACTGCGCTGATTCGGTGTGCCCGTCGCGGAGCCAGCGGCCCTGCGGAGCGCTACCGGAGGTCCGCCACCAGCTGACTGACAGTCGCTACGAGCTGGTCCAGCCCGGGTTGCTCGATCGGGAAATGCCCCGCGTTCTCCAACCTCACGATCTGCTTGGGCGCCGCGATACGCTCGAAAAACGGCTCGCTGATCCCTTGCGGGGTCCACCGGTCCTCGGCAGGATGCACCATCAGGACCCGGCCTGAGCTGAAATCCTCCGGTTCAACATCGGGTTGCCATTCCAAAAAGCTGCGCATCCAACCCAGGGACATCACACCACCGCCGCCGTTGGGGTCCCGGAGGACGGTACGCACCAGCCCGGGATCATTGCTGATGTGGCGCATGTCGGCAAGCCAGCGGATGGGGACCCGCACCCTCGCCAAGGGTCCGGCCAGGAGCCGGAGGGCAGGGCCGGCAACCTTCCCCAGCACCGGATGCCACGTCAGCCGTGCCCGGACCCTATCGTCCCGGGGATCCAGCAAGCACGTCACTACCAGGGCGGCGGCGAGCGAGGTGGCGGCTGCCGTTTCGAAAGCGAGCAGCCCGCCCATGCTGGCTCCCATCAGGACCAGCGGACGGTCGTCGGATTCGGCGCGCACGAAGTCCTGGGCGAACTGCTGCCAATGTCCGTACCGGATGCCTGCCGGATCGGGTGACCGGGTGAGGCCGTAGCCCGGAAGATCCGGAACGCTCACATAGGTTCCCAATGTTGCCAGATGTTCTGCGAAGGGACGCATGGCCGCGGCGTTGCCGCCGGCACCGTGGAAGAGCACCAACCGTACCGGGGCATCCGGGGTGCCGATGCGCTCAACATGGACATCCATGTCACGCCAACGCCACCACGTGTTCTCGCTCGCTTCGGCAGGTCCTGCGGGACGTTGGACGAAAGTACCGTAGTTGCTGGTCATGCTGGTTCCCCTTGGAAGCCGCGGTCCGCCGTCGTTGTTTGGATTTCAGATCTCCGGAACGTAGCCGCGGCGAAAGGCCCGGCGCTCCTCGTGCCCCACCCGGAACCGGCGCGACGTCCCGCAGACCAGCACAAAGAAGAAACCGAATCCGGCCGCGATGACCACCGGCACGGAGCCCGGATCACCCAGGAGCCGGGACACGGCGATCCAGCCCAGCCCCCAGCACAAGGCGACGACGGCGGACATCCGGCCACGACCGGTCATCGCCACTACCGCTCCGGCGAAGGAGACCACGCCGAGGGCGATGACCGCCCAGACATCGGCGCCCCAGCCGAACAGGTCGATGCCGCGCAGGGTGAGCCAACTGGCCGCGTTGGCGCCGGCTGCCACCAGAATCCAGCCGGTGTACAGCCCCACGGGAGCATCTGCAAGGAGCGCTTCCACCAGGGACTTGGCCGGATACCGGGTCAGGACGTAGACCGCGGCCAGCAACACGGCCAGCAGCAGGATCATGACCATCAGGCTCAACCCCACATTCGAGGCCTGCGCGCTCAGGATCCAGCAGGCGTTGAGGACCAGCGAGGCGGCCAGCAGCCAGCCGGCCGCGCGCTGCCTCGGGGTGCGACGCTGCGAAGGCCACCACTGGAAGATGGTGTAGCCGACCAGCCCCACGTAGATCGCCGACCAGATGCTGAATGCGCCCGAAGCCGGGGCCAGCAGCGTGAAGTCCGGGGCGAACGCGCCGCCGGCCGTGTCCTTGATGGCGGTGCCGCCCAGCAGGCCGGCACCGCGCGCCCCGATCAGCAGCGCGAACACCAGGCTGGCACTGACCGCGAGTTGGCGTGCCAGATCGGTGGCGAGGATCGTCCGGGTCTTGTGGAGGTAGGGTTTTACGGCGTCCATAACGGATTGGATCGAAGCGGGGTGTTCACTCCTGCTACTCCTCGATGTCGACGACACCCCCGAGCACCGGCGCCGGCTGGCTGCGGCGGCGCAGGCTGATGACGGCAGCTATTGCCGTGCCCACCAGTATGCCAATCACCGTACCCAAAACAAGATTCACCCAGAACGGCAGATCCGTGGCGAGCCCGGTGGCAAGCCCCAGCCCGGTCATCCACAACGCCCAGATGGTGGAGCCCGTGGCGGACAGAACCAGGAAGTTGTTCAGCGGGACATCCGCCAGTCCCGCTGCCGCGACGGACGCGGTCCGGCCGCCGGGGATAAAGCGCGCGGCGACAATGGCGGCATAAGTGGAGGACCGGCCGGCCTTCTCCAGCGCCTGGGTCACGGCGCGGTCCACCTTGCGGCCCCACCGGTAGCGGTTGAGCAACGTGTTGACGCCGCCGCGGAAGAGCAGGAACAGCAGCACGTCCCCGGCCATGCTGCCGGCAAACGCGGTCAGCACCACCAGCGGGAGGATGAGCTCGCCGTGGGCCAGCAGCGTGCCGCCGCCGATGACCATGATTTCCGACGGCGCGGCAGGCATGGGGGCATCCAGAACGACCATCAGCAAGGTCATCGGATAATACAGCCATTGCCACGGCCCTTCGGGGATTTCCACCTCCCCAATCTACCGGCAATAGCTCGCCGATGGCAGAGTACAAAGTATGGAGATAAGGATTCTCGAAGGTGACATCACGCGCCGCGAGGTGGACGCGATAGTCAACGCGGCGAACTCGAGCCTGCTGGGCGGGGGAGGAGTGGACGGCGCGATCCACCGCGCCGCCGGTCCCGAGCTGCTGGCCGCCTGCCGGGAACTGCGGTCCTCGCAGCTGCCCGACGGTCTGCCGGTCGGTTCCGCCGTCGCAACCGAGGCCTTCCGGCTGCCCGCCCGCTGGGTCATCCACACCGTCGGCCCCAACCTGCACGCCGGCCAGAACGATCCGGCTCTGCTGGCCTCCTGCTTCAGCGAAAGCCTCCGGGTGGCCGATGAGCTGGGCGCACGATCCGTGGCCTTTCCTGCGATCAGCGCCGGGGTCTACGGCTGGGACGGCGGCAGCGTCGCCCTGGCCGGGCTGGGTGAGGCGATGAAGTACGACGGCGGCGTGCAGCTGATCGAATTCGTGCTGTTCTCTGCCGGGTTGGCCGAGACCTTTCGTGGCGTCCACCGGAGTCTGCTGGGCCAATAGCGCTCGCCTTGACCAGCGGCGCTCGCCGTGGGACTCCGGCGCGGCCGCTTCCTCAGGCGTCGCGCGGGTTCCGTACCGGGTCGCGCGGACTGTAGTAGCGCCGCAGCCAGCGGGAAAGGCCGTCGAGGCCGGGGAACAGCACACGTTCGGTCACATTGGCCTGGTCCAGATGGTCCCGGATCCGCCATTTGAGCTGCGCGGGAACGATCACCTTCCGGTACAGCTCAGGATGGCGCTGCAGCCACTCGTCCAGCCCTGCGGCGGCGTCGGACATGGTGGAAAAGATCGCGGCCTGGTTCACAATGCGCTCGTCCAGCGAGGGCGGCTCGAAAAACAACGGGATGCTGTGTCCCTCGTCGTCGTGGAACCGGTCGAACTCGGAGAGGGTGTAGGCAGAGCGGGAGAGCATCTCCGTGGTGAACAACCCGCCGCCGGCCGGCTCGATTTCGCTGCGCAGTTCCGGCGGCAGCAGTTCATGGGCGGCCGCATAATCCACGCACCAGACCGCGCCGTCCTCGTCGTAGCGGGACGTGTCCCTGGTGACAAAGTGCAGCGCGACATAGGGGGAGTGGCTCCAGTCGAGCAGACGCGTCGGCAAGCCGTAGTGTTGGGCGACGCTCAGCCAGTTCCAGTCCGAGTCCCCGGGGGACGTGTCCCGGTGGGCGTACTTGCGGAAGTTGCGCATCAGGTGCGGTTCCACCTCGGCACTGGAGTCCCCGCGTAGCCGAACAAGTCCGGTAGACAGGTCACGCTCGGCCGAGGTGTGGCCGCGGTAGGCCACGGCAACGCGGATGCGCGGACGGGCAGGCAGCCACTGGTCCTGTGTCAGGGCGGCGATCAACCCGTACAGATCGTCCGGGTCAACCTCCACCACGGATTCCATCGCCGCCTGCCCTCCTGCCCTTGCTGTCCCGACTGCCGGTGCTAGGTGGCGCCGCGGCGCACGGCCTCGTCCACTGCTGAGGCAATCCCGCCGCGGTACGGTTCGCCATGGCCGGGCAACGCCGTGCCGGCGCCGGTTTCGGCCAGCAGTTCGAGCGATTTCAGCGCCTGCCTGGTATCTGCCGTGGCTGCCGCGGAGACAATGTGCGGGCCGCGCGTGCCGGTGTAGGGATCGAGCGTGACCAAAGCGTCTCCGGTGATGATGGTGTCCCGTTCCGGAAAGTGGAGTGCGCAGTGGCCTTCGGTATGGCCGGGAGTATGGATCACCGCCGGTGCGCCGGGCAGCTGCAGGCCGGCCTCGGCGCCCAGTACGCGAAGATCCTTGACACCCCGGACATTGAGCGCTCCGGCCAGCGTCATCCGGGTCAGGATGGGAATGCAGGCAGGGTACTTAACGGGGTAGGCCAGCCGGTTCTTTTCATGCTTGTACCGGTACGGGTGCTCGGCGATATAGCTGTCGCCCGGGTGCGCGTAGACCGGCACATCGAGGTCGTGCTGGAGCCTGGCGGCGAACCCGAGGTGGTCGAAGTGCGCGTGCGTCAGGACCAGCGCGGAAATGTCGCGCGGCGATCGGCCAAGCTCGCGGAGGGCCGCGACGGTCATCTTCCACATCGCCGGCAGGCCGGAATCAACCAGCATGACCTGGTCGCCGTCCTCGACGAGGTACAGGTTCACATTGGCATGCTCGATGAGGTGGATCCTCTCGGCTACATTGCGGTGGAACATCCCTAAGACCTCTACTCCTTGTGCAGCTTGTCCTGAACCGAGCCGGCGGTCTTTTCCACGATGTTCGGCAGTTCCGTGGTGCCGTAGAAGCGTGAATCGGGATGCGTCGGTTCCGGCAACGGGCCGGTTGTGGTCGGGCCGTCGTGGTAGGTGAACTCCCCGCGCCCGTCCGGTGCGGGTCCGCTGGCCCAGGACCCTTCGGAAGCGGCGGCTCCGTCCGAGAAGTTCTGGTACTGGTAGGCGACGTCGCGGTTCTCCTTGGAAAGCGGGAAGTTGCTGGGTACGGGAAGTGTTTCGGCGCCCTCTTCCTGGAGCTCGCGAGCGGCGGCGATCCACTGGTTCTGGTGCATGGTGTCGCGGGCCAGCAGGAAGGAGAGCAGATCCCGCACGCCGTGATCATCGGTCATGTGGTACAGCCTCGCCACCTGGAGCCGGCCCTGCATCTCCGCGTTAGCGTTAGCGGTGAAATCTGCCAACAGATTGCCGCTGGCCGTGACATAGGAACCCATCCACGGGTTGCCGTTGCTGTCCACCGGCCGCGCGCCGGCCCCGGCCACGATTGCCTGCTGCACGTCCGTGCCGCCGACAATTGCCGCCACCGTAGGATCTGACTGCACCGCGTCGTCGGTAATTCCCAGCGGGGACTTCTCCAGCAACTGGGCGATCATTTTGGCCAGCATTTCGACGTGGCCGAATTCCTCGGCGCCGATCCCGTAGAGCAGATCCTTATACTTGCCTGGGATATGGATATTCCAAGCTTGGAAGCTGTATTGCATTGCCACGGTGATTTCACCGTATTGTCCGCCCAATACCTCCTGCAGCTTGCGGGCATAAACGGCGTCGGGCTTGTCGGGCGTTGATTTGTATTGCAGCTCTTGCTTATGGAAAAACATGGATGGCTTCCTCCGCATAGCGAGTGCCCGGACGTGCGACAGCCAACTCGTCTTTCTGGGTCGGTTCATGACCGGGCTGGATGTTCCGACTCTACGAGGAAGGATCCGGCGGCATAAGGGGTTTGGCCGAAATGGTCAGCCTGCTTATGGTTTGCCCTGCTCAGCGGCCCGCGGGCTCCGGGGCGGCAGCGGCTGCCCATTCGGAGAGCTCCAGCCGGCTGCGGTATTCAACCGGTGCGCCGGAGAGGGGATCGGTGAAGCGGACGCCCCGGGCAAGCAGTTGCAGCGGCCGGCTGTAATCGTCCGGGGCCTTGTCCAGCAGGACCGGGTAGAACGGATCGTGCAGGATGCCCACTCCCAGCGAGGCCATATGCACGCGCAGCTGGTGGGTCTTGCCTGTATGCGGTTCCAGCCGGTACTTGCCGAGCACGCCGCGGGTTTCTTCCAGCTCGATCCGGGTCTCGGCGTTGAACTCGCCGTCCACTACCTCGGCCAGCAGATAGGTGCGGGACTTGACCATCCGGTTGCGCACGACGAGCGGGAACTCAAGCCGCTGGTCCACCGCCGCAATCGCCTCGTACTCCTTTTCCACCCGGCGCTTCTCGAACAGCACCTGGTACTTGCCGCGGGTGGCGGGGTTGGTGGAAAAGAGCAGCACCCCGGCGGTGAGGCGGTCCAGCCGGTGCATGGGAATCAGGTCCGGGATGTCGAGCTGGACGCGCAGCCGGACCAGGGCCGATTCGCTGATATAGGTCCCGCCCGGCGTCGTCGGCAGGAAATGAGGCTTGTCCACCACCAGGATGTTCTCGTCCTGGTGCAGAATGTCCAGCTCCACCGGCAGCCGGTCCTCGGTCGGCAGCGTCCGGTAGTACCAAATGAAGGTGTGCTCCTCCAGTGCAGTGTCCCGGTGCAACCGCACACCGCCCTCGCCGACAATCTCGCCGCGGTCGAAACGGTCCCTGATGCCCTCCGGATCCACATGGCCCCAGCGGTGCAGCATGTAGTCCAGCGCCGTCTGCCAGGGTCCATTGTCGGGCAGGCGCAGCCGCGTGGCGTTGACGCCGTCGCGCACGGGGAGGGGGGATTTCATCACCCTTCAAGGGTACCGGCGCCCGGCGGAGCAGCCGTCCGGCCGCCGCTGCCCGCGCCCGCCTCCAGTGCAGCTGCCATTCCTGTGGAAAGGGATGACAGCGACCCCGGCAACTGCCCTATAGTGGGGAACCAACGTTCTTGCGGGAGCGTGCTGAAGCGTACGAGGACTGTCAACATTTGAAGTGGAGGCCCGCGATGGCTACAGACTACGATGCACCGCGAAAATCGACCGAGGACGAGCCGGAAGAGTCCATCGAGGAGCTGAAAGCCCATAAGAGCGACAGCCGGTCACCGGAAATCGAGGTGGACGAGGCCGACGCGGCCGAAGGCTTCGAACTGCCCGGCGCGGACCTTTCCGGCGAGGAGCTCCAGGTCCGGATCATTCCGCCGGGCGAGGACGAATTCACCTGCTCATCCTGCTTCCTGATCCGGCACCACTCCATGCTCGCCAGGGAAAAGGATGGCCTCTTCTACTGCAAGGACTGCGAAGGGTAGCTCAGCGCCGCTCAGCCGCAGCCGGTAATCCGGTAGAGCGCAGCGTCGCCTTCGCTGTCCACGAGCTCGAAACCGTTCTCCTCGCCCAGGTCGCGCAGCCCCGGCAGGAAACTGGTTTCGCCAGGATGGACCGAACTCGTGCCGAAGTCCAGGACAAATCCCACGCCGCTTTCGCGCACGGCTTCGCAGACCGCGGGGTCCGAGTCCATCTCGTCCAGCTTCTGAAGAATGAGCTTTCCGTTGACGGCGGGGGAGGTAGTGCCGGAAGGCAGCAGCGTCTGGATCCCTGTGTATGAGTAGGACAAGGATGCGCCGGTCATCGGATTGCCAACGACGACGGCGTCCGCCGGCACATGCTCGGGCAGCCGTTTGATGAGCGCGAGTTCGTCTTCGGTCAGCAGGTACGAATCGTCCGTGAACCGGTACTTGAACGCCGCTTCCTGGATGCTGCGCTGGGCGGCGAACAGCGGTGCGACCGCCAGCGCCACGATGGTCAGCACCGCCGTGGCGGCCGGCCGGAACCATACCGGCTGCTTCTTGTCCTTGTGCGCCAGCCACGCCCGGAAGAAGGACCTCGCCGTCCCGGCCAGCGCCACGCCGCCCAGGGAGGCGATGAGGATTCCGGCCACCGGCAGCATGGCGCTGATCCGGAAAAAGTCGTTGTACCAGACCCCGGCCACCAGCCAGCGGATCAGCGGAGCTTCCTTCCAGTTCCCCACCACGAAAATCACAGCCGCGACCAGATAGATGCCCAGGACCCACCGGTGCTTGCGGACATTAAGTACGACGGCGGCCCCCACGATGGTGAGCACCGTCGTCAGGATTCCGATGGGCCGGTAGAGCGGGGCATGCACCACCACCTCCCAGAGCGCCAGGAGCGCGTTGCCCAGGTTGTCCCAGTTGTCGGAGCTGCTGCGTGCAGGCCGGAGCACTGCCCACAGGACACCGAGCACCACCAGGTAAGCCACGGTAGCGAGCCCGGCTTTCGTCTTGTCGCGGGAAGTACCCGAGCGGGAGACGCCGTACGCGGCAGCCAGTACCATCGGCGTCGCAAGCGCCAGCAGTCCCATCACGGTGGATGGGTGTGACAGCGCCATGCCCGGTATCAGCCCGACCAGCAGCAGGATGTTGCCCTCGGTGGAGATGGTGCCGGGCAGGCCGATCCGCAGCAACTGGATCACCACGCCCAGGGCGGCGGGCAGGATGGCGATGGAGAGCATGAACGGATAGACCACGCCGAATTCCAGCAGCAGGTACGGAAAGCTGCTGAAGGCGGTGGAGAGTACCGCGGCCACCAGCAGCGGCATCATGCGTTCGCCGGTAATGCGGCTGACCAGGAAGAGGCAGCCGGTACTCCAGATGCCGGTGATCAGGACAATGTTGGTGACGTTGATGGCCGCGGCCACGGGGAGGCCGGCGGTGGTCATGACCAGGGAAACCACGGCATGCCAGCCGGCCGGATAGAAGACTCCCTGGTCGGTGGTGCCCAGATAGCCCAGCGTCAGCGAGGACGCGTTGGAGGTATCCGCGATGTAGCGCAGGGCATTGAGATGGAAGATGTTGTCGTGCGATTGGGCGATGTTGTCCGGCGAGCCGATGATCCAGAACATATAACCGGCCAGCGGCAAGGCGGAGACTGCCCAGGTGATCGCGATCGTCCGCCACGGCGCCGGAGCCGAGGCCGCGGTGTGTTCGCGGTGCAGCCGGTTGCGCATCAGCCGCCGCAGCCACCAGAGGGCAGCCGCAACAACCACGGTGACCAGCAGCAGCGTTGGCCAGGCCCAGGGCAATCCGGTCAGCCCGCCGAGTTCCGCGGCGACCACCATGGCGGTGATGCTGAACGGACCGGCCACGGCGACCAGCGCCAGGCGGCGCAGTCCCAGGACGCTGCCCCAGAGCAGGCCGGGTCCGAAGACCAGCACCACGGCCGTCACGAAGGCCGGGATGGTCTCGACCCAGCTCATAGTCCCCCTTCTAGTGTTCCTTGGTAATCATATGGTCTCGGGCTGGCAGCGCGGGCAGAAATACAGGTCGCGCTCCGTTAGCTCCGTCTCGCCCAGCTTGGTATGGACCACGGGGGTGCGGCAGCGCAGGCAGGGCTGCCCGGCGCGGCCGTAGACCCAGACCGGACTCGCGTTCCGGCCCGCCGGCCCGCCGACGGTGTTGCGCCGGTTCCGGTCCTTGTTCGCTTCGAGCAGGGTCTTGGCCAGCTGCACGATCCGGGGCAGGTCCGGTACCTGTCCGACCTTCGCCAGCGGGTGCACTCCGGTAAGGAAACAGAGCTCGCAGCGGTAGACGTTGCCCACGCCGGCCAGGTTCCGCTGGTCCAGCAGCGCCAGGCCGATGCCGCGCTCCGGGTCCGAGCGCAGCCGCCGCAGCGCCTCCGCCGCGTCCCAGTCCGAGCCCAGCAGGTCTGGCCCCAGATGACCCACCGCCTGGGCTTCCTCCGCCGTCGGTATTACTTCGAGGATTCCCAGCAGGAACCCGACGGCGGTGGCGGGCTTCGTCTCCAGCACCACGCGGGCCTGGAACGCCGGCTTGTTCCACCGCTGGCCCGGGGCGTAGATCCGCCAGCTGCCGTCCATCAGCAGGTGGGAATGGATGCTCAGGTCTCCGGCGGGGCCGGAGGTGCGCATCAGCAGGTGCTTGCCGCGGGAGACAACCTCCTCCACGGTGTTGCCCGCGAGGTCCAGGGTGGCCAGCTTGGGCACACGGAAGTCCGAGCGCAGCAGCACTTGCCCGGCCAGCGCCGCATGCAGGCTGCGCGCGGTGCGCCAGACGTTGTCGCCCTCAGGCACGGAACCTCAGCCCCCGCGGCGTGGTGTAAAAGCCTGCGCCGGTCAGCGCCCGCGCCACGTCCGTGTCCAGCACCGGCGCTCCGTTGACCTTCTCCACCGCCATCTTGTCCGCGGCGCCGCGGCGGATGATGCCCACCAAAGCCTCGGCACAGAGCGTCAGCGCGTCCGGATCCGCGGTGAAGGTCAGCAGGGTCTTGCCGCCGCGCTCCACATACAACGCCAGCTCTCCGTCCACCAGCACCACCAGCGCACCGGCCTTGCGGCCCGGCCGGTGTCCGCCGTCCTGCACCGGCCAGGGCAGCGCAGCCCCGTAGGGATTGGCCGGGTCCGTGGCGGCGAGCGCCAGCGCGGCCGGGGCCTGCTCGGCCAGCTGCGCGTCGCGGTTGAAGGAACGCAGCCGGTCCACGGTGGCGGGTACGGCGAACTGCGCGGCGCCGAGGTGTTCAATGAAGTAGCCGCGCCGGCAGCGGCCGGTTTCCTCCAGCCGCGCCAGCACCTTGTAGAGCAGGCCGAAGCCGCCCGGGATCCCTTCGTTGGCCACCGAGCCGCGGGTCACCACGCCGTAGCGGTCCAGCATCAGTTCGGCGGTGGCATGGGCGTGTATGGTCGGATCCGCTTCCGGGGCCGGCAGCAGCGACCAGCGACCGGCCGCGAGCGGGAGGGCGGCGCGGCCCGAGTGTCCCGCGCCGGCGCCCGGCCGCAGCCCGGCGCCCGGCCCGAGGCCGGTCCCCGTGCCGAGCCCGTGCATCCGCCCGATCCGGCCGAGCCGTGCCGAACGGGCCCGCGGCGCGGACGGCCGCTGCTTATGCGTGGTGGTCCCGCCCGCGAGCAGGGCGCGCACCGGGGTGAACGTGTCATTGGTGATCCGCCCGGCCCAGACCAGTTCCCACAGGGCGGTCACCACGTCGGCGTCCGCCGTCTGCGTGCCGCCGGCCGCCAACGCATCCGCGAGTTGGCGGAAGAAGAATGCCGCGCCGCCGAACTGCCCGCCGGAGGCAAGCAGGTTCAGCAGTTCGTACTGCAGGACGCTGGGCTCGAAATCGGGCTGCGGGTTCAGCGTCAGCGGGGCGTTCTCGGCCAGCTGCAGCGTGATCCAGCCGTCGTTTCCGGCCAGCGATCCGGCGCCGGCCCACAGCACCTCGCCGGTGGCGGTCAGCTCGTCCAGCATCGACGGCGCGTAGTTGGCCACCCGGGTGCCCAGGATCAGCGGTTCCCAGGCCGACGCCGGCACGGGCACGCCGGAGAGCTGGTCGATCACGGTGGCCACGCCGTCGAGCCCCCGCAGGCCGGAGCCCACGTTCTGCCAGACCGGCAGGAACCGCGCGTAGGTGGCCGGGTCCACCGGCTCCACTTCCTGGCGGAGCGCGGCCAGCGAGCGGCGGCGGATCTTGCGCAGCACCTCGACGTCGCACCACTCCACCACACCGGTCACCGGCGGGACGGCGCTTTCCGGCGGACGGAACTCGCCCTCCGCCACGCGTCCGTCCTTGAGCAGCCGGCGCAGCGCGGTGTCCACCACGGCGACTCCCAGACCCAGCCGGGCCGCGCATTCCGGCGCGGTAAACGGCCCGTGCGTGCGGGCGTACCGGCCCACCAGGTCCCCGAGTGGATCCGCCACCGGCTCGATGAACGCCAGCGGCACTCCCATCGGCAGCGGCACACCGAGCGCGTCGCGCAGCCGCGCGGCGTCTTCGACGGCGGCCCAATGCCCGACGCCGGCAATGCCCACCTTGAGGGCGCGGTTGGCCTTGGCCAGTTCCGCCAGCAGTGGCTCGACGTAGGCCACGGCGGGACCGTCCACCGCAGCCTCGCTATCCGGCGTCGTGGTCTGCGCTTCTGCCGGCCCCGCGCCCTCGGGGAGCTCGACGCGCAAGGCGATTTCCGCCGTCGTCAGCGGGCCGAGCAGCCGCAGCAGGTCCGCGATGCCTTCGATGCCGCGGACCTTCCGGTCCTCGCTCAGGCGCTGGAGTTCACGCTCCGTGCGCGCGATGATGTCCGCGTCCAGCAGTTCGCGCAGTTCGGCCCGGCCCAGCAGGTCGTTGAGCAGCGACGGATCCAGCGAGAGGGCCGCCGCGCGCCGTTCGGCCAGCGGGGAGTCGCCTTCGTAGAGGAAGGACGCCACGTAGCCGTAGAGCAGCGAGCGGGCGAAGGGGGACGGCTGCGGCGTGGTGGTCTCGACCAGGCGCAGCTCCCGGCGTTCGATGGATGAGGCGATGTCTTTCAAAGCGGGCAGGTCGTAGACATCCTGCAGGCATTCTCGGACGGTTTCGAGCACGATGGGGAAGGTGGGGTACTTCCGGGCGACATCCAGCAGCTGGGCAGAACGCTGGCGCTGCTGCCACAGCGGGGTGCGTTTGGCCGGGTTCTGCCGGGGCAGCAGCAGGGCCCGGGCGGCGCACTCGCGGAACCGGGACGCGAACAGGGCGGAACCGCCCACCTCGGCCGTGACGATCTGGTCCAGCTCCTCCGGGTCGAACAGGAACAGTTCCGCGCCCGGCGGCTCGTCCTCCATCATCGGCACGCGCAGCACAATCCCGTCATCTGCGGCCATGGCGGAGCCGTCCAGTCCGTAGCGCTGGTGCAGCCGGGCGCCGACGGCGAGGGCCCAGGGCGCGTGCACGGGCATGCCGAACGGGCTGTGCAGCACCACCCGCCAGTCGCCGAGCTCGTCGTGGAAGCGCTCCACCACCAGCGCCCGGTCGCTCGGCACCACGTCCGTGGCCTGCCGCTGCTCGGCCAGATACGCCACCAGGTTGGCGGCGGCCCACTCGTCCAGGCCGTTTCCGCGCAGCCGCTCCAGCGCCGGCTCCTCGGCCGATGCGGCCAGCTCGCGCACAAAAGCACCCAGCGCGCGGCCCAGCTCCACCGGCCGGCCGAGCGAATCGCCCTTCCAGAACGGGAGCTTGCCCGGCTGGCCGAAGGCGGGGGAAACCAGCACGCGGTCATGCGTGATGTCCTCGATCCGCCAGCTCGTGGCGCCGAGGGCGAAGACGTCCCCCACGCGCGATTCGTAGACCATCTCCTCGTCCAGCTCGCCGACCCGCCGGCCGCCCTTGCCCGCGCCGTCCTCGGAGCCCACCAGGTAGACGCCGAAGAGCCCGCGGTCCGGAATGGTGCCGCCGGAGGTGACCGCCAGCCGCTGCGCACCCGGCCGCCCGGTGATGGTTCCGGCCACGCGGTCCCAGATAATCCGCGGGCGCAGCTCGGCAAACTCGTCCGAAGGGTAGCGCCCCGCGAGCAGGTCCAGGGTGGCCTCGAAGGCGGAGCGCGGCAGGGTGCCGAAAGGTGCGGAACGGCGTACGACGTCGAACCATTCCTCCACCTCCACAGGACCTAACGCTGTGGCCGCCACCGTTTGCTGGGCGAGGATGTCCAGCGGGTTCGCCGGAATGTAGAGCGGCTCGATCCGCCCGGCCAGCATGCGCTCAACGGTGACGGTGGTGTTGACCAGGTCCTGCCGGTGCTTGGGGAACAGGACGCCCTGGGATGTCTCGCCGACCTGGTGCCCGGCCCGGCCCACGCGCTGCAGCCCGCTGGCCACCGACTGCGGGGACTCCACCTGGACCACCAGATCCACGGCGCCCATGTCGATGCCCAGCTCCAGGCTGGAGGTGGCGACCACGCAGCGCAGCTGGCCGGACTTCAGGTCATCTTCGATCAGCGCCCGCTGATCCTTGCTGACCGAACCGTGGTGGGCACGCGCCAGCAACGGCTCCGCCCCGGACATCGAACCCGCCTGGGCCATGATCTGGGCGGGCATGTGCGGCGGCGAAGCGGCAGCGGCTGGATCGGCGTCGGTGACAGGTTCGGCGGCGGCATTATCCGGTGGCTGCTCCGTCGCCCAGACCTCGGCGGCGGCCTGGCGTTCGGCCCAGATTTCGTTGAACCGGGCCGTGAGCCGTTCGGCCAGCCGCCGGGAGTTGGCGAAGACAATGGTGGACCGGTTCGTGGCGATGAGGTCCACGATCTTCTCTTCGACATGCGGCCAGATGGATGCCGGCTGCGCGCCCGGCCCGAGTTCCTCCGCCGACGGTGCCGCCAGTGCTGTCATGTCCTCCACCGGGACGGAGACGGTCAAGTCCCATTTCTTCTGCGACGGCGGAGCCACGATTTCCACCGGCGCGCTGCCGCCCAGGAAGCGGGCCACCGTGTCCAGCGGTTCAACCGTGGCCGAAAGCCCGATCCGCTGGGCACGCTTCGGCAGCAGCGCGTCCAGCCGCTCCAGTGAGAGGGCCAGATGGGCGCCGCGCTTGGTCCCGGCGACGGCGTGGACCTCGTCCACGATGACCGTGTCCACCGCCGCCAACGTCTCGCGTGCCCTGGAGGTCAGCATCAGGAACAGGGATTCCGGCGTCGTAATCAGGATGTCCGGCGGGTGCGTGAGCAGTCTGCGCCGGTCCGACGCCGGAGTGTCCCCGGACCGTACGCCTACCGTGATGTCCGGGGCGGGCAGGCCCAGCCGCCTGGCGGTCTGGGTGATGCCGATCAGCGGCGCGCGCAGGTTCCGTTCCACGTCCACGCCCAGGGCTTTCAGCGGCGAGATGTAGAGGACCTTGGTGCCGCGGGAGGGTTTTTTGCCGCGCTTGCCTGCCGGGAGTTCTTCGATGGGCAGTTCCGGAGCCTGTTCGGCCGCGGTGATGAAGCTGTCCAGCGCCCAGAGGAAGGCCGCCAGCGTCTTGCCGGAGCCGGTCGGGGCGACCACCAGCGCATGGGAGCCGGCCGATATGGCGTTCCAGGCGCCCTCCTGCGCATCTGTGGGCGCGCTGAAGGCCCCGGCGAACCACGCGCTTGTGGCCGGGGAGAACCTGGACAGAACCGGCGAGCTGTTTTCGATAGTTCGAGACTATCGCCCGCCACCGACAGGATGCATCCGCCAGCGAGTTATGCGGCTACAAAAGTGCCGACCGTCATGAGCACCACGGCCTCGTTGGCGCAGCCGATGGTCTCCTGCGGTGCCGTCAGCCAGGCGGTGTCGTTCGGTGGGTAGACGCGCACTCCGGCCACGTCCGCCTGGTTGCATTCGGGACCGTAGTTGCCCGCGTTGGTCTGCTGCAGCTTGGCCACGGCGGATTCGCCCGGCGCCAGCGTTACCGTCACCGCTTCCGCTGCCGGATCCCGGTCCGCCGGCGCGCCGACCTGGTTACCGGCGGCGTCCACGTAGGACACCCCGGGGTAGCCGCGGACGGTGCAGTCCTCGGAGTCGACATTGGTGACCACCAGGCTGCGGTAGACGCTGCCGGCCGCGCCGGCACCTGGCTCGGTCTTGATGGCGGCCTCCAGTTGGTCCGCCTTGCACTCGCCCGTTTCGGCGGTGCCCTCGGCCGGCGCGTCCGTCTCTTCGGCAGCCGGGGCGGAGGTTTCCGCTTCCTCTGCAGGAGTGCTTTCGGTCGCGGCGGAGCCGGACCCGGAAGCGGAGCCGGAGGCCTGCGCCGAGGCCTCGGGGGCGGCGGGAGACGTGGCGGGAGCACTGCCGGCGGGCTCCTGGGATTCCGGCTGGCCGCACCCGGCCAGCAGTACAGCACAACCCATCAGAACTGCCGCTGCTGCACCGGGCAGCTTGTTACGTTTCACCATGACACCAGCGTACGGCCAGCCGGCCCGGAGTCAACGAAACCCGGCCACTCCGGACCGGGTTTCGCCGACTTGTTACATAGCGTTCTTTACTTCTTAACTCCGCGGGTCCGAACCAGCGCCGCGACACCCGCGAGCAGGCCCAGCAACCCGGCCCCAAGGCCGACCCAGCCGGCCGTCGCCGCACCGCCGTCGTTGGTTCCAGCCGCACCGGCCGCGGAGGTGTTCGAGGCCTGTTCGGTGTCGGCGGAGCCCGCGGCCGTGCCGTGGCCCTGGCCCGCCGCCTCGGCTGCGGTTACCGCGAACGACGGCGCGGGGGACTCCAGGTCATGGGGGTCCTGGCCCACTTCGGCAACCTGCGCCCAGTCCGTGGACCCCTCGGTGCAGGTCTGCAGCACGGGGAAGGCCAGCGTTTCGCCCTCGGCCGCGGGCAGCTGGACCTGGATCTGGAGGGCATCGCGGACGCCGTCGGCCAGCGGCTCCTTGGCCGTGTAGACGATCTCGCTCACGCGCTTGGTGATGGTGGTGCCGTTCTCGAGCTTCTTGGGCGTCTCCAGCGTCTCTTCGACCTTCTCGACGTCCCAGCCCGGATGCGCCGTGGGCGTGGCGTCGTCGATCTGCTCCGGCAGGCTGATCGCGATTTCGGTGGTGGGCGCAGCCTCACAGCCGTGCGCAAAGTCAAAGGTGAGCAGGGATGAGGAGCCGGCGGCCGTGCTGTCCGGGGTGACATGGACGTGGGCCGAGGCCGCGGCGGCACCGACGCCGAGGAGCCCGACGGTCGCGGCGGCTGCAAGCCCGGTGCGCAGGCTGCGCGCCATTCGGCGGTTGGGGCGGCGGTTAGTGCGGGCATCGCCGGTGGCGCGGACAGGGTTCGTGGTCTGCATGGTCATGGCTATTACCTTTCAGGGTGCGCCGAAGCGGCGCGATGAGCTGGAAGACCTGCGGGCGATGGCCGGGGCTGTTGCCTGGCACGGAACGCCGCAAGCCGGATGGCTTAGTGAAAGGAAAGCGCCGGTGGCCCGCGCAGCGGCTCCAGCTTCAGCTGGCACAGGGTCCGCGGACGCAGCAGCGCTCCGCCTGGCGGCATTGCGGGACGGGGAAGAATGGGAAGAACGACGGCGGAGGGCAGCTTCGCGAGCGGCCGCAGCCAGGCGGCAAGCGCCCAGACGGCCTCCTCGCCCCGGACCAGGAGCAGCCCGGTCAGCGCGGCGGCGAGCACGTGGGCGACGACCATGGCGGCGCCATGCTCGGCCGGTCCGTGCACAGCAGCACCAGCAGCGCCAGCGGCAGTGGCCACGCATTCCAGTGACCCGGCCCCCGCATAGGCGTGGTGGCCCGCTTCGGTGCACACCGCCGTCGTACTTAGAACGGTGAAGGCCTGGTGCAGGGCCAGTTGGCTGACCGCGAGGATGGCGGCCATCGTGGTGGGGCCGAGTTTGCGGCCGGCGAGCAAGGTCACCGGAAGCAGCGTCAGCACGCTCAGGCCAATAACGACGCCGGCGGCCGGCATGGTGCCACCGCCGGCAACGTGCGCGGCGGCCGCGAGACTCAGCACGGTGGCGCTGACGGCGGCGGCGCGGAGCAGGCGGACGGGAGCCAGCCTGGACGTAGCCGCGGAATGCATTGCCGCCTCCCTTCCTGGCGTTCTTCTACAGTCCGTAAAAGTCTAGCCGCCAGGGACCCGCGCGCCTCAAATCAGGCATCCGGCAAAGCCCCTGTTGCCTCATTCGTGATGGTAGGGGCGGCCGCTTGCAATTTCCTGAGCCCGGTAGAGCTGTTCGATCAGGATCAGCCGGACCAGCTGGTGCGGAAACACCAACTTGGACAGCGACCAGACGAAGTCCGCGCGCTGGTGGATGCTTTGGTCCACGCCGTAGGCGCCGCCGATGATCAACGTGATGTTGCGCGAGGTATCCAGCGGCGCCTGCAGTGTGCGGGCCAGCGTGGGCGAGTCGATGTTCTTGCCGCGTTCGTCCAGCAGGATGACAAAGTCGTTGGCGTACTTGCCGCCCAGCTTGCCCAGCAGCTGCTCGGATTCCTCCTTGCGGGCAGCGTCATGCTCGCGGGCGGAATGCGGAATGGGCAGCCAAGTGACATCGAAGGGCTTCTTCATCCGCTTCTCATAGCGGTCGATCCCCTCGGCCACCCAGGACTCGTGCTTGCGGCCGACGGTCAGAATGCGAAGTGCCATTGGACTATCTTGTCATCCGGCTGCGGCCCGGCGGGCCAGGAGCCCGCCGGGCCAATGAGAGTTGCCGCTAGCTGCCGGCGTGCTCGTTGTTGTCGGAGACCGCCAGCAGATCCGTGCTGGTTCCGGCGGCCCCCGCCTTGGATGACTTTTCGGCCGTCATGTTCCGGGCCACGTCGGTCAGATCCACGCCGGTCATGGTCTTGAGCATGGACAGTGTTTCCACCAGGTTGGTGGAGATATTCTGGCTGAGCTTGCTCTCGCCGTCATTGGAGATGACGTTCAGCTCCGAGATGTTGGCGTACGGCGCCGCCAGCTCGTGCGCGATCTGCGGGAGCGTGTCCAGCATCCGGTCCAGCACGGCGGCGTCGTTGAACTGCTTGTAGGCCTCGGCCTTGGCCAGCGTGGACGCGGCCTCTGCTTCACCCTGCGCCCGGATGGCGGCGGCCTTCGCGGCACCTTCAAGCTCCACGGCCTTGGCTTCGTTTTCACGCCGCGCCAGTTCGGCTTCGGAAGCCAGCATGGCCTGCGTCTTGGCGGCCTCGGCGATCTGCACCTGGCGGTAGCGCTCGGCATCGGCCGGCCGGCGCACTTCGGTGTCCAGCTGCTTGGCCTTCAGCTCCGCCTGGCGGACGGCGACCAGTTCTTCCTGTTCCAGGATCCGCTGGCGCTGCGCTGCTTCGGCCAGCGGGCCGGCGGCGTTGGCAGCGGCGAGCCGGGCGTCGGTTTCTTCCTTGATTTCGGCCTGCTTCAGGGCCAGCGTGCGCTGGGCGATGGCAACCTTCTCGTCGGCCAGTGCCTGTGCCTCCGAGGCCTCGCGCGTGGCCTGCGCCTCGGCGATGGCGGCGAGCTTGGCAACTTCGGCGGCCTGCGGGCGGCCCATGTTGTTGATGTAGTCGCCGTCATCGTCCACGGCCGAGATCTGGAACGTGTCGATAACCAGGCCCTGGTTGTTCATGGAGTGCTCGGCCTCTTCGGACACCGAGGCGGCGAAGGACGCGCGGTCCTGGATGACCTGCTCCACGGTCAGCGTTCCGACGACGGCGCGCAGCGAGCCGGCCAGGATCTCCTGCGTGTAGTGGTCGATCTGGTCCTGCTGGTTCAGGAAACGCTGGGCGGCCCGGCGGATGGAGACCTCGTCCCCGCCGACCTTGACCTGCGCGACGCCGGTAAGCGACAGCTGGATGCCGTTCTTCGAAATGCCGTCGATTTCCACCCGGATCTGGCGCGAGGCCAGCGACATGGTGTACGCCCGCTGGATGAACGGGTAGACAATGACGCGTCCGCCGGAGACCACCCGCTGGTCATCCTGGCCGCCCCGGCCGGTGATGATGAGTGCCTCGGACGGGCCGGCCACGCGGTAGGCGCGCATGAGACTGAAAATAATGATGAGTACGACGACGACGAGAACGGCTGGCAGGAGTAACTCCACGGCGGACTGCTTTCTTTGCGAGACTGGGCAGGACAGACAACCGCCGTTGTCTGGTGCGTCACTCCGGCGGCCCCACTTCGATCCTAGGCCATGCCCTGCTGGAAGCTTTCACCAGCTGTGGAGAACCGCTGCGGACCCCACAAGGGCGAGCGCCCCCCGCTAAGGTGAGCCCCGCCGTCGTCGTTCGTTGCGGGTTTGGCGCTTACGGCTCGGGGAACTTGCGCACGGTGAGGATCTGCGCGGCCTTGCCCACCAGGCCCCGCTCGTCGTACAGGTCCGTGGCGGTCATGCCGACCCCGGACGCGCCGAAGTGCACGCGGGTGTCCATGCCCGTCCATTCGCCCTCGGGCTGGCGGAACAGGTGCACCGTCAGGTCCAGGTTGGGGAACATGTACTCCCGCGGGCTTTGCCGTACCGCGATGCCGTTGGCCGTATCAACGTGGCCCATGAAGCGGGCAATAGGCTCGGACTCCTCGCCGTCCACAATCGCGTAGGGCGTGCGTATCCACGCGGCGCCGCTGCCCGGGCCGCGCCGCTCCGCCAGGCGGAATTCGGTGGACGCGATGAAGCCGCCGTCCCAGACTGACTCCATTTCATAGGGCGCGCATTCGGCGGGCGGCTTGAGCTGGCCGCCGTCGCCGCCGGCCACTTCGCTGGTGTCGCCGGTGAGCAGGCGCCAGACCAGGGCGCGGATGGCCGGGCGGCCGTTGCCGCTGAGCGTCGCCTCGATCAATTCGATGGTGCGGCCGGGGCGGACTACCTCGGTTGTCACTTCGATTTCGCCGCCCGGAATGATGCCGAGTATCTCGAACGTGACCTGGCTCAGCGCCATTTCCGGCCGCGGATGGTTCTGCTGGACCGCGTGGATCAGCAGCCCTGAAGCGCTGGCCATGTGCTGCTCGTGCGCGTTCCAGGCTCCCTGCGAGTGCAGCGTCGAATGGAAGCGGGTGTCGTCCAGCCGGATGTAGTAGGCGTCCGGGATCGTTTCGCCCGCGGCACCAATGTGTTCGGTGGCGATGGCGGTGGCGGTGGTGGTGAGGGAGTCGGCCATGGTCCAACTTTAGTGACCGCCGCCGAGGATGTGGAATCGCTCAGGCCGCGGCGGGAGCCGGCCCGGTGCCGCGGCGGAACAGCGTGGCGCGCAGGTGCAGGCACATAAACGTGAAGGTGGTGAGCCAGACGGCGCACGCCACCCAGATCCACACCGCGCCGATCCCCTCGACGATCGGCAGGCTGTCGGCCTGGCCGAGAGTCAGGCAGGCGACGGCGTACATCCCGACGGGGAACACGATGCTCCACCAGGTGGCGTCGTACCGCAGCGGCACGCGGTGCCGGAAATGCCGCCACCAGCCGGCGGCAATGAGGGCCGGAATCAGCCAGGTGGCGAAGGACCAGCAGACTACCGAGAGCCCGGCCACCAGACCGCGCGTGGCGTTGACCATCGGAGCGTCTTCCATCTCCACGATCCGCGCGCCAGCGACCACGGAGATTGCCATCGCGCCCATGGCCACCCAGTAGGGCGGCGTCAGGTCCTCGGGCTTGAGCCGGTAGAGCATCATGCGCAGCGCCACGAAGATGCCGCACGCCGCGTAGAGGAAGATGCCGATGGACCAGCAGAACAACGCCACCACGGCGAGCTCGCGGCGCAGCGACGGCAGCGCCGGCTCAATGGTCGCGGCGGCAACCGCGCAGGACTGGGCGGCAACGGCCCAGATGAACCACGTGCCGTTCGCCGTCGCCGTTACCGGGCGGGCGGTCCTGGCCAGCACAGCAGTCCAAGGCACCACGTAGCCGAGCAACAGCCAGGCGATGAAGCCGAGCCCGAGCAAGCCCGTGGTCCAGCCGATCTGGCCATCCATGGAGAGCCGGATGCCCAGCACATTGGTACCGGCGACAAAGGTGAAGAATCCGAAGCCCCGGCGTGGATCGTTGAAGTCCTCGGAGAAGTTGTGGCGATGGCGCACCAGGCGGAGCACGTGCAGCGCCAGCAGCAGTACGTAGCCGGAGGCGCAGACCGCCAGCAAGATTAACGACGGCGCTGTGAAGCCTTGGATCTGCAGCGCGATGGAGACGATGCCGCTGCCCATGACCAGCGCGAAGTAGCCCGGCGCCAGCGTCGCGACGGCCTGGTCCATCCTGCTGCTCAAACCCGTCTGCACCGCTCCAGCTTATCCGCGGGTCTCCGCCGGGCCTGTGCCGGGACAAAGCAATAGCCCCGCAACCGTGGGGGTTGCGGGGCTATCAGTGGCGGTGACGGTGGGATCTGAACTCAATGGGACACCCCGCAGCCTGGTGCCAGACACCCTCTAAATCACGTAGACATCATGCAGCCACCCAGTCTGCCAAACCCCTGAACATCGGCTCGTCCTTGTACTTGCCGACTGCCTGAATGGCGCTACGGAGTGCGCCCTCGACCGCGTCACGGCTACTCAGCCCAGCATGATTCTTCAGAGTGTTGCCGTAGACGGCCAGGAGTAGCTCAGCTATGTCGTGTCCGTATGCGTAAGCGCGCGGGTCGTCGTTGCTTGAAGGCCGAGTGTAGGACTCAACATGGGAGCGGATCGTCATGTCCACCGCAGCCACGACGTCAAAGGACATGAGAGAACGGTTTCTGTTCTTGAACCCAGCCTGATACTTGGGCTTCGGAAGGTGTTCGTTGCGCGACCGGACCGCAAAAAGCTCACCGAGGGCGAACGCAAGGCTGGGCAAAAGATCAGATGCCGGCGGGAGTTTTTCTGCGAAACTCAACAGATTGGCTCGGTCTAAGACCGACTCCTCCACTGCGTAGCTTTCAAGCGCCGGAAAATCAGTCCACGTCAATGTGGTGTACGTGTTCTCTTCGACATGATGACCGCAGTCTCGATCCGCTACGCAGCGCAGATCAATGGACTTCTCGTGAGCCCTGCGCGCGATAAAGACGAGGCGGGCGCGGTTGCCATCGTTGAGACCGATATCGATGAGCCATTGCGGGGCGACATCGACCCTCTCGACGCTCGTGACCACGACGCGCTCGCCACCGGCTATGTCCATCGCCCACGCCCGAAAGAAACGATCGTCGGACGCACCCTCGACCACGATGTGACGTTTGGACGTCAGGCTGACTTCGAGCAGAAGTTCGTCAACCCTTATCCGCGGGATGTCGTTCATTGAGGCTCGCTCGGTCGCACGATGTCCTCAAGCGACACCGCATTCATGACCTGTAGCGAATGAGAAGCAACCAAGAACTGTACCTGCCCAGGCGCACTGCATCGGAGCATCTCCGGTAGGAGGTCACGCTGCCACTCAATGCCGAGCGACAGCTCGGGCTCGTCGACGATTACCAGAGGTCTCTCCCCGGTGGCGAGCACGGCCTGTGACAGCAACAGCAGAAGATGGCGCTCGCCGCTCGACAGGCTCTCGGGGTGGAGATTGTTCCCGTCGCGCCCGACGAGTCTGATGCCACGCGACGCCGTGAACCTGAGCTCTTTGCGGTCAAGAAAGTGATTGACGCTCGTGACGTAGGTGTCGATCAGCTTCTGCGCAGGGGAGAGCGCTGTGATCTGATCTTGGAGGCTGTCGAGGTATGGCCTCAAGACAGTGTGAACTGCTCGCAGATTCTTGTCGTTTGCACGGGCCCCGGTGATCTGATCGGAGATGTCGTGAACCTGCCGCATTGAGAGGAGTCCATAACGCTCAAGTGGTGTACCGCGCTCAAGCAGACTCTCGATCTGCTCCTCCAGCGCGGCGCGGGCTTCACTCGCGAGAATCGGGTTCGATCCTTCCAACGTAGTCCGCGTGATCTGGGCGTAGATTCCAGTTTGCTCGCTTTCACTCGACAGGCCTGCGAGTGCCTCCTGGGTCAGCATGCGCTCGACTGTCTCCAACAGCCGCGAGACAGAACCCTGTCGTCGGCGTGAGGCCGCATAAGAATTGTTCTCGTTCCGGACGCTGTCTCGCACTTCATCTGAAGGGAGCGGGGCGAGCCGGTCGTCCCCAATAAATATTGCCCCGGGAGATAGTTGCGCGACCGCGTCGGAATAACTAGAGAAGTCCGCACGTGTATCCCATATCCGTCGATACATCCGTCCACTTAGCTCGGTCGGATCAACGCTTATGGAAAACGCTTCTTCATTCGTTCCAACCGACGCAGATGCAGTGAACTGCCCAACTACGTCCTCGTCGCGGTCGATCGAAATCAAGCCTCCGTTTGCGAACGCGATCGTGAGACGTGCAAAGGGAATCTCGATTAGCGATTGGAGCGAATCAGGTGTAGGTGTAAGAGCGGCACTAACTGCTCGCAAAAAGTTCGTCTTACCGCGGCCATTCGGCGCGTATATCAACCGCATCCTGTCGGGATCTACCCTTGTTGGATACTCAACGACATACGAAAACTCGCCTAAAACGCCATGCGCCTCAATCGATCTGATTTCGCGTTGAGTGACTTTCATGGGATACGCCCTTACAACTTAGAGAATGCCTGTCGGCCGGTTTTCGACTCCAAACGAGATAGCCATATCTGTCGGCATCTGAGGACCACGAGTTGCTGCTTACGGTACCTCCTCGACCCTTAGGGGTCCCTTTGCTGTGTTCTGCGAACGATGTTTGGGCTCATAACTTCGTGTTCGTGAACGCCATCGCCGCAGACCGATCGGAGGCGTTGCGGAGCATGGTGCTCCGCAAGAATGCTTGGCTGCTGCGCGGCTAACTCCCAGCAAAGCAGAAGACCCTGCTTCCCTTTGTTCATAAAGGAAGCAGGGTCTCGCACGTGGCGGTGACGGTGGGATTTGAACCCACGTTGGCTTGCACCAAACAACATTTCGAGTGTTGCACCTTCGGCCGCTCGGACACGTCACCAGACGCGTCAACTTTACCGGTAGTTGGGCTGTGGCCCAAAACGGCGCCTCAGCAGTCCATCAGCGGTGCATCCGTGGCGTGTTCATGACCCGGGGCAGGCGCTAAATGTCGCGCAAGCGAGGCTACATCTCGACGACGTCGTTCTTGCCGACGTCGGGCTGTTCACCGGTGACCATTCCCTTAGCGAGCTTGAACAGGGTGGCAACCTTGGGTGAGTCGGCCGTCCAGTATTCGGCGGTATCCGCCGCAACACGGATCAGGGCGACTGTGGGGTCATCCTTCCCGTTCTCGAACCAGGGCTCGACGGCGGCGCTCCACAAGTCATCGATCTTCGGCCTGTTGTGCACAATGTCCGCGGTACCGGAGATGGAGAGGTAGCCGCCGCCGGCATGGACCGAGACGTTGACCTGCTGGTTGGCGCGGATTTCGTCGGCCTTGGGGGAGGGGTCCTGGGTGAAGAACCAGAGCAGGCCGTCGAACTCTACTGACTGGAGGGCCAGCGGCCGGCTGACCAACTGGTTTTCGGCGTTCACCGTGGTCAGCACCGCGATGTCGGCGTCCTTGAGGATCTTGGCTACTTCCTGGTGTCCGTTTTCTTGGTTAGTCATCGCTATCCTTTCGGGTTCCGGAAATACCAAGCCTACTTGCTATCGGTGCAATGGCTAGTCGCGGTGGGACTCGAAGAACTCCCGCAGCAGCTTCCCGCATTCATCGGCGCGGACCTCGGGATGGACCTCCACCCAGTGGTTGAGCCGGCGCTCGCGGAGGATGTCGAACACGCTGCCGGCTGCCCCGGCCTTTTCGTCCCACGCACCGAACACCACCTTGGGAACCCGGGCAAGAACCACCGCGCCGGCACACATGGCGCACGGCTCCAGCGTGACCACCAGGGTGCAACCCTCCAGCCGCCAGGAGTCCAGCTTCCGCGCCGCCTCGCGGATCGCCACCATTTCCGCGTGCGCGGTGGGATCGTGGTGGGCTTCGCGTTCATTCCGTCCCGATCCGATGACCGTGCCGTCCGGACCAATAACGACGGCGCCGATCGGTACGTCCGCGGTGGCGAGGGCAAGGCGCGCCTGCTCCAGGGCGAGGTCCATCCACTCTCGGTGCAGCGGATCGGCAGGCATCATGTGCTCAATTGTTGCCGCGGGCACTGCTCCGGACAACTTCGGACGGCCGCGGATAACTCCGGATAACACCGGATAACCTGGGGTTGTTTGTGCTGCTATCCGCGTGACTGTAACTTTGACGCATGCGCGTACTCGAAGTGGACCACCCTCTTGTTGCCCACAAACTCACAGTTCTCCGCGACAAGACCACTCCGTCGCCCGTATTCCGTCAGCTGACCGAAGAGCTGGTGACGCTGCTGGCCTACGAGGCCACGCGCGATGTGCGTACGCAACCGGTGGAAATCGAGACGCCGGTGACCAGGACCGTGGGGACGGCCTTCACCAAGCCCACCCCGCTGGTCGTGCCCATTCTCCGGGCGGGGCTCGGCATGCTCGAAGGCATGACCAAACTGGTTCCCACCGCAGAGGTCGGCTTTCTGGGGATGGCGCGCAACGAGGAGACGCTTGAGGCCATCACTTATGCCGAACGACTACCGGCCGATCTGACCGGCCGCCAGGTTTTCGTGCTGGATCCGATGCTGGCCACCGGCGGCACTCTGCGCGAAGCAATCAAATTCCTGTTCGCGCGCGGCGCCGCCGACGTGACCTGCATCTGCCTGCTCGGTGCCCCCGAGGGTCTCAAGATGCTCGAGGCCGAACTTGGCGACGCCGAAAATGTGACCATCGTGCTGGCATCGGTGGACGACCGGCTCGACGAACATGCCTACATCGTCCCGGGGCTCGGCGACGCCGGAGACCGGCTGTACGGCATCGCCGGCTGATCGAACCTGAGCAGCGCCTCCAGCCGTTTGTGCTACACCCGTCGAGAACGGGCGCAGCGGTCCATATAGTGGGACACTTGCATCTTTGTGGGCGACTATGATCGTTCAAACTGCGTATACATACCGTTAACGTGCATGAATATGCTCTGTGTCCTCGCCATTACCGCGGTAAGCTGCCTTATATTTATTCAGCGCACTGAATGTGAGTTGGAACACAAAAGCGCCAGAAATCTCACGATGCGAGACGAATCGGCTTTTGTTACTTGCACGTACCGTTTATTACGGACAAAATCAGAGACGTGAACAACATTTCAACAGCATCTGCAGCCGCAGCAATCCTGACTGGATCCCATTCCGGATGGACCTTGTGCTGTTGTCGAATGCAGGCCTAACTCACCACCCAAGAGTTATTCAGGCAATTCATCTGTCCGATGGCGGGCAAACAGCATCCCGTGCGGGCATACCCATGCATTCGCGCCGCGATGACGGCCATTCACATATGAGGTTTTAGAACATGTCAGTTTCATCCGGATACGTCCACATCTCCGTCCGCAACGCCCAGAACCGGGCCGCCGCAGCGCAGCGCCAGGGCTTTAACCGCCCGCAGTACGGCGCGCCCCAGGCCAATCCCGCTCAGCAGTACCGTGTGCTCCGCGCTGTTCCCGGGCAGTTCGACGGCGATGCCGCCAACCCGACCACCGCTCCCACCCCGGTGATCACTCCCAATGGGGAGCCAGGCCCGCAGGCAGTGTCAGCTGACAATGTCGCTCGCGGGTTTGTTTTGTATGTAGGCCTGGACGAGTCCGCCGCCGCGGCAGCCGGTACGTCGCTGACACAGCTTGCTTCCCAGATCCGCTCCTACGTCCAGACCTTGGTTCCCGGAGCACAGAGCCATGCCGCTGTCGCACTGGCTCCTGCCGACGCACAGGGCGAGAATATCGACGTCGTCCGCCAGGCCCTTGGCGATCCGACCGTCAGCCGCCGTCCGCGGACCGAGGTCCAGCAGCGCACTGTGCACACGGCGCAGCAGTCGAGCCGTCCCAGCGGCGTGCTGATCGACCTGTCCCGCCGCGAGGTCCACCTGGATGGAGAAACCCTGAACCTGACGTTCAAGGAGTTCGAGCTGCTCAACTACCTGGTGGAAAATGCCACCCGGACCGTGGGCCGCGACGAATTGCTCTCCGGTCTGTGGAAGAACGCCGAAGAGGTGCCGAACGAGCGCACCATCGACGTGCACATCCGCCGCCTGCGTTCCAAGCTCGGGCGCCTGGCCAACACCGTGCGCACCGTCCGTGGCCAGGGCTACCGCTTCTATGAGCACCCCGAGGTTGTTGTCTGGGCCGCCCCGGAGTACTCCATCTAAGTCTTGCTTTTGGCCCGAGGGCGTCTCCGCAAGGAGGCGCCCTCGCCGTTTCAACTAGCCAAGCGACTGGTGCCCGCCAAGCGCGTGCCCTGGTTTAAAGTCCGTATTCCTCGAGCAGCCGGAGCCAGACTTCGCTGATGGTGGGGTAAGCCGGAACGGCATGCCAGAGGCGGTCCAACGGAACCTGGCCGACGACGGCGATCGTCGCCGCGTGCAGCAGTTCGCTGACATCGGGGCCGGCAAAGGTGGCGCCGAGAATGACCTGGCGGTCCTCGTCCACCACCAGTTGCGCCCAGCCGTCATAGCCGTCCGCGTGCAGCGCCGAACCGGCGACGGCGATCGGCAGTTCTACGCCCTTGGCATTGGCACCGCCCTCCCGCGCCCGCTCAAGGGTCAGCCCGACCATCGCCACTTCCGGATCGGTGAACACCACGGACGGTACCGCAGCCTCATCCGCAGTGGCGGCGAAGCGGCTCCATGGTTCCGGCGTCCCGCCGTCCAAGTCGCCCGCTGCCCTTGCGGCGATGGCCTCACCGGCGGCGCGGGCCTCGTACTTTCCCTGGTGGGTCAGCAACGCTTTTCCCACGGCGTCTCCGACAGCATAGAGCCAGCCGCCCTCCACACCGGCCACCTGGCCACTGGAATTGGTCTCCAGATCCTCGGGAACGATGCCGACGTCTTCGAATCCCAGATCGGTCAGGGCTGGATGGCGCCCGGTGGAAACCAGCAGCTTGGTGCCGCTGACAATCGAAGGCGCGGCCCCGCCGTCGTTATTTGTCGGTGTCAACGTCAAATGGATGCCCGAGTCATCCTGCGCGGCCTTCTGCGTGGTGGTGTGCAGCCGGACATCGATGCCGTCTTCGCGCAGGCCGGCTTCCACCAGACGTCGTGCCGGTTCCGGGTAACTGGCCAGCAGGTCACCGCGGACAACCAGCGTGACGGCTGCTCCCAGCCGGGCGTAGGCCTGCGCCAGCTCCGCCCCGGACACCCCGCCGCCGAGCACCAGCAGGCTGCGCGGGATTTCCTGCGAAGCGGTGGCCTCCCGCGTGCCCCAGAAGTCGACGCTGTCCAAACCTTGAATCGGCGGGATCGTGGGCACGGAGCCGGTGGCCACTACGACGGCGTGGCCCGCCTCGATGGAGGTGGTCGTGCCATCCTCCGTTGCCAGTTCGACCATGCGCTCACCTGTCAGCCGGGCAGCGCCGCGGAGCAGTTCGATGCCCGCACCGTGCACCCATTCCACCTGCGACTTGTCGTCCCAGTGCGAGGTAAAACCGTCCCGGCGCTGGAGCACCGCATCCACGTCCAGCGACCCGGTTACTGCCTGCCTGGCGCCGTCTATGCTGCGCGCGGCATTCACCGCCGTGCCGGGACGTAAGAGTGCCTTCGAAGGCATACATGCCCAGTATGAACATTCGCCGCCCACCAGGGCCTTCTCGATCAGGACCGTCTTCAAGCCGCCGCGCGCCGTGCGTTCGGCCACGTTCTCGCCTACGGCACCGGCGCCAATGACTACTACGTCCACCTGCATCGTCCGATCCGCCATGCTCCGAGCCTTCCAGTTGCCCGGTCCCGGCACAAGGGGTCTGCCGGCGGCGCCGCTAGACTCGGAGGATGAGCGAGCACCACGTCAAGAAGCTGCTGATCCTGCGCCACGCGAAGGCCGCTTGGCCGCTGGGTGTGGACGATCACGAGCGGCCCCTGGCCCAGCGCGGGCACAACGAGGCGCCGCTGATCGGCCGGTGGATGGTGGAGCAGGGCCATATTCCCGACTTCATTCTGTGCTCGTCCGCGCTCCGCACCCGGCAGACCTGCACCTGGATCTGCAACGAGCTCGGCGACAAGGCACCCACCCCGATGCTCTCCGACGGAATCTACGAAGCGTCCGCCACTCAGGTGCTCAGCGAGATCAACCAGCTCCCCGACACCATCACGAGCCTGCTGGTGATCAGCCACATGCCCGCGGTGCAGAACCTGGCCATGCGGCTGGCGTCGGTCGAGTCGGACGAGGAATCGGTGATGGATATGGCCACGCACTACCCGACGTCCGGCTTGACGGTGTTCGAGCATGAGAAAAGCTGGGCCGAGCTCGACGGTCGGGACGCCAAGCTGACGCGTTTCGTCGTGCGCCGCTGAGCAGCTGCCAAGCAACAGGTCGCCCTGGTCGCCTATGTCGGCCAAGGCAAGCACCGTGTCGGAAAGTTATCCGGCCTTTTCTCGCCTGCGATGTGTGCGCGGTCACAAACTGTCAGAGGGGGTTCGTAGGGTGGGTGTGTGGAAGATTTCCAGTTTGATTTCATCCCGGCGCCGGAGCCGGACCGGGAGCGCGGCCTGCGGGCGCTCGGTTTGGCGGGGAGCTCGCTGCTGGAAATCATGCTGCACAAACTCCTGCTGGACGCCTGGGCCGAGGAAAACCTGTCCCTCGGCGGCCGGCACGGCGACCGGCTCGGCGAGCCGTTCGACGAGCCGTTCGACGAAGCGGCCGAGGAAGCTGCCCAGGCGTTGGCGACGGCTGCGGTCCTGCCGGAGGTACCGGGCCTGCCGGAGGGCTGGGAGAACCTGGCGCCGGCGGCGCTGGCCGGGGTGCTGGAACGGATTGATCCGGAGGCCCTGGATGATGCCGGGACCATTGATTACCTGCAGGCCTCCGCGAAAGCCGTAGCGTGGCTGCAGTCCGGGCGGGTGAAGGCCTTGAACCGGTTCACCGAGCTGCGCCCGGCCGAAGGCGCCGAGACCGGCAACGCGCACGGGTTCTCCTCCTGCGCGGCGACGGAGATCGCCGCGGCCCTGGCCCAGCCCCGCGGGGCCGCGCAGAAGGACCTGACCGACGCCGCGCAGCTGTGCGAGCATTTGCCGGGCGCGGTGGAGGCGATGGCCGCCGGGAACCTGGACCTGCCGCGGGCTACCGCGATCGCCCGCGGCTCCGCCGACCTGCCCGCGAACCTGCTGCCCGCGTTCGAGGCGAGTGTGCTGCCCAAAGCCGGCAAGGTCACCGTCGAGAGTGTGCGGGCCCGGGCCCGCAAGGCGCGTGAACGTTTGCACCCGGAATCTCTCGCTGTCCGTCACGAACGCGCCAACGAGAGCCGGAATGTCGGTCTGGTGCCGCAGGATGACGGGATGGCCGAAGTCTGGCTCCGCTGCAGCGCGGACAAGGCGCTCATGGTGTTCAACCTGGTCCAGGCTCTCGCGAAGAAGCTGCAGGGCCCCGACGAGGCCCGGATCCTGCCCCAGCTGCGCGCCGATGCCATCACCGACCTGATCCTCAACAACCCCGGCGCCTGCACCGGCAGCTGTACGGGCACGGGGACGGGCACCGGTGCCGGGGCGGGCGTGACCGCCAGTGTCGCGGTCACGCTGTCGTTGGAGACCGCGGCGAGGTTGAGCGAGGAGCCCGGTGAACTCGCCGGGTACGGGCCGGTCCCGCCGGAAATGGCCCGCAACCTTGCCGGACTCGCGGAATCGTGGCTGCCGGTGCTCACCGATGAGTACGCCAACGCGATCGCCGCCGCGAAAGACCTGCGGCACCCGCCCGAATGGCTCAAGCGACTCGTCCGATTACGCGACGGGCACTGCAGCGGCCCCGGCTGCCGCGTGGAAGCCAGCTTCTGCGACATTGACCACACCATCGCGTGGGAGGACGGCGGCGAAACCGTGCTCGAAAATCTCAAGGCCGCCTGTAAACCCGATCATGCTGCGAAACACAAAGGCGGCTGGAAAGTCACCCAGTATCCTGACGGCAGCACCGTCTGGAAATCGCGTACCGGCCACGAATGGACCAGCACGCCGGAAAACAGTTGGTCCATCCGCCCGCCAACTGAACCACCGCCGCCGGACCTCTACACCCCACCACCGTTCTAGAAATGATTGACGCACCTCTGGCGTCAACGTAACCTGACGCCATGGTTTCAAAATCAGATCTGAGCCAAGCAGAAGGCGGCGATCCGCTGCAAGAACTCGGTGCTATCCGCAAGGCTCGACTGCAATTGGAGCGGCAGGAGCACTATTGGGTGCTGGAGGCTCGGAACGCCAATGTTAGTTGGGCCGCCATTGCCGCAGTCCTGGGCGTGAGCAAGCAGGCGGCTCATCAGAAGTTTCGCAAGCCACCGGCAGGGTGATGTAGGAGAGTCGGCTGATGCAAGAAACCAGCTTGATAACGTATGAGTGCAGTTCAACTGTTCCAGAAACAAAAATGAGGCCCGGTCAAAATGTTGACCGAGCCTCATCTCGTATGGTGCGCCCAGAGGGATTCGAACCCCCGGCCTTCTGTTCCGTAGACAGACGCTCTATCCAGCTGAGCTATGGGCGCTTTGGCCTCGCGGCCGGATATAACTCTAGCGTGTTTCCCTCCGGTCACCAAATCGGCGCCGGGGTGAGGATCGCCACTCCGCAAAACCCCCGGAATCATGCGGATGACTCCCTATTGCGGCGATCGATGACTAGTGTGAACTAGACCGGTCTATATGACCTTTATCACTTAATTCAAGAGGCTCGAATCGAAAAACCTTGATTTTCCGCGGTTGACAGTCCCCTTGAACAGTGCTGCGCGTTACAAAGCTGCAGTCCGGTCTACTCCATGGCCCATAGCATCAATACACACCACTGGCCCGAGAAAGGGAAGAGTCATGGGCGATAACGCGCGTCAGCCGGTTCTTGACGAAACACTCAAGAACGCACCAACTACACATGCCAAGCTTCTGGCCTGGGTTGCCGAAGTTTCCGAGCTGACGCAGCCTGACTCAGTCTATTGGGTGGACGGTTCCGAAGCCGAGTACAAGCAACTGACGGATGAACTGGTCGAGGCGGGCACGCTCAAGCGGCTGAACCCCGAGCTGTTCCCGAACTCCTTTGCCGGCTCCTCCGATCCTAAGGACGTGGCTCGCGTCGAAGAGCGGACATTTATCTGCTCGGAGAACGAACGAGACTCCGGCTTCACCAACAACTGGATGGACCCGGCCAAGATGAAGGGCATCCTGCGGGAGCGCTTCGCCGGCAGCATGCGTGGCCGCACCATGTATGTGATCCCGTTCGTCATGGGACACCTGGACGCAGAAGATCCCAAGTTCGGCGTCGAAATTACGGACAGCGCCTACGTGGTCGCTTCCATGCGCATCATGGCCCGCATCGGCTCGGATGTGTTGCGCAAGATCGAAGAGCTGGATGCTTTCTTCGTGCCGGCCCTGCACTCCGTCGGTGCTCCGCTGGAGCCGGGCCAGCAGGATGTGGCATGGCCGTGCAACGAGGAGAAGTGGATTGTCCACTTCCCCGAGGAGCGCTCTATCTGGTCGTACGGTTCCGGCTACGGCGGCAACGCGCTGCTGGGCAAGAAGTGCTACTCCCTGCGCATCGCGTCCGTCATGGCCCGCGACGAGGGATGGCTTGCCGAGCACATGCTGATCCTCAAGCTGACCAGCCCCGAGAACAAGGCGTACCACATCGCGGCGGCATTCCCGTCTGCCTGCGGCAAGACCAACCTGGCCCTGCTGGATCCGACCATCGAGGGATGGAAGGCCGAGACTCTCGGTGACGACATCAACTGGATGCGTTTCGGCAAGGACGGAGAACTGCGGGCGGTCAACCCCGAGTTCGGCCTGTTCGGTGTTGCGCCGGGCACGGGTTGGAGCACCAACCCCAATGCCATGCGCGCCATTGCCAAGGGCAACTCCATCTTCACCAATGTGGCACTGACCGACGACGGCGGCGTCTGGTGGGAGGGAATGACGGATGAAGTTCCCGAGCACCTGACCGACTGGCAGGGCAACGACTGGACCCCGGAGGCCGGCCGTCCCGCCGCGCACCCGAACTCGCGGTTCTGCACGCCCATCGACCAGGTCGACATGCTGGCACCGGAGTACCACGACCCGCAGGGCGTGGCCATCGACGCCATCCTCTTCGGCGGCCGCCGCAAGACCACCATCCCGCTGGTCACCGAGGCCCGCGACTGGACCAACGGCATCTTCATGGGCTCGACGCTGTCCTCAGAAACCACTGCTGCTGCAGCCGGTGCCGTGGGCGTGGTCCGCCGCGATCCGATGGCCATGCTGCCCTTCATGGGTTACGACGCTGGCGATTACCTGCGCCACTGGATCACCGTTTCGGGCAAGGGCAACCAGGATCGTCTGCCCAAGATCTTCCTGGTGAACTGGTTCCGCCGCACGGCCGACGGCGGCTTTGCCTGGCCGGGCTTCGGGGACAACTCCCGAGTGCTGAAGTGGGCCATCGAGCGCATCGAAGGCAAGGCCGACGCCACGGAAACGCCGATCGGCTTCGTACCGACGCCGGACTCCCTCGATCTCACCGGTCTCGATATGACCCCGGAACAGGTTGAGGAAGCCGTCAAGGTTGATCCTGCTGAATGGGCCGAAGAGCTCAAGGGCATCGAGGAATGGTACGCCCGCTTCGGCGAGTCCCTGCCGGAGCAGCTGTCCGCGCAGCTGAAGGTGCTGCAGGAGCGCTTCGCCGCGTAAGGTTGCCCTCCCGCTAGACCGTACGGAAGCAGGTCCCGACACTTGAACTGCTCCCCGAAAGTTGGACTGAGAATTCAGTTCTGATTTTCGGGGAGCAGCTCAACTTGAGTCGGGGCCTGCTTCTTTTAATTGGCTGCGGGCGTATCTTGTAGAGGACCCGCCGTCCGCGACCCCGGAGGATCCTCGGAATGACTCACAGCGCATTTGTAGGACCTTTGGCCGGGTTCGGTGCCGGGAACATTGCCTTGGCGGGCGGGAAGGGCGCCAACCTCGGTGAGCTGATCCGAAACGGCTTTCCGGTGCCGGACGGCTTCGTGATTACGACCCGGGCCTACGCCGCCCTGCTGGACTCCACGCCGCTGGGCGGGAACCTGGCAGAACTGCTGCAATCCGGGGCGGACGGTGCCAGGATCAGGGCGGAATTCGCAGCCACGGCCGTTCCGCCAGAAATCAGCGCGGCAGTAGCGGAGGCTTATGCACAGCTGGGGTCGAAGACAGTAGCCGTGCGATCGAGTGCCACAGCCGAGGACCTGCCGGGCGCAGCCTTCGCCGGCCAACAGGACACTTACCTCAATGTTGCCGGCGAGGATGCAGTACTCGCGGCCGTGGGCGATTGCTGGGCCTCGCTCTGGACGGACCGGGCGATCGCGTACCGCCAGCGGCAGGGGATTGACCCGCACGAGGTGGCCATCGCCGTCGTCGTTCAGGAGATGGTTCCGGCAGAGATGGCCGGCGTGATGTTCGGCGCGAACCCGGTAACCGGTGCGCGGGGTGAGATTGTCGTGGATGCCAGCAGCGGGCTGGGGGAAGCGGTGGTCTCCGGCCTGGTCACTCCGGACCATTACGTCCTCGACGGTGCCGGACGCCTGACGGCATATGCCCCTGGTCGACGTGAAGTAGTGATTCACGCGTACGACGACGGCGGAACCGGCGGGAGCCGAGGCATCGGCGAGAACAACGGTACCAGCGAGAGCCGAGGAGCCGGCGAGGGGCGCAGCCGCGTCGGGGCTCCGGGCGCCGCGGAGCTGCAACGGTCACTCAGCCCGGCACAGCTCGCGGAACTCGCGCGGCTGGCGCGGCGGGCGGCGGAGCTGTTCGGCCGACCGCAGGACATGGAGTGGGCGGTAGCCAAGGGCCGGGTGCATGTCCTGCAGTCCCGCCCGATGACTGCCTTGCCGCCGCAGCCGGTGACACTGAACCGGTTCCAGAGGCTGATGGGGCCGTTCTTCCTAGAGATGTTCACGCAGCGTCCGTACCCGCTGGATGTCTCCGGCTGGCTGGACCGGGGAATCGGCGCCATGCTCCGGGGCATGGCCGGCAGCGTTGGTGTCCGCTTCCCGAGCATTCAGCAGCTGTTGCCGGAAGAGGATGGGGTGGTGGTCCGGCTGGTCCCGCCGATCCCGCGGCCGACGCTCCGGACTCTGGCCGCGCCCTTGTCCATTGCCGTGCGCGTCCGCCGGTTCAGGCCGGAAAAGTGGACCGAGGACGGCCGGTTCACCGCCTTCCTTGCCGAGGTGGAGCAGCTGAATGCCCGGGATCCGCAGCCGCTGCGCTGGCACGAAATCACGCAGTTGGCCGAGGACACTTTCAGAGCGATCCACTGGATTACCGAACTGCGAGCGGCCTATCTGCCCGGCGCCTTTGTCCCGCAGGCCAAGCTGCGGCTGCTATTGCTGCTGCTGGGCAAACCCAAGCTGGCGGCAGCGCTGATCGCCGGCGCCGAAACCCGCACCAGCCAGGCCAACCGCGGACTCGAGCAGTTGGCGGAAGGCGTCCGGCGCTATCCCGCTCTTTCCGCCGCGTTCGGCGAGCTGGCCCCAACGGACCTGCTTGACCGGCTAGGGGATCCGGAGTTCGCCGGCTTCCGCGCTGATTTCGACGCTTTCCTGGCAGAGTACGGCCACCGCGAGACGGTCAGCGTTGTCCTCAGCAGCGCACCCACCTGGTCCGGCGCTCCCGACGTGGTGCTCGGCCTGGTCAAGGCGATGTTGGGCGAGCGGCGCGAGGGCGCTGACCAGACCGGACAGGCCCTGCGGGAGCTGGAGCGGCATCCCGCCCTCCGGATCAGGCCGCTCCGACGCCAAGTTCTTGGCGCCGTCGCGGCTGCCAAAACGGGCATCGCGTTCCGCGAAGACACCCACTTCTATGCCACGAAGCTGCTGCCGCCGCTGCGCCGGGCACTGCTGGAGCTCGGGCGGAGGCTCACAGCGGCCGGCGTGCTGGACTCACCGGACCAGGTCCACCACCTGCGTTTCGACGAACTCCAAACGATGATAATCCACGGCGGCAGCGGCAGCGGCAGCGGCAGCGGCGGCGGTGCGGACAGCGATGAGGACGACGACGGCGGGGCGCTGCCGGCCGCCGACCGCGGGCGATACCGCCGGGTGGTGCTGGCCCGCGAGGCGAAACGCCGCGAGCTTGAAGGCATTCCGCTGCTGCCGATGGATGCCCTCTTCGCCCGCAGGCGCCGGCAGGGGAATGCCCTCGTCTCCGGCACAGCGGCCAGTGCGGGCCGGGCGGCCGGACGGGTGCGGGTGATCCTCTCGCCGGCCGAATTCGGCACCTTGGCCAGCGGGGAGATCCTCGTGTGCCCGTACACCAATCCTTCGTGGACGCCGCTGTTCCAGCGTGCCGCCGCCGTCGTCGTGGATGCCGGCGGCCTCGCCTCGCACGCCGCGATCGTGGCACGCGAGTACGGCATTCCCGCGGTAATGGGAACCGGCACCGGAACCACTGTGCTGCGGGACGGCCAGCAGGTGCTGGTCGACGGGTCGGCCGGCTTGGTGCTTCCTGCCGGCGATGAACGCGCTTGACGATGAGTGCCCTTAACAACGACGGCGGCCCGGACGTTTCCGGGCCGCCGTACGGTGGGATGGTGGCTGGTTTTACGAGCGGCCTTAGTTGGCCGAGGCGAGCCAGAGGTCGGGGCCGAAGACCTCGTAGTGAATCTTGGTGGCGGGGATGCCGGCATCGATCGCCTGGCTGCGGATGGACTTCATGAACGGCAGCGGGCCGCAGACGTAGACGGAGGCATCGGCCGGAAGCTCGACATCCTGCAGGGACATGAAGCCTGTGCTGGCGCCTTCTGCCGGTTCTTCGAGCCACAGCTTGAGGTTGGCGCCGTCGAGCTTTTCGATGTCGTTGACCATCTGGTCGCGGAGAGCCCAGGCTTCCAGGTTCTTTTCGGCGTGCAGCACCATTACTTCGCGGCTGGAACCCTGCCGGGCCAGGGAGCGCAGCGCGGATGCGGACGGGGTGCAGCCGATACCTGCAGTCGCGAAGACCACAGGAGTGTCGCCCTCGTCCAAAGTGACGTCACCATAGGGATTGGACAGCTTGAGGACATCGCCGACCTGGACGTTCCGGTGCAGCACGGGGGAGACCTCGCCGCCGTCGTCGAGCTTGGTGGTGAAGACGCGGCGGTCGGTGGAGTCGACGTCGGCGGAGAGCGAGTACTGGCGGACCTGGCGCAGGCCGTCGGGCAACTGGACCTTGACGCTGACGAACTGGCCGGGGCGGGCGACGGTGACCGGGGTATCGTCCGCCGGCTCGAGGACGAACGTCATGCAGCCGGTGCCGGCCGGGTTCTTCTCCACGACCTTCCACGGCATCCACATCTTGTCATTGGCCTGCTGTGCGTAGAGGCCCTTTTCGATCTTGATCAGCGCGTTGGCCATCAGCCAGTAGACCTCGGTCCAGGCTTCGGCGATCTCGGCCGTGATCACATCGGCCAGCTCTTCAGCGATGGCTTCGAAGAGATACTTGTAGACGATGTCGTACTGGTCCTCGGTGATGCCCAGCGAGGTGTGCTTGTTGGCGATGCGGCTGAGCATGGTCTCGGGGATCAGATCCGGGTTGGCGACCAAAGCGGAGGCGAAGGCGGCGATGGAGCCCGCCAGGGCCTTCTGCTGCTCCCCGTTGCGCTGGTTGGCGCGGCTGAAAAGCCCGTCAAGGAGTTCCGGATGCGCCGCGAACAGGCGGCTGTAAAAGTTCGGTGTAATGCTCCCCAACCGCTCGCCCACGAGGGGGAGGGTGGCTTCAATGATGGGGCGGGATTTCTCCGAGAGCATCGTTACTCCTTGGGTCAGAAGGTGGTTGATGCCTCAAAAGTAGCATTCAAAATGCTGGTTTAAATCCTCATTTCTACCGCGTGTAGAAACTTCCTTGATTTTTCGCGGTCAGGCCGGGCGACGTGTGCTCAACATCACAAAAACCGGCTCCATTTGCGACCGGTGCGGCAGGCTTGAGACGACCAGCTCGTCGAGTTCGCGGTAAAAGGCCTCGCGGGCGCGGCGCAGTGCCCCGCGCAGGCCGCAGTTGTTGCTCATCGGGCAGTTGCCGGCGGCGCTTTCGCAGTCGACGAGGTCTTCGCGCTCGTCCAGTTCGCGCAGTAGCCAGCCCACCGTCGTCGTACGCCCTTTGGCGCTCAATCGCACGCCTCCGGAACGGCCGCGGACCGCGTCCACGAGGCCGAGGGAGCGCAGTTTCAGGACGGCTTTGCTGACATGGTTGTAGGGAGTCCCGACGCCGTCCGCGATGGCCTGGGTGGTCAGCAGTTCGCCTTCGGGCGAGGCGCTGAGCAGCATGAGGGCGCGCAGGCACACGTCAGAGAAGGCATTGATCCGCATGCAGGCATTCTAACGCCGCTGCGGTGATGCTCCGTTCGGGTCAGGCAGGAGGCCAGACGATGCGGTCCTGCGGATCGATGAACGGATCGGGGTAGGTCCACTCGCCGTCGTCGTCATGGCTGTACGGCTGGATGGCCGCGATGGCGGCTCCCCACGAATGCTCGGTGGCGACGTGGATGGCGTCCGTGTCATTGTCGGGCAGGTAGATGTCGCTGATCACCGCGATGGCACGGAACTGGGACTTTTCCTGCTGCAGCGCGGTGTAGATGTCCTGGATCATGGCATCCGCGTCAACCTCTTCGGATTCCTCGTCACCCTCGATGTCCTCGGGCTGGACGGCGATCAGCCGCAGCTCGCCGTCGGTGGTCATCACTAGGCCTACCGGCAGGAAGGCGCCGTGTTCTTCCAGTTGCTCCTGTGCCATGCCCAGGCCGGTGCCGAAGAGCGTGTCGATGTCGTTCAGGACCTCAGGTTCTATGCCTTCGCGCCACGAAGTGCCCTCTGTGCTCATTGGTTATTCCCTTACCAGTCCCAGGACGGTGTCCCGGACCTTGTCCAGTGTTGCGGTGTCGATGGCTTCTGCGTTCAGGCGCAGGAAGGGTTCGGTGTTGGACGGGCGGAGGTTGAACCACCAGGAGCCGTCGCGGGCGGTGAAGGTCACGCCGTCGAGTTCGTCGATGTCCACGTCCTCGCCGGCGAACCGCGCGCGGACGCGGGCGACGGCGGCGTCCTTGTCCTCGATCTTGGAGTTGATCTCGCCGGAGGAGACGTAGGGCTCGTACTCGTGGGCGAGGGCGGAGAGCGGCTGTTCCTGTTCGCCGAGGGCGGCCAGGACGTGCATGGCGGCGAGCATGCCGGTGTCGGCGTTGAAGAAGTCGCGGAAGTAGTAATGCGCCGAGTGTTCCCCGCCGAACACGGCGCCCTCGGCGGCCATGACGGCCTTGATGAAGGAATGCCCTACCCGGGTGCGCACGGCGCGGCCGCCGTCATGGGCGACGAGTTCGGGCACGGCGCGGGAGGTGATCAGGTTGTGGATGATGACCGGGGTGTCCTCCCCGGCGGTCTTGGCGCGGGCGATTTCGCGGCGGGCCACCAGCGCGGTGACGGCGGAAGGGGAGACCGGGTTGCCGGTCTCGTCGATCACGAAGCAGCGGTCCGCGTCGCCGTCGAACGCCAGGCCGATGTCCGCGCCGTGGGCGAGGACGGCGGCCTGCAGATCGCGCAGGTTTTCCGGTTCCAGCGGGTTGGCCGGATGGTTAGGGAAGGTGCCGTCGAGCTCGAAGTACAGTTCGACGATCTCCAGCGGCAGGGCCGGCAGCACCCCGTCGCCCAGGACGGCGGGGGTGGTCAGCCCGGCCATGCCGTTGCCGGCATCGACCACGACCTTCAGGGGCCGGGAACCGGAGAGGTCAACCAGGGAGCGCAGGTAGCCGGCGTAGTCGGCCAGCACGTCCTGTTCGCTGAGCGTGCCGGGGTCGGAGGCGGGGATGCCCTCGGTCAGGTAGCGGGCCGCGGTGTCGCGGATCTCGAACAGCCCGGTGTCGGAGGAGACTGGGACGGCGCCGGGCAGGGCCATTTTCATGCCGTTGTATTCGGCCGGGTTGTGCGAGGCAGTGAAGACGACGCCGGCCGCGGACAGGGTGCCGCAGGCGAAGTAGAGCTCGTCCGTGGAGATCAGGCCCAGCATCTTCGGGTTCGCCCCGCGGGCCGCGGCACCGCGGGCGAAGGCCTGCGCGAATTCGGGGGAGGACGGGCGCATGTCGCCGCCCACCAGGACGGTCTGTCCGGCCAGTCCGAGGACGTCCACAAAAGCGGCGCCGGTGGCCTCCACCGTAGCCGCGGTAATCGTTTCGCCAACGATGCCGCGCACGTCGTACGCCTTGAAGGACTCCTGGAAAGAAACACTAAGATCGAGACTCGTCACCGCCCTAGCTTATAAGGAACCCCTGTGGATAACCGACAGGACTGTCAGGCGCGGCTGTAATACTGGAGTAATGGCTGATTTGCAGAGCATGACCGGACAGGTGACAGACCTTCGGGAAGAAGCAACCGAAATCCTCCGCCGGCTGGTGGGAAATCCGGAGGCACAGTTCCACTCGGGGCAGTTCGAGGCTGTGGAAGCTCTGGTGGCCGGCGGCCGGCGGGCGTTGGTGGTCCAGAGGACGGGCTGGGGAAAGTCCGCCGTCTACTTCGTGGCCAGCCTGCTGCTGCGTGCCCGGGGTGCCGGCCCGACCCTGATCGTCTCCCCGCTGCTCGCGCTGATGCGGGACCAGGTCTCCGCGGCCGAACGCGCCGGGGTCCGCGCCGCCGCCATCAACTCGGCCAACCAGTTGGAATGGGACGATATCCGCGCCAAACTGGCGGGCAACAGTGTGGATGTCCTGCTGGTCTCCCCGGAGCGGCTGAATAATCCTCGGTTCCGGGACGAACAGTTGCCGGAACTGATCCACAGTTCGGGCCTGCTGGTGATCGATGAGGCGCACTGCATCTCGGACTGGGGTCATGATTTCCGCCCCGACTACCGGCGCATCCGGGACCTGATCGAGCAGTTGCCCGCATCCGTGCCGGTACTGGCCACCACCGCGACGGCAAACTTGCGCGTGGTCCATGACATCGAAGAACAGCTCGGGGCCGCGGCCCTTGCCGGTGACGTTGCTGCCGGCGGACATGTGCTGACCATCCGCGGCCCGCTGGCCAGAGAATCGCTGCGGCTGGGCGTGCTGCGCCTGCCCAATGCAAGGGCACGGCTGGGCTGGCTGCTGACGCATCTGCACGAGCTGCCCGGCAGCGGCATTATCTACGCCCTGACCGTTTCCAACGCCGAGGATACCGCCCGGCTGCTGCGCGAGGCGGGCCACGAAGTGCTCGCCTACACCGGCCGGACGGACCCGGCGGACCGCGAAGCCGCCGAGGCTGCGCTGAAGGACAACCGGGTCAAGGCACTGGTCGCCACCAGCGCGCTGGGCATGGGCTTCGACAAGCCGGACCTGGGATTCGTGGTGCACCTCGGGGCGCCGTCCTCGCCGGTCGCGTACTACCAGCAGGTGGGTCGCGCCGGCCGCGGTACGCCGAACGCTGATGTCTTGCTGCTGCCCGGCCGCGAAGACCGCGATATCTGGGAGTACTTCGCCACCGCGTCCATGCCGAACGAGGACACCGCCCTGGCCGTGCTGCGGGAACTGGCGCAGCCGGGGACAGTCCTGTCCACCGCGGCGCTGGAAACCCGGGTCAATCTCAAGCGCTCTCCGCTGGAACTGCTGCTCAAAGTGCTGGCCGTGGACGGTGCCGTGCAGCGGGTCTCCGGCGGCTGGGAAGGCACAGGGCAGCCCTGGGATTATGACCGCGAGCGCTACGAGCGCATTGCGAAGGCGCGCGTCGCGGAGCAGAACTCCATGCTGGATTACGAGAACACCACCGGCTGCCGGATGGAATTCCTGTCCCGGGAGCTGGACGATCCGGCGGCCGCACCGTGCGGCCGCTGCGACAACTGCGCGGGCCGCTGGTACGCGGACTCGGTGGCCGAATCCGCCACCGAAAGCGCCGATGCCGCCCTGCACCGGGTGGGCGTCGAACTGGATCCGCGCGCGATGTGGCCCACCGGCATGAACCGGCTGGGTGTGGAGGTCAAAGGCAAGATCGGACCGGCGGAGGCGAACCTGCCCGGCCGTGCGTTGGCCCGTCTGACGGATCTGGGCTGGGGCGGCAAACTGCGCGAACTGCTGTCCGACCAGTCGCCGGACCAGCCGCTGGACCAGCTGACTCTGCAGGCCTGCGTCCGCGTGCTCGCGGAATGGGGCTGGGCCCAGCGGCCCGTCGCGGTGGTCAGCGTGCCGTCCCGGACCCGCCCGCAACTAATCGGTTCGCTGGCCGAGGGCCTGGCCAGCATCGGACGGATGCCCTACCTGGGCGCTCTGTCCATGCCCGGCGGTGGTCCGAAGAGCGGCCCGGGCGGCAACAGCGCGTACCGCCTGGCCGACGTCTGGGACCAGTTCGAGGTGCCTGCCGGCGGAGCCGAATGGTTCGCGGACAACCCGGGGCCGGTCCTGCTGGTGGATGATCTGGCGGACAGCCGGTGGACCGTTACGGTTGCCGGCCGCACGTTGCGCCGGGCCGGAGCCGAGGCCGTACTGCCGTTCGCCCTGGCGCTGAAGGCCTGATGCCTAGGCGCTGAGAAGGTCAGTGCCCGCCCGGTCGCCGGGCGGGCACAGGGCCACGGGTCCGCAGAAATACGACGCGGAAACGCAAAAGGCCCCTGCGGTTCCTCGCGGAACTGCAGGGGCCAAACGCGGAGACGGGGGGATTTGAACCCCCGGTCGAGTTTAACCCCGACCCTTCATTAGCAGTGAAGTCCATTCGGCCGCTCTGGCACGTCTCCAAGATGCTGTTGCCAGCCCATCAAGATTACCCAGATAACCGGGCCAGATCAAAACGGGCGCCAACAGGTGGTCTCCGCCGCCGGTCTTCAGGCCTCAATCGGTGAGCGCGTTCCACAGGAAGGTGTTGGACAGCGTCTGCAGGCGGGCGGCCTGTTTGTTGTCGCTGGCGCCGGCGTGGCCGCCTTCGAGCGCTTCGTGGAACCAGACATTCTCCGCGCCCAAGGCCTGCATCCGCGCCGCCATCTTCCGTGCCTGCACCGGCCCTACCCGGTCATCCGAGGTTGCCGTCCAGATCAACGTGTCCGGGTAGTCGGTGCCCGACTCGAGCAGGTGGTACGGCGAGAACGTGCGGATGAAGTCCCACTGCGCCGGATCCTCCGGATCGCCGTATTCTGCGATCCACGAGTACCCCGCGGACAATTTTGTGTAGCGGGCCATATCCAGCAGCGGGACCCCGCAGGAGACCGCCCCGAACAGGGGCGGGTACCGGGTGAGCATGTTCCCCACCAGCAGCCCGCCGTTGGAACCGCCGGAGCAGCCGAGGCGTTCCCGCCGGGTCACACCGCGGTCCATCAGATCCTGCGCCACGGCAGCGAAGTCCTCGTACGCGCGGTGCCGGTTCGCCTGCAGGGCTGCGCGGTGCCAGGCTGGGCCGTACTCGCCGCCGCCGCGGATGTTGGCGAGGACGTAGACTCCGCCGCGCCCGTCCGCGGTGCGCTGCTGCAGCCAGGCCCGGCCGACGGTCCCGCTGTAGGCAGGCGTCCTGCTGACCTCGAACCCGCCGTAACCCGAGAGCAGCGTGGGATTGCCGCCGTCGTACGTGAGGTCTTTGGGGCCCACCTGGAAATACGGGATCTTGGTGCCGTCCTTGGACACGGCGAAATGCTGCTCCACCGTGTGGCCGGAGGCATCGAAGAACGACGGCGACGACTTCACGGCCGTCGCCGGGCCTCCGGCCACGGTGCCGCGGGAGAGCGTGGACGGCGTGAGGAAGCCTGTGGCCACCAGCCAGTAGTCGTCGCTGTCCTCATCATCCACGGCCGAGGCGTCCACCGAATGCAGCGGCGGGCAGGCATCGAGTTCCGCGGCCGCCCAGTTTTGCGCGGGGTCCAGGACCAGCACCTGCGAGGAGACGTCCTGCAGGAGGTTCAGCAGCAGGAAGTTCTGCGTCCAGCTCCAGGACTGCAGCGAGGTGCCGGCATCCGGCGTGAAGAGGGCGATGAGGTCGCGGGAGCCGGCGAGGAAATCCTCGAGCCCGGCGGCCAGCAGGGATCCCGCCGGGTAGGTGGTGTCCGTGCCGGCCGGCTGCCAGTCGGTCTGCGGGCGCAGGGTCAGCCACTGTTGGTGGAAGCCGACCTCCACATCCGTCGGCACGTCGATGGGCAGCCATCCGCCGTCGCGCCTGAGATAGTTGCGGTAGTTGAAGAAGTCGATCACGTCGACCGCGATCTCGCGCTCGTAACCGGGGGTGGAGTCGTGCACGGCCTGCGCCAGCATGTGTTCGGCAGGCACCTCGAAATACGGTTCGGCGTCCGCTGGGCTCTGGCCGCGGCGCAGGATGCGGCTGGTGCGCGGGTAGGAGGACGTGGTCATGCTGCCGGGTCCGAAGTCCGTTCCGAGCATGATGGTGTCCTCGTCCAGCCAGCTGGCGTAGGTCTTGGCGGCGGGAATCTCGAAGCCGCCGTCCACGAAGCTGCGGATTTCGACGTCGAACTCGCGCAGCGTGACCGCGTCCCCGCCGTCGGGGGAGAGCCGCAGCAGCGCGCGCCGGTAACTCGTGCCATCCGCGGGGCGGAGGAACTGCGAACCGGCGAAGACCCATTCCGTGCCTTCGGCCGCGGCCAGCGCGTCGACGTCGAGCAGGATGTCCCATTCGGGCGAGTCCTGCAGGTAGCTCTCCCAGGTGGTGCGCCGCCAGAGGCCGCGGGGGTTCGTCTTGTCCCGCCAGAAGTTGTAATAGAAGTTGCCGCGCTTGGTGACGGCAGGAATCCGTTCCTCCGAGTCCAACACCTCGAGCACGCTTTGCTCCAGCTCCAGGAATTTCCGGTCTACCAGCTTGGCTTGGGTGCGGGTGTTCTGGTCGCGGACCCAGTCGAGTGGTTTCTCGCCGTAAATGTCTTCGAGCCAGAGGAATTCGTCGTCGGGCAGGTGGGTGGGCTCCTCAGTCATGCTTCCCATCCTAGGCAGGGCCGGGGCAACCGAACCGTCGCGGTCTGGTGGGAAGCAGCCGGGAGGAGCCCGGAGCGGGCCGGTGCATGTCCCCCGGTTACGCTAGAAGGCATGGAATCTCAGCGCGGCTACCGGGTGGCAATTGTGGGTGCTGGCCCGCGCGGCACCTCCGTGCTGGAACGTCTGGTGGCCAACCACCGGGACCGTGGCGAGACCGGCAGGTTGCACATCCACATGATTGATCCGTACCCGCCGGGCCCTGGCCACGTCTGGCGTGCCGGCCAGTCCAGGCTGTTCCTGATGAACACGCCGTCGCTCTTTCCCACCGTGGTGCCGACCGGGGAACTGGACGCCGCACCCGTGGCCGGAATGTCCTTCGAAGCATGGCGGTCCGCCGTCGTTGCCGGGAGCATCAGCGATGTGCCGCCGGAGGACGCGGACGAAGCCCGCTCGCTCTCCGCGGCGGACTTTCCCAGCCGGGCGCTGTACGGAAGGTACCTGGCCTGGACGTTCGCCCGGCTGAACGAGATGGCCGGAAACCACGTGGTGGTCCATGTCCACGCAACCGAGGCAACCCACCTGCACCGGATCGACGGCACCAACCGGCTGGCCCTCGCCGACGGCAGCACTGTGGACGCGGATGCGGTGGTGCTGGCGCTGGGGCATTTGCCCGCCGCGCTGAACCCGGAACAGCAGAACCTGCAGGACGAGGCCGCGCGGTACGGCCTGCATTACCTGCCGCCGAATGTGCCGGCGGACCTCGACTTCAGCCGCATCCCGGCCGGCCGCACCATGCTGGTCCGCGGCATGGGCCTGAACTTCTTCGACGTAATGATCCAGCTGACCCAAGGCCGGGGTGGAACGTTCCTGCCGGCATCGGACACTGAACCCATGCGGTATGTGCCTTCCGGCAAGGAGCCGAAGCTGGTGGCCGGTTCCCGCCGCGGCACTCCGTACCGTGCCAAGGCTAGGTTGCAGAGTTACCTGCCTGCCGGCGTCGAACTTCGCTATTTCACCCCGTCCGCCGCACGGCTCTTTGCCGACGCCGGGGTGCAGCCGGGTTTCGACCACGACCTGTGGCCGCTGCTGCAGCGCGACGTGCTGTGGACGTACTATGCCACGCTGGCGAGGGTGGAGCCCGGCAGCATCAAAGGGCATCCGCGCGAATTCCTGGCCGGGCTTCAGGAGCTGCTGGACCAGAAAACCGTGCCCGGCAGCCCGACCCTGCGCAACCGCATCCGCGGGTACCTGGACGAACAGGTCGAGCCCGGCAGGCTGCTGGACGTCGAGGCGCTGGCCAGGCCCTTCGCGGGACGGAAGTTCGCCTCCGCGCAGGAGTACCAGCAGGCCATGGTCGATTATCTGGAGGCAGATGCGGCCGGCTCGGCGCTGGGCGAGGATGATCCGTTGAAGATGGCCATCGGGGCGCTGAACGCCGGGCGGAGCCTGCTCAAGGAGATTGTGGCCGACGGCGGACTGACCGACGAATCCTGGCTCGCCGAGCTGCGCGGTTGGTTCGAACCGCTGGTGGAAGGCCTCGCCAGCGGGCCCCCGGCCCTGCGGATCGAGCAGCTGGCGGCGCTCGCCCGCGCCGGAATCGTCGAGTTTGTGGGACCGGACCCGCAGTTCGAAGTGGATCCGGAAACCGAACAGTTTCGGGCCACCTCGCCCTGGGTTGACGGCGCGGCATATTCCGCGACCTATCTGATGGAAGCGATGATGCCGGCCAACCGGGTGTCGCAGAACCGGTCCGCGTTGCTGCGCCACCTGCTGGAAGCCGGTTTGGTCCGGGCCAAGCAGATGCTCGGTGCCGAGGACGCGCCGGTTCCGACCTCCGGTCTGGATGTCACCCGGCCGCCGTACCGCCCCATCGGGGTCAACGGCCGGCCCGTGGAGAACCTCTATGTGCTAGGGCTGCAGTTGTCCTCCGTGCAGTGGGGGACGTCCATTGCCGCCGAAGCCGGTGCGCCGGTGCGCCAGGGCGGCCGCACCCTCAAGGACGCGGACGATATTGCGCGCGCCATCCTAGATGCGGCCAACCCCGCCGGTGCCGCCAGGGTCACGGCGGGCTTTGCCGTGGGCCCTGGCTGACAGGTTCCCTACTGCCCCTACCCTTTGCCGTGTGCCTTGTCCCGCGCGGTCGGCAGGTCCAGGCCGACGACGATCGGGTCGTGGTCGCTGGCCCGAAACATGTCCGGGGCGTAGAAATCGGTCGCGTTGTAGTTGTACCGGCTGTATTCCAGTGCGATCGATTCGACCGAGTTGATGTTCCAGATGTCCGCGCCTTCCACCACGGCGTCGGCCTCGGGTGAGGCGAAGATGTAGTCCAGCGAGCCCACCAGGCCATCGAAGTTGTAGCTGTGCTCGCCGGTCTTGGCGCCTTGGTCGATGTAACCGGCCTCGGTCAGGACGCGGATCGGATCTTCCTGCGCATAGGAGTTGAAGTCACCGGTGAGGTAGACCTTCTCCGTGCCGATCCGCTCCTGCATCGTCCCGGCGAAGTCCACCAGGGATTCCGCCTGCTCGGTGCGCGCTACGTTCCACGCACCCTGGCCGTGGTCCGCGTTTTCGCCCGAGGACGGAGCCGAGCCCTTGGACTTGAAGTGGTTGGCCACCACAATGAACTTCGTGTCCGCGCCGCCGTGCTTGACCTTGAAGGCCTGGGCCAGCGGCTTGCGGGCATTGGCGAAGGCTTCCGTGTCGTTGTGGATGACGGACTCGCCGATGGTCTGCACGGCGTCCTTCTTGTAAATGAAGGCCGTGCGGATGAAGTCCTCGTCCTCCAGCGCGGGCAGCTCTTCGGGCGAACGGACGTAGTCCCAGGCTGCATCTTCGCCGCAGGCGCCCAGGCCCTCGTTCAGGGCGGTGGTCAGCGTGGCGAGGGCGTCGTCCCGGTCCTTGCCGAACTGTGCGGAGTTCTCGATCTCCTCCAGGGCGACGACGTCGGCGTCCAGGGCGTTGATCGCGGCCACGATCTTGGCCTCCTGCCGTTCCAGGTTCTCGGCGTCGTAAGCGCCGCGCGCGTCGCAGTTCCGTGCGGTGACCGGGTTTCCGTCCCGGTCCGTGTAGGCCTTGCAATCGTCCAGCTGGTCGCCGGTGGTGGTGAAGTAGTTCAGCACGTTGAACGAGGCGATCTTCACATTGCCGCCGACCTCCTCCGGCTCCTGCGTGCGGGTATCGGAGAACGACGCCGGCTGGACCGTTTCGCTGCTGGCTGCGGTCAGTTGGGTCAGCGGCTGGAAACGCCACAGACCGAACCGGTAGTCGAGCACCACATTCGTGCCGAAGGATGCGGCTGAGCCTACCCGGACAGGGGTCTCCGGGGTCAGGTACGGCAGCGCGATGTCCTTGTTGGCGTCGGAGCCCAGGTAGTTGATGCTGGCACCGTCGTCCAAGGTCACGGAAAGCGCGGCTTTCTTCTCCGTTTCAGCCCAGAACTCGTCCGAATCGTACGTGCCCACTGCGGTGGGCTGGACCAGCGGCTGGTCGCCGGCGGCCAGGCCGATTTCGCCGTACTGGTTCAGCGAGTAGTTGTCCGTCACGGTGAAGCTGCCCTGCGGATCGAGCAGCATGCCTTCGAACTTCTCCCGCTCGGCGTCGCTGGCGGGCCATTCGATGGCAGCAGGCTTTACCTGCTCGGCCGGTTCGTCCAGCAGGAGCAACCCGTCCTCTTCAACGGTCAGTTCGGTCAGCCCGTGGTATTCGCTGACCTCGCCGGTGACCTCGACGTGGTCGCCGAGGGCAACCTCGTCCACCGTGGCTGGGGAGAAGACGAAGATCCCGTGGGAGGCCGCATGGTCTTCTGCCATGTCGCCGCCGGTGCCCGGCGTCTGGAGGTAGTACCCGTTGAACCCGCCCCTCGGGTACACCGCCGTCACCACGCCGCGGGTGGTCACGTTCTTGCCGGTCAGCGGCGAGACGTCCGACGTGCCCTGGATTTCGGCGATGTCGGCGCGAGGTTCGGCCGCGCTCGCCGGGATCTGGATCGGCAGCCGCACCAGCGTGCCGGACTCGGCCGCGGTGAGCGTAAAGACGCCCTCGCTCAGCTCATCCGGAACAGTGAAGGAGACGGTAGCAGCGCCGTCGGCCACGTTGAAAGTTCCCAGCGTGCTGGCGACGCTGTCGGCCGGTTCGTAGCGCAGCGTCAGCTCGGTGTTGACCGGAGCGCCCAGCGAGGTCAGGTCCAGCTTGGCGACCTCGAAGGAGACCTGCTGGCCCGGCTCAACCGCGGCGGGAACACCCGTCAGGGCTACGGCACGGCGGTGGAAGGACGGGGACAGGGGGCTGTTCTGCTCCAGGAAGGCGATCCATGCGTCGCGGTCGATCAGGCCGGAATCCCGGGTGTCGGTGCCCTCCTTGAAAACGTGGAAGTTGTCCCCGCCCTGCGCCAGGAAGCTGAACGTGCCAATTCGGTACCCGCGGGTTTCGTCCAGCTGCTCGCCGTTGATCCACACGCCGGTGATGTGGCTGCCCCGTTCGGCGTCCGGATCGTACGTGTAGCTGACGTTGTCCGAAAGGCCCAGGTGCAGGAAGGGCCGGCTGGGCACGTTGCCGTCGGCATCCAGCTGCCACTGCTGCTCCAGCAGCGTCTTGAACTGGGCGCCCGTCAGCGTGGTGGTCCACAGGTTGTTCACGAACGGCAGCACCGCGTTGGCCTCGGCGAAGGTGATGGTTCCGTCCGGCGCGTAGTAGAGCTCGGAGCGCAGGCCGCCCGGATTGACCACACCGATTTCGGCGCCGCCCAGTTGCTCGGCCGAGAGTGTTTCCACCAGCGAGTCCGCCACCAGATTGCCCAGTGAGGACTCGGAGGCGCGGTCATCGCGCTCCGGCAGGCTGTCCTCGTCTTCGCCGTCGGGCGTGAAGGCCGTGGTGATATCGCCCGTCACGGAGCCGACCGGCCGTGCCCCCACCACTTCGGCTTCGGCCAAGGCTGCGTCGACGATCCTGCGGACTTCGGCTACCCGAGGGTATCTGCCCGCCAGTTCGTCATCGAGGGCCTTGTTTAGCTCGTCCGCGTTCGCCGCGTCCTCGTCCGGGATCGCCACCCGGGGGACAAGGGCCGTCTCGTAGCTCGTGACATCGAAAGTTGCCTCGCCGTTTTCCTCGCCCTCGGTGACACTGAGCTGGATCTGGCCGATGTTCTCGCCGTACTGCCCGGTCTGGACAATGGGCCGGGTCTCGCCGGCGGCGCCCGGTATTGGAGCGTCGAAGGTGTAGGCCTGGTGCGTATGCCCGGTGAAGATCGCGTCCACCTCGGCGGAGGTCTCGTTGGCGATGCGTGCGAAGACGGCGCTGCCCAGCGCAGCGTCCAGACTCGAACCCGTGGCGGCGCCCTCGTGGTACGACGCCAGGATGATGTCTGCTTCGTCGCCGGTGCCGTCCGTCAGTTTGCCAGCAACGCGGTTGACGGCTGCCACCGGATCGCCGAAGTCCAAGGTCGAAATGCCGCCGGGACTGACCAGGGTCGAGGTTTCCTGCGTCACCACACCGATCACGCCGACCGTCAGTCCCGCCACCTCGACCAGGGCGTATTCCTGCAGCGCGGGAGTCGTCGTGCCCTGCGCATACACGTTGGCGCCAAGTTGCGGGTAACTGGAGTTGGTGGACACCCGCCCCTTCAGGTCCTCGAAGCCCTTGTCGAACTCATGATTGCCGACGGCGGTGGTCGCCAGTTCCAGCGCATTCAGGACATCGATGGTTGGCTGGTCGTCCTGGGAAGCCGAGGCGAACAGCGAAGCGCCGATGTTGTCGCCGGCCGAAGTGAAGAGCGTGCCATCCGGGTTCTGCTCCCGCAGCTGTTCGACGGTGCCGGCAAATTTCACCGTGTTGTCGTCGATGCGGCCGTGGAAGTCGTTGATGCCCAGCAGATTCAGCTCGTAGGTGTCGCCTACGTCCTGCGTTTCGACGGGTTGATCTTCAGCGGGAGCTTCCAGCGGCGCCGTGGCCGGTTCCGGGTCGTTTTCGTTTGCCACGGCGGGCAGGGCTGCGAAGGGAGCGGCCAGCAGACCGATCGACAATGCAGCGCCCAGCGTGGCCTTCATAGATGATGCAGCCTGTGGCACGGTATCTCCAGTTTTCAGTTCCCCATAAAGGTGTGCCGGAGGACGGCGCCCAAGGCGAGCCGGTCCGGCAGCAAGGCAGTGATGGTGTGCGAGCGCACCTGACGATCCCAGCCCAGCAGGATGAACGAGAGGTTACCGCTCGGGTTGTACCAAGGGAATAGTTTCTGTGAAAGAAGGCCTTCGCAACTTCCGCGACGCCGGGAAAGTCTTGACAAAAGCCGCGGCCCGCGCGACTATGTCGGCGCTTAAACAACTCAAGGACCCCGGAACCGGGGCCCTTGAGTAACAGGGAGCGGAAGGTATGGGATTTGAACCCATGAGACGGGGTTACCGCCTACTGGTTTTCAAGACCAGCTCCTTCGGCCGCTCGGACAACCTTCCCTGCCTAGTAGTGTGTCACGGAGGGGCCGGAGATATCAAAACTCCGGCCGGTTTTCGGCGTGCACCAGGAGGCGTGAATGAAGGCGGTTTTTTACCAAGGCTCAGGCGGTCCCGAGGTCATCGAGGTCCGTGAGGTCCAGCCGCCGGCTCCGAAGCCGGGCGAGGTGATTGTCGACGTCGTTGCTGCGGGCTTGAACCGCGCGGATGTGCAGCAGCGCCGCGGAGTCTACCCGCCGCCGCCCGGCGCATCCGACATTCCCGGCCTTGAGGTTTCCGGCCGCATCTCTGCGCTCGGCGAAGAGGTCACCGGCTGGCAGATCGGGGACGAGGTCTGCGCCTTGCTGGCCGGCGGCGGTTACGCCGAACAGGTCGCGGTACCTGCGGGGCAGCTGATGACTGTGCCCGAAGGGGTGGACCTGGTCACGGCGGCGGCGCTGCCGGAAGTGACGGCCACCATTTTCTCCAATCTCTTCATGGCGGCCGGGGTACAGGCGGGCGAAAGCGTACTCATCCACGGTGGCAGCGGCGGCATCGGCACGATGGCGGTCCAGATGGTCCGCGCGTTCGGCGGCCTACCCATGGTGACCGCCGGCTCCCAGGCCAAGCTCGACGTCGTCCGCCCCCTGGGTGCCCAGGTCCTCATCAACTACAAGGAAGAGGACTTTGTCGCCAAGGTCAAGGAAGCCACCGGCGGCCGCGGGGCAGACGTGATCCTCGACGTCGTCGGGGCGAAATACCTGCAGCGTAATCTGGACGCCCTGGCCACGTCCGGCCGGCTGGTGGTCATCGGGCTGCAGGGCGGCGCCAAGGCGGAACTGAACCTCGGCCAGCTGATGGCCAAGCGCGCCGCCGTCATCGGCACCACGCTGCGCTCGCGGCCGGTGGAGGAAAAGTCCGCGATCGTCCGGGCCGTCATGACCCACGTCTGGCCGCTGGTCGCCTCGGGGGATATCACCGCGCAGGTGGGCCGGACCTATCCGCTGGATTCGGCGGCCGAGGCGCACGAGTATTTCGACTCGGGCGAGCACATCGGGAAGATCCTGCTCACCACCGCCGCGGCCTAGGGCCGCCTGGCAACGGGAAACCCGCGGACGCCCAGCGGGAGGGCCGCTGGGCGCATACTCCAGCCTGCTCGGCTATTGGTCGGCCGAATCCCTGTGACTTGATGCATGCTGCTGTTAGATTGCTGATAAGTAAGCTTTTTATCCGCCATGCGTCTGAACAGGGAGCAATGATGAGCCAGACCCCAACAGCAGGATCCGCGCCGGATCCGGACCCGGACCGTGATTCAGCCGTCCTGGTCCAGGATCCCAACCTTCCGCCGGTAGCCCTTGACCCGGAGATCGCCGCTGCCGAGGAGCGCCGGTGGCCGCCGCTGAAGATCGCCATTTGGGTAGTCATCGCGCTGCTGGGCGGCGTGGCCTGGACGATGCTCGCGTTTGTACGGGGCGAAACCGTCAACGCCATCTGGTTCGTCTTCGCCGCGGTGTGCACCTACCTGATCTTCTACCGCTTCTATTCGAAGTTCATCGAGAACAAGATCACCAGACCCAACGACAAGCGGGCCACGCCGGCGGAGTACAAGGCGGACGGCAAGGACTATGTAGTCACGGATCGCCGGGTGCTGTACGGGCACCACTTTGCGGCGATCGCCGGAGCCGGACCTCTGGTGGGTCCCATCCTCGCAGCCCAGATGGGCTACCTTCCAGGCACCATCTGGATCATCATCGGCGTGATCCTGGCCGGAGCGGTGCAGGACTACCTGGTGCTGTTCTTCTCGATGCGCCGCGGTGGACGCTCGCTGGGCCAGATGGCCCGCGAGGAACTTGGCCTGATCGGCGGCACCGCCGCACTGATCGCAACGCTGGCCATCATGATCATCATCGTCGCCATCCTGGCCCTCGTGGTGGTCAACGCGCTGGGCGAATCCCCGTGGGGCGTCTTCTCGGTTTCCATGACCATCCCGATCGCGATTTTCATGGGCATCTACCTGCGCTTCATCCGCCCGGGCAAAGTCAGCGAGATTTCAATTATCGGCTTCGTGCTGTTGATTGCCGCGATCATCGGCGGCGGCATGATTGCCGAAACCGACTGGGGCGTAGCCGTCTTCACGCTGGACCGCATCACCATCGCCTGGGGCATCATCATCTACGGCTTCATCGCCGCGGTACTCCCGGTGTGGCTGCTGCTGGCCCCGCGCGACTACCTCTCCACCTTCATGAAGATCGGCACCATTGTCATGCTGGCCGTGGCCATCGTGCTGGTGCGTCCGGAGATCAACATCCCGGCCATCAGCGAGTTCGCCGGCCGGACCGACGGGCCCGTAGTACCCGGCTCCCTGTGGCCGTTCCTGTTCGTGACCATTGCCTGTGGCGCCTTGTCCGGCTTCCACGCGCTGATTTCTTCGGGCACCACGCCGAAGATGGTCCACAAGGAGAAGCAGACGCGCTTCATCGGTTACGGCGGCATGCTGATGGAGTCCTTCGTGGCCATCATGGCCCTGGTCGCGGCGATCTCCATTGACCGCGGGATCTATTTCGCGATGAACTCCTCGGCCGCCGCGACCGGCGGCACCGTGGAGGGTGCGGTGGCCTTCGTCAACAGCCTGGGCCTGGCCGGCGTGAACCTGACCCCGGACATGCTGACCCAACTGGCCGCCAACGTCGGCGAGGAGTCGGTGGTCTCGCGAACGGGCGGCGCCCCAACCCTCGCCGTCGGCCTCGCCCAGATCATGCAGAGCCTGATCGGCGGCGTAGGCCTGATGGCCTTCTGGTACCACTTCGCGATCATGTTCGAAGCGCTGTTCATCCTCACCGCCGTGGACGCCGGAACCCGCGTGGCCCGCTTCATGCTGCAGGATACCATCGGCAACTTCGCTCCCAAGTTCAAGGACATGTCCTGGCGCCCGGGGGTCTGGATCTGTACGGCGATCATGGTGGCCGGCTGGGGGTACATCCTGATACTCGGGGTGACGGATCCGTTGGGCGGTATCAACACGTTCTTCCCGCTCTTCGGCATCGCCAACCAGCTGCTCGCGGCGATCGCGCTCGCGGTCTGCATGGCCATCGCGGCCAAGAAGGGCGTGTTCAAGTACCTGTGGATCATCGCCCTCCCACTGGCCTTCGCCGCAGTAATCACCATCTGGGCGTCGATCCTGAAGATCTTCTCGCCGGACGTACGCGTGGGCTACTGGGCCAACCACTTCGCCCACCAGGAAGCGCTGGCCAACGGCGAGACCAGCCTGGGCAATGCAGGGTCGGTCGAGGCGATGGAGGCGGTGGTTCGGAACACCTGGGTCCAGGGCACGCTGTCCATCGTGTTCGTGGTGCTGACCATCATCGTCATCGCCACGGCCATCATCGCCACCATCAAGTCCTGGCAGCGGGGCGGCGAAAAGTCCCACGAGGACCTCGCCGTCGTCTCGGCCACGTACGCACCGTCCGGCTTTATCGCCACACCGCCGGAGCGCGAACTGCAGAAGCGCTGGGACGAACTGCCCCAGGACAAGCGGCTGGCGCGGTCGAAGCACTGATGACCATGTCCACGAACAAGGCATTCAACCAGGCCGCCGGCAAGGCACACGCCGGCTGGAAGGGCTTCGTCTGGTATTTCAAGTCCCTGATGGGCGAGAACGCCTACCAGGCGTACCTTGACCACCACGCGCGGACCCACACCGGCACGCCGCCCATGACCGAGCGCGAGTTCTGGCGGGACAAGACGGACCGCCAGGACCGCAATCCCGAAGGCCGCTGCTGCTAGCGGCCCACAGCTGAACAACGACGGCGGCACCCGTCTCGAGCTCCTCACGGAGACTTCGGGGCGGGTGCTGTTTGTAACGGTTGCGCTCCGGCCGATTGATTTCTTCCTAGAGCGACAGCTCACGACACGCTAATGTGGGGGCACCCTAAAGCAGAGGAGAGCCCCGTGGGCAAGGTTGTCATGTACAGCTCGGTGTCGGTGGACGGCTTTATCGCGGACGAGAACGACCAGCCCGGACCGCTGTTCGACTGGTTGACCAGCGGTGACGTCCCGTTGGACGAGAGCGGCGTGCTGAAGGTGTCGCAGACGTCCTACGACTACACCCGGCCGTACTGGGACCAGATCGGGGTGACAATCGCGGGCCGCCACGTCTTCGACCTGACCGACGGCTGGGACGGGAAGCCTCCGAGCGGGATCGACCACGTGGTCGTCGTGACGCACCGGCCGCAGCCCGAGGGCTGGGACCCCGAGGCGCCGTTTCACTTCGTCGGCGGCGTCGAGGCAGCCATGGCCATGGCGCAGGAGCTTGCGGGTGACCGCATTGTCGAGGTCGCCGCCGGCGACGTCGGTGGCCAGATGCTTGCCGCGGGCCTGGTCGACGAGGTGCGCATGGACGTCGCACCCGTCGTGTTCGGGTCCGGCAAGCGCTACTTCGGGTCGGTCCACGCACAGCACCTGTTGGAGGATCCCGACGTGGTGATTCAGGGCAACCGGGTGCTTCACCTGCGCTATCGGGTGCGCCGTTGACCGAGCTAGAGCCGCCAATGTGCGGGAGCAAGGCTGGATTTAGCTTCGGCCTCTGGCAAGATGAAACCATGAGCGACGAGCAGATACCTCAGACGGAAGAACCGGCCATCGAAGGAGCTCTCACCCCTGACCAGCAGCGCGCGGAGGAAGCCGAGGCCCGGAACGAAGCGGGCAGCAACGGGAAGAAGGGTTCGCAGCTCCATGACCTGGTGGATGAACCCGCCAAAGTCATGCGGATCGGGACCATGATCCGCCAACTGCTGGAAGAGGTCCGCAGCGCCCCGCTGGACGATGCCGCGCGCAACCGGCTGGCAGAAATCCACGAACGATCCGTAAAGGAACTCGAGGACGGGCTGGCGCCGGAGCTCATCGACGAACTGCACCGCATCAATCTGCCCTTCACCGACGACTCCACGCCGTCGGACGCCGAACTGCGGATCGCCCAGGCACAGCTGGTCGGCTGGCTCGAAGGGCTGTTCCACGGTATCCAGACCGCCATCGCCGCGCAGCAGGCCGCCACCCAGCAGATGGCCGCACGGATGCAGATGCGCCAGCTCCCGCCCGGCACGGTCATTGCCCCCGGCGTCGTCATCGGCAACGACGGCGAACCCCGCCGCGCTGACGGTGCGGAATCGGAAAACCCGTCCGGCCCCGGCACCCACACCCCGGGCCAGTACCTCTGAGTTCCGTGGCGCTGTTCGGAGCCGCCCGCCAAGCCCGGCGTGACGATAAGGAATTGGGCAAAGGCATCTGGCGGCGCACCCACGACCGGTTCCGCCGCGGGCTGGACCGCTACCATCAGGTTCTTGAGGGTGTGCAGGACGAGGAACTCTACGGCGAGCTCCTGGTCATCGCCGACGAACTCGCCGCACTGCTGCCCCGGGTGCGTGCCTACTGCATGGCGGCCCACGAGCTGCATCCGAGCGATGGCATGGACATCCCCGGCGGGAACCTGGCCGCCGTCCACCGCTGCCTGTCCAAGGCCGGCAACTCCCTGGCCGCGGCTGCGCAGGCCGCCGCGATGATCCGCTTGGACCCAGGACACTCCGATACGCCCTCCAGCGGTTCGGCCAGCGTTGACAACGTACGACGGCGGGCGGACATCGTGATCGAGGACGTTGCGGACGCGCAGCGCTACCTGGAAACCCGGTAGCGGCGCCGTCGGGCAAAGAAAATCCCGCCGCATCTTGATGCGACGGGATTTTCGGATGAGCCCCCTGCCAGAATCGAACTGGCGACCTTTTCATTACGAGTGAAACGCTCTACCGACTGAGCTAAGGAGGCCGGGCTTCCAGGCCGGATAACCGGCCAGAATCCACAAGGAACAACTATAGGAGAGCAAGGGCTCGCTGGTCAAAACCGGCTTAGCAAACAGTGCCCTCATCCGGCATCGTGCCCTCGATGAAGTAGCTGTCCACGGCGTTCTGTACGCAGCTGTCGCCGCGGCCGTAGGCGGTATGGCCTTGCGCCTCGTAGGTCAGCAGCGAGGCGGATTCCAGCTGTTCCGTCATGGACACGGCCCATTCGTACGGGGTGGCCGGGTCGCCGGTGGTGCCGATGACGAGGATCGGATCGGCTCCGGCAGCGTCAACCGGTGCGGGGGTGCGCACCGGCTCCGCCGGCCAGCTCTCGCAGGTGGTGCCACCGTAGGCGAGGTACCGGCCCAGCGTTGGCGAGGCTTCCTCCAGCGCCGCCGCATTTTCCTTCATGCCCGCCAGATCGGATTCCATCGGATAGTCCAGGCAGTTGATGGCGGTAAAAGCAGCCGTGCTGTTGGAGGTGTAGTCGCCGTCCGCCTGACGTTCGGCGCCCAGATCCGCGAGGTAGAGCATGTCCGTCGGATCGCCGTCGAAAGCACCGTCCAAGGCGCGGGTCAGCAGCGGCCAGTTCACATCGTTGTACAGCGGCACGATGAATCCCGAGACGAAGGTGCCCACGGTGACCAGGCGGCCGTCCTGGGCGGTCAGCGGGTTGGCCTCGACGGACCGGATCAGGTCCTGGATCTGGCCGACGGCCTGGTCCACGGTTCCGGACAGGGGGCAGTCCGCGGATGCCAGGCAGCTTTCGGCGTAGCTGCGGATCGCGCCTTCGAACGCCTTGGCCTGGCCGAGCGTGACCTGCTCGTTGGTCAGCGACGGATCCAGTGCCCCGTCGAGCACCATCCGGCCCACCCGCTCCGGAAAGAGGTCCGCATAGGTCGCGCCGAGGAAGGTGCCGTAGGAGAAGCCCAGGTAATTCAGCTTGGCGTCGCCGACCACGGCGCGGATGATGTCCATGTCCTTGGCGGCGCTGGCGGTGTCCACATGGCCCAGGACTTCGCCGGTCTTCGCCGCGCATTTCTCGGCCAGCTCGGCCGAGTCCTCCATGGCTTCGGCGATGCCGGCGTCGCTGTCCAGGTCATACTGCACCTCGCGCGCGGCATCCCGCTCCGCGTCGGTCAGGCAGGTCACCGGGGCCGAACGCTTCACGCCGCGGGGGTCAAAGCCCACGATGTCGTAGCTGCCGCGCAGTTCCTCGGTAGTCATCTGCTCCAGCGAGCCGCGCACGGTGTCATAGCCCGAACCGCCCGGACCGCCGGGGTTCAGCAGGATGGAGCCCAAGGAATCGCCGTCGGTGGTGCTGCGGATCGCGGCGATCTTGATGCTCTCGCCGTCCGGATCGGCATAATCGACCGGGACTTCGATGTCCGCGCACTCGAACCGGCCTTCGCAGCTTTCCCAGCTGACCGACTGGCCGTAGTAGGGCATCAGCTGCTCGTCCACGCCGCCGATGACTTCGGGCGACGACGACGGCGGGGCATCGGTTGTGCCCGGCAGCAGCCCGCACCCGGCCAGCAGGAAGAGCACGACGGCGGCCGCTGCGGTTTTGGCGCTGGGGCCGGATCGTCGCGGTAAGGTGCGCATCAATTGTTCTCCTGGATTGGTCAAGAATCTAAAGCAGGCTGACTGCCATGGCTTCCATGGCCAGTACCGGGGCCACGTTGGTGCTGAGCCGTTTGCGCGTCTGCGCGATGGCGTCCAACCTCTGCAACGTTTTCTCGGGGGTCGATTGTTCCGCGTAGGACGTCAGCTCCGGCCGCAGGTACTCGTTGACCAGGTCCGACGAAGCACCCAGCTGGAGGGCCAGCACGTCCCGATAGAACGTGGTCAGGTCGATCATGACGCGGTCCAGGGAGTCGCTCACGCTGCGCTTGGCCCGGCGTTTCTGCTCGTCCTCCAGTTGCTTCAGCTGGCTGCGCATGGCTGGCGGCAGCGTGCCTTTCTCCGGCGCGCCGAGGGTGTGCAGCAGGGCCTCGCGCTCGGCGGCGTTGCGCTGCTCGGAGGCAGCTGCGGCGTCGGCATTGGAGATTTCCACCAGCTCGCCGGCGGCCATCACCGCATCGGATACCCCGCGCAGGCGCAATGGCAGCCGGACAATCGTGTCCCGGCGGCTGCGCGCGTCCTCATTGGCGGCGAGCCTGCGGGCCACGCCGATGTGGCTCTGCGAAACCCGGGCGGCGAACTCCGCGAGCTCCGGCGTGGCCCCGTCGCGGCGGACCAGCAGCTCGGCCACATCGCCCACTGGGGGAATGCGCAGGCCAACGGGACGGCAGCGCGAGCGGATGGTGACCAGTACGTCCGCCGGGCTCGGCGCGCAAAGCAGCCAGATGGTCCGCGGCGGTGGTTCCTCGATGGCCTTGAGGAGCACATTGGTGGTCCGCTCCGCCATGCGGTCGGCGTCCTCGATGATGATCACGCGCCAGCGGCCCGAGGACGGTTTGTCCTGCGCCTTGGTGACCCAGTCACGGACCTCCCGGATGGTGAAGGACACGTTCTCCGTCACCATGGCAGACACATCCGCATTGGTGCCGCCCAAAACGGTGTGGCAGGCATGGCATTCGCCGCAGCCGCGGGCGGCGGGATCGGGCTGTTCGCACAGCAGGGCGGCGGCGAAAGACCGTGCAGCATTGGACCGGCCGGAGCCGGGCGGGCCGGTAAACAGCCAGGCGTGGTTGGGCCGCTCGGCGGCTGCGGCGCGGCTGAGCTGCTCCATCACGGCGGTCTGGCCGGGCAGGTCGGACCAGACGCTCATGCCAGCAACCCGTCGATGCGCTCGAGGATGGCGGCCGTCAGATCCTCGCGTTCGGCGCGCGCGTCCAGCACCAGGTACTCGTCGGGGCGGGCCGCGGCCAGCTCCAGGAAGGCGGCCCGGATCCGCCCGTGGAAGTCGTCCGGTTCGGATTCGAGCCGGTCTTCCGCGGCTTCACCGGCCAGCCGCCGGTCGCGGCCGTCGTCCGGAGCAACATCAAGGAGCACTGTGACATCGGGCAGCAGCGAAGCCGTGGCCCACAGGTTGATGTCCCGCACCGCGGCAATGCCCAGTTCCCGCCCGGCACCTTGATAAGCCACCGACGAGTCGATGAAACGGTCACACAGCACAATCTCGCCGCGCTCCAGCGCCGGCTGGATCACCTGCTGCACGTGGGCCGCCCGTGAGGCGGCAAAAATCAAAGCTTCGGTGCGGGCGTCGATCTCGCCGTGGCCGTGGTCCAGCACCAGGGAGCGCAGCTTTTCGCCGATGGGCGTGCCGCCCGGCTCCCGGGTCCGCAGCACCGCGTGTCCGGCGGCTTCCAGCCGGGCCTGGACGGCGGCTGCCTGGGTGGACTTGCCTGCCCCGTCGCCGCCCTCGAACGCGATGAACAGCCCCGCGCGGGCGCCAGCGGGGGAGGGGATAGCGGGGGAAGTCACCCAATTAGCGTACCGTTCTTGGCTGCTGCCAAAGAAAGGTCACGAGTTAACCTGTGGACGGCCCGCGGGATTAACCTTGCTTTCATGAGCCAGAGCGCATCCCAGCATCCAGACCATCTTGCCCCGGACACCGTTGTGGTTTCCGCCGGCCGCCCGGAGCGGACCCATGATTCCCCGGTGAACCCGCCGGTGGTGCTGTCCTCGACGTTCTTCGGCCTCGGCGAAGTGGTCCAGGGCGACCGCGCCTACGGGCGTTACTCCAACCCCACCTGGGACCCGTTCGAGGAAACCCTGGGCGAGCTCGAGGGCGCCGAACTGCCGGCCCTGGTCTTCGCCTCGGGGCTGGCCGCCGTGGCCGCGGCGCTGTCCTTGGTTCCCGCCGGCGGCGTGGTGGTCATGCCGCAGCACAGCTACCAGGGCAGCCTGGCTTTGGCCGAAGACCTGGCCGGGCGCGGTGCAGTGAAGATCCGCACCGTGGACATTGCGGATACCGAGGCGGTCAAGGCCCAGCTGGAGGGTGCGGACATGGTGTGGTTGGAAAGCCCCACCAACCCCATGCTCGAGATAGCCGAGCTCGGCGTCCTGGCCCAGGCAGCGCACGACGCCGGTGCTTTGGTGGTTGCCGACAATACCTTTTCCACCCCGCTGGGACAGCGCCCGCTGGAGGTCGGGGTCGACGTCGTCGTCCATTCGGTGACGAAATATCTTGCCGGGCATTCCGACGTCGTTCTGGGCGCCGTGGTCACGTCCAACCCGGACCTGCAGGCGAAGCTGCTCACGCACCGTTCGCTGCACGGGGCCATCGCCGGGCCGTTCGCAACCTGGCTTGCGCTGCGCGGGGTGCGCACCCTGGCACTGCGGGTTGACCGTTCGCAGGCCACGGCGGCGGAGCTCGCCGCGAAACTGCAGCAGCACCCGCGGGTGGAAGCCGTGCGCTACCCGGGCCTGCCGGGCGACCCGGGGCACGAGCGTGCCAAGGCGCAGATGAACGGCTTCGGCTCCATCATCGCCATCCAGATCCGCGGCGGTTCGGCTGCCGCTGAAGCCGTTACCGAGGCACTGCAGCTGTGGCTGCCCGCAACCTCGCTGGGCGGGGTGGAGTCGCTGATCGAGCGCCGCCGCCGGCACGTCAACGAACCGAAGAGCGTACCCGAAAACCTGCTGCGGCTGTCCGTCGGAATCGAGAACGCGGCCGATCTGTGGGCCGATCTGGAGCAGGCGCTGGAAAAAGTGCAGGACTGATAGGCGCAAGAACAGTTAGGCTTGGAAGGTGCTACTTGTCTACGCGTTCCAGCATTGGCTGTATTTCGGCCTGGGGATTCTTGCCCTGGGCATTGAGTTGTGGGCGCTGGTCGACTGCCTCGGCCGGAAGGGCGAGCACTTCCAGGCCGCCTTCAAGCGCACCAAGGGGTTCTGGACCGGCATGACCGCCGGTTCCGTTGCCGTGGGCGCCCTGTCGCTGCTGAGCACGGGCTTGGGCACGTTGATGCTGTTCCAGCTGGCCGCCGTCGCTGCCGCCTCCGTGTACCTGGCGGATGTGAAGCCGGCGCTGAACGAGCTGAAGGGATCCGGCGGCAGCGCCTACGGTCCCTACGGGCCCTGGTAAACGGCTCCTACAAACCCTGGTAACCCGGCTCCACTGCCGCCCAGGCCACCGTCACTTCACCCAGGCGCCACCGCGACGGCCCGTCCAGCACGGGCCAGCCGGCTGCGACCATGCTGTGGCACATCGCCAGCCACCGCTGCCGGTTGCCGAAGGATGCCAGCACGGCGGCCTCCGCCCAGGCCTTATCCAGCGCCTGCAGATAGCGGTGGATCTTCTCGCCCGGGAAATTGTGGTGGATCAGTGCCTTCGGCAGCCGCTCGGCCACATCGGAGGGCCGGACGAAGGCGCCGAACCGCAGCGAGATGCTTAGCGACACCGGCCCCTCGGGCGCAATAGCCACCCAAGTGGCGCGCCGGCCGATCTCGTCGCAGGTGCCGTCGATGAACAGCCCGCCCGGCGCCAGCCGCGCCCGGACCATGTCCCAGTGCGCGGCGTACTCCGTCTCGTCATATTGGCGCAGCACATTGAAGGCGCGCACCACGGCCGGACGGCGTCCCGCCACCGGGATCTCAAAGCCGCCCTGCCGGAAACTCAGCCCCGGACGCTCCAGTGCTTTGGCGCGGCGGACCCGCTCGGGTTCGATCTCGATCCCGATCACTTCGACATCGGGGCGCACCTTGGCCAGCCGGTGGTGGAGTTCGACGGCGGTGATCGGCGCGGCGCCGTAGCCCAGATCGATGACCAGCGGGTCCGCTGCCTTTTTGACGCTGGCCGCGCTCGGGCCGGAGAGCCAGCGGTCCATCCGCCGCAGCCGGTTCGGATTGGTGGTGCCCCGCGTGATCGAACCGACCGGTTTGCCCGGCCTGCCGGGGCCGCCCCTCGGGTACTCCACAGTGTGGCCGGACGCGGCGGGGGCAGTCTTCAGGCTGGGCACAAGGAAAAAGAATAAGTGCCGCGCGGAAACACGAGATGACGACGGCGGCCGCCCACCGCCGTCGTAATTCCCCTGATGGAAACTAAATCCGCAGGTCACAGCGGGAAAGACCCGAATGACGACAGCGGGGCGCGGCGCAGCAGCGTGCGTAACGTCACGGTCGCGGGCGGCTGGGAAAGGCGTGTAAACGCTAGGATTACAGCCATGACTGCCTCTTCGAACTTCAAGCTGATTCTGCTGCGGCACGGCCAAAGCGACTGGAACGAGAAAAACCTCTTCACCGGCTGGGTGGACGTTCCGCTGACCGAACAGGGCCGGGCCGAGGCCAAGCGCGGCGGCGAACTGCTGGTCGAGGCGGGCATCCTGCCCGATGTCCTGTACACCTCGCGACTGAAGCGTGCCATCGTCACCGCGAACATTGCGCTGGAGGCGGCGGACCGGGACTGGATCGACGTCAAGCGGGACTGGCGCCTGAACGAGCGCCACTACGGCGCGCTGCAGGGCAAGGACAAGGCGCAGATCCGCGAAGAGTTCGGCGACGAGCAGTTCATGCTGTGGCGCCGCTCGTACGACACACCGCCGCCCAAGCTGGATGACTCCAGCGAATGGTCGCAGGTGGGGGACCCTCGCTACGCGGACCTCAACGGCAACATCCCGCGCACCGAGTGCCTCAAGGACGTGCTGGAGCGGTTCATCCCGTACTGGGAGTCGGACATTTCCAAGGACGTGAAAGCCGGCAAGACTGTGCTGGTGGCCGCGCACGGTAACTCCCTGCGCGCCCTGGTCAAGCACCTGGACGGCATTAGCGACGACAACATTGCCGGCCTGAACATCCCCACCGGCATCCCGCTGGTGTACGAACTGGACGAAGACCTCAAGCCCGTCAAGGCCGGCGGCACCTACCTCGACGCCGATGCTGCCGCGGCCGCCATCGAAGCCGTGGCCAACCAAGGCAAGAAGTAGCCCGCAGCCTCTCAAACGCCGAAGGGCCGGCCCCAGCGCAGTTGCTGCGCTTGGGGCCGGCCTTCGCTGTTAAATCCGGGGGCTTGCGGCCGGACGGTCGCGGCCCTTGTGGAACGTCTAGTGGGACGCGCCGTTCGGCGCCCACTCGCCGGTCACCAGGTAGGTAACCTTGCGCGCCACCGAGACGCCGTGATCCGCGAAGCGCTCGAAGTAGCGGCTGGCCAGTGAAACATCGACGGCGGTGGGAGCATTGCCGGGGAAGTCGGGAGCCGCAATGGCCTTGAAGATCCCGGCATGCAGTTCGTTGATGCGGTCGTTGTGGCGGTTGATGTCCCGGGCCAGCTCGAGGTTGCGGGTGTCCAGCAACTCCGTCAGCTTCCGGGCAATGGCAATGTCGTTCTCGGCGAGCTCCGCGAAGGTGGGGCGCAGCGACTCGGGGCTGACATTCGCCGGGTAGCGCATGCGCGCCAGCTGTGCCACATGGCGGGCCAGATCGCCCATCCGCTCCAGTGACGCACTCATCCGCAGCGCCCCCACGATCATGCGCAGGTCCGAAGCCACGGGTCCCTGGAGCGCCAGGATCTCAATGGCGCGTTCGTCCAGGTCGTTCTGCAGGAAATCGATCCGCGCATCGGCGGCGATGACCTCCTGGGCGAGTTCGATATCGGCGTTGACAAACGACTGGTTCGCCTTCTCCATCGCTTCGGCTACGAGCCGTGAAATCTCGATCAGCTGTTCGCCGACCTGGTGGAGCTCCGCCTGGAATACCTTGCGCACAGGGCGTCCTTTCGCTTGTTGCAATAGTTATGGTCACACTTACCAAGCAGACTTTCAGTGCCCGGTGAACTGTTACCCGTCTCTAGGTGAACGTTAGTTGAACCCCTGTTTGATTACTACTGGAACGGGTAATTGTGGCGCTGTCGTAGGCATAAGCTAGAGGCGTGAGTGCTCTGATGATCGGCCTGCTGGCCGGACTGGCCGGCATCGTGCTGGGTGCCTTTGGTGTGCTCGCCTTCAGGCTGAGCGAGAGCCAGCGGCGGGACCGCATCGAAGTTGCCGAGCCGACCATTCCTGATGGCTCGGCGGAAGTGCTGTCCGTCGTCGGACGTGCCTACGTGATTGTTGATGTGATCGACGGCGTAGTGCGTGCGAGCCCGGGCGCCTATGCCTTCGGCCTGGTCCGCGGCCACACCGTGGTGCACAAGGAACTGCTGGAACTGACCGCGCGGGTCCGCCGCGACGGCGTCATCGAAGAACGCCAGCTGGAACTGCCCCGCGGCCCGCTGGGCCAGGGCACGATCATCGTGCAGGTGCGGGTAGCCCCCATCGGGGACGAATACATCCTGCTGCTGGCCGACGACCGCACCGAAATCACCCGAACCGAGGCCATGCGCACTGACTTCGTCGCCAACGTCTCGCACGAACTGAAAACCCCGGTCGGCGCCCTGTCGCTGCTGGCCGAGGCGATTGAAGAGGCCGCGGATGACGAGGTGGCAGTGCGTCGGTTCGCCAAGCGGATGGAGAAGGAATCCAAACGGCTCAGCGCGCTCGTGCAGGACATTATCGAACTGTCGCGGCTGCAAAGTGCCGACGTGGTGCAGTCCGGTGAGGCTGTCGACCTCAACGCGGTGGTCGCCGAAGCCGTGGACCGCAACCGGCTGCCGGCCGAAAGCAAGGACATCAAGATTGTGGTGGGCGGCAAGGTGGACAACGAAGTCTACGGGGACGCCGACCTGCTCATGACCGCGCTGCGCAACCTCATCGACAACGCCATCCGCTATGCGCCGGAGGGCTCCACCGTGGGAGTCGGGATGCGAACCCGCGACGGCCTCGCCACCGTATCGGTTACCGACCAGGGACCCGGGATCAGCCAGGACGAGCAGGACCGGATCTTCGAGCGCTTTTACCGGATCGATGCCGCGCGGTCGCGGCAGACCGGCGGAACCGGGCTGGGCCTGAGCATCGTCAAACACGTCATTTCGCAGCATGGCGGCGAAATTTCGGTCTGGTCCCAGCCTGGGCAGGGATCGACCTTTACCGTCCGGCTGCCGGAGATGGAGCAGTCCGATTCCGAGGACGAGGCCGGTGTTGAACCGGCCCAGGGAACACCAAAGGGCGCAGGCGCCCGTGAGCAAGGAGTTAGTGCTTGACCCGCATTCTGGTTGTCGAAGATGAAGAGTCGCTGAGCGATCCGCTGAGTTATCTCCTGGGCAAAGAGGGCTTTGAAGTACAGGTTGTCGACAACGGCTTGGACGCCGTGGTGGAGTTTGACCGGTCCGGTGCGGACCTGGTCCTGCTGGATCTGATGCTGCCGGGACAGTCCGGCACCGAGGTCTGCCGGCAGCTGCGCCAGCGGTCCAACGTACCCGTGATCATGCTGACCGCCAAGGATGCGGAGATCGACAAGGTGGTCGGCCTGGAGCTGGGCGCCGACGACTACGTCACCAAGCCCTATTCCTCGCGCGAACTGGTAGCCCGGGTCCGCGCTGTCCTGCGCCGCCAGGGCGAGCCGGAAGAGCTGATTTCCAACACCGTCCAGTCCGGCCCGGTGCGGATGGATGTCGAGCGGCACGTGGTCAGTGTCAGCGGCGAGCAGGTCTCCCTGCCGCTGAAGGAGTTCGAGCTGCTGGAAATGCTGCTGCGCAACGCGGGCCGGGTGCTCACCCGCGGCCAGCTGATCGACCGGGTCTGGGGCTCCGACTATGTCGGCGATACCAAGACCCTGGACGTCCACGTGAAGCGGCTGCGCAGCAAGGTGGAGCCAGACCCGTCCGCCCCGCGTTACCTGGTCACCGTCCGCGGCCTCGGCTACAAATTCGAGCCGTAGACCCAGTGGTATAGACAGAAGGACCGCACTCCTTGTGAACTGCTCCCCGAAAGTTGGACTGAGAAATCAGTTCTGACTTTCGGGGAGTAGTTTTATGCATGGAAGAAGTTCGTTGTCCGAGGAACAGCGCGAGGCGGCGGTAGCGTTGTTTGAAACGGGTTGGGGTGCTTGGGCGGTAGCGACCCGGCTCGGTGTAGGTAGAAGTGCCATCAAACGGTTGTATGGTCGATGGCGGATACGCGGAGGTTCGACGCTGGTGGCGAAGCCAACCCGTCCGGTGTACTCGTTTGAGTTCAAGCTTGATGCTGTGCAGCGATACCGCGGAGGTGAGCCCAAAGTCGCCCTTGCGAAGGAGCTTGGGCTCTCTTCTCCGCTGTTGATCGAGAAGTGGGCGCGTCAGTACCGGACCGAAGGCGAAGATGGGCTGCGCCCCAAGCCGAAGGGCCGCCCGAAGACGAATCCCGGGGCAGCAAGGAAACCTGAGTCGGAGCTGGCGCGGCTTCGCCGTGAGAACGAGCGCCTGCGGGCCGAGGTGGCGTTCCTGGGAAAAGTGCAGGCCTTGAGGGACGAGGAACGGCGCTAAAGGTTCGCGCCGTCATCGCTCTCAAGGCCGAACACCGCCTCGACGTGCTTTTGGACGTTGCCGGGCTGGCCCGCTCCACGTTTTTCTACCACCAGGCGCGTTTCCAAACGCCTGACCGGCAGTCGGCACTCAAAGCCGAGATCACGAGCATTTTCACGGCAAATCATGCCCGGTACGGGCACCGGCGCATCCACACAGAACTGCTCAAACAGGGCTGGAACGTCGCGAAGAAGACCGTTCTGAAGCTCATGCGTGTCCTTGGACTGGAATGCAAGGTTCGGCGGAAGAAGCGCTACAACTCCTACCAGGGCGACCAAGGCGTCGTGGCGTCCAATCTGCTGAACCGGGAGTTCGACGCAACGGCGCCGAACCAGAAGTGGGTAACCGACGTGACCGAGTTCAGCGTCAATGAGCGGAAACTCTACCTCTCACCGGTTATGGATCTGTTCGACCGTCAGATCATCTCCTACACGATCGGCGCATCCCCAAACCTGGCCCTGACCAACGCTTCACTGCGTCAGGCCCTGACATGTCTGAATCCCGGCGAGCAGCCACTCGTGCACTCGGATCAAGGCTTTCAGTACCAGCATCGTTCCTGGCGCGATCTCCTTGAGGGTGCCGGCGCGGTTCAGTCAATGTCCCGCAAGGGCAACTGCTACGACAACGCTGTGATGGAAAACTTCTTCGGACACCTCAAAGAAGAGCTCGTCCACCAAATCCGGTTCCTCAGCACCGACGCATTGGCAGCGGATCTGCACGAGTATATTCGCTGGTACAACAACGACCGGATCTCGACAAAGCTCGAGGGCCTGAGCCCGGTGCAATACCGTGCCCAGGCCCTCGCGGCCTAGTATCTATTTAGCCAGTCCAACTTTCGGGGACCAGTTCATTGCGAGTGCGGTCCTTCTTATATGCCCAGTCCGGCCTGGCCGGCTCGGGGCAGCGGCTAGTGCGACGCCGTTTCGGTTGCTGCCTCGGTTGCTTCCGGGCTGGCGCTTTCGGCCGGAGTGCTGGTTTCGGCCGGGGTACCGCCGGGTACGAACTCGGTGTATTCGGCGAGGGTGCCGTCCAGGACCGGTACACCGATAACCTGGGAGTCCGAGTTGACCTGAACGGTGACGTCAACGATGGAACCGGGAATGCCGCCCGGGTTGCTGAGGATCGTTTCGTTCTCGTCCTGCTCGAAGCGGATCTGCCCGTTGGCCGGAACGGTAACGCTTGCGTTGGTGCCGGCGACGGCCAGGCTCAGCTGGACGGGGGAGTCCGAGGTGTTTGCGGCCGTGCCCAGCACCCGGCCCGGCGACTCGGCATCGGTGGCGATGATCATCAGGTTGCGCAGGTCGATCGGGCCGATGTCGGCCACGACGCCGTCGCTGGCCGCGTAGGAGAACGTCGTCGCCTGTTCATTGATGGCGCTGCACCCTGCGGTCCCCAGCAGGGCTAGTGCGGCGGCGCCGGCTACAAGGGCACGCTGCACACGGTTCTTCGGCGCAATCTTCACAGCAGGAACTCCTCAATCAAAAGGCTTTGTAGATGAGTGGGCGTTGCGCGGACAGAAAGCACAACACGGTCACTAGCCTAGCCGTAATTGCCCAAAAAACAGGACTCGGCACCCGTAAAGAACGCGTCAGGCCGACCCCGGGATGCATCAATCGTCGGATCCGTCAAGACCATAATGCCGGTCATTTTGGCTCTCCGAGGGCCTCTGACCAGCGCAAACTCGGGGAAGTAGGGCCTTTTTCCGTGGTAAACTTGTAGGCGGGAAAGGGGAAAGTCCACATGGTATTTGAGGTCGGCGAGACGGTAGTTTACCCTCACCACGGTGCAGCGAAGATCGAAGAGATCAAGATGCGCACCATCAAGGGCGAAGAGAAGATGTATCTCAAGCTCCGCGTGGCTCAGGGTGACCTGACCATTGAGGTTCCGGCAGAGAACGTAGACCTGGTTGGCGTTCGGGATGTAGTGGGCAAGGAAGGCCTGGAGCACGTGTTCGACGTTCTTCGTGCCGAGTTCACTGAAGAACCCACCAACTGGTCGCGTCGGTACAAGGCGAATCTGGAAAAACTGGCCTCCGGTGACGTTATCAAGGTAGCGGAAGTAGTCCGTGACTTGTGGCGCCGGGAGCAGGACCGCGGTCTTTCGGCAGGCGAAAAGCGCATGCTGGCCAAGGCCCGCCAGATCCTGATTTCCGAACTGGCTCTTGCGGAAAAGACAGACGAAGACAAGGCAGCTGAAGTGCTCGACGAGGTCCTGGCCTCCTAACCCGGCAGCCTGCAAGGCACAATAAAACTTAAAGCGGCCGGTCCTGATGGACCGGCCGCTTTTTTGATGCCGGTATAGGCTTGGGCCGTGCCCAGAAGTTCCACGCCGCGGATCGGCGTCGTTGTTGTTGCAGCCGGCTCCGGCCAACGCCTTGGCTACGGGCTGCCCAAAGCCCAGGTGCCGCTGGCCGGACGCACCATTCTGGCGCACGCACTCGAGGGCATCCTGGCTTCAGGCATCGCGGAGCGGATCTGCGTGGCCGTGCCGCCGCGGGATTCCGTGCTGCGGGAAGTCTGCACCGGGGCCTCCGGACAGGTTCCCGTGACAGCGGTCGAGGGCGGCGCCAGCCGTGCCGCTTCCGTGAGCCGGGCACTGGCCGGGCTGGGTCCGGACCTGGATGGCATCCTGGTCCACGATGCCGCCCGCGCCCTTACGCCGCCGGAAGTTTTCGTCCGCGTGGTCGAGGCGCTGGCCGCCGGGGCGAAGGCCGTCATTCCCGCGGTCCCCGTAGCGGACACCATCAAGACTGCCGTTCCCTCCGCAGCCGACCAGCAGGCCATCGCCGGTGAAAAGGTGGCCGGAACCCCGGACCGTTCCCTGCTGCGCGCAGTGCAGACCCCGCAGGGTTTCGACGCCGCCGCCCTGACCGCCGCGCACCGCAGTCTGGCGGCGATGGGTCCGCTGGAGGCCGAAGGGATCACGGACGATGCGATGCTGGTGGAAAGCCAAGGTACCGAAGTGTTCCTGGTGCCCGGATCGCCGGAGGCCCTGAAGATCACCACTCCGCTCGATCTGATGACCGCCGAAGCATTGGTGGCGGCCCGCGACCGGACCGGCCCGCCGGCCACCGCAAACCAGCCCGTCCCGACCCTGGAGGATTGATCCGTGGCCACGTTTCCCTACCCGCTTCCGCGCACCGGCATAGGCGTGGACGTCCACGCCTATGCACCCGAGGATGATCCCCAACCGCTGTGGCTGGGCGGCCTGCACTGGGAAGGCGAACGCGGCCTGGCCGGCCATTCCGACGGCGACCCGGTGGCCCATGCGGCCGCGGACGCCCTGTTCTCGGCCGCGGGGGTGGGCGATCTCGGCACCCACTTCGGCACCGACCGGCCGGAATACGCTGGCGCGTCCGGGCTCACCCTGCTGGCCGAAGCCGCCCGGATTGTCCGCGACGCCGGGTTCGAGATCGGCAACGTCGCCGTGCAGTTGATCGGCAACCGGCCCAAGTTCACCCCGCGGCGGGACGAGTCCGAGGCGGCCCTCACCCAGGCGGCGGGAGCGCCGGTGAGCGTCTCCGCCACGACCAGCGACCGGTTGGGTTTCACCGGCAGGGGTGAGGGGATCGCGGCGGTGGCGACCGCCGTCGTTGTTTCGGTTCGCCAGCCCTGACAGCTAATCTGGAGCGGTGAGCCTGAGATTCTATGACACCGCCAGTGCAGAAGTCCGCGATTTCGTCCCGCTGCAGGCGGGCAAGGTAGGCCTCTACTACTGCGGTGCCACCGTGCAGGGGGATCCGCACGTGGGCCACATCCGCTCGGGCATCGCATTTGACCAGCTGACCCGCTGGCTGCGCTACAGCGGCTACGAGGTCACGGTGGTCCGCAATGTTACGGACATCGACGACAAGATCCTGGCCAAATCCGCCGCCTCCTACCTGCCGGAAGGGCTGGAGGACCCGCTGGCGGTCCCCAACGAACCGTGGTGGGCGCTGGCCTACCGCTACGAGCAGGCCTTCGAGCGCGCCTACGACATCCTCGGCGTGCAGCGGCCCACCTACGAGCCGCGCGCCACCGGGCACATTCCGGAAATGCACCAGCTCATCGCACTGCTGATCGACCGCGGCCACGCCTACCCCGCGCTGGACGGCTCCGGCGACGTCTACTTCGACGTGCGCTCGTGGTCCGAGTACGGCTCCCTGACGCGGCAGAAGATCGAAGACATGCAGGCAGCGCCCGACGCCGGTCCCCGCGGCAAGAAGGATCCGCGCGACTTTGCGCTGTGGAAGGGTTACAAGGAGGGCGAGCCCGCCACCGCCAGCTGGCCCAGCCCGTGGGGCACCGGCCGCCCGGGCTGGCATCTGGAATGCTCGGCCATGGTCACCAAGTACCTGGGCCCGGAGTTCGACATCCACGGCGGGGGACTGGACCTGCGGTTCCCGCACCACGAAAACGAGATGGCGCAGTCCCGCGCCGCCGGCCACGGCTTCGCCAACTTCTGGATGCACAACGGCATGGTCACGTACGAGGGCGAAAAGATGTCCAAGTCCGTGGGCAACATCGTCACCCCGACCGAAATGCTGGAGCTGGCCCGGCCTGTGGTGGTCCGCTACTACCTGGGCCAGGCGCAGTACCGCTCCGCGCTGGACTACAACCCGGGCTCGCTCACGGAGGCCGCGGCCGCCGTCGAACGCATCGAAGGGTTCCTGCAGCGGGCGCTGAAGTTCCTCTATGGCGAAGACTTCGGCTTCGTGGACAGCGATGTCCCGGCGGCCTTCCGCGCCGCGATGGACGATGACCTGAACGTGCCGCAGGCGCTGGCCGTCATCCACGAGACCGTGCGCGCCGGCAACACCGCCCTGGACGGCAAGGACAGCGAGGGGATCGAGCGGGCGCTGCACCAGGTGCTGGCGATGACGGACGTGCTCTTCATCAACCCGCTGGATCCGCACTGGAACACCGGCGGGACCGACATCGCCGCACGTCAGGCCCTGGATACTTTGGTCAAGGCGCAGCTTGAGGAACGCCGGGCCGCGCGCGAAGCGAAGGACTGGGCCAGGGCCGATGCCATCCGCGACACGCTGGCTGCGGCCGGCGTCGTGGTGGAGGATTCCGCGGACGGGCCCACGTGGACTGTGGCAGCCCGGTAAACTCGTATGCATAGGCAAGACCTGGACGACGGGAATCGCTAGAAACTGATCCCGCGCCGACCGGTGCGGAGCATATTTGACTGACCGAAGGTAAAACCATGGCCAACAAAGGACGCCCCGGAGCGGTGCGCAAGACCAAGAAGGGCCCCACCACGGGGACCGGAGGGCACGGGCGCAAGTCCCTCGAAGGCAAGGGGCCGACCCCGAAGGCGGAGGACCGGCCGTACCACAAGGCCTACCGCGGCAAGGAACTAGCCGAGCGTTCCGCCGCCAAGCGGCCCGCCGGCCGGGCCGGCGCCTCCCGCGGACGCAGCAAGACCGCCGAGGAGGTCGTCACCGGGCGCAACTCCGTGGTGGAGGCACTGCGCGCCGGCGTGCCGGCGAAGGCGCTGCACGTCGCGGTCCGGGTGGAGATGGATGACCGGGTCAAGGAATCCCTGAAGCTCGCCGCCGAACGCGGTATCCCGGTGATGGAGTCCCACAAGCCCGAACTGGACCGGATGACCGACGACGCCGTCCACCAGGGCCTGGTCCTGCAGATCCCGCCGTACGACTACCAGGACGCGCTGGAACTGGCCGAGGAAACCATGGCCAAGTTCAAGAAGGGCTACATCCGCAACGCGCCGCTGTTCGTCGCGCTGGACGGCATCACTGACCCGCGCAACCTCGGCGCCATCATCCGGTCGGCCTCGGCCTTCAGCGGCCACGGCGTCATTGTGCCCGAGCGCCGCTCGGTGGGCATGACGGCCTCCGCCTGGAAGACCAGTGCCGGTGCGGCCGTGCGCGTCCCGGTGGCCCGGGCCTCCAACCTGAACAACGCGCTCAAAGCCTTCAAGCAGTTGGGCATCTACGTCGTGGGCCTCGACGGCAGCGGTGACGTTTCGCTGCCCGGGCTGGAACTGGCGACCGAACCGCTGTGCATCGTGGTCGGCTCCGAGGGCAAGGGCCTGTCCCGGCTCGTCCGCGAGAACTGCGACCAGATCGTCTCCATCCCGATCGACTCCGACATGGAATCGCTGAACGCGTCCATGGCCGTAGGCATCAGCCTGTACGAAGTATCCCGGCAGCGCGCAGCGCAGTAGTGCCGCCATACCAACAGAACAGGCAGATTTTGGCCGATCCCGTCACTCCCATCAACAGCACGGCGAAGCCGACCGTCGTGCTCCGGGGCCGCGAGAACCGTTCCTCCCGGCCCTCCAAGCCTTCCCCGCTGGGGGTCAGCGCGGGTGCTGCCGGGCTCGCCCCTGGGGAGGTCAACGTGGCGGTGTTCGCGCCGGGGGCTGACGCCCTGGACATCCATTTCGAGGACGCCGACGGCCGATGGGCTTCCGCGCTATTGCCGGAGCTGACCGACGGCGTGCACCACGGGATCGTCCGAGGTCTGCTCCCCGGCAGCCGGTATGCATTGTGGCCGCACGGTGAAGCCCTGCCCGACGGCGGGGCGGGGCAACTGCTGCTGGATCCTTACGGCCGGGCGATTGACGACGACGGCGGCATCTTCCGTTCGGTACATCTGGACGCCGGGTTCGACTGGGCCGGCGACACCCCGCCGGACGTGCCGTGGCGGGACACGGTGGTGTACGAATGCCACGTCAAGGGCCAGACCAAGCTCCACCCGCAGATTCCCGAAGAGCTCCGCGGAACCTATGCGGGCCTGGCGCACCCGGTCATGCTGGAGTACTTCAAGAACCTGGGTATCACGTCCGTCCAGCTGCTGCCCGTGCATTTCCATATCGACGAGCCGCACCTGCAGGAACTTGGCCTGTCCAACTACTGGGGCTACAACACGCTGGGCTTTTTCGCCCCGCACGCCCGGTACGCCACCAGAGCCGCCCGCGCTGCGGGGCCGAAGGCTGTGCAGGACGAGTTCAAGTCCATGGTCAAGAGCCTGCATGAAGCCGGGCTCGAAGTCATTCTCGACGTGGTCTACAACCACACCGCCGAGGGCGGCAAACACCAGCAGACCTACTCGTTCCGCGGCCTGGGCGACGAGACCTACTACCGCCACGACGGCCACGGCAACTATCTGGACACCACCGGCTGCGGCAACACCCTTGACCTGAACGAGCCGCAGGTCCTGGCCTTGGTGCTGGACTCGCTGCGGTACTGGGTCCAGGAGTTCCATATCGATGGTTTCCGTTTCGACCTGGCCGTCTCGCTCTGCCGCGACCAGGACGGCCATTTCAACCCGCGCCATCCGTTTCTGCGCGCGACGGCGGAAGACCCCACGTTGTCCCGCGTCAAACTGATTTCCGAGCCGTGGGACGTGGCACCGGGCGGCTGGCAGACCGGTAATTTCCCCGCCGGCTGGGCGGACTGGAACGACCGCTTCCGCGATACCGTCCGGGACTTCTGGCTCGGCGACCAGCACGCAATCAGCCAGGGTATGCCGGGCGGATCGGTGGCACGTCTGGCGAGCCGTCTGGCCGGCTCGGCCGATGTCTTCGCCGGTTCGGGCCGCAGCTCGCTGGCGTCGGTAAACTTCATCACCGCCCATGACGGGTTCACCCTAGCGGACCTGACGTCGTACGACCGCAAGCACAACGAGGACAACGGCGAAGAAAACCGGGACGGAACCAACCACAACCGCAGCTACAACCACGGGGTCGAAGGTCCCACCGGCGACGCGGCCGTCCTGGACGCGCGTGCCCGCTCCGCCCGGAACCTGATGGCCACGCTGCTGCTCTCGCTCGGCGTCCCGATGATCACCGCCGGGGACGAACTGGGCAAAACCCAGCACGGCAACAACAACGCGTACTGCCAGGACAACGAGCTGTCCTGGCTCAACTGGGTGCTCGACGACCGCCAGGAACAGATGTTCAAGATCACGCGGCGGCTGCTGCGGATCCGGCAATCCTTCCTGACCAGCCAGCCGCGCAGTTATCCCACCCGGGAACAGAGCTCCTATCTGCTGTGGTTCAACGAGGCGGGCGAACCCATGACCCAGGAGCAGTGGACGGATCCCGGCAGCCGGACGGTCCAGTTGCTGATGGGCTCGCCGGACGGCGTCATCGACGGGCTGGTGGTGATCAACGGCAGGTGCGAGCCGCGCAAGATCACGATGCCCAGCGCTGGCGCCTTGAAGGACTTCGGCATCCTGGACGGCAACAACCGGATGTTTGAACTCGTCCTGACCACCTCCAAGCTGGATGACCAGCGCCGCGGCGCCAAGGTGCGCAGCGGCGAACGCGAGATCATCGGCGCGGATGCCCTCAGCGTCTATCGCGCCTGGCTACCGGGCGAAAACTAGAGAACGACGGCGGTGTGCACCACCGCCGTCGTTCCCCTCTACCCGTCTTGGTCAGGTCCCGCTCTGCTACAGTCGCGGACCAATCCGGAGCGGATACCCCTGAAGCGCCCTACACCCGGCCGGCCGGTGGCTCCTGGACGTGCTGCCGTGCCGTATCGGCCCGGTCCTTGACGTCCTGTGCCGCCGTCTGGCCTTCGGCCTTGACGTTCTCCGCCGATTCCTGGGCCGAAGTCTTCAGATCCTCGGCCGCTTGCCGGGCAGGCTCCTTCATATCCTGAGCCACCTGCTGGGCGGAGCCCTTGACCTCTTCGACCAGGGGCTGGGCCTGGTCCTTCACCTTTTCGGCCGCCTGCTGCTCCACCTTGCTGGCGGGGAACAGGGAGGAGACCAGCCAGCCGGCGCCGAAGGCGATCAAGCCGGCGGCCAGCGGATTGCCCTCGGTCTTGCGGGCAATCTGGTGCGGTGCGTCGCTGACTGCTTCGCCGGCGTCGTGCGCCATGGAGCGGGCGGAGCCGCTCGCGTCATCCTTGGCACCCATGACTGAGTCTTTGGCACCCATGACCTTGTCCTTGGCCCGGCCAACGGAGTCCTTCACCTTGTCCGTCTGCCGGTGCACAATGTTCGAGGGCGAGGCCTTCTCTGCGACGGCGTCTACATCCGTGCCAAGCCGCGCGCGGGTACGTTCAATGTCTGCTCGGATTTCTTCTGGTGACTGGCTCATCGTGCTTCCTCACTGGGCTTGAGAGTTTCGGGTATTTTCTTGACGGACTCCGTGGTGCGTGGCATCCCCTGGATGGCCTTCATCTGCTTCTTGCCGACGGCGAAGAGGATGGCGCCGATGATTGCCCAGATGACAGCGACAATCACCGCGGACCAGCCCCAGCCGATGAGGGCACCGAGGGCATCCCACAGGCCGATCGAGAGGAACAGCAGGACGAAGTGGCCCGCGATCGCGGCACCAACCATCATCCCGACGCCCTTGCCGGCCCTTGTACCGGATTCCTTGAGCTCGGCTTTGGCCAGTTCCAGTTCCTGGCGCATCAGCACCGAAAGGTCACGGCTGACTTCGCTGAGCAGATCGCCCAGCGACTCGTTCTCGGCCTTGACTTCGGCGCGCGTGGGCGGGACCTGACCGGGATCGGGCACGCGGTTCTCGGTCATCGGCTCCCACCGCCCTCATACGGGTCTCGTTCCGGAATGGCGGTGCCCCGGCCGCCGGTCGGTGGTTCCTCCGGATAGCTGATGGTCTCCGGCGTGCCAGCCGCTCCGCCGAGCCCGGAATTCGTTTCCTGGCGCTCGGTGGCACCGGTGGGTGTGGCAGCGGGATACCCGATGGTTTCCGGAGCTCCGGCTGCTCCGCCGAGTGCCGAGCCTGTCTGTGCGCCCGGGGCGGCGAAGCCGGCGGCGCTTTGCGTGTCATAGTCATAATCGGTCACAGCCGGCGTCGCGCGGTGTGCGCCGCCGTACTGTGTTGCGCCCTGTCCGGCCTGTCCCGACCCACCGCTGTCGGCGGTCATGCCGCGGGTCAACCGGCCTGCAAGCAGTCCGGCGCCGGCCGCGATCGCGAGGAAGGCACCGGGACGTTGGCGCGCGAAGCGCTTGCACTCGTCCAGCAACGAGCCCGGATCGCGGTTCTCCAGCCAGCCCGCCATGTTGCTGGCCTTGTCTGCCGCCTGGCTGACAAGATGGGTTGCCGTGCCGGAACCTTCCGAGTTTTGGGACATAGAGCGGAGCTCATCGCCGATGGAGCGCAGACCCGATGCAGCGCGCTGCTGCTGGGTGCTGGCCTGACCGTAGACATCATCGCCGAGCTCGGACATCAGGCCGCGGGCCTTCTGCTTGGCTTCCTGTGCTACCTGCTTCGCCTCGCCTTTGGCCGTTTCCTTGACATGCTCGCCGGCGGCTTTGCTCTCGCGGCCTACTTCCCTGGCCTCTTCCTTAGCCGTATCGCTCTTGGACTGCTGGCCTGCCGGCGTGGCATAAGGATCCGGGGCGTAGGGATCCTGGCTGACAGGTCCGCCAGGCTGGCCGTAGCCGGGAACGCCGTCGTCGTAATTGCCGGTATTCGGATTCGTAGTCATCGCAATTCCTTTTCCTTGTCGGTTTCTTCCTGCGGAGCAGATGATGGTTAGCCTGGGCCGCTGGAATCATCCTCGGTCTGGGCGTACTTGCGGCGCAGAGAACGGCCGCGCTCTATGTCCTCCTTTTCTTTTTCGAGCTGCTTGTCGCTCTTGCGGGTATCACGAGGCGGCAACTGGATGGTTTCCTCCGCCTCGATGCCTGCCTGCAGCTGGCGGCCGCGTTCGGTTTCTGCATCGAACTCGGCGCCGAAGAGCAGGGACAGATTGGACAGCCAGAACCACAGCAGCAGCACGATCATGCCGCCGATGGCGCCGTAGGTCCGGTTGTAGTTGGAAAAATTCGCCACGTAGAAGGCAAAGCCGACAGTTGTGATGGCCAGCACCAGCAGGGCGATGAACGCGCCCATGCTCATCCAGCGGAATTTCGGCTGCTTCACGTTGGGAGTGGCGTAGTAGAGCAGCGCCACCACCAGCACGGCGAAGGCAGCGAGCACCGGCCACTTGGCGATGTTCCACACCGTCAGCGCCACGCCGCCGAGTCCTATGGCCGAACCCAGGCCTTCCGCAACGGGACCGGACAGAATCAGGATGAGCAGCATCAGCGCCGCCAGTACTACCACCACGAGGGTGATCAGCAGCATGACCGGGCGCAGCTTCCAGAACGGCCGGCCCTCTTCGATTTCATAGATCCGGTTCATCGCGCGGCTGAACGCGTTCACGTAGCCGGAAGCGGACCACAGAGCGCCGGCGACACCGACGATCAGCGCCAGCCCCGCCGTGGGCGCACTCGCCAGCTGCTCGATCGGCTGGCGCATGGTGTCGGCTGCCCCGCCGGGTGCCACCCGTTGGAGCATGTCTGTCATGAACGTGGTGGTCTGTTCGCCCTGTCCGAAGACGCCGAGCAGTGATACCAGCGCCAGCAGTGCCGGGAACAAGGACAGCACTGCATAGTAGGTCAGGGCGGCAGCAAGGTCCGTGCACTGGTCCGCGGAGAACTCACGGATGGCCTTGCGGAAGACATAGAGCCACGACGGTTTCTTAATGTCGCCGGGGGAATCGGGCTTCCGGGAGTCTTCGGGCGATGGTGCCTGCGATCCCTTTGCCGTCGTATCTTCGTGTGTCATGATCACCTCCTGGGGAGAACCCGACCTGGTCGGACAAATTCCATCGTATTGGTAAGTATGCTTAGAAGTAAGGGGTTCCCTTGGAACAGGAGAAATAATGAAAATGCCTACGCCTCGCGGACCGGTGAGCTCGATCCTGATGGACATCCTCGCCACGGCACCGCAACACCATGTACCCGCGATGTCGAGGCTGGGCGCCGCCATGGATTCGGCGGCCGGTGTGCAACTCATGGACGACGACGACCTGCAGCTTGCGCTCTTCTGTCTCTACGAACTGCACTATGGCGGTATCGATGGGGCGGACGACCGCTGGGAATGGCATCCCGAGCTGACCGCGTTCCGGCTGGAGCTGGAACGCCGCTTCGAGGGCGTTCTCCGCCGGATGACCGACGTGCCCGCAACGCCGCCGCCCGTAGCCGCGGACGTGGCGGCCGCGCTGTTCAAACTGACGGGGGACGACGACGGCCCCAGCGTTTCGAAATACGTCGCCAAGGAGGCGACGGCGGAGCAACTGCGCGAGTTCCTGATCCACCGCTCCGTCTACCAGCTCAAGGAAGCGGATCCGCACAGCTGGGCTATCCCGCGGCTGACCGGACGGGCCAAGGCGGCCCTGGTAGAAATCCAGGCGGACGAATACGGCGGCGGCCGGCCGGAGAGGATGCACTCGGCTCTCTTCGCCCGGTCAATGCGTGGCCTGGGGCTGGACGATCAGTACGGCGCGTATGTGGACCTGATCCCTGCCGTGACGCTGGCCTCGGTCAATATGATGTCGCTGTTCGGCCTGAACCGGCGATTGCGCGGCGCAATCGTGGGGCATCTGGCGGCGTACGAGATGACCTCGTCCATTCCGAACAAGTTCTACAGCCGGGGCTTCCGCCGTCACGGCCACGGCGAGGATGTGACCGGCTACTTCGACGAGCATGTCGAGGCCGACGCCGTCCACGAACAGATCGCCGGGCGCGATCTGGCTGGCGGACTCGCGGAAGCAGAACCGGATCTGCTGCCGGACATCCTGTTCGGGGCCGCGGCGGCTTTGGCCGTGGACGCTTTGGTGGGAACACACCAGCTGTTGGCGTGGCAGGCCGGGCGCAGCTCGCTGCGGATCCCGCTGGATCTGGCGGCATGAGCAGCGGCGGTCCTGTCCGCGGGCAGGCGGGGGCGTCAGCGTGACAGGGACCGAGCGCAGCGGGCAAGGGGTGCAGCTGCCAGAGGCGGAGTACATTCTGCCGTTGCGCTGGTTTTCGGACGAGGGCTTGGATGAGCTGACCGGTTACCTCCGCGTGCTCTCGGGCTGGATCCGGATCATCGTGGTGGACGGCTCCGCCCCCGAACTGTATAAGGCGCATGCCGCGGCGTGGGCCGGGTTGGTGGAGCACCGTAGGCCCGAAGCCTGGCCGGGGCGCAACGGCAAGGTCGCCGGCGTCATGACCGGCGTACGGCAGAGCAGCAAGGAGTACCTGGTGCTGGCCGACGACGACGTCCGCTACACCCTTCCCGCGCTCCGCCGGCTGGTGGGACTGCTGGCAGGCGCGGACGTGGTCCGGCCGCAAAACTACTTCCTGACCCTGCCCTGGCATGCCCGCTGGGACACCGCCCGCACCCTGCTCAACCGCGCCGTGTCATCGGACTTCCCCGGCACGCTGGGGGTCCGCCGCAGCGCGCTGGAGGCTACGGACGGTTATGACGGGGACGTATTGTTCGAAAACCTCGAGCTGATCCGCACGGTCAAGGCCGCCGGCGGAAGGGAACTTCGGGCAGACAATCTTTTTGTCGGCCGGATGCCGGCCACGGCCGCACACTTCAGGGGACAGCGGGTCCGCCAGGCCTACGACGACTTCGCCCAGCCCGTCCGGCTTGCCGTGGAACTTACGCTGCTGCCGCTGCTGATCTTCGCGGCCCGCCGGCCGGCCCGCTGGATCCCGTTGCTGGCGGCGGCTGTCGCCATGGCGGAAGCCGGCCGACGGCGGAAAAACGGGCGCGCTGTCTTCCCGCCGACCGCGGCGCTGTGGGCACCGTGCTGGCTGCTTGAACGCGCCGTCTGCATCTGGCTGGCCTTGGGCCAACGGCTGGCCGGTGGCGTGAAATACGCCGGCAACCGGATGCCTGCGGCCGGCACGCCCCGCTACCAACTGCGGCGGAAGTATGCCGCCCAACGCTTGCACGCCTCATCACCGCTCCCGCCACGGGACCAGGAAAGGAACATCCCATGCAGCCAGCCGAGCCGATCGAGCCAGCCGAGCGAACCGAGCCAGCCGAGCCGCGCAATGTCCTCGTAGCCTGCCCGGACGGGCCCTTCCTGCTGCGCGGCGACGTCGAAATCGTGACCCCGGACGGTGAACCGGTACCGCGTCGCCGGAAGACCGTAGCGCTGTGCCGTTGCGGAGCGTCCTCGATCAAGCCGTACTGCGATGGCACGCATAAGCTGATCGGCTTCAGCACCGCCGTGGGCACAGCGGAACAACCTTCCTCGACGGCGTAGTCCGCGTTGGCGGTCAGCCGCCTAATTCGCGTTGGCCACCAGCCCGAGCTCGGCTTTCGCCGCCATGGAGTCATGCAGCGGCAGGACCCGCACGGTGTAGCCGAAGGAACCGGAACGGTCGATCATGACCTCCCCGCTGAACAGGAACCGGCCCTCGCCCAAGTCCTCTTTAAAGGAGAGCGCATCGAAGCCCGTCTGGTCCAGCTCATCGCCCTCGCCAACCTGGCCGTGGGCTACCTCGACGCAGACGTCCGATGGGCTGAGCTTGCCCAGGCGTACATAGGCATTGACCCGCAGCGGATCCCCGATCTGCGGATTGTCGGACACACCGAGCGAGTCCACATGTTCCACTGACACGTCGGGCCAGGCCGCGCGCACCCGCGTGATCCAGGCCGCAAAATCCCGGGCGACGGCGAAGTCCGCGGCGCGGGCGTCGCGGCCTGCGGCGCAAGCGGGCGTGTAGAGCTGGCGGACATAGTCCTCGACCATGCGCTCGGCCGAAACGGCGGGCCCCAGATTGGCCAGGGTATGGCGGATCATCGCAATCCACTGGTGCGGGAGCCGGTCGGAGGGTGCAACCGGCGCGGATGGCCCGGCGGCAGCGGCGCCCTCGGCGGCCTCCCCGTAGAAGCGCGGGGCCACCTGATTCTCCAGCAGGTCGTACAGGGCGGCGGCCTCGATATCGTCGCGTTCCTCGGGGCTAACCACCGAATCCGTTCCGGATGTCGTGGAAGGATTCGCCGTCGGAATCGCCCAGCCGTTGTCGCCGTCGTACATTTCATCCCACCAGCCATCGAGCACGGACAGGTTCAGTCCGCCGTTGATGGCCGCCTTCATGCCCGAGGTTCCGCAGGCCTCGAGCGGCCGCAGCGGGTTGTTCAGCCAGACGTCGCAGCCCGGGAAGAGCGTGCGCGCCATGGCGATGTCGTAGTTGGGCAGGAAGACAATCCGGTGCCGGATCGCGGGGTCATCGGTGAAACGGACCAGGTCCTGGATCATCCGCTTGCCCTGCTCGTCGGCGGGGTGTGACTTGCCGGCGATGACCAGCTGGATGGGATGCTCCTTGTGCAGCAGCAGTGCCTTGAGCCGGGCCGGATCGCGCAGCATGAGCGTCAGCCGCTTGTACGTGGGGACGCGGCGGGCAAAGCCGATGGTCAGCACATCCGGATCGAGCACGTTTTTGGTCCAGGCCAGCTCCGCATCCGTGGCGCCGCGTTTCTTCCAGGAGGAGCGCAGCCGCCGCCGGACGTCGTCGATCAGGGTGGAGCGCAGTTCGCGGCGCAGGTTCCAGATCTCCTCGTCGTCGACGTCGTAGACCTTGTCCCACTGCCGTGCCACCACGGACTCGGTGCCGAACTTGGCCTTGGCCAGCGCGGCAATCCGGGCGTCCACCCAGGTGGGCACGTGGACGCCGTTGGTGACGGAGGCGATGGGCACTTCCTGCGTGTCGAACCCCGGGAAGAGTCCGGAGAACATGCCGCGGGAGACCACGCCGTGCAGCTTGGCCACGCCGTTGGCCCGCTGGGCCAGCCGCAGGCCCATGACGGCCATATTGAATTTGGTGGGGTCCCCGCCGTCGTAATTTTCCGCGCCCAGGGCCAGGATCTTCTCGATGGGCACATTCGGGGCCAGTCCGGCGCGGAAGAAATGCTCCACTTGCAGCTTCTCGAACCGGTCGATTCCGGCCGGTACGGGGGTGTGCGTGGTGAAGACCGTGTTGGCGCGGCCCGCGGCCTGCGCCTCGTGCCAGTTGAGCCCGGTATCCATCAGCTCGCGGATCCGTTCGACGCCGAGGAAGCCGGCATGGCCTTCGTTGGTGTGGAAAACTTCCGGTGCGGGCGTACCGGTCAGCCGCTCGTAGATGCGCAGGGCCTTCACACCGCCCATGCCCAGCAGCAGTTCCTGCTGCAGCCGGTGGTCGCCGCCGCCGCCGTAGAGCCGGTCCGTAATATGACGCGCGGCCTCGTCATTGCCTGCCACATTCGAATCGAGCAGCAGCAGCGGCACGCGCCCCACGTCGGCACGCCAGATGTGCGCCAGCAGGCGGCGCTCATTGGGCAGCGGCAGTTCCACCTGCGCAGGCGTTCCGTCGGCCTCGCGCAGGAGGGTCAGCGGCAGTCCGTCCGGATCCAGCACCGGGTACGTTTCCTGCTGCCAGCCGTCGCGGCTGAGCGACTGCTTGAAGTAGCCGGCCGCGTAGAGCAGGCCGACGCCGATCAGCGGCACGCCCAGGTCCGAGGCGGCCTTCAGATGGTCCCCGGCGAGGATGCCGAGCCCGCCCGAGTACTGGGGGAGGACGGAGCTGATGCCGTATTCGGGGGAGAAGTAGGCGATCGACGCCGGCGCTTCCGACCCGAGGGTCTGGTACCAGCGGTCATCGCTCAGGTACCGGTCCAGGTCCGCGCTCAGCGCCTGGACCTGCTCCACCAGCGCGGCGTCGGCCGCCAGCGCCTGGAGCTGCTCGCGGTTGAACGAGCCCAGCAGCGCCACCGGGTCATGGCTTTTGGCCCACAGAACAGGGTCAAGGCGCTCGAACAACTGCTGGGTGGGCCGGTGCCAGGACCAGCGCAAATTGCCTGCCAGCCGGCCCAGGGCGGCGATGTTGTCAGGGAGAACAGTGCGGACCGTAAATCTGCGGATTGCCTTCACCCGGCCTACGGTAGCGCAGATGTAACCATATGTCGGTTTCAAATACGTAAACGCTTGAGTAACGATCCGAATTTGTACCCAGTTCGTCTTCAGGCCTTAGCAAACCGGCACATTTGTCGCTAACGTCTAGTCTGTGAGCACATTCACCGAGGAACCGCGTCCGGCACCGTCCAACTCACGCCTGCGCTTTGGCAGGATCCCCATCACCGGGGTCTCTCCGGTGGTGGATTGCGGGCGTTTTCCCGCCAAAACCGTGCCCGGGGAGGACATCGAAGTCGCTGCCACGGTCTTCCGCGAGGGCCACGACCGGCTCGGCGTGACCGCGGTGCTTTACGATCCGGACGGCCATGCCGTGCAACGGACCCACCTGCGTCCGCTCGGCGGCGGAACGGACCGCTGGGCCGGCACCCTGCGGCCCACGTCGCAGGGTAACTGGACCTTCACCATTGAAGGCTGGGGCGATCTCTACGCCACCTGGCACCACAACGCCGAGGTCAAGATCGCCGCGGGCGTGGACGTGGACCTGATGCTGGCCGAAGGCATCCGCCTGTTCAACCAGGCCGCCGGACAGGATGGCCGCCCGGCCGAGAACGCTGAGGTCCTGCGCCGGGCGGCCGGCGCCATCGCCGATGAAGGCCGCTCCGCCGAAGACCGGCTGGCCGCGGGCGGCTCGGAAGAGGTCCTTGCGGCAGTACGCACCCACCCCATCCGCAGCCTCGTCACCGAGTCGCAGCGCTACCCCATCCTGGTGGAGCGGGACCTGGCCGGGCGCGGCGCCTGGTACGAGTTCTTCCCGCGCTCCGAGGGCGCCGTCTTCGACCCGGCCGCCAACAAATGGACGTCGGGAAACTTTACGACGGCGGCCGAGAGGCTCCCAGCCGTCGCCGACATGGGTTTCGACGTCATTTACATGCCCCCTATCCACCCGATCGGCGTGACGAACCGCAAGGGGCCCAACAACACGCTCACTGCCGGACCTGATGATCCGGGCTCGCCGTGGGCCATTGGCGCAGCCGAAGGCGGCCACGACGCCATCCACCCTGACCTGGGCACCTTCGAGGACTTCGACCGCTTCGTCCAGTCCGCCGCGGCCGTGGGTCTCGAAGTCGCTTTGGACCTCGCGCTGCAGTGCTCGCCGGACCATCCCTGGGCACGGGAACACCCGGAGTGGTTCACCACCCGCGTGGACGGCACCATTGCCTACGCGGAGAACCCGCCGAAGAAATACCAGGACATCTACCCGCTGAACTTCGACAACGACCCCGAGGGCCTGTCGGAAGAAGTGCTGCGCATCGTCCGGCTGTGGATCAGCCACGGGGTGAAGATCTTCCGCGTGGACAATCCGCACACCAAGCCGGTCTGGTTCTGGGAGTGGCTGATCGGCGAGGTCAACGCCACCGATCCGGACGTGGTCTTCCTCGCCGAGGCATTCACCGTGCCGGCGATGATGCATGCACTGGGCCGTGCGGGATTCCAGCAGTCCTACAGCTACTTCACCTGGCGCAACCGGAAGACCGAGATTGAGGAGTACCTGACCCAGATCAGCCATGAAACGGCGGCGTTCTTCCGGCCGAACTTCTTCGTTAACACTCCGGACATCCTGACCGAGTTCCTCCAGTACGGCGGTCCGGCGGCGTTCAAGATCCGCGCCGTGCTGGCCTCAATGGGAAGCCCGCTCTGGGGCGTCTACGCCGGTTACGAACTCTACGAACATGTCGCCCGGCCCGGCGCCGAGGAATACATTGACAATGAAAAGTACGAGTACAAGGCGCGGGACTTTGCCCGTGCGGAAGCGGAAGGCCGCTCGCTGGCCCCGTACCTGACGCGCCTTAACCACATCCGGCGCGCCCACCCGGCGCTTCGGGACCTGCAGAACCTTACCGTCCACCGGAGCACGGATGACGCCACCGTCGTGTTTTCCAAGCACAAGGAAAACCTGCCGGCCGCGGACGGCAGCGAGGGCACCGGGAAAGACACGATCATCGTCGTCGTAAATGTGGATCCGCACAGCGCCCGCGAATGCACCGTCAGCCTGGACCTCGCCGCACTCGGCCTGGACCCCGCGGACCTGAACGAGGACGGCACCTTCTGGGTGGATGACCTGATCAGCGGGGAAAGCTGGCGGTGGGGCGAGCACAACTATGTGCGGTTGGACGCGCATTTTGAGCCCGCGCACATCCTGCATATCCGCAGGAGCAGCTAGTGGCCAGTCCCTTCCAACTCCATGCGCCTGGTCTGGCGCATGACCCCCACTGGTATCGCAAGGCCGTCTTTTACGAGGTCTTGGTCCGCGGTTTCGCAGATGCCAATGGGGACGGGTCGGGGGACTTCTCGGGACTGATCGACAAACTGGACTACCTGCAGTGGCTGGGAATCGACTGCCTGTGGGTGCCTCCGTTCTTCAAATCCCCCCTGCGCGACGGCGGCTACGACATCGCCGACTATTACGACGTGCTGGATGAGTTCGGCACCATCAGCGACTTCAAACGCCTGGTGGCCGAGGCCCATGCACGCGGCGTCCGGGTGATCATCGATCTGCCGTTGAACCACACATCGGACCAACACCAGTGGTTCGAGGCCTCGCGGCGGGAACCGGACGGGCCGTACGGGGACTTTTATGTCTGGAGCGACACGGACGAGAAGTACCAGGATGCGCGCATCATCTTCGTCGATACCGAGGAATCCAACTGGGCGTTCGACCCGATCCGCCGGCAGTTCTTCTGGCACCGGTTCTTCAGCCACCAGCCGGACCTGAATTACGAGAACCCCAAGGTCATCGAGGCTGTTTTCGACGTCGTTCGGTTTTGGCTGGACCAGGGGATCGACGGTTTCCGCGCGGACGCCATTCCCTACCTGTTCGAAGAGGACGGGACCAACTGCGAAAACCTGCCGGCAACCCACAAGTTCCTGCAGGACCTGCGCGCCCTGGTGGACTCGGAGTACCCCGGCCGGGTGATCATCGCCGAGGCCAACCAGATGCCGCATGAAGTCGTGGAGTACTTCGGCGAAAAGACCGACGACGGCGGGCTGGTGCCCGAGTGCCACATGTGCTTCCACTTCCCGATCATGCCGCGGCTGTTCTACGCCCTGCGCGACCAGAAGGCCGCCCCCATCATCCAGACCATGGAAGAGACACCGGACATTCCCACCGGCGCACAGTGGGGCACGTTCCTGCGCAACCATGACGAGCTGACGCTGGAAATGGTGACCAATGAAGAACGCGAGGCCATGCTCGGCTGGTACGCGCCGGACTCGCGGATGCGGGCCAACATCGGCATCCGGCGCCGGCTGGCCCCGCTGCTGGACAACTCCCGCGCCGAGCTTGAGCTGATCCACGCGCTGCTGCTGTCGCTGCCTGGCAGCCCGTTCCTGTACTACGGGGACGAAATCGGCATGGGCGACAATATCTGGCTCGAAGACCGCGATGCTTCCCGCACGCCGATGCAGTGGAACCCGGACCGCAATGCCGGATTCTCGACGGCGGACCCCGGCAAGCTTTATCTGCCGGTGGTGCAGTCCTTGGTCTACAACTACAACTACGTCAATGTCGAGGCGCAGTTGGCCCACAGCAGCTCCCTGCTGCATTGGGTGCGCCAAATGCTCGCGGTCCGCAAAGCCCATCCTGCCTTCGGGCTCGGCGGCTACCGCAACGTGCCCACAGAAGCCGAATCCGTCCTGGCATTCATCCGCGAAATTCCGCCGGACAACCGCGAAGGGGCGGAACCGGAAGCGCTGCTGTGCATTTTTAATCTGTCGCAACACCCGGTGGCCGCGCCCCTGCGGATGCCGGAATTTGCGGGGCGGGGTCTGCGCGACTTGTTCGGCGGACTACCCTTTCCTGCCCTTGACGACGCCGGCCAGCTGACCCTGACGCTCGGCAGCCACGATTTCTTCTGGCTGCGTGTGCGTTCGGCCCGGTCCAATCCGGCGTCGCCTTTGACCGAAGCCCTTCCCGTGCTCACTTCGGTGAACACCCGTTCTGAGGTGGAGAGCCCATGACAAACACCGTTACCAATGCTTCGCAGTCCTTGCCGGAACTGCTCCACGAGTGGTTGCCGCAGCAGCGATGGTTCCCGGCCAAAGGCAAAGAAACGGTGCTGCGCCGGCTCGGCGGCATCCGCCTGCAGGACCCAGCAGACGCCGTCGCGCTGGAAGTCCATATTGTTGCGGTCCACACCGACCAGGACGTCTTCATCGTCAACGTGCCGGTCAGCTTCCGGCACGAACCGCTTGAGGGCGGCGAAGCGGCGCTGATCGGCCACACCGGAGCCGAGCCACGGCAGGGCACGGAAAACTGCTGGCTGTACGACGGCACCCACGACCCGGTATTCGTCGCCGCCTGGCTGGAACTGATGCGGCGCGAATCCGTGACCGCGGACGGCCGCACGCGTGGCCACGCCAGCGCAGGCTTCGGCGACTGGCCGCCGTTCGACGCTCCGCTGAAGGCCTCCGTGCTCGCCGGCGAGCAGTCCAACACCTCGGTGGTCGTGGAAACGGACAGCGCATCCCTCATCGTGAAGTTCTTCCGCGTCCTGGAGGCCGGCGCCAACCCCGATGTTGAAATCGGAGCGATGTTGAGCGAGCTTGGCGCCAGCGAAGTTCCCGCCACCTACGGCTGGGTGACCGGAGGCTGGCACACGCCGGGCCAGCACACGGATTCGAATGCGGACAAGCTGTGGGACTCCGGGCATCTGAGCGTGCTGCGCGAGTACATCGCGAACAGCAAGGACGCCTGGCGCACCGCCTCGGCGGCGGCCTTGGACGACGCCGATTTCACCAGGGAAGCCTCTGAACTTGGGCAGGTTACGGGCCGGATCCACAGCCAGCTGCGGAAGAGCTTCGGCGCACACGAGGCTACCGAAGAGGAAGCCGCGGCGCTGGCAGCAGAACTGCGCGAGCGGATCCGGTGGGGTTGGGCGCAGGCAGGATCCGCCGTCGGGCCGCTGGACCGGACGGTGGATGAGCTGCTGCGCCGGCTGGAAAACCTTGAGGAACGCCCCGAGCTTCAGCGGATCCACGGCGACTACCACCTGGGCCAGGTCCTTCACTCGGCCGAACGCGGCTGGGTAGTCCTGGACTTTGAAGGCGAACCGCTGCGTCCCATGGGCAGCCGCGGTACGGACGATGTCGCCCTGCGCGACGTCGTGGGCATGCTTCGGTCCTTCGACTACGCGGGCGGCGTCGCGGTCACCACCGCCGAGGGCAATGAATCAGGACAGGTGGAAGCCGCTGCAGACCGCTGGACAGCGGCGGCCGCCGACGCATTCATCGCCGGTTATGAGCGGGAGACCGGAGTCCGCATCGACACAACGTCCCCGCTGTTCCTGGGCTTGTGGCTGGACAAGGCGCTCTACGAAGTTGTGTATGAACAGCGCAACCGTCCGCGCTGGGTCGGTGTGCCGGTCAAGGCCGTGCGCCGCGCGCTGGAACAGATGCAGACTGCCAACTCTTCTGCCGCCAATTCTAACGCCAACTCTTCTACGGCGGGCGACGGCGAAACGGCTGCAAGCAGTTCCGCGGCAGGCCAGGCCTCCTCCTCGGAAACGGCACAGGCGGTCGGACCTGCAGCGGCAACGCTTGCCGAAGGGCGGGCCGAAACGTCGGCGACCTCTGCCACCAGCGCCGGCAATCCGGTGCCGGTCGACCGGAACACGCTGTCCGCCGTCGCGCATGGCAGTTACTTCCAGCCGCACGCCGTCCTCGGCGCCCATCTGGATGACCACGGCCACGTCACGGTCCGCTCGCTGCAGCCGCTGGCGGACTCCGTTACCGTAATCACCGCGGCAACTCGCGCGTCCATGCAGCACGAGCAGGAAGGCGTCTGGGTTGCCACCCTGCCCGCGGAACGTCCGGGCCATGTGCCGGACTACCGCCTTGAGGTGGTGTACGACGGCGGTGCTCCCCTCCTGGTGGACGATCCGTACCATTACCTCCCCACGCTGGGCGAAATCGACCTGCACCTGATCGGCGAGGGCCGCCACGAAACGCTGTGGACGGCTCTGGGCTCTCATGTCCGCCACTACAATTCCACGCTGGGCGACGTCACCGGCACCAGCTTTGCGGTATGGGCGCCGAATGCCCAGGCCGTGCGGGTCAAGGGTGACTTCAATGGCTGGAACGCCGTCCGGCATGCCATGCGTTCCATGGGCGGGTCCGGTGTGTGGGAAATTTTCATCCCGGGTGTCGCATCGGGCGCGATCTACAAGTACGAGCTGCTGGGCCGCGACGGGCACTGGCATGAGAAAGCGGACCCCATGGCCCGCTGGACCGAGGTGCCGCCGCTGACCGGTTCACGTGTCGTCGATACCCGGTACAACTTTTCCGACGGCGAGTGGCTGGCCCGGCGTGCGGCCCGGGATCCGCATAACTCGCCGATGAGCGTGTACGAGGTGCACCTCGGTTCCTGGCGGGTCGGTCTGGACTACCGCCAGCTTGCCGAGCAGCTGGTCGAGTACGTCACATGGCAGGGCTTCACGCATGTCGAGCTGATGCCCGTGGCCGAGCACCCCTTCGGGGGGTCCTGGGGCTACCAGGTCACGTCCTACTATGCGCCTACCTCGCGCTTTGGCCATCCGGACGACTTCAAATACCTGGTGGACAAGCTGCACCAAGCTGGCATCGGCATCATCCTGGACTGGGTGCCGGCGCACTTCCCCAAGGACGAGTGGGCTTTGGCCCGCTTCGACGGCCAACCGCTGTACGAACACGAAGATCCCCGGTTGGGCGAGCACCCGGACTGGGGCACGCTCATCTTCGACTTCGGCCGCCGCGAGGTACGCAACTTCCTGGTTGCGAACGCCCTGTACTGGTTTGAGGAGTTCCACATCGACGGGCTGCGCGTGGATGCTGTCGCTTCCATGCTCTACCGCGACTATTCGCGTGAAGAGGGCCAGTGGTACCCCAACATCCACGGCGGCCGCGAAAATCTCGAAGCCATTTCCTTCCTGCAGGAAGTCAACGCCACGGCCTACAAGCGAGTGCCGGGCATTGTCACCATCGCGGAAGAATCCACCGCGTTCGACGGCGTCACCAGGGCCACCAGCGCCGGCGGCCTGGGCTTCGGGCTGAAGTGGAACATGGGCTGGATGCATGACACCCTCCAGTACATTTCGGAAGACCCCATCAACCGGGTCCATCACCACAACAAGGCCACGTTCTCCATGGTCTACGCCTACACGGAAAACTTCCTGCTCCCGATCAGCCATGACGAGGTTGTGCATGGGAAGGGCTCGATGCTCCGCAAGATGCCGGGGGACAGGTGGCAGCAGCTCGCAAACCTGCGCGCTTACCTTGCTTTCCAGTGGGCGCATCCGGGCAAGCAGCTGATTTTCATGGGGACGGAGTTCGGGCAGGAAGCTGAATGGTCCGAGCAACACGGCCTCGACTGGTGGCTGTCCGAAAACGTTCCGCACAAGGGACTGCAAAAGCTGGTGCGCAACCTCAATGGGCTTTACCGTGAGACCCCCGCCCTGTACGAACGGGACAACGAACCTGCTGGCTTCCAGTGGATCGACGAAAACGACGGGACGCGCAACACGCTCTCCTTCATCCGGTGGGACAACCACGGCAACCCCGTCGTCTGCATCGCGAATTTCGCCGGACACCCCCATACCGACTTCCGAATCGGACTGCCCTGGGCCGGTAACTGGCAGGAGGTCCTGAACACGGATGACCCGGAGTACGGGGGATCGGGCGTCGGGAACAAGGGGCTTGTCGCCGGTGCAGAAGGGGCTTGGAGTGGCCATCCGGCCTCCGCCGTGCTGGCGGTCCCGCCGCTGGGAGTCCTGTATCTGAAGCCGGCGAGCTAAAGCTGCCGCAGCGAAGACCCCCGGAATTCCGCGGGTCTTCGCCAGCCGGCAACCTTGGATTTACATTAGGGCCGAACCGGTGTAGAGTTTATATCCGCGCTGAGGGAACAGTTGAACAGCTCGAAACCACACAAGGCTTAGGTCGAACCTCATTGAGAGGTGTGCGGGAACGGGTTGATTTGACAGGGACCAGCAGTGCGGGTAAATTTGAAAAGTTGCTCCGGAGCGATGGAGGGCCTTGAAGAAGGGTCCGACTGGTGCCGGGTGCTCCTGTTGTTTGAGAACTCAATAGTGTGCCAAGTTTGTTGATACCAATTATTTTATTGGTTGAATTATTGTCGTGGGGCACCGCCTCCGTGGTGTGCCGCGATGTTTTTTAGCCTGGTTTGAATTTAGTGCAGTGCTGGTTCCCGTTTTCCCGGGGGCCGGTGTTGTGTCTGTTAGTAAACATTAACGGAGAGTTTGATCCTGGCTCAGGACGAACGCTGGCGGCGTGCTTAACACATGCAAGTCGAACGATGATCCGGTGCTTGCACCGGGGATTAGTGGCGAACGGGTGAGTAACACGTGAGTAACCTGCCCTTGACTCTGGGATAAGCCTGGGAAACCGGGTCTAATACCGGATACGACCTGTCACCGCATGGTGGTGGGTGGAAAGATTTTTTGGTTTTGGATGGACTCGCGGCCTATCAGCTTGTTGGTGAGGTAATGGCTCACCAAGGCGACGACGGGTAGCCGGCCTGAGAGGGTGACCGGCCACACTGGGACTGAGACACGGCCCAGACTCCTACGGGAGGCAGCAGTGGGGAATATTGCACAATGGGCGAAAGCCTGATGCAGCGACGCCGCGTGAGGGATGACGGCCTTCGGGTTGTAAACCTCTTTCAGCAGGGAAGAAGCGAAAGTGACGGTACCTGCAGAAGAAGCGCCGGCTAACTACGTGCCAGCAGCCGCGGTAATACGTAGGGCGCAAGCGTTGTCCGGAATTATTGGGCGTAAAGAGCTCGTAGGCGGTTTGTCGCGTCTGCTGTGAAAGCCCGGGGCTCAACCCCGGGTCTGCAGTGGGTACGGGCAGACTAGAGTGCAGTAGGGGAGACTGGAATTCCTGGTGTAGCGGTGAAATGCGCAGATATCAGGAGGAACACCGATGGCGAAGGCAGGTCTCTGGGCTGTAACTGACGCTGAGGAGCGAAAGCATGGGGAGCGAACAGGATTAGATACCCTGGTAGTCCATGCCGTAAACGTTGGGCACTAGGTGTGGGGGACATTCCACGTTTTCCGCGCCGTAGCTAACGCATTAAGTGCCCCGCCTGGGGAGTACGGCCGCAAGGCTAAAACTCAAAGGAATTGACGGGGGCCCGCACAAGCGGCGGAGCATGCGGATTAATTCGATGCAACGCGAAGAACCTTACCAAGGCTTGACATGGACCGGACCGCCGCAGAAATGCGGTTTCCCTTCGGGGCTGGTTTACAGGTGGTGCATGGTTGTCGTCAGCTCGTGTCGTGAGATGTTGGGTTAAGTCCCGCAACGAGCGCAACCCTCGTTCTATGTTGCCAGCGCGTTATGGCGGGGACTCATAGGAGACTGCCGGGGTCAACTCGGAGGAAGGTGGGGACGACGTCAAATCATCATGCCCCTTATGTCTTGGGCTTCACGCATGCTACAATGGCCGGTACAAAGGGTTGCGATACTGTGAGGTGGAGCTAATCCCAAAAAGCCGGTCTCAGTTCGGATTGAGGTCTGCAACTCGACCTCATGAAGTCGGAGTCGCTAGTAATCGCAGATCAGCAACGCTGCGGTGAATACGTTCCCGGGCCTTGTACACACCGCCCGTCAAGTCACGAAAGTTGGTAACACCCGAAGCCGGTGGCCTAACCCCTTGTGGGAGGGAGCCGTCGAAGGTGGGACCGGCGATTGGGACTAAGTCGTAACAAGGTAGCCGTACCGGAAGGTGCGGCTGGATCACCTCCTTTCTAAGGAGCGCCTCAGACTCGCAGGGCCTTCCCAAGTGTTGGTTGTGCGGTTTGCAGGAGAGCCCATTGCGCAGGCGTTTGTTCTGCGGTGGGTGCTCGAGGGTGGAATATCAACGGATAGATGGTCTTTTGGCGGTTTCCATGCCAGTACGGTGTCCCCTTTGCGGGGGTGCCTGGAACGTGTGGGGGTTGTCCGGGGGGTTGTTGTTTGGCACACTGTTGGGTCCTGAGGCAACAGGGACCGGTTCGTGAATGGGCCGGTGTTTGTTTGTTTCTGGTTTCCTGCGCAGTCCTTATCCGGGCCACGGTTTATCCGTGGTGCGGGGATGGGTGCGACGGGGTTGTTGTTTGAGAACTACATAGTGGACGCGAGCATCTTATAAAGAAGCAATTTTGATGAACCTGGATCTGTTTTGGATCTGTGGTTCTCTCGATATTAAATGCTGATTTTGATCTTTTGTGGTCAAGTTTTTAAGAGCACACGGTGGATGCCTTGGCATCAGGAGCCGAAGAAGGACGTGGGAATCTGCGAAAAGCCTGGGGGAGTTGATAACCGAACTTTGATCCCAGGATGTCCGAATGGGGAAACCCCGCCAGGGGCACTTGTGTTACCTGGTGACCCGTATCTGAACACATAGGGTACGTGGAGGGAACGCGGGGAAGTGAAACATCTCAGTACCCGCAGGAAGAGAAAACAACAGTGATTCCGTTAGTAGTGGCGAGCGAACGCGGATGAGGCTAAACCGAGTCATGTGTGATAGCCGGCGGGCGTTGCATGGCCGGGGTTGCGGGACTTTCCGTTGCTGTTCTGCCGGACAGCTGAAGTGAGTGCAGATGCATAGGTGAACGGTCTTGAAAGGCCGGCCGGAGAAGGTGTTAGCCCTGTAACCGTAATGTGTGCTGCCGCTTGGAGAGTATCCCAAGTAGCACGGGGCCCGAGAAATCCCGTGCGAATCTGCCAGGACCACCTGGTAAGCCTAAATACTACCTGATGACCGATAGCGGACAAGTACCGTGAGGGAAAGGTGAAAAGTACCCCGGGAGGGGAGTGAAACAGTACCTGAAACCGTGTGCTTACAATCCGTCGGAGCAGCCCTAGCAGCTGTGACGGCGTGCCTTTTGAAGAATGAGCCTGCGAGTTAGTGTTACGTCGCGAGGTTAACCCGTGTGGGGAAGCCGTAGCGAAAGCGAGTCTGAACAGGGCGTTGCAGTGGCGTGATCTAGACCCGAAGCGGAGTGATCTACCCATGGCCAGGTTGAAGCGCGTGTAAGAGCGCGTGGAGGACCGAACCCACTTCAGTTGAAAATGGAGGGGATGAGCTGTGGGTAGGGGTGAAAGGCCAATCAAACTCCGTGATAGCTGGTTCTCCCCGAAATGCATTTAGGTGCAGCGTTGCGTGTTTCTTGCCGGAGGTAGAGCTACTGGATGGCCGATGGGCCCTACAAGGTTACTGACGTCAGCCAAACTCCGAATGCCGGCAAGTGAGAGCGCAGCAGTGAGACTGTGGGGGATAAGCTTCATAGTCGAGAGGGAAACAGCCCAGACCACCAACTAAGGCCCCTAAGCGTGTGCTAAGTGGGAAAGGATGTGGAGTTGCGAAGACAACCAGGAGGTTGGCTTAGAAGCAGCCATCCTTGAAAGAGTGCGTAATAGCTCACTGGTCAAGTGATTCCGCGCCGACAATGTAGCGGGGCTCAAGTACACCGCCGAAGTTGTGGCATTCACGTATTACCCAAGCCGGGGACTTGTTCCCTTGGTTCAGGGGCGTGGATGGGTAGGGGAGCGTCGTGTGGGCAGTGAAGCCGCGGTGGAAACCAGCGGTGGAGCCTACACGAGTGAGAATGCAGGCATGAGTAGCGAAAGACGGGTGGGAAACCCGTCCGCCGAATGATCAAGGGTTCCAGGGTCAAGCTAATCTGCCCTGGGTAAGTCGGGACCTAAGGCGAGGCCGACAGGCGTAGTCGATGGACAACGGGTTGATATTCCCGTACCGGCGAAAAACCGCCCATACCGAGCCGGTGATACTAACCGTCCAAACCGTGCATCCGTGCCCTTCGGGGCCAGTATGTGCGGGGCGCGCGGGACCTGAACCGGGGAGGTAAGCGTATTAACAGGTGTGACGCAGGAAGGTAGCCAGGCCGGGCGATGGTAGTCCCGGTCCAAGGATGTAGGGCGAACGGTAGGCAAATCCGCCGTTCATTAAGCCTGAGACCTGACGGGACCCCCGTATGGGGGGATCTGGTGATCCTATGCTGCCGAGAAAAGCATCGACGCGAGGTTTTAGCCGCCCGTACCCCAAACCGACACAGGTGATCAGGTAGAGAATACCAAGGCGATCGAGAGAATTATGGTTAAGGAACTCGGCAAAATGCCCCCGTAACTTCGGGAGAAGGGGGGCCTGCCCCGTGATACAGACTTGCTCTGTGGAGCGGGTGTGGGCCGCAGAGACCAGGGGGAAGCGACTGTTTACTAAAAACACAGGTCCGTGCGAAGTCGCAAGACGATGTATACGGACTGACTCCTGCCCGGTGCTGGAAGGTTAAGAGGACCGGTTAGCCCCTTCGGGGGCGAAGCTGAGAATTTAAGCCCCAGTAAACGGCGGTGGTAACTATAACCATCCTAAGGTAGCGAAATTCCTTGTCGGGTAAGTTCCGACCTGCACGAATGGAGTAACGACTTCCCCGCTGTCTCAACCATAAACTCGGCGAAATTGCACTACGAGTAAAGATGCTCGTTACGCGCAGCAGGACGGAAAGACCCCGAGACCTTTACTATAGTTTGGTATTGGTGTTCGGTGTGGCTTGTGTAGGATAGGTGGGAGACTGTGAAGCCCGGACGCCAGTTCGGGTGGAGTCATCGTTGAAATACCACTCTGGTCACTCTGGACATCTAACTTCGGCCCGTAATCCGGGTCAGGGACAGTGCCTGATGGGTAGTTTAACTGGGGCGGTTGCCTCCTAAAGAGTAACGGAGGCGCCCAAAGGTTCCCTCAGCCTGGTTGGCAATCAGGTGGCGAGTGTAAGTGCACAAGGGAGCTTGACTGTGAGAGAGACATCTCAAGCAGGGACGAAAGTCGGGACTAGTGATCCGGCGGCACATTGTGGAATGGCCGTCGCTCAACGGATAAAAGGTACCTCGGGGATAACAGGCTGATCTTGCCCAAGAGTCCATATCGACGGCATGGTTTGGCACCTCGATGTCGGCTCGTCGCATCCTGGGGCTGGAGTAGGTCCCAAGGGTTGGGCTGTTCGCCCATTAAAGCGGTACGCGAGCTGGGTTTAGAACGTCGTGAGACAGTTCGGTCCCTATCCGCTGCGCGCGCAGGAAATTTGAGAAGGTCTGTCCTTAGTACGAGAGGACCGGGACGGACGAACCTCTGGTGTGTCAGTTGTACTGCCAAGTGCATCGCTGATTAGCTACGTTCGGATTGGATAACCGCTGAAAGCATCTAAGCGGGAAGCCGGCTTCAAGATGAGATTTCCATACACCCTCGAGGTGTGGGAGGCCCCCAGCCAGACCACTGGGTTGATAGGCCGGATGTGGAAGCAGGGACTAAAGACCTGTGAAGCTGACCGGTACTAATAGGCCGATAACTTACACCACACACTTCCCTGGCCGTCGAACCGACTTCAAACGGTTCCACGGCAATACACAGGGGAAGGAAAAGATACTTGCATCGCGTCCACTATGTGGTTCCCGGACAACAAACGTCCCAGGGAACACCACAATTGCATACAGTCCAAGAATGAACTGATGTAACCGAAGGTTTCACCCCTTCCGCCCGCCCGCGCGGGCCGGAACCGGGGTGGCAAGGGTTACGGCGGTCATAGCGTGGGGGAAACGCCCGGTCCCATTCCGAACCCGGAAGCTAAGACCCACAGCGCCGATGGTACTGCACCCGGGAGGGTGTGGGAGAGTAGGTCACCGCCGGACATCTTTTGAGCGTGAAGGGCTCCACCATGACGGTGGAGCCCTTCACCCATTTAAGGCCCGTTGCCGGAAACCACGCCAACCTGCATAACCTCAACGCCGTTCCGGTGTCCTGGCTGCAGGCCTGCGTGCCGGCTCCCGCCGCGGGGCTGCAGCTGCTCCGTCGGGGTCGGGCCGGGCCCGGGATTCCGGTGCTCCTGCCGCGGGGCGCTGGCGCCGTGCCGGCGTCCTGGCCCGGGTGCTGCCGGTGGCCGGCGCGGCCTGGTTCCGCTCCGGCATGCAGGTGGCGGTCCTGCCGGCCGTGGGACCGGCTGGTGCGCAGCGCGAAGTGCCGGCTGGTGTTGGATTTTAAGCACACTTTTCCCTGCGGGGTTCCGGTAGCGTTCTGGCGGCGGGAGGTCCGCGCGGATTCCGGACGGATGCGGGCAGGGGAGCCGCGGGCGTTTGAGTGCTTGGCCACACCGGCCGTGCTGCGGACGGGGCTTTGCCGCCGGTTCCGTGTTCGGGATGATGGACTTGGTTTTGCTGCCGTGCCTGTTCGGTGCGCGGCCGGCCGGGGCCGTCGCCGCGGATCCGGGAGCGGGAAGATCCGCGTGGATCCGCGGTTTTCCGCGGCAGCCGGCGCTGTCCCCGGAGGCGGATTTGCGGTGGTCCGCGAAGGCGTGTAATGTCTTCCAAGCCACCGCAGCTAGGAAGCGAAAGCGCTTAGCAGGCAGGGAGGCCAACCCCTTCAAAACAATCACTTTCAAACGGTTCGATTTACCGTGCGGATGAGGTTGCGGGGACCGTGGTTGCAGTAGGAATCAGCCGGAAGGCGATTTGCGAACTGCTGCAGGATCGGGTAAATTTGAAAAGTTGCTCCGGAGCGATGGAGGGCCTTGAAGAAGGGTCCGACTGGTGCCGGGTGCTCCTGTTGTTTGAGAACTCAATAGTGTGCCAAGTTTGTTGATACCAATTATTTTATTGGTTGAATTATTGTCGTGGGGCACCGCCTCCGTGGTGTGCCGCGATGTTTTTTAGCCTGGTTTGAATTTAGTGCAGTGCTGGTTCCCGTTTTCCCGGGGGCCGGTGTTGTGTCTGTTAGTAAACATTAACGGAGAGTTTGATCCTGGCTCAGGACGAACGCTGGCGGCGTGCTTAACACATGCAAGTCGAACGATGATCCGGTGCTTGCACCGGGGATTAGTGGCGAACGGGTGAGTAACACGTGAGTAACCTGCCCTTGACTCTGGGATAAGCCTGGGAAACCGGGTCTAATACCGGATACGACCTGTCACCGCATGGTGGTGGGTGGAAAGATTTTTTGGTTTTGGATGGACTCGCGGCCTATCAGCTTGTTGGTGAGGTAATGGCTCACCAAGGCGACGACGGGTAGCCGGCCTGAGAGGGTGACCGGCCACACTGGGACTGAGACACGGCCCAGACTCCTACGGGAGGCAGCAGTGGGGAATATTGCACAATGGGCGAAAGCCTGATGCAGCGACGCCGCGTGAGGGATGACGGCCTTCGGGTTGTAAACCTCTTTCAGCAGGGAAGAAGCGAAAGTGACGGTACCTGCAGAAGAAGCGCCGGCTAACTACGTGCCAGCAGCCGCGGTAATACGTAGGGCGCAAGCGTTGTCCGGAATTATTGGGCGTAAAGAGCTCGTAGGCGGTTTGTCGCGTCTGCTGTGAAAGCCCGGGGCTCAACCCCGGGTCTGCAGTGGGTACGGGCAGACTAGAGTGCAGTAGGGGAGACTGGAATTCCTGGTGTAGCGGTGAAATGCGCAGATATCAGGAGGAACACCGATGGCGAAGGCAGGTCTCTGGGCTGTAACTGACGCTGAGGAGCGAAAGCATGGGGAGCGAACAGGATTAGATACCCTGGTAGTCCATGCCGTAAACGTTGGGCACTAGGTGTGGGGGACATTCCACGTTTTCCGCGCCGTAGCTAACGCATTAAGTGCCCCGCCTGGGGAGTACGGCCGCAAGGCTAAAACTCAAAGGAATTGACGGGGGCCCGCACAAGCGGCGGAGCATGCGGATTAATTCGATGCAACGCGAAGAACCTTACCAAGGCTTGACATGGACCGGACCGCCGCAGAAATGCGGTTTCCCTTCGGGGCTGGTTTACAGGTGGTGCATGGTTGTCGTCAGCTCGTGTCGTGAGATGTTGGGTTAAGTCCCGCAACGAGCGCAACCCTCGTTCTATGTTGCCAGCGCGTTATGGCGGGGACTCATAGGAGACTGCCGGGGTCAACTCGGAGGAAGGTGGGGACGACGTCAAATCATCATGCCCCTTATGTCTTGGGCTTCACGCATGCTACAATGGCCGGTACAAAGGGTTGCGATACTGTGAGGTGGAGCTAATCCCAAAAAGCCGGTCTCAGTTCGGATTGAGGTCTGCAACTCGACCTCATGAAGTCGGAGTCGCTAGTAATCGCAGATCAGCAACGCTGCGGTGAATACGTTCCCGGGCCTTGTACACACCGCCCGTCAAGTCACGAAAGTTGGTAACACCCGAAGCCGGTGGCCTAACCCCTTGTGGGAGGGAGCCGTCGAAGGTGGGACCGGCGATTGGGACTAAGTCGTAACAAGGTAGCCGTACCGGAAGGTGCGGCTGGATCACCTCCTTTCTAAGGAGCGCCTCAGACTCGCAGGGCCTTCCCAAGTGTTGGTTGTGCGGTTTGCAGGAGAGCCCATTGCGCAGGCGTTTGTTCTGCGGTGGGTGCTCGAGGGTGGAATATCAACGGATAGATGGTCTTTTGGCGGTTTCCATGCCAGTACGGTGTCCCCTTCGCGGGGGTGCCTGGAACGTGTGGGGGTTGTCCGGGGGGTTGTTGTTTGGCACACTGTTGGGTCCTGAGGCAACAGGGACCGGTTCGTGAATGGGCCGGTGTTTGTTTGTTTCTGGTTTCCTGCGCAGTCCTTATCCGGGCCACGGTTTATCCGTGGTGCGGGGATGGGTGCGACGGGGTTGTTGTTTGAGAACTACATAGTGGACGCGAGCATCTTATAAAGAAGCAATTTTGATGAACCTGGATCTGTTTTGGATCTGTGGTTCTCTCGATATTAAATGCTGATTTTGATCTTTTGTGGTCAAGTTTTTAAGAGCACACGGTGGATGCCTTGGCATCAGGAGCCGAAGAAGGACGTGGGAATCTGCGAAAAGCCTGGGGGAGTTGATAACCGAACTTTGATCCCAGGATGTCCGAATGGGGAAACCCCGCCAGGGGCACTTGTGTTACCTGGTGACCCGTATCTGAACACATAGGGTACGTGGAGGGAACGCGGGGAAGTGAAACATCTCAGTACCCGCAGGAAGAGAAAACAACAGTGATTCCGTTAGTAGTGGCGAGCGAACGCGGATGAGGCTAAACCGAGTCATGTGTGATAGCCGGCGGGCGTTGCATGGCCGGGGTTGCGGGACTTTCCGTTGCTGTTCTGCCGGACAGCTGAAGTGAGTGCAGATGCATAGGTGAACGGTCTTGAAAGGCCGGCCGGAGAAGGTGTTAGCCCTGTAACCGTAATGTGTGCTGCCGCTTGGAGAGTATCCCAAGTAGCACGGGGCCCGAGAAATCCCGTGCGAATCTGCCAGGACCACCTGGTAAGCCTAAATACTACCTGATGACCGATAGCGGACAAGTACCGTGAGGGAAAGGTGAAAAGTACCCCGGGAGGGGAGTGAAACAGTACCTGAAACCGTGTGCTTACAATCCGTCGGAGCAGCCCTAGCAGCTGTGACGGCGTGCCTTTTGAAGAATGAGCCTGCGAGTTAGTGTTACGTCGCGAGGTTAACCCGTGTGGGGAAGCCGTAGCGAAAGCGAGTCTGAACAGGGCGTTGCAGTGGCGTGATCTAGACCCGAAGCGGAGTGATCTACCCATGGCCAGGTTGAAGCGCGTGTAAGAGCGCGTGGAGGACCGAACCCACTTCAGTTGAAAATGGAGGGGATGAGCTGTGGGTAGGGGTGAAAGGCCAATCAAACTCCGTGATAGCTGGTTCTCCCCGAAATGCATTTAGGTGCAGCGTTGCGTGTTTCTTGCCGGAGGTAGAGCTACTGGATGGCCGATGGGCCCTACAAGGTTACTGACGTCAGCCAAACTCCGAATGCCGGCAAGTGAGAGCGCAGCAGTGAGACTGTGGGGGATAAGCTTCATAGTCGAGAGGGAAACAGCCCAGACCACCAACTAAGGCCCCTAAGCGTGTGCTAAGTGGGAAAGGATGTGGAGTTGCGAAGACAACCAGGAGGTTGGCTTAGAAGCAGCCATCCTTGAAAGAGTGCGTAATAGCTCACTGGTCAAGTGATTCCGCGCCGACAATGTAGCGGGGCTCAAGTACACCGCCGAAGTTGTGGCATTCACGTATTACCCAAGCCGGGGACTTGTTCCCTTGGTTCAGGGGCGTGGATGGGTAGGGGAGCGTCGTGTGGGCAGTGAAGCCGCGGTGGAAACCAGCGGTGGAGCCTACACGAGTGAGAATGCAGGCATGAGTAGCGAAAGACGGGTGGGAAACCCGTCCGCCGAATGATCAAGGGTTCCAGGGTCAAGCTAATCTGCCCTGGGTAAGTCGGGACCTAAGGCGAGGCCGACAGGCGTAGTCGATGGACAACGGGTTGATATTCCCGTACCGGCGAAAAACCGCCCATACCGAGCCGGTGATACTAACCGTCCAAACCGTGCATCCGTGCCCTTCGGGGCCAGTATGTGCGGGGCGCGCGGGACCTGAACCGGGGAGGTAAGCGTATTAACAGGTGTGACGCAGGAAGGTAGCCAGGCCGGGCGATGGTAGTCCCGGTCCAAGGATGTAGGGCGAACGGTAGGCAAATCCGCCGTTCATTAAGCCTGAGACCTGACGGGACCCCCGTATGGGGGGATCTGGTGATCCTATGCTGCCGAGAAAAGCATCGACGCGAGGTTTTAGCCGCCCGTACCCCAAACCGACACAGGTGATCAGGTAGAGAATACCAAGGCGATCGAGAGAATTATGGTTAAGGAACTCGGCAAAATGCCCCCGTAACTTCGGGAGAAGGGGGGCCTGCCCCGTGATACAGACTTGCTCTGTGGAGCGGGTGTGGGCCGCAGAGACCAGGGGGAAGCGACTGTTTACTAAAAACACAGGTCCGTGCGAAGTCGCAAGACGATGTATACGGACTGACTCCTGCCCGGTGCTGGAAGGTTAAGAGGACCGGTTAGCCCCTTCGGGGGCGAAGCTGAGAATTTAAGCCCCAGTAAACGGCGGTGGTAACTATAACCATCCTAAGGTAGCGAAATTCCTTGTCGGGTAAGTTCCGACCTGCACGAATGGAGTAACGACTTCCCCGCTGTCTCAACCATAAACTCGGCGAAATTGCACTACGAGTAAAGATGCTCGTTACGCGCAGCAGGACGGAAAGACCCCGAGACCTTTACTATAGTTTGGTATTGGTGTTCGGTGTGGCTTGTGTAGGATAGGTGGGAGACTGTGAAGCCCGGACGCCAGTTCGGGTGGAGTCATCGTTGAAATACCACTCTGGTCACTCTGGACATCTAACTTCGGCCCGTAATCCGGGTCAGGGACAGTGCCTGATGGGTAGTTTAACTGGGGCGGTTGCCTCCTAAAGAGTAACGGAGGCGCCCAAAGGTTCCCTCAGCCTGGTTGGCAATCAGGTGGCGAGTGTAAGTGCACAAGGGAGCTTGACTGTGAGAGAGACATCTCAAGCAGGGACGAAAGTCGGGACTAGTGATCCGGCGGCACATTGTGGAATGGCCGTCGCTCAACGGATAAAAGGTACCTCGGGGATAACAGGCTGATCTTGCCCAAGAGTCCATATCGACGGCATGGTTTGGCACCTCGATGTCGGCTCGTCGCATCCTGGGGCTGGAGTAGGTCCCAAGGGTTGGGCTGTTCGCCCATTAAAGCGGTACGCGAGCTGGGTTTAGAACGTCGTGAGACAGTTCGGTCCCTATCCGCTGCGCGCGCAGGAAATTTGAGAAGGTCTGTCCTTAGTACGAGAGGACCGGGACGGACGAACCTCTGGTGTGTCAGTTGTACTGCCAAGTGCATCGCTGATTAGCTACGTTCGGATTGGATAACCGCTGAAAGCATCTAAGCGGGAAGCCGGCTTCAAGATGAGATTTCCATACACCCTCGAGGTGTGGGAGGCCCCCAGCCAGACCACTGGGTTGATAGGCCGGATGTGGAAGCAGGGACTAAAGACCTGTGAAGCTGACCGGTACTAATAGGCCGATAACTTACACCACACACTTCCCTGGCCGTCGAACCGACTTCAAACGGTTCCACGGCAATACACAGGGGAAGGAAAAGATACTTGCATCGCGTCCACTATGTGGTTCCCGGACAACAAACGTCCCAGGGAACACCACAATTGCATACAGTCCAAGAATGAACTGATGTAACCGAAGGTTTCACCCCTTCCGTCCGCCCGCGCGGGCCGGAACCGGGGTGGCAAGGGTTACGGCGGTCATAGCGTGGGGGAAACGCCCGGTCCCATTCCGAACCCGGAAGCTAAGACCCACAGCGCCGATGGTACTGCACCCGGGAGGGTGTGGGAGAGTAGGTCACCGCCGGACATCTTTTGAGCGTGAAGGGCTCCACCATGACGGTGGAGCCCTTCACCCATTTAAGGCCCGTTGCCGGAAACCACGCCAACCTGCATAACCTCAACGCCGTTCCGGTGTCCTGGCTGCAGGCCTGCGTGCCGGCTCCCGCCGCGGGGCTGCAGCTGCTCCGTCGGGGTCGGGCCGGGCCCGGGATTCCGGTGCTCCTGCCGCGGGGCGCTGGCGCCGTGCCGGCGTCCTGGCCCGGGTGCTGCCGGTGGCCGGCGCGGCCTGGTTCCGCTCCGGCATGCAGGTGGCGGTCCTGCCGGCCGTGGGACCGGCTGGTGCGCAGCGCGAAGTGCCGGCTGGTGTTGGATTTTAAGCACACTTTTCCCTGCGGGGTTCCGGTAGCGTTCTGGCGGCGGGAGGTCCGCGCGGATTCCGGACGGATGCGGGCAGGGGAGCCGCGGGCGTTTGAGTGCTTGGCCACACCGGCCGTGCTGCGGACGGGGCTTTGCCGCCGGTTCCGTGTTCGGGATGATGGACTTGGTTTTGCTGCCGTGCCTGTTCGGTGCGCGGCCGGCCGGGGCCGTCGCCGCGGATCCGGGAGCGGGAAGATCCGCGTGGATCCGCGGTTTTCCGCGGCAGCCGGCGCTGTCCCCGGAGGCGGATTTGCGGTGGTCCGCGAAGGCGTGTAATGTCTTCCAAGCCACCGCAGCTAGGAAGCGAAAGCGCTTAGCAGGCAGGGAGGCCAACCCCTTCAAAACAATCACTTTCAAACGGTTCGATTTACCGTGCGGATGAGGTTGCGGGGACCGTGGTTGCAGTAGGAATCAGCCGGAAGGCGATTTGCGAACTGCTGCAGGATCGGGTAAATTTGAAAAGTTGCTCCGGAGCGATGGAGGGCCTTGAAGAAGGGTCCGACTGGTGCCGGGTGCTCCTGTTGTTTGAGAACTCAATAGTGTGCCAAGTTTGTTGATACCAATTATTTTATTGGTTGAATTATTGTCGTGGGGCACCGCCTCCGTGGTGTGCCGCGATGTTTTTTAGCCTGGTTTGAATTTAGTGCAGTGCTGGTTCCCGTTTTCCCGGGGGCCGGTGTTGTGTCTGTTAGTAAACATTAACGGAGAGTTTGATCCTGGCTCAGGACGAACGCTGGCGGCGTGCTTAACACATGCAAGTCGAACGATGATCCGGTGCTTGCACCGGGGATTAGTGGCGAACGGGTGAGTAACACGTGAGTAACCTGCCCTTGACTCTGGGATAAGCCTGGGAAACCGGGTCTAATACCGGATACGACCTGTCACCGCATGGTGGTGGGTGGAAAGATTTTTTGGTTTTGGATGGACTCGCGGCCTATCAGCTTGTTGGTGAGGTAATGGCTCACCAAGGCGACGACGGGTAGCCGGCCTGAGAGGGTGACCGGCCACACTGGGACTGAGACACGGCCCAGACTCCTACGGGAGGCAGCAGTGGGGAATATTGCACAATGGGCGAAAGCCTGATGCAGCGACGCCGCGTGAGGGATGACGGCCTTCGGGTTGTAAACCTCTTTCAGCAGGGAAGAAGCGAAAGTGACGGTACCTGCAGAAGAAGCGCCGGCTAACTACGTGCCAGCAGCCGCGGTAATACGTAGGGCGCAAGCGTTGTCCGGAATTATTGGGCGTAAAGAGCTCGTAGGCGGTTTGTCGCGTCTGCTGTGAAAGCCCGGGGCTCAACCCCGGGTCTGCAGTGGGTACGGGCAGACTAGAGTGCAGTAGGGGAGACTGGAATTCCTGGTGTAGCGGTGAAATGCGCAGATATCAGGAGGAACACCGATGGCGAAGGCAGGTCTCTGGGCTGTAACTGACGCTGAGGAGCGAAAGCATGGGGAGCGAACAGGATTAGATACCCTGGTAGTCCATGCCGTAAACGTTGGGCACTAGGTGTGGGGGACATTCCACGTTTTCCGCGCCGTAGCTAACGCATTAAGTGCCCCGCCTGGGGAGTACGGCCGCAAGGCTAAAACTCAAAGGAATTGACGGGGGCCCGCACAAGCGGCGGAGCATGCGGATTAATTCGATGCAACGCGAAGAACCTTACCAAGGCTTGACATGGACCGGACCGCCGCAGAAATGCGGTTTCCCTTCGGGGCTGGTTTACAGGTGGTGCATGGTTGTCGTCAGCTCGTGTCGTGAGATGTTGGGTTAAGTCCCGCAACGAGCGCAACCCTCGTTCTATGTTGCCAGCGCGTTATGGCGGGGACTCATAGGAGACTGCCGGGGTCAACTCGGAGGAAGGTGGGGACGACGTCAAATCATCATGCCCCTTATGTCTTGGGCTTCACGCATGCTACAATGGCCGGTACAAAGGGTTGCGATACTGTGAGGTGGAGCTAATCCCAAAAAGCCGGTCTCAGTTCGGATTGAGGTCTGCAACTCGACCTCATGAAGTCGGAGTCGCTAGTAATCGCAGATCAGCAACGCTGCGGTGAATACGTTCCCGGGCCTTGTACACACCGCCCGTCAAGTCACGAAAGTTGGTAACACCCGAAGCCGGTGGCCTAACCCCTTGTGGGAGGGAGCCGTCGAAGGTGGGACCGGCGATTGGGACTAAGTCGTAACAAGGTAGCCGTACCGGAAGGTGCGGCTGGATCACCTCCTTTCTAAGGAGCGCCTCAGACTCGCAGGGCCTTCCCAAGTGTTGGTTGTGCGGTTTGCAGGAGAGCCCATTGCGCAGGCGTTTGTTCTGCGGTGGGTGCTCGAGGGTGGAATATCAACGGATAGATGGTCTTTTGGCGGTTTCCATGCCAGTACGGTGTCCCCTTCGCGGGGGTGCCTGGAACGTGTGGGGGTTGTCCGGGGGGTTGTTGTTTGGCACACTGTTGGGTCCTGAGGCAACAGGGACCGGTTCGTGAATGGGCCGGTGTTTGTTTGTTTCTGGTTTCCTGCGCAGTCCTTATCCGGGCCACGGTTTATCCGTGGTGCGGGGATGGGTGCGACGGGGTTGTTGTTTGAGAACTACATAGTGGACGCGAGCATCTTATAAAGAAGCAATTTTGATGAACCTGGATCTGTTTTGGATCTGTGGTTCTCTCGATATTAAATGCTGATTTTGATCTTTTGTGGTCAAGTTTTTAAGAGCACACGGTGGATGCCTTGGCATCAGGAGCCGAAGAAGGACGTGGGAATCTGCGAAAAGCCTGGGGGAGTTGATAACCGAACTTTGATCCCAGGATGTCCGAATGGGGAAACCCCGCCAGGGGCACTTGTGTTACCTGGTGACCCGTATCTGAACACATAGGGTACGTGGAGGGAACGCGGGGAAGTGAAACATCTCAGTACCCGCAGGAAGAGAAAACAACAGTGATTCCGTTAGTAGTGGCGAGCGAACGCGGATGAGGCTAAACCGAGTCATGTGTGATAGCCGGCGGGCGTTGCATGGCCGGGGTTGCGGGACTTTCCGTTGCTGTTCTGCCGGACAGCTGAAGTGAGTGCAGATGCATAGGTGAACGGTCTTGAAAGGCCGGCCGGAGAAGGTGTTAGCCCTGTAACCGTAATGTGTGCTGCCGCTTGGAGAGTATCCCAAGTAGCACGGGGCCCGAGAAATCCCGTGCGAATCTGCCAGGACCACCTGGTAAGCCTAAATACTACCTGATGACCGATAGCGGACAAGTACCGTGAGGGAAAGGTGAAAAGTACCCCGGGAGGGGAGTGAAACAGTACCTGAAACCGTGTGCTTACAATCCGTCGGAGCAGCCCTAGCAGCTGTGACGGCGTGCCTTTTGAAGAATGAGCCTGCGAGTTAGTGTTACGTCGCGAGGTTAACCCGTGTGGGGAAGCCGTAGCGAAAGCGAGTCTGAACAGGGCGTTGCAGTGGCGTGATCTAGACCCGAAGCGGAGTGATCTACCCATGGCCAGGTTGAAGCGCGTGTAAGAGCGCGTGGAGGACCGAACCCACTTCAGTTGAAAATGGAGGGGATGAGCTGTGGGTAGGGGTGAAAGGCCAATCAAACTCCGTGATAGCTGGTTCTCCCCGAAATGCATTTAGGTGCAGCGTTGCGTGTTTCTTGCCGGAGGTAGAGCTACTGGATGGCCGATGGGCCCTACAAGGTTACTGACGTCAGCCAAACTCCGAATGCCGGCAAGTGAGAGCGCAGCAGTGAGACTGTGGGGGATAAGCTTCATAGTCGAGAGGGAAACAGCCCAGACCACCAACTAAGGCCCCTAAGCGTGTGCTAAGTGGGAAAGGATGTGGAGTTGCGAAGACAACCAGGAGGTTGGCTTAGAAGCAGCCATCCTTGAAAGAGTGCGTAATAGCTCACTGGTCAAGTGATTCCGCGCCGACAATGTAGCGGGGCTCAAGTACACCGCCGAAGTTGTGGCATTCACGTATTACCCAAGCCGGGGACTTGTTCCCTTGGTTCAGGGGCGTGGATGGGTAGGGGAGCGTCGTGTGGGCAGTGAAGCCGCGGTGGAAACCAGCGGTGGAGCCTACACGAGTGAGAATGCAGGCATGAGTAGCGAAAGACGGGTGGGAAACCCGTCCGCCGAATGATCAAGGGTTCCAGGGTCAAGCTAATCTGCCCTGGGTAAGTCGGGACCTAAGGCGAGGCCGACAGGCGTAGTCGATGGACAACGGGTTGATATTCCCGTACCGGCGAAAAACCGCCCATACCGAGCCGGTGATACTAACCGTCCAAACCGTGCATCCGTGCCCTTCGGGGCCAGTATGTGCGGGGCGCGCGGGACCTGAACCGGGGAGGTAAGCGTATTAACAGGTGTGACGCAGGAAGGTAGCCAGGCCGGGCGATGGTAGTCCCGGTCCAAGGATGTAGGGCGAACGGTAGGCAAATCCGCCGTTCATTAAGCCTGAGACCTGACGGGACCCCCGTATGGGGGGATCTGGTGATCCTATGCTGCCGAGAAAAGCATCGACGCGAGGTTTTAGCCGCCCGTACCCCAAACCGACACAGGTGATCAGGTAGAGAATACCAAGGCGATCGAGAGAATTATGGTTAAGGAACTCGGCAAAATGCCCCCGTAACTTCGGGAGAAGGGGGGCCTGCCCCGTGATACAGACTTGCTCTGTGGAGCGGGTGTGGGCCGCAGAGACCAGGGGGAAGCGACTGTTTACTAAAAACACAGGTCCGTGCGAAGTCGCAAGACGATGTATACGGACTGACTCCTGCCCGGTGCTGGAAGGTTAAGAGGACCGGTTAGCCCCTTCGGGGGCGAAGCTGAGAATTTAAGCCCCAGTAAACGGCGGTGGTAACTATAACCATCCTAAGGTAGCGAAATTCCTTGTCGGGTAAGTTCCGACCTGCACGAATGGAGTAACGACTTCCCCGCTGTCTCAACCATAAACTCGGCGAAATTGCACTACGAGTAAAGATGCTCGTTACGCGCAGCAGGACGGAAAGACCCCGAGACCTTTACTATAGTTTGGTATTGGTGTTCGGTGTGGCTTGTGTAGGATAGGTGGGAGACTGTGAAGCCCGGACGCCAGTTCGGGTGGAGTCATCGTTGAAATACCACTCTGGTCACTCTGGACATCTAACTTCGGCCCGTAATCCGGGTCAGGGACAGTGCCTGATGGGTAGTTTAACTGGGGCGGTTGCCTCCTAAAGAGTAACGGAGGCGCCCAAAGGTTCCCTCAGCCTGGTTGGCAATCAGGTGGCGAGTGTAAGTGCACAAGGGAGCTTGACTGTGAGAGAGACATCTCAAGCAGGGACGAAAGTCGGGACTAGTGATCCGGCGGCACATTGTGGAATGGCCGTCGCTCAACGGATAAAAGGTACCTCGGGGATAACAGGCTGATCTTGCCCAAGAGTCCATATCGACGGCATGGTTTGGCACCTCGATGTCGGCTCGTCGCATCCTGGGGCTGGAGTAGGTCCCAAGGGTTGGGCTGTTCGCCCATTAAAGCGGTACGCGAGCTGGGTTTAGAACGTCGTGAGACAGTTCGGTCCCTATCCGCTGCGCGCGCAGGAAATTTGAGAAGGTCTGTCCTTAGTACGAGAGGACCGGGACGGACGAACCTCTGGTGTGTCAGTTGTACTGCCAAGTGCATCGCTGATTAGCTACGTTCGGATTGGATAACCGCTGAAAGCATCTAAGCGGGAAGCCGGCTTCAAGATGAGATTTCCATACACCCTCGAGGTGTGGGAGGCCCCCAGCCAGACCACTGGGTTGATAGGCCGGATGTGGAAGCAGGGACTAAAGACCTGTGAAGCTGACCGGTACTAATAGGCCGATAACTTACACCACACACTTCCCTGGCCGTCGAACCGACTTCAAACGGTTCCACGGCAATACACAGGGGAAGGAAAAGATACTTGCATCGCGTCCACTATGTGGTTCCCGGACAACAAACGTCCCAGGGAACACCACAATTGCATACAGTCCAAGAATGAACTGATGTAACCGAAGGTTTCACCCCTTCCGTCCGCCCGCGCGGGCCGGAACCGGGGTGGCAAGGGTTACGGCGGTCATAGCGTGGGGGAAACGCCCGGTCCCATTCCGAACCCGGAAGCTAAGACCCACAGCGCCGATGGTACTGCACCCGGGAGGGTGTGGGAGAGTAGGTCACCGCCGGACATCTTTTGAGCGTGAAGGGCTCCACCATGACGGTGGAGCCCTTCACCCATTTAAGGCCCGTTGCCGGAAACCACGCCAACCTGCATAACCTCAACGCCGTTCCGGTGTCCTGGCTGCAGGCCTGCGTGCCGGCTCCCGCCGCGGGGCTGCAGCTGCTCCGTCGGGGTCGGGCCGGGCCCGGGATTCCGGTGCTCCTGCCGCGGGGCGCTGGCGCCGTGCCGGCGTCCTGGCCCGGGTGCTGCCGGTGGCCGGCGCGGCCTGGTTCCGCTCCGGCATGCAGGTGGCGGTCCTGCCGGCCGTGGGACCGGCTGGTGCGCAGCGCGAAGTGCCGGCTGGTGTTGGATTTTAAGCACACTTTTCCCTGCGGGGTTCCGGTAGCGTTCTGGCGGCGGGAGGTCCGCGCGGATTCCGGACGGATGCGGGCAGGGGAGCCGCGGGCGTTTGAGTGCTTGGCCACACCGGCCGTGCTGCGGACGGGGCTTTGCCGCCGGTTCCGTGTTCGGGATGATGGACTTGGTTTTGCTGCCGTGCCTGTTCGGTGCGCGGCCGGCCGGGGCCGTCGCCGCGGATCCGGGAGCGGGAAGATCCGCGTGGATCCGCGGTTTTCCGCGGCAGCCGGCGCTGTCCCCGGAGGCGGATTTGCGGTGGTCCGCGAAGGCGTGTAATGTCTTCCAAGCCACCGCAGCTAGGAAGCGAAAGCGCTTAGCAGGCAGGGAGGCCAACCCCTTCAAAACAATCACTTTCAAACGGTTCGATTTACCGTGCGGATGAGGTTGCGGGGACCGTGGTTGCAGTAGGAATCAGCCGGAAGGCGATTTGCGAACTGCTGCAGGATCGGGTAAATTTGAAAAGTTGCTCCGGAGCGATGGAGGGCCTTGAAGAAGGGTCCGACTGGTGCCGGGTGCTCCTGTTGTTTGAGAACTCAATAGTGTGCCAAGTTTGTTGATACCAATTATTTTATTGGTTGAATTATTGTCGTGGGGCACCGCCTCCGTGGTGTGCCGCGATGTTTTTTAGCCTGGTTTGAATTTAGTGCAGTGCTGGTTCCCGTTTTCCCGGGGGCCGGTGTTGTGTCTGTTAGTAAACATTAACGGAGAGTTTGATCCTGGCTCAGGACGAACGCTGGCGGCGTGCTTAACACATGCAAGTCGAACGATGATCCGGTGCTTGCACCGGGGATTAGTGGCGAACGGGTGAGTAACACGTGAGTAACCTGCCCTTGACTCTGGGATAAGCCTGGGAAACCGGGTCTAATACCGGATACGACCTGTCACCGCATGGTGGTGGGTGGAAAGATTTTTTGGTTTTGGATGGACTCGCGGCCTATCAGCTTGTTGGTGAGGTAATGGCTCACCAAGGCGACGACGGGTAGCCGGCCTGAGAGGGTGACCGGCCACACTGGGACTGAGACACGGCCCAGACTCCTACGGGAGGCAGCAGTGGGGAATATTGCACAATGGGCGAAAGCCTGATGCAGCGACGCCGCGTGAGGGATGACGGCCTTCGGGTTGTAAACCTCTTTCAGCAGGGAAGAAGCGAAAGTGACGGTACCTGCAGAAGAAGCGCCGGCTAACTACGTGCCAGCAGCCGCGGTAATACGTAGGGCGCAAGCGTTGTCCGGAATTATTGGGCGTAAAGAGCTCGTAGGCGGTTTGTCGCGTCTGCTGTGAAAGCCCGGGGCTCAACCCCGGGTCTGCAGTGGGTACGGGCAGACTAGAGTGCAGTAGGGGAGACTGGAATTCCTGGTGTAGCGGTGAAATGCGCAGATATCAGGAGGAACACCGATGGCGAAGGCAGGTCTCTGGGCTGTAACTGACGCTGAGGAGCGAAAGCATGGGGAGCGAACAGGATTAGATACCCTGGTAGTCCATGCCGTAAACGTTGGGCACTAGGTGTGGGGGACATTCCACGTTTTCCGCGCCGTAGCTAACGCATTAAGTGCCCCGCCTGGGGAGTACGGCCGCAAGGCTAAAACTCAAAGGAATTGACGGGGGCCCGCACAAGCGGCGGAGCATGCGGATTAATTCGATGCAACGCGAAGAACCTTACCAAGGCTTGACATGGACCGGACCGCCGCAGAAATGCGGTTTCCCTTCGGGGCTGGTTTACAGGTGGTGCATGGTTGTCGTCAGCTCGTGTCGTGAGATGTTGGGTTAAGTCCCGCAACGAGCGCAACCCTCGTTCTATGTTGCCAGCGCGTTATGGCGGGGACTCATAGGAGACTGCCGGGGTCAACTCGGAGGAAGGTGGGGACGACGTCAAATCATCATGCCCCTTATGTCTTGGGCTTCACGCATGCTACAATGGCCGGTACAAAGGGTTGCGATACTGTGAGGTGGAGCTAATCCCAAAAAGCCGGTCTCAGTTCGGATTGAGGTCTGCAACTCGACCTCATGAAGTCGGAGTCGCTAGTAATCGCAGATCAGCAACGCTGCGGTGAATACGTTCCCGGGCCTTGTACACACCGCCCGTCAAGTCACGAAAGTTGGTAACACCCGAAGCCGGTGGCCTAACCCCTTGTGGGAGGGAGCCGTCGAAGGTGGGACCGGCGATTGGGACTAAGTCGTAACAAGGTAGCCGTACCGGAAGGTGCGGCTGGATCACCTCCTTTCTAAGGAGCGCCTCAGACTCGCAGGGCCTTCCCAAGTGTTGGTTGTGCGGTTTGCAGGAGAGCCCATTGCGCAGGCGTTTGTTCTGCGGTGGGTGCTCGAGGGTGGAATATCAACGGATAGATGGTCTTTTGGCGGTTTCCATGCCAGTACGGTGTCCCCTTCGCGGGGGTGCCTGGAACGTGTGGGGGTTGTCCGGGGGGTTGTTGTTTGGCACACTGTTGGGTCCTGAGGCAACAGGGACCGGTTCGTGAATGGGCCGGTGTTTGTTTGTTTCTGGTTTCCTGCGCAGTCCTTATCCGGGCCACGGTTTATCCGTTGGTGCGGGGATGGGTGCGACGGGGTTGTTGTTTGAGAACTACATAGTGGACGCGAGCATCTTATAAAGAAGCAATTTTGATGAACCTGGATCTGTTTTGGATCTGTGGTTCTCTCGATATTAAATGCTGATTTTGATCTTTTGTGGTCAAGTTTTTAAGAGCACACGGTGGATGCCTTGGCATCAGGAGCCGAAGAAGGACGTGGGAATCTGCGAAAAGCCTGGGGGAGTTGATAACCGAACTTTGATCCCAGGATGTCCGAATGGGGAAACCCCGCCAGGGGCACTTGTGTTACCTGGTGACCCGTATCTGAACACATAGGGTACGTGGAGGGAACGCGGGGAAGTGAAACATCTCAGTACCCGCAGGAAGAGAAAACAACAGTGATTCCGTTAGTAGTGGCGAGCGAACGCGGATGAGGCTAAACCGAGTCATGTGTGATAGCCGGCGGGCGTTGCATGGCCGGGGTTGCGGGACTTTCCGTTGCTGTTCTGCCGGACAGCTGAAGTGAGTGCAGATGCATAGGTGAACGGTCTTGAAAGGCCGGCCGGAGAAGGTGTTAGCCCTGTAACCGTAATGTGTGCTGCCGCTTGGAGAGTATCCCAAGTAGCACGGGGCCCGAGAAATCCCGTGCGAATCTGCCAGGACCACCTGGTAAGCCTAAATACTACCTGATGACCGATAGCGGACAAGTACCGTGAGGGAAAGGTGAAAAGTACCCCGGGAGGGGAGTGAAACAGTACCTGAAACCGTGTGCTTACAATCCGTCGGAGCAGCCCTAGCAGCTGTGACGGCGTGCCTTTTGAAGAATGAGCCTGCGAGTTAGTGTTACGTCGCGAGGTTAACCCGTGTGGGGAAGCCGTAGCGAAAGCGAGTCTGAACAGGGCGTTGCAGTGGCGTGATCTAGACCCGAAGCGGAGTGATCTACCCATGGCCAGGTTGAAGCGCGTGTAAGAGCGCGTGGAGGACCGAACCCACTTCAGTTGAAAATGGAGGGGATGAGCTGTGGGTAGGGGTGAAAGGCCAATCAAACTCCGTGATAGCTGGTTCTCCCCGAAATGCATTTAGGTGCAGCGTTGCGTGTTTCTTGCCGGAGGTAGAGCTACTGGATGGCCGATGGGCCCTACAAGGTTACTGACGTCAGCCAAACTCCGAATGCCGGCAAGTGAGAGCGCAGCAGTGAGACTGTGGGGGATAAGCTTCATAGTCGAGAGGGAAACAGCCCAGACCACCAACTAAGGCCCCTAAGCGTGTGCTAAGTGGGAAAGGATGTGGAGTTGCGAAGACAACCAGGAGGTTGGCTTAGAAGCAGCCATCCTTGAAAGAGTGCGTAATAGCTCACTGGTCAAGTGATTCCGCGCCGACAATGTAGCGGGGCTCAAGTACACCGCCGAAGTTGTGGCATTCACGTATTACCCAAGCCGGGGACTTGTTCCCTTGGTTCAGGGGCGTGGATGGGTAGGGGAGCGTCGTGTGGGCAGTGAAGCCGCGGTGGAAACCAGCGGTGGAGCCTACACGAGTGAGAATGCAGGCATGAGTAGCGAAAGACGGGTGGGAAACCCGTCCGCCGAATGATCAAGGGTTCCAGGGTCAAGCTAATCTGCCCTGGGTAAGTCGGGACCTAAGGCGAGGCCGACAGGCGTAGTCGATGGACAACGGGTTGATATTCCCGTACCGGCGAAAAACCGCCCATACCGAGCCGGTGATACTAACCGTCCAAACCGTGCATCCGTGCCCTTCGGGGCCAGTATGTGCGGGGCGCGCGGGACCTGAACCGGGGAGGTAAGCGTATTAACAGGTGTGACGCAGGAAGGTAGCCAGGCCGGGCGATGGTAGTCCCGGTCCAAGGATGTAGGGCGAACGGTAGGCAAATCCGCCGTTCATTAAGCCTGAGACCTGACGGGACCCCCGTATGGGGGGATCTGGTGATCCTATGCTGCCGAGAAAAGCATCGACGCGAGGTTTTAGCCGCCCGTACCCCAAACCGACACAGGTGATCAGGTAGAGAATACCAAGGCGATCGAGAGAATTATGGTTAAGGAACTCGGCAAAATGCCCCCGTAACTTCGGGAGAAGGGGGGCCTGCCCCGTGATACAGACTTGCTCTGTGGAGCGGGTGTGGGCCGCAGAGACCAGGGGGAAGCGACTGTTTACTAAAAACACAGGTCCGTGCGAAGTCGCAAGACGATGTATACGGACTGACTCCTGCCCGGTGCTGGAAGGTTAAGAGGACCGGTTAGCCCCTTCGGGGGCGAAGCTGAGAATTTAAGCCCCAGTAAACGGCGGTGGTAACTATAACCATCCTAAGGTAGCGAAATTCCTTGTCGGGTAAGTTCCGACCTGCACGAATGGAGTAACGACTTCCCCGCTGTCTCAACCATAAACTCGGCGAAATTGCACTACGAGTAAAGATGCTCGTTACGCGCAGCAGGACGGAAAGACCCCGAGACCTTTACTATAGTTTGGTATTGGTGTTCGGTGTGGCTTGTGTAGGATAGGTGGGAGACTGTGAAGCCCGGACGCCAGTTCGGGTGGAGTCATCGTTGAAATACCACTCTGGTCACTCTGGACATCTAACTTCGGCCCGTAATCCGGGTCAGGGACAGTGCCTGATGGGTAGTTTAACTGGGGCGGTTGCCTCCTAAAGAGTAACGGAGGCGCCCAAAGGTTCCCTCAGCCTGGTTGGCAATCAGGTGGCGAGTGTAAGTGCACAAGGGAGCTTGACTGTGAGAGAGACATCTCAAGCAGGGACGAAAGTCGGGACTAGTGATCCGGCGGCACATTGTGGAATGGCCGTCGCTCAACGGATAAAAGGTACCTCGGGGATAACAGGCTGATCTTGCCCAAGAGTCCATATCGACGGCATGGTTTGGCACCTCGATGTCGGCTCGTCGCATCCTGGGGCTGGAGTAGGTCCCAAGGGTTGGGCTGTTCGCCCATTAAAGCGGTACGCGAGCTGGGTTTAGAACGTCGTGAGACAGTTCGGTCCCTATCCGCTGCGCGCGCAGGAAATTTGAGAAGGTCTGTCCTTAGTACGAGAGGACCGGGACGGACGAACCTCTGGTGTGTCAGTTGTACTGCCAAGTGCATCGCTGATTAGCTACGTTCGGATTGGATAACCGCTGAAAGCATCTAAGCGGGAAGCCGGCTTCAAGATGAGATTTCCATACACCCTCGAGGTGTGGGAGGCCCCCAGCCAGACCACTGGGTTGATAGGCCGGATGTGGAAGCAGGGACTAAAGACCTGTGAAGCTGACCGGTACTAATAGGCCGATAACTTACACCACACACTTCCCTGGCCGTCGAACCGACTTCAAACGGTTCCACGGCAATACACAGGGGAAGGAAAAGATACTTGCATCGCGTCCACTATGTGGTTCCCGGACAACAAACGTCCCAGGGAACACCACAATTGCATACAGTCCAAGAATGAACTGATGTAACCGAAGGTTTCACCCCTTCCGTCCGCCCGCGCGGGCCGGAACCGGGGTGGCAAGGGTTACGGCGGTCATAGCGTGGGGGAAACGCCCGGTCCCATTCCGAACCCGGAAGCTAAGACCCACAGCGCCGATGGTACTGCACCCGGGAGGGTGTGGGAGAGTAGGTCACCGCCGGACATCTTTTGAGCGTGAAGGGCTCCACCATGACGGTGGAGCCCTTCACCCATTTAAGCGACAAATGGAGCGGGTGGACCCCGTTAGGCTTGGGGTATGAGCCCATCGCTGTTCTCGCACGCTGCTGAGGAACCTCAGCCTGCCAACGTCTTGGAACCGATTACCTTTGAGGTCACGGTTCCGCACCCGCCGGAACAAGCCTTTGAGGGTTTCACCGACCTGATCCACCTCTGGTGGCCGGTGGATACCCACAGCATTTTTGGCGATGGTGCACACATTGAGTTCGAAGACACAGTCCTGACCGAGACATCGGACCGGGACGAGGTCCGCAACTGGGGCGACATTCTTGAATGGGAGCCGGGCCGGCTGCTATCCCTAACCTGGCACCCCGGAGCCGGGCCCTTATCAGCCACCAGACTCGAAGTCCGCTTCACTGCGGAGGGCGAGAGCACCGTGGTACGGCTGAGACACTCAGACTGGGAACAAGCAGCCGATGGCGCAGCCCGCCGACTAAAGTACCAGCAGGACTGGCCTTCCGTGCTGAGCAAATATGCAAGGTTCATGGGAGCGATTCGCTGAAGTAGCGCTCCCTCGAAATCGATACGGTGGGGACTTGCGGCTCTGGCCCGCTTTCCCTGCCGTGCACCGCCCACGTCCTTTGACCGAAAAATGAACGACGAGACTCGGAAGGCCCTACCTGATGACTGACTCCATCATTAGCGCATTGCAAGCGACGCTGCCGGCAGAACAGGTCAGCGTACGGGAGGACGTACTGGCCGCGCATGCCTTGGACCAGGGGCCCGTGACGGACCACAAGATGCCCATCGCCGTCGTATGGGCGCAAAGCGTTGAAGACGTGCAGTCCGTCATGAAGCTGGCGCACACGCACAGCGTGCCGGTAGTTTGCCGTGGCGCTGGTACAGGAGTGTCCGGCGGGGCCCATGCCACGACCGGCTGCCTCGTCCTGAGCCTGGAACGAATGGACCGCATACTTGAGATTCACCCCGAGGACGAAATTGCCCGTGTGGAGCCGGGAGTCGTCAACGCCGATCTAAATACGGCAGTGGCGGAATACGGGCTGATGTATGCTCCCGATCCGGCCAGCTACAAGATATCCACGATCGGCGGCAACGTCGCGACGAACGCGGGAGGCCTGCGCTGCGCCAAGTACGGCGTTACCCGTGAGTCAGTCCTGGCGCTCGACGTCGTGCTTGCTGATGGCACTCTTATCCGGACCGGGCGCCGGTCTTTCAAGGGCGTGGCGGGCTATGACCTGACGGGTCTTTTTGTGGGCTCCGAGGGCACCCTCGGCGTCGTTGTAGGGGCCACGGTGCGGCTGCGCTACCTTCCTGCCGATGTACAGACGATCGCCGCATTCTTCCCCGAAGTGACGACAGCGGCGGCCGGTGTGCTGGCGGTCGGCAAGGCGCGTGTGCAGCCGGCAATCATGGAATTGCTCGACGGCAATACGCTGGTCCAGCTGGACGCAGAACAGGGCTCCGACTTGCGCCAGCGCGGCGGTGCGCTGCTGTTGATCCAGACTGATGGGTTTGCGGCAGAGACCGAAGCGAAGATCGTCCGGCAGGTGCTGGGGGATCTCGGTGCCACCGTCACAGCTGAAGTCAGCGAGGAAGCAGTCCGGTTGGTGGAGCTGCGCAGGCACAGCCGTGGTGCGGAAATGGACGATGTCTTCCGTGTGGGTGAGGATGTCGCCGTGCCACGCTCCCAGCTGGTCCACTACATCGCCGAACTCGAACGGATAGCCGCGGACCACGAGGTCGGGCTCAAAGTTGTGGCGCATGCCGGTGACGGGAACCTCCATCCAACCTTTTGGGTTACCGCCGGAGAGACGGAGAAGATTCCGCTGCTTAACGCCGCGTTGGATGAGTCCATCGAGGTGGGCCTTGCGCTGGGCGGCACGATTACCGGCGAACACGGCGTCGGCCAATACAAAGTGCGTTGGCTTCCGCTTGAACAGCGGGAGGAAGTGCTGGAGCTGCAGCGCGGGATCAAGGCGTTGTTCGATCCTAAGGGGCTGCTGAACCCGGGCAAGGCGTTGCCGGAACGGATCGAGGCGTAGGCTGTGGTTGTGCGTAAAGAGACATTATGGGAGGCCCAGAAGCGTGAGAACCCGGGCCATTCGGCCTGGTACATCAAGCGATTCGAGAATATGCGGGCCCAAGGAAACGACCTTCACGGCGAGGCCCGGCTGATCGATGCCATGGCAGAGCGGGGCAGCAGGATTCTGGACGCCGGCTGCGGTCCGGGCAGGCTGGGCGGTGAGCTGGCGGTCCGCGGGCACCAAGTGGTGGGGGTCGACGTCGATCCTGAACTGATTGAAGCCGCGCGGCGCGACCACCCCGATGTCAACTGGCTGGTCGGGGACTTGGCAGAACTGGATCTGGCTGCACGAGGAATCGCCGAGGCCTTCGACCTGATCGTCTGTGCGGGCAATGTGCTCACCTTCCTGGCTCCCGGTACGGCTCCGGAAGTCCTGGCCAGACTGGCCCGGCATTTGGCTCCGGAAGGCCGGCTGGTGACCGGGTTCGGCGCGGGCAGGGGATACGACTTCGACCAGTTCATGGCGGACGCCGCCGGTGCCGGTCTGGCGACCGACCACAAGTTCGGGACCTGGGACCTGCGACCTTTCACGCCGTCGTCGGACTTCCTGGTGGCTGTCTTCAGCGTGGCTGCATAAGGCAGCGGCCGCGCCGGGGCAGCGGGCTCAATGACGCTCATGCGGTTCCGGGGGCTCCGGGGCCAAGCTTATTCGTCGTCGTCTCGTTGTCGAGTGAGTTCGCGGCGAGCAGCCGGGCGGTCTTGTCGTCGGGGTTGAGCAGAATCGCCGCTTCGTCCCGGCGGTGGCGCAGCACGTCGTCGATGTAGGCCTGGACCGCTTCCGCCAGCGGCACGTTGCGGCGCTGGCTCTCGGAGATGTACCAGCGGTGCTCGAGCACCTGGTGGACCACCTCGGCCGGTTCCAGCTTGCCCGCCAGCTCGCGCGGGATGGCACGCACCACCGGCTCGAAGACGTGGCGGACCCACGCGTGCGCGCTGATTTCCTCATCCAGATCCGGATTGTTGTCCGCCCGGTAGCTGTCCAGGTCATTGAGCAGCCGCCGCGCCTGGTTTTCCTGCACGTCCAGTCCGGTCAGGCGGATCAGCCGGCGCTGGTGGTGCCCGGCATCCACGACTTTGGGCTGGAGCTGGATCTGGGACCCGTCCGGCGTCGTTTTGATGGAGAACTCTTCGACGTCGAAACCCAGATCATTCAGCCGGCGGATACGGGCATTGACCCGCCAGCGGTCGCCCAGCTCGAAGGACTCCTTCTCGGTCAGTTCGGCCCAGAGCTTGCGGTAGCTGTCCATGATCCGCTCGCTGGTGGCCAGCGGATCGACTTTGTCCTCGATTAATCCGCCTTCGAGCAGATCCATCAGCTCGCCGGCAATGTTGACCCGGGCTATTTCCAGGTCGTACTCGCGCTGGCCGGTGGAGAGCTTCGGGTACAGCTCGCCCGTTTCCGCGTCCACCAAGTAGGCGGCGAACGCACCGGCATCACGGCGGAACAGCGTGTTGGAGAGGGACACGTCGCCCCAGTAGAAGCCGACCAGATGCAGCCGGACCAGCAGCAGGGCCTGCGCATCGATCAGCCGGGTCAGCGTGTCTTTGCGCAGGGTCTGGGAAAACAGCGCCCGGTAGGGGAGCGAGAACTTCAGGTGCCGGGTGACCAGCACCGGGTCCAGCTCCGCGCCGTCCGTGGTGTGCCGGCCGCTGATGACGGCGACCGGCTCTACACAGGGCACGTCCAGCCGCTGGAGCTTGCGGAGCATATGGTATTCGTGCCGGGCGATATGCTCGCTGGTTTCCTTGATGGCGATCACCGAGCCGCTCAGGTGGGCGAACCGGACGATATGCCGGGAAATGCCGCGCGGAAGAGCGGCCAGGTTTTTCGCCGGCCACTCTTCCAACGCGATATGCCAAGGCAGGTCAAGCAGGCTTTCGTCCGTGGTGGCCGAGGTGATATTCAGCGAACCCAGTACTGCGGCGGTTCCCCCGTTGTGCGGGCGCGGCAGTTTTCCCACCTGGCCGAAGTCGGTAGGTTCGTTGTGCCAGTTGGCGTCCATCTGCACCGATCCGTCGAAAGCGCTGCCGGTGCTCAGGCCTTGTCCGCCTCCAACGGCCGTTCCAGATCAGCAAGGGATGCATGAGGCGCCGCCGGCACATTATCGCCCAGTCGGAGGCCGGTCTGGGTGTCGAACAGGTGCACATGGCCCTGCTTCGGACGCACATACACGGTGGTGCCGGCCTTCGGCGGAGTCCGGCCGTCCACGCGGCCCGTGATGTCGTGGCGGCTGCCATTGACTTCGGTATGGCCGTACACGTAGGCGTCGGCGCCAAGTTCCTCGACCACATCGACCTCCACGGCCAGACCCTGGCCGTCCGGGGCCTGCTCCAGGTCCTCCGGGCGCACGCCGAGCATGACGGTGCTGCCGTGCGCCGAGCCGAGCACGTCGCGCGGGACCGGATAGACCGTTCCGCCGAACTGGACGCCGCCGTCGGCCACTGGCAGTTCCAGCAGATTCATGGCCGGCGAACCGATGAACCCGGCCACGAAAATGTTGGCCGGGGTGTCGTAGAGGTTGCGCGGGGAGTCCACCTGCTGCAGGATGCCGTCCTTGAGCACGGCGACGCGGTCGCCCATGGTCATCGCTTCGACCTGGTCGTGGGTGACGTAGACGGTGGTGACGCCGAGGCGCCGGGTCAGCGAGGCGATCTGCGTCCGGGTCTGGACACGCAGCTTGGCATCGAGGTTGGAGAGCGGCTCGTCCATCAGGAAGACCTGCGGATTACGGACAATCGCGCGGCCCATGGCAACACGCTGGCGCTGGCCGCCGGAGAGCGCCTTCGGCTTGCGGTCCAGATACTCCTCGAGGTCCAGCAGCTTGGCGGCCTCGCGGACGCGCTGGGCGCGCTCCTCCTTGCCGATGCCGGCTATCTTGAGCGCGAAGCCCATGTTGTCAGCGACGGACATATGCGGGTAGAGCGCGTAGTTCTGGAACACCATTGCAATGTCCCGGTCCTTCGGCGGAACATCGGTGACGTCGCGGTCGCCGATCAGGATCCGGCCCGAATTCACATCTTCCAGGCCTGCCAGCATCCGCAGGGAGGTGGACTTTCCGCAGCCCGAGGGGCCGACGAGGACCAGAAACTCGCCGTCCGCGATTTCCAGGTCAAGCTTGTCCACTGCCGGCTTCTCTGTGCCCGGGTACAAGCGCGTAGCATTATCGAACGTTACCGTTGCCATGGTGTTTCCCTTCACGGGCAGGTACGTGCCCGACGATCCGTTGTGATGGGTTGATATTCAGTTAGGTGAGCTGGCTCACGGAACCAAGTATGGCACGCGGAGGCAAATTCCTCGGTTCCGTTGGAGACGATTCAATTCTGCGGTGACATCCGGCGCAGTTCCGCCAGGGTTTCGAGCACCCGGGCAAAAGCCTCCGGAGAGTCAACCCGGAACGCTGCTCCCGAGATCCCCGGGCCGATCTTGACGCCCAGATCCTGCGGCTGCAATGCCTTGATGGCGTCCTCGTCCGTAACATCGTCGCCCGCGAAAAACACCGCCGTAGCCTCCGTAAAGGCGCGCAGGAGCTCCAGTCCCTGCCCCTTGTCCGAACTGAGAACCGAGGTTTCGAGCACCCGCTTGCCGTCCGTCAGATGCAGTCCCTCGATCGCCGACAGCTCCCGGCGCGCTTCCTCGGTGGCCGCTTCGGCCACTGCGTCTTCCGCGGTGCGGGTATGGAGTACGACGCCGGCCGGCTTGGCTTCCAGCCTCGTTCCGGGGTGGGCGGCGACCACCTTTTCAACCACGGCGGTGGCCTGCCGCAGCGCCAACGACTGCGCCTCGTCCAGGGTCAGGGCGGGGCTGCCGGGGCCGGTGAAGACTTCGGCGCCGTGCGAACCGATGAGCAGGGTTCTATCGTCCGGCGAGGCGACCAGCCGCAGACTCTCGAGAGCGCGGCCGGAAATGAACGCCGTCGTTGTTTCGGGTAGTGCGAGCAGTTCCTTGACGGCCGCGGCGGCGGCCGGCAGCGCCCGGGCGTCTTCGGCGCGGGCGACAATCGGCGCCAGCGTGCCGTCGAAGTCCAGCGCCACGAGCAGCCGCGGTGTGCTGCTGATTTCCTCCAGCGCACGCCGCAGTGCCGGATCCAGCTCCCCGCGGTTTTCGCTCGTTGCGGCACGGTTCTCATTCATTGCCGCTCCCCGCGGTCTTGCCCAGGGTTTCGCCGTCGAGGGCGCGCAGGAAACTCTGGGACCACTGCTCGACGTCGTTCTGCAGGATCTGGCGGCGCATGACGCGCATCCGGCGGGTCGATTCACCGGGGGCGATTTCCACGGCGCGCATGATCGCGTCCTTGAGTCCGTCGATGTCGTGCGGGTTCACGAGGATGGCCTGTTTCAGGTGGTCGGCGGCGCCGGCGAACTCGCTGAGCACCAGCGCACCGTTGACGCCGGTCCGCGAGGCGACGTACTCCTTGGCCACCAGGTTCATCCCGTCGCGCAGGGCGGTGACCAGCATGACGTCCGCGGCAAGGTAGAGCGCCACCATCTCTTCCTTGGGATAGCTGTGGTGGAGGTAGCGGATCGCGGTGTTGCTCAGGGTGTCGTAGGTGCCGTTGATACGGCCCACCGCGCCCTCGATCTCCTCGCGCAGCAACCGGTAGGACTCGACGCGCTCGCGGCTGGGACTGGCAACCTGGATCAGGGCCGCATCCTCCACAGTGACCCGGCCGTCCTCGAGCAGTTCGCCGTACGCCTTGATCCGGTGCTGGATGCCCTTGGTGTAGTCCAGCCGGTCCACGCCCAGCAGCACGGTCTTGGGATTGCCCAGCTCCTCGCGGATCTGACGGGCCCGTTCGATCACCTCGGGGCTCTTGGCAAGCTGGTTGATCTGGTCCACATCGATCGAGATCGGAAAGGCGCCCGCGCGGCAGATCCTGTCGCCGTCGTCGGTCCTGATGTTTACATGCTGGGACTTGATCGTGTGTCCGCTGAAACGCCGGACGCAGCGCAGGAAGTTGCTTGAGTCGCTGGGACGCTGGAAGCCCACCAGGTCCGCACCCAGGAGCCCCTCGATCACCTGGCGGCGCCAGGGCAGCTGGGCAAAAATCTCCAGCGGGGGGAAGGGGATGTGGTTGAAGAATCCGATTTTCAGGTCGGGCCGCAGCTCGCGCAGCAGTTTGGGGACCAGCTGCAGCTGGTAATCCTGGACCCAGACGGTGGCACCTTCCGCCGCGGATTCGGCAGTGGCTTCGGCGAAGCGCCGGTTGACTGCCTTGTAGACCTCCCACCAGGTGCGGTGGAACTCCGGCGGGGCGATGACATCGTGGTAGAGCGGCCAGAGCGTCGCGTTGGAGAATCCCTCGTAGTACAACTCCACATCATCGGCACTGAGCTCAACCGGCACCAGCCGCATATTGTCGTGGTCGAAGGGCTTCAAGACTTCATCCGCGGCACCGTGCCAGCCGATCCACGCACCCTCCGTTTTCGCCATCACCGGTGCCAGGGCGGTGACCAGGCCTCCCGGCGAACGGCGCCAGCTGTTGCCGCCGCCCTCGCCTGTAACGCGGTCTACCGGTAACCGGTTGGAGACTACGATGAAGTCATAGTCTCCATAGCCGGATCCGTCTGTCGCGCCAGAATTGTTCGCCTTGGTTTCCGCCATGTGACTCTCCTGACCGTAGTGAATCCTGATATTGACTCTATAAGACAGGAACCATCCGGCAGGCCCGGTGCGTTAATAATGAATGTAAGCGCGGTGAGCTGCACCACGAGAGCACCGTGAATATTGTAGTTTCAACTAAGCTGTTGCTTGGACGGCCGGACGTGGCCATCAGCAGAGCCGAAAGACTTGAGGACATATGGCATCCCAGAACACCCCCAGGCCCAGCAAGGCCGAGCGCACCGCCGAGGCGCGTGAAAAGGCCCGTCAAATGCGTGAAACGCAGCAACGCAAGGAAAAGCGCAATTCGCTGCTGGTCCGCTGGGGTGTTATCGGAGCTGTTGTCGCGATCGTCGCCATTGTCGCCATCATCGTGGCCACAAACCAGCGCGGCGACTTCCCGGATGCCGGCCCCACTCCGTCCAACGGCAACGAATACGGCGGCATGACGCTGACGTCCAGCACCGAGCTGGAACCGACCACCCAGACCACGGTGGACGTGAACAGTATCGACGCCGAGGCGGAGCCTCCGGCCGTGCCTAGCGGCATCGCAGAGGCCCCCGAGGGTGAGCCGACCCAGATCGTCATCTACGTGGATGCGGCCTGCAGCCACTGCGCCACCTTCGAAGCCACCTACAGCGATCAGCTGAAGGAGTGGCTGGACAACGGCGATGCCACGGTTGAATACCGTGCTGTGGCGTTCCTCGACCAGCCAGCTACCGGCAACTTCTCTTCCCGCGGCGCCAACGCCCTGGCATGCGTCGCCGAATCTTCGCCGGAGAACTACCTCTCCTTCATGGACCTGCTCTTCGAAAAGCAGGTACCCACAGGTCTCTCCAGCGATGAGCTTGCCGCCACTGCTGCCGAGGCTGGCGCTGAGGGTGCAGAAAGCTGCATCCAGGACGGGACCTACCGCCCCTACGCCGCGTACACCGATGCTCTGGCCCGCGCCGAAGGCGTCGGCGGAACCCCTGCTGTGTACGTCGACGGCCAGGTCTGGGACAACACCGGCGACTTCGTTGAGTTCGCCCAGCCGATCATCGACGCCCGCTCCTAATTCACATTCCGAAGGGGACGCCCGGTTGGAAGCTTTGCGTTTCGCGCGAAGCGCCCAACTGGGCTAACCTTATCTAGCTGGAATTTCCAGCAGAGCTGGCTGCGAAGCCAGCACGCCTCCTTAGCTCAGTTGGCCAGAGCACCTGTCTTGTAAACAGGGGGTCGCCGGTTCGAATCCGGCAGGGGGCTCGATAAAACACCTAGTCAGAGCCGGAATACCGAGAAATCGGGGTTCCGGCTCTGACGTTTCTCCCTCTATGTCTCCCTCAATAAACGACGACTTTTCTCCGGCTCCCTCCATCTCCCCTCAGATGAAGGACGGTGCCCTGATGCCGGGCAGGCGAGGTTCTCACGCTCAAGGTCGTCGTCCGGCTGATGGGCGACGGCTCATGCGGCCAGCCCCGCCGCACCTGCGATCAACTTCGGACAGGATTGCCCGGATGTTGTGATTCTTGCTGACCGAACCGAATTGCCGGTGTCCAGCAAAGTATCGAGCTGGATGGAAGCTTTTCCATTCTTTCCAAAGCACTGACAGCGGGAAGCACACGGCTGTGTAGCTTCAAGCCTGCATCAGCATGACCTTGCTCAGATCGGTAAGGCCGTGGGCTAACTGGGTCGAGGTGATTCCGGTTTTGGCGCCGATCGCCGACCAGAGGTCCGAAATAACCATGAAACGATCCTCCGGCGGTGGACACTCTCGGCCAGCATCCTTCGCCCATGCCTGTGCGACGCTCGGAGCCGTCCGAAAACGAAGGGGTTGCGGGATTATCGGTACCGGGCGACCAAGGCGTCTCAGAAGCTAAATGTCAGTGAGTTCTCATACGTTCAGTGCAGGACAACGACATTGATCGTGTATGCGAGGGTTTCGACCACTGACCAGAAGCTTGATCTCCAGCGCTGTGTTCAGGTCTTCTTTGAAATTGTTGGGCTTGAGTGTCTCCTGCTATGGCAGGAGTAGCCAATGCAGGTGAGGCTAGACCTGCCGGGGCGTCTTTTTTTGGTTTTTGTCCTGTGCGGTCGAGCGCTTGATTGTGTCCTTGAAACAAAATCTTCTATACATATCCAAGTGGCGGAGGTCGGCCGGTGGGCAGCGGGGGCTACCCGGTCATTACAGCAAGGCTCGGTGCCGGCACGAGTGGCCGCGCCAATACCGTCTGACGTTCGCAGTGGACCGGCTTCTGCCGATACAGGGCGTGGAGCCGCCACCGGTGCTCCATACGCCACGACGGCATCATGATGCGGCAGGAACTTGTAGATGATGTCTCTTGCCGGGATTTCGCGGGGCTGCATGTGCCGCTTCACGTAGGAAGCGCGACCTTCTCGCAGCGATGTGAGGGTGTGGACGGACCAGTTCCGGCTTCGGAAGAACGCCTTGCCTGTCCATCCGGCGTCTGTCCGCTTGTGGCGTGACCGAGCGGTGCTGGTAGTAATTTCACCGAGAGCGTGTTGCAGGTCAATGAGACGGTGGGCTGCGTCTTGTGCCAGCGCTACATGCTGGCCTCGCATGCCTATCGGAGGAAGCATGAACGGGGACATCGCGGTGAGGGTTTTGAGGACGTACTCGATACTCGTCGGCTGCTTAGGCGTGACGACCTCAGCAAGAATATTCGAGCCCCACTGCATCAGGAACTGTTCACCGGCCAGCAGCGTAGTGGTCTTGAGTTGTCTGAAGACGGATTCTATGACACCGGAGCGCAGACGGAAGGCCTTGTCGATGAAGGTCCCAAGGAGCCGCTCGGGCAGGTCCAGCGCAATAACCATGTGGATGTGCAGCATCCCGACCCCCCGTCGGTCTGGGGCACCAAACCAACGGACATCAACGTCGGTTGTACCACGAAGGGTTTGCGCCTCCTTCTTGACCGCTTTCAGGGTTCTGGTAATTAGTGTGGGCAGCAGAAAGTTCCGGCGGACATACTGGTCATAGTCGAACTCCTTGACGGGCGTTCCGAGGATCGGCGAGTCCGGTTCATGTACCGTTCCGCATCCGCATGGGTGGGAGACGTCATGGAAATGGAGTGGTCCACTTGAGGGGAGAGTCGCCGTGACTTTGACGTATTTCAGGTTTCGATTATTTAGACCGTCGTATCCGATGCGGACTGCATCACGGTGGAAGAGCCCGGAGCATGATTCACACTCGTTCCGAAACCGAGTGTTGCATCGGGTCTTATACACGTCGAGCAACGACATGCTCTCACTGTCGTACTTGGCAATGTGTACAGGATGTGAGCAAGCCGAGGTGACAGCGGCAGCAAAAGGTGGTGCGGCAATCGGTGAGACGTCCGCGTGTGAGAAAGAAGAAGCCAAAAAGAGTCCAACCCTCGTTGTTACGAAGCGGTTGGACTCCTGAATAATGCCCGAAGGCTTCTTAGGTGTCCGGTCCGGGGGAAGCGATCGGCGCTTCCTCCGGATGCAGCGGCTCGTTGCTGCATATGAGCTGACCCGGAGTCGCCGGAACCCAGCTTTTATCGGGGCCGGCTTACCAGACCGACACCGCACCGGGTTTGCGCGTACCCGGTGAAAGCGCCAGCGACCTGCTGGGCGGTGTTCTTCTCTTGGAACTCAATATACATCCGTTTATAGAGTGACTTTTTTGCTCAAGCGGATCGATGTTTAGCGGCACGATAGGAACAGTTTGCAGCCCGGGTTGGGCGTCAGATGCGTGCCGCCAAGCCGCTGATTACTGCCGTTGGCGCGTGGGATGGATACGGCCCCCAATCATGATTGTGACTGGGGGCCGTCTTCGGGTTGAGGCGCAGCCCGGGTGGTTCGCCCGTTTGACGCTTCACGCGCCGCTCCGAGGGTTACCTGCGCGCAGTGGAATTGTCTTGCAAGGAGGAAGTGCACCACCTGCCGAGCGAAACGAGAACATTCTCATTGATACGGTACTCGCGAGAAGTGGTGCCTGTGATCCTCCGGCTGTAAACGACTCCGGTACGGCGCAGTATGGCTAGTACGTGGGAACATTGCGGTTGACTTATGCCCATCAGGGCGGTGATCTCATTGACCGTTAGCGGACCAGCCCGAAGCAGATCTACGATCTCTGCTGCGCGAGAGTAGCTGAGGGACTTAAGAAGGACTGTAGGTGGCAATGCCGGCGCTGCCTCAGGACTCCCGGTACAAGCGGAAGTGTGAGGATTTTTCGGGATGGCCGGCTCAACGAAGATAGGTGCATGGGCAGTGAGATGGTCGTGATTAGCTGGCATGGAAGTAGCTCCTGACGAGGTTGGGCGACGAGATGAACAGGGTGTATTCCGCCGTTTGCCGGTCGGGGGCCTCACGGGTCCGCTTTCTGCGCCCTGTAGCGCTATATCAAATTTTAATTCGTATTCTGCAAGAGTTTTTTGGCGGATCAGAGTCAACAAAAGCCAGAGGCATGAGGGTTATTCATCGTCAGACAGGGACGCTCCGCACAGAGCTGCACAAATGGCCTCCGTCAAGGGAGAGGTCCAACGTCGATGGCCTAGCCTCTCCGTTTCAGCTTCGTTGGCCCGTCCAAATAACGATCGTTTGATGGATTACCGGGGCAGGGCGGGCCGAGTCCCCGAAATGGCGTCAGAAAGCCGTCCAACAATCAATGTCTAAATACTTGTAACGCCTGTAAGTTTCTGGATAGAGTGCGGGCATGACAACAAGATCCATCGCCACAGGCCATCTCGTCGGCTACGCACGTGTCAGCACCGGTGCTCAGGACGCGTCTTTGCAGATCGATGAACTGGAGCGGGCGGGATGCGTGCGGGTGTACACCGATCATGGCGTCAGCGGTGCCAAGACATCACGACCGGAGCTTGACCGTTGCCTCGACCGGCTGGAGCAGGGCGACACCCTCGTCGTATGGAAGCTGGACCGTCTAGGAAGGTCGCTCTCGCACCTGATCATCACCGTGGAGGACCTCGCCGCACGCGGTGTCGGGTTCCGGTCGCTGACCGAAGGTATTGATACGTCTACCGCTGCGGGCCGTTTGACGCTGGGCATCTTCTCGACACTATCGAGCTTCGAACGGGACCTCATTAGGGAGAGGACTACTGCTGGGCTGGCCGCAGCCCGTTCGCGTGGCCGCGTGGGAGGTCGGCCTCCAGTCATTGATCAGCGGAAGGGGCGGTCCATCCGCACGCTCTACACGGGCGGCGGGTACACGGTCTCTGAAATCGCGTTAGAGGTGGGTGTCAGCAGGGCATCCGTGTACAACTACCTCAAGGCGCAAGGCTTGTCCGGCGCCGCTACGCTCGCATGAGCGAGTATAAGATCCCCCAATACGTGCAGCGAGGTCATGCGCGGGACTCCTTGCGGCAGTCCCAGAACCTGACGAAGTCAGCCACGGCGAGGTGACCTGTATCTGCGTGCGCAGGGGATTTCCGTCGGGGCATGAGAAAGGCGGTCCCGAGGTGGGGGCGGCTTGGCTCCGGGTACTGGGCAGTTAAGAGGTAGCTGTCCGGCCGTTGATGAGCGCGGCCACGACCACTCCCAGTCGATCACCGCCACTAGCAGCTGGAAGAACAAGAACAACCGCTGCGGCGCGAGCACCAGCGCCCGTCCTCGGACCTGCCCCCCGCACAAGGTAAGCAACAAGAAGGCCGCCGCACCCGACCGCGATCATCAGCAGCGCGATCCATAGGGGAACGGCGGCTGTACCGTGTACGTCGAGAAATAGCCGAGCGCCAGCGAAGCTATACGCAGCAAGGCCACCGTTGCCGCAGCCACCAGCCGCAGCGTCCTCTGTCTGCGCACCATCATGGAATAATCAGACGGCCTTGGGGAGGAGTGTCAACCGCAATGGCCGATGGAGTGGAAGGTCGCCGAGGTGCTGCCCCCGGCGGCAGTCTGTAGAGTCATTCCATGCAGTGCGCCGACGACGTGGCACCTCGTCACACTAGGGCGTGTCTCCTACTGCTGCGCTCCGGATGACGACTGCCCGCAGACGGTTTGGCTGGTCTGCGTTCAAACCGCAGCCGGAGTGGGCGGCGCGATCAGTTCCTGTTGAGACCGAATTCGCGTGTCATCAGCGTCGCCTTGTAGTGGGACTCGGCTGTATGCACCTCAGAGGAAGGCGTGCTGGGCCCGAACACGCGGAGGAGGCTGAAAACGAAGTGCCGGGCATGCTCTGTCTTCGTCCCTGCCGCTTCCCCGGCCGCGCTGTGGCGGGCAAGCTCGGGGAGGGCGATGTTACCGCCGTGGCCATCGCGCGCGTAGGCCTTCCACCGACCAAGGATACGTTCGGAACCGTCGGCCTTGCCAACGTACTGCTTGCCGTTGCTGGAGTCCGTGCTGAGGTAGATGCCTTGGACCTCCGACAAGGCAACACGCCAGTCGGCGTAGCGGCGATGATCAACCATGTCGCACAGTTGGTGGTAGGTGAGCAGCACGCCGTCGAACCCCGGGAAGGGAACCTTGTCCCGGTCGGCAATCTCCAGCACGGGCATCCGCGCGGCTTTGGCGGAGGCGGCGCTCCGGTGCCAGCTGATGGGGCTGTCCCATTCGACCACGAGCCGGTCTTTGAGGGACGCAAGGAATCCTGACGGGCGCAGGTCGAAGTACCTGTTCTTCGGAGTGCGTTCTGCGGCTAACTCGCCGTGGTTCTCGTAGGTACCCCAGAGACGGGAGCGTTTTTGCCCGTCTCTAATGAAGGCCACCCAGTAGCGGGGAGGGTCCGAGGGGAAGCTGCGGGGCGAGATGTCCTGCTTTCTGGTGTAGGCGAGGACCCGCTCCTCGGTCCGGTCCTCCGGACCACGCAGCCCATCTGGCCTGAAAACATGGCGGATGACATGCACGTCCTCCGGCCGAATCGCCGGGTTATGGTCCGCTCCCATGCCGGTGAGCACATGATCGAGGGTGATGGAAGCAGGAGGAGCTGGACTGGCAGGGGCCGCCCTCTCCGCAGGAACAGAGAGAGCCGGAGACGGGAGATTCGACATGGTGATACCTTATGTCGCCGGCTCAGGCATTCTTGTGGTCAGCTGATCACAAAGGTCTATCTCGTCTCGGACGCGCGCAGGCGGCCTCTTCCGCATATCTCGCCTCCGCTGGAGGACTTGAGCACGACGTCAAGGGTGAGCACGGTGTGGGCAGCAATGGTCCAGCAGCGGAGCAACCACAGCTACCTTGGCGGTGAACGCCCGGTTCCAAGCCATTCAGCACGTGTGCCTTCCGGTCGGTACATGCTGCGCTGGACCGTGCGACGATTAGCGGCACGAACGCCATCTGAAGCAGATCACGAGGGTCAAAAAACAGCTGCCAGAGGATCAGTGCGGTAGCGACTGTCACGAAGAATCCGGCGAAGATCAGCTGCCACGGGAACGGCTTTAACGCCAGCGGCTTCCCCGTCCGCGTGGCGCGCAGCAGCGGCGGCATCCAGTCGGGCGGACGTTTGGAACGCATCGTGCAGGACGCGCCCCCGCAGTGCCGCCACGACGAGACGTTCTATGTGCGGTCCGTGAGCGAGGCAAAAGCGGGCTGACCCCGCAGGCCTCACCCCACCTCCGACCCCGACCGGTCCCGTACAGTGATTGTGGGAGGATTCCCCTGCGGGTCCCGGCACTCGGGGTAGAGCATGGTTGCTGAACGTCTGGTGGAGCAAGCCCATATCTGCCCCGGAGACGGGGTTGTCGTCGACGGTCTCGGGCTGACCATCCTCAGTGACTTCTTCGCCGAGGACTTCATTCCACTCTTGGCCAAGCGCCGCCCGTGGTCAGTGCTGCTCGATCAAGGCCCGCCCGAGTGGCACACAGCGGCTGCTGAGGCTGCTACCGCCGTCGGCTTGCCGTTCGAGATCAGGGCGGACTATCTGCCGGGCTACAAGTGGCCGGTCTTTTAATTGTCAACGACATTGGCTACGCTGAGCCGCATGGGGAATCAGTTGGGGATCAAAGAGCCGGAGCGCATGACGGCGACACTGCGAGTGGACGCGGGCCGCGACACTATCGATGCGCTGGTCCCCACCCTCATGGCCATGCGCTTTGCGCTCACGGCCCGCCTATACTCCGTCCTCGGCTGGCAGGATGTCCCACCGGACGAGGTGCACGGGCGCAGTTATCTTGTCGGCGGTCATGCTCACCTTGTCGTGCTGCACCAGCCACGCAGCCTCGACGCAATCCTTGTCGGCGGTTCCCACGACGGTGCCGAGATTCCGATGGATGTTCGCATCCCGCCGCTGACAATGGGCATCTTGTCCGGGACGGATTGCGACGGCGACGGCTGCTCCTGCTATGACCGTGGTGATGTGGAGGAGGGCGCCGAGGAGTGGTCCTGCTGGCAGCATGCGGGCCTTGCGCGAGACTCAGAGGGCAGCTGGCGCTGGGCATACTCTCCGGCCTCCGTGCGGGGCATTACGCGCGCCGAGCAGCGGCACCACGATCACGACGGCGAGGACCACGATGATGCTCATTGCTCGCTTTGCAGGCTCAATGTCTGGTCGGAGCGTACGACGCGACTTCGCCTGCCGGATGTGATCCGCGAAAACGAAGCTCGCCAACATGTGGAGAAATCTCCGCATTCTTCGCTCACCTGTTCGGCCTGCCGGGCTGACCTCCTGACGTCAAGGAGGTAGACCGTTGTCCCATGACCTGTACGATCGCGGCGGTAAACCTATTAATGGCGAAACCTTCGAGCGCCTGATGAAAGACCCGACATACTTCATGCTGGCAGACGACCGCGTCGTGTTGCCGGGACAAGACCGCCCCATTCGGATTGCCACGAAGTGGATTGGACTTTTGAAGACGATTACTGACCCGCTCTTCGTTTGTTACATCTACGGTGATCCGGAAACGGACGGCGTCGAGGAAATCTGCTCAGACTACGAAGACGAGGCCTTGTCGGTTCACGCCGCCGCAGTGAAGCGCTACGAGGACATTGCCGCAGTCCGCCGCGCTTATCTCGACAACGGCGGACCAGAAACTTTAATCGGCGGTGCGTTGTGAGACCGGTTGTCTCCGCTCGAACTCTCGCTGAGATCAAGGCCTTCGTCCTTGGCTCCATCGCTGATGACTTGGCTATGGCCTTCGAGGCTCAACAAGCCCTCGACGGTGAGCAGTGGGACTGGCAGCCGCATGCCCGGCTGTGCCTGATCGCCGGTGGCGCTGTCGCGACACCGTCATCGACACTTGCCTCGTTCCTCGTCCTCCATGCCTCCCCCGCCGTGGTCCGTGATGCCGCGCTGCGTGACCGCGAGCTCATCCTCATGATCGACCGCGAGCTGATCGTCGGCGAAGCGATGCTGCGCGTCCTGCACGGCCTGCTGAGCAAGTACGGCGAGAACATCGAGGGCTTCGACCCGAGTTGGCGCAGCAAGATCGAAATGGTCCTGCATGGCGCCGTGATCACAGTCAGGTAGCAGTCACGGTCAATTCGAGCCGGCGATAGGGCAGCGCGCCAGAGAAAACGATGCTATGGACACGCACGAAACTTTGCGAACCGCGGGGCGTCTTGACCGCAAACATATTATCTCCATTGCATAAGATTTAATGGCAAGCAGTATACTGGAGCAGTGGATGATGCCTCTCAGAGGTTGCCTTTCAAAATCCGCTAGTGATGAGATTGAAGCCCTCGGGAGTGATGCCCTGAGGGCTTTCTCTTTGTGCCACGGCCTTCAGGTAGCGGATGGGGCCTTTCCCGTCGGCAGCCTGCTGAGTCGTCGTCGGTGCGTTCGTAGTTTGCGGCGGAGATTGGATAATTACCGATGGCAGAATCATGAGCCGCTGCTCTCGGCCGCAACGAATTTCCCGCCGGCGTCGGTTTTCTTAGAAGACGCGGTTTTCGATTTTCAGCATAAAGCTGTTAGGCACCCCCGTACGCCCCATATGCTACGTGTCTGCGGTACCTGTCCCGCCCTCACTTCTAATCCCGTTTGTTTCTCCCATATATTTCTTCCTCATCTCTCGTCGTAGCAGCATTTGCAAGGACCATTCCTCGCTGCATTCGAGTGCGCGCTCCGCAGCTATGTACATCATCAGTGCATTCCGCATTGTGACATGTTCACGGCTCGTTCCTCTCTTACTGCGCGTCCCAGTACCCCATTTGCTTCATGCACCTCTAGACTCGGCCTATGGACGCTGCGCCCCGCATCTGTCGGAATCGAGGGCGGGTGCCGTTTCCAATTTGCACCGGCGGCGCCGATGATGAGTCCGGTTGGGATGAGAGCGTCCACAGGGCGCTGACCGGTCGGCAAGCATTGAATGTTTGCTGCACTAAACGTCGCGCCGGACTTCGAGACTCTGAATGTTTTGGCCGCATTGCTTGCGGAGTCTTCCCTGCGCCGTCAGATCGTTTCCTTGCCTAGGAGATTTGGCGATGCACCCGTGCCGGGCTACCTGCTGCTGCGTCCCGGCGCCGGGAGATCGCCCCACCAACCGAGCCCGGCCCTGTCGTAGTGCAGCCGGGCGGCGGCGGTGCCCAGTGGTTCTGCGACATCGAAGTCGGCGATGAACTGTGCGGCCTCGACCGGGTCCTCGCCCTGCATGGATGCACGTCGACGGACGAGCCCGACATCCGGTCCCCACGGCCAGCTGTAGGTGATGGCGAAGGCGTCCGGTGTCGACCATGCGTCGTGCACTTCGACGTCCTCCCATTGGGTCGGGCCTCCGTCGCGCAGGCGCTCAAGGCAGGCTAGCAGCGCTTCGTCCATCCACGACCTGTCGTGGCGGGCTCGCAGCTCGGCAATGAGGCGGGCAAGGCGGGGCACCATGCCTCGATGGTAGCTGCCCCAAGTCCCTTGCTAGGGATCGGATCGCTTCGTTTCCTAGGGAACTTGGCCGTGGACCGCCGCACTGGTGGCTGGTGATGGCGCCGGTGGTTCTCGGTCATCCGTGCAGTCCGGTGACCTCAAGGCTCCGGCGCTGAGGTTGGCTCGGTCAATGGGCGGGCGCCACGCGGCGGGCAGAGCGGATACGGCCTGCCACCCGTGGCAATTCGGTCCGTTTCATCTCGTCCTCTCTATGTGAATCCACGTTAGCTGTGCGCCGGTTTGACTGGCAGGGCCGCTGCCTCTTCGGGCCCGTCGTGAGGCGCCGCCGCCCATGCCGGGGAACCAGTATCAGCGGCCCAGCGCGTCCATCTCCGCCACGCGCTGGGAATAAGACCAAGCCGGCGAAGCGAGGGTACGGTCATTTATGGGACTGAACTGATAGGCCGTTTCAGCCATAAGGAGGGGACAGGCGCCGGGATGGTCCCCGATCGGGGTACTGAACCAGCTTTTCCTGAAATGACATAGATGGCCGGGCGGAACATCTCGCTCCGCCCGGCCCCTCAAGTAGACAGCGTGACGCCTATGCCGCCCGGTTGGCCTCAATGATGGCCGCCTTGGCGTTCTCCGCTTCCCAACGGACTGGCTGCTGTCGATGGCCGCTTCAGCACGCGCATCGTGCCCTGTGGGGCCAAGGTGCATGTCTAGGAAACACCTCGGGGCGGTGCCGCCGGTGAAGGTTTCCAGCTCGAAGTCCAACTGCTCCAGCTCGCTCAGCAGGTCGTACTTCCCTTGCAGGCAGGCGGCCGTCGCAAGACCGTGCGTTCGCGCCTGATGGTCACGATCTCCGTGATGAGGGTCCCGCCGCATTAGTCCGGGCCATTGATTGCAATGTCGTACCTCGCGACATCGTCGTCGTCCTGCATGGGGGAGGGCCACGAGTCGTCTGCATCGTAGGTTGCCGCGAGCTCCGCTGCGGGGAGGGAGTCGCGCCACGTCAGGTCCTCGGTCAGGGGCACGAACGCGTAGGCGACGGGATGGAAGTTGGCTGCCTTCGGGCAGAAGTCGTTCAACTCGTCGCGTGACATCCGGGCGGCTGTTGAAGAGTGCGCCGGTCACAGCGTTGCCCACTCCGGCGAAGTCCTGCGGGTCGCGGGCAAGCGTCTCTGCTACACGGTCGAGGTACTTCATGACCGCCTCTGCTTCGCGGTTCCGGTCGGCGATGGTGCGTTGGACCTGCGGATCGTTGCTGCTGCGGATGTGGACGCCGTCTTCACAATGCTCCTTCTGCATTGTCGACGGTGGTGGCGGGTACGTTCAGATTTTCCATGGTGATTCTCCTTGAATCGTGATGGACGGAGGTCCCCGCCGCACGTCGACGATGTCTGTGACGGCAGGGACCGGGATGAAAATCCCGTGGGTCAGTCGGCGAAGTGCCGGGCGATAAGTTTTAGGTCACGGACTATGTCCGGCGTGATGATGCAGGCGTGTCTTGTGCCCGTTGCGCGGCCGGAACCGAAAGGGCTTAGGTCTGCTGGCTCGGACATCTTTTATCGGCGCGGATTTGTAGGAAGATTGTTATTCTCCTCACGTTTTGTGAGTTATGGCCACAGGTGTGCGTCTTAGACTGGTGCCCTCATCACCTACATCACTGAAAGACATGGGGGGTCGTCGTCGTGACAAAAACGCGTCGAACAAAGGGGCTGGGATCGATCAGTCAGGCAGCCAAGGGCGGATGGAAAGGCGCCGTCAGCATCGACGGAAAGCGGAAGTACTTCTACGGCAAGACCAAGAAAGAGGCCGAAGCCAAGCGCAAGCATCTGCTGGCACACCCTGAAGAGGTGCGGGCGAAGCGGGCCGCTGCAAACAGAAATGGCGTAAGCGCCGACGCCGCGAAGGGTGGCTTCACCGTGTCGGCCATCGCCGAAGCGTGGCTGGAGTACAAGCGGAACGCCCTCAAAAAGCCCCACCGCCCCAAAACTGCTGGGGGATACCGCGACCACCTGCGGCTGCATGTGAACGACGCGACGATCGGCATCGGTGGACGAGATGCCCGCACCTTGGTCAGCGACGATGTGCGGATGTTCATTGATAGCCTGCTGAGGGCCAAGAGCCTGACACCCAATACGGTCAGGGGCGTCCACTCCCTGCTGCGCATGAGCTTTGAGCACGCCGTTTCCCAAGGCAAGGTGGATGCCAACCCAGTTTCCCTAGCCGATCGTCCCGACCCGGAGACCAAACGCATCCGCGAGCTCACCGAGGCTGAGGTAAAGGTCATCGTGAATCACCTGCGCGACGCTTCGGCGGGAGACCGGGCGCGCTGGTGGATCGCCATTTACATGGGCCTCCGTCCCGGTGAAGCCATTGCCATCGAGGAGTCCGCCATCGACTGGGACAAGAAGACCCTCCACGTCTACCAGCAGCTCCAGCAGGACAGCGTGTCAGGCAGGCTGGTCCTCGGGCCGACCAAGTCAGACACCTCCGACCGTCTCCTGACGATGCCGGACTTCATCGTCAATGCGCTGCATGAGCGGATGGCTGAGCGCGACGGTCAGCGGCAGGCCCGGCTCGATGCGGGCAAGGAGTGGCAGCGGTGGCAGGACGCCTCCGGTCGTGAGCCAAACTTTGTCTTTACGCAGGCCAACGGGCAGCCCATCCGTCCCCGGCTCGATACTACGCGCTGGAAGCAATTACTGGTCGGCGCGGGACTGTACACGCTGCATCCAAGCAAACTGGACAGGAACGGCGCCGCGGTCAAGGTGCCCCGTTCGATACCGAGGTATGCTTGCCGACACTACGCCGCCACTTGGATGCTCGGAAAGAAAATCGAGATGCAATTCGTCTCCCGGTACCTTGGCCATGCGGACGTGGGGCTGACCATGCGCACCTACGCCGCCAAGAGTCTGCCCGGCATGGAAACGCTCGGGCAGCGGATAGGCAAGGCCTTCGCCGTCCAGCACGCGACAGGGGTTGAGTGGGACGAGGAGCTCGGGGAGGAGGTCCACATCTGGTAAGGATGTCTCCCTCTAAGTTCCCTCTATATCGACCCCACAAATGACCCTTGAGGGAGTAAATCGGCTCCTGTACCTCCTTCAAATCCGCGGAAACACAGGATATTGACAAGAATCGCGCACGTAAGCGTCTATCTTGTAAACAGGGGGTCGCCGGTTCGAATCCGGCAGGGGGCTCCACCGCGAGAGGCTTCGGTTCCTGAACGTTAGGGACTGGAGCCTTTTCGTTTTGGCGGGTCCCGCTAACGCGGACGCCCTGATGGTCGCCGCATGCGGCCCGGCCGGTGGACGGCGACTTTCCCCAAAGCTCATCGAGGGGAAGAATGAAACGATGACGGACGCGCAGGTTCATGCGATACCGGGGGAGGGCTGACCGGTGAAACCTGTGCCGGTCGGAGTCATTCTGGTTATCGGCGGGACAGTCATCGGCGCCCTCGTCGGCGCAATCTACGGGTTCGTGCCTACAACATTATTTGCGTTCGCCAATTCGCCGACAATTGGCCGCGCCGGTGGCGTCGATATGGGGCAGTTTGCCTTGATTCTCGGTGCCGTTGCTGGAGCATTCATGGGGATCACGGCCAGCGTCGCATCGATTACGGCTCTTCTCATCACCGGGCGCTGGTTGCAGGGCAGGCGGTGGATCAGGGCGGCCGTTGCCGGAGCCGGGGCAGTGCTGGGTGCAGCTTTCGCGTTCATCGTGGTGATGACGGTGCTGGGCGGCGGGGCGCCAGCCTGGGCGGACCTGCCCTCGGCTGCACCGGTCTTCCTCTCGACGGCAATTTTGGCGACCGTGGCCGTGCGGCTCGTGGACCAAATATCGGGAGCAAAACCGGACACGCCGGAGCCTCATCCTTGACCAGAGAATGAAAAATGGTTAAAGGATTCCAAAAAACGTTCCATCACGGGAAGTAAGCATCTAAGCTTCTACTTGTGCAAAAAACTGTTAAACCATTCATTGCCTTGGCTGTGCTGCTGATGATGCTCCTGTCGGGCATGGGGCCTGCGTCCGCGGTGACCCGGACGGCCAGCGACCCCTTCGTCAAAGAGGTGCTGCGCCTGATCAACGAGGAACGGGCCGGCCACGGACTGTCGCCGGTGGTCTGGAACCAGAGCGTCGGCAACGTCTCCCAGCAATGGGCGGAAGAGCAGAACAACCGGATCAACAGGGACACATACAGTCTCTCGACGATCCACCGTCCCGGGTACGGAAGCCAGCAGATCCCCGACGGTTACGACTGGTACACGGAAATCATCGGCATCAACAACAACGCCCAGCAGATTGTGGACTGGTGGATGAACTCTCCTGTGCACAAGGCAGGCATGTTGAGCCCAAGCGCCACGGACATCGGCATCGGCTACATGAAGACGACCAAGTCCGGCTGGTACGGCATGTACGTCGTCGTCGCCAATATCGCGGGCTATCCCGACACACGCGCGGAACTGCCGCCGCATCCTGGTATCGACATGGCGTCCTTCAAGGACGGAGACATTGCCGCCGTCGATTCCGCCGGAAACCTGTTCGCCTATCCCACCGCCTTTGGCGGCGACCTGTGGAAGCGCAGCTATATCGGCTCCGGGTTCACGGGGGCGCTTGAAGTTGAAGTTGCCGACTGGAACGCAGACGGCATCCAGGACATCGTTGCCAGGTGGAGCTCAGGGAAGCTGACCGTGCATTACGGGCTGGCACGAGGAGGTCTGGCAGCTGCCCGTACCGTGGGCAGTTCCGGCTGGGCCAACTACGACATTACCGTGACCGATTGGAAGCAGGGCGACCTGTATCCGGCTATCGTCGCCAAGAACCAGTCGAACGGCAGGCTCTATTACTACAACAATCCATACGGTGAACGGCACGGTTCCCGCACTCTCATCGGTGCCTCGGGATGGGCGAACCTGGAAATTTTCACCCTCGACTTCGACTACGACGGCAGGATGGACCTGATCGCCAAGACACCGCATGGCCAGCTGAAGCTGTACCGCACCAATGGCAACGCAAGGTTCGTTTCCGAATACCGCAGGATCATCGGCGCGTCCGGCTGGAACACCATGCACCATTTGTCATCCATCAACAATCACTTGGGAAATGGCAGGCCGGGCATTCTGGCGCGGGACAAGTACGGGAACCTGCATCATTACCCGGTCTCGCCGAACCTGGTCAACCGGCGCAGCACCATCGGCCAAGGCGGCTGGGACACACTCATGCTCGGCAGCTAGCAGCGGGCCTGCTCCGTCCAGCTTTCGCGGTTTCGCCCAGCGTCTCGGCAGGTCCGGCTTATAGTGGCGGAAAGAGCCAAGGAGGCGGATTGTGAGCGAAGACAAACCGGAACTGGATCCGGAGATTGACCAGCGAGAAGACGGCGTCGTTATTGAACCCGGGTCGGAGATCGATGAGGACCTGCAGGACACGGTGCCCCCGGTATCCGGGGGAACTAGCGACGGAACGTCAGACGGCGGTGCCCGCAGCGCTGAGCCGCCGGCATAAGGCCAGGCGCCCGTCCGGTCAGGAAGCCTTGGCGATGGACGGGTAATGGCTCCAGTTGCCATGGTCCACTTCGAGGACCCTGCCGTGCTCGCCGTAGAGGACGTTGACCGATTCCCCGAAGTACTCGCAGTCTTCATCCGGGCAGGTGTCCGAGAGGTCTCCGGCGTAGTCGTTGGCGAACCGCTGCTCCCATTCGTCTACTTTGCCCATGGCCCAGGGGTTGCCCTCATCCGCCAGGGCTTCAAGCTCTTCGATGCTGTAACGCCGGCCCCGCTGAGGATGCCGGGCGGCTGCCGTGTCGACGCCGCGTTGCAGTGATCCGGTGCTGGGTGTGTTCTTCGTGGTCATGCTCCCAATTTACGTCCCGCTACTGACAGTATTTGTTCCCTGCGTCGGCGCGTCCGGTATCAGGGACGCTCAGGGCGAGTGTCCGGCTTCCAGGTCCAGCACCTGGGAGAAGTGCAGGGGCTCCATTCCCGGATCAGCTTCTACCTGGGAAGGAGCCAGCAGGAAGCCCACATGGTCGCCCAGATCAAACCGGTCCAGAACGTCCGCGATCATTCGGCGGGGGCAGTCCGTCAGGACCGGGACGCCGCCCGGTCCCGGGCGCCAATTGCAGGAGGCGAACTTGTCCACCTCGTCGCCGGTATTTTCCCCGAACAGGGCCGCGAGCTCCCGTTGGCCGGAGCCGGGGACGTGAACGCCGAGCACGGTGGCGTACTCCGCCACACGGTAGGTGTGGTTCTGCTTTGACAGGCACACGATGAACCTGACGGGGCTGATGCTGCACTGGGTGGCAAATCCGACCAGGCAGCCGGACAATGACGTATCGCCGCCTTCGGCCGAAGCCGCCGTGACAATGTACATCGGATAATCGAGCCCGGCGACAAAAGCATCCGTGTCCACTTCAGTACTCATGCACTCTCCCGCCGCTCGTCATGCCAAATACCGGTGTCCGGACCTTTCGTTTCCATCCTACGGGCGTGCCGTGCCGGTCTAGGAGCCGTCTTCGACGTGGGACAGCACGGGTTCTTCAGCGCCGCTGCCACGGAGGAAGAACGCGCCGACGGCGCCTGCCAAGGTGGCGAAAACGGCCACCGAATAGACGGCAAGCAGCACTTCCAGCAGCCGCGGGAAGCCATCCGCGGCAGTCAGCTCGCTGCCGGTAATGGTCGACATGGCGGCTTCATGCAGGGCATCGCCATAACGCTCATAGGAGCCGGAGACATAGAGCAACTGGCTGGAGACCATGATCACCATGGCCGTGACTGCGGCCAGCCAACCGATCCGGCTCGAAAGCAGCCTGCCGGCCGAACGTCCGCCGCGGATACCGGCCGAGAGCACACTGCCGAATCTGGCCAAACGTGCCGCCCGGAATACCCGGAGCGCCTGCAACGCACGGAAAAAGCGCAGGAAGGGCACCAGCAGGAAAATGATCTGCCACCAGTTGCGCTTCCAGAACCGGCGCTGGAATCTGGCTATATAGGCGCGCAGCAGGAATTCCGCGACGAAGATGCCCCAGAACAGCCAGCCAAGAACCGCCAGGAACGTCAGCAGCCCGGGCTGGGTGGCCAGCATCTGGCCGAGGACGACGAACACAAACAGCAGGCCCAGGACGCCCATCGGCCGGTCGAGCCGGGCAGCCAGTGACTCGGCGCGGTCCAGACGTGCCGCTGTTTCCAGATCGTCGCGTGGCTGCGCCATGTACCCTCCAGCTCGTCCGTGCTGTGAAGGCCCGCTCATCTACCGGACCATTCCCTGCCAACGCTAGCGACTGGACAGGGCCTCGGCCAGCCGCTGAATCCAGGTCCTGCCACGGCGCGGGCCGGTTTTGCCCATTCTCCGTTTGGGCCTTGACGCCATCACGACGACGGCGTTGGCTGGTGACAGTGCGAAGGAGACAACGATGCGGCTGCATTTCCAGTCAAAACCAATATCCAGCGGCTCGTCTGCAGACAGCGATGGCAGCGAGGCCGGCAGCGCCACGGAACACAGCCGCAACGTAAGGCGGACCGGCGCAGCGGCCGCGGTTGCCGCCGTCGTGCTTCTATCAGGTTGTACCGCAACGGAGCAGGAGCCGGGCACGCAGACGGAGGGCGCAGTCTCATCCCCTGCAACAGGGGAGGCGCCCGAGCAAGGTAGCAGGGAAGGCGTCTCCATACCGGACATAGTTGCGAGTGTGGAACCGTCAGTGGTGACCATCTTTACGGAGAGAGGCGGCCTGGGCAGCGGCGTTATTTACAGCGCGGACGGTTTGATCCTGACGAACGAACATGTGGTCCGCGGGGCCGATGAAGTTGAGGTTGGTTTTGCCGATGGCAAGCGCGAGGCTGGCACCGTAGTGGCGGAGGATCCCGTGACGGATCTGGCCCTGGTCCAGGTAGAGCGGACCGGGCTGCCCGCGGCGGAATTCGAGCCGTCGCTGCCAAGGGTGGGGGAGCTGGCGGTGGTGATCGGGTCTCCGCTCGGCTTCGCGAATACGGCGACGGCGGGGATCATCTCGGGGCTGCACCGCGAGATTCCCGGCTCGGCTTCCAACAGCCAATCGCTGGTGGACCTGATCCAGACCGATGCGCCGATCAGCCCGGGCAACTCGGGCGGGGCGGTGGTCAACAGCGAGGGGAAAGTCATCGGCATCAGCGAGGCCTACATTCCGCCGCAGGCGGGGGCGGTAGCGCTGGGCTTCGCCATTCCGGCGGCGACGGCAATGGAGGTTGCCGAACAACTGCGCGAGGACGGCAGCGCCGAGCACGCCTTCATGGGACTGGGCCCGGCGGCCATCACGCCCCAGATCGCAGAGCAGCTTGGCCTGCCGGATACGCAGGGCGCCCTGGTGCTGTCCGTTGTGGACGGCGGTCCGGCGGCGGAGGCCGGACTGGAGCCCGGCGACGTGATCGTGGGGCTGGGCGGCGAAGAGATCCGGACGCCTGAGGACCTGCTTGCGGCCTTGCGCGGCCTTGCGCCGGGGGACGAGGTGGATGTCGAGATCAGCCGGGGCGGTGAAGCCAGCCAGGTGACCGTCACGCTCACGGACCGGCCCTCCGCCGAATGAGGCGGAGGCACGGAACGCTGCATGAGGGCAACCCACCAGCAGAACGGGGCAACGCGGAGCAGCCGGAATAGAACAGGCTGCTGGCCGTTATGACTGGTGTGCCGCTGACGAAAATTCCCGTATCCATTCTCGACCGTGCCAACTCCCGTTCCGGAGGAACCGAGGCGCAGGCCTTGAGCGCGACGGCGAATCGTGCGCGCCGGGCGGAGGAACTGGGCTACCACCGGTTCTGGGTGGCCGAACACCATAGCGTGCCGGGGATTGCGGGCTCGGCACCGACGGTCCTGATGGGGATCATTGCCGCCCGGACGGAGCGGATCCGCGTCGGCTCCGGCGGCGTAATGCTGCCCAACCACCAGCCGCTGGTGGTCGCCGAACAGATCGCGACGCTGCAGGCGCTCTTTCCCGGCCGGATCGATCTTGGCGTGGGCCGCTCCGTGGGGTTCACTCCCGCCGTCCGGCAGGCGCTGCGGCAGGACAAGGACGGTGCGGACCGCTTCGAGACGGATCTGGCCGAGTTGCTGGAGTTCCTGACCGGGGAGGCCGCCATCACCACCCGGCCATACGACGGCGGTGCTACGCCGCCTTTCGTGCTCGCCACGGGCCAAGGTGCCGACATCGCAGCCAGGGCGGGACTCGCCGTCGTCGTTGGTGGTCCTGCCTACACCGGGCGCATGGGCATGCCGACGGCGCTGGCCCGGTACCGGCGGAACTTCCGTCCCTCCCGGTGGTATCCGGAACCGTATGTGATCGTTTCGGCCAATGTCGCCGTGGCGGCGACCGCCGGGCAGGCGCGCGAGCTTCTTCTCCCCGAGGCCTGGGCGCTGGCACAGTCCCGCACCCGCGGCGAGTTCCCGCCGTTGGAACCGGTGGAAAGCGTCCGGTGGGGCCAGCTGACGGGGCGGCAGCAGAAGCTGATCGACGAAAGCCTTGCCTCATCGATCTACGGCAGTCCTGAGGATGTCGCGGAGCAGCTCGCCCGCTTGCTCGACGCCACAGGCGCCAACGAGTTCATGGTCACCGGGAACACCTTCGATCCGGCCGCGCTCGCAGACTCGGACGCCAGGCTGGCGGAGCTGATGGGGCTGCACAGTCGCAGCCCCGCTTAAACCGGACCGCTCCCGTTGCAATGAACGGGAGCGGTCCGGTAGGGGAGTGGCAAGGGTCAGGACTGGGAGACGCGGCCTGCCAGTTCGGAGGCATCGTCGGGGATGGACAGTGCCGACCGTTCATCGGCTATGTCCGGTGCATCTTCCATGCCGGACGACTTCATGAAGTAAGCCACCAAGCCGGAGATGAGGCACCCGGCGGCAAGGTAGGCAGCCACCAGGTACCAACTGCCCCCGCCGAAGCCGACTAGCGCTGCGGCGATGAAGGGGGTGAAGCCGCCGGCGATTGCACTGGCCACCTGGTAGCCCACGCCTGCGCCGCTGTTGCGGTGCTCCGCGCCGAACATCTGGGTGATCAGCGGCTGCTGGACGCTGACGGCCATGTCGTGCGCAACGTTGACCAGCAGAATGGAGAAGACGATGACGCCGACCAGGGAACCGGCCTCTAGGAAGATGAAGAACGGCACGGAGCTCAGGACGCCGATCACGCTCGCAGCCAGATAGATCTTCCGGCGTCCGAACCTATCGGATAGATACGCGAAAGTGGGAATGCTGATCATGCCGATCGCGCCCACTATCAGGCCGATGTTCAGCATGAAGCTATTGTCCATGCCCAGCGTGTTCACCGAATAGCTCAGCGCGAACGTCGTCACGATGTACATGGTGAACAGCTCGATCAGGCGCAGGCCAATGATCTGGAAGAAGGCCTTAGGGTTCTCTTTGATCGCGTTGACGATCGGCAGCTTGTGCTTGCCTTCCGCACGCACTTCTTCTGCGGGAGCTTCGAACGTTTCCACGACCTTGCTCCGGATGATCAGGCCGACGCCGACCAGCACGATGCTGGAAATGAAGGGTATGCGCCAGCCCCACTCGACGAACTCGTCGCCGGCAACGTTACCCATGATGGTGACAAAAGCGGTAGCGAGCATCAGGCCTACGGAAAAGCCGATCTGGACGCCGCTGGAATAGAGCGCCTTTTTGCCCTTAGGCGCGCTTTCCACTGCCATGAGGGCGGCGCCGCCCCATTCACCGCCGACGGCGAAGCCCTGCACGGCACGCAGCAGCACCAGTGCCAGCGGAGCCAGCCAGCCGATCGTCTCGAAGTTGGGGATCATGCCGATGCCGGCCGTGGCGAAGCCCATGATCGTCATGGTTATCACCAGGGTCCGCTTGCGGCCAATCCGGTCGCCGTAGTGCCCAAAGACCAGGCCGCCCAGCGGACGGAAGAGGAAGCCGACCCCGAAAGTGGCGAACGCGGCCAGCACACCGATGGCGGGCGAGACGTCCGGAAAGAACTGGGTGTTGAAGACTGTGGCGGCAACGAGGCCGTAGAGCAGGAAGTCATACCACTCGATGACGGCACCGGCGAAGCTGCTGACGGCCGCGCGCCGGGCCTGCACCTGGGGGTTCTGAATCTTGGTCATAGGCTCGTACTTTCACTAGGGATGAAGTCTCTTGTGCGCATTGTGAACAGCTGTGCGCTTTGTGGACTGCTAAGTGATGATAGTCACCCCAAGGCGTGCGGGTCAACACGTGGCCGTTTGGTCAGGAAACAATCAGCCGCCGGCAAGCCGGCACTGAATCTCGTCTATGCTGTGTTCCGCAAGGTCTCTAGCGTGCAGCCGGGCCGGTGGAATCCCGGACCTGCAAAGGCGTAGCCAGGCTGAGCCGCCGGGGCTGAGGCCGGCCATTGATTGCGTCAAGAAGCATGTCGACCGCCGCCCGTCCGGCTTGCTCAACAGGAGCTGAAAGGCAGGTTAAGGGCGGTTGGCAGAAATCCGAGCCGAAGGCGTCGTCATAACCGACGACGCTCACCTCTTGCGGCACCGGAACTTCACGCTGCCGCAGGCGCTTAAGGACACCGATCGCGAGCTGGTCGTTGAAGGCGACTATGGCAGTTGGCTTGCTAGCGAGCGCGACGTCGGCAGCGGCGGCTCCTTGCGTGACTGTGGGCATGAACGGGCCCGTCCTGACTAGTTCGATTCCGGCTGCCGCCGCTGAGCGGGACAACCCCTGCCACCGCTGAGTGTCGGACCAGGCCAGGCGGGGACCTGCCAGGTAAACCACCCGCCGGTGGCCCAATGAGACGAGATGTTCAATCAGTTGCCGACTGCCGTCCATGTGATCCGTGGTGACACTGCTCAGCCCGTCCGCTTCTCGATTGAAGAGCACTACGGGCCTTTTGCGATTCAGTTCCAGCAGTTCGGCGTTGGAACTCCAGCGTGCGGCAATGATGAAGCCATCGACGCTGTCCATCATCCGCTTGATGTGGGTGCGCTCCATGTCGGCGGACTCCTCGGCGTCGCTAAGGATGGCGGTATAGCCCGCTGCCCGCGCCTGATGGACCGCACCTTTAACCAGGCCCGCATAGAAGGGGTTGGCGATATCCTGCACAAGTAGGTCCAGTGTCTTGCGTTCAGAGCCGCCGGCTGGGTCTGTCAGGGTGCTCGGCCGGTAGCCGAGTCTTGCAGCGACGGCATGGATATGTTCCAGCGTCTGGAAGTTTACCCGCTGGGGGTTGGCAAAGGCCCTAGAGACCGTCGATGCCGCTACACCGGCTTCCTTGGCGATGTCGTAAAGCCGTACAGGCTTGGGCAAGGCCGTTGGTGCTGCAGGTGCGGTCTTGGTGGTGGGGTGCAGATTTGTGGCATCAGCGGCTTCGGGTGTCGGGGTGCGGGGCCGTGAAGTGTGGGTCATCATAGGACTCCTCAGCAAGGCAGGCAGGTCTGGTCCAGCTATCATTTTGGCACGATTTGGCAATTTTCTTGCCGGTCGTTTCCATGCCGTGCAACCGTTGATGCACATCGTCTTGAGGAGCATGGCTATGGTTTCACCGCAGAAATCCGTGCACACAATCAGAATCGGCATCATCGGTGCCGGCTACATGGGTAGCCAGCATGCCAGTTTCATTTCCCGCCAGGAGGGCGTGGAACTGACCGCCGTCGCGGATCCGTTCAGCCGGACTCTGGCCGGAGCCACCGGCGCCGCCTACTTCAGCGACCATCGCGAACTGCTGGCCTCGGACATGGTGGACGGCGTCATCATCGCCAACCCCAATGCCGCCCATGTGTCGACTGCGATCGATGCCTTGAACGCCGGTATCCCCTCGCTGCTGGAAAAGCCGCTGGCTACGTCGCTGGAAGAAGTGCAGTTGCTGATCGGTGCGCAACGCAACAGTGCCACGCCAGTGCTTGTCGGCCATCACCGCCGGCACCATCCGGCCGTGACTGCTGCCCGCGCCGCCATCGCCAACGGCGAGCTTGGCAAGATCGTGGCAGTCAACGGCATGTGGCTGACCCGCAAAGCGGACACCTACTTCGACGCCGCGTGGCGCCGCGAAAAGGGGGCAGGCATCATGCTGATCAACGCCGTGCATGACCTGGACCTGCTGCGCTTTCTCTGCGGCGAGATAGTCTCAGTCCAAGCCATGGTCAGCAACACAGCCCGCGGCCTCGCAGTCGAAGACACCGCCGGATTTGTCCTGCGTTTCGCAAACGGCGCCGTTGGTTCCTTTATCGCCTCCGATGCGGCAGTGTCGCCGTGGACATGGGACCAAGCCACCGAAGACGACGCGACTTTCCCGTACAACCGGGGCTCCTTCTGCTACTCCATTGCCGGCACTGCAGGCGCGCTGGGTTTCCCACAGCTGGCATGCCATTCGTATTCGAGCGAACTGGTTCAGTCGGGCCGCGCGGACTGGAACCACGAGCTGAGCCTGCACTACCTGAGCCGGGACAGCGGGGATTCCTATACCAATCAGCTCCGGCACTTCGCCGCCGTCGTGCGCGGCGAGGTGGCTCCGCTGATCACTGTTGACGATGCGGCCCGCACGCTCGCCGTGATTCAAGCGTCCCAGCAGGCCGCAGCCAGCGGTACCGCCGTCCAACCTCAGCTCGTTTTCACCACGGCAGGAAGCGCCGCGCCATGAAACACCCTCTCGCCCTGTCCGCTTTGACCGTACTGGAGCTGACTCCGCCCGAGATGGTCAGCTGCGCGGCCGAAACCGGTTACGACTTGGTTGGACTCCGGCTGATTCCCGCGACCCCCGAGGAACGCCGCTATCCAACTATCGGCCGTACCCGCATGGTGCTGGAGACCCGGAAACGGCTAGATGAGACGGGCATGAAGGTCTGGGATGTTGAAATCCTGCGGCTCAAGCCGGAAACAAGCGTGACCGCCGACTACGAGGCGTTTCTGGAAACCGGGGCGTTTCTCGGCGCCAGCCAAGTGCTTGTTGCCGGCAACGACGGCGACCGCAGCCGCCTCGCGGATAATTTCGCCGCTCTGGCCGAACTCGCCCAGAGCTACGGGCTGACGCCGAACATGGAATTCATGCCGTGGACCGAAGTCAAGGATCTGGCAGACGCTGCCGACCTGCTGCACCAGGCCGGCCATCCGAACTCGGGCCTGCTAATCGACTCCATCCACTTCGACCGTTCGGCCAGCTCTGCAGAAGACATCGCCGCGCTGCCGCCGGAGTGGTTCCGCTACCTGCAGCTCTGCGATGCTGTCGCCGAACGCCCGGAGACAACCGAGGAACTGCTGTACCAGGCCCGCGTCGGCCGGTTGCTGCCCGGCCAGGGCGGGCTAAATATCCTGGCCCCGCTGCGTTATCTACCCGAAGAACTGCCCATCTGCATCGAAGCGCCGGTAGTTACAAACGTTCCCGTGCCACCACGCGAACGTGCCGCCGCTGCACTGGAGGCCGCTCGCACCACCCTGTCCAACCTCGACGGCGTGCCCCGACCTAGCCGCGCACCGGTACCTGCCGCTTCACAGAACAAGGAAGACTGATGAGTAATACCGATACTCCCCCCTCTGAACGCCCTGCACTGGATTGCGACGTTCTGGTCATCGGCTCCGGGGCCGGAGGCCTTTCCGCCGCTGTTACCGCCGCCCACCATGGACTGAAGGTCATCGTGGTGGAAAAGGCGACCGTCTGCGGTGGGGCCACTTCCTGGTCCGGAGGGTGGGCCTGGACGCCTGGCAACCCGCTGGCCAAGGCCGATGGAGTGAACGAGGACACGGAAGAGTTCCGTACCTATTTGCGCCACAGGCTGGGGGATAATTACCAGGCGGATAAGGTCGATGCCTTCCTCGAGGCCGTGCCGCACATGGTGGGATTCTTCCAGAACCAGACGTCCCTGCAGTTCGTCCCCGGGACCAAAATCAGGGACATCTACGGCAAGACCCCCGGTGCCGGCACCGGCCACCGCTCGGTCGGCCCCAAGCCCTTAAACGCCCGCAGTCTCAAGCCCGAGTTGCGGGCCAAGATGCGACACCAGCTTTACGAGACGTCCTTCCTCGGCATGGGCATCATGGCGGGACCCGATCTGACCAAGTTCCTCTCCGCCTCCCAGGGCAGCATCGCGGGCCTGTTCCATGCGGCCCGCCGGTTCACTCCGCATTTATGGGACTTGCTGGTCCACCGCCGGAACATGCAGTTGGTCAACGGAACCGCGCTGACCGGCCGGCTGATGAAGTCTGCAGACGATCTCGGCGTGGACATCCGCGTCTCTACCCCCGCCCGGAGCCTGCTTACGGATAACAGCGGAAAGGTGACGGGCGCCGTCGTGAGCTCCCCGGAGGGAGAGCTGCGCATCAAGGCGGCCCGGGGCGTTGTGCTGGCGGCAGGCGGGTTCCCCAACGATGTTCAGCGCCGGAAGGGACTGTTCCCGAAGACGCCGACGGGTGCAGCGCATTGGTCCCTGGCGCCCAAGGAGGCTAACGGAGATGGCATCAGCCTGGGCCAGTCCGTCGGCGGACACTTCAAGACGGACGTCCAGTCCCCGGCGGCCTGGTGCCCGGTTTCGCTGGTGCCCTACCGCAGCGGCCGGGTGGGAACGTTCCCCCATATTATGGACCGTGCGAAGCCTGGCAGCATCGGCGTGCGTGCCGACGGCCGGCGGTTCGTGAACGAGGCCAACGGCTATTACGACTACGTCTCAGCCCTGATCGGGTCCACACCCGACGGGGAGGAGGTGCAGTCCTGGCAGATCGCCGATTCGGTCTTCGTGCGCAAGTACCCGCTGGGAATGGCGAAGCCGCTGCCGGTACCGCTGTTTCCGTACCTGCGATCGGGATACTTGATGAAGGGCCGCACCCTGGAAGATCTCGCCGCCAAGTGCGGGATCGACCCAGTGGCACTGAGGGAAACGGTTGAGCGGTTCAATGAGAACGCCCGCAAGGGTGTAGACCCGGACTTTGACCGCGGCGGGACCGAATTCAACCGCTACGGCGGCGACCAGAAGGTCAAGCCAAATCCCTCGCTGGCCCCGATTGAGAGGGCCCCCTTCTACGCGGTCCGTGTGGTGCCTGGCAGTTTCGGCACTTTCGCCGGGCTGGAGGCGGACGGCCGTGCACGGGTATTAAATAGCGACGGCGAGCCCATAGAAGGTCTGTATGTCGCCGGCAATGACCAAGCCAGCGTGATGGGCGGCCATTATCCGGCTGGGGGAATCAACCTCGGACCGGCTTTGGCGTTCGGCTACATAGCCGGGCGGGATCTGGCCGGCGCCACCAGCTACGAAGACGACGGAAGCGTACAGACGGCCTCACCGGCATGAGCCCGGAACACGGTGATCCACCATCCTGCTGATGGCCGCCACCGATGGTCTGTCGGCCAGGGACTACTGTCTTGCGCCACGTCCGCCGAAGTCGTCGGCGATACGCTCCGCCGCCGCTTGCAGTCGGGGGAGGATTGTTTCGGCGATGGTCGCCTCCGGACCGCGGTGGGTCTGCAGCGAGACGTTGAGCGCGGCGATCAGGTCGCCGCCGCGGCGTACCGGAACCGCGAGCCCGCGCAGGCCGTCGTCGAGCTCCCGGGAGACCAGGGACCAGCCGCGCTCTGCCGTGCGTTCGACCTCTTCCCGCAGCTCGGCGATGCTGCTGACAGTGTGCTGCGTGTACTGCGTGATCTCGATACCGTCGAAGAACGCTTCGCGGCTGGCCAGCGGCAGCCCGGCGACGAGTACGCGGCCCATCGAAGTGGCCCAGGCCGGGAACCGGGTTCCCACGTTGACGGATACCCGGAGCATCCGCGGGGCCAGCACCCGGGAAATGTAAACCACATCGGTGCCGTCCAGGATGCACAGCGATGCAGTCTCATCCAGGTCTACGGCGAGTTGCTTCAAGTGCGGTTCGGCGATTTGCGGCAGGGTCAGGCTGGAGAGGAAAGTGGCGCCGATATCCAGCGCGCGCGGCGTCAGCTCGAAGACGCTGCCGTCGTTGCGCAGGTAGCCCAGGTCGGTCAGCGTCAGCAGGAACCGCCGTGCCGCGGCGCGGCTGAGGTCTGCCTTCGCGGCGGCCCGGGTGATGGTCAGGCGCGGTTCATCGGCGCTGAAGGCCAGTAGGACTGCGAGGGTCTTCTCCGCCGACTTGACCCAATAGGCAGGGGTCTCCTCGCTGACGGCTTCGTCGAGCTGTTCCATGGTCCTAACTTTCCTTGCGGGCAATCCCAGTGATTCTAGCCGTGTTTGCTCAGCAGGTACTGCGCGGACAGGCGGACCGGGGCGTTCGGTGCGCCATACCCGTCGTAGCTGCTGCGGCGTTCGACTACTTCGAAGAAGACACTTCCCACGGTGGCGGTGTAGAAGTGCAGGAACTCGCCCGTCTCGTCCCGATCGTAGAGCAGGTTCAGTTCCTGCAGCGTGGCCAGCAGCTCCGGGGCAAGCCGGAAGCGGGCCTGCAGGTCCGCGTAGTAGTTGGCCGGGATCTTCAGGAACTCCAGCCCGCTGGCCACCGCGTTGCGGGCCAAGGCGATCAGGTCGGTGCAGGCGAAGGCGATGTGCTGCGGGTAGGCAGACTCCGCCGAGGGGCCCGGCTGTTCCATCACCAGCGGGGCGATGTTCAGCGCGAGGCGGACATTGCCGTCCTCGGTGCGCATGACCTGGCTGCGCACCAGGCCTACCGGGCTGGGGACCTCGGTGGACGGCCGCGGGGCCAGCGACAGCGTGCTTTCGTAGAAGAGGACGCTTTCGTCGAAATGCTGCCAGGGCTGGGCCAGATTGACGTGGTCGATATGGGTGATCAGGTCCTGGCCCGACCGCTTGGCGCCGTCGGTAGCGAATTCGTCCGTCCAGGCTGCCGTTCCGTCCGGCGTCGCCTCGCAGAGGAAGATCTCCGTGGAGTCCGGTGCCTTGACCGCCTGAAGCACGGCCTCGTTGGCCTGGCTCTGGCGCGGCACGGCGGTGGCCTTGAGCTGGAGCGCGCGGGAGGCGGCGACCAGCGGGTCTTCGACGTCGAAGGCCAGGGCCGCGATGGTCGGCTCAAGCCCGCGTGCCTGCTGCTCATTGATGATGATGCGGGCCTGGCCCTGCGTCCACAGCTGCACCGGCTTGGTGCGGTGCCGGCCCCGGAACGTGAAGCCGAGTTGCGAGAGCAGTTGCTGGACGTGCTCCGTGTTCTCCGCTTTGACCTCGGCGAAGTTGAAGCCGGTGGGCTCGGCGACCTGCGGCAGGGTGGCCAGCTGCATCGGGTAGCGGGCGTCCGGCCCGTCGGTTTCGAGCAGGTGGACCGAGGTGCGTTCCTCGAGCCAGATCAGCGAACGCATGGCATCGACGGCGGTGCGTTCCTCGTCGGCCTGGCGGAAGACGTCGTTGAAAATCTCCAGCGACACCGGCCCGTTGTAGCCGCTGCGGACCAGGTGGCCCATGAACTTGTCCAGTTCCCAGGCACCCTCGCCCGGGAAGACGCGGTAGTGCCGGCTCCAGGACAGGATGTCCATGCTCAGCTGTGGCGCGTCGGCCAGCTGGACGAAGAAGATTTTCTCCGCCGGGATCTTCTCGATTCCAGCCGGATTCCAGCCACGGGAGAGGATATGGAAGCTGTCCAGGCACGTGCCGATGTTCGGGTGGTCCGCCAGGTCCACGATCCGCATGGCGTGTTCGAAATCGTTGACAAATGTGCCCCAGGCCAGTGCCTCGTAGGCGATGCGGATGCCGTACCGGGCGGCGAGGTCGCCGAGCCGGCGGAGCTGGGCCGCGGCGAGTTCGTCGTCGTCGATCGTGGCGGTGCCGACGTTGCTGCAGAGCAGCATCAGGTCCATCCCGAGGCTGCGCATCAGCCGGAACTTCGCCTCGGCGCGGTAGAGGTTCTCCGCCAGCAGCTCTTCGGGCACGCCCTCGAAGTCCCGGAACGGCTGGTACAGGTCCAGGCTGAGGCCGAGCCGGGCAGCCAGGTCCCGGATTTCCTCGGGGCTGTGCGGGGAGACCAGCAGGTCCTGTTCGAAGATTTCGATTCCGTCGAAGCCCGCGTTGGCGCAGGCGTGCATCTTTTCTTCGAGCGTTCCGCTCAGGCAAACGGTGGCAATGGAGGTGCGCAACAGGGGACCTTTCGAAGGCAGTGGAGAAATGCTAGAGGCCTTGGGCCAGGAGTTCGAGGAAGTGTCCGCGCATGCGGGCCGGATCGGGCTCCAGTCCGGTGATGTAGCGGAAAGCATCGACCGCCTGGCCGACGGCCATGTGCCCGCCGTCGAGCACGCGGCAGCCCTTGGCAGCGGCGGTCTTGATCAGTTCGGTCTCCACCGGGCGGTAGATGACGTCGGCCACCCAGTGCCGCGGCTCAAGCAGCTCGGTGTCCAGCGGCAGGCCCGGGTGGTTGTACATGCCCACCGGTGTGGCGTTGAGGATTCCGTCGGCGGCGGCGAGGACGGCGGGGAGGTCTTCCATCGGTGCGGCGGCGACCTGCTGCTGGGGGAAGAGCTCGGCCAACGCGGCGGCACGTTCGGCGGCGCGGGCCGGGTCAAGGTCCAGCAGCGTCAGTTTTTGCGCGCCCTTCTTGAGCAGGGCGAAGGCGACGGCGGAACCGGCGCCGCCGGTGCCCAACTGCACCACCGAACTGAGTTCCGCATCCGGCAGCCCGTTGTCCATGCCCATGCTGAAACCGGAAAAATCCGTGTTGTGGCCGAGGAACTTGCCGTCCTGGATCAGGACGGTGTTGACCGCGCCGAGCCGGCGGGCGTCGTCGGAAATCTCATCCAGGTGTTCCATCACCAGCTGTTTGCAGGGGTGCGTGATGTTGAACGCGTTGTAGCCGAGCTCGCGGCCCTGGCGCAGCAGCTCGCCGACATCTTCGCCCGGACGGCCGAGCGACGTCAGGTCAATGGGCCGGTACAGATAGCGGATGCCATGGTGGTCAGCCTCGCGTTCGTGCATGGGCGGCGTCAGCGACACCGTGATCCCGTCACCGATCAGGCCGACTAAATAGGACTCCGACACCGTGCTCATGTGACTACCTTCCCTCGTTCGGTTTCTGCACAATTGTACGCATATCGCACAGGAGATGGAAGGCCGGGGGCGCGGAAGGTGAGGGAAGCCGGATGCGGGCGACCTGAAGGCTGGTCGGGCAGACGTCTTGCACATGCCCTGTGAGGTGGGCTACCTTTTAACAACCGTTCGATTTGTGCACATCCGTGCGGATTGCGCACATCATCCAGGCGGGCCACCCGCCTCCGGCCGTTTCCCCGGCCCGCCAGATCCCGCAGCAGTTGCAAGGAGCACTCCATGACCGCCGTTCACCAAGAGGATGAGGCCTTCGCCCATCACGGCAAGACGCCGAAGCGGGCTGCCATCGCCAGCTTCATGGGCAGCGCCGTCGAATACTACGACTTCTTTATCTTCGGCTCCGCCGCAGCGCTGATCTTCCCGCACGTGTTCTTCCCGGACGAAAGCGCGAATGCCGGAATCATGTCGCTGGCGACGTTCGGCTTCGCCTACATCGCCCGCCCGGTCGGCGCCATCTTCGTGGGGCACTTCGGCGACCGGATCGGCCGGCAGAAGGTCCTGATGTTCACGCTGGTGCTGATGGGTGCCTCCACGTTCATCATCGGCTGCATTCCGGACTTCCAGACCATCGGCTGGTGGGCTCCCGCCATCCTGGTGCTCTGCCGCCTGATGCAGGGGCTTTCCGCCGCCGGCGAGCAGGCCGGTGCCAGCTCGCTGACGCTGGAGCACGCTCCCGACAACCGCCGGTCCTTCTTCACCTCCTGGACCCTGACCGGCACCCAGGGCGGCCAGATCCTCGCGGCCCTGGTCTTCATCCCCGTGGTGGCCCTGCCTGACGAGATCAAGTACGGCATCGGCTGGCGCATCCCGTTCTGGCTCAGCGCTATCGTCGTCATCGTCACCTACTTCATCCGCCGTTCGCTGCATGAAACCCCGACTTTCGAGGCCGCCAAGGCCAACAACGAAATCGCGAAGCTCCCGGTCGCCGTGCTGCTGAAGAGCCACTGGCGCGACGTCCTGCGCGTGATCTGCTGCGCGTTCATCGCCGCCGTCTCCACTGTCTACGGCACGCTGGCAATCAAGTACGGCGCCGAGGTCGGCAGCGTCGATGAAGGCATTACGCTGTGGCTGGTGGTCGCGGGCAACATCGGCGCCCTGTTCACCCAGCCGCTCTTCGGCAAGCTTGCGGACAGGATTGGCCGCAAGCCGGTCTTCATCTACGGTGCCGTCGGCAGCGCGGTCTTCATGCCGTTCTATCTGCTCTCGATGGAATCGGGCAACACGCTGCTGCAGTTCACCCTGTCCGTGGTGACCTTCTCCTGCGCCTACGCCGCGGCCAACGCCGTCTGGCCCTCGTTCTACGCCGAGATGTTCAGCGCCAAGGTCCGCTTCTCCGGGCTGGCCATCGGCACCCAACTGGGCTTCCTAATGGCCGGGTTCGCCCCGTCCATCGTGGCGGCGATCGGCGGTATCCAGGAAGGCGGCTGGGTTGCCACCAGCATCTTCACCGCGGCCATCTGCGCCATCGCGGCGGTCTCCGCGCTGACCGCCCGGGAAACCTACAAGGTTCCGACCGAAGAGCTCGGCAAGCGCAAGCCGGTCACCGTCTAAATCCAATGCAGTAAAAGCCAGCGTACGACGCCGGCGGGAGACTTTTTCACAAGTCTCCCGCCGGCGTCGTGCTTGGTTGGGCAGTAGTTGGATGGCCTTGGCTGGTTGGCCTGGTTTGCCGGCCTATTCCGCGGCGAGCTGCTCGCGGACGGCGGGGGCCACTTCCTTGCCGTAGAGCTCGATGCTGCGCATCAGCTTCTCATGCGGGAGCGTGCCGAGGCTGTACTTCATATCCCAGCGGTTCAGCCCCAGACCCTTGGCCACCTTGACGATCTTGGTGGCCACGGTCGCGGGCGAGCCAACAAACAGGGCGCCGTCCGGGCCGGCCTCCGCCTCGAACTGTCCGCGGGTCATGCGGCTCCAGCCGCGCTCGCGGCCGATGCGTTCCTGCATGTCCACGTAGTGCGGCCACATCTCTTCCTTGGCCTGCTCGTCCGTGGCGGCGATGTAGCCGGGGGAGTGGGCGCCGACGGGCAGCCGCGGCTGGCCGAACTGGTCCAGGGCCTTGTGGTAGAGCTCCACGAAGGGCGCGAAGTTCATCGGGGCGCCGCCGATAATGGCGAGCATAAGAGGCAGGCCGTAGTGGGCGGCGCGCACCACGGACTGCGGCGTGCCGCCCACGGCAATCCAGGTGGGGAGCGAGCCCGAGGCCGTCGGCGGGTAGATCGTTTTGTTCTCCAGCGGCCCCCTCGTCTGCCCGGCCCAGGTAACCGGCTTTTCCTTGCGGAGTTCGGTGAAGAGCTGGAGCTTTTCGTCGAACAGGATGTCGTAGTCGGCCAAGTCCAGGCCGAACAGCGGGAAGGACTCGGTGAAGGAGCCGCGGCCGAGGATCACTTCGGCGCGTCCGTTGGAGACGGCATCGAGCGTGGAGAAACGCTGGAAGACGCGCACCGGATCATCCGAGGAAAGCACGGTGACGGCCGAGCCCAGCCGGATGTTCCTGGTCTGTCCCGCAATGGCGGCCAGGACCACCTCCGGTGCGGAGATGGCGAAGTCCTCGCGGTGGTGTTCGCCGATGCCGATGAAGTCCAGCCCTACCTCGTCCGCCAGCACCGCCTCGGCGACAACATTGCGGATCACTTGGTCCTGCGGGAGGGGCCTGCCGTCGGCGTCGTAAGTTACGTCCCCGAAAGTGTCCAGACCCAGTTCGATTTTCCGTGCCACGCTGCGGGCGCCTTCCTGAAGAATGATCAATGCGTTTGCATCATTTGTGGCAACCGCGCGGTGCGGAATCTTATTCCGGCCGGGTTATTCCGGCCGGCTTAGTCCGATCGGGCCTTCTTCATCGGTGCCACGAACATGCCGACCGGCCGCCGGATCCACCACAGCCCGGTGGCCTTCTTTTCCTGCCGGGTGGAGTAGCGGTAGTGGTAGACCAGAGCCCGGACCTGCCGGGGCGGTTCGCCGTCGAACGGATCGATCCTCAGCAGTTTCAGGGTCGCCCGGTCCGCAGCCAGCAGGCGCCGCAGGAACGGGATGAACCAGCTCTCGCCCGGTGCGCCGAGGGCCAGGAACCACATCAGCCAGTCCAGCCTCAGATGGTAGGGCGCGAACTGCCGCGGCATGCGTCCCGGGTCCCCGGGCTTGCCCCTGAACTCGTATTCCTGCCAGCTGACGCCGTCCGCCGTTCCCTCGACGATGATTTCGTAGCGCTCGCGGGTGATGCTGCCGAAGGCGCCGTAGGCATTGGCCAGATGCCAGCGGTTGAAGCTGGTGTTCATCAGCTGCCGCTTCGAGACCAGGTTGCGCGCCGGCCAGTAGCTCAGATAGACCATCAGGGCGGTCATGGCCAGGACAACGACGGCGAACCAGATCGGCGTGGGCTCGTAGTCCGGCGTCAGTTCCGGACTGCCGGGCAGCACCGCGGCGAGGGCATCGTCGCTGAGGGCAGCGGCGGCGGCCAGGATGGTCAGCCAGTTCAGCCACGCGAAGTTGCCCGAAACCACCAGCCACAGCTGCGTGATGATAATGATGACCGCGGCAATGCTGCCCACGGGCTGCGGGAAGAACAGGAAGAACGGCACCACCAGCTGGGCGAAATGGTTCCCGATGACTTCGGCCTTGTGCAGCGGCTTGGGCAAATGATGGAAGTACCGGCTGGCGGGGTTGGGCATCGGCTGCGTCTCGTGGTGGTAGTACAGGGCGGTCAGGTTCCGCCAGACCCGGTCCCCGCGGATCTTGATCATGCCGGCCCCGAATTCCAGCCGGAACGTGAGCCAGAGGAAGAGCCAGAGCACCGTAACCGGCGGGGCAATCTCGTTGGAGCCCAGGAAGGCGGCGAGGAAGCCGGCTTCGAGCAGGAGCGTCTCCCAGCCGAAGCCGTAGAACGTCTGCCCAACGTTCACGATGGACATGTAGAGGCCCCAGAGCAGCAGGAAAGCAAGCATCGGCAGCCACGGCGGCCCCAGCTGCGGCAACCCGGCCACCAGGGTTGCGGCCACGGCGGCGCCGGTCCACGCGACCGCGAGCAGCAGCTTGTCTGAATAACGCCAGCTGAACAGCGTCAGCCCGCGGGCGGCGGAGCGGGCCAGATACCGCGGCACGGGCAACAGCCCATGCTCCCCGAGCAGGGCCCGGAACTGCGCGACGGCGGAAAGGAACGCAATCACGTAGACGGCGGCGATCCCGCGCTGCAGCACCTGCCGCGCGACCTCGAAACCCTCGGCGTCCAACCAGTTCATGTACTTCCAACGTTAGGACGGCCGGCAACACTGTCAAGGTTTGCCCGGCGGAACATCCTGTCCGGACCGAAGCTGGCGGCTGCCGGATACCGGGCCTGCAACAGCCGGACCATGTTCACCGGGAGCCGGACCTGGCCCGAGGGGTTACATCCCCCGTGTCCCGGGGCCACAATGAAGGCATGAGGGATGCGGCGCAGGCAGAACAGAGACGGGCCGTCCTCGGAACAGCGGCCTTCGCGGTGGCTCCGGTGGTGGCCGCCGGTGTTGTGCCCTGGCTGCTCACCCGCTGGCAGGCCCGGACCCCGCTGCCGGGTGGGTTGCCGGCCAGAGCCGCCGGTGCGGTGCTCACCGCCGGGGGTGCCGCCGTCGTTATTGAATCTTTCATGCGGTTCGCGCGGGAGGGCCTGGGCACGCCCGCACCGATCGCGCCGACGAAATACCTGGTGGTCACCGGGCCGTTTCGCTACGTGCGCAACCCGATTTACGTGGCGCTGCTGGCGATGATCCTCGGCGAGGCGCTGGTGCTGGGCCGGCCAAAGCTTCTCGCTTACTGCGCTGTCATGGCCGTTCCCGTGGGGCTTTTCGTCAGGCTGTACGAGGAACCGGCCTTGGAGCGGCAGTTCGGTGATGAATACCGCCGCTATAAGCGCAACGTACCAGGTTGGCTCCCGCGGCTGACGCCGTGGCGTGCCGAGGGAAGAAGCGGCATCGAAAGCTAGCCATCCGGCCCGTCGCGGACAGCGCAGCCGCCGCCGCATGTGATGCGTTTCTCGACGCTTTCACGGCTTGCGGCAACGGCCGTGTGGGAGGATGAAACCGGCCAAAAATTCACCCCGAAAACACAGGAACGGAGGGGCAGTGCAGGACAAGGACGGCCAGCAGGATTCAGGTACTCCAATGTCGCCGCGGGTCGGCAGCCTGCCCATCATCAAGATCCCCCGCAGGCCCGCCGATATGCCGGAAAACGGGGCTGCCGGGGAGACCGGAGAGAGCCCGGATCCGGGTTCGGCGACACCGCCGACGGCGAAGCAGCCGGTCGGCAAAAACGGGCATCCCAAGCGACCGGGCACCAAGCCCAAGGCCAAGCCTGCTATCCCCGGGAAACCGGTGGCCAAAGAAGCCAAGCCCGTTCCGTTCGGCACCGCTCCGCTGCCGGCGCCCAAGGGCCAGCAGCGCACCAACGCCGCTGCCCGCCGGATGCTGCGCAAACTGGTGCAGGGCGAGGCGCCGCCCACGGCCCCGATGAGCATTGTTGAACGGCTCGCGGGGAGCCCGTATGCCAACCCCATGATCCAGGCCGCCGGTGTGGACACCTCCGCCCGGCTCACCCTTGATTTTGCGCTGGATCTGGCCGAGACCATGTTCCGCTACGGCGCCGGCGCCCTGGAAGTGGAAACGAGCATCATTGCCGTGACCGCGGCCTTTGGGCTGCGCGAGATCGACGTCGACATCACCAACCAGTCCGTGCTGATCAACTATGCCAAGGCGGATACAGTCCCGCTGACCCTGATGCGCGTGGTGCGGTCCTGGACGAACAACTACGCCGGTTTGTCCCTGGTACACCAGCTGGTCACGGACATCGTCAACGGTGGTGTGGGGCGGACCGAGGCCAAGGAGCGGCTGCAGGAGATCGCCGCACGGCCCAAGCCGTTTGCCAAGTGGATGGCCATCGGCGCCGGCGGCGTTTTCGCCGGTTCCATCGTGGCGTTCCTCGGCGGCGGGATCTTCGCGTCGCTGGTGGCCATGCTGTCAACCGTGCTGATGGGTCTGCTGGGCCGCAAGCTGGGCAAATGGCGGGTTCCGGACTTCTTTGTCACCGCGATCGGATCCTGCCTAGCCACGGCGGTTGCCCTGCTGTTCTGGCAGCTGCAGGTTCCGTTGAGCCCGTCGCTGGTGATCGCGGGCGGGATACTTTACCTCCTGCCGACAGGCCGACTGGTCTCTGCGACCCAGGATGCGATCAACGGCTTCCCCGTCACGGCGGCCGGCCGTTTCCTCTCTGCCTTCCTCACCTTTGCCGCCATCGCCTCCGGTGTGGCCGTGGGCCTGGTGGGCGGCGAACTGGTGGGCGTCAGCCTGCCCGAGGTCTTCGTGAACGGGGAGGGCGAATACCCCTATGTGGTGCGGGCGCTGCTGCTCATGATCGCCACCATGGCCATCTGCATCACCGAGCAAACCAAGCTCAGCATGCTGGTGCCGACGGCCTTGGTCGGTCTCGTGGCACTGCTGCTCTACGACCTTGTCCTCATGGCCGGAATCGGGGAGCGGATAGGTCCGGCGCTGGCCGCCGTCGTTATTGGTTTCCTGGGCCGCATTGTCGGCTTGCGGATGGGCTCACCGCAGCTGGTTGTGGCGGTGCCCGCGATCCTGTTCCTGCTGCCCGGGCTGTCCGTCTTCCGCGGCACCTACGACCTGACGGTCAACGTGGACGACCCCTTCGTGGGCGTGCTCAACCTCTTCGGTGCGCTGACGGTGATCCTGGCGATCTCGGGCGGCACGGTCCTCGGCGACAATTTGGCTCAGCCCTTCACCCGGGACATGGGCTCAAACGAAGGCCGCCGCAGGAACCGCCGCCGCTAACTGGTGCGGCCGCTTAGCCGCCGACAGGCCTAGGTGGCCGGGTAGTTCTCCGGAAAGATCTGCCCGACCTCGGTCCGCTTTTCCGCCTGGAACGCGTCCTCGGCCCGGCCGTAGGCCCAGTAGCCGGAGATGGAAACCTGCTTGCGGTGCAGCCCGCGCTCCTTGAACAGCACGTCGCGCAGCGATTTGATGGCACCGCGCTCGCCGTGGACAAACGCATCCACGTCACCGGCAGGCCAAGCCAGCGTCGCCACCGCATCCCGCAGCAGCGTGGTGGTGCCCGGGACCTGGCCCTCGCGGAAGAGCCAGTGGAACTGGAGGCCGGCGGGAGCATGGAGCTCCTGGATGTCCGCTTCGGAATCCACCTCGATCAGGGCATGTCCGATGGCGTGTGCCGGCAACGCTTCGATGGCCGCGCCGATGGCCGGCAGCGCGGAATCGTCTCCGGCCAGGAGGTACCAGTCGGCGTCGGGGTTGGGAGAGTAGGCTCCGCCCGGACCGGTGAACATGACCCAGTCCCCGGTCTGGGCCTTGAGCGCCCACGGTCCCGCCAGTCCCTCGTCGCCATGCACGACAAAGTCAATGGCGATTTCGCCGGCGGTATGGTCCACGTTGCGGACCGTGTAGGTGCGGGTGACCGGCAGCTTGTCCGCTGGCAGGGTCTCCTTCAACTCTGCGACGTCCACCGGGAGCTCAACATCCAGTTCCGGGTCGAGGAAGAAGATCTTCACGTACTGGTCCGTGGCGTCCTTGGCCGCGAACTTCCCGAAGCCCTCGCCTCCGGCGAAAACCCGGACCATGTGTTCGGAGAGGCGTTCGGTCCGCAGCACCTGAAGGTTCGTCTGGGGCTTTCGTGGACGGGCGGGGCGGGCTCCGGGCTGGGCAGACATGAAAACGGCTCCTGAATACGCAAGGCGTGGGGAAGGCTGATGGGGTACTACTAAGGACAACCTAACCCACCACAGGTTTTGTTCCCAACCACTATTACTGTGGCAACCGCCAGTCCACCGGATCCGCGCCCTGCGCCCGGAGCAGTTCGTTGATCCGGCTGAAGGGGCGGGAACCAAAGAAGCCGCGTGAGGCGGACAACGGACTGGGGTGCGCGGATTCGATCCGCGGCACGGCGTCCAGCAAGGGTGTCAGGTTCTGGGCATCCCTGCCCCACAGGACCACCACCAGCGGACCGCCCCGCGCCACGAGCGACTTGACCGCCAGCTCGGTCAGCTCTTCCCACCCCTTGCGACGGTGCGCCCCGGTCTTGCCAGCCTCCACCGTGAGGACCCGGTTGAGCAGCAGCACCCCCTGATCAGCCCAGGCAGTCAGATCCCCGTGCGGTGCCGGGGGAATGCCCAGGTCCGAGTCCAGCTCCTTGTAAATGTTGGCCAGGCTGCGCGGCAGCGGCCGAACATGGCCTTCCACCGCGAAACACAGGCCGATCGAATGCCCGGGCGTAGGGTAAGGATCCTGCCCGATCACAAGGACTTTGACGGCCGAGAGCGGCCGCTGGAAGGCCCGCAGAATGTTGGCGGGCGCCGGCAGGATTTCACCGCCGGCGGCGCGCCGCTGTTCAAGGTAGGCAGCCAGCTCATGCACCGTTTGCGTCACCGGCGCCAGGACTTCGGCCCACTCGGGATGCATGACTTCATCCAGTGCGGCCGGGGCAGAGAACGGAAAAGGTTCCCGGGTGGCCACCGCTGACCCCGTGGCCGGAAGCTGGAACAGTGCGCCGTCGTCGTCAGTCATCTTCCTATGGTCGCTGATCGCTGCCCGGGCGGGCGAACCGCCGTCCAACCTTAGGCGCCATGCGCGGGCGCCGCGGCGTGCACAAATGACAGGCTAGTGATTCGTTACCATGGTGGAGGACAGTTTCCCCTGCAAACAAAACGGAAGTGATGGTGTGTCTTGGCTGGTTCCGTCGATGCCAGTGCGTTTTCCCTTGACGCCGAGCTGGATTCATCGAGCCCGCTGAGCGAACGCGACCAGAAAATGCTGGCGCTGGAACGGCAGTGGTGGAAGTATGCGGGTGCCAAGGAACAGGCCATCCGCGAGCTCTTCGATATGTCCGCCACGCACTACTATCAGATCCTCAACGGCCTGATCGACACCGAAGAGGCGCTGGCCCACGATCCGATGCTGGTCAAGCGGTTGCGCAGGCTGCGGACGTCCCGTCAGCGCGCACGCACTGCCCGCCGGCTGGGCACGGACGCCTAGCCTCGGGTCAAACGGTTCGACCGACCGCGCAGATATTTTCGATACAACTAAGGACGCACTCTTAGCGATGACCAAGTATTCCCGGGACGAGTTTGACCAGGTGCCCGAAACTTCAGACCGCCACGGCGTCCACCGGGCCCACATGGCCGCGGCGAAATCCAGCGGACTCGGCCTGATCATCCTGGCTACCGTACTGGCGCTCGCCGTCGGCGTCCTGTCCTTCTTCGTCCTGCCGCTGCTCGGAGCGGGCGGCGCAAGCACGGAACTCCAAGCCACCGCGGCGCCCTCGGCCAAGTCGGCATCCCCGCATGCCGCTGAGGGAACGGCCGAACCCACGGATGACGCCAGTGAACCAACTGTGGACGCAGCGGGAGAGGCCACGGAGACTGCCGAGGCGCCCACTGCGGACGCCACCACCGAGGCCGCCGAGGAACCGGCCGAGGAGCCCGCGGATGAGGCCGCCGAGGCTGCGGCGGCCGTGAATAAAGCCGATCCGGTGCTGATCTTCAACAGCGTCGGCGTCACCGGGCTCGGCGGCGCGGTCTCGCAGACGGTCACGTCAGACGGCTGGGCCGTCGGGGTCGTGGACAACTGGCAGGGCACGCCCATGGCCAACTCCGTGATCTTCTACAACCCCGGCCAGGGCGCCAACGCGCAGGCGCTGGGCGAACTCCTGGGCATCACGGACCTGCGCGAGACCGCGCAGAGTGCGGTCTCCGAATATGTCACCGTGGTGCTGGGCCCCGGATTCCAGCAAAACAGCTGATCACGTCCCTGTTTCCGCCGGTTCCGAGAGTCTTCGGCCGGCCCCGTATTACACCTCCATAACATCTCTGTGCCGCCGCTCACACCCGCGCTGCAGCGTGGGTAGAGTGAGCGCATCTCCGGCGCCGGAAACAGAGGCGGCGGGGCCAGGTCTAGAAATATGGAGAGCATATGGCGCAGGGAACCGTCAAATGGTTCAACGCGGAAAAAGGCTACGGCTTTATCACCGTCGATGAAAACGAAGCTGACGTATTTGTGCATTGGTCCGCCATCCAGATGGACGGTTACCGTTCCCTTGAGGAGGGCCAGCGCGTTGAGTTCGAAATCGGGGAAGGGCAAAGGGGGCCGCAGGCTGAGGAAGTGAAGCTCGCTTCCTGATCTTTGCCAAATTACGACGGCGGCGTGCGGCTAATGATTTAGCCGCACGCCGCCGTCGTATGCAGTTATAAAGACCGCCCTCGCCTGCTTGGGCGGGATGCCTGTTACTCCTTGAGCGGAACGCCCTTGGCATCGCGGCGGAACATTTCGGCTCCGACCAGGATCATGATGCCTTCGACGAAGCCCCAGACCGCACCGAGGCCGAAGGTGACGATCGTGACGACGATCTGCAGGATCCCGATGCCGACGTAGCCCAGATAGAAGCGGTGGATACCCAGACCGCCGAGCAGAATGCCCAGCAAGCCGCCGATCAGGCGGGACTTCTGTTCCGGGTAGCCTGCGTAATACGGCTGGCCCGGCTGGCCGTAGGGAGCCTGGCCGTACTGCGGCTGCGCGTAGGGATTCTGGCCAAGTGGCTGCTGGCCGTGCGGCTGTTGTCCATAGGGGGCCTGCCCCTGCGGCGGCTGGCCGTAAGGCGGTTGACCCTGAGACTGCCCGTACGGTGGTTGGCCTTGTTGTGGCTGCCCGTACGGAGCCTGCCCCTGTGGTGCTTGGCCGTAGGGAGGCTTTCCTCCGGGTGCCGGCTCACCGGGCATATTGCCCAGGGGCTGGGTGGGGTTGGGGCCCGCGCCCCGCAACGGCTCGGTGGGATTCTCCCCGCGGGATGGTCCGGGCTGGTCCTGCCCGGCTTTGTCCTGCTTGCCGTCCGGATTTTCCGACATGTTCTTTTCCTTCGGTATGTAATGGTGCTGCGTGACTACCTACAATCTACGGCCCGGCACGGGCCGGTTCTATCGGGGGCCACCCTGATCTTGGGGTCAGTGGGGCTCAGGGTATTACGCGTGTGGTGAAGCGGCCCGACTAATGCTGGATGCAGCTTGCACTCAACCGTGGTGAGTGCTAATTATTGTGTTAGCACTCTCGCTGGTTGACTGCTAAGCAGTCGGCCGACGGGGGAGAGTGAAAAATCCAAACCACTGGGGTGAGGGTAGCGGTGCGGCGTAAAGAGATCGCCGCCGTCGTTATCCGTCCGTCGCGGGCATCGCAGTGGTTAGCAGTCCTGGGTTACCCAGGCTGCGCCCGCTGTCTACTGTCCAGAAGGGACGTATGCCGCCATGGCAAAGATCATTAGCTTTGACGAAGAGGCCCGCCGCGGCCTCGAGCGTGGACTGAACATCCTCGCTGACGCTGTTAAGGTCACGCTCGGCCCGCGTGGTCGCAACGTTGTCCTCGAAAAGAAGTGGGGCGCCCCCACGATCACCAACGATGGTGTTTCCATCGCCAAGGAGATCGAGCTCGACGATCCGTACGAGAAGATCGGCGCAGAGCTCGTCAAGGAAGTTGCCAAGAAGACCGACGACGTCGCCGGTGACGGTACCACCACCGCAACCGTCCTCGCCCAGGCCCTGGTCAAGGAAGGCCTGCGCAACGTTGCCGCCGGTGCCGATCCGCTGAGCCTCAAGCGCGGTATCGAAAAGGCTGTTGACGCTGTCACCGCCGAGCTGATCTCTTCCGCCAAGGAAATCGAGACCAAGGAGCAGATTGCTGCTACCGCCTCGATCTCTGCAGGTGACCCGCAGATCGGTGAACTGATTGCTGAAGCCCTCGACAAGGTTGGCAAGGAAGGCGTTGTCACCGTCGAGGAGTCCAACACCTTTGGCCTCGAGCTCGAACTCACCGAAGGTATGCGCTTCGACAAGGGCTACATCTCCGGCTACTTCGTCACCGACGCAGAGCGCCAGGAAACGGTCCTCGAAGACCCGTACATCCTGATCGTCAACTCCAAGATCTCCAACGTGAAGGACCTCGTTGCAGTTCTGGAGAAGGTCATGCAGTCCGGCAAGCCGCTGCTGATCATCGCCGAAGACATCGAGGGCGAGGCTCTGGCCACCCTGGTAGTCAACAAGATCCGTGGCACCTTCAAGTCCGTCGCCGTCAAGGCTCCGGGCTTCGGTGACCGCCGCAAGGCTCAGCTGGCTGACATCGCCATCCTGACCGGTGGCCAGGTCATCGCCGAGGAAGTTGGCCTCAAGCTGGAGAACGCAACCCTCGAACTGCTGGGCCAGGCCCGCAAGGTTGTTGTCACCAAGGACGAGACCACCATCGTTGAAGGTGCCGGCGACGCCGAGGAGATCGCAGGCCGCGTTTCCCAGATCCGCGCCGAGATCGACAACTCCGATTCCGACTACGACCGCGAGAAGCTGCAGGAACGTCTGGCCAAGCTGGCCGGCGGCGTTGCAGTCATCAAGGCCGGTGCCGCAACCGAGGTTGAGCTCAAGGAACGCAAGCACCGCATCGAGGACGCTGTCCGCAACGCGAAGGCTGCCGTTGAAGAAGGCATCGTCGCCGGTGGCGGCGTGGCCCTGATCCAGGCCGGCGCCAAGGCGTTCGCCAACCTGAACCTTGAGGGCGACGAAGCAACCGGCGCCAACATCGTCAAGGTTGCTATCGATGCTCCGCTGAAGCAGATCGCCTTCAACGCTGGCCTCGAGCCGGGCGTTGTTGCCGACAAGGTCCGCGGGCTGCCTTCCGGCCACGGCCTGAACGCTGCAACCGGCGTCTACGAAGACCTGCTGGCTGCCGGTGTGAACGACCCGGTCAAGGTGACCCGCTCTGCTCTGCAGAACGCGGCCTCCATCGCCGGCCTGTTCCTCACCACCGAGGCCGTTGTCGCTGACAAGCCCGAGAAGAACGCTCCGGCCATGCCGGGTGGCGACGACATGGGCGGCATGGGCGGTATGGGCGGCTTCTAGGAAGTCCGGCGAAAGCCACTTCCGAGCCGGTCAACGTCTGACCAGTTCCAACAGGAAGGCACGGTTCCCGATCGGGAACCGTGCCTTCCCGGGTTAAGCCGCGGCCAGTTCGGCGCGCAGGTTCTGCCGGGCCTGGGCCAGCCAGAGCCTGCGGGCGGTGGCCGTCCGGTACAACGGCTCCAAGGCCAGCAACCGGCGGACGACGGCGGTGCGGCCAGCTACGAAATCAGCGTCACCGACGTGCGCATACTCTTGCCGGACTGCGGCGAGGTAGCGGTCGTAGGTGTCCGGAGGGCTGCCGAGAACCGACAGGTCTGCATCGCACAGCAAGGCACCGGACGCGTCGCTATCAGCCGGAGCGTGATGCGCTGTCAGCAGCACCAGACGGGCCGTCTCAGCGACCTCCTCAAGTCGGCAGCCTGCGTCGGCCAGCTTCCCGCGTGCCAGTGCCGCCGAATCTTCTTCATCCTTGCCTGCCACTCCGTTGTAGACGGCGTCGTGGAACCACGCGGCCAGCCAGACCGCCCGGGATTCCGTGCCCGGCCGCTCGCCATGATCCTGAAGGGTGCGCAGGGCCTCAATGACCGCGAGCAGATGCGAGTGATCGTGGTAGCGCCGGTGCTTCTCGCCCCATCTGGCAATGAGCTCCCGGCCCAGACGCTCCCGATCAGGCAGCAGAGCATTCCAATGCTGCAGCAGTACGTGCTCCAGCTTTCCGGGTCTGCGGCGCGCCGGCACCCGCAGTCCGCTGGCGATCAGCCGACGCACCAGCTCACCGCCGGAAACGGCCAAGGCACCCCGGGCGACAAGTTCCGCATGCCGCTCGGCTGGAACATCGTAATGGTCCAGATCAAAGGCCCGGCGGGGGACTCCGGCGGCGGCCGCAAACTCGTGCAGCTGATCCAATGAGGAGTCCGAGACCAGGTGCGAAAAATGCGTTCCGTGGGCCGGCCACAGCGGGGGATCAATAAGAATTGCCACCCTGCCAGCCTATGTCCGATAGGGCCTTGCCGATCTGAAAAGATGGAGACTATGACGATTACTGCTGCCGCCGACGGCTCTGCCCTCGGCAACCCGGGCCCTGCCGGCTGGGCCTGGTACATTGACGAAAATTCCTGGGCAGCCGGAGGCTGGCCGCACGGAACCAACAACCAGGGCGAGCTCATGGCGGTGCTCGATTTGTTCCGTGCCACGGAACACTTGCCGGAAGAGTCCCTGCACATCCTCTGCGACAGCCAGTACGTCATCAACTGCATCACCAAATGGATGCCGGGCTGGAAGCGCAAGGGCTGGCGCAAGGCCGATGGGAAAGCTGTGCTTAACGTTGACCTCCTCAAGCAGATCGACCAGGTCATTAAGGGCCGCAGTTACAAGTTCGAATGGGTGAAGGGCCACGCAGGGCATGACCTGAACGAGGCTGCCGATGTCCGCGCCCGGGCTGTTGCCTTGGCTTTCCAAAACGGATCGGTGATTCCTCACGGGCCCGGCTTCCAAGGGCGAGCGGCCTCAGCCGCCGCTGATACTCCCGCCGTCGCCCAATCGGCCGTCCGGGTTGCGGAGCCGCGCCTGCCTCAGCGGGCCGACAGCCCGGAGAGCCCGGAGCCCGATCTGTTCTCAGAGCTGGAGGACTTCTCCGCGGAGGACACCCAGGAACCTGTCGAGGAACTGATCGTCAGGCTGGAACAGGAACTCCTCAGCCCCGGCACGCGAGCCGACTTCGGACGTCTTGCTGTGCTCCTGCACCCGGACTTCACCGAGATTGGGCAGTCGGGCCGGATGTGGACCAGGGACGACACGATCAGTGCGCTCCAGGGAGATCCGGAGACGGAAGCAACCGTGGAGGTCTTCGCCGCTGAACGGCTTGGCGAAGACAGCGTCCTGCTGACCTACCGCAGCAGCTCGCGGACGGGTTCGGCTCTGCGCAGCTCACTGTGGCTCCGCGAGGGGGAACAGTGGCGGCTGCGGTTCCATCAGGGAACGCCGGAACAGAGCTGACCGGCAGCGGCGGCGCGGGTCCAGGTGCGGGATTCCGGCCCGACTGCGGTTCTTGGTCACGCCATGAACATACGTGCGTTGGCTTCTTCGGCCTGAGCATACTGCTGCGATGCTTGGGCAAGCGCCGTATTGATGCTGGCCAGGGACTCTTCAACCTTCAGCTGCGTTGCACGCCAGTCAGTGATCAACTGCTGGAAGTTCGCGGAAGCGGAGCCCGTCCACAATGATTCCAATTCCCGCAGCCCGGACTGCATGGTGTTTACCTCGGCCTGCAGCCGGCCGATGGTGCCCTGGACCGCCATGCTCTTAGCGTTCAAGGCCTCACTGTCCACATGGAATACAGCCATGATGTTCCCTTCGAAGTAGTTGATCCAACGGATACTTCGAGGCTAGGGAGCGTAAGGAGTGCACGCGAGGGGCCAGCCTGAGATTGTGGATAACGCAGAGTCTTGGGACCGGGTGGAGGACGACAGCTCCGTGGCTATTACGGCTTCCCCCGGTCCAGGGGCAAATGTCGCAGCCCCTGAATCAGTTGTATTCGAAGACGCTGCGGTCGTCGTCGGGCGCTGGCTCATAGGGAATCCGTATGGACATGGTCGCCCCGCCGCCTTCCGTGTCGAGCAATCGCACCGTGCCGTCATGCTGGGCGACCAGTGCCGCGACGATGGCCAGGCCAAGTCCGGTACCGCCGGTCTCGCGGTAGCGTGAGGAATCCGCGCGGTAGAAGCGTTCGAACACCCTGGCCGCTTCTTCCTCCGATATCCCGGGACCATGGTCGCGGACCTCGATCACGGAGTCCTTCTTGTCGTCGATGACCGGTTCAACACCGACCGCGATTTCGATGGGCGATCCCTCAGGCGTGTAGCGAAGTGCATTGGTCATCAGGTTGGCGACGACCTGACGCAGTCTGCCTTCGTCCCCAACGATCGGCGCAGGCTGGGCCCCGGCACCGTCGAGCCCGATGACTTTGATGTCCCGGTCCGGAGCGCTTGCGCGGGCGTCCATGGCCGCATCGTTTCCGAGCAGCAGCAGGTCCAATGGCTTTGCCTCCAACGGACGGGCTTCGTCCACGCGCGCGAGCGTGAGGAGGTCTTCCACGAGCTGGCCCATTCGGGTGGCCTCGCTCTCGATCCTGCCCATGGCCGCGCCGACGTCGTCCTGGGTCTGCAAGGCCCCGTGGCGGTAGAGCTCGGAGAAACCGCGGATGGTCACCAGAGGGGTGCGCAGTTCGTGGGAAGCGTCCGCGACGAACTGCCGCATCCGCTTTTCGGAAGCTGCGCGGCCGGCGAAGGCGGTTTCGATGTGGGCGAGCATAGCGTTGAGCGAACTGGAAAGCTTGCCGATCTCCGTGTTCGGGTTACGCACTTCGACACGGCGGGTCAGATCCCCGGCGGCGATGGCTGCTGCAGTTTTTTCGACTGTGCTCAGGGGTTTAAACGCTCGCGTGATTGCCAACCAGGCGATGATGGACGCCGCCGCCGTCGCGAACAATCCGAGCAGAAGACTCAGCGCCGTGGCCGTCTCGACCGTTGTTTCCACCTCCTCATACGAGGCCGCAATCGTCACCGTGCCGAGTTGATTTTGCAGGGTATATACGTAGGCTCGCCAATGAGGACGGTCCGGATCCTTGCTTTCGACGGTGTACCAAAACTCTCCCCCTTGTTGACGCACGTCGGCATACGTCCATTTTTGAAGGGCGGGAACATCTTCACTGGTCTGAGGAGTTTCCTTGGCAATGCCGCCATTAGGAAGAAGCATCAGCCCGTGGTAGTCTCCGAGCGGAACTGCCCCTGAAGGGGACAACAGTGCGATACTCATGCTTCCGGCATTAGCCTTGAGCGTTTCGTCCAATCGGTTGACGAGGTCGTTTCTCAGGAAATGGATAGTCAGCGCCGACGTCAGTGCGATGGTAGCGGCCATCAGCACACAGATGATCGCAACCAACTGTGTGCGAAGCGAGACCGACTTCCACCGTTGGATCACTGTCAGCGCTTTTCTGCTGTGCGCAGCAGGTACCCCACACCACGCTTGGTCTGAATGAGTGCCGGAGCCTCGGGATTGGCGTCGATCTTCCGGCGCAGGTAGGAGATGTAGGACTCCACGATGGACGCGTCGCCGTTAAAGTCATACTCCCAGACGTGATCCAGGATCTGCGCCTTGGACAGCACGCGGTTCGGGTTCAGCATCAGGTAGCGCAGCAGCTTGAATTCGGTGGGGGAGAGGTCGATGACCAGTCCGCCCCGGCGGACTTCGTGCGCATCGTCGTCGAGTTCCAGGTCGTCAACCTGGATGACGGCGTCGTCTTCGAGCAGCGGCTGGGTTCGGCGCAGCACGGCACGGATCCGGGCCACCACCTCGTCCAGGCTGAACGGCTTGGTGACATAGTCGTCGCCACCGACGGTCAGGCCGGTGACTTTGTCATCGGTGTCATCGCGGGCCGTGAGGAAGACGACCGGGAAGTGGCGACCGGCCGCGCGCAACCGGCGGGTCACGGTGAACCCGTCCATATCCGGCAGCATGACATCCAGCACCGCGAGGTCAGGGTTGTGTTCCTCAGCAGCGGCGAGGGCGTCACGGCCGTTTGCGGCGGCAACAACTTCGAACCCGGCAAAGCGCAGGGAGGTTGAAAGAAGTTCCCGAATGTTCGGTTCGTCGTCAACTACGAGCAGTTTTGCTTCAGGTTCGTTTTTCTTCACGCTTTTCAGTATGCTCACAGATTCTGGGAGTTGTCTGTACATATCTTGGGTGCCGGCCCGGTGCCAGCCGTTACCCAGCCGTAAGGAATAACGACGGCGGGGGCCTCCTATTGTGCCAACGGGGCCTTGGGCATCTGGTCCTCAGACCCCATCCCGCTGGCTGAAAATTTCTACCGGAGCGAGCGTTCCCGCGCGGATCGCTTGGGCCAGATGTCCCATCCGGACCAGTCCTTCCGGCCCTAGCACCATCTGCATCCCGGCCAGCCGAGGATCGTTGTCAGCCAGCCGGGCCTGTGCACGGGTCAGGAATTCCAACGCAAAGCCGTGCCGGTTGCGCTCGCCGGTCACCGCGAAACCGGCTTCCTCCAGCTCCCGTTCATAGTCCAGGGGCGAACGGAGGAAGGACGTTTCTGCGTTGGCGGCCCATGGCAGGGGAAACTGCGGTTCGCCCTCCCCGGTGACCATGATGTCGTAGACAGCGAAGACCCCGCCGTGCCTGAGCACGCGGTGCACTTCCCGGAACAAGGCGTCCTTGTGTTCGACATTCATGCCGACGTGCATCATGGTTGCGGCGTCGAATTCGCCGTCGCTGAAGGGGAGGTCCAGGCCGCTGGCCTGGGAGAAACTGACCTGGCCGCTCAGGCCGCAGCGTCGGGTCAGGGATTGGGCCGTGGCCACGAAGGACGGAGTGAGATCCACGCCGTGTACTGTGGCGCCGAACCGGTGCGCGAACAGGCGTGCCGGTCCGCCGATGCCCGAGCCGATGTCCAAAACCCGCATGCCGCTGCCGATGCCGGCACCGCGGGCCACGTTTTCGGCAGCTTCGGCACCGCCGACATGGAAGTGGTCCACCGCGGCCAGATCATCCGGCTCGAAATGGTCCGGATCGAGGCCGACGGCGGCTACCCCCGCGAGGATGGCATTCTCCAGATCCGGCTTCCCGTAATGCTCGGCGACAACTTTTTCAGCGTCCACGGCGGCCTCCCCACTGGTTTGGATGGCTGAAATTCTACGCCCCGACGGCGTCTTAGGACCGGCTCAGCTCCCCGTCTTACCTATATCTTTGGCGTCGAGAATGGTGTAGGCGTAGCCCTGTTCGGCAAGGAAGCGCTGGCGTTTGGCGGCAAAGTCCTGGTCCAGCGTCTCCCGCGCCACCACGGTGTAGAACCGCGCGGCCCGGCCGTCCGACTTGGGCCGCAGCAGCCGGCCCAGCCGCTGGGCTTCCTCCTGCCGGGATCCGAACGAACCGGAAACCTGGATCGCCACCGCGGCCTCGGGCAGGTCGATCGAGAAGTTCGCCACCTTGGAGACCACCAGGGTGTGCAGCGAGCCGGAGCGGAACTCGTCGAAGAGCCGCTGGCGTTCCTTCACCGAGGTCTCGCCCTTGATCAGCGGCGCGTCCAGCCGTTCGGCGAGCTCGTCCAGCTGGTCGATGTACTGCCCGATCACCAGCAGCTGCTCGCCCTTGTGGTGGGCCACCAGCCGTTCCACCACGGCGTTCTTGGTATCGGACGTCGCACAGAGACGGTACTTGTCGGCGTCGTCGGCCATTGCATACGCCGTACGCTCGTCGCGCGGCAGATCCACCCGCACCTCCACGCAGTCCGCCGGCGCGATGTAGCCCTGCGCCTCGATGTCCTTCCACGGGGCGTCGTAGCGCTTGGGGCCGATCAGCGAGAACACCTCGCCCTCGCGGCCGTCCTCGCGCACCAGCGTCGCCGTGAGACCGAGCCGCCGCCGGGCCTGTAGATCCGCGGTCATCCGGAAGATCGGCGCCGGGAGCAGGTGCACCTCGTCGTAGATGATCAGGCCCCAGTCATTGTTGTCCACCAGCTCCAGGTGTGGATAGAGCCCGCCGCGACGCAGCGTAAGCACTTGGTACGTCGCGATGGTTACCGGGCGCACTTCCTTGAGCGAGCCCGAGTACTCGCCGATCTCGTCCTCGGTGAGCGTGGTGCGCTTGAGCAGCTCGTCCTTCCACTGCCGCGCGGAGACCGTGTTGGTCACCAGGATCAGCGTGGTGGTCTGGCTCGTGGCCATCGCCGCGGCGCCTACCAGCGTTTTGCCCGCACCGCAGGGAAGAACGACGACGCCGGAACCACCCGCCCAGAAGTTCTCCGTAGCAACCTGCTGGTACGGGCGGAGCTTCCAGCCGTTTTCCTCCAGCGCGATCGGATGCGGCGTGCCGTCCACGTAGCCGGCGAGATCCTCGGCGGGCCAGCCGAGCTTGAGCAGCAACTGCTTGAGCTGGCCGCGCTGCGAGGAATGCACCACGGTGGTCTCGCCGTCGATCCGCGGGCCGAGCAATGGCTGGATCTTCTTGGCGTGCATGACTTCCTCAAGCACCGGGTAGTCGTCGGTGCGCAGCACCAGCCCGTGCTGCGGGTCCTTTTCCAGCCGCAGCCGCCCGTACCGGGACATCGTCTCTTCGATGTCGATCAGCAGCGCGTGCGGCACGGGGAAGCGCGAATACTGCAGCAAAGTGTCCAGCACCTGTTCGGCATCCAAGCCCGCCGCGCGCGCATTCCACAGGCCCAGCGGCGTGATCCGGTAGCTGTGCATATGCTCCGGCGCGCGCTCGAGTTCGGCGAAGGCGGCGATGGCGTGGCGCGCCTCGGTGGCCTGCCCGTGATCCACCTCCAGCAGGATGGTCTTGTCGCTCTGGACGATCAGTGGCCCGTCAGCCATCGGTGGTACTCCTGTTCTTGCCGCCGGCCTCGTCGGCCAGCTCGATGTCCATCACGCGGTGGATCGAGACCACGCGCTCGCTGTCTCGCTCGGCGTCGAAAACGCGCAGCCGACCGCCGCCCACAGAGAGCGGCTGCAGCACTTCGTGCCGGTGGGTTCCGTTGGGCTCCACAATCCCGATCCGCACCGGCCGCTTGAGCCGGATCGCCTTGCGCAGGGTTTCCAAGGCCAGCAGCGGTTCGGCTTCGGCGCCGGCGGCGGACTTGGCCGGCGTGCCCGCTCCGCGCAACCGGTCCAGCTGGGCCTGCAGGTCTTCGTCCGTGAGCAGCCAGGGATTGGTCCGGACCGGGAACGACGACGGCGCGCTGCCGGCTCCTCGGGTCATCCCACCTTGCGCAGGGCTACTACCCGCCGCGCCGTCGGTGCTACCCGCAGCGGTGAGGGCAACGCCGTCGTCGTCCTTATCCGGTGCGGGGGAGTAGCCGAGCTCGCGCAGGGTGTGCAGCAGTTCGCGGGCGCTCGACTTCGACGCCAGCACGGTGGGCGCCAGCCTCCGCAGCCCCAGCGGCGCGGCCCGCGGATCCGCCAGCAGCGCGTCCAGGAGTTCGAGGTCCTGGCTGCGCAAATAGGCGGACATGCTGCCCACCCGGACGGCACCATGCCGAGCGGCGGTGTCTTCGACAAGGTAGCGCAGGGGCTGCGGCACCTCCGTGGCCGAGTGGCGGGTCAGGAAGGCGAGGATGCCCTCGGCGTCCTGCCCCGCGTCCAAGGCACGGCGGACGGAATCCGCGGAGAACCGGTAGATGGCGGCCGGACCTTGCCCCTCGGCGGTGGAAAGCAGCGCGAGTTCGCGGTTCACGGCCGGCTCCAGGTACCCCGGGGCCACGGCAGTGAGATCCGCCTGCAGCAGGAAGTGGCTCAGTGGTTCCGGCAACTGCCGATCCAGCAGCTCCGCGGCCTCTTCCGGCTCGTCGGCGGCCAGTGCGGCACCCAGCTCGGTCAATGCGCCGGAGCCGAGCAGGCCCAGCCGCGCGGCCTCGACCAGCATGCCCGGAACCAAACGCTCGAAACGGCGACAGAGCCGCGGCTGGTGCCAGCAGAGGTAATCGGTCACCAGGGACTCCGCCGGGGCCGCCACCGATGTGCCGTCGCCAACCGGGACGGAGAGTTCGGCGAGGGCATCAAGCAAACGACGGCGGACGGCGGGTGCGTCGGGACGCGACGCTTCCGCGGCGAGGGCATTAATGCCGGACTTCGCCGCGTCCGGCCGGGAGTCCGGCCGCACACTTGGCTGGGAACCCGGCCGGGAACCAGGCTGGGCCGGGGAGCCCACCAGCGCGGGCGCGCGGTCGAGTGCCAGCCAGGCCGTGGCCAGCAGCAGCCACTGATGGTGACGGTCGAGCGTGGCGTAAGTGCCGGCGTCGTTGGTCCTCCACTTGCTGGTATCCACGTCCAAGGTGAGCAGCCCGGCCGCGGCAGTCAGCTCGAGCAGCCAGGCCACCTCGCCGGTGTCGATGCGTAGCTCATCCGCCAACCGCTTGATTTCCCTCACGCCGACACCGCCGGCGCGCAGGGTTGCCACCGGCGTCGTGTCCGCGAGCACCAGGAGCTCGGAGACCAGCCGCAAAGTCTCGGCGACGGCGGAGTAGGCGGCATTGTCGCGAAGGCTGGCCCGCACCGTCCGCGCTGTCCCCGTGCCGGAACTTGCGGCTTCCTCATCCGTCCCGAGTCCGGGGGCCGCGGTTTGCCAGGGGTTGATCAGGGCGCCGCCGCGGGCCGCGATCCCGGCGGCGCGAGGCAGCTCAACGTGGCTTGCATCCACCGGCACCAGCAGGCCGCGGGCCAGCAGCCACTCCACCGGCGAGGCCCCGCCGTCGTGCACTGGCAGATTCCGGAGCGCCTGGGGGACCGTGCCCACCGGCGAGCGGCGGAACCGCTCTAGCAGCTCGCCGGTCTTCGGCGGCGCCTCAGCCAGCAGCGCCTCCCAGGTGCCGGGAGCGGAGAGCCAGGCTTCCAGGGCGCGGGCAGCCGCGGAAGCCTTGTCCGCCGGAGACGACCCCGTATCACTGTCGACACCCTCGGCCACGGCGGGCAGCAGGTATCCCGCACCCCTGAGCGCAGCGACGACGGCGACCATCCGTTCGCCCGCCTCGGCGTTGGCGGCGGCTAGCTTCGCATAGGTGCGGCCCAGACCGGCCGGATAAGGACCAAGCACGTCAGGCAGGCTGGCCACCGGCAGGAATCCCGCCGGCTGGTCCGCTTCGGCAGAAACCGGCACCAGCAGGCCCAGCGAGTGCAGCCTGGCGAGGTAAGCGTCCAGCTGCTGCTCGGCAGTGTTGCCGGGCTGCCGCATAGTGGTGTCCGGCGCAGGGACGAGCAGCGGTTTGAGGGCGTCTGCGCCAATGCCTGTGCCGGCGTCGACGTCGGTGGTCAGGACGATCGTTTCGAGCAGGTCCAGCTCCGGCCGGGAGAGTTTCTCCAGCGCCCGCTGCAAACTGATTCTGGTGCAAGCCCGCGCGGCCAGAGCGGGAAAATCCGGCACCGGCGGCAGGCACAAATCCGGGCGGGCGCTCAGCAGCGCCCGCAGCTGATTATCGCTGCGGGCAGCCAAATCATCGGCCAACGCACGGATGGAGGACATCAGATTAACGTTACCCCGCCCGGCAAGTCCCGCAGCTGGCCAGAAGGCGCGGGTATCAGCGCCCGGGCACGATCAGAGGTTGCGCCGGCGCCTGATGCTGCGCAGGATCAGGAAGCCCATCAATAGGAACGCCACGGGAAAACCGGTCCAGGCGATGGCCAGGAAGCCGGGCCAGGCTTCGTTCCCGAAAAGGGCGCTGACCAGGATCACGGTCAGGCTGGCAAGTCCCGCGAGGGATACGACGGCGGCAATCGTCACCAGGGCGATCAGCAGCCTGCCCGTCTCCGGGCGGGCCGCGGGACTGGACGACGGAACAGGGGCGGACATGCAGATAACGCTAACAGCGGACATGTTGCCGGCAAAGTCCGGGACGGCTGTCGGAACAGGCTAATCTAGATAGAGACTTCCCCGTCTATGGTTACCGTACAGGCAGCACAGATCGCTGGCGCCGGAACCTGCACGGGACATGGAAAGCGCAGCAGCGGGCGATTACCCTGCACGGAATCGTAGAACGAGGTAACTGAAGTGCCCATCGGCAAGGTCAAATGGTTTGACACGGAAAAAGGTTTTGGATTCCTGGCCACGGATGAGGGCCAGGAAGTGTTCCTGCACGCCTCCGCCCTTCCGGCCGGTGTCACCGAGGTCAAGGCCGGTACCCGTATGGAGTTCGGCGTAGCCGAGGGACGCCGTGGAGCGCAGGCCCTGTCTGCCCGCATCATCGATGCCAAGCCGTCGGTCGCGAAGGCCGTCCGGAAGCCGGCAGAAGACATGGCCGTCATCACCGAGGACCTCATCAAGCTGCTCGACGACATCTCCAACGGGCTCCGCAAGGGCCGCTATCCCGACAAGGCGCACTCGGCCAAGGTCGCTGCCGTGCTGCGCCACGTCGCGGATCAGCTGGACGTCTGAGCCGGCGGAGTCCATACATGAGCAGCGCTGAGACAGAAACGGAATCTGCAGTGGAACCAACAGTAGACACCGCCGCGGAAAGCCCTGCTCCGGTCCGACGCCGGCCCGCTGCCAAGCGGCCCGCCAAACTGGATGCGCTGCTGGCCGCTGCCGTGGACCGTGCCCGTCAGGGCGTGCTCGAGATGGCCCCGGCGGAACAGGTCGGCGACCATGTGGGTGTGGTGGCGGAAGCCGAGCGCCTGGTGGTCCACCGGTTCGAATCCAAACTCCCCGGCTACATCGGCTGGCAGTGGTTCGCCTCGCTGGCGCGCGCACCGCGGAGCAAGGAGATCACGGTCTGCGAAATCGGCCTGCTGCCCTCGGAGAAGTCGTTGCTGGCGCCGGACTGGGTTCCGTGGGCCGAGCGGGTCCGTCCGGAAGAGGCCGCCGCGGAAGCCGAGAGCATCGCGGACGAAAACAACGACGGCGAAAACAACGACGGCGCCGGGCAGGCCGCGGACGAAGCCGTGAACGACGCCGATGGCGCAGCCGAAGCTGGCCGGGTAGGCGAAGCTGCCGCTCCAGCCGCCGTGGACGGATCTGCTGATCAAGCATCGGCCGACCCGGATCGTTCAACTCCAGCAACCTCGGAAGCCTCAACTCCTGACTCCGCAACTTCGGAGAACACAGACTCAGCGGACGCAGTGCTTGAGCCCTCGTCATCGGAGACCTCGGCTGACGAACCTGTTGCGGACGAGCTCGGCTCGGACGCGGCGACAGCTGAGGCTAATGCGGAGGCAGCTGAGGCCGGACCGGAGACAGCCGGGGTCCACCTCGAGGCACCTGAGACCACCCCGTACCCGGAGGCAACCGCCTAAACCATCCGCGGCCATGTGAATCCTGCGGCAGAAAGGAGCGCCTGTATAGATGTTCCGTTCGCTGCAGTTCTTCAACTACCGCATCTGGTTTGTGGGGGCGATCGTCTCCAACATAGGCACCTGGATGCAGCGGACCGCCCAGGACTGGCTGGTCTACGACATCCTGACCAAGCAGGACGCTGCTGCCATGGGCATCGTCATGGCGCTTCAGCTCGGTCCGCAGCTGCTCATGGCTCCATGGTCGGGACTGATCGCGGACAGTTTCAACCGGCGCCACCTGCTCATGATCACCCAGATTTCCATGGCACTGCTGGGCCTTGGGCTGGGCATCATGGTGATCACGGGCGTTGTGGAGCTCTGGCACGTCTACGCCTTCGCCCTGGCCCTGGGCATGGTGTCCTCCGTGGATGCCCCCGCCCGGCAGACCTTTGTCTCGGAGCTCGTCCGCGATGACTTCCTGCCCAACGCCGTCGCGCTGAACAGCACTTCCTTCAACCTGGCCCGCATGGTGGGGCCGGCCGTTTCGGGCGTGCTCACGGTCGCCGTCGGGCCTGGCTGGGTTTTCCTGATCAACGCGGCAACGTTCGGTGCGATGATCGCCGCACTGCTGGTGATCCGCGGCAGCGAGCTGCGTTCGCTGCCCAAGGCTGCCAAGGGCAAGGGCAGGATCCGCGAGGGGTTCCGCTATGTGCGGCACCGGCCGGACCTGATGGTCGTCATGACGGCGATCTTCATCATCGGAACCTTCGGACTGAACTTCGCCATCTATATTGCAGCCATGGCCCGGACCGAATTCGGCGGGCACGCCGGCGACTTCGGTCTGCTGTCGTCCGTCATGGCCGTCGGTTCGGTCATGGGGTCACTGCTCGCTGCACGCCGCGACCGGCCCCGGCTGCGGTTCATTTTCGGAGCCGCTGCAGCCTTCGCGGTCGCCTGCACGGCGGCAGCCTTGGCACCCAACGCCTGGTTGTTCGGCCTGGCCCTCGTGCCCATCGGGGTCTCCGCGCTGACCATCATGACCAGTGCGAACGCCTACGTGCAGACCAACACGGACCAGGTGATGCGTGGACGGGTGATGGCCCTGTATATGGCGATTTTCATGGGCGGAACCCCGATCGGTGCTCCCATCGTCGGCGCCGTCACCGATGTATTCGGGCCCCGGTGGGGCCTGGGCGTGGGGGCGCTTGCCGGACTGGCCGCGGCACTGGTCGGTTTCATCTGGGCATGGCGCGCCAAGCAAATGCGTTTCCAGTTCGACCGCACTGCCAAACGGAAGCTGCGCATTACTTATCTGCAGCAACAGCCGTAGGCTGCCTGAGCCACGGCGCGGCCGTTGAAAGGTATCTTCCAGGCCTGAGGCCCGAACCCTTGCCAGCGCCCGCGCAACACAAACAACGAGGCACCCTGGGAAAACCAGGGCGCCTCGTGTTGCACTTGGCAGGAATCAGCCGTTCAGCTGCTCAATCACGTAGTCCACGCAGTTGAGCAGGGCACTGACGTCCTCCGGCTCGATCGCGACGAAGGTGGCGATGCGCAGCTGGTTGCGGCCGAGCTTGCGGTACGGCTCAACATCCACCACGCCGTTGGCACGCAGGACCTTGGCGACCGCGGCGGCATCGACCGAGTCATCGAAGTCCACCGTGGCAATGACGTTCGACCGGTGCTCGGGATTGACCACATAGGGCGTTGCGACGTCGGATGCTTCGGCCCAGCTGTAGACGCGGCCGGCGGAATCGGCCGTGCGCTTGGCGGCGAACTCCAGGCCGCCGTTGCCATTGAGCCACTCGATCTGGTTGTTCAGTGTCACCAGTGTGGTCAGCGCCGGCGTGTTGTAGGTCTGGTTCTTCAGCGAGTTGTCGATCGCCGTCTGCAGGTTGAGGAAGTCCGGGATCCAGCGGTCGGTGCCGCCGATCTTTTCGGCGCGTTCCAGCGCTGCAGGGGAGAACAGGCCCAGCCAGATACCGCCGTCGGACGCGAAGTTTTTCTGCGGCGAGAAGTAGTAAACGTCGCTCTCGGAGACGTCTACGTGCAGCCCGCCGGCGGCGGAGGTGGCGTCGACGAGTACCAGCGACCCTTCGTCCGCGCCGGCCACGCGCTTGACCGGAGCGGCGACGCCGGTGGAGGTTTCGTTCTGCGCCCAGGCGTAGACGTCTACGCCGGCTTCCGCCTTCGGGCTGGGCAGGGAGCCGGTCTCCGCCTTAATGATGGAGGATTCCGCCAGGAAGGGGGCCTTGTTCGTGGCCGAGGCAAACTTGGAGCTGAATTCTCCGAAGGAGAGGTGCTGCGCCTTGTTCTCGACCAGGCCGAAAGTTGCAACGTCCCAGAAAGCAGTGGCCCCGCCGAGGCCGAGGATGACTTCATAGCCCTCGGGAGCCTGGAAGAACGTCTGAAGACCCTCGCGCACGCTGCCCACAAGGTTCTTGACCGGGGCCTGGCGGTGGGAGGTGCCCAGCAGATCCCGGCCGGCCGCCACGACCGCGTCGATCTGTTCGGAGCGGATCTTGGACGGCCCGGCACCGAAACGACCGTCGCGGGGGAGCAGGTCTGCGGGAATGCTTATTGACTGGTGGTCGCTCATAGAGGCTTCTTCCTGGCGGGCTTACGGGGATCTCTAGACAGTTCGCCTTTGAACCTCCTCACATTCTGTCGCAGCCGCCCCGTCGTCCGATACTTGAGACGCGCATATTTCGCATAATGGACTTGTCCCCGTCGCGTCCCGTAATTTGTCCTGCGCTTGGTGCAAACACGGGATTATCGGCACCTGTGGCAAACAAGATAACCTTGTTGGGGGACCACGACGCCGGTGCGTCGGCTTTCGGATCTATCCCGCCACCTGCGCTGAGGAGCAAGAATTCCAGTGACTGATCTCATCGACACAACCGAGATGTACCTTCGGACCATTCTCGAGTTGGAAGAAGAGAACATCGTTGCCCTGCGGGCCCGCATTGCGGAGCGCCTGCGCCATTCCGGACCTACCGTTTCCCAGACCGTGGGGCGGATGGAGCGTGACGGGCTGGTTGTTGTCTCCGGAGACCGACACCTGGAGCTTACGGAGAACGGCCGGCGCCGCGCCACCGAGGTGATGCGCAAACACCGGCTGGCCGAACGGCTCCTTGCGGATGTCATCGGTCTGGACTGGGCTTATGTCCACGACGAAGCGTGCCGGTGGGAGCATGTGATGAGCGAGCGCGTGGAGCAGCGCCTCTATGAGCTGCTGGGCAAACCAACCGAGTCGCCCTACGGCAATCCCATCCCGGGGCTCGAGGCCTTGGGCGGAAAGCCTGCTGAGCAGTTCATTAACGGTGTTGTTAATCTCACAGAGGCCATGCGGAAGTACCAGCCGTCGGACACCGTGACCATTATCCGGCTGGCCGAGCCGATCCAAGTGGAGCCGGAGTTGCTCCTCCAGCTTGATGAAGGCGGCCTGAAACCCGGGGCCAAGCTGCAGCTGGAATCCGTCGGCGAATACATCTCAGTACGTGTTCCGGGGATCGAGGGCGCCCTCGAACTGCCGCCCGAGGTGGCTGCCCACATCTTTGTGGCGTTCGACACCGTCCCAGCTGGAAACGCTTAACCGCATTGTCCACAGGTCTGGATAAAGGAATTATTACTCTGAAGGGTTTCCCTTTATAGTTGTTGCTTGACGCCGATGCATTGGCGTTACCTGATCCGTAGCCGAACCCTGTCAGCGGATCAGCGACCCGCATTGACAGGGGCGGAGGACCCACCATCGGCAGCCTACCCAGCTGCCTAGGGGTGAAGCCACGCTTGATTTCGGTACCAGCTGCTTTCCGCGCTGATGCCGCACGTCTTGTGGCCGAGTTATCTCTTACTCGAATCCGACAGCTAACTTCGCAGGCTTATAGGAGAGGGAAGACTTTTGTCAGAACAAAGAGCCACGGGACGGCGTCGTTCGGCCGCCCCGGCAGGTAGGTCGCGTCCGCGTTCAGGAAGCACCGGCCGTCGACGCGCCGAAGCTGCTCCGTCGCCCGTTACCGCAGTAGTCCGAGGAGCCGGCCACAAGGCCGCTATCGTGGCAACCGCATCCGGCATGGCGCTTACTGTCCTGCTGCCCACCACTGCAGGTGCCTCTGCATCCGGCGAACCCGCCGTTGACGCGGCAGCAGCCGAGGTCGCTGCCGTCGCCGCAGCGCCCGTAACAGCGGCAGCGGAAGTAGACCTGCACTTCCAGCGCGCGGGCCTGACGAGCAATTTCGATCCCGACACCAAACTTGAACAGGTCATGGTGGCATCCGGCGGCGATGCCAAGGCGGTCAGCAGCGAAGGAACGCTGTCCCAGCCCATGGCAATGGACAGCATGAAGATGACCTCGCCCTTCGGTATGCGAGTTAACCCGGTAACCGGATATGCCGGTGAAATGCACACCGGCCAGGACTACGGCGCAGCCTGCGGCTCGCCGGTCTACTCGGCCGCTGGCGGCACGGTCAAGGAAGCCGGCTGGTTTGGCGGCTACGGCAACCGCGTCGTAGTGGACCACGGCAACGGCCTGGAGACCACGTACAACCACCTGACAAGCATTAGCGCCAAGGTCGGCGACGCTGTCAGCCGTGGGGATTTGTTGGCTCAAAGCGGAACGACCGGTAATTCCACCGGCTGCCATCTCCACTTTGAGGTAGTTGTCAATGGCGACATGGTTGACCCCAAGGGTTGGCTGTAACCAAAGACACACCATTCCGTGACCGGAATGTGACTTAGAAGATGAAACGTTATAGTGTCGAACCCGTGCCGAAGACCGGATCATGGTTTGGCACCTCCGGGTGGATTGCCTAGCTCTGCCACTTCCCGGGGTCCGTTCGCAACGATTTCGCATGGCAGGGGCGGGGGAACCAACTTCCGGGCTTCTTAGGAGGCCCTTGGGGTTAAGTGGTGGGTGTTCTTGGCTGAGGCCGGGGCTCCCATGGCCGGATGACTCCCATCCGAACCCGACAGCTCACCTCGCAGGCATTGGGAGAGGTAATCACTCGTGTCTAAGAACACTGCTGCTTTGGGCCGCCACCGTGCTGTGCCCGTCCGTACCAGCCCGTTGGAGACTATTTCCAAGGCTGTTTCTTCGAATGCCGGTTCCGTGGGCCGCCAGGCTGCTGTGATTGCTGCCGCGTCCGGTCTGGTTCTTTCGGTCGGCGTTCCGGCGCAGGCGACCAATATTGAGCGTGAGGCTTCGGTCCAGGCTGCTGCTGCGGCTCCGTCGCGGGTGCAGGTTGAGGCTGTGCAGGCTTCTGGTGCTGTTGAGCTGGATCTTGAGCGTTCGGGTGTGACCTCGACGCCTGCTCCGGTGGTTGAAGAGCCGGAGCCTGTGGTTGAGGCTGTGGCCGAGGAAGTCGCTCCGGTGGTTGAGGAAGCCGAGCAGGTTGTTGCCCCGGTTGAGAAGGCCGAGGAAGCGCCGAAGCCCGAGGCGAAGGCTGATGTTGCTGCCAGCGGTATTGGTGCCGCTTTGGTGGCGTCGGCTTATGGCCAGATCGGTGTGTCGCAGGACTGCACTGCGATGGTGGAGAACGCGCTGCGTTCGGCCGGTATTTCCGTGGGCGATCTGGCTCCGGCGCAGTTCATGGCGTACGGTACCCAGGTTTCGACGCCGCAGCCGGGCGACATGATCTACTACGACGATGCCGGCGCCGGTGTGCCGCACATCGCGATTTACGTGGGCAACGGCCAGGCCATCCATGGTGGTTGGACCGGTTACACGACCGCGCTGGCCGATGCCTACATCGGTTCGGGCCCGGTCTTCATCCGCCCCAACGGCTAAAACGCATTAGCACCGCCGGCTGAGTCAGCCGACATGTTCAAGCGGACGGGTTCGCATTCGTGCAGGATGCGGGCCCGTTCCTTGATTTTTATATCGGTCTTTCCATGCCTGCCATTTCGGTCAACTCCCGTATTCCGTCCGCTTTTCCCGCATTTTTCGTCACATTCAGGTAACGGCGGCAAAATGTGAATTGAATCACGTAGAAGTGGAAGAAAACCGCGAATTTTCGGGGTCTGATGAAACGATCCGAGCTGGACTGACGCTGTCTGGCGGATTCAAAGCGGATTGCCCGTGATCTGAATGTGACTTAGCCCCGGAAATCGTATACCGTCTTGTTCGTGCCAAATCCGAATCATGGTTTGGCACCTCCGGGTGGATTGCCTAGCTCTGCCACTTCCCGGGGTCCGTTCGCAACGATTTCGCATGGCAGGGGCGGGGGAACCAACTTCCGGGCTTCTTAGGAGGCCCTTGGGGTTAAGTGGTGGGTGTTCTTGGCTGAGGCCGGGGCTCCCATGGCCGGATGACTCCCATCCGAACCCGACAGCTCACCTCGCAGGCATTGGGAGAGGTAATCACTCGTGTCTAAGAACACTGCTGCTTTGGGCCGCCACCGTGCTGTGCCCGTCCGTACCAGCCCGTTGGAGACTATTTCCAAGGCTGTTTCTTCGAATGCCGGTTCCGTGGGCCGCCAGGCTGCTGTGATTGCTGCCGCGTCCGGTCTGGTTCTTTCGGTCGGCGTTCCGGCGCAGGCGACCAATATTGAGCGTGAGGCTTCGGTCCAGGCTGCTGCTGCGGCTCCGTCGCGGGTGCAGGTTGAGGCTGTGCAGGCTTCTGGTGCTGTTGAGCTGGATCTTGAGCGTTCGGGTGTGACTTCGACGCCTGCTCCGGTGGTTGAAGAGCCGGAGCCTGTGGTTGAGGCTGTGGCCGAGGAAGTCGCTCCGGTGGTTGAGGAAGCCGAGCAGGTTGTTGCCCCGGTTGAGAAGGCCGAGGAAGCGCCGAAGCCCGAGGCGAAGGCTGATGTTGCTGCCAGCGGTATTGGTGCCGCTTTGGTGGCGTCGGCTTATGGCCAGATCGGTGTGTCGCAGGACTGCACTGCGATGGTGGAGAACGCGTTGCGTTCGGCCGGTATTTCCGTGGGCGATCTGGCTCCGGCGCAGTTCATGGCGTACGGTACCCAGGTTTCGACGCCGCAGCCGGGGGACATGATCTACTACGACGATGCCGGCGCCGGTGTGCCGCACATCGCGATTTACGTGGGCAACGGCCAGGCCATCCATGGTGGTTGGACCGGTTACACGACCGCGCTGGCCGATGCCTACATCGGTTCGGGCCCGGTCTTCATCCGCCCCAACGGCTAAGAGTTTTAACCGGGTACCGCGCTACCCGAAAACGTTTCCTAGGTCATAGCAGTACCGCATCCCGGGCGTTCCGCCGTACGGAGGCCTGCCGGCATCTGCCAGCGGCCCCAGTTGCAAACGCCGGTCCGCTCATGGCGGAACTGGATCAGACCGGGATCAACGTTTTTATCTGCAGGGCCGTCCTCCAGCGAGGGCGGCCCTGTAGTGGTTAAAGGGGTTGGTACAGAGTGCGCTCTTAGTCGGCGGTGTTCCCATCTGAGGAAGGCCGCAAACAACGTTTCATCAACGCCGGCGGGCACTCCGGCGAAATTTCGATGGGCGAATAATTAGCGCAGCGGGTGTGATTCCGCTTACTCTAACTCTTGTCAGTGTCGAATCACCATGACCGGGATGCAGCCGATCCCGCAGCCCCGGGCGTGGCCGGACGGACAGGAACGTGCATGCGCACACTCGTTCTGAACGCTGGATACGAACCGCTGGCGGTAGTGACCTTCCGCCGGGCGCTGCTTCTTGTGCTCACTGGTAAGGCGAGCATCATCGCTGAGGACGGTGAGCCTGTCGTCGGGCCCAATGACATCTTCGGTAGGCCATCGGTCATCCTGCTCAACCGTTACATCAAGATTCCCTATCCTCAGGACATGACAGTGACACGGCGGGGCGTGCTGCGCCGGGACAATTACGAGTGCGCGTACTGCGGGAAGACGGCCAATACCGTTGACCATGTGAAGCCGCGTTCGCGCGGCGGAATCGACAGTTGGGAAAACCTCGTCGCCTGTTGCCTGCGTTGCAACAATGCCAAGGGGGACCGGACATTGAAGCAGATGGGCTGGCATTTGCGCATAACCCCGCGCGCTCCCCGCGGCAGCCACTGGCGCATCCGTGAACTGGAGCGCCCGGCTCCGGCATGGAGCGAATTCCTCGACTCCAACCCGGCGGCTTGATGAGCCTGTCCGGATTCGACGCCGTCATCCTGGCTGGCGGCCGTTCCTCGCGATTGGGCGGCGAGCCCAAGGCCCTGCTCCGCTACAACGGCCAATCGCTGCTGCGCCGCACCTTGGACAACGTTCGAGCGGCCGGGCGCATCGCCGTCGTTGGTCCTGATGAGCTGCGCGTGGAAATGGATGCCTTCATCGATGCCGAGCCCGAAACAAGAGTGCTTCTCACACGTGAAGATCCTCCTTTTTCCGGCCCTGCGGCAGGAATCGGTGCGGCAGTCAACGCGCTGCTCGAAGGCTTTGCCAACGACGACGGCGGCGCCGCCCTCAGGGCGCCCCTGACGTTGATCTTCGCGTGCGACATGCCCGCATTGGGCACACTTCCGCAGCAGCTCCTTGACGCGGCCGAACAGAATCCGGATGTTGAGCTGGTACTGCCTGTGGACGCGGATGGCCGCACCCAACCCTTGGCGTCTTGCATCGACAGTGCGGCATTAGACGCAGCAGTGGCCGGATATGGCCCAGACGGGCTGGCCGGAATGCCGGTACGGAAGCTGTTCGAGGGGCTGAAATCACTGAAGCTCCCACTGGCATCGACCGCGACCGCGGACGTGGATACCTGGGATGACGCGCAACGCTTTGGCATAGCTCCGCCGGCACCGTAGCCTGAACTCATTATTGAGCTGTTCCTGCACGCGCTTTGCGCCCGGCGCAGGGCGGATAGAACATCGGAGGACCAGGTGGCCGGAGCCGAAGAAATGCTTGAACCTTTCGTCACAGAGCTGCTCGCAGCCCTGGAGATCGAGGACACCCCGGTAGACCTTGAAGCCGTCCTGGGGCTGGCCGGAGTCGCGGCCCACAGCGTGATCCGTCCGGCAGCGCCCGTCACCACGTTTATCGTCGGTTATGCCGCAGGACTCGGTGCCGCCACCGGACAGGCAGCGCCGGCCGTGGCCATGCGTGCCGCCAGCCGAGTGGCGGATGAAGTCGCCCGTCGTCACGCTACCGAAGGAGCAACCGGAGGAACCGGAGCAACCGGAGCAACCGGAGCGCCGGGGAACGGAAGCGCCGGGAACGGAACTGGCGAGACCGGACAGGCGTGAGGCACCAAGAACCCTCCGTGAGCTGGGACGAGGCGCGCGAACTGGCTCATAAAACGGGGCAGGACAACCGCGCACGCCCCGCGTCCATGGACCTGGCCCACTGCGTGGGGCTCACGTTGGCGCACGATGTCGCCGCCGAGTTTGCCGTGCCGCATTATGCCTCTTCGGCGATGGATGGCTGGGCCATTGCCGGCGCCCCTCCGTGGGAGCTGGCCCTGCCCGGAACGGCGCTCTCTCCGGGGCACGCGACCCCTGTCGTCACCGGTGGGCTGATACCGGCCGGTACCGAAGCGGTGCTCCGGAGCGAATACGGCGAGATGGAAAGCGTTGCGGAGCAAACCCTCCTCCACCGCCTCCAGGACGTTCCAGCTACGGAGCCACCTCCCGGTCGGCATATTCGTCCCGCCGGGGAAGAAGCCGTTGCGGGGGAGCAGATCATCGCGGCCGGAACCAAGCTCACCCCCGCGCACATCGCCATTGCCGCAGTCTGCGGCCACGACCAGCTCCCGGTTTACCCGAGGCCATCGGCAGCGCTCTTGCTGACCGGGGACGAAGTGGTTACGTCCGGTGTTCCGGCGCCCGGCCAGGTCCGGGATACCTTCGGGCCAACCCTGCCGGCGATCATCCATGTCCTTGGGGGCGAAGCTTCCAGCTCGCGCCGGTTGCCGGATGACTTTGAGGCCACCCGTCGAGCCATTCTTGAGTGTGGCGGGGACGTTGTGGTCACCACCGGCGGAACCGGGCATTCACGGGCAGACCACCTGCGCCGGGTCCTGGCCGAACTGCAGGCCGAGGTCCTGGCTCCTTCCATCCGCATGCGCCCCGGCCACCCCGCGCTCATGGCCCGCCTCGCCGACGGGCGGACGCTGATAGGTCTGCCCGGGAATCCGCTCGCCGCCATGATGGCGCTGCTGACCCTCGGCGGACCCCTGCTCGCCGGCATGACCGGCAGGCAGCTTCCGGACACGGGCCGTGTTGCGGCGGGAGCGCGCTTCGCGCCGTTGGATGGCAGGGACCGATTGATTCCGTATGCCATGACGGGGGTGGGCGCTGTTCCCGCCGGCCATGTCGGTTCCGCCATGATGCGCGGGCTGGCCAACGCCGACGGCGTCATCGTGGTGCCTCCGGAAGGTGCCGCTGTTGGGCAGGAGCTGCGTACCCTGCCGCTGCCTTGGTGAATTAAGCTGGCAGTAGTAAGCAAGGAGATTTTTATGGGACGCGTAACCCAGCGCCGCAAGGTGCTCAGACTCAGCCTCGACGGCCAGACCAATCGCCGGATGGATACCCTCGCCGCGGAAGAGCCGTTGGAAATCAGGCTCGGTGCCAAAGCCTTCAGTATCACCATGCGCACTCCCGGGGACGACTTTGATCTGGTCGCCGGCTTCCTGGTTTCGGAAGGCGTGGTCTGGGAGGCCGCCCAGCTTGGCGCTATGCGCTTCTGCGCCGGCGAAGACGAACAAGGCCGCCAGACCTATAACGTGATCGACGCCCAGCTGGCTCCCGGCGTCGCGCTGCCGGACACCTCGTTGGAGCGCCACGTCTACACCTCGAGTTCGTGCGGGATCTGCGGAACGGCGTCCATCGACGCGGTCACCAAGAGCTCGCATTTTCCGATCCTGGGGGCGGACACAGCCGATGCTGGTCAGGACACAGGGAACGACGACGGCGCGCTCGCCGGCAACGCTTCGCCGCATTTGCCGTTGGCGACGCTGCTTTCCTTGCCCGACAAGCTGCGTGAGCGCCAACAGGTCTTCGACCGGACGGGCGGTGTCCATGCTGCTGGACTATTCAGCTTCGACGGTGAGCTGCTCTGCCTGCGGGAAGACGTCGGCCGGCACAACGCCGTCGACAAGGTGGTGGGCTGGGCATTGCGGGAAGGCCGGTTGCCCCTGAGCGACACCGTCCTGCAGGTTTCAGGCCGCGCTTCCTTCGAGCTCGTGCAGAAGGCCTACCTGGCCGGAATCCCCGTACTGGCCGCCGTCAGCGCGCCGTCATCACTCGCCGTCGAACTCGCGGAGGAGTCGGGACTGACGCTGGCCGGCTTCAGCCGAGGTAACACTGTGAATATTTATGCTCATCCAGGACGAATTATCGGAGCCAAGGTCGAGATTCCCCTGTGACACGGGATACATTGGGGTCATGGCTCGCCGTGCACCTATTGATGACATAAATGAAGACTCTCTGGAAGTCCAGGATCCCAAGACAGCCGCTGCCGGCGTCAAAGCGGTCATGGTCTCCATGGAACGAGGACTGGCCCAAGCTGGCGTAACCCGGACTGTGCGCTCCATGCTCCGGGTCAACCAGCATGGCGGCTTCGACTGCCCAGGCTGCGCTTGGCCCGAATCGATCACGGGGAAGCGCAAGCCCGCCGAATTCTGTGAGAACGGCGCCAAGGCCATTGCCGAGGAAAACACCCTCCGGACCGTAGGCCCGGAATTCTGGGCCGAGCATTCCATCAAGGACCTGGAAGAGAAGACCGAGTATTGGCTCGGCAACCAGGGGCGGATCACCCAGCCGGTTGTCATCCGGGAAGGCGACACGCATTATTCGCCGATCAGCTGGGCGGAAGCATTCGACCTGATCGGCGAGCATGTCCGGGCGACGACGCCGGACCGTTGCGTTTTCTACACCTCGGGACGTACCGCGAACGAGACAGCGTTCATGTACCAGTTGTTCGCGCGGTCGCTGGGCACCAACAACCTTCCGGACTGCTCGAACATGTGCCATGAATCCTCAGGTTCGGCGTTGAACCCCACGATCGGCATCGGTAAGGGCACTGTCTCGCTGGAAGACCTGCACGAGGCCGAACTGATTTTCGTCGTCGGACAGAACCCGGGCACGAACCACCCGCGGATGCTTTCCGCGCTCAGGGAGTGCAGGGACAACGGCGGAAAGGTGGTGTCCGTTAATCCGCTGCCGGAAGCCGGACTGATGAAGTTCAAGGACCCGCAGAGCGTTGAGGGGCTGGTCCAGGGCGGTAGCCAGATTTCCGATGAGTTCCTGCAGATCAAGGTCGGCGGGGATCTGGCCTTGTTCCAAGCATTCGGCCATCTGTTGCTGGAAGAGGAAGAACGTGTTCCCGGCTCAGTGGTGGATAAGGCTTTCATCGAGCAGCAGACCGAAGGTTTCGAAGCCTACCGGGCGGCACGCAAGACCATTGACTGGGACGAAACCGAGAAAGCCACAGGGCTTTCGCGGATGGAAATCGCGAAGATCGCCGACCTGCTCGCCAAGTCCAAGGCAACCATCATCTGCTGGGCGCTGGGCCTGACCCAGCAGCCCCACTCCGTGGACACCCTGAAAGAAATCATTAACCTGCTCCTGCTGCAGGGCAACTTCGGCAAGCCCGGTGCGGGCGCTTGCCCGGTCCGTGGGCACTCCAACGTTCAAGGCGACCGGACCATGGGCATCTGGGAGAAGCCCAAGGAGTGGCTCCTCGAAGCTCTGGACAGGGAATTCGGGATTGAGTCGCCGCGCGAACACGGCTTTGACTCCACGGAAGCATTGCATGCCTTCGAGTTGGGTGACGTTGATGTTTTCGTGTCTTTGGGCGGGAACTTCGCGCTGGCCAACTCGGATACCGAGGCGCTCGAGGCAGGCATGAAGCGGGCCGGGTTGACCGTTCATATTTCCACCAAGCCCAACCGCTCGCACGTTGTACATGGCAAGACCTCACTCATTCTGCCCACCTTGGGACGGACCGATACGGATGACAAGCACCCGAAGGGGCCGCAGTTCCTGTCCGTGGAAGACTCCATGTCCGTTGTTCACTCCACCCGCGGACGCCTTACCCCTGTCTCGGAGCATCTGTTGGCAGAGCCGGTAATCATTGCCCGCATGGCCCAGGCTGTCCTGGGTGACGACCATGTTGTGGATTGGCGGGCCATGGCCGAAGACTATGACGTCATCCGCGACCATATTTCGCGTGTACTGCCGGGCTTTGAAGACTTCAATCAGCGAATCCGCAACAAGAATGGGTTTGTGCTGCCCAACCCGCCGCGGGATTCACGTTCCTTCGCCACGGATATCGGGCGTGCAAGGTTCACCGTGAGCCCGCTGGAATACCTGTCGGCTCCGGAAGGGCACCTGATCCTGCAGACCATGCGCAGCCACGATCAGTACAACACCACGTTCTACGGCTTGGACGATAGATACCGTGGCATCTCCAATGGCCGCCGCGTCATCCTCGTGCATCCTGATGATCTTAAGGAACTGGGTTTCGAAGACCGCGAGCTGGTAGATGTCATCAGCACCTTCCAAGGCACGGAACGCCGAGCGAACAGCTTCCGGCTCGTTTCCTATCCGACGGCACGTGGCTGCGCGGCTGCTTACTTCCCTGAGGCAAACGTCTTGGTCCATAGGGAATTGGTTGCACGTGAATCGAACACTCCCGGATTCAAAGCGATCACCGTCCGGTTCGTCCCGGTCAAGGAAAGCGAGACCGAGACTCTTGCCGCTGGGCAGACCGAGCAGGCGGATAGTGTTAGCGAGCTCATGCCGAGCTAACGGCCGCTTCACCGTCAGAATGGTGGTTCTTTTTCTTCGTCGGGTGGTTCCGGTGGTGGTGGTTTTTTGCGTTTGAGGCGGCGGCGGAAGTTGTCGGGCAGCGCGTCGAGGACCCGGTCGGTGAAGGACGGCGGCCCGGCACCGGTGTCGCCGGGTTTCGTGGTGTAGGTCTGGTTCCCCGGCGTGGTGGTGGTGAACTCGCCGGGCCTGGTCTGGGTGACTTTCCAGCCGGCGAGGGATTTGAGCCGGTGGTCCGACCCGCAGCGCGGACCAAGGTTGCCGAAATCCGTGCGTCCGTGCCCGCCGTTGCCATGGAAGTCGATCGTATGGTCCAGATCGCAGTCCTTTGCCGGGACATGGCAGCCCGGCGCCGTGCACGTGGTGTCGCGGTGCCGGACCGCGCGGGCCAGGTCCGCCGGCGGCCGGTAAGTGGTTTTGCCGTAGGAGAGGATGGTCCCGGTCTCGGGATGGGTCAGGATCCGGTAGAACGACGTGGCGCCTTCGCAGAGTTTCCGGGCGGCGCCGGCGGGGATCGGCCCGTACCCGTCGAGGGTGGCCGGTTCCTCGTCCAGGCCCATCAGCGTGAACACCGGCACGGTGAGCGCGACTTCGGGCCGGATCCCGGCCGCGGGCCCGGCCTCCATCCCCGCGTTCAGGAGCAACTCGATAAACACGTCCGCGCGCAACTGCCCCGCGGTGCGGGTTTCCGTCCCGGTTTGCAGGCCCCGCGCCGATTGGGTGAGCCGGTCATACGCGGCGTAGGCTTCCTCGGCGGTCACGTACGCGCCGAGGTACGCCATCCCGTCATCCGCCGGCTCCAGAAACACGCTGCGGCACTTGGTCTGGCGTTCGCGGCGCACCTCGATGGTTTCCGGGTTGCATTTCTCCCGCTGCTTCCGTGCCGCGGCGCGCAGTTCGCCCGGCGTTTTATCCGGCGCCTCGCCGAGCAGGGCTGCTTCGAACCCTGGTTTCGCGTCGTCCGGGAGGGTGTCGCCCTGCCGGGTGATCACCCCCGCGTGCTCCAGGTCCAGGTCCCCGGCGGTGAGCGCGGCCAGCGTGCCCGGGTAGTGCTCGCACAGCTCCTGCGCGGTCTCGTACCGGCCGCGGGCCTGCTTCTCGGTGATCCGGTACAGGCAGGCCAGTTCCTTCACCACGGACTGCTCGGCCAGCTCCTCCAGCCCGGCCCGGCTGGCCGGCGGCGTACCCGGCTCCCGCGGCGGCAGCTCCTCGACGGCGGTCTGCCCGATCCGGTGCGTCAGGCGCACCAGGCCCGCGTCCAGCCACGCCGCCAGCCTCTTGCCCGCGGCCAGCTGCTCCACCGCCGACCGGTAATCCAGCTCCGCAAACCCCCGCACCCCCGCCCCGGCAACCACAACGGTACCCGCAACGGCCGTCGCGGCATCGCCGTTGCCGGCAGCACCGGCAGCGTTCACAGCGTTGCTGCTGCCGTCGCTGGCGGTGGCGGTGGCGGCCTCAGCGCCAGCCGCGGCATTTGCCGCGTCATGTGCATCACCGGGGCTGGTGTTGCTGGCGTTTGCGGTGGCTTGGAAGAGTCTGAACCAGTCGGCGGGGGTGCCGGCGGTGACCCGGGCCAGGCGTTCGGCGTAGTACTCCGCGTGGGTTTCGGTGAACAGGTCCCCGGGCAGCCCCTCGAGGTCTTCGGCCGGGCCCCAACTGGCGGGGAACGGTCCGGACGGCGGCCAGCAGGCCCAGGATTCCTCGCGCTCCCAGGCCGCGAAGTCATCGATCCCGGCGCTGGCACCGAGATGCTCCGGCTCCCCGACCCGGGCGGGGACCTCCTGCCCGGCCAGCGGGTCCTCGCCGTAGGACTCCAGCGTCGGCGGATCCAGCACCGGGCCGCGGGCCTCGGCGTAGATCTCCTCCATGTAACCGGCCATCGTGGCATGCTTCGCCGGTTTGCCGGCCGCAATGTATTCGCGGGCGTGTGCCAGGCCGCGCTTGCGGTCCTGCGCAGCATGCAGATCCAGCCGCTCCAGGGCCTTGCGCAGCGCTTCCTGCCGCTGCCCGGCGGCCGTGGGCCGGCCCTCCTGCAGGCGGCGCAGCGAGAACCCGTGCTCCACAAGCCCCTGTGCCCCGGACTCCGGCCCCGCGGACTCCTGTCCGGGGCCCGGGGAACCGGAAACCGGTGCCGACTGCTCTTCCGCTGCCATAACCTCAGTCCATCATCCGGCTCTGACAACCAAGAGGGAAAATCAACGCATCTTCCCGCTTCCACGAAAACTCATTAAAATTCTTTCCCGCACCGGGGTTTCCCGAGCCCGGCAGGAAACACACCGGCGCGCACCACGCCGGGGCGGACCGCGCGGCGACGCTGCAGCCGGACCGCGGGTATCCCGGGAACCGCTGCCGAAAATGCGTTGCCATGACTCCAGTCCATCACCTGCCTCCGACAACCAGACCCGTATTCAGCAGCGTCGACACTAACAGCTGAAGCTTTTCTGATCTTTCGGATTTTTCCCCCTGGAACCGAGCGGCTCTGAACGGCCAGTGTTAGTGAGGTGCACGTCGTCGCCGTCATAAAGGGAATAGCCGCCTGTGTTTAGAGGTTGCGGCAGGTATGGAACTCGGCATCTACAGCTTCGGCGACATCCACCCCGATCCGCTGACGGGGGAGCGGACATCGCCTCAACAACGGATGGCGGATCTGCTGGAGCGGGCCCGGCTTGCTGATGAAGTGGGTCTCCACTATTTCGGGATAGGGGAGCACCACCGCCCGGACTATGCGGTCTCTGCTCCGGTTCCCGTGCTGGCAGCGGCGGCTGCCCAGACCAAGAACATCAAGGTAGGCTCCGCGGTCACGGTATTGAGTACTGAGGACCCAGTCCGCGTCTACCAGCAGTTTGCCACGCTGGATCTGCTGTCCGGCGGCCGCGCCGAGCTGACCGCCGGCCGTGGTTCCTTCATCGAGTCCTACCCGCTCTTCGGCGCCGCTTTGGCCGACTACGACGAGCTGTACGAGGAGAAAATCGCTCTGCTGCTCCAGCTGGACGAGCAGGAAGAGGTCACTTGGAGCGGAAAGTTCCGGCCCGCGCTCGACAACGCCAGAATCCTGCCCAGGCCGTCCGGCCTTCCCACCGGCAAACGGACCGGCAAACCCGGCGCTGGCCAGCTGGATATCTGGATCGCCACCGGCGGCACGCCCGCGTCGACAGGCCGCGCTGCCACGCTGGGCAAGAACGTCATCTATGCGTTGCTGGGCGGCACCGTCCACAGCTTCGCACAGCACGCACAGCTCTACCGCACCGAAGCCGCAAAGGCGGGGCACGACGTCGGACGTCTGAAAGTGGGGGTCAGCAGCACCGGCCTGGTGGCGCGGGAGGATGCGGCGGACAAGTTCTATCCCCATTGGCTGGACTCGCTCACCCGGATTGCGGCCGAGCGCGGGTTCTCCAAGCCCAGCCGCGTCAGCTACAACATGCAGGCGGCGCGGTCCGGCGGCATCTACGTGGGGAACCCTGAGGAGGTGGCCGAGAAGCTGGTGCTGACCCACCAGTACATGCAGCACGACCGGCACATCCTGCAGATGGACCTGTCCTCCGTGCCGCAGAAAACCGTCCTGGAATCCATCGAGCTGCTCGGAACCGAGGTGTTGCCGCTGGTGCAACGCGAGCTCGCGCCGGAATAAGACCTAGGCTGTATTAGTACATTCGTTCCCAGTTTCAAAAGGAGTCAGCATGTCCATGGAAGGGGCGGCGTGGAGTTCGCTGTACCGGCTTTCCATGTCGGACAAGGCCAAGCACGGGTTCTCCAAGAAGACCGTCAAACGTACCCTGGCGTTCGCAGCGCCCTACAAGGGCAAGCTGATCTTCTTTGTCATCGTGTCCATCATCTCGGCCGCTTTGGCGGTTGCGACGCCGGTTCTCGCCGGCCAGGTGATCGACGCGATTGTGGCGAAGACAAGTATTGAGACGATCGTCTGGCTGGCCGTCATTATCGCCATCGTCGCGATTGCGGACGCGGCGCTGAGCATGGTGACCCGTTGGGTTTCCTCCGGCCTGGGCGAAGACGTCATCCTGGACCTGCGCACGGCGGTGTTCGACCATGTGCAGAAAATGCCGATTGCGTTCTTCACCCGCACACGCACCGGGGCGCTGGTCAGCCGACTGAACAACGACGTGATCGGTGCCCAGCGCGCCTTCGCCGGCACACTTTCCGGCGTCGTCAGTAATTTTGTGGCCCTGGTGCTGACGCTGATTGTCATGCTCAATACGTCCTGGCAGGTGACGCTGCTGGCGCTGGTCATGCTGCCGATTTTCCTGCTGCCGGCCAGGCAGATGGGGTCGCGCTTGGCGGAGATGCGCCGCGAGGCCGCCAACCACAACTCAGCGATGAGCACGCAGATGACGGAGCGTTTTTCCGCCCCCGGCGCCACGTTGGTCAAGCTTTTCGGCCGGCCCGAGGCGGAGTCTCGGGAGTTCAAGGTCCGGGCCGAGCGGGTGCGCAACATCGGCATCAAATCCGCGGTACTGCAGTGGACCTTCGTGACCGCACTGACCCTGGTCTCTGCGCTGGCGCTGGCACTGGTTTACGGTCTCGGCGGGTTCTACGCCATCATCGGCCGGCTCGATCCGGGGGACGTGGTGGTGCTGGCGCTGCTGTTGACCCGGCTATACGCGCCGTTGACCGCGCTGGCCAATGCGCGCGTGGAGATCGCCAGCGCCCTAGTCAGCTTTGAGCGGGTCTTCGAGGTGCTGGACCTGGATCCGCTGATCAAGGAAAAGCCCGACGCCGGTGCCGTCCCGCCGGGGCCGGTCACCGTTGAGTTCAAGGACGTCCGTTTTGCCTACCCGTCAGCCGACAAGGTTTCGCTGGCGTCGCTGGAAGAGGTCGCCACGTTGGACACCCGCGGCGGCGAGGAAGTCCTGCACGGCATCAACTTCAAGGTGGAGCCGGGGCAGACCCTGGCGCTTGTGGGGTCTTCCGGTGCGGGCAAGTCCACCATCGCCTCCCTGCTGGCCAGGTTGTACGACGTTGACTCCGGCTCCGTGGAACTCTCCGGCGTTGACCTTCGTGATCTGAGCTTCGATTCGATCCGCTCCACCATCGGGCTGGTGACTCAGGACGGACACCTGTTCCACGACACCATCCGGGGCAACCTCACGCTGGCCCGCCCGGAGGCTTCCGACGAGGAGATCTGGGACGTGCTGCGCCGGGCTAGGCTCGAGCCGATGGTCCGGTCCCTGCCGGATGGTCTGGAGACCATGGTGGGGGAGCGCGGCTACCGGCTGTCCGGCGGTGAGCGCCAGCGGATGACCATCGCTCGGCTGCTGATCGCCCATCCGCAGGTGGTCATCCTGGACGAGGCAACCGCCGCGCTGGATTCGACCAACGAAGCCGCGGTACAGGCTGCCTTGACCGAGGCACTCGAGGGGCGCACCGCCGTCGTTATTGCGCACCGGCTGTCCACCATCCGTTCCGCGGACCAGATCCTGGTGGTCGAGGGCGGCGAAATTGTGGAACGGGGCAGCCACCTTGAACTGCTGGCGCGCAGCGGGCGGTACGCAGAGCTGTACCGGACGCAGTTCCGCACTGAAACGACTGAAACGCCTGAACCGACCGAAACGCCTGCCGTGCCCTGAGCCGCAAGGCCCACCGTGCCCTGAGCGGCGCGCGGTATTTTTTATCAGTGCTATCCGGTCCGTCATTCGTTACAGTGTCATAGGTTGACCTAAGTCACAGCAGAGTTTTGGGGAGCAGGGCTCATTAATGCAGCGCGGTAGTAATCTTGGCCGTCTTGGCGGCTACAACCAGGCGGTGATCCTGGATGCGATCCGCCGCGCACCCGAAGGCATCGCCCGGGTCGAGCTGGTGGAGCGCACGGGCCTGTCGCCGCAGACCATTTCCAATGTAGTGCGCCGCCTGGTCGACGACGGCCTGGTCCGGGAAGACCGCAAGACGGTTTCCGGGCCGGGCAAACCCCGGACGGTGCTGGAGTTGGAGGTGTCCAGCCGCATTGCCATCGGCATCCACCTGGATCCTGCCGTCATGACCGTGGTGGCCCTGAACCTGCACGGCGAGGTTGTGGCCAGTACGGACCACCGGATGCCGGGGGTTGGTGAACCTGACGGCATAGTGTCCCAAATGGCTGACGCCGTCGAGACCCTGATTGCCACCGCACGGCTGGATCGCAAGCGGATCCTGGGCGTGGGGCTTGCCGCGCCGGGGCCCATCGATGGCATCGAGGGCATGATGGTTTCGCCGCCGATGCTGCCTGGCTGGGATAGGGTGCCGCTGCGGGAACCGCTGGAAGAATTGATCGATCTGCCGGTGTGGCTGGACAAGGACGTGACGGCGGCCGCAGTTGCCGAGCTCTGGGCGAGCGATAGGGACGCGCCCTCCAGCTTTGCCTTCATCTACCTGGGCACCGGACTTGGTGCCGGTGTGGTGCTGCAGAACGAGGTGCAGCACGGTTCCTCCGGAAACATCGGCGAGATCGGGCATTTCCCGGTGCCGGACGAAGTGCCGCTGTGCGAATGCGGCCGGCGGAACTGCATCGGCATGAGCCTGAATTTCGTGACACTCATCCGGCAGGGCATCGAAGCCGGGATCTTCCCCAAGAACCACGACGAGCAGGGACTGGACGGGACAACTGCGGCTATTTTCGAGCTGACCAGCATGGCCGGAGCGGGCAACGCCGAAGCGCAGGCCATCGTGAACCGGGCGGCGCGGAATCTTGCGTTCGTCGTGGCACAGGTGGCCAACGTGCTCGACGTCCAGCGGATCATCTTTGGCGGGCCGCTCTGGGATGGCCTTGCCGGTGTCGGCCTACCGCCGCTGCGCGAGGAGATCCAGAAGCACTTCGTGGCGAAGGACATCCACCAGCTCGAAGTGGTGGGATCGGACCTCGGCGAGCAGGTGGGGGCCATCGGCGGAGCATGCCTGGTGCTGGACCAAGCCTTCTCACCCAAGACCCGTGGACTCTTGCTGGAGACGTAAAAAAACGTCATAAAGTGTATTTGACGTCACATATCGCGAAATTGACCCGGGTTAATCAATTGTTCACCCACTGGGCTTGATTTAGTCCATCGTATGGATAAACATGGTTAGTGACGGCAGGCGTTCGTATGATCGCGCCAACTCTTGGAATGAACGGTCCAAGAGCGGGCGGGGCCCTGGGGAGGGGCGCGTGCCGTCAACCAAGTAGGACAACAGCGATCGCGAGTAGTTCCGGCGAACGGGAAGAAGCCCGGGACTGCAACTTCTCTTTTGAGGTTCTCGCAGTTGAAATGCTTTGGGATGCACCAAATGCGGTAGCCGCCGGCTGCGCATCCGTGGGGGGATGCGCAGACGGCGGCTTTCCTGCTTAACTACGGCACCAGCGGTGGTTTTGCGAGAGTGCCCCTGGCCGGAATCGAACCGACGGCCTACCCTTTAGGAGAGGGTCGCTCTATCCAACTGAGCTACAGAGGCGCGGACCTATCCAGCTTACCCTTTTGCCGCCGTCGTTGTTTCATTCTGTTTCCGGCGTGGTCCGCGGAAAACCGCGTAAAGAGCAGCCAGGATGCTCAGGCCGAACAGCACGGATTTCGCGACCGTGAGGAAGCTGGCCAGCGATGCGTCGCCTACCGGATCCGTGCTCATGATCGAGTCCAGCACCCAGTTCTCGGCCAGGTCGGCAATGACATACAGCAGTACGGGCGCCCAGCAGAGCCAGCGGAGCAGCCCGCGTTTGAGTTGCTGGCCGATCAGCAGCAGCCAGGTGAAGCCGAACAGCAGCGGGAAGATCGTGTCGGCGGTTTTGTGCCAGTAGTTGTATTGGCCGGCGCCGTCCTCGCCGAAGGCGGTGCGCACGTCCTGCACGTACTCGGTGCTGTAACCGGTGACCAACGTGTCCGGCATGGCGAGGCCGCCGGTCAGCTGCTGGAACTGCGGCATGATCAGGATGAACGAGTACCCGAACAGGAACGCCGAGGCCACCGCGCCGGCGATGACGATCATGTTGGCGTTGCCTGCCGCCTTGGCCGGCGTGCGGCCAGTGCTCGGATTGACGACGCCGGATCCTGGCTTTGTGGAGGAAGGGTCACCAGTGCGGGCGTCGGCTGCTGCGGGACCGTGCTTGCGGAGGCGCTGCGCGCGGGACTTGGACATATCTCCATTATGGCCCCGGGCGGCGACGCACCTTCGAGCTAGGCCGAGGGCGAATCCGGCACCGAGTGTCAGCGGTGGCTAATAGACTGGTAGAACCATGGATTTTCTGACTGACCCTGCCTACGATGCTCCTGCCCCTGCCTTGCCTGATGCGCAGGAACTGCTGGCTGGGCTGAACCCGCAGCAGGAAGAGGCAGTCAAGCATGCCGGCTCGCCGCTGCTGATCATTGCCGGCGCCGGATCCGGGAAGACCCGCGTGCTCAGCCACCGGATCGCCCACCTGCTGGCCACCAAGCGTGCGCGCCCGGGAGAGATCCTGGCCATTACCTTTACCAACAAGGCGGCCGCGGAAATGCGTGAGCGGATCGAGTCGCTGGTGGGGGACCGGGCGAAGAACATGTGGATTTCCACGTTCCACTCCTCCTGCGTGCGGATCCTGCGCCGGGAGGCCAAGAATGTTGGGCTCAATTCGAACTTCTCCATTTATGATTCGGCGGACACCCTGCGCCTGATCACCCTGGTGGCCAAGGGCTTGGACCTGGATCCGAAGCGCTTTCCGCCGAAGTCCATCCAGCACAAGATCTCCGCGCTGAAGAACGAGCTGATCGACGACGAAGCCTACGCCGCGACGGCTAACTACTCCGATCCGTTCGAGCAGGCCGTAGCTGAGGTCTACAAGGACTACACACAGCGGATGCGCCAGGCCAACGCCATGGACTTCGATGACCTGATCGCCCAGGTGGTCTTCATCTTCCAGGCCTTCCCGGCGGTGGCGGATTCCTACCGGCGGCGCTTCCGGCACGTCCTGGTGGACGAGTACCAGGACACCAACCACGCCCAGTATGTATTGGTCCGCGAACTCACCGGCGGAACGGGCGAAACGGAGCAGGACTTCCCGCCCGGCGAACTGACCGTGGTGGGGGACTCGGACCAGTCCATCTACGCCTTCCGCGGTGCCGACGTGCGCAACATCGTCGAGTTCGAAAAGGACTACGCCAACGCACGGACCATCTTGCTGGAACAGAACTACCGCTCCACGCAGACCATCCTGACGGCGGCCAACGCGGTGATCTCCCGCAACCCCAACCGCCCGGCCAAGAGGCTCTGGACTGCGGAAGGGGACGGCGAACGGATCATTGGCTACGTCGGCGAAAACGAGCACGACGAGGCCCGGTTCATCGCCAACGAGATCGACCGGCTGCAGGACGCCGAGAACCTGCGCCCGGGGGACGTAGCCATCTTCTATCGGACCAACGCGCAGTCCCGTTCCATCGAAGATCTGCTGATCCGGGTGGGCCTGCCGTACAAGGTGGTGGGCGGAACACGCTTCTATGAGCGCAAGGAAATCAAGGACGCACTGGCCTACCTGCGGGTGCTGGTTAACCCGGATGACGTGGTCAACCTGCGTCGGATCCTGAACGAGCCCAAACGCGGCATCGGGGATCGGGCCGAGTACGCCGTGGCTGCGCTCGCCGAGCGGGACCGGCTGTCCTTCATGGAAGCCCTGCGCAAAGCCCATGATGCGCCGGGCATGGCCACCCGCTCCGTCAACGCGGTGGCCGGCTTCGTGAAGCTCATCGATGACCTCACCGAAGTGGCCAATGGATCCGGGGCCTCGGCTGCGCTGGAAGCGGTGCTGGAGCAGACCGGCTACCTGGCGGCGCTGCGGCAGAGCAATGATCCGCAGGACGAATCCCGGGTGGAAAACTTGGCCGAACTTGTCGCCGTCGTGCGTGAATACGAACGGGACAATGAGGACGGAACGCTCGGCAGCTTCCTGGAGCAGGTGGCGCTGGTGGCGGATGCGGACCAGATTCCGGATGCGCCGGATGAGGAAAGCGCGCAGCTGGCCAAGGACCAGGGCGTGGTCACCCTGATGACCCTGCATACAGCCAAGGGGCTGGAATTCCCGGTGGTGTTCCTGACCGGCATGGAGCACGGCGTGTTCCCGCACCAACGGTCCATGACGGATCCGAAGGAGCTGGCCGAAGAACGGCGGCTGGCTTATGTGGGGTTGACCCGTGCCCGCAAGCGGCTCTATTTGACCCGCTCGGAATCGCGGAGCCTGTGGGGCCAGAGCCAGTACAACCCGGCAAGCCAGTTCATCGAGGAAGTCCCGCCGGAGCTCATCGACTGGAAGCGTGAAGGCAGCAAGCGCCCGGCGTTCACCTCCTCCGGCAGCTTCGGCTCCAGCCGGTACAGCGGTTCCCACTGGGGTGCCGGTGCCGGCGGAAACCAGGATGTTTCCTCGCTGCCCGGTTCGGCACGTTCCATGGCGCCCGCCGCCGTGCGGGCAGGGCGCGTCCAGCCGCAGAAGGAGGTCATCGCGCTGACCGTGGGCGACAGGGTCAACCACACCAGCTTTGGAAACGGGACCGTCCTCTCGCTTGAAGGCGCCGGGGACAAGACTGTGGCGAAGGTCAAGTTCGACATCGGAGAGAAGCGCCTGCTGCTGCGTTACGCGCCGCTGACCAAGTCGGACTAGGGACGATGTCCCGCCGGCGCGGGATGTCCCCCGCGCCGGAACCCGGCGGCACAGCGCAGAAGACGCCGTGGCGGCGATCCGCATTTGGTCACGCTGGCATAACAACATAGCGTTTTTCGTATGGATTTGAATGTGGCGGATGTGGATGTAGCCCAGCTGGGCACTCTGGGATTTTGGATGGATAAACCGCTGCGCGTCGCGGTGATTCTGATCGGCGGGTTCCTGCTGAACCTGCTGGTGCGGATTGTCATTCGCCGGATGTCGACGAAGATTGCCAATGGCGAGACGGCGAAGCTCGAGAAACTCGACGCCGACGCCATCGGCAAAAACATCAAGGACCCGCGCTACTGGCTGATGCAGGATTCGCCGATCGCGGCCGTGCGCCGGGCCCAGCGGGCACAGACCATCGGCTCGGTGCTGCGCTCCATCGCCACAGTGGTCATTGGTGTCATGACGATCCTGATGGTCATGACCGAACTCGGGTTCGACCTCGGGCCGCTGCTGGCCAGTGCCGGTATCGCCGGTGTTGCGATTGGTTTTGGTGCCCAGACCCTGGTCAAGGACTACCTCTCCGGGTTGTTCATGGTGGCCGAGGACCAGTACGGCATCGGCGACGTGGTGGACCTGGGCGAAGCCTCGGGCACGGTGGAATCGGTTGGATTGCGCGTCACGCAGGTACGTGCCGTGGACGGTACGCTCTGGCACGTGCGCAACGGCGAAATCCTGCGGGTGGGCAACTCCTCGCAGGGTTGGGCTCGCGCCGTGCTGGATATCCCGGTTCCCTATGATGCCGACGTCGAAAAGGTCAGCGACCTGATTCTGAGCTCGGCCAAGGACCTGCGTGCGGACCCGGACTACCGGCGGCTCATCCTGGACGATCCGGAGATCTGGGGCGTCGAGGCGCTCACCGGCGAATCCGTGGTCATCCGCCTCGCCATCCGGACCAAGCCGCTGGAACAGTGGGGCGTGGCACGGGCCATGCGCGCACGCCTGAAGGGCGATCTGGACCGTGCCGGACTGCGCATTCCGCTGCTGAACCAGACCGTCATCAAGGACGGGAGTCCCGTGCTGGTGCCGGCCGGCTCCGAAAGCCACGCCGACGCCTCCGCGGATGCCTCTGCCGGCACCCCGGATGAAAGCCGCCAGGCCAAGCAGTAGCCCAAGAATGAGCCCGGCCCGCGGGGCCGTGAGCGGCGCGTCACAAAGTACCGCAAGGGGTTACTTTTCTACAAACCATAGAACTGTGCCCTTGATCACTAAAGCGGTACTCTAGGACAGGCGTCGCACGCCAAGGGACTAAAGTTCCCCTTGGAGCGCGAACGGATTTGCACCGAAAAAATGTCCGCCTACGCAGGCACGAAGTGACGCAGATCCGCGCTCCGAGTCAGAAACGACTTCGACGTAGAAGGACACAACCCGTGGACCTGTATGAATACCAGGCGCGCGATCTCTTTGAGGCACATGCTGTACCCGTGCTTGCAGGAATCGTTGCCTACACTCCAGAAGAAGCCAAAGCAGCAGCCGAAAAGATTGGCGGCGTTGTTGTCGTCAAGGCTCAGGTAAAGGTTGGCGGCCGCGGTAAAGCCGGCGGCGTCAAGGTCGCAAAGACTCCGGATGAAGCGTTCGAATACGCCACCAACATCCTCGGCATGGACATCAAGGGCCACACGGTCAACAAGGTCATGATCGCCCAGGGTGCGGACATCGCCGAGGAGTACTACTTCTCCGTCCTGCTGGACCGGGCCAACCGCAACTACCTGGCCATGTGCTCGGTGGAAGGCGGCATGGAGATCGAGCAGCTGGCTGTCGAGCGCCCCGACGCTCTGGCCAAGATCGCCGTTGACCCCGCCGTCGGAATCGACCAGGCCAAGGCCGACGAGATCGTCGCCGCAGCCGGCTTCGCCGAGGAACTGCGCGGCAAGGTCGCCGAGACCATCGTCAAGCTCTGGGATGTCTTCATCAAGGAAGACGCCACCCTGGTCGAGGTCAACCCGCTGGTCAAGACCGGCGCCGGCGACATCGTGGCCCTCGACGGCAAGGTCTCCATCGACGAGAACGCTGCTTTCCGCCACCCGGAGCACGCTGAGCTCGAAGACAAGGACGCCGCGGATCCGCTCGAGGCCAAGGCCAAGGAACTGGACCTGAACTACGTCAAGCTCGATGGCCAGGTCGGCATCATCGGCAACGGCGCCGGACTGGTTATGTCCACGCTGGACGTCGTCGCCTACGCCGGCGAAAACCACGGCAACGTCAAGCCCGCCAACTTCCTGGACATCGGCGGCGGCGCTTCGGCCGAGGTCATGGCCAACGGTCTGGACATCATCCTGAACGACGCGCAGGTCAAGAGCGTGTTCGTCAACGTCTTCGGTGGCATCACCGCGTGTGACGCCGTCGCAAACGGCATCGTCAAGGCCCTGGAGATCCTGGGCGAGAAGGCCACCAAGCCGCTGGTTGTCCGTCTGGACGGCAACAGCGTCGAGGAAGGCCGCCGTATCCTCCGGGACGCGAACCACCCGCTGGTCACCCTGGCAGTCGGTATGGACGAAGGCGCCGACAAGGCCGCCGAACTGGCGAACGCCTGAGGATCGAGGAAAAAGAACATGTCTATCTTCATTAACAAGGACTCCAAGGTCATCGTCCAGGGCATCACCGGCGGCGAGGGCTCCAAGCACACCGCCCGTATGCTCCACGCCGGCACCAACGTTGTCGGTGGCGTGAACGCCCGCAAGGCCGGCACCACGGTTCAGCACAAGGACCAGCGCGGCGCGCAGCTCGAACTGCCCGTCTACGGTTCGGTCAAGGAAGCCATCGCCGAGACCGGCGCTGACGTCTCGATCGTCTTCGTTCCGCCGGCCTTCACCAAGGACGCCGTGGTCGAGGCCATCGAAGCCGAAATCGGCCTCGTCGTCGTCATCACCGAAGGTGTTCCGGTCCAGGACTCCGCAGAGTTCTGGGCACTGGCACAGTCCAAGAAGGACGCCGACGGCAATCAGATCACCCGCATCATCGGCCCGAACTGCCCCGGCATCATCACGCCGGGCGAGTCCCTCGTGGGCATTACCCCGGCGAACATCACCGGCAAGGGCGGCGTGGGCCTGGTCTCCAAGTCCGGCACGCTGACCTACCAGATGATGTACGAACTGCGCGACCTGGGCTTCTCCACCGCCATCGGCATCGGCGGCGACCCGGTCATCGGCACCACGCACATCGACGCCCTGGCCGCGTTCGAGGCTGACCCCGACACCAAGGCCATCGTGATGATCGGCGAGATCGGCGGCGACGCCGAAGAGCGTGCGGCCGAGTTCATCAAGAACAACGTCACCAAGCCGGTTGTCGGCTACGTGGCAGGCTTCACCGCGCCCGAGGGCAAGACCATGGGCCACGCCGGCGCCATCGTTTCCGGTTCCGCCGGTACCGCCCAGGCCAAGAAGGAGGCCCTCGAGGCCGCAGGCGTCAAGGTCGGCAAGACGCCGTCCGAGACCGCCCACCTGCTGCGCGAGGTCTACCCCGAGCACGAGGAACCCTCGAACCTCTAAGGGTTCGTCCGCGCAAGCGGAAAGTTCAAGCTAACGACGGCGGCGCTGTCACCTTCATCGCGAAGGTGACAGCGCCGCCGTCGTACTTTTTAACCTGTTGCCTGGGGCGGACGCGCCGAAATCGCCGGCCGTTACGCAGCATGACTTCCTGCGGTCCGGGGGGCTGGCTAGGCTGGAAACAGCCGTTCCCGACGCAAGGAGAGCACATGCGCGCCACCATCATCCACGGACCCCGCGACATCCGGGTGGAAGAGCGGCCCTATCCCAACGTGCGGCTTCCCCCGGACGTGGTGGTCAAAGTGACCGCGTCTTGTGTCTGCGGCTCGGATCTCTGGCCCTACCGGGGTGTCCGCGAGACGGCAGAGCCGCGCGCCATCGGCCACGAATTCGTCGGTGTGGTCGAGAGCGTCGGGGATGCCGTGACGGCCCTGGTTCCGGGTGACTTCGTGGTCGCGCCGTGGGTGGGCAACTGCGGCGAGTGCCCGCAGTGCCGCAACGGCATTACGGTGGCGTGTGACCACCGGGCCTCCTGGGGCAGCATTGACGAGCACGGTTTCCACGTTGACGGCGGCCAGGGCGAGGCCGTGCGCGTGCCGCGGGCCGAGGCAACGCTGGTGAAGGTGCCCGGCGTGGACCGGCCGGATGCAGAATTGACCGCCAACCTGCTGGCGCTCTCCGATGTCATGGGAACGGGGCACCATGCGGCGGTGAGCGCGGCGGCAGGGCCGGGCCGTTCCGTCGTCGTTGTTGGCGATGGGGCCGTGGGGCTGTGTGGGGTGCTGGCGGCGAAACGACTCGGGGCGGAGCGGATCATCATGATGTCCCGGCATGCGGAGCGGCAGGCGCTGGCCAAGGAGTTCGGCGCCACCGACATCGTCGAGGAGCGGGGAAAGGCCGGGGCGGAAGCGGTGCGTTCGCTGCTGGGCGGGGTGGCCGCGGATTCGGTGCTCGAATGCGTGGGGACCAAGGAATCGATGGACCAGGCGCTGCGGTCCACGCGCCCCGGCGGCAGCGTGGGCTTTGTCGGCGTTCCGGCAGGCGGAGCGGAACTGCCCATCGGCGTGCTGTTTGCCAAGAACATCTCGGTGGCAGGCGGTGCTGCGTCCACGCGTGTCTACCTGCCCGAGCTGCTGGAAGACGTGCTTGCCGGCAAGATCAACCCGGGCAGGGTTTTCGACGTCGAAATGCCCCTCGACGACGCGGCCGAAGCGTACAAGGCCATGGACGAACGCCGCGCGATCAAGGTGCTGCTCAAACCGTAAAGGCAGGCCGTCCGACTCATTTGCATCGGCATGGGAGAATGGTGTAGATGTCTGTTTTGAATTCTTCCCCCACCGCCACGTCTTCCCGGCCACAGGTCCGTCCTGCTGTAGAAGGTGCCGAGCCCGCTGTCACCAGCGACGGCCGACCGCTGCTGCAGTTCAAGTCGCCGCGTGTGAAGCAGCCGCCGACACACCTGGCTGATCTGACCCTCGCCGAGCGGCAGGCCAAGCTCAAGGAAATGGGCCTGCCCGCGTTCCGCGCCAAGCAGCTCTCCACGCACTACTTCCAGCACTTCACCACGGACCCGGAAGCCATGAGCGACCTGCCCAAGGACGGCCGCGAAGAACTGGTGGCCGAGATGTTCCCGACGCTGCTGACCAAGGTCAAGCAGCTCAAGACGGACAACGGCGACACCATCAAGTTCCTGTGGCGGCTGTTCGACGGCTCGCTGGTCGAGTCGGTGCTGATGCGCTACCCGGGCCGGATCACGCTGTGCGTCTCCAGCCAGTGCGGCTGCGGCATGAACTGCCCGTTCTGCGCCACCGGCCAGGCCGGGCTGACGCGAAACATGTCCACCGCGGAGATCCTGGACCAGATTGTCCAGGCCAACCGGGTGATCGCCGAAGGCGCGCTGGGCGGCAAGCGCAAGGACGGCGGGCACGACGCCGAGCGCGTCACCAACATTGTCTTCATGGGCATGGGCGAACCGCTGGCCAACTACAAGCGCGTGATGGCAGCGGTGCACCGCATGGCAGCCGAGGCGCCCGAAGGCCTGGGCATGTCCGCCCGCAACATCACCGTCTCCACCGTGGGTCTGGTGCCGGCGATCAACAAGCTCGCGGCCGAGGACATCCCGGTGACCTTCGCGCTGAGCCTGCACGCGCCGGACGACGAACTGCGCGACGAGCTGATTCCGGTCAACAGCCGGTGGAAGGTCGACGAGGCGCTGGATGCTGCCTACAACTACTACGCAGTGACCGGCCGCCGCGTCAGCATCGAGTACGCGCTGATCAAGGACATGAATGACCACGCGTGGCGTGCGGATCTGCTGGCCAAGAAGCTGAACAAGCGCGGCCGCGGCTGGGTGCATGTGAACCCGATTCCGCTGAACCCGACGCCCGGTTCCATCTGGACCTCGTCGGAAAAGGCGGTGGAGACCGAGTTCATCAACCGGTTGATCGCCGCCGGCATCCCGACGACGCTGCGCGACACCCGCGGCAAGGAGATCGACGGCGCCTGCGGGCAGCTGGCCGCTGCCGACGACGACGAAAACGTCGCAGACTAAACGCAGCTAAACGCAGCAAGCATCAAGCACAGCGCAGCGGCCCCGCTCCTTCCAACTGGAGCGGGGCCGCTGCTGTCCGTTGCGGCGCTAGCCGGTCAGTGGTCCGTCACCTGCTACCCGCGCAGCCGTTCCATCTTCGGATCCACCAGCGGCTCGGCAGCGATGGTCGCGGCGACCTTCCGGCCGAAGTAACCGATCTCCACGGAATCGCCCTCCGCCAGGCCTGCCGGCAGCCAGGCGTACGCGATCGGCCGGCCAACGGTGTAGCCGTAGGCCGCGCTGGTGACGTAACCCGCGGGCTCGCCGTCGACGAACACCGGTTCCTTGCCCAGCACCACGGACGTGCCGTCGTCGACCGTCAGGCACTTCAGTTCCCGGGAGGCAGGCTCGGCGCGGCGGGCGGCCAACGCTTCGTAGCCCACGAAGTCCGTCTTGTCCTTGAAGACCGAGAACCCGAGTCCGGCTTCATACGGGCTGTGCTCGGGAGTGACATCGGTGCCCCAGAGCCGGTAGCCCTTTTCCAGCCGGAGGCTGTTGAAGGCACCGCGGCCGGCGGCGATGATGCCGTACTCCTGGCCGGCTTCGAAGAGCAGATCCCACAGCTTCAGCCCGTATTCGGCCGAGGTGTACAGCTCCCAGCCGAGCTCCCCGACATAGGACAGCCGCCAGGCCGTGACGGGGATGCCATCGATGTGGACCTCCTTGGCCCGGAAATAGCGCAGCGAGTCATTGGTGTAGTCGTCCTCGCTGACCTTGCCGATGACCTCGCGGGCCAGCGGTCCCCACAGCCCGATGCAGCAGGTGCCGCCGGTGATATCGGAGACATGGACCCACTGCGCCGGATCGGCCGCGGACTGCTTGCGGGCCTCGACCCGGAAGTAGTCGAAGTCGATGTTGCCGTTGACGCCGAGCTGGAAAGTCTCCTCGGCGAGCCGTGCGATGGTCACATCGCTGCGGACGCCGCCGTCGTCCGCCAGCAGCAGGCAGTAGGTGACAGCCCCCGGCTTTTTGGCGATGTTGCCGGTGCTCAGCCGCTGCAGCAGCGCCAGCGCGCCCGGGCCGGTAACCTCTAGGCGCTTCAGCGGAGTCATGTCGTAAAGCGCGACGGCGGTACGCGTCTTCCACGCTTCGGCGGCGGAGATGGGGGAGTGGAACATGTTGGACCAGCTGTCCCGCTCCGGTGCCTGCCACTCTTCCGGCAGTTCCTGCAGCAGCGTGCTGTTGGCCTCGTACCAGTGCGGACGCTCCCAGCCGGCGGACTCGAGGAAGAAGGCGCCGAGTTCGTGCTGGCGTACGTTGAACGGGCTGACGCGGAGGTCGCGCGGAGATTCCCGTGGCTGCAGCGGGTGGAGCACGTCGTAGATCTCCACGAAGTTCTGCTGCGAGGTTTCGCTGACGTACTCCTTGCTGACCTGGATCTTCTCGAAGCGGGTCGCCTCGCACTCGTGCAGGGGCGTGCGGGACTGGCCTTCCACCAGCAGCTCGGCGACGGACTTGGCGACGCCGGCCGAGTGGGTCACCCAGACGGCCTCCGCGAGGTAGAACCCCTTGACCTCAGGCGATTCGCCGATCAGCGGGCCGCCGTCCGGCGTAAAGGAGAAGATCCCGTTGAAACCGTCCTCAATCTCAGCGCCGCGCAGGGCGGGCAGCAGCTCCTGGCTGTCCTGCCACGACGGCAGGAAGTCGGCTTCGGTAAACTCCAGCCGCGAGGGCATGCGGTGTTCGGACATCTGGTCTGCCCGTACCTGCGGCAGCTCATCCAGGTCCACAGGCATGGGGCGGTGAGCGTAGGAACCGATGCCGATCCGCTCACCGTGCTCGCGGTAGTACAGGTCCTTGTCCTGGTGGCGCAGGATGGGCAGGCGGGCGCCGTTAGGCAGTTCGTTCTGACCTGCCAGTTCCGGCACTGCCGTGGTCTTGACGTACTGGTGTGCCAGCGGCAGCAGCGGCACCGGCATGCCGACCATGGCACCGATCTTGGGGCCCCAGAAGCCAGCGCAGGAAACCACAATGTCCGCAGGCACCACGCCGTCGGGGGTCTCAACGCCGGTGACCTTGCCGCCGGCCTGCTCGATGCCGGTTACGGGGGTGGAGCCGATGAACTTTACGCCCGCTTCGCTGGCCTTTTCGATCAGCAGCTGCACCGCGCGGGCGGCGGAGGCCAGACCATCGGAGGGCACATACAGTCCGCCCAGGACCATGTCCCGGTTGATCATCGGGTAGCGCTTCCCGCACTCATCCGGGTCGATCAGCCGGCCTTCAAGACCCCAGGAGGTAGCGAAGCCCAGCCGGCGCTTCAGCTCCTCGAGGCGCGCTTCGGTAGTGGCGACCTCAAGCCCGCCGACCTGGTTGAAACAGGAGCGCCCGTCCGCACTGAGCGAGAGCAGCTTCTCCACCGTGTAGCCAGCGAGCTCGGTCATCGTCTTGGACGGGTTGGTCTGGAACACCAGGCCAGGTGCATGCGAGGTGGAACCACCGGCTAGATGCAGCGGTCCTTGCTCGATGACAGTGACGTTGTTCCAGCCGCGAGTGGCCAGCTCGTCGGCCAGATTGGCGCCGACAATGCCGGCCCCGATGATGACTACGCGGGGTGTGGGGCTCATAGGTATTCTCCTTGGATCGCGTTTAGCGGAAGACGACGGTGCGGGTGTTATTGAGCAGGACGCGGTGCTGGCAATGCCACTTCACGGCGCGGGACAGAGCCTGGGCCTCGGCATCGCGGCCCACCGTGACCAGGGACGCAGGGTCCAGGCTGTGGTCAACCCGGAAGACCTCCTGCTCGATGATCGGGCCCTCGTCCAGATCGGCGGTGACGTAGTGGGCGGTGGCCCCGACCAGCTTCACGCCGCGGTCATAGGCCTGGTGGTACGGTTTTGCGCCCTTGAAGCCGGGCAGGAACGAGTGATGGATATTGATCGCGCGCCCGCGCAATGCCTCGCAAAGGCCGTCCGAGAGCACCTGCATGTAGCGTGCCAGCACCACCAGGTCGGCGTCGTGTTCTGCGACGAGGTCCAGCAGCCGCTGCTCGGCCTCGGCCTTGGTAGCGGCAGTGACAGGCACGTGAACAAAGGGCAGACCCGCTGCCTCGGCCATCGGGCGCAAGTCCTCATGATTGGAAACAACGACGGCGATGTCGGCACCAAGGCTTCCGGCCTGCCACCGGAAGATCAGGTCGTTGAGGCAATGGCCGAATTTTGACACCATGACCAGCAGCCGCTTGGGGCTGCCATCATGGATTTCGAAGGTCATATCGAACCGGTCCGCCACATCCACGAATTCCTTAGCCAAGGCCGCGGCCATCGCCGGGCGATTTGCCTCGCTGCCCTTGTCTTCGTCGGATCCAGCAGTTATACCTGCCGGCGCAAAAGCTGTCCGCAGGAACAACGTGCCACTGACATGGTCGTCGAATTGCTGGTGCTCCGCGATGTCGAAACCGCGCTCGGCCAGGAAGCTGGTCACAGCGTGGACAATGCCGGGGCGTTCCGGACACGAGAGCGTCAGGACAAACGGGGCTGTGCGTTGTCCAGCGTACGCGTGAACACGGCCAGCCGGAAGGTCATCGTTGAGTAGTTCAGTGGGGGCCAGAGCCGTCATAGTCATTTACCTCGCAAGTTCAGTAGAAAAAATCAGGAGCCGGAGTTCCGGGTTGGGCACTTATCGCTGGAAGCGCACTGCTCGTCGCATTCGTGCCTCGTGACGAGGTCGAAATGGACGCCACCGTGCTGATCTACACCGGACCGAATAGCGCGTTCCACCACTGACGTTGCCAACCGCCGCCTCAAGGAGAGCGGATCCCGGCGCAGGTCCTTGGCCAACGCGAAGCACATCAGCAGCATGACCAGGACGAAGGGCAAGGCTGCCACAATGGTTATTCGCTGGAGCCCGGAGAGAGCCTCAGCGGGCTGATCGCCACCAGCGAGCAGCATGACCGCCGCAACTCCGCCAGTCAGCACGCCCCAGAAGATGACGACACCTCTGGAGGGTTCCTCGGCACCGTTGGAGCTCAGGGAGCCCATTACCAGCGACGCCGAATCCGCGCCGGTAACGAAGAAGATGCCAACCAGGACCATAGCGAGAACGGCCACCGCGCCCGCGATAATGTTCGGCAGCGGGAGGTTCTGCAGCAGATCGAAAAGGGCGCCGTCGAAGGAGATGGAGGGTTCGCCGTCGACCATATCGACCAGCCCGTCGCCGGTATCCGGTGTTTCGTTAGCCTTCTCCTGAACACCGAACGCGGCACCGCCGAAGATTGCGAACCAAATCACGCTGACGACGCTGGGAACAAGGAGCACCCCGGTGACAAACTGGCGAATGGTTCGGCCCCGGCTGATGCGGGCGATAAACATGCCAACAAACGGCGTCCATGAGACCCACCAAGCCCAGTAGAAGATGGTCCAGCCGGACATCCAGGTACGCAGGGCCTCGTCGCCGACGGCTTCGGTGCGTGAAGCCATTTCAGCTAAGTCACGGGCGTAGTCGCCAACGGCGGCGGGCACCAGATTGAGAATGAAGAGCGTGGGACCGGCTATGAAAACGATCAGCGCGAGGATGACTGCGAGGACCATATTGATATTCGCGAGCCACTGGATGCCGCGCCGGATACCGGAAATCGCGGAGGCGACGAAGCAGACCGTAAGCACGGCGACAATGGCCACCAGGATCGGGGTGGCCAGCTGGCCAACCCAGCCGTTGAAGGCCATGCCGCTGCCGATCTGCAAGGCGCCGAGGCCCAGCGAGGCTGCCGTGCCGAACAGCGTGGCAAAGATAGCCAGAATGTTGATGAACTTGCCGACCGGGCCCTCCACAGTCTTGTGGCCGAACAGCGAGGTGAAGGTGGCGGAGATCAACTGCTTGCGACCCAGACGGTACGTCCCATAGGCCATGGCAACACCGACGACGGCGTACATCGCCCAAGGGTGCAAAGTCCAATGGAAGAGGGATGTAGCCATGGCGGTCTGGATAGCTTCGGGTGTTTGACCGTTCACGCTGCCGGGTGGCGGGGCGACGTAGTGGTACATCGGCTCGGCCACCCCGTAAAACATCAGGCCGATGCCCATGCCGGCGGCGAACATCATGGAGATCCATGAGACGGTCGTGAACTCCGGTTTCTCACCGTCCTTTCCCAGCGGGATATTGCCGAAGCGGCCCAGCGCGAGCCAAAGCACGTAGACAACGAAGAGAGAGGCGAGCAGGATAAAGAGCCAGCCGGTGTTTTCCATGACCCAGTTGAGGGCGTTCTGGGAAGTGGCTGAAAGGTTGTCGGTGCCAAGAAAGCCCCACGCGACAAAACATAGAGCGAGGACGCCCGCTACCGCGAAGACCGTCTTGTCCAGACCACGCGGTACCAGGCTCCGGCGGGCTGCGGCGTGCTCTGTTTCCGACTCGTGCAGTTCCTGCAGGATCTGCTGATCCAGTGAAGTGTCTTCTGCAGCCGGCGGTTTGGCTTGCTGGTCATCGTCCAGCGGATCCGTGCGAACGAGTTCGGTGAGCTCATCGCCAGGATTGCCATCATCAACTGCAAGTTCTTTATTCGTTGTCATGAATTTCCTATGCTCGATGACCCGTGTCCCAGCTAAATATGACCGTCTACGGTCAAACCAGGTGGGAGATTGGGTGCGTCGCCTGATTCCCGGACCATGATGGTTCCGTCCACTATCTCGACTTCATGGACCCGGACCGGCAGCTTCGCCGGCGGGGCGTCAACCTTGCCCGTACGTAAATTGAATTTGGATGCGTGCAGTGGGCACTCCACCTCACAGCCCTCGACCCAACCATCGGCTAACGAGGCGTCCTGATGCGTGCACGTATCATCGATGGCGAAGAGCTCGCCCTCCTCTGTGTGGAAAACAGCGATGGGAGGGGACGTATCCAGCCGGAGCGCGTCTCCGGGTGCGAGCTCTTTCAATGGGCATGCCTTGTGCATGGAGCGAACCTCTTTCATAGCCGGCCGCTCGCTGGCGGCAGTTCCGTCATGAACAACTTCATTCACGATAGGCAACAGCCTGACCGCTAAAGGGGGCATCTGTCAAGGGTTTTTGTGTTGCAGCCCACATGTTTCGCCGCAGTCTTTCGTCGCCGTCAAAATTGCACGTTTGTGACTCTTGACACAGAATTTCGTAACCTCCATGCTGTTTCACATAGCGATGCGAGTTGCGATAGGCGCAATTGGGCAACGCTTCTTAGCCAGAAGGTGCAGGAATGCATCTCTCCAGTGTTGTGAAAGGCCATTTATGCAGACTCTTGTAGTCGTGGGGGCGTCCTTGGCCGGACTCTCCGCCGCGCGGGCAGCACGGGCCCAAGGCTTTGCCGGCAGACTCGTCATCATCGGGGACGAAGCGCCCCGGCCTTACGATCGGCCGCCGCTGTCCAAGGACTTCCTGGCCGGCAAGATCGGTCTGGAGGACCTCGCGCTGGAGGAAGCCGGTGAGGACCTGAACGCGGAATGGCTGCTGGGAGTCCGTGCCGAGCGCTTCGAAGCCGAGTCTTTGACCATCACGCTCAATGACGGGCGCAGCATCACCGCAGACAAAGTGATAATCGCCACGGGCGCTTCGGCCCGCAGGCTGGCCGAGCTGCAAGGCCTGCAGAACGTCTTCACGTTGCGCACGCTTGCCGACGCGGAGGCTCTGCGACCCCGGCTGGTCCCCGGACATCGCCTTGTGGTCATCGGTGCGGGATTCATCGGAGCGGAAACCGCCTCCACTGCGAAGGCAGCCGGCATGGACGTGACCGTAGTGGAAATGTCGGTTGCACCGCTGGCAGGTCCGCTCGGAGCCCAAATGGGCGCCGCAGTGGCCGGCCTTCATGAAGCAGCCGGAGTGGAGCTGCTCTGTGGGACCGGTGTTTCCTCCTTCACCATGAGCGGAAGCTCCGTGAGCGAAGTAGTCCTGGACAATGGCAGGCGGCTGCCTGCCGACGTCGTACTCGTTGGTATTGGAGCGCAACCTAACGTTGAATGGCTGGAAGGGTCGGGCATCGCGCTGGACAATGGCGTCCTATGTGATGCCATGGGCCGGACCAACCGCGCTGGTGTATCCGCCGTCGGCGACTGTGCCGCCTGGTACGATCTGCGAACCCAAAGCCACCAGCGCGTAGAGCACTGGGCCGGGGCGAACGAACGCCCAGCTCTCGCCGTGGCCGCCCTGCTGGACGAAAACGCAGTGCAGCAGCCGGTCAATCCGCCGTACTTCTGGTCGGATCAGTACGGATCACGAATTCAGTTTGCCGGCCAGGTCCGAGGGCATGACCGGATCGAAATCGAGCACGGCAACGTTGCCGAGCGCTGTTTCCTGGCCGTGTACTACGCCGGTACCGAACCGGTCGCCGTACTGGGTGTGGATCAGACTCGGCAGTTCACCAAATGGCGCAAGTTCCTGAACAAGAATGCTCAGCAGTACGTGCTCCCGGTCGGGGAGTTCGCGGCCGCTTCTTGAGCCCCTCAGTGCTACCTGCGCCGTAACCATTCCAAATATCTGATTGCACTTTCCCGCTTCTCGCACTTCCAAGGAGTATCCCTATGACTGCCGAAATCATCTCGGAAAGCCTTATCTCGACCCTGCCCGGCAATACCTATGTCGATGAGGACATTTTCAGGACGGAACAGGAACGAATCTTTGAACAGATGTGGTTCTGTGCCGTGCGCTCGGAGGACCTAGCGAAGCCGGGTGCTTACAAGACAGTCCAGATTGGCCGCGAGTCCGTCATCGTCACACGCAACCGCAAGGGCGCAATTCGGGCGTACTACAACATTTGCCGGCACCGTGGGGTCAAGCTGTGTATGGAGGAATCCGGTGAGGCCGGCCGCTCTTTCCAGTGCCCCTACCACGCCTGGACCTACGACTTTGATGGCAAGCTGATCGCGGCCCCGAACCTTACGAAGATGCCGGATATCGACCGGGAAAAGTACGGGCTGGTCCACGTCGCCGTGCGCGAATACCTCGGCTATGTCTGGCTCTGCCTGGCCGATGAGCCGCCGTCGTTCGAGGACGACGTTGTCGGGGCCATCGAGGAGCGTCTCGGCGATGTCCAGGCTATCGAGAGCTACGGCGTTGCCAACTTGAAACTTGGCCGGCGTATCACCTACGACGTGAAGGCGAATTGGAAGCTCATCATCGAGAACTTCATGGAGTGCTACCACTGCGCTACCATTCACCCAGAGCTGACGGAGGTGCTGCCCGAATTCGCGGATGGACTGGCGGCGCAGTACTTTGTCGGCCACGGCGCGGAGTTCGGTGAAGAGGTTAAGGGCTTCACCATTGACGGTTCGGAAGGCGTGGACCGGATTCCCGGCATCGGCGACGATCAGGATCGGCGCTACTACGCCATTACGATCAAACCGACGGTCTTCGTCAACCTGGTGCCGGACCACGTCATCATCCACCGGATGTTCCCGATGGCCGCCGACTACACGATCGTCGAATGCGACTGGCTCTATCTTCCCAGCGTTGTGGAGAGCGGCACTGACCTGACGTCCTCAGTAGAGCTGTTCCACCGGGTGAACCAGCAGGATTTCGATGCGTGCGAGCGTTGCCAGCCTGCCATGGGCTCAAAGATCTACGCAAAGGGCGGCGTTCTGGTTCCCAGTGAGCACCATATCGGTGCGTTCCACCACTGGGTTCAGCAGATGCTCGACGGCACTGGTACGGTCTCCGGTCCCGTTGCCGACGCCGTACCCGACGCTCCTGAATCACTCGACGCTGTAACCCATCCGTGAACTGATATCTTGCCCGGCCTGTTTGAGATCCTCGATCAGGCCGGGCATTTCCTTGGGCTTGAAGCGGAATGAAGGACCGGACATGCTGACAGCGCCGATAACCGTCCCGAGGTGGTCAAATACGGGAACGGCGATCGCGCTGAGGCCTATCTCGAATTCTTCGAAGACGACGGCGTAGCCTGAACTGCCCACCTCGAGCAGCTCCTTCTCAAGTTCCTGCTTGGAGGTAATGGTCCGGGCGGTTTGGGCCGGGAGCCCGGTCTCCTTAAGGATCCTTTGCCGCTGTTCCGATGTCAGCGCCGCAAGCAGCACCTTGCCGCTGGAGGTGGCGTGGAGCGGCGTGAGGCTGCCGATCCAGTCATGCGTGGACAGGGTGGAAGGGCCCATCGCCTGATCCACGTTGACTGCGTAGTTGGAGCGCAGGACGGCCAGATTGACGGTTTCCTTGTACTGTTCGGCCAAGGCTTCCAAGACGGGCCGTGCTTCGCGGACCAGGCTCAGCCTGCCCGGAATGGAATTGGCAAGACGGAGAATGCTAAAACCGAGCTGATACTTGCCGCGCTCCGAATTCTGCTGGACCATCCCTCGCTGATCGAGCGACGCCAGGAGCCGGGAGGCCGTGGACTTGTGCACGCCCATTTCTTCGGCGATCTCACTCACTCCGGCAGACCCCATACGCGCGAGTATTTCGAGAACCGTGATGGCGCGGTCGACCGACTGAACGCCGCGGCTGGCCTCCGGACTCTCGTCGTCGATATTAAAGTCAGTTACAGGCATATGAACATGCTCTCAGACAGGGAGGCTGCAGGCACCACCGGAAGGAAGGCGGCTTTTATCACCTTGTCGTTCGAACATGGGACCTCTTTCATAGTGAGGGAGTCAAGCGGGATTTCCACCGAGCCGGACGGTGACCTTGCGGGCGGCTGCGGTGCATGCTTCTACCAGTGCCTGCAGTTGATCGGTGGATACCCTGAAGCGGGGAGCTGCCAGCATGACACAGGCAGCGAGATCGCCGCGGTGGTCGAGGACAGGGGCGGCGACGCCCACTTCGTCCAGCGAGGTCTCCCCGTAGTTGATGGCATAGCCCTGCGACGAAACCTGCTTGAGCCGTGTCAGATACTCCTCCACGTTCTCCTGCGTAGGGGCGGCGAGGATAATCTGCCCGCTGGTCAGCCGTGTCCGTGCCCGTTCGGTCCCTTCGCCGGCCAGGAATACCTGGACTGAGGAACTGACCGCGGTGTTGTAGCGGGTGCCCAGAGGAGTGGTGTGCTTGACTTGCTGCCGGCTGGGCAGTTGCTCAACACAGACTGACTCACTGCCATTCCAGACCATAAGTGCACTGGTTTCGCCGGTAAGCTCGGTCAATTCCTGCAGCACAGGGTAGGCCGCCCGGCGCTCATCCAGATCAGCCAGCAGCGGACCCGCGACGGCTATCAGCCCCAGACCCAGCTTGAACCGCCGCGACGCGGCGTCGCGTTCAACCAGGTCCTCCTGTTCCAAGGTGGCCAGGATGCGCGAGACTGTACTCTTGTGCAGTCCCACCTGCGCCGCAATCTCCGTGACTCCTTGCAGCGGTTGTTCCGCGGTGAAGCAGCGAAGCACCTCGATGGCATTGACGAGGACGGAAGCGCCGCGCACATCGGACGTACCGCCGTCGTTCGTGGGTGCAGTAGAACCGGATGCAGCTGTATCACTCATGGTGGTGTCCATTCTGGCCCATGGAACGCGTAATGCGGCACAGACGGGTGTCCGTCTGCGCCGCATTCACTCCAATTCCGCCTTTAAAGGTGCCGTATTTACGCGTCGATGATGTTGTTTTCGGGGCCGAAGCCGAATTTGGTGATGTTTTCGACGTCGCCGTTTTCGCCGATGACGAGGATGTCGTGTTCGCGGTAGCCGCCGGCGCCGGGTTCGCCGTCTTGGACGGTGATCATGGGTTCCATGGAGACGACCATGCCGGGTTCGAGGACGGTGTCGATGTCTTCGCGCAGTTCCAGGCCTGCTTCGCGGCCGTAGTAGTGGGAGAGGACGCCGAAGGAGTGGCCGTAGCCGAAGGTGCGGTTCGGGAGCAGGCCGTGGCCGATGTAGATTTCGTTGAGTTCGGCGGCGATGTCCTTGCAGACGGCGCCGGGTTTGATCAGTTCCAGGCCGCGGCGGTGGACTTCGACGTTGACGTTCCAGAGTTCGAGGGAGCGTTCGTCGGGCTGGCCGAGGAAGAGGGTGCGTTCGAGGGCGGTGTAGTAGCCGGAGGTCATCGGGAAGCAGTTCAGGGACAGGATGTCGCCTTGCTGGAGTTTGCGGGTGGTGGCCCAGTTGTGGGCGCCGTCGGTGTTGATGCCGGACTGGAACCAGACCCAGGTGTCGCGGACTTCGCGGTGCGGGAAGGTGCGGGCGATTTCGTGCACCATGGCTTCGGTGCCGATGAGGGCGACTTCGTATTCGGTGATGCCTTCGCGGATGGCTGCTTTGATGGCTTCGCCGCCGAGGTCGCCGATGCGGGCGCCGTGTTTGATGACTTCGATTTCTTCGGCGGATTTGATCATGCGCTGGCGCATGGCGTCCTGTGAGACGTCTACCAGGGTCGCGCCGTCGAAGGCGGCGGCGATGGACTGGCGGGTCATCAGCGGCAGGGCGTCGTCTTCGACGCCGATGCGGGCGGCCTTCACGCCGTCGCGCTTCAGGGCTTCCTGCAGGCCGTAGTAGAAGTTGTCGCGCTTCCAGTCGGTGTAGACGATGTTGTCGCCGTAGCTGGTGCGCCAGGGCATGCCGGCGTCGATGTTCGCGGTGATGGTGGTCGAGTTGTCCGCGGTGACCACCAGCGCGTAGTTGCGGCCGAAGGTGGTGTAGAGGAAGTCGGAGTAGTACTTGATGCCGTGGTAGCTGGTCAGGATGACGGCGTCGAGTTCCTTCGCGGCCATGATCCGGCGCAGGCCGGACAGGCGGCGCTCGAACTCGGCGTCCGAGAAGGTGAGCTGCTGCTTGGACCCGTTGTGCAGGGTCTTCAGGCGCTCGAGCTCGGCGACGGAGTTGGCGGGAGCAGCTGCGATGGTCATTGAATCTCCTAAAGGATGTTGTGTTGTTTTTGACATGTGTGAGGGAAGCATTTATTCGTGCCGCAATGGCTGGTTGCTGGTTTCGCGGGACAGTGCGACCGCGACCAGGGAAATGACGGCGGCGGCCACGAGGTAGAACGCCGGCGCCAGATCGTTCGCGGTTGCGGCGATCAGCAGCGTCGCCATCATCGGTGCGGTTCCACCGAAGAGGGCATTGGAGAGATTGAAACTGACGGCGAAGCCGCTGTAGCGCACGCGGGTCGGGAACATCTCTGCCAGGAAGCTCGGCAAGGTGCCGTCATTGAGCGTCAGCATGGCGCCAAGCAGGATCTGGACCAGGACGATGACCAGGAAATTGCCGGTGCCCAGCAGGCTGAACGCGGGGACGGTCAGCAAGATGAACAGCACGGAGGCGGAGATGAGGACCTTCTTGCGGCCGAAGCGGTCGGAAAGCATGCCGGTGAGGAAGATGAAGCCGATGTACGTCAGCAGGGCGATCGTCGTCGCAACGTATGACTCGGTGGCACCCAGGCCCAGCTCTTCCGAGAGGTAGGTGGGCATGTAGCTGAGGATGACGTAGAAGCCGACGGCGTTCAGCAGCACCGCGCCGACGGCCTGCAGCAGCTGGCGCCAGTGAGTGCGGAACATGTCCTTGACCGGTGCCTTGACGGCGTGGTCTTCCTCTGCCAACGCCCGGAAGGCCGGGGTGTCCTCAAGCTTGGTCCGGATGTAGCGGCCGATGAGGCCCATGGGGGCAGCCAGAAGGAAGGGCAGGCGCCATCCCCAGTCCTGCATCTGGCTGTCGTCGAGCAGGCCGGTCAGCAGTGCCGCGAGGAGCGAACCGAGCAGCAGCCCGGTGGCGGTGCTGGCAGGAACTACGGCGGCATAGAGTCCGCGCCGGTTCGGGGGTGCGTACTCGACGAGGAAGGCGGATGCACCGGCGTATTCGCCGGATGCGGAGAAGCCCTGCACGACCCGGATGATCAGCAGCAGGATGGGAGCCCAGATGCCGATGGTCGCGTAGCCGGGGATCAGCGCGATGCAGAACGTGGCCGCGGACATGATCAGGATGGACCAGGACAGGGCGGTTCGCCGGCCGATCCGGTCTCCGATATGCCCCCAGACAAAGCCGCCCAGAGGCCGGACCAGGAAGGAGATGGCGAAGAGGGCGAAGGTCATCAGGAGTCCGGTCTGCGGGTCGGACTCAGGGAAGAATACGGCCGTGATGGTGACGGCGAGGTAGCCGTAGACGGCGTAGTCGAACCACTCGACGAAGTTGCCGATAAAGCTGGCGGCGATGACTTTGCGGCGGGTGTCCCGGCCAACGTTCGGCTCAAGCCGACGTTGGCCGCTGAGGGAGGGATCGCCATCGTTGGAAAAGGCCACGGCGGGAGTGTCTTTCGTTCCTGGAACGGGGGCGCCATTGCCTGCCCGAGTTTTGCTCAGTTTCATTGGGGAAAACCATCCAGATTGGGGAAGTTGCAGTGAATGCAACAGTGTTGCGTCAACGATAAGTTGTGTGCTGTGTCACTGTCAACCCTTGTTGGTCCAAAAAAGAACGCCCTTCCCGGACTCTCCGGGAAGGGCGCGCAACGACGTTGTTTTTACTGCAACCTACGTGAGGTGGTTTGGCTGGTTCTCGGCGAGTTCGCCGATGTCTTCCGCCCACAGCTCCGGCTGGGCCCGCTGGAAGTCCTGCATGAGCTCGGCGCACCGTTCATCATTCAGGACGATGACCTCAACACCCCGTGAGCGCAGCAGATCCAGTTCACCCGGGAAAGTGCTCGATTCGCCCACGACGACGGTCGGAATTTTGAACTGGATGATCGTTCCGGCGCACATCGCGCAGGGTGCCAGTGTGGTGTAGAGAACGGTGTCGGTGTAGGTGCTTTGGCGACCTGCTGCGCGGATGCAATCAATTTCTCCGTGGGCAGTAGGGTCCCCTTGTTGAAACCGCTGATTGTGTCCCGTGGCCCTCAGCTCGCCGTTTCGCTCGAGGGCGGCACCGATGGGTATGCCGCCCGTCGACATGCTCTTTCGTGCAGCTTCCACGGCGGCTTCGAAACTGGGTCGTGACAAGGTAGGCATGGTTCTCCGGTTCGTTTTTGTAGTGTCATAACTGGGAAATGCCGGTACGGCCGGAGCTAAGTGTCAGCTCCGGCCGTACCGGGGGAGAGCGTCAAGTAAAGTCAGGCGATAGGCCGCCCTTCCAAGGATTACTCATTGACTTGCTGATGGGAAGGCAGTCAGGACACGCCGCCGTAGGTGGCGTCCAAGTGGCGGCCGCGCTCCTGGTCCTTGGGTGCAGCGGCAGGCTCCGGCGTGGAGGTGCTGGAGATGCTGGTGGCGTAGCGGCGGTGGATGCGCGGGCCGAGAATTGAGTACACCGTGGCGCTCGTCAGCCCGCCGGCGAGCCAGGACAGGTCCAGTCCGCCCATGGCGACGGCGATCGGTCCCTGCGTGGCCGGGAGGATGCCGTACATGAACAGCCAGGTGGCGAAGATGCCCGCGAACAGAGCGGTAACGCCGGCCCAGTTCACTACCGGCAGACGGTGGGTGCCGATGGGATCGAAGAGGCGGGCCGGATCCTGAGGCCGACGGCGCTCGATGCCGTAGTAATGGACCAGCATGATGCCTCCCCACGATGCCACCCAGGCAACGAGCCCGATGAGCCACGAGTCGAGCACGGCCGCGAAGTTGGTCTGGTAGATGAAGAAGATGACGGCGATCAGGGCGAAGACTCCTACAATCAGGTTCAGCACGCGCCGCTTGATGCGGACATCGAGGGCCTGTGCCGCCACCGAGAACGTGTAGATGTTCAGGATGTTTGTGGCGATGGGGCCGTGCAGAACCATCAGCAGGACGGGGATGGCCAGAGCTCCGTAGTTTTCCACGATGAGCTGGCCGGGGTCGATGCTTCCGCTTTTGGTAGCGAGGCTGGCGCCGAGTACTCCGAGCCATACGACCGGGATGAACTGGCCCAGCACCGAAGCCAGGTACAGGCGTTTCTTCGATGTCTTGGTGCTCACGAAGCGTGAGTAGTCCGCCGCGTAGGTGAACCAGGTGATTCCCCAGCCGATTCCGATGGCGGTCATGACGGCGCTCATGGCGGCGATACGTTCGGTGCCGGTGAGGATTTCTCCTGCCGGACCGGCGTAGCTCCAGTCGATATCCATGCCGAACCAGGCGACTGCGGACATGGCGATGAGGACCAGGATCGTGGGTGGAACGGTCCAGCGTTCGAAGGCGGCGATTGCCTTGTAGCCGAAGAACGCGATCAGGACCTGCAGCCCCATGATGAGTGCGGCGACGCCGATCTTCCAGCCGTAATTTTCCTGAGTCGGGTCGACCCAGCCGATGCTCCCGAACAGGGCCATGACCAGGTCGAGGATGATCCAGGTGTTGACCGCGCACCAGCCGATGCCCAGCGTTGCCTGGATTGCTGCCGGTATGTAATTGCCGCGCCGGCCGAATGCTGCACGTGCGAGGACCATTCCGGTTGCGCCAGTCTTCTGTCCAAGCAGAACGAAGAAGCCGAACAGCACCATGCCGATCAAGTTTCCGAGGACGAGAACGGTTATTGTGTCGGCGAAGCCGAGACCAAGGTTAATTCCGAGTGCTCCGAGGACCCAGTTGATGGGTGCGAGGTTCGCGCCTGCCCAGATCCAGAACTGGCCTGAGACTTTTCGGGTGCGGGAGGATTCGGGAATGCATTGCAGGTCTTGCTCCACATCGTCGTGGGACGAAGAGCCTGCTGCGGGGGAAGAAGGGGTGCCCTGTTGGTTCTGAATCATTGGATTCCTCCGGTGAGTTTTGGGACTGGGTCAATGTTATGTGGGCTGAGTCACATGATCTATATTCGATATGTCGCATAAGCTCTGATTGAAATGGACAGATCGTCAATGAATATTGAGCTCGAAGAGGTGCTCAGCCACGAGGCGTTCCGAAGGGCTGGTCCCATTGTCCGTGCTGGCGCCGCATTTGTGCCTGGACGCCAGGTGCGGTGGGTTCATTCGAGTGAAGTTATGGATATCGCTCCGCTGCTCAGCGGCGGGGAATTGCTGCTGACTGGCGGTGTGGAACTCGCGGCTGCGACCGCGGAACAGCGGCGGCAGTATATCCGCGACCTCGCTGCCCGCAGTATTGCGGCCCTCGGCATCGAGTCCGGCGGACCCTTGAAGACCATTCCCGCCGATCTCATCCAGACAGCCGAGGCACATGAGCTGCCCCTGATTGAGCTGCGGAAGGTTGCCCCCTTTGTGCAGATCGCCCAGTCCATCAACAGCCTCCTCGTCACCCGATCGGTCGACCTTCTGCGCCAAGCAGATGTTCTGTCCCAAAAGTTGGCAGCCGAACTGGCGAACGGCGGAGGTTTGAAGGAGCTCCTGCAGCTCCTGGCCAGTCAGATCCCGGCCGATGTGACGGTCCTGGATGGGGCAGGAGCGGTCATCGAGCAGGCAATGGCACCGGCTACTGCAGAAACTCAATCCGATATAGAATTCCCTCCGCTCGAATTTGATATCTCCCAGCGCGGTACGGTGACAGCTTCCTTGCGCCTCAGTCCGAAAACGGATGGCGACAGTTCCTGGGCCCAGGTTGTTGGCGAGCGGGCAGCGAGCATCCTGGCGCTGGCGCTGCATGGACGGCACGCACCGGATCTTGTGGATGTCGCGGGCAAGGAGTTGGTGCGATCTATTTTGGGCGGAGTCCAGGGCCAGCGGCTGCGGCAGCTTTGCCGAACGGCCGGTATGGATCCCGACGACCAGTTTGTGGTCGTTCTCGGCAGGCCACTTGGTGCCGGCTGCCGCTGGGCCGGCGTCGAGAGGCTGGTCCGCAAATACCGTACGAAGGCCATTGTTTATGTCCAGCAGCAAGAAATGGTCGCTGTGGCAGCCCTTCCGGCGAAGGGGTCTCGTGCTCGCCGGGCAACGATGTTGTCTGAGCTGAAAGCGGGTGTCGTTGACCAGCCCCAGGTGCTGGTGGTCGGTCCTGTCTCGGCGGGGATCGCCGATGCCGCGCGGTCCCTCGCGGAGACGAGGCTGACTTTTGATCTGGCACCCGCGGGAACGGGGCCTGGCTCAGTTATCGACGCCGATGCCTTCGTAATAGAACGTTTGGCGTCTCAAGCTACCGGTGACGAAGCAATCCACCACGTGGTGGATGAACTCCTCGGCGGGCTCATTGCACACGACGATTCCAGACGTTCGCGCTTGCTCGAAACGTTTGATGAATGGTTGGCCTCCGGTTGCAATACGGCGGAGACAGCACGGGCGATGCACCTCGAGCGCCAGTCGCTGTACAACCGGTTGGAGAAAATCTTCGAGCTGATCGGCGGGGACCCGCGCGGTACCGACAGGCTTGCCGGGCTTCATCTGGCTGCGCGGTTGGGGCGCTATCTTCGTTCGTCCTGAAGCGGATAGGTGCGACCCGCGCATGCCGATCGTCCGTTGGAACTAGAGGACTTTCCGGATGGTCTCTTCGAAACTGGTGACGTGCTCGAGCGCCAAGGTGCCGGCCCTGTCTGCGTCACCGGCAACAATCGCGTCCAGCAGTTCGACATGTTCGGTGATGTGGCCGGCGATCGAGGGGACGCGGTCCAGCACGAGGCACCAGATCCGGGTGGCGAGATTGTCGAGCCGGATGAGGGTTTCTTCCAGGTGCGTGTTGCCGGCCGCTTTGTAGATCAGGCGGTGCACGCTCAAGTCATAGCGCATCAGCGCATGCTTCTCCGGCTTCTCACCGTCGAGGCGTTCAATGTCCCGGGCCAGATTATGCAGTTCCTCTTTGACTTCGGAACCAGCCATTCGGGCGGCCCGCCGGGCCGCCAGCGGCTCCAGCGCCTGCCTCAGTTCCGAAACGTCGGCCAGGGCGGTGATGTCAACGATGGTGGCGAAGGTTCCCCTGCGTGGATAGGAGGTGACCATATGGTCGATTTCCAGACGCTTGAGCGCCTCCCGGACGGGCGTGCGGCCGATACCCATCTCGGCGGCCAGCTGCCCGTCATTGATCGGTTCCCCGGGGCGGATGTCCAGCATGATCAGTTTGTCCCGGAGTTCACGGTAGGCGCGCTCGGCCAGCGAGAGGGACAGATCGGCGCTGTGGGCCGACTCAGCAATGATGCTCATGGACTCGCTCCTTGGCTGGGCGGATTGGGCTAAATCTTACTGCTGTTGACAGTGTGTGATCACCATCATACTATTGCAACCAGTTCTGATATATCAGATACACATTAGTTGTTTTTCAAAGGAGAGAACGAATGGTGTCTACCCTGACCGCCCCGCTGGCAAGCGCTGATCCAGAGGTCGCCGCAGCCATTGGCCAGGAGTTGGATCGCCAGCAGTCCACGCTGGAAATGATCGCTTCCGAGAACTTCGCCCCGACGGCAGTGATGGAAGCCCAGGGCTCTGTCCTGACCAACAAGTACGCCGAGGGCTACCCGGGACGGCGCTATTACGGCGGCTGCGAGCACGTCGACGTGATCGAGCAGCTGGCCATTGACCGGGTCAAGGCACTCTTCGGCGCCGAGGCCGCCAACGTGCAGCCGCACTCCGGCGCGCAGGCCAATGCAGCCGCAATGTTTGCGCTGCTGACCCCGGGCGACACGATCCTCGGTCTGGACCTGGCCCATGGCGGCCACCTGACCCACGGGATGAAGATCAACTTCTCCGGCAAGCTCTACAACGTTGTTTCCTACGGCGTGTCCGAAGAGGACCACAAGATCGACATGGCCGAAGTTGAGCGGCTCGCCGTCGAGAACAAGCCGAAGCTCATTGTGGCCGGCTGGTCCGCTTACTCCCGGCAGCTGGACTTCGCGGAGTTCCGGCGCATCGCCGATCTGGTCGGCGCCTACCTCATGGTCGACATGGCGCATTTCGCCGGGCTGGTGGCCGCCGGACTGCACCCGAACCCGGTGCCCTACGCCGACGTCGTTACGACTACGACCCACAAGACCCTCGGCGGCCCCCGCGGCGGTGTGATCCTGTCGAAGCAGGAGCTGGCCAAGAAGATCAACTCGGCCGTTTTCCCCGGCCAGCAGGGCGGCCCGCTGGAGCACGTGATCGCCGGCAAGGCCGTTGCCTTCAAGATGGCAGCCTCACCGGAGTTCAAGGAACGCCAGCAGCGGACGCTGCAGGGTGCGCGGCTGCTGGCCGACCGCCTGCTGCAGGACGATGTGGCCGCGGCCGGCATCAGCCTGGTCAACGGCGGAACCGACGTCCACCTGGTGCTGGTTGACCTGCGCAACTCGGAGCTGGACGGCCAGCAGGCCGAAGACCGGCTGCACCGCGTTGGCATCACCGTCAACCGCAACGCCGTCCCGTTCGACCCGCGCCCGCCGATGATCTCCTCCGGCCTGCGGATCGGTACGCCGGCGCTGGCTACCCGTGGCTTCGGCGATGCCGAATTCGCGGAAGTCGCCGACATCATCGCCACGGCTTTGACCCATGAACTGACCGAGGAACTGACCTCGGAGCTGCAGGGCCGGGTCACCGTCCTTGCCGACAAATTCCCCCTCTACCCGAATCTGAATGCTGATACTTCGAACGGAGCACTGTAATGGCTGATCTGCTGCCAGAGCACCCGGATTTCCTGTGGCGGAATCCTGAGCCCAAATCTTCGTACGACGCCGTTATCGTCGGCGGCGGCGGACACGGCCTGGCTACCGCCTACTACCTGGCCAAGAACTTCGGCATGACCAACATCGCCGTGCTGGAGCGCGGCTGGCTGGCCGGCGGGAACATGGCTCGCAACACCACGATCATCCGCTCCAACTACCTGTGGGACGAGAGCGCGGGCATCTACGAGCACTCGCTGAAGCTGTGGGAGCAGCTGCCCGAGGAACTGGAATACGACTTCCTGTTCAGCCAGCGCGGCGTCATGAACCTCGCGCACACCCTGCAGGATGTGCGTGAGAGCGTGCGCCGGGTCAACGCCAACGTGCTCAACGGCGTGGACGCGGAGTGGATCACCCCGGAGCAGGTCAAGGAACTCTGCCCAATCATCAACATCGGGGACGACATCCGCTACCCGATCATGGGCGCGACCTACCAGCCGCGCGCCGGCATCGCCAAGCACGACCACGTGGCCTGGGCCTTCGCCCGCAAGTGCGACGAGATGGGCGTGGACATCATCCAGAACTGCGAGGTCACCGGTTTCATCAAGGACGGAAACCGCGTGGTCGGCGTCGAAACCAACCGCGGCCGGATCAACGCCGGCAAGGTGGCCCTGGCCGGAGCCGGACACAGCTCCGTGCTGGCCGAGCTGGCCGGTTTCGAACTGCCCATCCAGTCCCACCCGCTGCAGGCCCTGGTCTCCGAGCTGCACGAACCAGTGCACCCGACAGTGGTCATGTCCAACCACGTGCATGTCTACGTCTCCCAGGCGCACAAGGGCGAACTGGTCATGGGCGCCGGCATCGACTCCTACAACGGCTACGGCCAGCGCGGCGCCTTCCACGTGATCGAGGAGCAGATGGCTGCCGCCGTCGAACTTTTCCCGATCTTTGCCCGTGCCCACGTGCTGCGCACCTGGGGCGGCATCGTGGACACCACTATGGACGCATCCCCGATCATCTCCAAGACCCCCATCGACCAGCTGTACGTGAACTGCGGTTGGGGCACCGGCGGATTCAAGGGCACCCCGGGCGCCGGTTTCACCTTCGCCCACACCATCGCGATGGACGAGCCGCACCCGCTCAACGCCCCGTTTGCCCTGGACCGGTTCGAAACCGGGCACCTGATCGACGAACACGGCGCCGCAGCCGTAGCCCACTAGGAAGGAAAACCACGATGCTTCTGATCGAATGCCCCTGGTGCGGGCCGCGCGACGAAACCGAATACCACTACGGCGGCGAGGCCCACGTGGCCTACCCCGAAGATCCCAACCAGCTCAGCGACGAGGAGTGGTCGAAGTTCCTCTTCTACCGCGCCAATCCCAAGGGCCTCTTCGCCGAGCGCTGGGTGCACAGCACCGGCTGCCGGCGCTGGTTCAACGCGGTGCGCGACACCGTCAGCTATGACATCAAGGCCGTGTACAAGCCCGGCGAAAAGACACCACAGATCGACGCCGGCAACGTAGCCGGCGCCAAGGTCCAGTCTGTTGAAGGAGGAGCGAAGTGACCGCCCCCAGTGCCAACCAGTCCCAGCGGCTCGCAGCCGCTGCCAGCGCCGCTGCGCGGATCGACCGCACCAAGCCCCTGGCCTTTACGCTCGACGGCGAGGCCTTCAGCGGCTTCGCCGGTGACACCCTGGCATCGGCAATGCTCGCTGCCGGCAAGGTTACGGTAGGAAACTCGCTCTACCTCGACCGTCCCCGCGGCATCCTTTCCGCCGGCGTGGAAGAAGCGAACGCCCTGGTCAAGATCAGCGCGCGCTTCGAAGGCCACGTGGACGAATCCATGCTGCCGGCCACCACCGTTGAGCTGACGGACGGCCTGGACGCCAAGCTGCTCCAGGGCCTGGGCCAGCTGGACCCGCGCACGGACAAGGCCGTGTACGACCGCAAGTACGTCCACACCGACGTCCTTGTTGTCGGCGCCGGCCCCGCCGGGCTGGCCGCCGCCCGCGAAGCTGCCAAGAGCGGTGCCCGCGTCATCCTGATGGACGAGCAGCCCGAAGCCGGCGGCTCGCTGCTGTCCGGCCGGGACGAGGTCATCGACGGACTGCCCGCGCAGGACTGGATCGCCCGGACCACGGCCGAACTGGCTGCCGCCGAGGAAGTCACCTACCTCTCGCGGACCACCGCGTTCGGCAGCTACGACAGCAACTTCGTTGTCGCCGTGCAGCGCCGCACCGACCACTTGACCGGCGAACTCGGCGCCGGCGTCTCCCGCGAACGCATCTGGCATGTCCGCGCCAAGCAGGTGGTGCTCGCCACCGGCGCGCACGAGCGTCCGATCGTTTTCGCGAACAATGACCGTCCCGGCATCATGCTGGCCTCCGCCGTGCGCAGCTACCTGAACCGCTACGCAGTGGCGGCCGGACAGAACGTTGTCGTTGCCACCACCAACGACTCCGCCTACAAGCTGGTCACCGACCTGCAGGCAGCCGGCATCGGGATTGCGGCCGTGGTCGACTCCCGTCCCGAGGTCACCGGCGATGCAGCCGAGGCCCTGGCCGCCGCGGGCATCCGCCTGATCACCGGCAGCGCCGTGGTGGACACCGAAGGCAACAACGACGGCGGAAGGATCAGCGCCGTCGTCGTCAGCGGTCTGGACGCCGACGGGCAGCTGACCGGCGAACCCGAGACGATCGAAACGGATCTGCTCGCAGTCTCCGGCGGCTGGACCCCGGTGGTCCACCTGCACAGCCAGCGTGAGCGCCAGCTGAAGTGGGACGAGGCGCTCGCCGCGTTCGTCCCCGGCCGCGAGGTCAAAGACCAGCAGACCGCCGGTGCCCTCAACGGCAACCTGGATCTGGCCGGCTGCCTCGAGGAAGGCGCCCAGGCCGGTGCCGAGGCCGCCACCCGGGCCGGCTTCCGCGCCAACGCGCTGGTTCCCGCCGCCGCGCCCGAGACCTCCGCCCCGATCCGCCCGCTGTGGCTGGTACCGGGACTCGAGGGTGAGGCCGCCGGCTGGAAGACCCACTTTGTGGACTTCCAGCGCGACCAGACCGTGGCCGACGTGCTGCGTTCCACCGGTGCCGGCATGCGCAGCGTGGAGCACGTGAAGCGCTACACCTCGATCAGCACCGCCAACGACCAGGGCAAGACCTCCGGCATCAACGCCATCGGCGTTATCGCGGCGGCGCTGAACAACACCGACATCGGCAGCATCGGCACCACCGCCTACCGCGCCCCGTACACGCCGGTGGCCTTTACGGCACTGGCCGGGCGCCAGCGCGGGGAGCTCTTCGACCCGGCGCGGCTGACCTCGATCCACCCGTGGCACGTAGCCCACGGCGCCTTGTTCGAGGATGTCGGGCAGTGGAAGCGCCCCTGGTACTTCCCGCTGCCGGGCGAGGACATGGACACGGCCGTGCTGCGCGAATGCGCCGCCGTGCGTGAGAGCGTCGGTTTCATGGACGCCACCACGCTGGGCAAGATCGAGATCCGCGGCAAGGACGCCGGTGAGTTCCTCAACCGGATGTACACCAACGCGTTCAAGAAGCTCAAGCCGGGGCTGGGCCGCTACGGCCTGATGTGCACCCCTGACGGCATGATTTTCGACGACGGCGTGACCCTGCGCCTCGACGAGGACCGCTACTTCATGACCACCACCACCGGCGGCGCCGCCAAGGTGCTGGACTGGCTGGAGGAATGGCTGCAGACCGAATGGCCGGAGCTGGATGTGGTCTGCAACTCCGTCACCGAGCAGTACACCACCGTCGCCGTTGTGGGTCCGAAGTCCCGCGCCGTGATCGCCAAGCTGGCGCCCGAGCTGGACCTGGACAACGACGCGTTCCCGTTCATGGCGTTCAAGGAAACCACGCTCGCGTCCGGCATTCCGGCGCGCGTCTGCCGGATCTCGTTCTCCGGCGAGCTGGCGTTCGAGATCAACGTGTCCTCCTGGTACGGACTCAAGGTCTGGGAAGACGTGGCCGAGGCCGGTGCGGAGTTCAACATCACCCCGTACGGCACCGAAACCATGCACGTGCTCCGCGCCGAAAAGGGTTTCATCATCGTCGGCCAGGACACGGACGGCACCGTCACCCCGCAGGACGCGGGGATGGAATGGGTGGTCTCCAAGGTCAAGGACTTTGTGGGCAAGCGTTCCTACTCGCGGGCGGACAACGTGCGTGAGGACCGCAAGCAGTTGGTCGGCGTCCTGCCGGTGGACAAGTCGTTCCGCCTGCCGGAGGGCGCGCAGCTGGTCAACCAGGGCACCCGCATCGCCCCGGCCGAAGCGCCGGTGCCGATGGAGGGCCACGTGACCTCCAGCTACCACAGCGCCGCGCTGGGCCGCAGCTTCGGCCTGGCCATGATCAAGAATGGCCGCAACCGCATCGGTGAGACGCTGCAGGCCCCGCTCGGCGGGCAGCTTGTGGACGTTGTCATCGCAGAACCCGTACTTTACGATCCCGAAGGGAGCCGTCGTGATGGCTGAACAGGTATTGACTGACATTGCAGCACTGCGCCGCAGTCCGCTGGCACATCTGGAAGACGCAATCCGCGAAGGCGCCGTGTCCGGCGAACGGGGCGTGAGCCTGCGCGAGATCCCGTTCCTGAACATGGTCGGCCTGCGGGCCGAGCCGGGTTCGGCCGGGGCCAAGGCGCTGGAGGCCGCTCTGGGCCTCCCGCTGCCGGCGGGCCACGGGCAGGTCACGGGCGCCGTGGACGGGACCGCCCTGTTGTGGCTGGGCCCGGACGAGTTCCTGCTGGTCGGCCCGGAAGGATCCAACGCCACCGCGGCACTGACCGAAGCCCTGGGTGCCGAGCCGGGCGCCGTCGTCGATCTGTCGGCGAACCGCACCACGCTGGAACTGGCCGGCCCCTCGGCACGCGCCGTGCTGGAGAAGGGCTGCCACGTGGACCTGCACCCGCGGGCCTTCACCCCGGGCACCGCGGTCACGACCCAGCTCGGCCCGGTGCCGGTGCTGCTGTGGCAGATTGTGGAGGAAGGCGGGACGCAGACCTACCGGATCCTGCCGCGCGCCTCCTTCGCGGACTACACCGCACGCTGGCTGCTGGACGCGATGACGGAGTTCGCCTCACCCGAGGTGCCGTAATGGCGCTCAGCGCACTGGATCTGTTTTCCGTTGGCATCGGCCCCTCCTCATCGCACACGGTGGGGCCGATGCGGGCGGCCAAGCGGTTCACCGACGGCTTGGTCCGGGACGGGCAGCTGAACGCAGTTGCCCGCGTCCGGGCCGAGCTGTTCGGCTCGCTGGGCGCCACCGGCTTCGGCCACGGCTCGGACAAGGCCGTGGTGCTGGGCCTGCAGGGCCAGGACCCGGAGACTGTGGACACGGACACGGCCGACGCGCAGGTCCGCGACGCCATCGCCGCGCGCAAGCTGGCGCTGGCCGGGGAGCATCCGGTGCCCTTCGACTGGGACGCCGATGTGATCCTGCACCGGCGCAAGGCCTTGCCGGCGCACCCGAACGGCATGACTTTCTTCGCTTACGACGACGCCGGCGACCTGCTGCGCGAACGCACCTACTATTCGGTGGGCGGCGGCTTCGTGGTCGACGAGGATGCGGCCGGAGCGGACCGGATCGTCGAAGACGCCACCGTCCTGCCGTACCCGTTCACTACAGGGGCCCAGCTGCTGGCACACTGCCGGGCGGAGGGTCTCTCCATTGCCCAGGTCATGCTGGCCAACGAGCTCACCTGGCGCAGCGAAACCGACCTGCGCTCGCAGCTGCTGCACATTTGGGCGGTCATGCAGGAGTGCGTGGAAAACGGCTGTACCCGCACGGAGGAGAGGTTGCCCGGGGGACTGAAGGTCCGCCGTCGTGCTCCTGAACTGCGCCGCAAGCTGCGCCAGATCGAGGTTGCGGCCGCCACCAGCGGCAGCCCGCAGTCGGATCCGCTCTGGGCCATGGAATGGGTCAATCTCTACGCGCTGGCGGTCAATGAGGAGAATGCCTCCGGCGGCAGGATTGTTACCGCGCCGACCAACGGGGCGGCGGGCATCATTCCGGCCGTGCTGCACTTCTATACCCGGTTCGTCCCGGGTGCAGATGACGACGGCGTGGTGGAGTTCCTGCTTACGGCCGCGGCGGTGGGTATCCTCTTTAAGGAGAACGCGTCCATCTCCGGTGCGGAAGTCGGTTGCCAGGGCGAAGTGGGCTCGGCCTGCTCCATGGCAGCCGGCGCGCTGTGCGCGGTGCTGGGCGGGACACCTGAACAGGTTGAAAACGCTGCCGAAGTGGGCATCGAGCACAACCTGGGGCTGACCTGCGATCCTGTAGGCGGGCTGGTGCAGATTCCCTGCATCGAGCGCAACGCGATCGCCAGCGTCAAAGCGATCAACGCCGCGCGGCTCTGCCTGCAGGGCGACGGTGAGCACAAGGTCTCCCTGGATCAGGCCATCAAAACGATGCGCGAGACCGGCAAAGATATGAAGATCAAGTACAAGGAGACCTCCCGTGGTGGCTTGGCCGTCAACGTCATTGAGTGCTGAACAACAGCCCGCCCCGGGCGCCGAAGCGGCGTCCGAGCTGGTGCTGACCCTGGACTGCCGGGAGGCGCCGGGCATTGTGCACGCCGTCAGCGGTGTGCTGCTGGAACACGGCTGCAACATCGTCGAACTCAAGCAGTTCGACGACCGGCGCCTGGGCCACTTCTTCATGCGGGTGCATGTGGCTTCCTCGACCGGAGAGGCGGTGGACGAGGAGGCCCTGCGCAAGGATTTCGAGCCGGTGGCAGAACGTTTCGGGATGAGCTGGGAGCTCGACCGGCACGGGGCCAAGCGGCGCGTGATGATCATGGTCTCCAAGTTCGGGCACTGCCTGAACGACCTGCTCTTCCGCGCACGCACGGGGGAGCTGCCCGTGGAGATCGTCGCCGTGGTCTCCAACCACCGCGACCACCAGCGGCTGGTGGAATGGCACGGCATCCCGTTCTTCCACATCCCCGTCACCCCGGACACCAAGCCGGACGCCGAGGCGAAGCTGCTGGAACTGGTGGACCGCTTCGAGGTGGATCTGGTGGTCCTGGCACGCTACATGCAGGTGCTCAGTGATTCGCTGGCCACCCGGATGGCCGGCCGCGTGATCAACATCCACCACTCCTTCCTGCCTAGCTTCAAGGGCGCCAAGCCGTACCACCAGGCGTACGATCGCGGCGTGAAAACCGTGGGCGCCACCGCGCACTACGTCAACAGCGAGCTGGATGAGGGCCCGATCATCGCCCAGCAGTTGGTGGACGTGGACCACACCTTCGGCCCCGAGGACCTGGTCGCGGCCGGGCGCGATACCGAATGCAAGGCGCTCTCCAACGCGGTGAGGTGGCACTGCGAAGGCCGCGTCATCCTGCACGGAAACCGGACCGTAGTCCTGCGCTGACCTGATCCGACCCGGCCTGGCTTGACCCGGCCCTGGCCTGGCTGGCCCGGCGTGCCAGGGCAGCGGGCCTGCAACACCGCTGGCAAACAACGACGGCGGCTCTCACCTTTTGAGGTGAGGGCCGCCGCGGTCATTTAACTGCGGTTTGGGGTCCTGCTGATGCCGCGAAGCGGGAGCAGGATCCCAAAACGCAGTCTTCGCGCATTCCGAAGCAACTTCAGCCGGAGCCTTCAGAAACATTGTGACCTTTTGCACTCCTGAAACTTTGCAGTTGTGTATTTTTGCAGTGACTGCAATAATGGTTCGGTGAGTCAACTACTTTCCCTGCGGGACCGCAAGCGCGCCGAGACCTGGGCGGCACTGCACCTGTCTGCATCCGGTACGGCCTTGGACAAAGGCCTGGAATGCGTGACGGTGGACGCGGTGGCAGCGGACGCCGGCGTTTCCCCCCGCACCTTTTTCAACTACTTCGCCTCCAAGGAAGATGCCGTCCTTGGCCTGCAGGAGCCTTTCGTCGATGAGTCCATGCTGGCGGAGTTCGACGTTGACGGGGACCTGCTGGCAAGCGTGAGCCATTTGATGCACGCCGTCACCCGGACCATCCACGGCAGCGCCGACGAGAACGGCAACCGATGCCGCGAGGTCATCTGCAAATATCCGCAGCTGATGCACCGCCGGTTCCAATACATCGTCAAGGTGGAGCAGCTCGTCACCGATGCCGTGGCCGAAAGGCTCGCCCCGTCGAGCAGGTGGGCTGCCGCCCCGGCCGGCTACAACGTAGAGGACGTCGCCAAGATGCTGGTCCTCGTGGCCGGAGCCGGGCTCCGCTTTGCCATCCAAAAAACCATGTCCCATCCGACCCGCGAATCGCAGTCCGAAGCCCTCGATCAGGGCATGGAACTGATGCGCAACATCCTGAAGGAACTTCTGTGAGCAAACCCGCAACTGTCGAAAGCGGCGCGCAGCACGGCAAACTGGCGCTGGTCTTTGTGGCCCTGGTGATGGCCATGCTGCTTGCCGCCCTGAACCAGACCATCCTGGGCACAGCCTTGCCAACCATCGTCGGCGAACTCAACGGCGCCAACCTGATGCTGTGGGTGATTACCGGCTACATCCTTGCCTCCACCATCATGATGCCGATCTACGGCAAGCTCGGCGATCTGATCGGCCGCAAATCCCTGCTCATCGGGGCGATCCTCGTCTTCCTGGCCGGATCCGTCATCGGCGCGCTGGCCCTCGATATGACCTGGCTCATTGCCGCCCGCATCGTCCAGGGCTTGGGCGGCGGTGGCCTGATGATCCTTTCGCAGGCCATCATTGCCGACGTGGTACCAGCCCGCGAACGCGGCAAGTACATGGGCTGGATGGGCGGCGTTTTCGCCTTTTCCTCCGTAGTAGGCCCGCTGATCGGCGGCTGGCTGACGGAAGGCCCGGGCTGGCGCTGGACCTTCTGGTTCAACGTGCCGGTTGCTGTGCTGGCCCTGCTGGGCGCGATCTTCTTCCTCAAGACTCCGGCCAAGACCAGCCGGCCCAAACTCGACATCTGGGGCATCCTGCTCATGGCCGCCGCCACCACCGGACTGGTGCTGGTCAGCAGTTGGGGCGGCAGCACCTATGACTGGTCCGATCCGGTCATCATCTCCCTGATCGTTGCCACGGTGCTGGCCGCGTTCCTCTTTGTTCTGGTGGAGCGCCGCACCGCGGAGCCGATCATCCCCATGGAGCTCTTCCGGGACCTCAACTTCAACCTGACCACCATCTCGGGCCTGCTGGTTTCGGTGGCGATGTTCGGCGCCATCGGCTACATGCCTACCTACCTGCAGATGGCTACCGGGGCCACCGCAACCGAGGCCGGCCTGCTGATGATCCCGATGATGGGTGCGCTCCTGGTGGCCTCCGTCATCTCGGGCTCGCTGGTGTCCAAGACCGGCCGGTACAAGTGGATGCCCATCGTCGGTTCGGCCATCCTGGCGGTCGCACTGGTGCTCATGGGGCTCGTCCACGCCGATACCGCCGTTTGGCATATCTGCCTGAACCTTGGCCTGCTGGGCCTGGGGCTGGGCCTGAACATGCAGATCCTCGTGCTCATTGTGCAGAACTCGTTCCCCGCGCGGCAGGTGGGGACGGCGACGGCGGCCAACAACTTTTTCCGCCAGATCGGCGCCACGCTCGGATCCGCCGTCGTTGGTAGTCTCTTCGCCTCGCGGCTGGTGGACTTCCTGACCGAACGGCTGCCGGCTGATGCCGTTGCCGCCACCGGTGGCGGCAACTCGCTGACCCCGGAAATGGTCCACGGGCTGCCCGAGGCCATCCAGACGCAGATCGTCGAGTCCTACAACGAGGCGCTGATGCCGCTGTTCGCCTTCATGTTCCCGCTGGCCCTGGCTGCCGCCGTGCTGTGCCTGTTCATCAAGGAAAAGCCGCTGGCCACTTCGCTGGAGCCGGATGTGATGCCGGAGGCGCTCGCGGAGGGCAACGTACTGATCACAGCCGACGACGACGGCGAGGCGGCCCGGCAGGTCGAGCCCAGCCGACGCTGAACCACGGCTGGAACATGACTGGACGATGGCTGGACCACGGCCGCCTATAGGGCTAACTGTCCGGTCGGCAGTCCCAGCCGCCGTCCCGTGGCTAAGCTTGCCCCATGGGCGCATCACCTGCACTGCACAAAGAGCCGCGTGTCCTCGAGATCGAGACGCTTGAGCAGTTCGACCAGCTCGTAGCGGAGGGCGCGAAGACGCTGCGGGCCGGGGCCGGACAGTCCCTGAGCGGCTGGCACTTCCAGTCCGTGGACCTGCGGGAGCGGAGCGGCGTGCTGCGGGACCTGGATCCCTCCGGCGCGATCTTCCTCGGCTGCGACTTCGAGCCCGGTATGGAGGAGTGGCTGCGTGCCCGCGGCGCGCTGCTGTTCCCGATCCTGCCGGGCATCCCGTTCGATGCCTACCGGGCCGCCGTCTATACGCCCGCCGAGCTGTTCGACGGCCTGGCCACCGCGGAGTACGAGGCAACGCCGGATGCAATCATCTACGCCTGGTCCACGCAGCCGGCTGCCCGCGTGAACCTCGACGCCACCCTCGCGGCCAGCCTGCACGACCACGCCGTCGGCGACGCCATGGATGCGTTGTTCGACGGTCCGGGCTTCAATGGCCGGAAACTGGTGGGCGTGATGGGCGGGCATGCTGCGGAGCGGGGAAGCAAGACGTACGACGACGCCGCCCGCCTGGGCAGGCAGCTCGCGAAGGCGGGGTGCGCGGTGGCGACCGGTGGCGGCCCGGGCGCGATGGAAGCCGCCAACCTCGGGGCCTACCTGTCATCGGCGGAGGACAGCGCTTTCGTCCAGGCACTGGCCTCGCTGGCCGAAGTGCCTTCCTTCCGCCCCTCCGTTACGGCCTGGGCCAGGGCGGCGGCGCGGGTCCTCGAGCAGCACCCCGCCGGCGTCGTAAATCTTGGCATTCCGACCTGGCATTACGGGCACGAACCGCCGAATCTCTTCGCCACGCACATAGCCAAGTACTTCGCCAATGCCATCCGCGAGGCCGTGCTGCTGGAGCGGTGCAACGGCGGCATCGTCTTCCTGCCCGGCGCCGGCGGAACCGTGCAGGAGATCTTCCAGGACGCGTGCGAAAACTACTATGCGACGCCGGAGAAACTCTCGCCGATGATCCTGGTGGGCGCCTCGTACTGGACCGACGAGCTTCCCGTCTGGCCGCTGCTGCAGTCGCTGGCCCGCGGACGGGCGATGGAAGACGCCATCCACCTGGTCGATTCGGTAGAAGCCGCGGTTGAGCTCACGCATCCGTAGCTCCCTGACTGGCGTAGCCCCCGCCGGCAGAGGCGCACCAGCGTCAGGCGACTCCGGTGCCGAACAGCAGGCCCAGGAGGTAAGTTGCCAGGGCTGCGCCGAAGCCGATGCCCAACTGCCGCATCGCCCGTTTGAAGGGCGAAGCTCCGGAGAGCAGGCCGACGATTCCGCCGGTCACGAGCAGTGCCAGGCCAACCAGGACCAGCGAGACGAGTATGGCCGGCAGGCCCTGCAGGCCGAAGATGTACGGCAGGATCGGAACGAGCGCACCGCTGGAGAAGAACAGGAAGCTGGAGAGGGCGGCATTCCAGCCGGTCCCGATCTCCTGGTACTCGACCTCCTCAACCCCCGGGTGCAGGGACAGACTGGGATCACAGTCGCAGTCCAGATAGCCCATCCGTTCCGCGGCCCGGTGCTCGGCCGCTTCGAGAGTCATGCCGCGGGCCCGGTAAACCAGCACCAGTTCATTCGCTTTCAGATCCAGGTCCGGAGCCGCCGTCAACGTGATCTGGGTGGGCTTTGTCGCGCTGAGCAGTTCACGCTGGGAACGCACGGAAACGTACTCGCCGGCACCCATGGAAAGCGCCCCGGCCAACAGGCCGGCGATGCCGCTGAACAGGATGAAGCCGCTGGAAACTCCGGTGGCACCGATGCCCATGATCAGGGCGAGGTTCGAGACCAGTCCGTCATTGGCGCCGAAGACCGCGGCGCGGAAGTTGCCGGACAGCCGTGCCCGGCCGCGGGTTGCGAGGCCGCGGATCACCTCTTCGTGGATCAGTTCGTCGGCGGCCATCGCATTCGTGGCGGCCGGTTCGGAGCTGTAGGGGGAGCGGCCCTCGGCACGCTGCGCCAGCGCCATGACAAAGACCGAGCCGAACCACCGGGCCATGGTGCGCAGCAGGCTGCGCCGGAAGGATGGGCGTGTCGGCCGGTCCGCGTGCTCGCCGAGTAGGTCGCGCCAGTGCTGTTCGTGCCGGCCTTCGGCTTCGGCGAGTTCCAGCAGGATGGCACGTTCTTCGCCGTCGCGGCGGCGGGCCAAGTCACGGTAGATGGCCGCCTCGGCGCGTTCGTCCGCCAGATATCGGCGCCAGAGTCTGATGTCCCGGCTCGACGGCGGGGCCTGGCTGGATTGGGTGGGTCCTTCGCGGGAAGGGCTCATGCTGGCTCTGCTCCTGATCATGGACCGGAGACGGGATGGCTCCGGTCAGTTATACGGCAAACTGACCGAAGGTCTCGCTCGCCCGAAGCCTGCCTTATTATGCAGGATCAGGTGGACTGCCGGGCCAATCGTGCTGGCCAGTATGTCGACAGGCCTCCACGCCGTTCCATCGCAGGACTTCCCGGAAACCGGAAATTCCCCGACAGGCGGTGGAGCTACTCCCCTTCGCAGCCTCCATCATACCGTGGCAGGTCCCGAAGCTTCCTGTGGCGGGGCGTTAGACGGCACACAGGCAGGCGTTGAGGCGATGGGGCACGGGAATGTCATGGGGGAGCCGGGATGCCGGGATGGACACAGGCCGCCGTTAGGATGGAGCCGTGGCTACCTCGGCATCTCCTACCCCGGATCCTGCACCCGGGCGCAACAAGTTCTCCACCCGGCTGCTGCGCGGAGGCACCGAACCGGACCCGCGTTTCACCCTGGCCAACGAGCGCACCTTCCTGGCCTGGATCCGCACTTCGCTGGCACTGCTGGCTGGCGGCATCGCCGTCGAGGCGTTCACCACCGAACTGTTCATCACCGAGGTCCGCAAGACCGTGGCCATCCTGCTGCTGGTCCTGGCTATGGTGATCGGTGCCGGCGCCTTCTTCCGGTGGCTGAACGTGGAGCGGGCCATGCGGCACAAGACCCCGCTGCCCTTGCCGCTGATCGCGCCCATCCTGGCCGTCGGCGGGGCAGTGGTCGCCGCGATCCTGGTGGTTTTCGTTGTCCTTCGGCCCCTCTGATCATGGCACTGCGCCGCGGTCCCGCACCCGAACATAACGACGCCGGCCTCCAGCCCGAGCGCACGTCGCTCGCCTGGGGCCGGACCACCATGGCCATGGTGGTTGCCGCCGCGATTTTCCTGCGCTGGATGCCGCACCACGGCTGGTTCGCCGGGATCCTCGTAGCCGTCACGCTGGTGACGGCCCTGGCCATCAACCTCACCCAGAAAATCCGGTACCACCGCGCTGTCCGCGGCATTGCCAGTGAAACAGTCCATGCCGACGTCGTTGGTGTCCTTTTTACTTCCGCCAGCGTTTTCGTCCTGGGGGCGCTGGGCATCTACACGGTGTTGTTCCTGCCCGTGGGCGGCTAGCCGGCGGGCAGGAACAACAAGCTCAGCAGGATCAACAGGCTCAGCGGGAACAGCGCGGGTCAGCGGCTGTGGGCCTCTTCCGGGCCTTCCACCGGAACTTCTTCCGCGATGGCGCCGGCTACCCGCAGGTCCCAGGCCTCGCGCACGGCCGGGTCGGTCGGCTTGGTGGCCAGGGATACCACTATGTAGGCGACCAGCGAAGCGATCAGCCCGTAGTAGATCGGCTCGTTGGCATAGATGCCGTCGTACTGGTTTTCCGCGTTGACCTCGAGGATGATCATGGTGGTCAGGGTGACCACGCTGCCGGCGGCCATGGACGCCGCGGCCCCGAGACCGGTTCCGCGCTTCCACACCAGGCCGCCGAGGATGGCGATGAGCAATCCGCCGACCAGGATGTCATAGGCGATGGTCAGCGCGGCGACCACGTCCTGGACCAGGATGGCCAGCACAATCGCCAGGACGCCCAGGCCGAGGACGTACCAGCGGCTGCCCTGCACATCGTGCTCCGGGTTTTCGCCGTGTTCGTGGTGGGCCGGCTTACCGAACCAGGAGCGGACAAAGGGCACCACGTCAGCCTTGGCCACGGTGGCGGCGGCGATCAGCGTACCGGAGGCGGTGGACATCATTGCGGCCACGGCGGCGGCGAGCACAATGCCGCCGATGCCGATGGGCAGCAGGTTCATCGCGACGTCCGCATAGACGTCGTCCTGGTTCTCCAGACCCGGAATGACGACGGCGGCTGCCATACCGATCAAGGCGCCCGCCGCACCGTAGAAGATGCAGTAAATACCGGCGGTCGCGCCGCCCCAGCGGGCAACCCCCGGAGTCCGCGCGGTGAATACGCGCTGCCAGATGTCCTGTCCGATCAGCAGGCCCAGGGTGTAGACCACGAAGTAGGTGATGATGGTCTGCGCGCCGATGCCGCCGATGTCGAAGAAGGAAGCGTCCACGCGCTCGCGGATCCCGCCGAGTCCGCCGGCGGCGTTCCAGGTGAACGGCAGCATGAGCAGGAAGACGCCGATGGTCTTGATGACGAACTGCGCCATGTCCGCCAGCGTGATGGACCACATGCCGCCGATGGTGGAGTAGATCAGCACAATGGCGCCGCCGACCGTGATGGCCAGCCACCGCTCCCAGCCGAAGAGCACCACCAGGATGGTCGCGTAGGCACCCGTCGACGTGGCGCACAGCATCAGGGTGTAGGCCAGCATGACGATGCCGGAGACCTTGGTGGCGCTGACGCCGTACCGCAGGGTCAGCATCTGGGCCACCGTGTAGATTTTCAGTTTCTGCAAGGTAGGCGCGAAGAGCAGGCTCAGCAGCAGCACGCCGGTGCCGATGGCCACCACCAGCCACATGCCGGACAACCCGAACGTGTAGCCAAGGCCAACGCCGCCGACGGTGGAGGCACCGCCAAGAACGACGGCAGCCATGGTGCCTGTGTAAAGCAGCCCGCCGAGTCGACGGCCGGCCACGAGATAATCGCTATTGTTCTTGGTGCGGGACTTGCCCCACCAGCCGAAAAGCAGCATTGCGGCCAAGTAAGCGACCACAATAATGACGTTGATGAATTGTCCATCCATGGGAAGAAGCTCCTGGAAGCAGGAAATGAAGAAATTGCCTGTTAGGCAACAAGTGTTGAGTGCTAGGCTAATTGTGATGTGCCCGACACGTCAAGATATTTCGAAGACCCAGGGGAGTAACCCTCTCCGGCCGCGAGAAAGAGTTGCTCAGTGAAAGCACTGCCTGTCGAGCCCAGCAATGCCCCGGTAGCGATCGGATCCCGCATCCGCGCGGCACGGCAGGAACAGCGCATGACCATTGAGCAGGTTGCGGACTCCACCGGATTGACCAAGGGCTTCCTGAGCCGGGTCGAGCGGGACCTCACCTCGCCGTCGGTAGCTTCGCTGGTGACGTTGTGCCAGGTGCTGGGAATTTCCATCGGCGACTTGTTCCTGATGCCGGAAACGCATTTGTCCCGCGCAGGGGAGGGGCCGCGGATCAGTCTTGGTGGCCAAGGCATCAAGGAAGAGCTGCTGACCGCGCGGCATGAGCGCCGCCTCCAGATCATCCGGGCGGTCATCGAGCCCCGCGGGCGGGGCGAATCCGAGCTGTACTCCGTTGACTGCGAAGTGGACGTACTGCATGTCATCGCCGGACGTATCACGCTGATCTTCACGTCCGAACGCTACGAACTCAATGCGGGCGACACCATCTCCTTTTCCGGCCGTGAGCCGCACAGCTGGATCAATGAGACGGACGAGCAGGCCATCGTTACCTGGACTCTGGTCCCGGCCGCCGCGCGGTAATCCTGCCGGCCGAGGGCCTGCGGCTACTCCTGCTGCAGGTCGATGCCACCTTCACGTCATCGTCGCGTTGTTCGAAGGATGCACGCCCCTTTTCGGGTTGGCCAGAGGTCCGTCGGCCTTGACTGAGACGCTGACCACAATTAGCCTATTTCAAAACACTTGATGCTTATTGGGCAACTTTTTCTCAGGAGAGACCACATGGAAGAACTCCGCGTCGAGGCCAACGGCAAGCTCGGCCCCATCGATTCGTCCCGGATCCCGCGCTTTGCCGGCGCCGCCACCTACGCCCGCCTCCCGCGGCTGGACCAGGTTGCCCGGGCCGATGTCGCCGTCGTCGGTGTTCCCTTTGATTCCGGGGTTTCCTACCGCCCGGGGGCACGCTTCGGCGCCAACCATGTCCGTGAAGCCTCGCGGCTGCTGCGCCCTTACAACCCGGCCTGGGACGTGAGCCCGTTCGAGAGCCTGCAGGCCGCGGACGCCGGGGATATGGCGGTCAACCCGTTCAACATCAACGAGGCGATCGAGACCATCCAGCAGAACGCCCTGGACCTGACCGAAAGCGGCACCAAGCTCATCACGCTCGGCGGTGACCACACCATCGCCTTGCCGCTGCTGCGCGCCGCCGCCGAGCGTGCCGGCCAGCCGGTGGCCATGCTGCACTTCGACGCGCACCTGGACACCTGGGACACCTACTTTGGCGCCGAGTATACGCACGGCACCCCGTTCCGCCGCGCGGTGGAGGAGGGCATCCTGGACACCGAGGCCATCTCGCACGTGGGCACCCGCGGCCCGCTTTACGGCAAGAAGGACCTGGACGATGACCACCGGTTCGGCTTCGGCATCGTAACCAGTTCCGACGTCTACTACCAGGGCGTCCGCGAAGTGGTGGCCAAGCTGCGCGACCGGATCGGCGACCGCCCGCTCTACATCTCGGTCGATATCGACGTGCTGGATCCGGCGCACGCACCCGGCACCGGAACGCCCGAGGCCGGCGGCATGACCAGCCGGGAACTGCTGGAGATTATCCGCGGCTTCCGCGGCATGAACCTCATCGGCGCCGACGTGGTGGAAGTGTCGCCGGCGTACGATCATGCCGAAATCACCGGCGTCGCCGCCAGCCATGTGGCCTATGATCTGTTGACCCTGATGGCCGCGAATGCTTCGGACAGCCAGAACAACGACGGCGGCGCTTCCGTTGGGCGCGACGCTTCCGTTGCGCGCGGGGGAGTGGACCGGCGCGGCGCCGGGGCGCAGGGCGAGACGCCGCCGCACGGTGATCCGCTGGCCGCCAACGCCCTGCGCGGCGGGGAAGGCGCCTGATCATGACGGCATCCAGCACGGGCGGTGCCGGCACGGGCGGAACAATCGTCGCGGCCCGCAACGGCGGGGACCTTGTCGTCGAAACCCTGAGCGCCCTCGGCGCCACCACCGTGTTCGGCATCCCCGGCCAGCACGCGCTCGGGCTTTTCGATGCCCTGAGCCGGTCCAACCTGCACTTTGTGTCTTCCCGGGTGGAGAACAACTCCGCCTTCGCCGCGGACGGCTTCTCCCGCGCTACCGGCGACGTCGGCGTGCTCTTCCTCTCCACCGGACCGGGTGCGCTGACCTCGCTGGCCGGATTGCAGGAAGCCTACGCCACCGGGGTGCCGATGGTGGTGGTAGCCAGCCAGATTCCGCTCGAAGGGCTCGGCGCCCGGCGCAAGGGCATGCTGCACCAGCTCGATGACCAGAAGGCCTCCGCCGCCAATGTCACCAAGAGCCAGCGGCTGATCCAGCACGCGTCCGGCATTCCGTCCGCCATCCAGGACGCCTGGACCGAGGCCATTTCTTCGCCCCAGGGTCCGGTCTGGGTGGAAGTGCCGCAGAACGTCCTGCTGGATCCGATCATGGTCCCGCCTGTCGAGGACGCGCTCGCCGAAGCCTTCGACAACCCGCCGCGGACCGAGCTGGTGAAGGAAGCGGTGAAGTGGCTCGCTTCCGCCGAACGCCCCGCCATCATCGCCGGCGGCGGCGTGCGCCGGGGCAGGGCCGAACCGAGGCTGCGCTCCATTGCGGAAAAGCTGCGTGCCCCCGTGGTCTGTTCGCCTGGCGGCAACGGAGCCTTCCCGTGGCAGCATGAACTCTCGCTGCAGTCCTGGGTGGAAGACCGCTACGTCACCGATGTCCTGGAGGACGCCGACGTGCTGGTGGTGGTCGGGTCCTCGCTGGGCGAGGTGACCAGCAACTACTTCACCTTCGAACCGCGCGGCAGGATCATCCAGATCGACGCCGAGCCCCGGGTACTCGAATCCAACCGGCCCGCTTTGGGGATCCGGGCCGACGCGGGCCAGGCCCTGCAGGCCTTGGACGAAGCGCTGATCGCCGCAGCCCGGCCGCAGTCGGAGCCCGTATTCTCGCCGGACTGGCACGGCAAGTCCCCGGAACAGCTGGTGAAGGAAACCCTGGCCAATGTGCAGGCCCGGCTTGATGCCCAGGATCTGGCCAAGGAGCGGCAGTTCATGGCCGACATCCGCGAGGCGGTTCCGGATGGCATGCAGACGTTCTGGGACATGACAATTTCCGCCTACTGGGCGTGGAGCTGCTGGGATTCGCGCGAGGGCCAGTTCCACTCGGCGCAGGGCGCGGGCGGGTTGGGCTTCGGCTTCCCCGGGGCCATCGGCGGCTCGGTCGGGCTGGCCAGCAAGGGACTGCCGGCGCGCGTGCTGGCCGTTTCGGGCGACGGCTCCGCCATGTATTCCATCAGCGAGCTGGCCACTGCCAAGCAGCACAATCTCCCGGTCACCTGGCTGATTGTCGACGACGGCGGCTACGGCATCCTGCGCGAATACATGGAGGACGCCTTCGGGCAGGCCACCGCCACCGAGCTCGCGCGGCCGGACTTCGTGAAGCTGGCCGAAGCCTTCGGGGTTCCGGCACGCCGGGTGGAGCCCGGGAATGTCCGCCAGGCCCTCGAGGACAGCTTCGCGGCGGACGGTCCCAACGTCGTCGTTGTTGAGACGCTGCTCAAGATGTTCGCCCCGACGCACCTGGCAACCTGAGGGAGGCCGGATAGAACTCCCCATCGAGGACTTACCTGGGTTCGGTTAGACTCGCCGAAGGGGGCGGCGGTCGATGCTGCTTCCATATCACCCGCATCGAGCCCAGGGGAATCCTTGTCGAACCAGTCTCCCGAAAATCCGTCGAACCAGCCGCAGGAAGGCGCAGGCGAGTCCGCGGCCAACTACCCGTCTAACCAGCCGTACGGCCAGGCGCCGCAGCAGAACTCGCCGTACGGCCAGTACCCGGACCAGGGCGGCTACGGCTACCAGGCACCTATGCAGGAGAAGAAGGGCCTGGCCATTACGGCCTTGGTGCTCGGCATCGTGGCCCTGGTGCTCGGTGTGATCCCCGGCATCGGTTTCCTCAGCTTCATCCTTGGCCCGCTGGCGATCGTTTTCGGCATCATCGCGCTGGTCAAAAAGCAGCGGAAGGGCATGTCTATCACGGGCATTGTCCTCGGCGCGCTCGGCGTGATCGCAGCCATCGTCATCACCGCGATCATCGCCATGTTCTTCCAGCAGGCGGTGGGTGAACACACCGTGCAGTACAAGGTGACCTCGGAGGGACCTGCGACCGTGATGTACTTCGACGGCGTCCAGCCGGTGGAAGAGCAGATCGAAGGGGACTGGGATGAGGAGATTTCCTTCACCGGTCTCCCGTTTGGTGCTGTCACTGTCACGTCCGAAGGCGGCACCGTGACCTGCGAAGTCATCATGGACGGCCAGAGCGTTGTCACGAACTCCGGCAGCGGCCAGGTGGAGTGCGCCTCGGGGGACGAGTTCGTCCAGTAGGCGTCAGCACTATCAAGTTGAGCAGCCCTTCCCGCCCGGGAGGGGCTGCTTTTTTGGGCCCGGCGAGGGCCGGTCGGGCGACGGCCCAGGCGACCGCCTGGGTCTGACGCCCTTACTCGGCCGGCAGCGGCTCGCCGGGATGTTCCTGCGCCCAGAGGCTGCTCATTTCCTCGATGGCCTGCTGCATGATGTGCAGCATGGCCGCGTGTGCCTCATCCGGCTTGCGGCGCTGGATGGCGCTGGCGACGTCGGCATGCAGTTGCAGGGCCTCGTCGCTGGGATGGTGCGGCATCAGCCCGTACTGGGTCCGGCCGGAGAGCACCTCCGCGACCAGCGAATCGAGTTTGGCGAACATCTCATTGCCCGAACTCTGCAGCACCAGCCGGTGGAACTCGATGTCCAGGGCCAGGAACTCCTCGGAGTCGCCGGCCTGACCTGCGGCCCACATCTTGGCGGCCAGACCCACCAGGTCGGAGGCGCCCGACAGCGGCGCGCGTTGCGCGGCGAGCAGCGCGGCCTGGGGTTCGACGGCGCTGCGCAGTTCGGTGAGGGAGCGCAACTGCTTCAGCCGCCCATTGGTGGCCAGGCGCCAGCGGATGACCAGCGGGTCGTAGAGGTTCCAGGCCGTGGCAGGCTGGATGGTCACGCCCACCCGGCGCCGTGATTCGACCAGGCCCATGGAACCGAGGATGCTCAGTGCCTCCCGGATCACCGACCGGGAGACGTGGTAGCGCTCTTCCAGCGCGTCGCTGCGCAGTACCTCGCCCGGGTGCAGGCTTCCCCCGCAGATTGCCATGCCGAGCTGTTCGAGCACCCGCCCCTGCAAACCGGCCGCGCCGACTGGCGGCGCGGCCAGTCTCGTGGCCGGTGCCGCTGCGGCTGGCGTCTGGGCCGAGGCCGAGGTCGCGGCCGGGTCCGCAGAGACGTCAGCCATCGCTGTGCGCTCGCTCATTTTGCCGCCTGCCTTTCGCCACTCATCTTTTAATTCAACCACGCCTCTTGAATAAATATGATCTAAGTCACTATTGTTCAAGTAATCGGCAGATGTAAAGAGGCATTTGCTGCGGGTCCGTCGCAGATGATCAGGGCCCCATCCAGAAACGGAGTCAGCGTGAAACGACACAATGTAATGCGCGCTACGGCGGTGGCAGCCCTGCTCTCCCTCGGGCTCACGGCTTGCGGCAGCGGCGGCGGAGGCAGCGAAGAAGCCTCCAGCACCGTGCGGGTAACCCTGGCCAACCACGTGTGGACAGACATCATCAAGGAAGCCATACCCGAATTCGAAGAGGAGACGGGCCTCACCGTCCAGCTCACCCAGCTCGGCGAGGATCAGCTCTCCGACCAGTACAACGTCAAGCTCAACGCCGGTACTGATGAGATCGATGTGATGATGTACCGGCCGCTGCAGGAGGGCAAGCTCTTCGCGCAGAACGGCTACCTCGCCGATCTCTCGGAGCGGGTCGAGGGCAACGCGGAGTGGGACTGGTCCGACTTCCAGTCCGGTCCGGTGGAGGCCACCACCTTCGAGGACAAGGTGGTGGGCGTGCCGCTGATCACCGAGCGCGAGGTGCTCTACTACCGCAAGGACCTGCTGGAAAAGGCCGGCCTTGAGGTGCCCAAGACCCTCGAGGAGCTGGAGGCCGCGGCCAAGCAGATCAAGGAAGAGAACCCGGAGACGGCGGGCTTCGTCGCACGGACCGGCCGGTCTGCCGCGGTCACGCAGTTCTCCTCCTACCTGTACTCCTTCGGCGGGGACTTCATCGACGATTCCGGCAAGTCGGCCATCGGCACTCCGGAGGCCAAGGAAGCCTACGACTACTACGGCCGGATGATCCGCGAGTACGGCCCGGAGAATGTCAGCACGGATATGAGCTGGCCCGAGGCCATGGCCATCTTCACCCAGGGCGGCGCCGCGTTCTACACCGAGGCGGACAGCCTCTACAAGAACGCCACGGATCCCGCGGACTCGAAGGTGGCGGAGACGGTCGGCTTCGCGCCGATGCCGGAAGGCCCGGCAGGCTCCAAGCCGTACAACGTTCCCTCCTGGGGCCTGGCGATCAACGAGGCCTCGGCCAACCAGGACAACGCGTGGAAGTTCATCGAGTGGGCCACCAGCAAGGAAAAGACGCTCGAGGTCCAGAAGGCCGGCGTGCCCGGACCGCGTTCATCCGTCTGGGAGGACCCGGAAGGTATCTCCACCTACCCGAAGGACCTCGCGGAGGCCATTGCGGTCAGCGCCGAGAACGGGGTTGGCTATGACCGCCCGCTGGTGGTCTCGGTAGCCGAGGCCCGCGAAATTGTCGGCGATCCGATCGTTGCCGCCATCACCGGCGAGGATGCGGCCAAGGCCGCGGAAACCGCCAACACGTCGTTCGAGGCCTTCCTCGAAGACGAAAAGTAGCCGAACCAAAGGCTGACAGAGAACGACGGCGGCAACGCGCCGCCGTCGTTCTCCCACCACTCCGACCCAGGGTGAGAGATGACTGCACGATCTACTGACACCACGCAGCGCGGATCCGCCGGCAAGGGACCGAAAAAGACCGGCTGGCAGGCCTATTCGGACTGGGCCAACGACCACCGCAAATGGCTTTTCGCCGCCCCGGCGATGGTCTTCGTGGGCATCCTTATTGTCTTCCCGCTGGCCTGGACCCTCTACCTAAGCCTGACGGATGCTTCCGGCTCCGTCCGGGCCGAATCCGACTTCATCGGGCTCGAAAACTACACGGAAGTCCTGACCGACACGCAGCGGTTCTGGCCCGCCGTCGGACGCACGTTCTATTTCACCATCGGCGCGCTGGCCATCCAGATGGTTTTGGGCATGTGCATTGCGCTGCTGCTCTGGCGGCCGTTCAAGGGCGAAAAATTTGTCCGTGTGGTGATCCTGCTGCCGCTGGTGGCGACCCCCGTGGCGGTCGGCATGATGTGGCGGCTGATCCTGGATCCGAACATCGGGTTCGCCAACCAGCTGCTGGGGTTCTTCGGCCTGCCCGGGCAACCCTGGCTTTCCAGCCCGGAGACGGCGCTGACCACGCTGTTGTTTGTGGACGTGTGGCAGTGGACGCCCATGGTGGTGCTGATCCTGCTGGCCGGGCTGACGTCCCTGTCCGATGAGCCGGACGAGGCGGCGCGGATCGACGGCGCCACCGCTTGGCAACGCTTCTGGTACGTGACGCTACCGCTGATGATGCCCACCGTGATCGTGGCCGTGCTGCTGCGCGGGATCGACGCGCTGAAGACCTTCGACATTCTCTATGCCACCAAGGGCAAGGGCGGCGGTTCCTTCAACGAGGTGGAAACGCTGAACATCTACGCCTACGGCCTCAGCTTCGACTACATGGACTACGGCGTGGCCTCGGCCGTGCTGATCCTGTTCTTCATGATCATCGTGGCCTGCATGTGGCTCGTGACCTTCCGCCGGAAGGGGAACAAGTAATGAACGCCCTGACAGATATTCAACGCAACGCCACTACGGCAGCCGATGGTTCCGGCAACGGAACCGGCGCCGCGAAGCCGGCCGCCCGCCGTCGTAAGCCCATCCGCACCCGCGCCTACAAGTGGTTCCGGGTGGTGGCGCTGGTGGCGATTGTGCTGACTTTCCTCGCGCCGCTGGTGTGGATGCTGCTGGCCTCGCTGAAGACCAACGTGGACATCTACGACGCGTCCAAGGCGGTCATCTTCAGCCCGACGTGGGAAAACTACGACAACGTCCTAGGCCGGAACAACTACTTCACCTTCATCTTCAACAGCTTCTGGGTGGCTTTCGTCTCCACCGCGCTGTCCCTGATCATCGGGATTCCGGCGGCCTACTCAATGAGCCGCTTCGCGATGCGCCGCTCCGCGCTGGTCGTGCTGATGGCGCGCATCATCCCCGGTGTCTCGCTGCTGGTGCCCTGGTACTACGTGTTCTCGAACCTGCGGATGGTCGGCGGGTACGAGGTGCTGATCCTCTCGCACATGTTTGTGGCCCTGCCGCTGATCGTCTACATCATGATGAGCTACTTCGACTCCATGCCGCTGGAACTGGAGGAGGCGGCACAGGTGGACGGGCTGACGCCGATCGGCGCGTTCACCCGGATCACGCTGCCGCTGTCCGTGGCAGGCATCGCGACCGCCGGCATCCTGTCCTTCATCTTCTCGTGGAACAACTTCATGTTCGCCCTGGTGCTGTCCGGGGCCAACACCAAGACCCTGCCCGTGGCCATCTTCAACTTTGTCTCCTACGCCTCCATCGACTGGGGCGGCCTGATGGCCGCGGCCACGGTGGTCACGATTCCGATCATGATCATCGCCCTGTTCACGCAGAAGTACATCGTCTCCGGCCTGACCGCCGGCGCCACCAAGGGATAGGCAAGGGGATGGGAGCGCGGCCGATGCGCATCGTCAAGGTCGAGACTTTCCTGGTGCCGCCGCGATGGCTCTTTGTCCGGATCGAGACGGACACCGGCGTTGTGGGCTGGGGCGAGGCCACCTGCGAGGGCCACTCCGAGACTGTGCGGACCGCGGTCGCCCAGTTCGCGGAGGTGCTGCTGCAGTCGGATCCGCTGCGGATCGAAGACCACTGGCAGGTGATGACCAAGGCCGGCTTCTACCGCGGCGGCCCCATTCTCGCCAGCGCCGTTTCCGGGATCGACCAGGCGCTGTGGGACATTGCCGGCAAGCACCTCGGCGTGCCGGTGCACCAGCTGCTGGGCGGCCATGTGCGGGACCGCATCCGCGTCTACGGCTGGGTGGGCGGCGATGACCCCAACGAGGTCAAGGACCACATCCTCGAGCAGCTCGAAGCCGGGTTGACGGCTGTCAAAATGAACGCCTCGGGCAAAATGGGCAGGCTGGGCACCGTGGCGGAGATCGACGGCGTGGTCGCCCGCGTGGCGGCGGCCCGGGAAGTTCTGGGGGAGCACCGGGACGTGGCCGTGGATTTCCACGGCCGCTTCACCCTGGCCAACACCCGCCGGGTGGCGCCGCTGCTGGAACCGCTGCGCCCGTTCTTCCTGGAAGAACCCGTGGTGCCGGAAAACTCGCATCTGATTGGCGAACTGGCCCGTTCCACCTCCATCCCGGTCTCCACGGGGGAGCGGCTGTACTCCCGGCAGGAATTCCTGCCCGTGCTGCAGGCCGGCATCGCCGTCGCCCAGCCGGATCTCAGTCATGCCGGCGGCATTTCCGAAGTCCGCCGGATCGCGTCGCTGGCCGAGGTCTTCGATGTGCAGCTCGCCCCGCACTGCCCGTTGGGCCCGCTGGCGCTGGCCGCCTGCCTGCAGGTCGGCTTCGCTACACCCAATTTCCTGATCCAGGAGCAGAGCATCGGCATCCACTACAACCAGGGCGCCGAGGTGCTGGACTACGTGCTGGACAAGACGCCGCTGCAGTTCGTGGACGGGCACATTGAACGGCTGACCGGACCCGGCCTGGGTATCGAGATCGACGAAAATGCGGTGCGGGTGGCGGACAAGCTGGAGCACCAGTGGCGCTCCCCGCTTTGGCGCCACGCCGACGGCTCGCACGCGGAATGGTGATGATGATGCAACCGACCCCCTTGAAACCGAACGATCTGGTCGCCGGATTAAGCGAGGCCCGGCTGCTGGCCGTCATCCGCGGGAACGACGCCGATGCCTCCATTGCCGCGGCCCTCGCCTTGGTGGAGGAGGGCGTCAAATACCTGGAAATCGCCATCACCACCCCGGATGCCCAGCGGGTGATCGAAACCGTGTGCGAGCACGCCGGTCCGGAGGCCGTCATTGGTGCCGGGACTGTCCTGACCGTTGACGACGTCGCAGCGGTCCTGGGCGCCGGCGCACGGTTCATCCTGACGCCGTCGCTGGCACCGTCCATTGCGGAAGCGGCCGAACGCGGCGTCCCGGTCATCGCCGGTGCCTTCACCCCGAGCGAGTGCTACCGCGGCATGGAACTCGGCGCCTCCGCCATCAAGCTCTTCCCCGCCTCGGCGGGCGGCCCGGAGTACCTCAAGGCCGTGCGCGATCCGTTCCCGGACATCCCTTTCATCGCCATCGGCGGCGTGGGCCAAGCCGAAGCCGTCGAGTACTGGCGGCGCGGGGCTCTCGCCGTCGGCGTCGGCGGCCCGCTGGTCGGCGATGCCGCGTCCGGCGGAGACTTGGCGGAACTGCGTAGCCGGGCGCGCGCCTACCTGCAGCTGGCCGCGGACTCCCGGGGCTGACGGTGGAGGCAGTCGACGTCCTGACTTTCGGCGAGTCCATGGGCTCGTTCCGGCACGCCGGCCTGCTGCGGATGGGCGGCAGCGCGCAGCTGTGCCTGGCCGGCGCGGAATCCAACGTGGCCATCGGCCTGTCCCGGCTGGGGCATACTACGCGCTGGGCAGGGCGGCTGGGCCAGGATGAGATCGGTGCCTTCGCGCTGCGGCAGCTGCGGGCCGAAGGCGTGCTGACGGATGCGGTCAGCCACGACGAGCACCGGCCCACGGGACTGATGCTGCTCGAGCAGCGGACGGCGGATCTGGCCCGCGTGCAGTACTACCGGGCGGGCTCAGCCGGTGCCGCGTTGACCATCGATCTGGTCCGTCCCGCCATCGCGGCCGGCGCCCGGATCCTCCACCTGACCGGGATCACGCCTGCGCTGTCCGCCTCCGCCGCCGAGGCGGTGCTGTGGGCGGCCCGGGCCGCGCGCGATGCCGGCATCCTGGTCTCCTTCGACGTCAACTTCCGCGCCAAACTCTGGACGGCGGAGCAAGCAGCCGAAACACTGCCCGCCATCGCCGCGTGCGCCGACGTCGTTATTGCCTCGGAGGACGAGTTGGCGCTAGCGGTCCCCGAAGCTCACGACGGCGAGGTTGCGGCTGCCGCTGCCTTGGCCGACAAGGGCGTGGGCCAGGTCATCATCAAGCGCGGGGCCGACGGCGCCACGGGCTGGATCGATGGGCAGCCGCGTCACGTGGCTGCCCACAAGGTTGTCGTGCGTGACACGGTGGGGGCGGGGGACGCCTTCACCGCAGGCTACCTGTCGGGCCTGCTGGACGGGCTCGATGTACAGGCGCGGCTGGAACGGGGAGCCATTCTGGGCGCGTTCGCCGTCGGTTATCCGGGGGACTGGGAGGCATTGCCCACGCGTGCGGAATTGCGGCTGTGGGAACAGCAGGCCGGGACCACGGTGAGGTAGACGGCGGCCGACCTGCAGGGGTCGCAGAAGCGGCTGGTCTGCAGCAGTGCCGCGTCTAGCCTAGAAAACCGACGAGCCGTTCTTCCAGGCTGCCCAGGTCGCTGGACTTCTTGAACTCGCACTCCCACACGGTCAGCACGTCCCAGCCTGCCGCGGACAGTTCCTGACGCTGCGCCGCGTCCCGGGCCGCGGTCCGGGACCGCTTGGCCTGCCAGAACTCGGTATTGGACTTGGGCTCGTGCTGGCCCGCCTTGCAGCTGTGCGCGTGCCAGAAGCAGCCGTTGACGAAAATGACCTTGCGGCGGCCCGAAAAGACCAGGTCCGGCCGGCCGGGAAGCTTGGCACCGGCGGCCGAGCCGTGCAGCCGGTACCGGTAACCCCTGGCATGCAGCAGCCGGCGGACAATGAGCTCCGGCTTCGTGTTCTTGCCGCGGATCCTGGACATGTTGGCGCTGCGCTGCTCGGGGGTGAGCGAATCGGCCATGCACCCATTTTAAGCTGCGGGACCATGGCGGCCCAATGCGGTCCACCAACCCCTATGCAGATAGTTATTGAGCGATAGAATCGAATCACTGTCGCCGGCACCCGCGGTCTTCGGCGAGATCCGACGGAAGAAGGAACGCTATGGCCAACTCCAGTCCCACAAATCCCGACGCCGTGCGCCCGCTGCTCGAGGACTTCTCCCTGGAGATGACGGGCAAGGATGTTCCGGCGCTGGAAGAGGCTGCCGCTTTCATCCCTCGGGGGACACGCATCTCGGTGACCTTCCTGGGCAACGAGGACCTGTCCATGCGGGTCGGTGCGGCGGCCGCCGTCAAGCGGCTGGGCTTCGTCCCTGTTCCCCACATCTCCGCGCGCAGGCTTGCCTCCCAGTCGGAGCTGGAAGAGTTCCTCGATGCGCTGGCAACAGAGGCGGCCCCTGAGGACGTGTTTGTGGTCGGCGGTGACCCCGCCCAGCCCGAAGGCCCATACGAGGACTCCCTCGCCCTCATCCGGACCGGGCTGCTGGGCAAGTACGGTTTCAAGCACGTGAGCATCAGCGGCTACCCGGAAGGGCACCCCGACATCAGCGACGACGTGCTGTGGCAGGCGCTCACGGACAAGGACGCAGCGCTGCAGGAACTCGGTCTGGAGTGCTCGATCATCACGCAGTTCGGTTTCGACGCCGACCCGGTTTTCGCCTGGCTGTCGGAACTTCGGCGGCGCGGTGTGCAGGCCCCGGTGGAAATCGGCGTGCCCGGACCTGCCGGCGTCAAGCGGCTGCTCAACTATGCGCGCCGCTTCGGCGTCGCTTCTTCCGCGGGGATTGTGCACAAGTACGGGTTCTCGCTGACGAACCTGCTGGGTACCGCCGGCCCGGACAAGATCATTAAGGAATTCGCGCAGCGTCACAACGAGGCCGAGCACGGCCGGATTCTGCTGCACTTCTACACCTTCGGCGGGCTGAAGACCACGGCCGAGTGGGTCCGCGAGTTCCGCGCCGGGGGATGAACGCGACGGGTGGTGGGCACCGGGCCCGCCACCCGTCGTCGTACTTTGCAGGATTTACCGGCGGAGCCCGGATGACGTTCCAGGCCCCGCCGGTTCCGGTTAGCTCTTCTGGCCGGAGCGCCAGCCGCCCTGGTAGTCCTTCCTGACCGTCTCGGAGTACGGCACCGGGCTGACCACGGCTCGCACCTCGAGCTGCTGGTGCGGCTCCACCGTGGTCTTGCGGGTGCCGCCGTCCGGCTCGCCCCAGACGACCTTCAGCTCCGTTCCCTCCGGCACGGACGGATCCACGGTGGCGAGTGAGAGTGCGCGCCGCTCGTTGGCGCTGTAGCCGGTGAACATGGACAGGCCCACGTTGGTGCCGTCCGCATCGATCACGGCGTCGTAGTTCGAGGAGCCGTAGTTGGCCAGGGGCAGGTCGAAGTACTTGTACGGCGTGCCCTCGGTGTCGAACAGCGACGCGAAGATCTTCGCCATGTCCTCCGGGTTCCACGCCAGCGTGACCTTCTTGCGCTGGGTGGCCGGATCGATCTTCTCCAGCGCCTCGCGGCCGATGAAGTCATGGTCGAACTTCACGAACGAGCCGTAGCCCAGCTCCCAGGGCGTCAGGTAGTAGTCCTCGATCTTGTCCGCGACGAAGCTGCCGGCCACCGCATTGGTCGCCTCGTAGCTGTCCGCGCCCAGCCATTCGCGGTAGGGCCGCATTTCTTCGCCGGTATAGATTGCCGGCAGTGGTGACGGGATCCAGCCCGACTCCAATGTGTTGGACGGGTAGGCACGGGAGCCCACGGCCAGCATGCCGAACTCCTGGCCGATCTGCAGGATGGTGTCGCGGGCCTTGTCATAGGTCTCGTACGGCCCCCACAGCTCCAGTCCGGGAGCGCCGGCCATGCCGTGGCGCAGCGTGCGGACCTGCGCGCCGGCCACGTTCATGTGGTCCATGTTGAAGAACTTCAGCTGCTCCACCGGGCCGCCGTTGACCTTCTCGATGATCTGCCAGGCGTTGGGTCCCTGGATCTGGAAGCGCCAGTACTTGCGCTTGACTGGCTGGCCCATCGGGCGCGAGGGCGAGCGGCGGTCGACGACGATCTCGGCATCGTAGCCGCCGGTCTCGCCGTGGTAGAGCAGCCAGTTGGCCGCCGGGGCACGGCCCACGTAGATGTACTCGTCCTCGGCCTCGTGGAAGAGGATGCCATCGCCGATCACGTGCCCGGCCGGCGTCGTCGGCACATACTGCTTGGCCTTGTTGACCGGGAAGTTGGCCACGCTGTTAATGGCCGTGTCGGAAATCAGCTTCAGCGCGTCCGGCCCCTTGATGAACAGGTTGTCCATGTGGTGGGACTGGTCGTAGAGCACTGCCGTCTCGCGCCAGGCGCGCTGCTCGCTGCGCCAGTTGGTGAATTCCGGGGCGACCACCGGGTAGATGTAGGCGCCGAGCTGGGAATTGCGCAGCAGTTCAACGGTGTTGCCGGAGGCATCCAGGACTTCCTGCAGATTCTTAGCGTTCATCGTTGCTGTTCCTCTCCTCGATCAGTTCTTGACGTAGCCGTTCGGGTTCAGCACGTACTTGGTGGCGGCGCCGGCGTCGAACTCGGCGTAGCCCTTGGGTGCGTCTTCGAGCGGGATGGCTTTGGCGTTGACGGCTTTGGCGATCTGGACCTTGTCGTGCAGGATCGCCATCATCAGCTGGCGGTTGTATTTCATGACCGGGCATTGGCCGGTGGTGAAGGACAGCGATTTGGCCCAGCCGGTGCCGAGGCTGATGGAGAGCGAGCCGTGCTGGGCGGCTTCATCCGCGGCGCCGGGGTCGCCGGTGACGTAGAGTCCGGGGATGCCCAGCGCGCCGCCGGCGGCGGTGATGTCCATCAGCGAGTTCAGCACGGTGGCCGGCGCCTCGTGCGAGGCGTCCTTGCCGTGTCCGCGGGCTTCGAAGCCCACGGCGTCGATGCCGCAGTCAACTTCGGGCACGCCCAGGAGCTGCTCGATCTGGTCCTTCGGATCGCCCTTCGACACGTCAACGGTTTCGCAGCCGAAGCTGCGTGCCTGGGCCAGGCGTTGTTCGTTGAGGTCACCCACGATAACGACGGCGGCGCCGAGCAGTTGCGCGCCGGCTGCGGCGGCGAGGCCGACCGGGCCGGCGCCGGCCACGTACACGGTGGAGCCGACGCCGACGCCGGCGGTGACGGCGCCGTGGAAGCCGGTGGGCAGGATGTCGGAGAGCATGGTTAGGTCCATGATTTTCTCCAGGGCCTGGTCGCGGTCCGGGAACTTCAGCAGGTTCCAGTCGGCGTAGGGGACCATGACGTATTCGGCCTGGCCGCCGACCCAGCCGCCCATGTCCACGTAGCCGTAGGCGCTGCCGGGGCGGTCGGGGTTTACGTTGAGGCAGATGCCGGTTTTGCGTTCCTTGCAGTTGCGGCAGCGGCCGCAGGAAATGTTGAAGGGGACCGAGACGATGTCGCCGGTCTTGATGAATTCGACGTCGGGTCCGCATTCGATGACTTCGCCGGTGATTTCGTGTCCGAGTACCAGGTCGGTCGGGGCGGTGGTGCGGCCGCGGACCATGTGCTGGTCCGAGCCGCAGATGTTGGTGGTGACTGTTCGCAGAATGACGCCGTGGGGGACCTTGCGGCCGATGTTGGCCGGGTTGATCCCCGGGGCGTCTCTGAGTTCAAAGGTGGGGTAGTCGGTGTCGATGACCTCGACTTTCCCTGGTCCTTTATAGGCAACGGCTCTGTTTCCTGACACGGGGCATGACTCCTTATTCTGGACCGCACGGTGATAGCCATCACGCTAGCGGACTTCACTCACTATGGCTATAGGTACTTTGGGTGCAGTTGTCGGTGCAGTTATCAGAGTGCGCCGGCGCCCGCCTCCGCGACGGTCTGATCCTGCTCGCCACTGCCGCCGCTGACGCCGATCGCGCCGACCACCTGGCCGTCCCGGCTGAGCGGCACGCCGCCGGCGAAAATCATGATCCGGCCATGGTTGCTGGCATGGATGCCGTAGAACTGGTTGCCCGGCTGCGAGTTGTCGCCCAGGTCCTTGGTCTGGATGTCGAAGGCGCGGGAGGTGAAGGCCTTGTTGATGGAGATGTCGATGCTGCCCAGCCAGGCGCCGTCCATCCGCACGTGGGAGATCAGGTTTCCGCCGGCGTCGACGACGGCGATGTTCATCGGCTGGCCAATTTCTTCTGCGCGGGCTTCGGCGGCCGCAATGATGCTGCGGGCATCTGCAAGGGTAAGGGCGTTCATTCTTGTCTCCTAGCGCTGGTTCCGCCGGCATGGCTCGGCTCGACTCCGCACTGGCGCGGCTCTGCGCCAGTGTCGGATGCGGCGGGTACGCCCCACGCTAGTCCTCTTGCCCAGTGGTGACTAGGGACAAAAAACGGGGCCGCGCAGCTTGTGCCGCGCAGCCCCGTTCGGGTCTGGCTGTGGATCTGCCGAGGCAGGTGTTTTGGCTAGAGGAACTTGGCCGGGTCTACTTCCTCGCCACCGACGACGACCTCGAAGTGCAGGTGGCAGCCAGTGGAATTGCCGGTTGTGCCCAGATCAGCAATGGAGTCGCCGGCCGAGACCTTCTGGCCCTGGCTGATGCCGATGCTCTGCAGGTGGTTGTAGGTGGTCTTCATGCCGTCGGCATGCTCAATGACAATGCGGTTGCCGTAGCCTACGGCGCTGGAGGAAGCCTCGACGACCTTGCCGGCGGCAGCAGCCTTGACGTCGGTGCCGCAGGCGAGGGCATAATCAGACCCGTTGTGGAATTCGCCGGCCGCCCCGGTGACGGGGTTGATCCGGTAGCCGAAGCCCGAGGACTGGTTCAGCTCGGCGACGGGGGAAGCCAGGCCGCTGGCGGCGGTCTCCTTCGAGGCGGCCTTGGACTCCTTTTTCGGCTCGGCCTTCGGCTTGTCCTTGGCGTCATCGGTCTTCTCGATGGAGGCAGCCTTCACCTCGGTCTTCGGTTCAGCCTTCTGTTCGGGAGCAGCCTTGCTGGTCACTTCGATACGCTCGAACTTCATCTCGCTGTCCTGGGCTGCCGTCACCGGGGCCGAAGACGTGCTGGCGGCGCTGACGCCGCTCAGGTCTTCGTTGCCGGAGACCGCCTGGGCCGTGGGAACGGCGGCCAAGGCAATAATGCCGGTGGCAGCCAAGGCCAGACCGGCCTTCTGGGACGTGCTGGCGGTAAAGCGGCGCTTCGTCGCTCGGCGGCGGCCATCGCTGTCTTGGTTCCGCGCGGCGGTCAGCAGGGAAGTGTCTTCGGCGCGACGGCGTCCGCGCACAGGCTTATTGGTGTGCAAGGGAGGTCCTCTCATATGCGCCTGCGAAGTTAGCTGTCGGATTCGAGAGAGAGTTCACTCGGTTCGGTCAGCGGCAAACAATGTGCCTTCGATGTGCTGACAGAACTTCACCCCAAGGCGCCCCCAAGCGCCGTGTGTGGTTCCTCCGCCCCTGTCTGGGAAGAATTGAATTGACTGATCCGCGGACAGGGCTAGGCGTACGGATCAGGCTCTTACCACTGTTTGCGTAAGAAAGCCCTTCAAAAGTATCGTGTCGGCGTGTCTTGTTACAAATCCGTTATATGTGTTTGTGGACACACGAAGCTCCGGTGGTGTACAAGATGGGCTAATTGCGCGTCATTCAGCAGGGGTGCCATTGAAGCTTTAACCGGGGTAGAAAGTGCCCCTCGGCCCGCAGTTGCGTCGGTGGGTGTGCCGGTCATTGCCGAAGACGTCGCCGCACGGCTGGCACCGCGCAGGCTGCCGCCCGTAGGAAAGAACCTCTCGCTTGATCACGCCGCCTGGTGGTGCTGTGCCCAGGCGTTGTAGCCGCCCGCAACATCGGCGACGCTGGTATAGCCGAGCGACTTCAGTGCGCTCGCGGCAACACTGGAGCGCCAGCCGCTGGCGCAATGCACCACAATGCGTTTGTCTGCCGGGAGTTCGTGGTGGCGCTGCGGCAGTTCGGCCAGCGGAATGTGCTGGGTTCCGGGAATGGCGCCGTCCTCCCGCTCCCCGGCATTCCGGACATCGAGCACCACGGTGTCCGGATCGGCCAGGGCGCCGTCCAGTGCATCAGCACGGACCCGGTCCGTGCTGCCGGCCAGCTGAGGCTGCGCCGCGAGGAGTTCGGGAAGATTCGGGACGAAACCGACCACTCTGTCGCAACCAATGCGGGCAAGACCTAGTTGGACGTCGGCTTCCCTGTCCGGTTCGGCCACAATGACGATCACATCCCGGTGGTCGAAGAACATGCCCGCCGTTTCCTCAAAACGCCCGTCAACGCCCACATTGATCGAGCCTGCCAGATGGCCTGCTGCGAACAGATCCGGCGTCCGCGCATCAAGAATCCGTGCCCCTGAAGACAGTGCCCGTTCCAGTGCATCCACGGGCAGGGCTGCGGGATGCAGCCTGCTGGCCATCACCGGATGCCGGCTGCAGTTCAGCCTGGCGTCGGTGGCAAAGTACGTCGGGGCGGACGGCTGGCCGCTGGTAATCAGGGTCACGAATTCGTCCTCGCTCATCGGCTGGACGGAAGGGTTCGCGGCCTGCTGCACGCCGATGGTCGATTCGCGCTCGGCCGAGAGGTTCTTGCCGCAGGCGCTTCCTGCGGTGTGTGCGGGCAGCAGGCGCACGCTGCCATCAAGCTTCATCAGGTCATCGTGCACTGAGTGATAGAGGGCGCGGGCTAGTTCCACGGGGTCGGCGCCGACGGAAGCGGCAAGGTCGGGCCGGCCCACATCGCCAATGAAGAGGGTGTCTCCGGTCAGGGCCGCATGCGGAGTTTTGTCTGTTGCGCGCTCGCGGACCAGCACGGTGATGGACTCCCAAGTGTGGCCGGGGGTCTCGTGGATCTCCAGTTCGACCTCGCCCAGCGAAATCTTTTCCCCGTGGTGCAGTTTGCGGAAGTCGTAGGCGGCTTCCGCCCGGGCACCGAGTCCGATCCACGCTCCGGTGGCGGCGGCCAGTTCGAGGTGGCCGGCCACAAAGTCGGCATGGAAGTGGGTGTCGATCACGCCCACGATAGTGAGGTTGTTTCGGGAGGCGTCGTCCAGATACTGGTCGATGTCTCGTTGCGGATCAACGACAACAGCATTTCCGCTGGTCTCGTCCCCGATCAAATAGGAACTCAACGACAGTGAACTGAGGTGGTATTGATTCAGGATCACCGGTCCTCCTGGCGGGAGAAGGCCCTTGCCGGGGGTCTTGTCGGATGGTGGTCATCCCAGTGTGGCACCGTTTTTATGCGCGCAACAGGAATAGCATCCCTCCGGCAGGAATAAACCGGCAGCGTCCCCAGTTGTGGATATAGATGCAATCGCATGAACAATGAAGACATGAAGGAGAAACCGGTGTCAGAGCGCAAAATCGTGGTGTTGTCCGCAGGGCTGGGCGTACCGTCTTCCAGCCGGCTGCTGGCGGATCAGCTGGCAAAATCCACCGCTGATCGGTTCCGGGAAGGGGGAGCCGAGACCTCGGTGAAGACCTTCGAGCTGCGTGAGTACGCCGTGGATATCGCTAACAACATGGTGGCAGGCTATGCCGCGCCTCGGCTCCAGGAGCTGATCGATGCTGTCACCGCGGCAGATGCGCTGATCGCTGTCACGCCGGTCTTCAGTGCCTCCTACAGCGGCCTCTTCAAGTCCTTCTTCGATGTCATCGACAAGGATGCACTGGCCGGCAAGCCGGTACTCGTTGGCGCGACCGGCGGCACCGCGCGCCATTCGCTCGCGCTGGACTACGCCATCCGCCCGCTCTTCAGCTACCTGCGCGCACGCACCACCCAGACCGTGGTGTTCGCAGCACCCGAAGACTGGGGCGGCGCGGAGGAGGCTGGCGGCGGCATCGCCCGCCGGGCAGGCCGTGCAGCGGCGGAGCTGGTGGCGCTGGTCCAGGACGTACCTTCCGAGGAACAAGGCCGCGGCGGCATCGAGTCGCTGAGTTTTGAGGAAATCCTGGCCAACGTCGGTCGCTGACCTCGGCTGTCCCGAAGACGTCGAGGTGCGGCAAGCTAACAACGGCGGCAGGATGCCCGGGCGAAACGCGCCGGGGCAGCCTGCCTGTCATTAGCGCTCCGGCTGGTCGCCCAGAATGAAGTGGCGGCCGCTGAGCTGCACTGGCTTGAGCTCAATGTAGAAATCCTTGAGCGTGGGGATCCAGGACTTCAGCCCGAGCTTTTCGGCGGCCTCGATTTCATCGCCGGACTGCAGCACCCGTGCGGTTCCTTTGATCACTACGCTCCATGCCTCATCGCTGGCGATTCCGTCCGTCTCGAACACGACGTTCTCGTTGATCGTGACTTCAGCCAGCTTGGTGCCTGGTGCGCTGCGCATCAGCAGCCTGCCGTCGTGGGCGAGGTAATTGATGGGGAAGATGTCTGTCTCCCCGGCGGCGGTCAGGACAATGCGGCCGTGTTTGGTGTTTTCCAGCAGTTTCCAAGATTGCTCGTCGGTGAGTTCTAGGACCGGTTCATCGTGTTGGAACATCATGCACCCATTCTTCTACACGGCGTAGAAAGAGGGAATGGTTTTATCGTCCGCGATCACAGCCCCAGATGAGGACTAATCCGGCAGGCACAGTCCAATGAAGGCGCCCAACTCTTCAAGTCCTTCCGGCTTGCTAGGGAGATAGCTGGTCAGTTCCCGGGAACGGACGACGACGGCCCGCCACTGCCCGCGGGAAACAGCTACATTGGTCCGATTGCGGTTGAGCACGAACTCCATTCCGCGCGGCGCTTCGGACGGTGCCGATACTGCCGTCGACACGATCACCACCGGCGCTTCCTGGCCCTGGAACTTGTCCACGGTTCCCACCCGGACACCGCCCAGTCCGGCTGACTCAAGCCGGTGCCGGATCAGTTGGACCTGGGCGTTGTACGGCGCCACCACCAGGATGTCACCGGCGCCCAGCGGCCGGGTCGTGCCGCCGTCCGTCCACTGCAGACCGAGATGCCGATGGACCTGCCGGAGAACTTCAGCGGCTTCCTCGGCCGATGAGGTCGAATTTCCCTGGTGCTCCAGCAGGATGCATTCCACTCCCGCTGGCACGCCCTGCAGCCGGCGCCCGTCCGCCGCCGGTGCACTATGCAGGCGGCCTTCATAGGCGAGCCGCGAGACTGCGGCACACAAAGCCGGGTGCATCCGCCACGTCAGCGCGAGGAAATAGCCCAGCTCGGGCGGCAGTGTGGCGTGACCGGCCGACAGCCAGCCCAGCGCGGACGTATCCACCGGTTCCGGGTGGGTGGCCTGGGTGACCTGCGGCAACTGCTGCGGATCTCCCAGCAGGAGCAGGCGCCGGGTGGCACGGGAGACGGCCAGGGTGTTGGCCAGCGAAAACTGTCCGGCTTCGTCGATAACCAGCAAATCCAGCGACCCTGGCGGAACTTTGCTGCCGGTCATCGTCCAGGCTGTGCCGCCGACAAGCGTCCCGCCCGGTTCCGTGAGCAACCGTTCCACGTCGGCGTCCGTGCGGTTCCGCCACGGGACGTTCTCCCCATTGAGCTTCTTGGCCACACGCTCCAGCGGGACGCGGCCCTTCTCCACCGCCGCCTTCATCATGTTTTCCACGACCGCGTGGGACTGTCCGACCACGCCAACCTTCCAGCCCTGCGCCACCAGGCGGCCGATGACATGGGCGCCAATATGCGTTTTGCCGGAGCCGGGCGGCCCTTGCACCGCCAGGTAGGAACGATCCAATGCCTGGACGGCGGTGGTGATCGCATCGATGTAGCCGTCCGGCTCCTGTCCAACGACCGGCAGCGACGCCAGGTTGCGCAGCCGAGGCGGAACCCTGCGGAGCAGATCGAGTGCCGGATGCGGCGGAAGCTGAGGCAACCCGCCGCTCACGAGTCCGGCAAGGTCCGCCAGTGCTTGCTTCAGCGACGTGGTGGCCGGCGGCTGGTTCGGCGACAGTGCCATCGGCAGCTGGTCATACGGATCCGCCTTGGACGGCAGCCGCTCCTGGACCAGCAGGACATCCTTGTCGCCGGCCGCATCCAAATCGATGACCTGCGTTTCAAAGCAGTAGCTGCGCTGGTCGACGCCGGTGTCCTTGGCCTGCAGGAAGTCCGGAAACGGCCGGTCGTAGAGCCGGCACAGCGAGGTGCCTTCCTTGATGGTCGAGCCGGGGGCCAGTGTTCCGGTCAGCCGGAGAACGCGGACACGATTCCGCTTCCCCGGCGGCACGGCCCACTCCTCAACAACCTCCGCGTCCTGCACGATGAACACGTCCCTCGTGTCGGCCCAGTCCGGCACCGGCGCGTTCAGCCGGTCGAAATGGCTCCACCAGAACTGCTTGTCCTCGCGCCGGTGGTAACCGACCGCCGCGGCAACCATGGCGATGGCCTGGTCATCATCGGACAGTGGCTTACCCGTATGGGCGGCCTTTTCCGCTGCGGCGGCCACGTGGTCCAGCAGCCGTTGTTCGTTCTGGGACGGCTCGTCCGAAACCTCGGGTGCCTTCCCGCCGTCGGCTGCGGCGGCACCATCAGCCGTCGAGCCGGGCTGGATGCCCCGTTCGGCCGCCAGCTTGAGCAGCCAGTTGCGCAGTTCGAGGGTGGAGACGCAGTCGTATTCGTTGTAGTCGCTGATTCCCGCGAGGATCTTCGCCGCCTCATCGGCCCGGCCGGCATCACGTGCCTCGCAGTAATGGGCATAGGCCACCACCGAGCCCCCGGCGTCCGTCACATCTCCGCTGCGCAGGTTGCTACCCATGTACAGCGGCTCGAGCTTCTTGATGCTGTAGGAGTTCTCCGAGATCCGCAGGCTGTTGCGCACCGTATCGTAGAGGTCGACCAGCACGCCTTCGCGCAGCAGCCCGTCCACGGCGTCCTCGCCCAGGACATGCTGCAGCGACAGCCGGCGCAGGGCCGCCTTTTCATAGTTGGCGTAGTGGTAGATGTGCAGGTCCGGATACCGTTCGCGCCGCTGCGCCACGTAATCCAGGAAACTGGCCAGGGCCCGGCCTTCCTCCGCACGGCTGTGCGCCCAGAACGGCAGGAACGGCGGCTTGTCCCGCGGCGAGACCGGGTTCTCCACCACGCCGAACAGGTACTCAAGGCCCCAGACGCCGGCGGCATCCTGCCAGAGCGGATCCCCCTCGAAGTCGAAGAAAATGTCACCCTCGCTGGGGCGGGGGAGCGCGGCCAGGGCGTTCTGCTCCAAGACCCTGTAGGCGACCTTATGGGGTTCGCCGTCTTTGTCCGTGAACTCGACCGATCCGTCCGGCTCCTGGACACCGGTCTGCATCCGCGCCTGGTCCCGCAGCCTGGCCAACGTCCCGCCGGAACCTTCGCCCGCTGGCAGCGGCATGGCGGCGAAATCGTCGATGGTGCGGATCCCGTCTGCCATCAGTTGCCGCCGGCGGGTGGTGCTCATGTGCGAAACCATCAGCAGGTCCCGGTGCAGTTTGACCTGCTCCGAGCAGTAATCGCAGCGGCCGCAGGCCGTATAGCGTTCGTCATTCCAGGCCACCGCATCCGGCTGCCCGCGGTGCTGGCCGGTGATGGCCAGGAACCGGGCCCGGCGTTCCTTGAAGGCGGGCAGGATGTCCGTCAGGCTGTGGTTGCTGTGCACGCCGTTTCCCAGCACCAGCGTGACCGTGGGGGAGGGCGTGATTCCGGCTTTGGCGAGCTGGTCGCCGTAGGCGGCAAGCTGCAGCAGGGCGGTCACCTTGGCGTGGCGGGCCAGCTTGGTGTCATACACCGCGTAACGCAACGTCCCGCCGTCGTTCTCCTTCACGAGGAAATCCGAGCGGCCGTGGAAGGTGCCGTCAAAAAAGGATGCCTGGAACACAACGTCCGCCCCGGTCTCCAGGGCTGCAATGGATTCGGCATGCTTGGCGGTGAGCTCCGGGCGGGTGTAGCCGGTGGTTTCGGCAATCTCCACAACGCCGACCCCGAACCGGTCCTTGAATTCCTGCAGCACCCGGTGCTCATGGACATCGCCGAGCACGGCCGTCCGCTCCAGCATCTCGTCCGGAGCGAAGACGGCCTTGGGCGTGCGGCCCAGCTTCTCGTCCAGCTTCCGCAGCAGCTGGTACTCGCAGCCGGCGGCGACCACCAGGTCACTGGCAGTGAAGACCAGCTCCGGTTCGGCACCGGCTGATTCGGATTCAAGCAGGAACACAAGGCCTCCCGGGCTGACGGTGCCGCCGGCGCCGGAATCCCTGAGTTGATTTCCGGCGTCCGCGATGTTGATAGACGTAATTAACTTCTACCAGCCCGGTCTGACAACTTATGACGATATTGCGGCGGTTACCTGTCCGCGGGGTCCATTTCCATCCGCACCAGCGAAAAGAAGCGGTTGCCAGCGCCGCTGCGGGTGCTGGGAATGAGCAGTTTTGCGTACTTCTCGCACCACTGGGCGGTGCCGTCGGAGTCCAGGGCGGCCTTTTGTACAGCGTCGATGTCCTCTGAGTAGAACATCTTCTGTACGCCCTGCTGGCAGAACTGCACCAGGCTGAGCTCGGCTTCAATGTGGATCCGGACATCCACCCATTCGTCAAAGATGCTTTCGTCCGGAAGGCTCGCGGCCTGGTCGGTGTGGTTGCGGTCGTGTGCTGTTGAGTATGTATTCATCATTTCGTTCTCTCGATAGTTCTTGCCCGCACGGGTCCCCCTTAGAACCTCGTCGTTCTGCGAATATGCAGGCCGCTTCGTCATCCGAACCACCCACGAACATGGGGTTGGTGCGTGACCGGTCGGAGCCTTTGCAACACCACCGGCTAGCCGACTGTGTTGCCCGTCACATCTCGTGAAGCACTCCTACTATATGGTCACGGACGCAGATAGCCAAACGATTGCCCACAGGTAAACATTCGGATTGGGCAAGATGTCGCTCCAAGTCGCTGGTTCTCGTCCTGTTACACAGCATGAACAACAGTGCGTGACGCAGGTGCCAAACCCGTGGCATACTCTCAACAGCTTCAGGAACTGCGGTCGCTAAGCTCCGACTTGGCCGCATACCAACCCCACGCTCTCTGGGTGGTTCGGATGACGAAGCGGCCTGCATTCGCCGTTGGCAGATGGTGCGGGCAAGAGCACGCGAAAGGACCGGTGCCCGGCACCGTTTTTCATGACCAGTATTTCCCCTGCGCGCCAGGATCTGCGCGTAATGAGCCTCAATGACTACGAGCAAGTAGCAGCCGCCCGGGAGGATTTTGTTGATTTCCTCCTGCGCACCGGCCGCGCTGCCGCCGCCAGGTCTGCTGCCGCCGGCCCGATCAACCCGGGCTCGTGAGGGAGCAAGCCGGCCTGCTGCTTGATACGGATGTGGTGACGGAGGTGCGTAGCGCCGAGCCGCACGCCGCCGTCGTCGATTTCCTGCAGCAGCGCCGACACCTGCGCATCTTCATCTCCGCGTTGACCGTTGGGGAACTGCGAGCCGCGCACGCCCAGCAGGAAACAGCGTCAAACAACGACGACGGCCGCTGGCTTGCGGAGCTGACCAAGCGCTTTGATGGCTTCATCCTGCCGGTGGACCTGAAGGTCGCGACGGTCTGGGGGCCAATGTCCAGCCGCCCGGATGTTCCGGCGGTGGAGTCGCTGATCGCGGCCACGGCCGTCCGGTACTGCCTGACGGTGGTGTCCCGCAACGTTGCCGGCTACAGCAAGCTTGCCGTGCCGGCCATCGATCCGTGGCAAGTGGGCCGGTACGCCGTGGCGCAGACCCCGGCTCCGGACCATAAGCCCGGGTAGTTCGCTAGCCAGGGTAACTGTGGAAGCGGGCGCAACTGGATAGGCTTTCCTTATGTTCCGGTACACCTTGCGCCAGATCCAGTACTACGTGGCCGTCGCGGAGTCCGGCTCCATCAGCGGCGCCGCACAGGCCTGCCATGTGTCGCAGGCGGGAATGTCGCTGGCCATCAACGAGCTGGAAAAGGCCGTCGGGACCCAGCTGATCGTCCGGCGGAAGGCGAAAGGCATTACCCTGACCACCGCCGGGCGGGGCTTCCTGAAGGACGCGCAGGTGCTCCTGCGCGAAGCCGAGGAGATCCAGGCCCGGATCGAGGAGCGGCACGGCGAGCTGGCCGGGCCGCTGGCGATCGGCTGCTACACCACGCTCTCGGCTTTCTGGGTCCCGTTGATGACGGCGGGTTTCGCGGCACCGAATCCCAAACTGGAGCTCACCATCACCGAAGGAGCGGCCGACGAGCTGCAGCTGCAGATGCTGGAGGGCAGGCTCGACGCCGTGCTGACCCACACGCGGCATGTCACCGGCGGCGCGGAAATGCGGGTGATCAAGGAAGGCCGGCCCTATATCCTGCTGGGGGCGGAGCACCGGTTGGCCGGCCGCGCGAAGATCGCCCTGCCGGAGCTCGCCTCGGACGACATGGTGCTGCTGGACATTCCCTCGGTGCGCGATAACCAGCTGCCGAACCTGCGCGACGCCGGGCTCGACCCGAAAATTGCCTGGCGGTCGACCAGTTTTGAAGCTGTGCGCGGGATGGTGGCCCGTGGACTGGGCTATACGGTCCTGGTCCAGCGGCCTCCGCTGGATGTCAGCTACGAAGGCTTGCCGCTGGTCTGCGTTCCCATCGACGGGCATATTGGCCACAGCGACATCTGTTTCGCCTACCCGGGGCGCCAGCGGTTAAGCCGGCGCTTGACCGCGCTGATGGATTATTGCGCCCAGAGCGTCGGCGCTGGCGACGGGGCAGCGGGGCGGTAGAGCAGGGAGGAGGCCGGGCTGACCGGGCGGCTGAACCGGAAGCGGCTGAGCCGAAACGCCGCTAACCGAAACGCCGCTTAACCAAGCGGTGCCGGCTCCCGCAGGAACCGGCACCGCCGTCGTCGTACTTTTATTTCATTTCACTGCTCAGGTCCATGTTCTTGCCTTCCTTGGTGGCCAGCACACAGACGGCCGCCACAACGAAGGACAGGAGCCAGACCAGGCCGACCAGCCACAGCTCCCCGCCGGCGACGATGACCAGACCGGAGACGATCATCGGCGTGAAGCCCGCGCCGAGGGTCGAGGAAGACTGGTAGGTCAGCGAGGCGCCCGTGTAGCGCATCCGGGTGGGGAAGAGCTCGGCCACGAAGGCACCGAACGGGCCGAAGATGACGCCCTGGATGATGCCGTTGGCCAGGAACAGGCCGATGGCGAAGCCCCACAGCGTGTCGGTCTGCAGCAGCCACAGGATGGGGTAGGCCAGGACGGCGCCGGCGATCATGCCGGCCAGCATGACCGGCTTGCGGCCGTACTTATCGCTCAGGCGGGCCGCGAACCAGATGGCCACGATGGTCAGGGTGGCGCCGACGGCCTTGATGTTGAGGACCGAGGTGGTGTCCACGCCCGCTTCGATGATGTAGGAGACGGCCCACACCGTCATCAGGCCCTGCACGGTGTAGGAGCTCATGCCGGCCAGTACGCCCAGCACCAGGTTCTTCGGGTACTTGGTGACGACCTCGACGAACGGGATCTTCTTCTTTTCCGCGGTGGCTTCGAGTTCCAGGAACAGCGGTGTCTCGGCAACCTTGAGCCGGATGACCAGGCCCACGGCGATCAGCACGAGGCTCAGCAGGAACGGAATCCGCCAGCCCCAGCTCATGAACGCTTCCTCGGGCAGGGTGGAGAAGGCCGAAACGGTCAGCGTGGCCAGCACGGCGCCGGCGGGACCGCCCATATTGGCGAAGCTGGCGGCGAAACCGCGGCGCTTGGCCGGGGCGTGCTCGAGGGCAACCAGCATGGCTCCGCCCCATTCACCGCCGACGGCGAGTCCCTGGACAAGCCGCAGCAGCACCAGCAGGATGGGCGCCGCCATACCGATCTGCGCCGTGGTGGGCAGCAGGCCGATGAGCGTGGTGCCCGCACCCATCAGGGTCATGGACACGATCAGGACGGTCTTGCGGCCGATCCGGTCGCCGAAGTGGCCGAAGATCGCTCCGCCCAGCGGGCGGGCAACGTAGCCGACGGCGAGGGTGCCGAAGGACATGAACAGCCCGACGGCGGGGGAGACGTTCGCGAAGAACACCTGGTTGAAGACGATGGACGCTGCCATCGCATACAAGATGAAGTCGTAGAACTCGATGGCGCTGCCGATGAAGCTGGAGGCCAGGATACGGCGCATCTGCTTCGTGTTCAGGCTCTCCGAGATGGAGGATGCCTGGGGCTGCGGGGGAGTCATTGTATTAGCACTCATTGGACAGTGGCCATTTCTTCCAGAATACGGTCAGTGGAGTCAGTACCGAAGGGGATAACGTCAAGATCGTTCGGGACGTAGAAGCGGCCGCCGAAGTCGGCGCCGGCGCTTTCCCACACGGACACGGGCGTGGTGCCTGGTACTAAATGGTGCAGGGCCAAGGCTTTTGCCCCTGCACGGTTGGCCAGTGCGACGGCTTCAGCGGCACTGGTGTGCGATTTCTTGTGGTGGTCGATGGAGGCCTGGCCGGTGGAGTTCGCCGCCGAGCCATACGCGCGCTGCACCCAGTCAAAATCGATCGCCTCGTGGAGCAGCAGATCGGTATCTGCGGCGAGGCGGACCAGGTTGTCGCACGGTGCGGTGTCGCCGGAGATGGTGACGGAGCCATGCACGGTGTCGAACCGGAAGGCGAAGGCGGGGGCGATCGGCGGATGCTTCACCAGCGTTGCCGTCACCGTGACGTTTTCGTCCCGGTAGATCTCGAAGCCCTCCATGGCGGGAGTCGGATTTTCGTTCGGGTGGTAACCACTCGCCGTCGGGATTTGGATGTCCTCGGGTACAAAGTAGTCGAACGGCGAAGGCCGCAGCGCGTCCAGAATGCGGTCGTTCAGGTCCGTGGCGTAGGCAGCCATCAGGTGGGTGAACATCGCCTTGGTGCCGGGCGTCGGGTTCTCCGGGAAGACCGGCGAAGGTGCGACGGCGGCACGCGCGGAAACCGGGGGAAGCTCGCCGCGGTCGCCGGGGCCCATGATCTTGATCTGGTGCTGGTTCTCCTTCAGCGTGAACATGCCGAAGATCGCCAGGCTGCCCAGATCGATCGTGTGGTCCGAATGCAGGTGCGTGATGAAGATGCCGCGCAGCGAGTTGACCGGAAGCCCGGCGAGCATGAGCTGGCGTCCCACGCCATGGCCGGCGTCCACCAGGTAGGTGCTGTCGCCAACAACGACGGCGGTGGCGATCCCCGAGCGCTTCCCGGCATTCTCGCCGGTCCACCAGCGTGGGCCGCCGGCGGTGCCTAGGGTGACGACGCGTGGCGTCAGATCGGTACCGGTCATGTTGCAGAACTCCTTGTGTTGCCTATCACTTCCTATCGATAATCCGGTATCTGCAATGACCTGTAAAACTGTTTAAACCGGAGATCTAAACTGGTTTTACTTATGTGTCGAGCGGGTAACGCCGGATGATGAGGCCGGCCTGCAGTCATCGGGCCAATTAGCTCCAGGTGATGAGGCCCACGGCTGCGCCGGCGCTGAGCAACCCGACCAGCTGCCGCACGGTCAGCCGTTCCCCCAGCACGGTGATGCCCAGGACAACGGGGAGCACCGGATAGAGGGACGAGAGAACGACCGCGATGCTCATCAACTGCAGCTGGGCCGCGAGCATGTAAAGCGTGAGGGCCAGCGCCGCCATGCCTCCGGTCAGTGCGGCGGCCAGGACCGTACGCGTCCCGATGCCGCGCAGTTTGGCGCTGGACGGCCGGGCGAGCGGCAGGATGGCCAGGGCAGCGGCGACGCGGCCGGCAACAATCGGCCACAGTCCTGCTTCTGCCCCGGCCTGCGCCAGGGCGATGTACTGCAGGGCGATTCCGATGCTCGAGAACAGGGCATCGAGCGTGCCGGCAGCGCGTGAACCTTGCGGGCCGTTCTTGGTGACCGAGATCAGCCACAGTGCCGGGATGGCCAAAACGATTCCCAGCCAGGCCGGAACGGTGGGTCGGTCACCCAGGACCGTTACGCCGATGAGGACGGGAAGGGCGGTGCCGCCGACAGCGACGAAAGGAACGACGACGCTCATGCTTCCGTGGCTGAGGCCGCGGTAGAGGAACACCATGCCCATGCCCGTCCCGATGCCGGACACCGCACCCCAGATCAGGTCCGCCAGCTCGACGGACGGTGCCGGGAAGAACGGCGCGGCAGCCAGGCTGAGCAGCAGCGCACCAAACTGGCCGATGAGGGCGATCGTTGTCGGATCTGCCCACCGCGACAACAAACCGCCGACAAAGTCCGCGACGCCGTAAAAAAACGCCGAACCAAGGGCGAACAGAATTGCCACGGCTCAGGCTGTCCCTGCCGAATACTGCATGCCTCATGCAACCATCAGCAGCTGCCCGTGGCAACGGCCGGTAACTGACGGAAGCTTGTCCTGGTATCAACAGGACGGCGCCGTCGTCGTTCTTGAATGGTCCTTGAACATTGGCCGGGTGACGTTCCTCTACCGCGCATCCATCATTGTTCCTACACTGCAGTATGGGAATAGACATCCAGCAGCTGTACCGGGACCTGCATGCACACCCCGAGCTTTCCTTCCAGGAACACCGGACCGCCGGGATCGTCGCCGAGCATCTTCATGCCTTGGGCTTCACGGTGCACCCCGGCATCGGTATCACCGGTGTTGTCGGCATCCTTACCAACGGTCCGGGTGGCACCGTGCTGCTGCGGGCGGACATGGATGGCCTGCCCGTCGAAGAGGCAACAGGACTGGACTATGCCAGCACCGCCCGCGGTACTGACACGGACGGCAAGGATGTGCCGGTCATGCATGCCTGCGGCCACGACGTCCACGTCGCCTGCCTCCTTGGCGCCTTGGAAAGGCTCGTGGACGAGCGCGCAAACTGGCAAGGAACGGTCGTCGCGGTTTTCCAACCTGCCGAAGAGTCGGGCGGCGGGGCCCAGGCCATGGTTGACGCCGGGCTCTTCGACCTTGTTCCCCGCCCCGATGTGGTTCTCGGCCAGCACGTAGCACCGTTTCCCGCGGGTTGGATCGGCATCAGGCCCGGCGTCGCCATGGCCTCGGCGGATTCGATCAACATCACGATGTTCGGTGCGGGCGGCCATGGCTCCAGGCCGGAAACAACCGTCGACCCGGTGGTCATGGCGGCTGCGACAACCATGCGGCTCCAAGGGATTGTTTCGCGGGAGCTGGCGGCCGGCGATTCGGCGGTTCTCACCGTTGGGCAGCTCCACGCCGGAACCAAGAACAACATCATCCCCGCGGAAGCGACGCTGGGAATCAGCCTGCGCACCTTCGACGAGCCGGTCCGGACGAAGATGGTGAATGCCATTGAGCGGATCGTCCGAGGTGAAGCATCGGTATCAGGCGCCCTGAAAGACCCGTTGATCAGCTACGACGAACACTTCCCGCTGACCCGCAACGACGAACAGGCAACTCTTCGAACGACGGCGGCACTGGGCAACGTTTTCGGCCAGCAGATTATTGATCCTGGCCCAATCTCCGGAAGCGAAGACGTCGGGGTGCTCGCGACTGCTGCCGGGGTTCCGCTGGTTTTCTGGTTTCTCGGCGGTTCAGATCCAGCCCTGGCCGAGGCCTTGGCAGCTACCGGCAGGCTGCCTGAGGACATACCGTCGAATCACTCGCCGCATTTCGCGCCGCTCATCCGGCCGACGCTCGGCCTGGGGATCGACGCGCTCGTCGCTGCGGCACGCGAATGGCTGAATTAGCCAATGACGAAGCGGCGGGGATAATGGGCGGGTGAAATCTACACTTTGCCCCTGCCAGAGCGGGCAGGAGTATGCCGAATGCTGCGGCCGGTTCCATCGAGGTGACGCTGCGGCGGGCACAGCGGAGGAACTTATGCGGTCCCGCTATTCAGCTTTTGCTGTCGGCGCCGAAGACTACCTTCTACAGACCTGGTACGTCGAGACCAGACCCACCGCAGTGGAACTGGATCCCAAACAGAAGTGGACGGGACTGGAAATCCTCGGCACTCGCAAGGGCGGCCCGCAGGACAAGATGGGCACCGTCGAATTTACAGCCCGTTTCCGGCAGGACGGCGCCGACCACGAGCACCACGAGGTCAGTACGTTTGTGCGCGACGACAGCGGCCGCTGGGTCTACCGCGAGGCGATTTAGCCCTCGAGCAGCCCGCGGATGTCATCGGCGGTGAGTTTCGAGGAGAACATGGCGTCGTCGTCCATCACGGATGAGAAGAGCTTGGACTTGCCCTCCTTCAGGGCCATGACCTTCTCCTCGATGGTGTTCTTGGCGACCATTCGGTAGACCATCACGTTCTTGGTCTGCCCGATCCGGTGCGTCCGGTCCACCGCCTGTGCCTCGCTGGCGGGGTTCCACCAGGGATCAAGCAGGAAGCAGTAGTCCGCCTCCGTCAGGTTCAGGCCGAAGCCGCCGGCCTTGAGGCTGATCAGGAAGACGGGCGCATGCCCTTCCTTAAAGCGGTTGATGACCTCGGCCCGTCGGCGGGTGGAGCCGTCCAGGTAGGTGTACTCGACGCCCTCGACATCGAGGCGTTCGGCTGCTTTCTTGAGGAAGCTGGTGAATTGGCTGAAGATCAGTGCCCGGTGGCCTTCCGCCAGCACATCCTCGAGCTGCTCGAAGAGGACATCCAGTTTGCTCGACGGCACATTGGCGTAGTCGTCGTGGATGAGCGAAGCATCCAGGCTCAGCATGCGCAGCAGCGTCAGCGACTGGAAAATGGTGAACCGGTTCTTGTCCATGTTGTCCACTAGGCGCATGATCTTTTGCCGCTCGCGCTGCAGGTGGGTGTCGTAAATCTTCCGGTGCTTGGCGCTGAGCTCAACCTCGAGGACCTGCTCCTGCTTGGGCGGCAGGTCCGAGGCGACCGCCTCCTTGGTGCGGCGCATCATGAGCGGCCGGATCCGACGTCGTAATCTGGCCAGCAGGTCGGTGCTGCCGCTGCGTTCAATGGGCCGCTGGTATGTGTCCGCGAATTTCAGCGCCGAGGGGAACAACCCCGGGGCCGTAATCGCGAAGATCGACCACAGCTCCATCAGATTGTTTTCCATCGGTGTACCAGTGATGGAAAGCTTGAACGGAGTCTGCAGGTGGCGGGCGGCCTGGTGTGCCTTGGTGGTGCGGTTCTTCACGAACTGCGCCTCGTCAAGAATCAGCCCGGCCCACTTCTGCTCCTGGTACTCCTCGGCGTTCAGCCGGAAGATTGTGTAGGAAGTGATAACGACGTCGGCCTCTGCCACCGTTTCGGACAGCGGGAGGCGGGTTCGTGCCTGGGTGTCGGTGATCGAGGTGACGCGCAGGCCCGGAGCGAACCGGCGGGCCTCGGTCACCCAGTTGGGTACTACGGAGGTGGGGGCGACGACGAGGAACGGGCCGACGTCGTCCGTTGCGGTTTCCTTGGCGTGAAGCATCAGTGCCAAAGCCTGCAGCGTCTTGCCCAGGCCCATGTCGTCGGCGAGGACTCCGCCGAGACGGTACCGCCACAGGAAGGCCAGCCAGTTGAACCCCTCGGCCTGGTAGGGGCGCAGCTCCGCGTGCAGCCCGGCCGGCAGCGGCGTGGGTTCCACCTGGTCAAGCTTCAGCAGCCCGCTGACCGATTGCTGCCAGGCCTGCGCCTGCTCCGTGTCCTCGGCGAGCTCCTCGAACTCGGCCCACAGCCCGGCCTGGTACCGGCTGATCTGCAGTTCGCCGCTGCCGCGGTCCTGCAGGGCCATGGCCTCATCCACCAGTTCGCGCAGCTTGTCGAACACGGGCTGTTCCAGCGACAGATAGGTCTTGTCCACCAGCAGGAGTTTTTTCTGCCCCTTGGACAGCGCCTTGAAGATGTCGCCAAAGGGGATCTTGCGGCCGGCCACTGTGACCATGACGCCCAGATCGAACCAGTCGGTCTGCTCGGTTTCCACGGTGCTAATGGTCAGTTCCGGCGTCTCAGTGAGTTCGCGGTAGTCAGGCTGCTCGCCGACGACGTCCACGCGCACGCCGTCGATCTTTTCCAACCGGGGCATGGTCTCCTGGGTGAATTCCACGGCACCCATGTCCTTAACCATGGTCTCGGCCGGAATGTGCTCAACGTGCAGGATCTTGCGGACGGCAGCCTTCAACTCGGCTTCGGCTTCTGCGTCCCGGTACCCGGTTTCCTGCGGGTCTGCTTCGAGCGGCTTGCGGGCCGCCGACTCATCGCGGCCGTATTCGAAGGCCCATTCCAGCTTCAGGCTGTTCGCCTTGCCGTAGGTCGCGGTAAGGACCAGCGACGGCGGCAGGATTTCCGGCAGCTCCACGGAGGCGTCGCTGCTGGTGACGCTGATGGTGCGCTGCAGCCGGGGGTAGACCTGTTCGAGGAACTGCGGGACGTCTTCCTCGGGAACGGCGACGGCGGCAGGCCGCTGCAGCAGCTGCTGCTCGCCTGCAGTCAACTGCTTTTGCGTGGGAGCCAGCGTGATTTGGCGCAGCACGTTGTCGTAGCTGTAGGCTCCGTGGTTGCCGATGGCGCCGGCCATTTCCAGCGGCTGCGGTGTCCCGTCGATGTAGAGCGAGGGTTCCAAGGTCAGCCCGGCCTCGGGAGCCCGGGCATCAAGGCGGAGCTCGGCGTGCCGGCCGATGATGACCGCGGTATCCGCCTTGGCGCCGAGCATGGCAATACCGAGGCGCTTGGCCTCGTCAAGCAACTGCCACAGCAGCGGGCTGCTGAACTCATCCAGGTACAGCCAGTCATTGTCTTCGCCGAAATGCAGCTGGCCGCTGGCGCGGTGGAGCGGTACGAACTGTGAAAACCAGCGGTGCTGCTCGGGATCCAGACTCATCCCGAAGGTCTTGAAACTGATGGAATTCCATCGCAGGTTGTTCCTGACCCAGCGGTCTTTGTCGTTCCGGACCACCGGACGCACGCCCAGCTGGATCCGGTTGGTGGGAACGCGGCCGCTATGGCTCACGCCCGATCCGGGCCGCCATTGCTGGTGCGCCTGCAAGGTCTGGTCCCGCACTTCGAACTGCAGTCCCAACGGCATCAGACGGCTGCGTGTCTTGCGGCCGATGCTGCTGGCAGCGCGCTTCGGGGTGGACTGCGGCCCCGTTGCCAGCAACGAGTCCAGCGCCTGCTGCCACTGGGGAACGGCCGGAGAGGCCGATGCGCCGTAACCGGCAAATGGGGCGGGATCAGCGGACAGCTTGAATTCCTCGTTCGCGCGCAGATTCATCAGGTTGCCGTACAGCAGAGTGGCCGCCACGTGTTTGCAGTCGTAACCCACCGGGCAGCTGCAGGAATTATCGAGCAGGCTGTAACCGGCGTCGTGCTTCTTCTTGAGCTGGACCCGGCAGCGGTACGGAACTGCAGCCGTGCCGTTGACTCTGCTCTGCAGCACGCCGGTGTCCGGATCCCAAGTCAGGTCCTCCACGGCATTGCCCGAGGAGTAAGCCTTGCCGCGGGCAAACGCGGCACCGCCGACATGGCGGATGATCTCGCCGGCATCCACCTGCGGAAAAGAAAGTTGGGGCACATCTTCCATCTTGTCACGCACCGCCGACAGGCTGTGGCCGGGTTCGCGCACGGCTCACAGCCGAGGTGGCGCGTACCTATTTGCTGGCGCTTGTGCCGTTGCCCGGTTGGTCAGTGCTGCCGTCGGCATCGCTAGTGTCGCTGTCCGGTTCGAGTTCCGTTCCCGCGGCAACCGACAGGTTCGCCGGGACCTGGCTCCGGGCGCCGAGAACGGCGATGTCGCCGTCGTCGCCGATCTTCGCATTGCGGCCGACGACGACGCCATCGTCGGCGATGACCCGGACCAGCTGGGCATCACGCCCCACCCGGACGTTGTGCAGGAGGACCGAATCCGCAACGACGGCGCCTTCTTCCACAACGGCGCCGGGGCCGATGACGCTGCGCTGTACCGTTCCGTGAACTGCAGCTCCCGCCGCGATCAGGCTGTCCTCGATCCGCGCGCCGGCGGCAATGAACGCGGGCATCAGCTGCGGGCTGGCGGTCAGGACGGGCCATCCCGGATTATGCAGGTTGAATCCGCCGCCGTCGAGCAGCTCCATGTGCGCTTCCCAGTAGCTGGGCACCGTGCCGAGGTCGCGCCAGTACCCGTCCAGCCGGTGCTCGGCCACTACGGCTTTTTCCACTAGATGCGGGACGAGGCTGTCCCCGTAGTCCTGCAGCCCGGCCTCCGAATCTGCGAGCAGATCCATGGTGTCGAGCAGGACCTGGGCGTCGTAGAGGAATACCTCAGCGGCCACCAGTTTGCCCTGCGGTTCCTTCGGCTTGTAGTCGAATCCGTTGACCCGGCCGTCGTCGACCTGGACCACACCATAGCGGGAGGCATCGCCGTCGATCTCTGTGGTGACCATGGTCATGGCGGCGCCGGCCTGCAGGTGTGTGTCCACCAGGTCCCGGAAATCCAGCCGGTACAGGTGGTCGGCGCTGAGGACCAGGACCAGATCCGGATCGAAATCGCGGATCAGTTTGGCCTGCCGGTAGAGCGCGTCCGCGTTGCCTTCGGCGAAACCCTCGCCGTCCGCGCCCTGGTACGGCGGCAGGATCTGCAGTCCGCCGTGCGTGCGGTCAAGATCCCAGGGCCGGCCGTTGGCGATGTGGTCGTTCAGCGAATAGGGCAGGTACTGCTCCACGATCCAAACGTCCGAAATGTGGCTGTGCTTCAGATTGGACAGCGGGATGTCGATCAGGCGGTAGTGGCTGCCGAACGGGACCGAGGGTTTGGACCGCTGGTCCGTCAGCACGCCCAAGCGGCCGCCCGCCCCGCCGGCGAGAATGATTGCCAGGATACTCGGTCGTTTCATCTTCCAAGCCTACTGACTAACGTGCTTCGCCGGGCGAACGACGGCGGAGACTTACCTTTGGCGACAAGCACTGTTAGCGTGGAAATCACCGGCCGCAGGCTCTGCAACGCAGCCTGGGAACGCCGCCTGAGGATGAGAAGGAGAAGGCCAATGAGCACTGACGCCAGCAATCCGCAAGAGGATCCGACGACCGAGCCGGAGGGGACTATCCCCAACACCGAGGACGGCGTGGGCATGGGCGCCGGCGGAGAGGAAAGCACCTTCGAACCGGAAGAAACCCCGGAGGCCACTCCCGAGGACACCGGGCATTCGGACAGCGGTTCTGCCGGCAGCAGCAGTTCTTCCGAGAGCGGTACCGACGACCTCAACGACGGACGGCCCGCCCCGGTAGCGCACGAGGAAAGTTCGCCGGATCTGGGTGCGCCCCAGCAGGCTTCCGCCGAGGACGCATCGGCCGATCCGGAATCAGTCGAAGTTCCGGTGGCAGGCGAACCCACGGGACCGGCAGCGGAAAAGGACCGGCAGCAGCCGGACGACCGCGGACTGACCACGGACACGTCTTCCAGCGAGTAACGGGACTCAGCAGCCGTCCGTCCGGGTGGGGCGCCGGAGGGACGGCTGCTGCTTGCTTGCGTCCTACGGACGGAAACGCGAGAGCGGGTTGGCCAGCGTCCCCTGCAACTGCAGGCTGCCGGACGGATCGGCCAGATCGAGCATCTGCTGGTTGTTGCGCAGCTGCAGCCGGTTCAAGCAGGACAGCGTGAACTCCGGCGCGAAAAGATCGTGCCGGGCGAAGGCGTCCGTGAGTTCGGGATGCTGCTCCTGGTATTCACTCACGACGGCGGCGACGGTGTGCCAGAACTGAAGCTGGTCCAGCTCGCCGTGCTCATGCAGGATCGCGGCGAGGAAACGGAAGAAGCAGTCGAAGACATCGGTGAAAATGGACAGCACTTTGTCCTGCTCCGGCACCTCGACCCGGATGCGCGCGGCCTCGGCCGGCACATGAACCGTGTCGCCCAGCAACACGATCTCTTCGCCGATGTCCTTCATGATGGCGCGCACCGGGACGCCGTCCTGCAGCACCAGGATCAGGTTTTCGCCATGCGGCATGAAGACCAATTCGTAACGGTAGAAGCAGTGCAGGACCGGAACCAGGTACGCCCGCAGGTAGCGGGTCAGCCAGACTGTCGGAGACAGGCCTGAGCGGCGGATCAAAGCGGCGGCCATCGGCTGGCCGTCCGCATCCAGATGGAGCAGCGACGCCATGGTGGCTAACTGTTCTCCCGGTGCCAGCGAGGGCATCGGACTCTCCCGCCACAGCGCCGAAAGCATCTTGCGGTGCCCGGAGCCTGCGGGCGAGCCGGCCTCGAAATAGCGGTTGCGGTAGCCCATGGCAGCGGTTTCGCGCAGGATGCTGAAGCTAAGGTCCTGCAGAGTTCCATCCGACTGGAGAAGGCGGTAGACCCAGTCGTTGATGGCGGGTGTGCTCTCCATGTAGTCGGGTGAGAGCCCGCGCATGAAGCCCATGTTCAGGACCGAGAGTGCCGTTTTGACGTAGCACTTGGTCCCGGCACTGCGGTTGAAGAACGTGCGGATCGACTGTTGTGCCTGGTAGAGATTCTCGCCGGGCCCCAGATAGACAATGTGCTGCCGGGCGATCTCGGCGGCGAAGGTGACCGTCAGTTTGTTCTCCCACTGCCAGGGATGGACCGGCATCAGCAGGTAGTCCTCCGGCGGCAGGCCACGGGAGGTCAGCTCGGCGTCGTAGACGGCCAGGGCCGCTGCACCGAGCTCGGCCTCCATATGCTCCCGGTAGCCCAGTCCGTCTATCGCGTGGAACGCCGCATGGTCCCGGTGCACGGCAATCCACGCCAGGCGCACACTGCTGCCGGTTTCGGGTGCGTACGCGAGATAGTCGTGCAGGCCGAAACCGAGCCGGCCGTTGTTCGCGACGAAACAGGGATGCCCCTCGGACATGGACCGCTCGATGGCCTGGAAGTCCGCGGCGGGATCTGCCCCGCGCGTGACACCCTGAGCCAGCGCCGTGGAATCCGGGGCACCCGGGCGGGTCGCCGGACCCGCTGCAGTATCCCCGGCGGGATCCGCGGCCGGGCCGGAATTCTTGTAGGCATGTCCGGACAGCGTGCTGCTGATCTCCTCCAGATAGACCGGCAGCATGGCCTCGTTGATGCCGAGGGTCCGGCGGAACTCGGTGATGAAGTCGAGGGCATCGAGGGGCCGCTCCGCTCCGTCGATCACGCGGTGGATACTGGCAGCGGGGATCAGCCAGTGGCCCAGCTCCAGCAGTTCGGCGGCGAAGAGATACTGCACCCGCCCGTCGTCGGAGACCAGCCGGTAGGCGCCGCCGCCGCGGGGTTCGGGTATGAAGATCCGCTCGTGCGAGAACTCGGACAGGGCTTTCCGGACCAGATGGCGGTTCGCCGCGGCCCAGCGGGCCGGTGTCAGATGGACAGGCTCACCAGCGGTGGGCCCGGGGGTCGTGACGTTCTCCCAGGCACCGGGGTGAAATGCGGCGTCGTGGGTTGGCAGGGGAGCGGGGCGGGAATCGGCTGCGGTAGTCATGATCGGACTCCTTCGATGGCTTGGCTGAATTGTTCGTGGGTGCAGAAACTGAGCAGGGCGTCCTTGTCCGGAAGGGTGAGGACCCGGTCCTGCCGGAAACCCATGCGGGCGTTGAGGGCGAGGATCTTGGCATTGCGCACGTCCGGCTCGACCACCACCCGTTCGGTTCCGGGCCGCTCGAAGAGGAACTGCATAACGCTGCGGAAGACGGCCGCGGTGTAGCCGGTGCGCGGAACCTCCGGCGGCCCGACCAGCAGATGCATGCCGACGTCGCCGGGTAGCACGTCGTAGCGGCCGGCCAGTGGTGAGTGCAGCGGGTCGTAGCATTCGAGCAGGAAGGCGGGGACACCGCCGTCGCACCCTAGCCAGGCTTCGTGGTGCGGATCGGCGGCAATCTTCGTGTGCTCGTCGGCGACGTCGCCGACGGTGGCGTCCAGCATGTCCCAGAAACGTGCGTATTCCTGCGTGACCCAACTGTGCAGGACGGGTGCGTGAGCAGTGGGATCAACGGGCTCAAAGGTGAAGTTCACAGCGCCACCTCGGCCGCCAGCGGAGCAGCCAGCGGAGCACTCAGTGGAGCGGCCGGGACGGCGACATCGGCCGGTGCCGCCTCAGGCTGAAGGCCGGACGCAGCGGCCGGGGGAACACCGAACTCCTGGAACGCGATGCGCCGCTCCACCGGGTAGTACTCCCAGCCGAGCATCTCGCGGATGATGCAGGAATTCCGGTACGCGGCCATGCCCAGATCCGGCGTGACGAAGCCGTGCGTGTGCAGTTCCGCATTCTGCACGAAAATCTCGCCGGGCTCGACGCCGATGCCGTAGCCGCGGTCCACGTCGAACCTGCCCTGCCCATCCCGGCGGATCCGCCGCTCAATACCGGCCAGGAAATCCGGTTCCCGGTAGGTATAGCCGGTGCCAAGAACGACGGCGGCGCTTGCCACTGTGAATCTCCGGCCCTGTTCGAGGTGGTGCAGTTCGAGCGTGTGGAGTCCGGTAGCCGGGTTGTAATCCGCCGCTTCCAGTGCGGAGTTGGTCAGCAGCCGGGTGCGCACTGGGCCCGCCAGGCTCTTGGTGTAGAGCAGGTCGTAGATGTCGTTGACCAGCGCGCCGTCGATGCCCTTGTACAGATTGTGCTGGTTGGCATTGAGGCCGGAACGGGTTTCCGGCGGCAGGGCGTGGAAGTAGTCCACGTAGTCCGGGGAGGTCATTTCCAAGGTCAGCTTGCTGTACTCGAGCGGGAAGAACCGGCCCGAGCGGGTGACCCAGTTCAGCTCATAGCCGCAGGTATCGATGTCCTGCAGCAGGTCGTAATACAGCTCGGCGGCGCTCTGGCCGCTGCCGACGATGGTGATGCTGGCGCTGTCCTGCAGTTCGCGTTTGCGCTCCGCGTACTGCGAGTTGTGCAGCGCGGTTCCGCCGGAGGCGAGGATGCCGCGGCAGGACTCCGGGACAAAGGGCGCCGTCCCGGTTCCCAGCACCAGCCGGCGGGCGCGGCTGACGGTTTCCCCGCCGCTGCGGGCGTTGCGCGAGCGGACTTCGTAAACGCCGTCGTCATAGCCGACGTGGATCACGCGCTCGCCGAACCGGACGTTGGGCAGCTTGGCCGCCACCCACTGACAGTACTGGTTGAATTCCGCGCGGAGGGGGTAGAAGTTTTCGCGGATGTAGAACGGATACAGCCGTCCGGTGTCCTTCAGATAATTCAGGAAGGAGTACGACGACGTGGGGTCGGCGAGGGTGACCAGGTCGGCCAGGAACGGCACCTGCAGATGGGCATCCTGGAGCAGCATGCCGGGATGCCAATCGAAGCCGGGGCGGGCGTCGAGGAACAGGCCGTCGAGCTCGGGGATGGGTTCCGTGAGCGCGGCCAGGCCCAGGTTGAAGGGACCGACGCCGATGGCAATGAAGTCGTGGATTTTGGTGTTCATGCACGCACTCCCGCCAGGTAGCCGGCGCCGATGCTCCGGACCAGGGTGAGGATCTCCTGCAGGTCTTCCAGCGTGGTCTCCGCGTTGAGCAGGGTGAACTTCAGGTAGTGCCGGCCATCAACCTTGGTCCCGGCAATGACCGCTTTGCCCGAA